>CAWIMI010000046.1:0-103775 GCA_963837015.1 uncultured Acidobacteriota bacterium | reverse complement strand
CAGTCGATAGCTGACGCAGATCGCTGCCGAAGAACGAAGACTATATAATTCAGCCCCATGTCTGAACTACCAATCTCCACCTCAGACCGCCAACCCGGACTGGAAGTGCCACATCGCCGGTGGAGGATTGCGTGGTTGCTGGGCTTTGGCGTCCTGGTCAACTACTTTGACCGGGTGAACCTGTCGGTATGCAAAGACGCACTTCACGCTGAATTCGGAATAACCGTTGTGACGTTTGGTTACTTGTTGAGTGCGTACAACTGGACTTACTGCCTGTTGCAGCTGCCAGTCGGAGTTATACTCGACCGCTTTGGAGTGCCGCGGGTCGGACAGGTCAGTACCTTTCTGTGGAGCGTGGCCTGCTTCGGAGCAGCTGCCGCCACCGGGATCGGCGGCTTGTTCGCGGCGCGGTTTCTTCTCGGTATAGGCGAAGCTCCATCTTTTCCCGCCAGCGCGAAAGCGATCGGCTACTGGTTCCCGGCTCGAGAACGGAGCCTCTCCACTGCCATGTTCGATTCTGCGGCAAAACTGGCCTCCGCCATCGGAGTTCCGTTGATGGGTCTTGTGCTGCTGGGTTTTGGCTGGCGGTGGAGCTTTGTTGCGACCGGCTTCGCTAGCTTTCTCTATTTCGTGTTGTTTTATTGGGTATACCGCGACCCCAGTCAGGACCTGAGACTTTCCGCCGCCGAACGCGAGTTCATCACTCACGGTGGCGCCCAGCCCGAAGACCCGGGTAAAACTACGCAGGGAGCACCGCTCAGCTATCTGCTACGCCAACGGGAGGTGCATGGCCTCGCACTCGGTTTCGCCTCCTACAACTACACCTTCTATTTCCTGCTGACCTGGCTGCCAAGTTATCTTTCGTCGAGCCTTCATATAGACTTGCTGCACTCCGTTGTATATACCAGTGTCCCCTGGGGGTGCGCCACCATCTGCGATCTTGCAGTTGGTGGATGGCTGGTGGACAGCCTGGTTCAGCGCGGCCGGAATGCCGTGCGTGTCCGCCAGGCCGTGCTGATCGGGGGCACCACGCTCGGGCTTGGCATTCTGGGTGTAGCTCGTGCGCGGACTCCGGCGGTTGCGTTGTTCTGGATCAGCCTCTCACTCTGCGGACTATCCGCGGCATCTCCGGTTGGATGGTCGATACCTTCCCTGATTGCTCCCCGTGAGAGCGTGGGCCGGATCGGTAGCATCATGAACTTCTGCAACCAAGTCTCAGGGATCGCTGCGCCGATTGTTACTGGGTACATCGTGGCTGGGACTCACTCCTTCTCCGGAGCGTTCATCGCCGCCGCCGCCTTTCTAGTACTTGGCATCGCGGCGTACATATTCCTGCTAGGCCGCATGGAGCCTATCCGGGCACCCGCGTGACTCTTCAGTCCACTGGACCAGAATACGTCTAGACGGCTTTGTGCAACCGGCAAGCTATACTTGGGGTGGTGCGGGCAGGATGGCCTTAAAAACGAGGAACAATGAAGGCACTATTGCTCTCGAGCTACCGTCACCTTGAGATTACAGACATACCGGCGCCAACACCAGGTCCGAACGAAATACTCATCCGGGTTGCGGCCTGCGGGATCTGCGGCAGCGACGTGCACGGGTATGATGGATCATCAGGGCGCCGCATACCACCGCTTGTTATGGGACATGAGGCCGCGGGAATAGCCACGGTCCTGGGCGCGGAGGTTACTGGACTATCCGAAGGCGATCGCGTAACTTTCGATTCCACCGTCTCTTGTGGCGCATGCGGATACTGTCTCCGTGGAGAAATCAACCTTTGCGACAAGCGTAGGGTGCTTGGCGTTTCCTGCGGCGACTACCGCTGTGCCGGCGCCTTTGCAGAGTATGTAGCTGTTCCCCAGCACATAGTCCACTGCCTGCCTGAGAGTTTGTCATTTTCCGAGGCCGCGATGCTCGAAGCCGTGTCCGTTGCGCTGCACGCGGTTTCACTTTCAAACATTGCTTCTGGACAGACGGCGTTGGTCCTCGGCGCCGGAATGATCGGGCTGCTGACCCTGCAGGCGCTTCGCGTAGCCGGTTGTTCTCGGGTTTTTGTCGCCGATGTGGATGCCTCCCGCCTGAAGCTTGCCACCAGCCTGGGAGCGAATGCTTTGCTCACTACGGGAGCAGACTTAGTGTCGCAGATTTTTGCTCTCACCGATGGAAGAGGGGTCGATGTCGCCGTGGAAGCAGTCGGCGTCGATGAGACGGTCCTCGCCGCGATAGACTGCGTCGACAAGGGAGGTAGAGTCACGCTAATCGGGAACGTTTCGCCGGAAGTGACCTTGCCTCTGCAAAAAGTGGTCACACGCCAGATAAGGCTGCAGGGTTCCTGTGCTTCTGCAGGAGAGTATCCACAGGCTATCGAGTTGCTAGCCAGCGGTCGAATTCAGGTCAAGCCATTAATCAGTGCCATCGCTCCGCTCGAAGAAGGGCCGCGATGGTTCGACCGGCTGTATTTCCGCGAACCGAACCTGATGAAGGTGATCCTCACTCCCGGCGAGGCCGAATAAGCACAGACAATGAGCGGCAGACTGTTCGATCTGAGCGGGCAAGTTGCGATTGTGACGGGTGCGAGCCGCGGCCTAGGACAACACATGGCCCGTGCTCTCGCGAAGGCAGGAGCAGACTTGGTGATAACCAGCCGGGATCGCAGTCGTCTAGCCGCTTTCGAGGCTGAAATCAAAGCGTCCGGCCGGCGCGCCCTTGCACTGGAAATCGATGTCCGCAACCTGGAAAGCATCCGGGGTATGGTGGCTGCGGCGGATGCATTCTACGGGCGGCTCGACATCCTTGTGAACAATGCTGGCTGCAACGTCCGTAAACCTGCGCTCGATGTTACCTGGGAAGACTGGAACCTCATACTTGATACCAACCTGCGCGGCAGCTTCTTCGTTGCTCAAGAAGTCGCGCGCCGCATGGTCCCGCAAGGTTACGGACGGATCATTAATATCGGGTCGGTCACGAGCGTCGCCGGCTATGCCGGCCTCGGTCCTTATGGCGCTAGCCGCGGCGGAATCCGCCAGCTGACCATGAGTCTCGCGGATGATTGGGGCAAGCACGGTATTACAGTGAATTGCCTGGCCCCGGGCTGGTTCTGTACGGAGCAGAACAAAGCGCTATACCAGAACAAAGAATGGGTTGAATATCTCTGCGACCGAATCCCGGTGAAACGACCGGGCGAGCTGCGTGATCTCGATGCCGCAGTGGTTTTCCTGGCGGCAGAATCCAGCCGCTACGTAACCGGACAGACGCTGCTGGTGGACGGCGGCATCTCCACCGGTGCGACGCGTACGTCGGTGGAGCGACGATAAAGGCTCACACTGCTTCCGAATGCCCGAGAGCAATCTCAAATTGCAGGATAGCCCATGCATTCCAATCAGGCAGTTGATTGAGCCGGCACCGGTCTTATAGGGTTGTTTTGGCGTTTTGGACGTCCATCTGGTCGATGGCACCTACGAATTGTTCCGGCACTATTACGCATTGCCGTCCGCACGGGATACAGATGGGCGTGACGTGCCGCGGTCCGTGGCGTCCTCGCGTCGGTGCTGGGCATGATCAAGGGTAGTGCCACGCACATCGCCGTTGTGACCGATCACGTTATCGAATCCTTTCGCAACCAACTGTGGCCAGGGTACAAGACCGGCGACGGCATCGAACCCGACCTGTTGGCACAATTCCCACTGCTCGAAGACGCCCTCTCGGCGGCCGGCACTGTCGTCTGGCCCATGGTGGAATTCGAGGCGGACGATGCCCTAGCTGCCGCAGCGGTCGCGGCAGCTCAAGATGCGCGTGTCGAACACGTGATCATCTGCACACCGGACAAGGATCTTGCCCAATGCGTGCGCAGCACGCGGATCGTCCAACTGAATCGCCGGACGCGCGTCACCTTAGACCAGGCCCGGTGTGATCAAGAAGTTCGGCATCCCGCCGGTATCGATCCCCGACTATCTGGCACTAGCGCGGGATGCGGCAGACGGCTATCCGGGACTCCCAGGCTGAGATGCGAAGTCGTCGGCTGCCGTCCTAGCCAAGTTTGTCCATCTCGAATCCATCCCTTTGGATAGTCGCGAATGGCGCGTGAACGCCGCCAACGAGTGCCCTCGCAGGCACCCTCTTCCGCGAGCGGGAGCGTGCACTACTCGTTCGCACTCTTGCCACACTTCGGACCGACATCGCGCTCTTCGAAGACGTTGACCAGCTGCTCTGGAACGGCCCCACACCCGCCTTCGCCGCGCTCGCGGCTCGATTAGACTGGCCTCTTACCGAAACACGATGGCCAGCGGATCGTTGATCCCTGAGCGTGCCCCTCCTCGAATCCCCCGCAGCGATGAGTGCGCGACGCCCTCGCAGTCCGCGACTTCCAAATCTGGCACACAACTCGCACACTGGATTGCGCAAAAGCCCAGGAAAACCGCAGTTTTCGACTGATTACCAGTCAGTCTCCCCATGACGGGGAGCGACTCTTAGATCGGCTGCTTTTTGGGAAAAGCTAAGACTTTCCTACCGCCGTTGACGATCTTAAGGAATGTCTTGGCATCGAATTGCTTGCGGTTTTTTTTTGCCGCTGCCACGCGTGCCATGTCTTGCCCCCCTCCTCAACGGTTCCGAATGCGTACAAGCGGACTTTCCGTGATGAAGGTGGAATGGATGCGCGAAGCTTGCCGACGAGATTCGGAACAGTTACCGACCTTCGTCACGTCTTTCTGCTGCCGCTCCCGCCTTATTTATTATGCCGCTAAGTTCGGCGCATTGCCGTGATCAGCATCACTGTCTGATGTGTTCCAGGGAGTTGAGAGCAAACTTCCAAAAACGAAGGAGCGTTCTCAGTACAGGAGGATAGTTGGGACGCGATCAGGTGAGCATGACCCGTGGGGGTCACAACGAAGCATGAAAAAAGTCTCTATTGCACCCTGGGCGACTGTTCACTTTTGAACAGTTTTCTGCCTAGCGTGTCATCTATCGTGTTTGATAGCGGGTCGTTAGCTTTTGGAGAAGTCATGGAAAACTTCGCCGAGTTGATACAGAGGCTACTTGAAATCCAAAGTGGGGGAAGAGAAAGAAGCCCGGAGTTGATCTTGGAGGATGAGCGATTGATGGATGGTCTTCAGAAGAGAAATCTGGCAGGAAAGTCCACGCAAGGCCTCCTTCGTGCGGAGAACAATTCCGGTGATTAGCGTGTTCTGGGACTCTACTTCAATCACTGACTGACCGTTTGTGTCGCGTTGTGCCTCGTGGCCAAGCTGAATCAGACCGATTGCGTCGCTTTGACGCGAGCAGAAGTAGAAGTAAAGGGGTGTAGTTATGGTCGCCCAGTGTAGCAATCCTTCTTGTTCCATCTTGTTTCGCTATCTGCAAGACGGAAGGCTCTTTCGCCTCGAAAGTGACTCGGCGCTCCGCTTGTCGAAATCCAACCGAGTGGAGTATTTCTGGCTTTGTCATTGCTGCTCGTCCACGATGACCTTGCGTCTGACAGAAGACGGAACAGTGGTACCCGCTCTGATCCCAGAACCGTTTCGTGGCGTCCCTGATGGTGTCGCTCTTACTTCGGTAGATCGAAAGAAAGGGTTATTGCTCCGCAGTATCAGCTCTCCGTTGCCGGAGCAGCTCGGAGGGCTTGCAAGAACACGGTTGAGAGGAAACCATGCCGCATGAGTGGGAGGAACGTGATGAAGTGGCGGCAGGGGCAGTTTGCCCAATGTCCCACTGTGGTGAGCTGGCGGTTGTCTACGGTCAACGTACCGTGTGGGACGTGACCACTCCGCTGCCGTGGGAGTTCACTGTGCCCGCGCTGCGGGATCGACTCTGCCATACCTAAAGATGAACTACTTTTTGAATCAGTGCCCAAGCAATGGCTATTGGCGACGGTTCAAGCCGCATAGCTGGGCACTGCGAGCAAGCGTTCAAAACAGAGTCAGTCAACCATTGCCTCGAAGGGAGTGACACACGACGAAGCCTAAGGACACAATGCCCACTTCGCTAAGGAGAATATACCAAGAAACCGAATCCACCATTGAGCTTCAAGAGCAAATTCGTCGTCGTGCCTACGAACTGTACGAGCAACGGGGCAGAAACGATGGGCACGAACTAGAGGATTGGCTGCAAGCAGAGTCGGAGGTAGCTCCACAGAAGACGAAGACGGTTGCTGCCTAGAACGACTGTTCGCGCAGGACTCACTTCATTCTAGAAAGTCTTCCAAGAGATGGGAATGAGTCTTAGTTCACTTGACTGATTCTTCCCGTGTAAAGGGTTGGAGGTTCCGTTGATGGTTGCAAAGGACTCCCCGCGAATCCTGATCGCCGATGACCACGCGATCTTCGCTGAGGCTTTGCGCGTCTATTTGGAAAGAACATTCAGCGTTATCGGAGCGGTAAGGGACGGTCGGGCCATGGTGCAAGAAGCCATCAGACTCAGGCCAGATGTAACGGTTGCAGATTTCGCGATGCCGCTCCTGAACGGGCTAGAGGCCGCCCGAAGAATTAGGGAACAAGTACCGACTACGAGGTTCGTATTCCTGACAATGCATGACGACGCGAATCTTGCGGCTGCGGCACTTGCACTCGGACCAGTGGGTTTTGTTCTAAAAAGTTCAGGTGGACAGGAACTAGTCAAGGCGATTGAGGAAATCCTGCATGGCCGGTCCTACTTGACCCCCAAGCTGAGAGCTGAGAATTGGTTCGCCGCGAAGGTCAGAGCACGCCAGTTTTCCAAGGACTTGACCACACGACAGTATGACGTCGTGCAGTTGTGTGCCGAGGGGCGGCCCATAAAAGAGATTGCGGCGATTCTCAACTTGAGCGAAAAGACGGTGGAATTCCACAAGCACCATATCATGGTGTCGTTCAATCTCAAGAGCAACGCCGATCTGGTCTTATTCGGGTTGAAGCACGGCTTGATCGCGGTCAACCCCGAACCTCATCAGCGGGCCGTGGCATCCTAGGGAGAAATAGTTTCGAGCTTTGAATACTGCATGCTTGGAACGGGGTGCTTGGAAGTAACTGCTGTAAACAGGCCATTACACTCAAAACCCCCGGTTGGCCCTTGGGACCGGCACAAACCGCTCTCCGCACACCGGACACTCGATACGCTCAAAGTCGATGCGCCGCACTTCCGCGGGCGGAATCACTTTCCCACACTTCGTACATACCGCATCGAGCGAAGCCTGTACCTTTTCGAGATCGATCTTGCGCGCGCGTGCCATGATTCGAGCATCCTAAATCGGGAAATCGGGTAGAGTGGGCGATGGCTTGGGGCAGCCGTGCTTCTTAGCGGCTCTCGGTTATCCCGGTGAGTTACATTCCGGTTACCAGGATTCAGGTGAAAACAATCAACTCGCTCTCGTCATCGGGGCCAACAAGAGCATCGGGTTCGCAGACGCTGAGGTCGGCACGCTGAAGCTATGGGTTCGCCACTTTTTCCAGCTCAGCATTAAGGTGGATGCTGCTCCCGCCACTGACCTTCAACTTTCGCTCCCAATCCTTGAAGCCCGTTTTCTTCACCGCGACAGTGTGATCGCCCTCCGCCACCTCAATATCGGAGGGTGTGTTGCCGACAAAACTGCCGTCGATTTCAATGTCCGCGCCATCTGGAACCGAGATCACGGATATTTTCCCTGCCGCAGTTGTCGGCGAAACGGGGAGTGGCGGAGCGGCAGTTTGGGGAGCTGCGGCCTCACTCTGACCGGCAACGGAGACGGTTTTCGCGTCAGTCAGCCCGCCGTCATTGACCCATTTGACAGCATCTTCAATTACTGCGTGAGCAGGGTGATGTCCTTTCCCCCCAAGCGGAATCCCGTAAAGGGTGTTGTAAATCCCCTTCTGCTGAAACTTGTGAAGCACGTCAAACTTACCGTCGTTTCGTTTGCGTTCAACGGAAAGTGTGAAAATGCCATACTCAAATGAGTACGGCACGGCTGTCGAGCTTGTTGTGGTCGTCTCGACTGTGCCATTCACTTGCGAAGTGTTGCCACTTTGATCTGTCACAGTTCCGTTGACCGGGTCTGATTGCGTGGATGTATTATTCACTACCCGCGTGCCGTGGTAAGTATCCGGGGTCACGGAGATGTAGAAAACCACTGGAATTGTTGGAGCCGGGTCAGCGTAACAAACACCGGGGTATTTCTTCGCGACCTTCTTTTGAAACCACTGTACGTCCTCAGCCGATAGTCCCTCCTTGACATTGTTCAGCTTGTCGCGCGAGACCACGGTGAAATAGGCGCACGAAGGCGGATGGTCTTTCGCCGGTGCGGTCGCGCTTATAAACAAGGACAACCCAACCAAGACCAGAAGTGGCTTCATAAAGCGCCTCGATTCTAATCCTTAGCTGCACCGAAATCATCTGTTTCCGACGCACTACAAACTGGCCGCAGCGGACACGCAGTCACAAGCACTTACGGGGCTCGCCGCGGGAAGGTTTTTGGCGCACGCCCGCCGAACCGTTCCTTCCCCAACCCCTAGCTCCCGTGCGATCGCGCGCCAGGAAACGCCAGCAGCGCGCAGGGAAGCAATCTGGGTGGCATTTACAACCGCATGAGGCCTTCCCAATCTCTTGCCCTTCGAGCGGGCATTGCGCAGGCCGGCCCGCACCCGTTCCTGAATCAAGGACCTTTCAAATTCCGCCATGGCGCCGATAATCTGAAACATCAGCCGGCCGGAGGGCGTGCTCAGGTCGAGATTGTCCCGCAGGCTGACGAACGCAATTCCAAGCGCTTCAAGATCGGCGATCGCGTTGACCAAATGCCGAAGCGATCGCCCGAAGCGGTCCAGCTTCCAAACCAACACGGCATCGCACTTCCGCTGACTCGCGTCAGCCATCAATCGGTTTAGGGCCGGGCGGGAGTCCTTCGAGCCTGTCATCTTGTCGATGTACTCACCGATAATCGTGAGGCCGCGGTGCTTCGCATACTCGCGAAGCTCCCTCAGCTGCATTTCTGGATCCTGCTGACCGTTGGAAGTAGACACTCGGGCGTAGAGGGCGACTCGCGTGGTAGCTTGATGAGTAGCCATATGGAACCTCCAGTGTTCCTTGTGGTCAGGGCTGGGTGAGTGTTACGAGCACTCGCTCGGCCCGTTTCAATGTCCGGATAATGATCCCACCGTGCCAGCACGGTGTCAAGACCCTTCTCACAACAATTGATCCCACCCTACTGGCAGGGTGTACTATTTGCTGCATGGATGACAAACTGATTAGGAAAGTACGATCTGAGCTTGCCAGGCAAGGCGGATTAGCCCGAGCAAAGGCGCTGTCGGCAAAAGAACGCAGGGAGAGTGCCATCAAAGCTTCAAAGGCCGCGGCGAAAGCGCGGACGCGGAGGGCGAAAGAGCGGAAGGCTCAGAATGGTTGAGCAGGTAGTGTGCTGTCACTACTGTGTCCCGAGCTATGAGGTCAGGGAAAATGTTGCGGCGAGAGAGGGCCAGTTCATCTGCGAGGTCTTGCACGTTGGCCCGATGCGCCTTCATCGTAATCGCGTGAAGAGCTGGTAAAGGAGTATACGTTCACGCAGTTTCGCGAGGGGGTAGCAGAACAGAAGTTTGCGAACTGGTCAAAATCAACCGGTGGGATTCTTCGCGGGACTCTTAGGGTGATTTGCCATTGCAATCCTCTCAAACGAGGGTATAGCAGTGGTGTGCACCGGTCAATCCGACTATTTGGGCTTTTTGCAAAGCCTGCAGCGGGAGCCGCTTATGGCCATGCTTTACGGCTATTTCGATGAAAGCGGGAAGCAAAGTGACCATCCGGTCGTAACATTCGCTGGTGTTTGTGTGCCGCAATTGGAATTAAAAACATTTGATGATGCATGGAATGGTTTGCTGCGTCAGTATGGTCTCCGCTCTTTGCACATGGCCAAAGCATCGCGACTGCGAGAGAAGGTCGGGGACAAGATGCTTCGCGGACAGACAGCAGACGAGCGAAATGACTCACTAATCCCCTTCGCCGATTGCATCAACGATCATCTGGAAGTCGGGCTTATTCAAGCTATAGACGTTGAGGGCTTCAAGTCGATGTCGAAGAACGCGAGAGCGAAATTGGGCAATGCCGACGATCCCTACTATGTGGCTTTCGCCCGCGCAATGCTTGAATTACTGCGTTACGTTCACGAAGACGATAGGATCAGCGTCATCTGCGACGATGACGAAGATACAGCTTGGGACTGTTACCAGCACTATCGTGGAATCCGCAGAGCCCGCGCTGACGTTCGAAAAAGGACTATTTCTATTAGTTTTGCAGATGACGAGCATTTCCCCGCACTTCAGGCGGCAGACATGGTTGCTTTTCTAGCTCGACTTGAGGCCAAGGCTGCTTTTTATGGAGATCAATACAGTTTTCGGAGACTGTTCGATCACTTGATAACTGAAAAGGGCGTGGGTCATGCGAGATGGTTCACTATGTTTGCAGACAAACAAAAATGTAAACTTCTATCTGATGACTTAGAACGCAACGCCAAACGGAACGTATAACTCGCGGCTAGCGGAATCACTTCTGTGGCGTGATTAACTTCTCGGTTTCTTCTTGCTGACCTTCGCACCTTCCCTCTTCATCGGGCTTGGAGTGAAACAGCTTTTTCACCGCCCCCTCTTTCGAGCTGTTTCCGGTGAGCGCTAGAGCGTCTCTTCTTTTTCCACAGCAAAAACCCGCGCTCCACAGCTGAATTTCCAGTTAGGATGCGACCCATAGGAAAGCATCGCGGATAGCTGCAGGCCCGATCACCAGCAGCGATACGGCGGGTTGCCTCCCGCTTCCCGCCTTCCAGGTGCATCCCGAAAGCGGGGAAAAGTCACGGGAGGTGACGAGTGGCGACACCCAGTCCGGGTATCAGAGAAGCCTCAATCCATTCAGACGTAATGATGGGAAAAATGCTGCGCCAGCTGCGCGAGCAGCTCGGCATGAGTCAGGAGCAGCTAGCTTCGATAGTGGGAATCACCAGACCTGCCCTAAACAACATAGAACACAACAATAGGGTGGTGCCGGCGACTGTGGCGGCCGGAGTTTTGGCGGTAAAGGCCGCAAAGGATTCGGGAACGATTGCGAGCCTTCCGCGGAAGCCAACTTGGCGCAATAGCAAACGCTTCAAGCAGAGGCCCCCTTTTGAAGTTCTGCCACCGAACGGCAGCGCCTGTGGGTGTGGAAGGCCAAGCTGTAGATTATACGCAGTGTGCGATGGCGATTGGCCAAATGAGCATCTGTGGTGCTTTGAAGCAGGGGAATGCTACCACAGGGTGTATCTCGACGTGGTGGGTAGCTCTGTGCCGTCGCCGGGCAAGAACGTCAGCCGTGTGCCCGTGGAGATTTGCAGCGGCTGTGGTCGTAAACGGGCGCTGGACGCGAAGCACAGTAAGCGATTTGGCCAGAAGATTTACATTCGCCGCTGCCGCTTAGAGCTAAACGATTCACCATCATTGGAACACGATCCTCCTAGCTATTGGTGAGAGAAGAACGGCAGGATGATTCAGATCCCGCAAGCAGCTATCGAGGAACTGCATGGAAGAAGTAGGCGCTCATTTCCTGTCCCAAAGTGCCAACTCGAAGCATGCCAGCGCAACGGAAAAACAATGGAGCGCTCGGCAGTTCTTCATCTCGCGATTCACGATGGGGGGCACTGCGACATCGCAACCTACCGATGCCGCGCAGCCAAAGCACACGCTGAATATCGAGTCCTTCCACGTGGAGAGGTAGCAAAACGACTTGGCATGGGTCAGTACCGCTGGACTGACAGCGTGACGGAAACCACCATTGAGACTGCGCCCAGAAAGAGACCCATACGCAATGATCGCATCATGCCGAGTTCCCAATGTCCGAAGTGTCATGCCGCGCTCCGTCTCGTTGATGGACCGCGGAAGGTGATCAAGACAATCCTGGGCCGGCGACAATGAAAGGGACGGCTGCGCTGCTGGAACACACAGTGCACCTCTTGTGACAAAGTTTTCTACGTCCGAAGTGATGGCGAGATTAGGCCTAAGGGGAATCCCCGTTGGCGCAAGTCAAGACGTGGTCGTCGACCAGGGCGAGGACCAGAATCGGAGCGGCGTATTGCCTTGGTCGCAGCCTTCGGAAAGTTAGGGTGGTCGCAGCATGCAATGTCGAAGTTTGTGTATCCGGACACTCCAGCGAGCGCCTATTCCAACGTGAGGAACTTGATGGCCGATCACAGGACGGAGATTGAACAAAAAAGAGGAGCCATCACGGTCAGCGAGGCTGAGGGACTGGTTATCGCAACGGGGCGCACATCCCTGAGCAACCGTAGTGAAAATTAGGATCGAATTTTCACTACGGTGGTAGTAGAAATTATCCCTGCTTTGTTCCTACCGCCGCACCAACAAATGTGTGGCTTTTAATCTTCTGTCGCCCCGGGTCGCATGCGTGCGCACAATTGTCGCATGCAACGCTCAAACTCTTGCCCGACGCGGCGTGACCAGTCCTGGCGCGTTAGACCTCCCCAGCGCGATCGCCTACTCGCGCTACTGAAGAGCCGCTCGCCTCAATTGGTCTCGCTCCGGGATGTTGTTAACGTTGCAGGCTTTCAGTACGGCGCCCGAATCCTGGAGCTACGGGGCTTTGGTTACGAGATTGAGAATGAGCCGGGTCTGGGATTTCGCCTCGTAACGAAGTCTACGCGAGCAATGCCTGTACCACTTCCGCAACCGGAAGATTCGCCAACCGCTATGGAATCACTATTCGGCGATCTTGCGCCAGAGAGATGGCGCGACGATGGCTGACGACGCCAGAATTTCGACCGCACTTCCGCGGCACCCGAAGACTGTAAAACTGCAGCGCCGACTCGGTGCTTCCGGGTGCTGGTCGTTAATTTGTCTCTTCCTTTGGGTCGCCGACAATCGCCCGGACGGTGATCTCAAGGCATGACCGCGGAAGACATAGAGATCGCCGCGAGCTGGGGCGGCGATGCAGAAACTTTTGTCGCCGCGCTATCGGACGTGCGATTCCTAGACGGAACGGATGGCGCCTACAAGATCCACGACTGGGCTGAGCACAATCCTTGGGCCGCCGGTCGTCCGGATCGTATCAAGAGCGCGAAGGACGCAGCCAACGCACGCTGGCAAAACAAACGTACCGTATCAGAGGCGGATGCGCAGCGCATGCGAGCCGCATGCGAGCCGCATGAAACCGCAATGCCCACCTCACCCCACCTCACCACGCTTCCCGACCACACAAAACCAGATCCCCCCTCTTTAGAAAATGAGTCTTTTTATTCAAAAGAAAAAAACTATTCGCAAACCGATTTTGATGCGCGCGATCGCCGCAAACTGGCTGACGCCTTTAAGAAAATTGACCTTCAACTGCAGGCAAGCGTCGGGTCTGGAACCTCTATAACTCAGCAACAATTCTATGAGTGGGCCTGCAGGGAAGCGGGAATCAGCGTCGAGCGAGCACTCGAGGTGGAGGAGCGTGGAAAGCAGTGGCCTCAGTCGCAACCTTTGGGAGCGTCAGCGTGACGTACTGCAAACACCCCGGATGCAAATTGTCTCCTTGGCGCGGGCGCCTCTGCTATCAGCACTGGCGAGAGAGCCAAGGATGGGTCTTCGATCCACAACGAAAAATATTTGTGAAACACGAAGCCACAAGCCAGGAGCGTGCTGCTTAGTCTTATGCAATGCCGCGGCGAAAATCCGTCGACAGATGCCTCGGACAGGCGTATTGTTTCCGCCAAGGCGAACACCGGCGCTCTTCTCACGTCCCCACGAGAGGAGATGGAGAGAATGGCGCGTCGGAGACATCAGGATCCGCAGCCTAGCAAGCATGGAAACTACTGGACAATCGTCGTCTGGAAAGATGAATTTCAGGACGGCAAACTACAACGACGTCAGGTCCGAGTGCGTCTTGCACCGCTCGAAACAAAGTGGCGCGAGGTCCTCAGACTTAAAGACGAATATCTTCGGCCGCTGAATCAGGGACTGATCTCCATTGGGTCGGCGACGAACTTCAGGAACTTCGTGCAACAGACTTACATCCCGCTGGAGATGCCACTGCTGGCGAAGACTACGCAAGGACGCTATTTGGGAGTGTTGGAACACTACCTCCTCCCCACGTTCGGAGAGCTTTGCTTGAGCCAACTCTCGCCGATAACGCTGCAGAAGTATTTCTCTAGCATGCACAACTGGAAACTGAGCGGCGAATCTCGCGATAAGATCCGCGACGTTCTCGCAAGTGTCCTTCGGACGGCAGTCAAAAAGTACGGGTTGCTGGTGACCAACCCGATCGAAGGAATCCAGTTGCCACCCAACAAAACCGGAAAGCGAAAAGCGAAAGCTTTCCTCTCTCCCGAACAGTTCGATGAACTCGTTTCCTCGATGCCGGAGCCCTACGCCACAATGGTCTATGTGGCGACTTATTCAGGGCTGCGAATCAGCGAACTGATCGGGCTCAAATGGCATGACCTCGGCTTCGACTCAATCACCATAGACGAACGCTATTGCCGCGGCGACTGGTCGGAACCGAAAAGCAATGCCTCCAACACAACGATCGGCGTAGATCGCTCGGTCATCGAGCGGATGCATCGCCTCAAACTGCTCACCGTCGAAGTAAAGGCGGGGCTCGCTATTCGGAAGTACAAACTTGTAAAACAAACCGGTCCCGACGAACTCGTTTTTCAGTCCGTAAGGACGGGGAAGCCAATGCGGGATAACAACATTCTTGCCCGGTTCATCAAGCCGGCCGGACGCAAGCTCGGCCTCGGTTTCGTGAACTGGCGTTGCCTGCGCACGTCCAGAGCAACCTGGATGATCGAAGCGGGAGCCAATCCGAAGGATGTTCAAGGGCAGATGCGGCACTCGCGAATCCAGACCACGCTCGACATTTACGCGCAGTTCGTTCCTGACTCACAGCGAAGAGCAATCGAGCAAACCTCGAGGATGGTGGCGGAGCGAATAGCTAACGCCCAGGCTGCCAGAGCTCTAACGGTGAGCGCGATCGTGAATTGAATTGTGACCAATTGTGACCAATTGTGACCAAACCGGGGAGCTGGCCGTCCATAAGTCTTTGAATTTATGGTGGCCAGGGACGGAGTTGAACCGCCGACGCCAGCCTTTTCAGAACCGTGGTTTCGAGTACTTTCAACGTCTTACAAGCCGCCGAGGACTGCCTTAGTACGTCGTAACCCCTGTAAAACGGAAACACCACAGGTGTAGACCACAGGTGAAATTTCTTAGCGTGCAGTTTCTTGTAGGCGAACAAAACACGAATATCACAGGCTCTGAGCCGCAAGCCCATATCGTATGGCCGCTTCAAGCGTATCGATGTTTATGTCCTTTAGAGCCTTGAACCGGATGCAATATCCGGTCACCCTCGCCTTGCCTAGTCTTTTTCCATACGTTTTGGCTATGGACTCTGGTGAAACTCGTGAGTCGAAAGTCGAAGTGTTCAGTCTTCGAGAGTCGGCAAGGTCTGGGTTCGAATTTTTCTTTCCCCAGCCCCGATTTTGAGTGGTATTTCTCCCCGGTTTTCTCCTGCTGTTTTCGAATGCCTGAAACTAGCCACGGAGCAGACCTTTAGAACTACTGAGTGCTTTCGGAATCTCCTCATCCGCCTTGACCCGGGACAGACCGGATGCCCCGTACATTACTTACTGTATTCGGTGCTTTTGTCTGCTGCATTAAACTGGCAAAGGAGTTTCTACGCCAATACCGTAGGCGGCAACGATGCGAGTGCTAATAGTCGATGACCATGAATTTGTCCGCCGTGGCGTGCGCTCCCTTCTCCTCAGCCAATCCAACTACGAAGTTTGCGGCGAAGCGGTTGACGGACAGGATGCGTTAGAAAAAGCTCGCGAGCTAAAGCCAGATGTGATCGTCATGGATGTCAGCATGCCGAAGCTGAATGGGTTGGAGGCGACCCGCCTAATCCGAGGCATGCTTCCTGATTCCGAGGTGCTTATTCTCAGTCAACACGAGTCCTCCCAGATGCTCAAGGAGGCCGTTAAGGCGGGAGCTCGCGGCTATGTGGTGAAGTCCTCAATTTCAAAAGACCTGCTTACCGCATTGGCCGATGTCGGTCAGCATAAACCTTTTTTTGATGCCTCGATTTCTGAGGGTGCCAACCCATCCGGCCATATTGATGCTCAGGAAGTTTTACAACGGAGCGCCGCTCTGGAGCAGGCCCTCCGTGAGAGTGAGGAACTTTATCGGTCTACCTTCGATCTTGCGGCGGTGGGAATTGCGCATGTGAGCCCTAATGGTCAATGGCTCAGAGTGAACAAGAAGCTGTGCAAGGTCGTCGGTTACAGCGAAGAAGAACTCTTTAACATGAGATTTCAGGACATCACTCATCCGGATGACCTCGGAATTGATGTCGCTGAGGCCGAGAAGGTAAGGACTGGCGCTCTAGATACCTATTCGACGGAGAAACGCTACATTCGAAAAGACGGGTCGCTCGTCTGGGCTAATCTGACGGTCTCAGGGGCGCGGCACGCAAGCGGACAACTAAAGCACTTTATATCGGTAGTTGAAGACATCACTGAGCGCAAAGCCGCCGAGGAAGCACAGCGTGCCAGCGAAGCTCGGCTCGAATTGGCCTTAGAAGCATCTAAAACAGCATTGTTTGAGTGGGACATCGAGAAGCAGAGCGGCAAGTGGAATCCCCAGATGACAGCGATTTACGGCTTCCAACCCAAAAGTGAATACATCACCGCCGAGGAGTGGAGCGGCCTGTTCCATTCTGAGGACGTGAATCGGCTACGTGCAGAGGCCGAACGCTTTCTCGCAAATAAGGAAAAAAAGCAGTTCGATTTCGAATTTCGCACAACTAAGCCTGATGGCGAAACGAAGTGGATTCTATCCCACGGGCGCATCCTCCGTGATCTGAACGGAAAGGCTGTACGCCTGATTGGTACCCACTCTGACATTACGGACCGCAAGCTGGTCGAGCAAGCATTGCGGGAAAGTGAACAGCGTTTTCGCGTGATTACTGATGCTTCGCCGATCATGGTCTGGATGTCTGGCACGGATAAGCTTTGTTATTACTTCAATAAGGGCTGGTTGGATTTCGTCGGGCGCACTCTCGAACAGGAATCGGGTAATGGCTGGGCGGAGAACGTGCACCCAGATGACTTCGACCGATGTCTGCAAATCTACGTAACCAACTTCGATGCTCGTCGCCCATTTGAAATGGAGTATCGGCTGCGGCATCACACAGGCGAATACCGTTGGATTCTTGATCGCGGGGTGCCGCGCTACGCGCCTGATGGAATGTTTGAAGGATATGTTGGGGGCTGTCTCGACATCCACAATCAAAAAGAGGCGGCAGAAAAAATCCGAATTGCTAACGAAGCCTTGCGCCCAGTGAAGATCGCCTAGCAGAGGTCGTTGCACCAGAATTGGCTAAAGAAGGAAGAAATATCGAAGAGTGGTTCAACAATTGAATCGCGAGATACGCACCACTGTCCTAGCTTCTGAATCCACTGTAGCTTTCGACACAGGGCAATCCCACCTGAAACTATGCAGCAGAGATGCTGCGGACTGACTCGCCATTTTCTTGTGAATCAGTGGATGCCAGTCCGGTTAAAGGAACGCTAATGATGATCGTCGTTCCGGCATCATCGGACTCGATTTCCATTGATCCGCCCAAGTCTCGCACTCGCTCCCGCATACCCGCTAGTCCTACCCCCGTTCCCGAGCCAGATTCGAGCACGCGTTGTAGCCGATCTTTGGGTATTCCTTTACCGTTGTCACTTACATCAAGCTGAATGTGTTTGGCGTCAACAAGGAGACGGATGTCCACTTCCGAAGCACTAGAGTGTCGATGAACATTCGTAAGAGCTTCTTGCACGACACGAAACAGAGCAGTTTCTATGTCTCGATCGAGCCGACCTAGATCGACTGGCAAATCGAGGTTTACCTGAATGTCGCTACGTTGAGCGAAGCCGTCGACATACCATTGAAGTGCCGACCTCAAACCAGCTTCGTCCAACAATGGTGGGTGAAGCAGGTGGGAGATGGTGCGTGTTTCAGTCAGACACTTGTCCACAATCTCCGAGCACTCCGCAGCGACTGCGGCTTGCCTGCCCTCCGTGGTTGAGAGGAGATCGAGACTCATCTTTATGGCCGTCAGGTACTGCCCTAGACTGTCGTGCAATCCTCTAGCAATCCTGCGGCGTTCCTCGTCCTGCAAGCTGAGGATTCGCCCACTAAGATTCCTAGCAGCTTCTTCAGCCCGCTTGCGGGCAGTAATGTCAGTATTGATTTCAAGCCAACCCGCTGGTTTACCCTCGTTGTCCCGCAATTTAGTCCAGCGGCTGGTAACCACGATCTGAGTGCCGTCTCGCTTGATGTGCCGAAGTTCTCCCTCCCAGTTCCCTATGCTTTTAATCTCTTCCAGGGGGACGGGAAATTCAGTGCGAAGAATCTCATGCGGCGACCTGCCCAAAACCTCTCCGCTTTTCCAGCCATACAGCCGTTCGGCTCCCTCATTCCAATAAGAAATTTTGTCCTCGGAACACCGAACAAAAATTGCATCGTTTACCAAATCGAGCAGAGTTGCTTTCTGCAATAGTTCGGATGCCTTTTGCTCAAGCTCGGCGGTTCTTTCCTTCACTCGAATTTCAAGTTCTTGACGAACCTCGATCAGAGATTGTCGCAATTCCCGCTGTTCGTTGATGTTTGTGTTGGTTCCGAACCAACGGACGATCTTGCCGTCGCCGTCGCGGACTGGTCTGATGCGAGTCAGGAACCAGCGGAAAACGCCGTCAGCACCGCGCAGGGGAAATTCCATCTCAAAAGTCTGCCCCATCGCCAACGACCCTTTCCATCGTTCCAGTACGGAGGGCAGAATTTCAGGGTCATGCACCGATTGCCAGCCCCACCCTTCCATTTGTTCAGGTGTAGTGCCCGTGTACTCGTACCATCGTGCGTTGTACCAGAAGATGTGACCGTCGCCGCGTGCCATCCAGCATAGCTCTGGGATGGAGTCTGCCAACAAATGGAATTCGCTCTCCTTCTCTCGAACTGCGTCCTCGACCGAGCGTCTTTCATGATGCGACCTGCGGTTGGCCTCGCCAAGAGCGATGATGAAGCCGGAAAGAACTAAGAATCCGATGATCCCGGTGATTTGAGCTTTCGAGTCTTGGAACGCGAAGGACTCGTGGGAAGGAAGAAACCAGTACCAAACACCGAGCAGGCTTATGAGTGTCGTGGCAACGGACGGACCGAGACCGCAGTACCAAGCCGAGAAAACGACCGCAGCCCAGACAGTAAAGTAAGGGTAGTGCACTCCGAAAAAAGGAGAAAGCACCTGTCGGAGCAGCAGTGCGAGAACCGCCGTGAGCACCGCGAAAGTGTACCGTGCGGCAGTTGATTTCTTGTCAACGGTTGAGTCGAGAGAGGTCCGCATGTTCAGCCCTCAACGTTGCGGAACGAAATCGAGATCAAGTACAAACTGCCTCGTCCAAGGCGAGAACCGCAAATGACATAGCGCGTCTGTTCGTTAGCGACAGAGATCAGTTCAATGATGCTGCCTACTGGTTTTGGTTCCAGACGTACAGGTAATTGGCATCGGTAGCGGTCGCAACGTTACGCCCCCCTTTACGGGTTGCGCGATTCAACGCTGCACGAACCCTTTCCTTGCCTTCCGCCAGTTCAGCCAAGGGCACCTTGAGTGCAACGCCCTCTTTTAGTTGATCGAGATCAGCGAGAATTTTGGTAACGATCTGTTTGTGCTTTCCATTTCGACCTTGCGGGACATCGTTTTGCGACATCGTGTTGAAATTCATCGGTCCTTTCTGGGATCGCGAGCTCATGATTAACTCCCTGCGTTAGACCAAAACGTTAGCGTAACGTAACGTAATCGTAAGCACAAAGTTGCGGTTCGTCAAGGAAAATTAAATGCAGCCACGACAGGCTGATCGGTACGAGCACTTCCCCTAAAGCCGATGCTCGCCTAAGTTCCCTTAGATCAATGGCTTCGTGGCAGCTAAATGAAGATTCCACGTCCCTAACAATATGACCCGTATGACTTCCCGCCTGCTACTGTTTAGACGATCACAAAGGGAGTAATCGCGATGCAGAAGTCCAAGACACATTTCGAGCAGATTCCGTTAGAGCTTGTGAAGAAGATTGCGGCAGAGAACGCTTCCGACAAGAAGGACGGAAACAACGGCGCGGTCAGAACAATCGGAAGCAGCAAGTTGAAGCCGCATCGTTTGCCTTCGCTGGGGAAAAACGGAAAGAGGGTCTAACCATGCAACTCTCAAAAGAAACGAAAACGGACGAAGATATGGTAGCCCACGAATTTCGCTTGCTGATCACCCTGGCAGCGGCGGTGGCAGACGTCTTTAAGGAGTCTTGGGTGAGCGACAGGTGGGAAGCGCAGCTCGCCAAGGCTAATAGCACATCTCCTGAATGGCTTCTCAGAAACAAAGAAGGTATCACGCCGTTTACAACTATCACTTGCAACAGAAGCTGGCGTACGGCGGCGCACGTGGACAAGGGTGATCTGAAAGAGGGATTCGGCGTCATGTGCTGCCTTGGGGACTTCGAAGGTTGTGACCTCGTCTTTCCAAGGTACCGAACCGCTGTTCGCTATCGCGAAGGTGACGTGCTTCTCGCCAACGTTCACGAAGTCCACGGCAACACCCCATTGTTGAATCCTGACGGTTCGGTGCCGCTTGTAAAGCGTGAACCGGAGCGGCTCGTATGTGTGTTCTATTTTCGAGAGCGCATGGTTGACTGCAAGCGCACAGACGATGAAGAGAAAGACTTCATCAATAGCCGTGAACGCGGCGCTTCAGTCAGGAAGCCGAAGGCCAAAGCTAGAGCGAATGCGAAAGCGGCAGGAAAGAAATGAACACCGTCGTCGCCATCAAGGGAACGAACGGCTCAGGTAAGTCCACCGTCGTGCGTGCGCTGATCGCTCATTTAGGCACGGCTGCCAAGCTCCGGTTCAACAGCAAGGAAGCCGGGTACCGCTGTCGCTATGGTGCGGGTGCGCTGTTCGTGCTAGGCAAGTACCGGACGGCCTGTGGAGGATTGGACTCCTCGTTTTCGTATGCAGGCGCTGCGGACGACCTGCTCCTGTGCATCGACACACTGGCGGCGAAAGGACACGTGGCGTGCGAAGGAGTCATCGCAATCACCAGCTACGGCCACGACCGCATGGCGCGGTTCGCAGACAAGCAGAGGCGCAAAGGGCGTCGCATGATCTTCGCGCACATTGATACGTGTCCTGCCGACGACGATCGTGCCTCTCTCGGCATCTCTGAGGCAGCAGCGGGTGGTTTAGCGCCACTCGCGACCGAAATTTCTTGGAGTACTGAGCCGAGCCCTCATCTCCCAGCGGGCCAGCGTTCGTCAATCGCCTTCATGATTTCCTCGGCCCACCGCACCGCGTCCGCGATTGCACTCATGGTCGCCGGAACTCTTTTCCCGCCATCAAACTGCGCGAGCTTCCGCGCAGCGAGGATGCTTGCAGCGATCAACAGCACGCGCTTGCGGCCCTCGTCCACTTAAGGAGTGTATCATTTTCGCTTTTTGTTCGCCTAGAGCTTAAGACGAACAGGCACAGGTGTGAAATCACAGGTGTGAAATTTCGAGCGGAACTGCTAAGTGATTGAAAGATATGGTGGCCAGGGACGGAGTTGAACCGCCGACGCCAGCCTTTTCAGGGCTGCGCTCTACCACCTGAGCTACCTGGCCACTGCTTTTGCTGCTCCACGGTTGAACGCTTGCGAGTTGTGGGCTACGCCAGACTCTGGCGGAATTGCCGGTGATCGCGGGCAGTCAAATGCTGGGAGCGCGTGGAACAGCCCCGATTATAACAACCAAGCGGAATTCCCTCAATGCGTAAGCCGGCCTGCGCCAACCTTCAGCCATCCGCACGTTAAACGAACGGTTTCGTGCGAATGACCGTTGGCTGTGTACGCTCCGTCCGATTACTCCCCAACCGAACTGCCGTGACTCTGCAGCCAGGAAGCCAGCTGGGTTCCCTGCTGCGATTTCAGATCGACACAATAGCCGATGCGTTCTAACGATTGCTTTAGTCCGCGATCGGCTGCGGGAGCGTGATGGGTGGCGAAGAAGTCTTTCACCTCGTCGCGCATGCCCGCGTCACAGAACGAGCCGGCAGACCCAACGATGATCCCGCCTCCAAACGCACCGCCCAGATTCGCGATCTCGTTCCAGTGAGCGCGAACAAAATCCCACGCGAGTTTGGCTCCGGCTGGATTTCGCATTACGCCCGCAATCACGAACAAGGCATCCTGCGAGCGGACCTCGGGCGAAATCGCGTATTCGAGCGTTCTCTCCAGCAGTTTGGGATCGCTGAAGCGGCTGAGGATTCGCTGATAAATGAATTGTTCCTCTGGCGTTTTGGCCGCTTTTAGGCGAGCCATGACTTCGTCGTACAAGGCTGCATCTCCGTTCCGCGCGGTAATGGACAACGCTACGGACAACAATTCGTGATCCACGGAAGACGGATCCTGCATTGCCTGGGTGGTCAACTTGCGAGCCACCGCCTCCACTTCGGGATCGCGGGCAGTGTAGCCTAAGGCATGCATCAGCTGTGCCCGTAGGCCCTTCTGGTCGGAACTCTCGCCCGGCTTGGGTTCCCATCCCACATCCTTCGCGGCTGGCGTCAGCAGTTGCCGAACCCAAAGTTCATACGATTCGCGATCTGCGTCGTTGACCAAATGTTCTCCGATGAAATCTAACTGGCCAATTAACTCGCCCAAGACTGCAGCGATGCGATCGGCTTGCAAACCCTGGGCTACGGCCAAATAGTCGCCAATGGATTCGCGATTCACGCGGACCGAAGACCACACGTCCGACAGCAACATGATCCGTTCCGCCGGAGTCAATGCGGTCTCAACATCCTTCGCCATTGCGCGCACGGCCTCAGTGTCATAGCCCGAGCGGTAGAAGCCCTTTGCGCCCGCGTTCGCGAAAACCCAAGGCGAGCATTGGGAGAGATTCAAATCCTGTTGCTTTTGGGTTAACAGTTCACATGTGTCCGCACCGTCTTTTCCCTGCTTCAGGCAGACTGGAATCTGCCATGCTTCCTTGCTGCCGGCCTCGAAGCGGGTGCGGTCAAAGAAGTACCGCTGTTGCGACAACGCGGTCGCCGTAGAGTTCCCCGAGCACTGGTTCTTAACGCTGACGAGCGGCGCACCCGGTTGTTCGATGAAAGTCGGCATTATCTTATTCACTGGCTTTTTAGACACCTGAGACTGAGCGCTCCAGAAATCAGACGCCGTAGCATTCCCATAAGCATGTTGTTTCAAGTATGCGTTCACGCCAGCGCGAAATGTTTCCGGTCCCAGATAGGCTTCCAACATGCGGAGCACAGCCGCCGTTTTTCCGTAAGAAATATCGTCGGCCAATTCCAGAATCTCCGCCGGCGTGTCTGCCTTCTGATGGATCGGGTGAGTATTGATCAGAGAATCCGCGTCCAAGGCGTGGCCTGTTTCCCTGACGTCCTCCAGGTTCATATTCCACTCCGGCTTCCACGCCTCGAGTGGCTTGCTCGACATCCATGTGGCGAAGCCTTCGTTGAGCCAGATGTCGTCCCACCACTGCATCGTGACCAGATCGCCAAACCATTGATGAGCCATTTCATGAGCGATGACGGAAGCCACGTCCTTCTTCAGGGTTAGCCCGACGTGTTTGTCATCAACCAGCAGGAGAACGTCGCGGAACGTGATGCAGCCGGTATTTTCCATGGCGCCAGCGGAGAAATCGGCGAGGCCAACCAAATCCAACTTTCCATATGGATACTTGATGCCGAAATAGTGGTTGTAATACCGCATGGTATTTTCGGCTGCTTCGAGTGCGAACGTGCCCATCTCTTTTTTCCCTGGACTCGCATATACACGGATCGGGATGCCGTCGGCCGAGCCTTCGATGTATTCGAAATTTCCTACGACCATCGCCACCAGGTACGACGACATTTTCGGCGTGGTGGCGAATCGTACCGTGTGTTTGCCGCTTCCGGCATCCGGTGTATCCGCGGCCAGCTTGGTGTTTGAGATTACCGCCATTTCCTGGTCTGCGATCACTACCACATCAAACGTTGCTTTGTACGCGGGCTCGTCGAACGAAGGGAAGGCGCGTCGGGCGTCCGTGGCTTCGAACTGAGTGGCTGCGTACTTGCGGCCATCGGCGTCCTTGCCTAGATAAAATCCGCGTAGTTCGTCGTTGAGAATCCCCGTGTAGTGGATCTGAATGGTCGCCGGACCGGGTTGAATGGCGTTCCCTACCGTAAGAGTCGCCATTTCTTTTTCTTTCTCGATCTTGACTTGAGCCTTCTGGGTGGCGCCCGCGCTGGTGATGGTTACCGCTTCAAAATTGATCTCCACTGCATTCAGTACGATCTCGGACGTAGGCTTCAACACGTGGATTTGGATGGTCTCGTCGCCAATAAAATTGTTTTTCGCGAAGTCGGGGGCAAAGGTGAGCTTGTAGTTGTCTGGAACAGCGAGCTCCGGCAAACGCTGCGCCACGCAAAAAGAAGTGATACACAAAAAAATGCCCGCCAACACCATGATGCGTTTCATTTCTTCCCTCAGTAGTTTGTATGTAGTTCGTTGGTTTTCTGACGATGCTGTAGAACAAGATACGCAACCTCCACAGCGAAAGTTCAACCTAGAACCGCGGAGCCAGCTGACGCGATCAGCGTCCCATTCAAAACCGTGAACGCGCACCGATTGGATGCAAACCAGTACGGAATCTCGCGGTAATCGTCAGCCTCGAACACTGCCAGGTCCGCATCCTTTCCCGGCTCAATCGACCCCTTCCGATCGGCGAGTCGCAACGCCCAGGCGCCGTTGATGGTCGCGGCAGAGATTGCCTCCGCCGGCGACATCTTCATATGTGTGCAGGCGAGCGATAGTACGAAAGGCATGCTTGGCGTAGGCGATGAGCCTGGATTGTAATCGGTGGCTAAAGCTACGGACACCCCCGCGTCGATCAACTTTCGCGCGGGAGGAAACTTTTCCAGCCCGAGAAAATAATTAGCGCCTGGCACTAGTGTTGCAATTGTGTCGCGGCGCGCCAGCGCATTAATGTCGTCGTCGTTCACATGATCCATGTGGTCAAACGACGCTGGGTCGAAGCGCAACAGGGTCTGCAAGGACGTCTCGCTCAATTGACAAACGTGCGCCCGGGTTCCCAATCCATTCTGGATCGCAGACTGGAAGATTCTTGCGGTGTCGTCGGCGCTGAATGCTCCGCGTTCAGTGAACACATCGACGAACTGAGCAAGCTTCCGCTTTGCCGCTCGTGGGATCATTTCATCGCAGACGTCGTTCACATACTCATTCTCCTTTCCCTGGAATTCTTTGGGGACGACGTGGGCGCCGAGGAGCGTGGCTACGACTGTGCCTGGCCAGCGTGTGGCAGACTCTCGAATGGCCTCGAGCGACTTCAATTCTGATTCCACAGTCAACCCATAACCTGACTTCGCTTCGACCGTCGTAGTGCCTTGCTCGGAAACTTCGCGAAGCATCTGCAGCACATTCTCAGCCAGTAAGCTCTTTGTTGCTTTGCGCACTGCGTCGACGCTGGACCGGATACCACCGCCCGCTTCGGCAATTTTCTCGTAAGTCGCGCCGGAAACGCGCTTCTCGAAATCTACCAGCCGCGGTGCGACGAATACCGGATGGGTGTGCGAATCGACGAATCCCGGGAGGACGACTTGCCGTTCGCAATCGATCTCGATGACCGTCTTGCGATTCTTCTTGAGCCAGAAGTCGCGCAGCGCGTCTTTGCTCTTGCCGACGGAGACAATCTTGCCTCCGAGGCAAAGCACCGCGCCGTCCTCAATGATATTGAGTTCCCGGAGTTCTGGTCCGCGACGCGGGCCGGGCTTGCCGAAAATAGATCTCAACGTGAGGAGCTGGCCGATATTGACCAGGAGTAGCGCGGGTTGCGGTTGCGATTTTCCGGATCGGTTCAAGCTCTTAGTTTAGCAGTCTGGGTTGTGCCGAGCTTTGCTCGCCTAGACTGGCGACATCAGCGCGGCCTACGATGGTATTGGTATTTTCACGCCTTTCTTCTTCGCGAAATCCTTGGCTTCGTCGTAGCCCGCGTCCACGTGGCGGATCACTCCCATGCCTGGGTCCGTTGTCAGCACGCGCTCGATTCGGTTGGCCATCATTTCAGTGCCGTCGGCGACCGTTACTTGTCCTGCGTGCAGCGAGTAGCCGATGCCTACGCCGCCGCCGTTGTGGATCGAAACCCAGGAAGCTCCGGCGGCAGTATTCAGCAAAGCGTTGAGCAGAGGCCAGTCGGCGACGGCGTCGCTGCCATCTTTCATGCTTTCGGTCTCGCGGAATGGAGACGCGACCGAACCGCAATCCAGATGATCGCGGCCAATCACGATTGGCGCTTTGATCTTTCCTTTCTTTACCAGATCATTCATGGCCAGGCCAAACTGGGCGCGCTCGCCGTATCCGAGCCAGCAGATTCTCGCGGGCAGTCCTTGGAACTTGATGCGCTTGCGGGCGAGGTCAATCCAGCGGCGCAGAATGCGGTTCTCCGGAAACAGCTCCAGCACGAGGTCATCGGTAACGTGAATATCCGAAGGTTCGCCCGAGAGCGCTACCCAGCGGAACGGGCCCCGGCCTTCGCAGAACAGCGGGCGAATATAGGCGGGCACGAATCCCGGGAAGTCATAGGCGTTCTTCACTCCGCGCTGGAATGCGAACGTCCGAATGTTATTTCCGTAGTCGAACGTCACTGCGCCCATTTTCTGCAGGCGCAGCATGCCTTCGACGTGGCGGGCCATCGCGTCCAGCGATCGCTCTTGATACGTCTGCGGATCGCGTTGGCGCAGTTCCATTGCGGCTTCGAGCGTCATGCCATTTGGCACGTAGCCGTTTAGCGGATCGTGCGCGGAAGTCTGATCGGTCAGGATATCCGGCACGACGCCGCGCTCGGCGAGTTCGGGAATCACGTCGGCGCAGTTCCCTACTAATCCGACCGAGACGTTCTCTTTCTTGCGCACTGCGTTCTTCAGGATGCGCAGGGCTTCATCGAGCGTGGTGACCATGAAGTCGCAGTAGCCGGTCTTGAGGCGCTTCTTGATGCGCTCGGGATCGACGTCGATGCCGAGGAAGGCCGCGCCAGTCATGGTCGCTGCTAGTGGTTGCGCTCCGCCCATGCCGCCCATGCCGCCGCTCACGATCAGTTTGCCGGCCAGATCTCCGGCGAAGTGCTTTTCTCCGGCTGCGGAGAAAGTCTCGAAGGTGCCCTCGACAATTCCCTGCGAGCCGATGTAGATCCAGGAACCGGCGGTCATTTGGCCGTACATCATCAGGCCGGCGCGCTCCAGTTCGTTGAACTTCTCCCAGTTCGACCAGTGGCCGACCAGGTTCGAGTTCGCGATCAAGACTCGGGGCGCATACTCATGGGTCTTGAACACTCCCACTGGTTTGCCTGACTGCACCAGCAGAGTTTCATCGTCTTCGAGGCTTTTCAGCGATGCGACGATGGCGTGATAGGCCTCCCAACTGCGGGCGGCGCGGCCGGTTCCTCCGTAGACGACCAGGTCGCGCGGGCGCTCGGCAACTTCTTCGTCGAGGTTGTTCATCAGCATGCGCATGGCGGCTTCCTGCTGCCAGCCTTTGCAGGAGATGGTGTTGCCGCGCGGGGCGCGAATTGGCGTGTACGTCGCTTGGGTGATTTCGGTTTCGACCGGCATAACTAGATGTTAGTGCTTCGAAGAGAAGTCTTCAAATCCGGTCTGCCGTTCTGGCGCCCTCCCATCGTCGATATTTTTGAGCTAGGATGGGGCATCCTTATTCTGGGCGGTAATGCCGGCGAATTCGAAGACGGTGCGGAGGTCGCGCCAGTTTCCCGCCATGGCGCCGGGGATCGTGGCTTGCACTCGCTTCAGTTCGTTCTCTTCCTCCTGCGTTGCACGCTGGGGTTTCTTTCGCTCCTGCGGAGCTGGGTCGTTTTCGGGTTTTGTCCCGCGGCTTGCGTTGTGGGCTGCGGTCTCTCGCCGCTTTGCAGCTGGTTCTTCGCTTGTGCTTTCTTGCGATGCGTTTGGTTTTGCGGCTTCTGGCTCGGCTTGTGGCTTGGCTTGGGATTCTTGGTGGACGAGTTTTGTCGCGGCTTCGCGGGCGGGGGCGCCCGCACCACGCGGGATTGGGCTGGCTTCGTCACCCTGGCTTAGCGGGGGACCGTATTCGGGGTGTTCGATCAGGTATTGCTGGGCGTAGTCGGGGACTTCGCGGACCATCGGCTGCTCGCTGGGCCGGTAGTGAACGTCGTCGAAGCGCACGTTCTTGGCGTTTCTGGCGGCGATGCGCAGGGCTTGCAGGATCAACCGGGCGCGCGGCAGATCGAGCGTGCCTTTCACCAGGGCATCGACTACGTGCATGATGGAAAGCTGGATGGACTCGCAGTCTTCCAGCAGGGCCATGGAATGGAGTTGCATGTCAACGCGCTGTTGCACGCCTTTGATGACGCGGGTGTGGAAGTAGCAGAAGAATTCGCCGCGCAGGGCGGGCGAACCGCAGCGCTGTCCGGTGACTTTGATGTGAGTGCAGTTACGAACGTTGGGACGGGTGGGAATGGGAATGGCCATGAACGACTCCTAAAAAAAATCGCGTTTTCGGGTAAATTCTTGATTACATTGAGGCGGAGTTCGAGGGTACCCGCCAGATCTATGAAACGAAAGGGGTTGGAGGCAAAATCTTGGGAACAAAGGAGTTGCGGGGTGATGGAAGCGGCCTGGCAGGTGAATGCGGACGGGAGGGACAACTTAGTGGCTCCTGAATTGGAACGTTATATAACCACTCTATATTATATCTTTCAGTAAAGTCAAGGAAATAGTGAAGGAAATTGAGGTGACAGTTCCAAAATGGGAATGGAGAAGTTGGGGTCAGGTGGAAGCTTGGGCATTTAGGTGGTGCTCGCACCCGCCCCTTGCAAAAAGCGCAAGGAGCGGGGCACCCTCTGCGCGCGGGATCCTTCGGACCGTTGGTCCGTCAGGATGACGTCAAAACATGCGGTTACCAGGTGTTGTAGGCGGTGCCGTCGCTGCCGACTGCGGTTGAGCCGCTGTGCACGTCGGAGATTCCGGGATCCTGCTGGTCGACGGTCATGATGGTGTCGGATTCCTGTTCGACCGTCCAGGTATCGTTGCGGCTGGTCATCGGGTCGGTCGGGATTTGTTTGAAGTAGCCCGCCGAGACCAGATCTTCGAGGGACTGCGGAGCTTTCTGCTTGTCCAGGGTGTATTGCGAGATCACGGAGCGAATCGCGAAAAGGTTCTGCTTGAGTACGGATTCGCGGGCGCGCCAGATCGACTGGTTGTAGGCGGGCAGGGCGACGGAGACGAGGATCAGGATGACGCTGATGACGATCATCAGCTCGATCAGGGTGAAGCCACGGGACTTTTTTTGTTTATTACAAGATCGTCGCATCTACCAGTCCTTGTACTTGGTCCCGTCGAGCGCTGTGTCTTGCGATTTTGTATACACGTCGAAAACGTTCTGTTCGCCCCAGGAGTCGGAGTCGGGATCGTCCTGCATGGAGCGCATGCCCCACTCCGTGGTATTGGTCATCGGATCAATCGGAATCTTGCGCAGAAACTTTAATTTTTTCCCTTGGACATCCACACCCTTGACCAGGGTGTCGAGATCGGGAGGGTAGTTTTCCGAACCGACCTTGGTCTGAAAGGCGCCGCGGTCGGCCGCATCTTTGTAACGGTCGATGGCGTCACGCAGATCCCAGAGATCGCGCCGCAGTTCGTGTTCCTTGTCGCGCTTGATGCTGACCCGGGCGAGCGGGATTGCCAGGCTGGTCAGGATGACGAGAATCGCGGTGGCGACGATTAACTCGATCAGCGTGAAGCCGTGCATTTTTCGCGCGAGTTTTTTGTCTAGAACGGTTAACCGCATAGTTGTTACATGATGAAAGTTGGTCTCAGGGCTAGAGCCCGTGTTTCTCGTGGGTCTGTCGGTTGAAAAATTCTTCTTCGCCAGAGCCGGGTTAAACCTCTCATTCAATCGGAGAGCGGTTAACGCAGCGCTGGAAGCGCTGCTCCACCCAAAATCAAATTTTCGGCAGCCTCTGAAGCCACGCCCTCCCAAGAGTGCTTCGGAAAAGCACATTTACGAAACGAGCCCTATTGGATCGTTACGGTCACGGCGGCGCCCGCCGCTGGGGCGGCTTGCATGCCGGGATCGCGCACACCTCCCTTAGCGATGGTCAGGGTGGACTGCCCGGGAGCCTTGGCCACAAAGGTCAAAGTCACAATCGTACCCTGGCCGGAAATTCCGCCGGCTCCGGGTGGACGGGTTGCCGTAATCTGCAAGGTTCCGGTGGTGTCATCGTCGCGATGAACCAGCGCGACCGCCTGGCCATCCTGCGAGAGGAAACCTCCGTTCGATACGTTCACCACCTGCAGCAGCTTGGGATCGTAGCTGATTTGCAGCGGCACGGAGTAGGCGTTCTGGGCTCCGCTGAGCATGACATTTACTGCAAAGGTTGAGCCCTTCGCCTGGGCGATGCTGGCGGGATCGAAGCTGAAAATGGCGGGGCCTGAGGGTGCCGAAGAGGCCTGAGGCTGATTCGCCGAAGGTGTAGTCGGCGACTGTGCCGGCGCGGGCTGCGGCTGCGCGGGAGCAGCAGGAACCGGGGCCGGCGCGGCCGGCGGGGCCGCCTGATGGCTCACCCGGCGCAGTTCAAGCGCGTTGGCGGTGCCGACGTCAATCGCCTGCTGATTCATGTCGTTGTACTCGTGAGCGCGCACAATGTGCGGAATGAGTACGAAGACGGTCTCAGTTTCCGAGTGGTCGGTGGTCGACTGGGCAAAGAGATACTTCAGGATCGGGATCTGGCCGAGTCCCGGAATGCCGGTGAGCGCCTTGGTCGACGAGTCCTCCAACATGCCGCCGAGCATATTGACTTCGCCTTCTTTCAGGCGAACCTCGTGCTCGATCTTCCGCTGTCCGATAATCGGCTGACTGATGCCACCGATGTTGGATGTCCCGGTGACGGAAGAAATATCCATGGTGACCTTCAGAGTCACTTCGCCGTTGGCGTGGACTTTAGGCGTGATATCGATGTTCACGCCGACATCCAAGTACTGGAATTGGGTATTGACCAGCGGGTTGATGCCAACGCCGCCAATTCCGGGCTGGAACGAACCGGTCGCGACCGGGACGCGGTCGCCGATCTTGAGCGAAGCCTTCTGGCCATCCACGGCGCGAATTTGCGGCTTCTGAATAAGTTTGGTGCTGGTGTCGCTGAATAGGGCCGTGGCGGTGGCCGCCGGAATCGTGATGGTGAAGTCGGTCGCGTTGAGGTTGGCGAGCTGATTGAGGTTGAGCTGGTTGGGCGTGCCGGTATTCTGATTCAGCGTTCCGGTGTTGCCGGCGCCTGTGGTGAGGGTCGTCGTGGTGTTGGTCGAGGTCGTGAGGTTGTTCTGCAGAGCCACCGTCGCGCTGGTGGGCGGATTGATGCCCAGGGTGCGGGACTTGTCGCGGTTGATCTGCAGCACGGCAACGTCGACGATGACTTCGGGCTTGGCTTTATCCAGGTCGCCGATCAGTTTCTGCGCCAGCGCGATCTGGTCGGGCGTTCCGCGAACCACAATCGCGCCCTGCGAAGGCAAGGGCTGAATGCGGGAGATTTCTAGAATCTGCCGCATGGCGTTGACCACATCCTGCAATTCCGTGGGCTGAGAAAGGTTTGCCAGGTAGTAGGTCTTGATGACGCTTTGCTCGAGATCTTTGCGTTTGGCAGGATTGTCGGAGGCGACGAAGATCGTGTTCGGGGTTACCGGCCGCCAGAAGGTTTTCGACTCGAGAGCAATAATCTCCAGCGCTTCCTCGAGCGAAACATTATTCAGCTCAATCTTGATGCGGCGGGAAGTGTAGTCGGGATCGAATAGCACGTTGATGCCAGCGAGCTTGCCGACGGTCTCGTAAATGACTTTGGAATCTTCCGTGATTTTAAGATTGATCGGGGTATTGGAGATGGTAGCCAGCTCGACTGGACCCGCGGCTTCGTCGATACGCTTCTGTACTCCGTTCGGGGCGGGGGCTGCCGCCTTTGGTGCGGCCTTGGCGGCCTCGATCATCTGCTTGGTGTGTTGGATTTCCTGCTGAGCGATGGCGCTGGAGGGATCGATGTCGATTGCTTTCTGGAATTCGGCTAGAGCGACGTCGAGCTGGCCGGCCTCGCGCAACAACTGGCCGCGATGCACATGCGAGGCTCCGGCGAGGAAACGAAGGCGCTCGAATGCAGACCGGTAAGTGAGGTCTCCGGGTTTGATGTCATAAGCCTGCTTGTAGCAATCGTAGGCTAACTCGTAGTTTTGCCGGGCTTCGGCGTCCTTGCCCTTGGTGTAGATCTGCTTGGCCTTATCAGCCGCGATGGCAAGGGTTACGATCAGGACCAGCAGGACCATCGCCGCCGGGCGGAGCAAGCGTTTCATTAAAATTCCTCGTACACAGTTTCCTCCCGCTGGTCGGCCAGGACCTCGGGGTTCAACTCTAAATTTTTGCCGAAATATAGTGTTAGTTGCGCGATTATAGCATCGCCTCGAAGCGTTCCGATGTGACTGGTGGGGTTGCAGTTACACTCTTTGGTTCTAGTACCGAAGATGTGCTGTTCCCGGTTCTCGCAATTTTTATATTTTCTATTCTCCCTGTCGCGCACCCGAAACGTAGCAAGCCAGGTTTCTACAGTCGCGCTGTACAGACGTTGCCAGCGTCTCTGGCCGCTTCGCCTCTGCGCCGCATTGTTCCGGGATGAGATAAGCTAGTAAAAACCATGCCACGCCAGCCTGCGCAACCAACCCGGCCGAATCCGGAGAAGAATCCCCGCCGCGACCCTACGGCCGCCGGGCAGCGAGACGCCTCCGTCAATAGGATCGCGTCACATAACTACTTCTTGCTGGAAAAATTTGAGGCGGGGGTTGCGCTGACCGGGACCGAGGTCAAATCAGTTCGCGCCGGGCGAAGCAATCTCAAAGATTCTTACGGTCTGGTCAAAGACGGAGAGCTCTGGCTTCTGAATTGTCATATTGGCCCATATGAACACGGCAACATCTTCAATCACGCGCCCCTGCGCACGCGTAAGCTGTTGATGCATAAAGAAGAGATCCGCAAGTTGATCGGGAAGACGCAGCAGCGCGGGCTGACTTTGATTCCCACCCGGATGTATTTCAAGAACGGTAAAGTAAAAGTTGAACTTGCCTTGGCCAAAGGCAAGCAGTTGTGGGACAAGCGCGAGACTGAGCGTCGCCGGACGGCGGATAAGGAAGCGCGGGATGCGATCGCGCGATCGCGCAAAGGCTAGCCGATGATATCCCGGTTTCGCGGCTGGTTCCGCTCTCCTTTATTCTTACTCAGTCTGGCGGCGGGCCTGGGTGCATTGGTGGTGCAATCGGGCGAGCTTGGGTCAGCCGATACCATGCATCGCCTGCAGACGGCGCATTCCTTCTGGACTTCGGAGCCGGCGGTGTTTCCGCAAGAGTATCCGGAGTTCGGGGTGCATGGCCGGGGAGGCAAGCTATACGACTGGTACGGGATCGGCCAGCCGCTGCTCATGTTACCGGCGGATGTGATCGGGACCTGGGTCGAACGGCTGGCGATTTTCGAGGATTACAACGGCAATGATCCGAGCGTGCGCAACATCGTCGTTAGCTATTCCACGAACATCCTGATCAACGTTTTGACGGCGCTGGTCTGCTTCCGGTTCTTGCGTCTCCTGAAGTTCAGCACCCGCGAGGCAGCCGCCGGCGTTCTGGCATTGCTGTTCTGTACCACCCACCTGCATTACACCCAGAACATGATGGAGAACAACTACATCATGCTTCTGACGTTAGCTGGATTTACATTTCAGTACGAGTGGCTGCTCAGCGGAAACCGCCGTTCGCTGATCTTGGGTTCGGCCGCCCTGGGACTCAACCTACTGACGCGCCTGACCAGCGGACTGGACCTGACGGCAGTGGCGTGTTTTCTATTGCTGGTGGCGTGGTTCGAACATGTACGCGGCCGGGCGTTGTGGGAGCGAGCGTTCACCTATATGAAAAATGCGCTGCCGGTCTATGCGGTCTTTCTGCTCATCGATCGCCTTTACCAGTACTATCGCTTTGGATCCTTCTTCAACACTTACGTGCACTATTTCGCTGTGGAGCACCGTCTTCTGGATCCGTCCCTGGCTGCGACTTATCCTTTCGAGAATCCATTTCACGTCGGATTTCTGGGGGCACTCTTTGCCCCGGAAAAGTCCATCTTTCTTTTTGATCCGTTACTGGTACTCATGATTCTCATTGTCGTCCTGGGCTGGAAAAACTTCCGCCCGGAGATCCAGGCGTATCTGATCGCGATTCTCCTGCTGCTTTTGGCGTATGTCAGCTTTTACGCGAGGTACACGGTATGGAGCGGCGATTTCGCATGGGGCGACCGTTATGTTTCGACGAGCGCGGAGTTCGCGGCATTTATTTCGGTGCCGCTGCTGTTGCGGCATCGGGCGGAGCTGGGGAAATTCGTGTGGGCGATCGGAATCAGCTTGATCGCGGTCAGCGCGGTTATCCAGTTGGCCTCGCTTGCTTTCTGGCTGCCACTCGAGATTTATCAGATGGAGACGCTCGGCCATCCGACTTTCGTCGTCGCTTTGCGCTGCAAGAACATCATCGCGTTTGCTCTGGGAAAGATGGACGCGTGGGGGCTTAACAATTTCGCCATGGCCCAGGACCCCTGGGATTACGTTCACATCACGACCTGGAATTTTCTGCCGTTTGTGCTGCGAAGAGTCGGGGAGGCTCCGGGGTGGGTGGTAAAGATTTGTTTTTCGTTTTGGATTGCGGGGATTGCGGCGTTGACTTGGACTCTGTGGAGGTTGCGCAGAGTGTTGCGGGCGGGAAAGTGCGACGTCGATGTGAGCGTTGCAACTACGGCGGCGCGTGTGTAGATTGAGGGCGCGCACGGGCGATCAAAACGCAAGATCGCTCGACTGCGCTCGGGATGACAGCGGTTGCTGTACTGTAGAGGGCTGAAATTTTTGCGAGATTCGCGGGCGAGGGCGCCCGCGCCACACAAACAAGCATGAGCGTCGTTGCTGCGAATCCGTCGCCGCCGTTGCAGAAGCCGGCGGCGCTGCGTGTGATCTCGGTGCTCGGAGTCTTGCTCTTTTCGCTTGGAGCAGTTTTGCCACTTTTTCTCTCCGGCCATGCCTGGATTGTTGCCGTACGTTGGGTTGGCCTGGTTGCCATGGCAGCGACTGGGTTGTGGCGGCAATCGCTGACTCGCTGGATTTTTTTTGCCATGCTGCTGGGCGGAGAGATTGGGCTGGACCGTCCGCAATTCGCCGAGCATTTGCGGGTGCTGAGCGAAATCTTCTTGCGGCTGATCAAGGTGATCGTCGCTCCGCTCATCTTTGGAACGCTGGTCACCGGCATCTCGGGACACGGCAATTTGCGCAGCGTGGGGCGGATCGGGCTGAAGAGTCTGATTTACTTTGAAGTGATGACCACCCTCGCTCTTCTGTTGGGGGTCGCGGCCATCAACCTCAGCCGCGCTGGCGAGGGGCTCGTCATTTCGCAACCCACTACCGTATCCCAGCCGCAGAGTACAACTCCGCTGCGCTGGGATGACTTTCTGCTGCACATTTTTCCCGAGAACATCGCCAAGTCAGTTGCCGAGAATCAGATTCTGCAGGTTGCGGTGTTCGCGGTGCTGTTCGGGATTGCGCTGGCACGAGTGCCCGAGGCCAAGCGGGCACCCATGCTGAAGTTCTGCGAATCGCTCACCGAAACGATGTTCTCGTTCACCAATCTGGTGATGTACTTCGCGCCGATTGGGGTGGGTGCAGCGATCGCGTACACAGTCGGGCACATGGGAATTGGCGTGTTGCTGCCGCTGGGAAAGTTGCTGCTCACCGGATATTGCGCACTGATCGCCTTCCTGCTGCTGATTCTCTTTCCCATCTCGCGTATCGCGCGCATCCCGTTCGGACGATTTGTGAAGGCCGTCGCCGAGCCTGCGACCATCGCATTTGCCACCAGCACCTCCGAAGCCGCGTTGCCCCGCGCCATGGAAGAAATGGAGGCGTTCGGCGTGCCGCGACGCATTGTAGCGTTCGTGATTCCCGCGGGGTACAGCTTCAATCTCGACGGCTCGACGCTGTATCTGGCATTGGCTTCGATTTTTGTGGCGCAGGCAGCGGGAATGCACATGGGGTGGTCGGAGCAAATCCTGATGGTCTTCACTCTGATGCTTACGAGCAAAGGTGTGGCCGGCGTGCCTCGCGCCGTGCTGGTCGTGTTGCTGGCGACGGCGGCGACCTTTCATCTGCCGACGGAGCCGATCTTTATTATTCTCGGGATCGACGCGCTCATGGACATGGCGCGCACGGCGGTCAACGTCATTGGGAATTGCCTGGCTTGTGCGGTGATTGCGCGGTGGGAAGGGGAATTGGGCGAGAGTTCGGCTGTGGCGGGAGCGTAGCGCGGAGGTCCGCTGTTCAGCAACCACTGCCGGGCCGCACCACCGACTTCAACGCGCCGTGAAGCTCCCACAACAGTCTCGCGCCGCCATTGCGTGCTCGATACCCAGGTCTCTGTGTAAGTGCCTTCTAAAATCGTGAGATCCCGCGTTATGGCAGTGAAGGTAGATCTTAGTCGAAAAGCAGGTGCGCTCGGGGAGCGTATGTCAGACAGCACCCGGGCCCGTTCCAGCAACGTCTGGGCATTCGACTGTTCCTCTCCCGCGAACGAACCGGCGCTTTGGAAAGTAACAAGTGCGGTTAGTAGAAATGCGGCGCAAAGCTTCATCGCGGAGAGAGTCCTTTTGTCGTAGCGTAGCTCAATTGCATCGGGCTTAGCCAGTCGGTTGTGAAAAAACTTTTCGACGAGTCCATGTATTGGGGTCGCGGTTTGGATTGGAGCCCGGCGCCGGGCCGACGTGAACCGGGATTATGACGAATGGGCACAAGAGCTGGATTCCTGGTGAAAAATCGCTTCGACATGAAACTCAGCCTACTCGTCTGGAGGGCCTGACGAGGCTTAAAAGGGATCTGTACGGAAATCGTAACACATGGCAGGAGTTGAAAAAAAACGACTCCGTGCTGGTAATGTGGCTCTCTGACCTAACTCATTTCTTGCCCCCTGGAGGCCAGAAAATGATTGCCCAATTCTTGCTCTTCGTAATCGCAGTTGAGCTTTTTTCGATTTTCTGGGAATTGACTAAGATGAACTACCGCCTCAAGACGCTTCTTACCCGAAACAAACAGGATCATGAGTGGGCGAAGAAAGACGCCGCGTGACATAGGATCGCGGTCACAATGCCGCTCAACTGACGAAAGCAGATTTTGCGTCAACGAGCAGTGTCTAAGAGGGGCCTGTTTTGTGCTCTAGCGTGGTTTCCGCGATTTCCTGCTTCTCTGGCGGCCCGAAGTATAGCAAGCGCAATAAAAAGTACGGCTTCGGTGGTTCAAGCGCTGGATGAACTGGGCTTTATGCGCCTACGGAAGGGCGGGTGTTGGCTTCGGGGGTTTGGGGACGGGCGGGGCTGTTGTTTTCGACTCCCCATAAATCTTTGGGTGCGCCGGCTTCGAGGCCAACCTGTTGCTCGGAGCTTGCGCGAAGGGTTTTGGTCCAGACTACGCGGAATTCCGCGCGGTGTTGCCGGTATTGCAGGACGACGATGCTGCCGACTTCGAGCTGGCGGCGAACCGAGCCCAGCCGCACGCCGGTGCGGCTGACATCTAGCGTATGCACAAGTTCGGAATAAGCTTCGCCGGAAACATCATTGCCCGAAATTCTGACGGGCAAGACGGCTTTGGATCGATCCACGCTACGTTGTTTACCCACACCCGCTTTTTCTGCCAGGGCTGCCAGAGCTTGATTCGGAGAGTTCAATGCCATGTCCTTGATCTGCTTTAGTCGCGATTCAGACGAGCAACTCGAGGGAATTGGAGCTGGTTGCTGACTGCAAGCGTCTTCCCGCATGCACCCGATTTACGCCATAGCACAAAGGTGGAGGAGCCATCCTTCGCGGGTGTTGTTCCCGCTCCTGAAGCCTAAATGGCGGCTGGTCATGCGCCAAGTAACCCGGGTAATCGCTGGTTGGGTTACAAGGGTGGAAATTATGCCCCGAACGGGCCATTGCTGGATTGCGCTCCAGGGCGCATTCTGGTGCCAGTCGTCAACCGTCCCGCGAGGGACTGAAGGCGCGAGCGTCCCCCCTCGTGCTCGACGCAGGGCCCGCAAGGGCAGGAGGGTGGGAACGTGAATAACTTACTTCATAGACTTTGGTCTGAAGACGAGGGTCAGGACATTGCAGAGTACGCAGTGATGCTGGCCGTAATCCTGGTGATTGTCGTGGGAACGGTTCGGCTTATCGGCGGCAACGCGAATAATGTGTTTTCGAGCGTATCGAGTTCGATCGGTAGCTAGTTTGGGCCGGACCAAGTTGGCAATGATTCTATTATCGGCAAGCCGCGCGCAGGTAACCGGGCACCTCACCCGGTTTATGCCTCGGCGGCAGTGGTGAGGGCTGTGATGGCATCGTCCAATGTGGGAAAGATGAGAAACAGCGGTTCCACTTTGGTAGTTTCGAAGAGCTTCAGCACGCGATCGTTGACACCGCTCAAGGCGATGCGTCGGGTTGCTTTGTGCCTCGTAACATAAGCACTGACCAGTGAACCCAGCCCCGAGGAATCGATATAGGGAACGTCGCTCATGTCGACGATGACTACCGGAACATTTTCCTCGCGGCGTATCGCATTCTGAAAAAACGGTAAATTCTCCAGGGTGAGCGGTCCTCGCAGGCAAAGGACGTGCGGACCTTCCTTGCCGCTCAGTCGCTCGATCTCCAGGGGCTCGTTTGTCACCGGGAGATTGTATGGCGACAGGCGGAGGTAATCAAGCAAGCCGTCCACCAGGGAGCGGTGAAAAGTCCTCGTTCGTGACTTCTCCACCTTATGTCCCGAGGGTACAGGACCAAACGGCCGCCCGACGCTGCAGTATGCCACGCCAGTCCTTGGTCGTTCGGGTAGAGGCGGGCCGGTTCCAGCCTCAACCTTTTTCCCGCCCCGCCGATTTGCAATCTGTAGGTGATCAACAGGTCGTAGTGCCGTTGCTGGCCCGTGCTCTGTGACGGCTCGATTGATCTCTACTGCTTGAAAACTGCGCCGGTGCGAAATGATGGAGGTCTCGACGACTGAAAAACTATCCCTGGTTCGCAGTTCCCTTCCCCCGCGCGCGCATTCCCCGATGACGACGAAGCTCGCGCGCGATTGCTCGCAAGCGGAGCACTGCGGTCGGCCGTCGTGTCCCCGCTGCGGCGTCGCAGCGGATGAGCCGGTGAAGGCCAGGACAAAATTGCGAGTGTTGGTGGTGGAGGACAATCCGGCTGACGTGGAGCTGGAACTCCTTACATTGCGAAAAAACGGCTTCGATGTTTCCGGCGATGTAGCCCAGACGGCGGACGAGTTTACTGCGCGCATACAGACAGGCAACTATGACCTGATCCTCGCCGACTACAACCTGCCGCAATGGAAAGGCACGGATGCGCTCGACATTCTTTGCCGCGAGAATCTGGACATCCCGCTGATTGTGGTGACTGGCTACCTCGGTGAGGAGAAGGCCGTCGATTACATCAAGCAGGGCGCCACCGATTGTGTTTTGAAGGATCGCCTGGCGCGGCTGCCGATCTCGGCACGCCGGGCGTTGCACGAGAAACAACTCCGGGTTCAACAAAGACATGCAGAAGAAGAGCTCGCCCGGAAGGTTACGGAGCTGGCTCGCTCCAATGCGGAACTGGAGCAGTTTGCCTACGTCGCCTCGCACGACCTGCAGGAACCGTTACGCATGATTGCCACCTACAACCAGCTGCTGGCGGAGCGCTATCGCGGCAAGCTGGACGAACAAGCCGACAAATACATTGCCTACTCCGTGGACGGCGCGACGCGCATGCAAGCGTTGATCCGGGACCTGATGAAATTTTCCCGGGTCGGCAGGCAGGAGATTCACCCCGGACCACAGAGTGCCGGGCGGTCGTGGAACAGGCCGTACGCAATCTCCAGGCTGCGGTACTGGAGAATGGGGCGGAGGTGAAGTGGGATGGTCTGCCCGTTATCAAGGCCGACGCCTCGCAGCTCGCGCAGGTGTTTCAGAATCTGATCGCAAATGCCATCAAGTTTCATGGGCCGGAAAAGCCCGTCATCCAAATCAAAGCGGAAAAGAAAGACCACGAGTGGGTGCTGGCGGTTTCGGATAACGGGATCGGCATCCCGGCCGAAAGCTGGGAAGACATCTTTGTCATCTTCCGGCGGCTGCACACCCGCGTTGAATATGCAGGGAATGGAATCGGCCTGTCGATTTGCAAGAAAATCATCGAACGCCACGGCGGAAGGGTCTGGATTGAAGCGCAAGCCCAACCCGGCACTTGCTTCAAGTTTTCGCTGCCCATGGAACCAGTCTCGAACATAGCCCAGGAAACGCAAGCATGAGAACAACCGAAGTTTTGCTGGTCGACGACAATCCCGCGGACGTGGACTTGACCAGCGAAGTACTGTCGCGCAATGGCTGTCCCAGCCACGTTCATGCGGTGTCGAATGGGGCGGACGCCATCGCATTTCTGCGCCGGGAAGGCAGGTACGCCAACGAAAGGCTTCCCGACTTCGTGATTCTTGACCTCAATCTGCCGAAGAAAGACGGACGCGCCGTGCTGGCCGAGATCAAGGGCGATCAGCGGCTGCGCAAGATTCCAATTGCGGTCTTCAGTACCTCCGAGGCCCCACAGGACATCATGCGCAGCTACGAACTGGGAGCGAATTGCTATGTGAGTAAACCGGGAAACCTGCAGGACTTTATCTCCGCCGTCACATCGATGGGAGAGTTTTGGTTCGGCGTCGTGCGTCTGCCACGCGAGGAGGAACAATGAATAACGGACATACGCAGGTTCTGTTGATTGAAGACAACCCCGGCGACGCCGATCTGGTACGGCTGCGGCTGGTCGAGGCCAACTCGACAGTCAACGTGAGCTGTGTTAACCGGCTCGACGACGGGCTTGCGTCCATGGCCAAGGAACCGCCATCGGTCGTGCTGCTCGATCTTAATCTGCCTGACAGTCACGGCGCCGATACCTTCCGCAAGGTGCTCGAGAAGGCGCCGGGAGTGCCCGTCGTCATCCTCTCCGGACAGGATGACGAGGCGCTGGCCATGAAAGCGTTGCATCAGGGGGTGCAAGACTACCTGGTGAAAGGCGATATCTCGAGCGGCCATCTCGAGCGCGTGATGCGTTACGCCATCGAACGACAGGCGCTCTTGCGCTCGCTCGAGATGAGCCGTCATCAGCAGCTTGAGTTCAAGAATCAGTTCTTGTCTCACGTTTCCCACGAACTGCGGACCCCTCTGACCTGCATCCACCAGTTCGTCACCATCCTGCTCGATGGCCTGGCGGGCGAAATCAATCCCGACCAGCGCTACCATCTGGGCACCGTGCTCAACAGCGTGCACCAGCTGCGGGCCATGATTCGCGATCTGCTCGAGGCGACCCGGGCCGAGTCGGGCAAAATCCGCATCGAGCCGCGCTGCATCACCATCAGCGATCTGATCCAGCAGGCAGTTTCGATGATGGCCGCCACCGCCAAGGAGAAGCAGGTTGGCCTCGAACTTGGATTGGATAGCCGGATTCCGTTTGTCTACGCCGATCCTGATCGCGTCCTGCAGGTGCTCATCAACCTGATCGATAACGGCATCAAGTTCACGCCGCCCGAGGGATCGGTCATGGTGAAGGCTTGCATGGTGGAGGCTGACCCCAACATGGTTTACCTTTCCGTCGCCGACACTGGCCGCGGCATCGGCCCGGAAGCCAAGGCCTTGATTTTTGAACGCTTGTACCAGGATCCCAATTCCGTTGATAACAACCGCGCCGGGCTGGGCCTCGGACTGTTCATCGCGAAGGAACTGGTCGAACTGCATGGCGGAAAACTCTGGGTGGCCAGTGAAGTCGGCAACGGCAGCACTTTCTCTTTTACCTTGCCGCTGTACTCGCTTGCTAAGCTCCTTTTTCCGGTCGTCACCCACGAGGGCCGACTGCGCGATGCCATCGCTCTGGTCAAAGTGGAACTGACGCCGCTTCCCAGTGTCTCCCGGCCGACATGGAAGGATATCTGCCAGCAGTCTCTGGAGACATTGCGCCGCTGTGTCTACCTCGATAAAGATTTGGTTCTTCCAGTAACGGGAAGTGTTGGTCTTAACGAGACTTACTTCGTGGCTGCCTCCACTGATCTGGAGCGAGCCGAGATCATGATGAAACGGATTCGCGAGCAACTGGAAGCGGGCCCGGGTTTCAAGGCCGCCGGCGTACTGAAAGTTTCGGCCTCGGCGGTGCCACTGCCGGCGATGGAGGGCGGCAAAGAACTCAAAGACCTGGTGCAAGCGGTGGCGGATCGAGTGACCGAAATGGGAATCGCCGCGCTGGCATCGAAGCCACCCGAAGGCACAAACGGAGAAGCACGTGCAGTCGAGAATTAGATGGAAATCAGATTAAAACGAACTTATGGAGGAATCAAATGGACAAGCCGAAAATCCTGATCGTCGATGACGATCCCGACCTGCGGCGGGCGTTGAAGATTCGTTTGCGGGCCAACCACTACGACACGGTGCAAGCTTCGGATGGCTATTCTGCGATTTCCGTGGCCCAGAAGGAGCGCCCCAACCTGATCATTCTTGACCTCGGTTTGCCGGCCGGGGATGGCTACGTGGTGCTGAAGCGGCTGCAGGATAGCGATGGGCTGTCGGATATTCCAGTGATTGTGCTGACAGCGCGTGATCCGCAATCGAATGAACAGCAGACTTTGCAAGCCGGCGCCGCGGCCTTCTTTCAAAAGCCCGCGGACAACAACGAGCTGCTGGAGGTGATTCGCACGACTCTGCCAAATCACTGGCCGGGGACGGCGATGCCCTCGTAGCTAGACGTTGCAGGCCGCTACGGGCGGAGCAATTGCTCAGTGCGCCGGGCTTTGCTCCTTGCGCAATTGGTAACCGGCCTTTTAGTTCGCGATTTGCATCCATTTGCCGATAGGGATTCAGCGAGGCTAGGCCGCCTGGGGAGGATACGGGAAGTGGCGTGATGGGCAGGACGCGCAGCGGATGCCCGTCCTGCCTGGGCCACCATGCCGGGATCGTGGAATCCTTCGCATCATTGCTTTCTCCTGAATTCATGCCCCACGGATATTGTTATCTGTGGGATCCGTGGATGGTGTGGCTGCACGTCGTTGCAGACGGGCTGATCGCGCTCTCCTACTATTGCATTCCAGTCATCCTCCTTTACTTCATCCGCAAGCATCGCGATCTTCCCTTCAACCGGATTTTCTGGATGTTCGGCGGCTTCATCCTGGCCTGCGGGACCACCCACCTGATGGAAATCTGGAACATCTGGCATGGCAGCTACCTGCTGGCGGGCTTGATCAAGGGAATTACGGCGGCAGTGTCAGTGGTGACTGCCTTGATGCTGATCCCGTTGGTACCGAGGGCAATCTCCGTGCCGGGGCGGATGCAGTTGCAGGAAGTGAATCGCAAACTGGAAGAAGAAGTTGCCGAGCGCAAGTGGGCGGAGGAAGTGCGCGGGCGTTTGTCGGCCGTCGTCGAGTCATCCGACGATGCCATTATCGGCAAAACCCTGGAAGGAACAATCACTTCGTGGAATCGGGGTGCCGAAAAAGTGTTCGGCTACACGTCGGCGGAGGCCCTGGGCAAGTCGATGCGGATGCTTTTGCCGCCGGAACACGTGAAGGAGGAGTCCGACATTCTGGCGCGAATTGGGCGAGGTGAAAGAGTCGAACATTTTGAGACCATCCGCGTGCGTAAGGACGGCAAAAAGATTAGTGTTTCCGTCACGATTTCTCCCATCAAGGACAGCAGCGGCACGATTATTGGGGCCTCAAAAATTGCTCGCGATATCACCGAACAGAAACGCGCGGAACTAGCGTTAAAGAAGAGTCTGGCCGCCAGCGAGGCTGCCCTGCAAGAGTTAGCCGATCAGAAATTCGCCCTGGATCAGCACGCCATTGTGGCGATCACCGACGTCCAGGGTACGATTACCAATGTCAATGACAAGTTCTGCACCATCAGCCAATATTCCGAAGATGAACTGATCGGCCAGAATCACCGCATTCTCAACTCCGGCCACCACTCGAAAGAGTTTTTTCAGGAAATGTACCGCACCATCGCGAACGGGGAAGTTTGGCACGGGGAGATCAGGAACCGGGCCAAGGATGGCTCGAAGTACTGGGTAGACACGACCATTGTCCCGTTTATTGGGCGGGATGGGAAGCCGCGGCAGTACGTCGCTATCCGGGCGGACATCACGGAACGCAAGCGCGCGGGAGAAGTTCTGGCCGCGCAGGCGCTCGAGTTGTCGCGGTACGCAGAAGAGTTGACCGATTCGCAGGACGCACTGCAGAGGCAGACCTTGATGCTGCAGTCGGTGCTCGACAGCATGTCTGAGGGGCTAGTGGTCGCGGACGAGAACGGAAAGTTCATCATCTGGAACCCGGCGGCTGAAAAGATTGTCGGCCTAGGTGCGGCCAGTGTGCCCAGCGAGGAATGGCCCTCGCACTACGGCCTTTTTTTGCCCGATACGGTGACACCTTTTCCGCTGGAGCAAATTCCCATGTTACGTGCGATTCGGGGAGAGGCGTGCTCGGCAGATATGTTTTTGCGCAACCCGGAACTCGCCGATGGAGTTTGGATCGAGGTTACCGCCGGCCCTCTAAAAGACAAGGACGGAGCGGTGCGTGGCGGGGTGGCAGCTTTTCGCGACATTACGCAGAGGAAGAAAGATGAGCGAGAAATCCTAAAGCTCAATGACGAATTGGAATTTCGGGTGGTCGAGCGGACGGCGCAGTTGGAAGCAGCCAATCGAGAGTTGGCCGATCAGAAATTCGCGATGGATCAGCACGCCATCGTGGCACTGACCGGGGTCGACGGAGTCATTACTTATGTGAACGACAAGTTCTGCGCCATCAGCAAATACTCGCGGGAGGAGTTGATCGGGCAGGATCACCGTATCCTGAACTCCGGCCACCACCCTCGAGTTTTTTTTCAGCAGATGTACGACACTGTCGCCGCGGGGAACGTTTGGCGCGCCGAGGTCAAGAACCGTGCCAAGGACGGTTCGGTTTTCTGGTTGGATACGACCGTGGTTCCGTTCATGGATGCCGAGGGGAAGCCGCGGCAATATGCCGCTATCCGGGCAGACATCACGGAACTTAAACAGGCTGAGGAGCGGGACCTCCGGCGCACGGCAGAACTGGAAACCGCAAATAAAGAGCTGGAAGCTTTCAGTTACTCGGTTTCGCACGATCTGCGGGCGCCCTTGCGGCACATCGGCGGCTTTTCCAAGCTGCTGGTGGAAGAATTCGGTCCGACCCTTGATCCTACCGCGCAACACTATCTCGATCGCATTCAGGCCGGGGCCCAAAAGATGGGCTTGCTGGTGGATGAATTGTTGAATCTGGCTCGGGTTGGGCGCCGCGCGCTGATTTTGCAGCCCGCCAAGTTGAATGCGATTGTCGCAGAGGTGATTGCCATGCTTCAAGCGGAGAGCAAAGATCGGTCGGTGGAATGGGTTATCGCGGACTTGCCTGTGGTGGAGTGTGATCCGGTTCTGGTGAAGCAGGTGTTCCAGAATCTGCTGTCGAATGCGCTTAAGTTCACAAGTCGACCGATCGGCGCTGACAGCGATGCACGGGCGAGGACGCCCGCGCTCATACCGCGCACGGTCATCGAAGTCACTTACACGGAGAAGAATGGGCTACCTATATTCATGGTGCAGGACAACGGCATCGGGTTCGACATGAAGTATGTGGACAAATTGTTCGGAGTATTCCAGCGCCTGCATCGTGCAGAGGACTTCGAGGGTACGGGCATCGGCTTGGCCACGGTGCAACGCATCGTGCAAAAGCACGGAGGCCGAGTGTGGGCCGTGGGAGAGCCGGGCAAAGGCGCAGCTTTCTATTTCACTCTCAGCGCCGGAAAGCAGGCTGAATTGAAGAGCAACGGAGCAATAGCAGGAGGCCGACTATGAACACAGAGGAACTCGACATACTGTTGGTCGAAGATAATCAGGACGATGTGGATCTTGCCCTGCATGCTCTGCAGAAGGGAAAACTGGCGAACAACATTTGCGTTGCCCGCGATGGCGAGGAAGCTCTGGATTTTCTCTTCTGTCGCGGGACGTTCGCGAATCGATCGTTTGATCGCCCTCCCAGACTGGTGCTCTTGGATTTGAAGCTGCCCAAAGTCGATGGCATGGAAGTGCTCAAACAGGTCAAACGCGATCCGCGCACCAAAACTATTCCCGTCGTCATAATGACTTCCTCAAAAGAAGAGCGAGACCTGCTCGCCGGTTACAATCTGGGAGCTAACAGTTACATCCAGAAACCGGTGGATTTCGACCAGTTCCGTGAGACAGTGAAAAGCGTGGGGCTTTACTGGCTGGTCATCAATCAGCCGGTTCCGATCAATGGAGTACCCGGAGTAGCGACGCGGGGCTGATCTGAAAACTCTGCAGACCTTTGCTCAGACTCGCGGACGAGGCGTCCGGGGCTGCGCAAGGTTTGCTTAGACGGAACTATCGTAACCCGATCTGCTCGCTCAGTTCGGACGGCTTATGCCCGGCATGCTACAATGTTTTTACGCTTAATACCGCGGTTGTATAGTGCGATTGTTCTAGTGCAGTCTTTGATCTGAGAACTCCCGCCTTCAGTTTTTCCTCCGTACGTCTTCAGCGTAATCAAAACCAAGACTGGCAAAGCCGGTTTTTGTGCTCGCACGGAAATTCGTGTGCGCACCTCGACCGCTCATGCCAGAGAAAGCAAAATGCAGAATTTTTCAGAACTCTCGATTTCCGCGTACGTCAAAGATCGTTTGTCGTTCGCTGGTTTTTCCACACCGACTCCGGTTCAGGCCTCGGCCATCCCGCAAGCTCTAAGCGGTAAGGATGTGCTCGCTACCGCGCAGACCGGCACCGGCAAAACGCTCGCCTTCCTGATTCCGATCATGGAGCAACTGCTCAAGCAGCGCTCGCCCGGGATCGCAGCCCTGGTGCTGGTTCCAACCCGTGAACTAGCCATGCAGGTCGCGAATCAGTACGATGCCCTGCGCGGCAAGCAACTCTCGCCTGCGGCTCTGGTCGTCGGAGGCTTGTCCGAAGGGCAGCAACTCCGCGCCATTCGCAGCGGGGCCCGTTTAGTGGTTGCTACTCCCGGCCGCCTGGAAGATTTCCTCGATCGCCGGTTGGTGAATTTCCGCGAACTGCGCATGCTCGTGCTCGACGAAGCCGACCGCATGCTCGACATGGGATTCCTCCCCGCGATTCAGAGAATCGCAGCCGTCCTGCCCAAAGATCGCCAGACCTTGTGTTTTTCGGCGACGCTCGAAGCCTCCGTGGTTCATCTTGTGAACGACTACATGCGAAACCCGGTGCGGATCGCACTTGGCTCAACCCTGAAGCCGTCCGAGAACGTACGCGTTCAGGCCTTTGAGGTAGATGCCAATCGCAAGCAGGAAGTTTTACATCGATTGTTGGCCGGAGAAACTGGACGCTGCCTGGTCTTCGCGCGCACCAAGCGCGGAACCGAACGGTTAGCCAAGAACCTGAATCGCGAAGGGTTCACCGCCGCCATGATCCATGGGGACCGCTCGCAATCGCAGCGGAATGCGGCCCTCGCCGGATTTCAACAGGGCCGCTATCGCATCCTGGTCGCGACCGATCTGGCTTCGCGTGGCATTCACGTGCAAGATATCGCCCACGTCATCAACTACGATCTGCCCGAAGTGGCGGAGAACTTCATTCACCGAGTTGGCCGGACTGGCCGTGCCGGAGAGCGGGGCGTGGCTTCCACTCTTTTCGCACGCGAGCAGCGTTCCGACCTTTACCAACTGGAGCGTACTCTGGGAATTCGGATGGAGAGAATGAATTCCGCAGGCGGCGAACGAGATCTGACCTCCAAGCAATATCCGCGGCGAGACAGAAGCGATCGTACTCAATCCGATCAGGCGGAATCCGCTCCTCGGACCCGGATGGTTCGCCTTCCGGGCGAGGTCCTGCAAGCGCAAATGCAGAATTAATCGGGATTTGGGCCCACATCACGGCAAAGTAATGCTGGATCAACAAATGTTGATGGTTGCTTTGTGCCCTGCTCGCGCGCTTACTACTTCAGCGTTCTTACGTCTAAGTCTTTTTGCTCGCTCGGGAAAGGGTCCCCTCCATGCGTCTTCTAACTGTTCTGGCCGTGCTTGCCGCGCTCGTCGTCGCGTCAGTAGCTCAAACCGCTGCGGCGCCGCCGCAACCATCGATGCCGGCACTTGAACATTTCAACCCTGATCAAATCGATAAATCCCTCGATCCGTGCTCCGACTTCTTTCAATACGCTTGCGGCAAATGGATGAAGGCGAACCCGATCCCTCCCGACCAAGCGGGGTGGGGCACCCTTAGCGCGCTCGCGATCTGGAATGTCGCGGCCATCCACAGCACGCTTGAGGACGCCGCCAACAAGTCCTCAGACCGCACGCCAGCCGAGCAAAAGATTGGCGACTATTACGCCGCCTGCGTGGACGAGGCTGCGATCAACAAAGCAGGGATCGCGCCGTTGCAGCCCATGCTTGACCGTATTGCCAAACTTTCCGACAAGTCTCAGATGCCGGAGCTAGTTGCCTCCATCCACCAGATCATCCGGCCCGCGGACCTCAACTTCATCGACGCGGAATATCAGGGAGTGCTGTTTGGACTGTATGCTGCTCCTGACTTCGACAACGCCAAGGTGATGTTGCCCGCGCTCGATCAGTCAGGAATGGGCATGCCGGGGCGGGAGTTCTACCTTAAGGATGACGAAAAGTCCAAGCAGATTCGCGACAAATATCTCAAGTTCATCGCCAAATTACTCGAACTGAGTGGAGAGCCTCCCGCGCAAGCCGCCAGCGACGCACAGGCTGTACTCGCCATCGAGACCGGATTTGCCAATGCCGCCATGGATATTGTCGATCGTCGCGATCCCAAGAACCAGAACAACAAGATGTCGCTGCAGCAGGTGCAAGCTCTCACCCCGTCGTTCAATTGGAGCCGCTATTTTGCCGCGATGCACGCGCCGAGTTCGCCGCAATATCTGGTGCTGGCGCCCAATTTCTTTCGCGGCATGGAGAAGCTGATTGCTTCGCAACCGGTCGAGCACTGGCAAGCCTATTTTCGCTTCTCCACAATAAGCTTTATGGCCCCGTTTCTTAGCGAGCCGTTTGTCGAAGAGCGTTTTGATTTTGTTGGACGCACGCTTTCTGGCGCGCAACAGATGCAGCCCCGCTGGCGCCGCTGCTCCTTCAATGCCGACGCAGACCTCGGAGAGGCTGTCGGACAGGCTTATGTGGCCAGATACTTTCCGCCGGAGAACAAGCAGCGCATGCTGCAAATGGTCAATGCTATAAAAAGTGCGCTCAGCCAGGAAATCGACGACGCCTCGTGGATGTCGCCTCAAACCAAGCAACTGGCGCACATGAAGCTGGCCGCGCAAGTGGACAAGATCGCATACCCCGACCATTGGCGCGACTACTCTTCGCTTGAGATTAAGCGCGACGACTTCGCGGGAAACGTCGAGCGCGCCGCGAGCTTTGAGATCAATCGCCGCATTGCGAAGTTTGGCAAACCGGTCGACCGCCACGAATGGAACATGACTCCGCCGACGGTTAACGCGTACGAAGACGCTCCGACCAACACGATCAACTTTCCTGCGGGCATTCTTCAGCCGCCTGCTTTCGATGCGAGCCAAATTGATGCTGTGAACTACGGCGCAATTGGAGCTGTCATTGGGCATGAGATCATTCACGGCTATGACGATCAGGGCCGCAAGTTCGACGCCGACGGCAACCTGCGCGATTGGTGGGCCCCGGCCGACGCCGAAAATTACGATCAGCGCGACAAGTGCATTACCGACGAGTACACGCAGGATATTCCTGAAGCCGGCGTAAAACAGAATGGCAAGCTTTCAGCCGGCGAGGACACCGCCGACAATGGCGGGGTTCACATTGCGCTTGCAGGCCTCGCGGACACGCTTAAATCCCAGGGCAAGGATCTTGAAACCACCGCGCCGGACGGCCTGACCGAGATGCAGAACTTCTTCCTCGGCTACGCCAATATCTGGTGCGGAGAGAACCGGCCCGAAGCCTCACGAACGGCGGTCATGACGCAGGGGCATTCGCTGAATCGTTACCGCGTAAACAACGTACTGGCTAACATGCCGGAGTTTGCCCACGCTTTCGGCTGCCACGCTGGCCAGTCCATGGTGCACGCCAACGCCTGCCGCGTATGGTAGGAAATGCCGAAATTTCTTGATATGCCCCGGAAATGTGTGACAGAACAAAACGAGGCCTTCGCGGCGCTTAGCTTATCTTGCCACTTGTGGCTGCGCTGCTTAGTCCTTTTACTTCGCCCAGCGGTAGCTCAACCGTGACGCGTGAGCCATGAGGGTGCAGGTTCGCGATTCGGATCTCTCCATCATGCTCTTTGATAATTCCGTAACAAATGCTTAGTCCGAGCCCCGTGCCCTTGCCCACGGGCTTGGTGGTATAAAACGGATCGAAAGCACGGTTCAGATCTTTGAATCCTGGCCCAGAATCTTCGACCTCGACGACCGCCCGGTTCCCGCGAATAAACGCGCGCACGCTGATACGCTTCGGCCCGTCCATATCTTCCACCGCAGCGATGGAGTTGTTTACCAGGTTCAGCAGAATCTGCTTGAACTGGTCTTCATCGACAGCCACGCGTGGCAGATTGGACCGAATGTCGGAGATAATTTCCAGTCCCCGGGTATGCGCATAATATTCCCACAACATAAGCACATCTTTGACCACGGGCGCCAAATCAACCGACTGACGATCCATGCTGCTTTGTCGCGAGAAGCGCAGCAGATTTTCGACGATCTTCTTCATACGGCGGCTTTCGTTAGTGAGCTTGTCTAGCTTCTCGCGCGCCGGGCCGAAGGGTACATCGTCGCTGAGCAAATCGCCGTAACCCATGACGGCGGTGAGTGGGTTATTCAATTCGTGGGCAACACCGGCCACCAACTGCCCCAAAGCCGCAAGTTTTTCCGAGCGGATCAACTGGCTCTGCAACGACTTCAGCTCGAGTGCTACCGCCAGGTCTGCTGCCAGCAACTCGATTCGCGCTAGCTCCGTGGCATTGACAGCGGTCACATCCCGGGGATCATCCAGCCCGATGCATCCTAGATAACCGCCGCGCGCGGAGCAAAGAGGAATGAGGAGTTCGTCGCCCGTGTTCCAGTAGGGATTCGGGTCATATTGCAGCGTACTTTTCAGAGGATCGTATTTCGCCGCCTCTGATACCGAGAGCAGAAACGAATTCTGCCCGATCCGGCGGCCGCGCGTGCAAAAATCTTTAATATCATCCGCAGTCCAGTGGCGTGCTTTCTTTTCCATCGCGGCCAACGCGACCGGGGACAATCCGCTGGCTCCGGCCAGCCGCAAACCATTGCTTCCGCTATCGAGCTCAATTACGGCGAGGCGAAAGTTGCTGACGTCTGTAATGGCGGAAGCGATCTCGTTGCAGAGCAGGTCCACCGTCGCGCCACTGAGCAGTTGCGAGGTGATCGTCGAGAAACGTTCCAGTTGATGATTCAGTGCTCGTTCCTTGCGCTGCATGCTCTCGATGGACTCGGACTTATCCTCCACGATTGCCAGAATCATGCCGAAAGCAACAAACAGCTTGGGAGTATTCCAAAGTTCCGCGGGAAGGTTCGCGTGCGGCGCAATGTGATCGATCAGCATTCCCACCGGAAACACGGCGCCCCAGCAGAAAAATCCTCCCGCAGCAGTGAGAATGCCAGGAGACGCACGCCAGTAGTTCCGGCACAGAAAAACTCCAGGCAGTGCGAAGCCAAGCCCCAGCAGAGCGGTCAGGCCTTCATCAAACGAGCCATGCAACGCTGCCCGGAGAGCCCAAACAGCAATCGCCGATCCCACCAGCGCGAGCGCAACCGCATATCGAGAAAATCTCCGCACCCAGAAGAGCAGGAGAATCCCTCCGACGAAACAAGCGACGAGGCAAAGAACGTAAGGCCATCGCGCATGCAGATCGTAGCTCGCCAGAATGGCGTAAGCCACGGAAGGTATCCCGGTAATTAAAAGCATCAACGTCCGCATGCGTTTATCTTCGGCGACCGCTGACACCGAAACTACAAACGCCACCGCCGCAGCCTGCAGAGTGCCCAGGTCAATGGCCAGAAGATACGGGCTCACGTCACCCGTCGGCGGCTCCAGCATCTGCGCCACGAAGTGTGTAAAGATGAGGAACCAGGCGACCATCCACAGTTGCAGACGCGCAGAATGGCTATGCCGCTTCAGCGCCAGAAAAATGCCAACCAGCACGGCCACCGTTACGACGGTGGGTATCTTCTCAAGGACTGTCATAAACAATGAGTACTGAGGCCCGGACACACAGTATTTCAATTTCGAGAAAGAGCCAAGCAAATTGGGGTTACCAAAGTAACTTCGGTCATCGCCGCCTATCACCGAGGCCCGCGCAACTTTCGCCGGCGTTTTCGGGTTTAGATAAACTGGTTACGCTTATTGTTCGTAACGGTTCTTGATTTTTCTTTACGAGACGACGTCGTTCAGATTGAGCGCTCACGGCGATGAATTTATGTAATCAACGAAGAAAGCAATATTCCAGATCTCAGGCAAGCCGCTTGAATCCAACTCAGTTGCTCAATGTCACATCCAAGTGTCTAGCTGGGAAGTATCCGGAGAAAAATTTGAAAAAGCTAAGCGTGATTGCCATCCTCTTTATGTTTTGTCTTGTCGAAAGACCAGCCCGTGCGCAACAGATCGATGCGGCGGTTGGCTTTGGCACCCTGACCTCGGGTGCGGGCACGACCACGAATGGAATCTTCTACCCCACTCTAGGAGGCGGCGGATACCCCAGCTTCAGTGCCGATTTCCTGCTGATACATCGTCTGGGATTCGAAGGGGACATCGCCTGGCGGGCAAGTCAAAATTCGTATGGAGTTTCCCAGCCCTATCGTCCGATCTTCTATTCGTTTAATGCCATCTATGCTCCCAAGCTGGCAAAACCCATCACGGCTGAGTTGCTGGCCGGCATCGGCGGCGAGAGCCTTCGGTTCTACACTCCGTATGTGACCTGTTCTTTCACGAGCTGTAGCAATTACGTTAGCAGCAATCACTTCATGGGAGACTTCGGAGCCGGCCTTCGCGCTTATTTCTGGCACAACGCCTTCGTTCGCCCGGAAGTCCGGCTGTACCTGATTAACAACAATGTCGAATTCAGTTCGAGCTACGCCACGCGGTACAGCATCTCGCTGGGCTACAGTTTCGGCGGACGGTGATTACTGATCTGGTTGACCACGTTAATTGGTCGTGGCCTGATATCATCCCTGCACTATGACGTGGGCAAAGATACTCCTGTCCGTAGCGGTGTCGGCTACCTCAGGTTTCGCGCAAAATCTCACCAATCCAGGGGAAGTCGATGCGGTCTATCCGCAGGCGTATGCCCTGTATCTCGATCTGCACGAGAATCCTGAACTCTCCCTTCATGAAACGCGGACCGCAGCCAAGCTGGCGAGCGCTCTCCGTGCTCTCGGCTACGAGGTCACCGAACATGTGGGTGGAACAGGGATTGTCGCCATTCTAAAGAACGGTTCCGGCCCGACCGTGATGCTTCGCACTGAACTCGATGCCCTACCTGTCGAAGAAAAGACCGGCCTTGCCTACGCCAGTAAAGTCCGTGCCAACGACCACTCGGGGCGCGACGTCCCTGTCATGCACGCCTGTGGACATGACTTGCACATGGCTTCGCTGCTAGGGGCGGCAGCGGTCATGGCACACAGCAAAAATACCTGGCATGGAACGCTGATATTGATTGGCCAACCCGCAGAGGAAACTATCTCCGGCGCTAGGAAGATGATTGAGGACGGATTCCTGAAGCGATTTCCCAAACCGGACGTCGGCGTTGCCCTCCACGTAGGCAACGAACTTCCGGCCGGAACCGTCGGCGTCACTCCCGGATACTCGTACGCCAGCGCAGACTCCGTGCGCATCACCATTTACGGAACGGGCGGACACGGCGCTGCGCCAGAGAACACCGTCGATCCCATCGTGATCGCTGCCCGGACCGTCCTGGCGTTGCAGACCATCGTCTCTCGTGAAGTCAAACCCGGAGCAGCAGCTGTGGTCACCGTGGGATACTTCCAGGCAGGAACGAAAAATAACATCATTCCCGACCATGCCGATCTCGGACTGACGATCCGCAGTTACCAGCCTGAGTTCGCAAACAGATTCTGGCCGCCATCGCACGCATCACTAAGGCCGAAGCGGAATCAGGGGGCTCGCCGCGCGAGCCTCTGATCGAGCATTACGAGGGCACGAACGCGGTGTACAACGACCCGGCGCTGGCTCAGCGGCTCAGGAAAACACTCGAAGAAACGCTGGGCAAGGACCGCGTTGTCAACTTCGATCCGCGCATGGGGTCCGAGGATTATGCGTATTTCGTTGAACAGGACATCCCGTCGTTTTACTTTGCGCTGGGCGGAGCGGATCCAAAGAAATATGCTGAAGCCAAATCCTCGGGTACGAAGCTCCCCTTCAATCATTCGCCTCTGTTCGCTCCTGACGTGGATCCCGCATTGCATACCGGCATCACCGCTGAGGTAGCGGTGCTTCGCGACGTTCTAAACGCTTCGCCCGGCGATCTCTACAAGGTGACGCACCAGCAATCCTACTCTGGTCAGTAGGCGATTTGATCGTGATCGACAACCACAACACCGAGGCTGCTCTGGCGTATCACAACGCCACTAAGCACTCATACGCGAGCGTCCGGACCAATCCTCACTTCCTGGACTTTGCAAGTCAGCCGTTGCCCTTCAAGATCTATCCGACTCTCGAGCCGTCGCGATTGCCCGAAGAGATGCGCCAAACCGGAGTGGCTGCGCTCTCTGCCATCGCCGGAAGCGTTCCCTCCGAGACCAACGCGGCGCCAGATCTAAACGCGGTCGCTCAACTCCTTTACCTTTCTGCCGGCATCACGAGGCAGCGAAAGTATTCCGGCGGCGAAATATATTTTCGCGCCGCGGCCTGCACCGGAGCGCTCTACGAAGTCGAACTTTATCTAGTTTGCGGAGAACTCGCTGACCTCCGGCCCGGTATCTATCACTTCGCTCCTGCCGAGTTCGGATTGCGCCAACTTCGGTCCGGAGATTATCGCGGGGTTCTGGTCGAAGCTACCGGCGGAGAACCGGCCATCGCTCATGCACCGCTGACCATCGTCTGCACCTGCACTTATTGGCGCAATGCCTGGAAGTATCAGAACCGCACTTACCGCCATTTCGGTTGGGACAACGGCACGCTACTAGCCAATCTGCTCGCCGTCGCGACCGCCCTGGGCCTCCCCGCCAAGGTGCTGTGCGGCTTTTCGGACGCAACCGTCAACCGATTGCTCGATGTCGATTCTCAGCGGGAAGTCGCATTCTCGCTAGTTGCGCTCGGCCACGACGCGGCAATCCCGCCGCGCTCTCCGGCCGAAATTTCTCCTCTCGGCCTCGAGACGGTTCCGCTCTCCCGTCACGAGGTCGATTATCCGCTCATGCGCGAGATGCATGCCGCCTCCTCGTTGGGTTCGGCCGAAGATGTTGCGGCGTGGCACGGTCGCACTCCAGTGACTGATTTTCCTCCGCCAACGGGGCAAGTCGTTCCGCTCCAGCCTTTGTATGACAATGAAACGCCACTCGATCCCGTCGAACAAGTGATTCTGCGGCGCGGTTCCAGCCGCAGGTTTGCTCGCACGCCGATCACCCTGACCCAACTTTCAACCATGCTGAATCGGGCCACGCGCGGCATCCCCGCCGACTTCGCTAACCCGATGGGAGCTCAACTCAACCGCCTTTATTTGATTGTCCACGCCGTGGAAGGTCTGGAATCCGGCGCCTACGTCTTCCACCGGGACCAAGGCCTATTGGAGTGTCTGAAGCAAGGAAATTTTCGCGATCAGGCGGGCTATCTCGGATTAGAGCAGCAATTGCCTGCCGACGCTGCCGTAGACATTTTCTTTCTGGCGAACTTGCGACCGATCCTGCAGCGCTTCGGCAATCGTGGATACCGCGCCGTACAACTGGAAGCCGGTATCCTGGGAGGAAAGCTCTATCTCGCGGCTTACGCTCAGCGTTTGGGCGCAACCGGCCTCACGTTTTACGACGACGATGTCACCCGATTCTTCTCTCCCCACGCCGAAGGCAAGAGCGCCATTTTCCTGGTAGCCATCGGCAATAGTGCCAAGCACCAATCCACCTAGCAGTGCGAGAGAATGACATTACGGCCGCGTATCCAGCGGATGTTTAGCCTTCTCAAAGAATTCGTTCTGCAGTTTCAGGCTTTCCTGGTCCGCCTTGACCGCGCGAATCGCGGTTACGATCGAGTCCTGCCAGGCTTTCATTTCAAACTCGCCGCGCTCGTGGGTCGCGGCCGCGCCATCGCCCGAATAATGATTAGGAAAGCGCGCATACCACCAGATGCCGGTGTAAAGCGTGTCCGGCAACTTCAGCCGTCCCTGATCGGCGCCCGACTCCTGATTGGCCCGGTCCATGTGTACCAGGTTCGGAGTCGCAACCAGCATCTTCGAGGTCTCAGACTCACCCGCGTGCATATCAAGGGATGTCTTTTTCGCAGGTCCGCCGGGCGGCGCCGCCACCAATCCCATCACGTAAACCACGTAATCGTGCGGCTTCTCCAACTGACTTTGCGCGAAGAAGGGCAGGAGATTCTCGTTGCCGCCATGTCCATTCACGATGATGACCTTCTTGCAGCCATTGCGCGCCATCTCGTCTGTGGTTTCCTGCAACAACTCCAGTTGCAGATGCGTGCTGTAGGCAACGGTGCCCGGCTCATGCTGCGCTTCGAAGATCTGCCCGAAGTAATACTCTGGAAACGCCACCGCATATTCCTGCTCAGCGGCCTGCAGAACCACGTAACGGACCTTCAGCAGATCGGTGCCTATCGGCAAGTGTGGACCATGCTTTTCCAGGATTCCGAACGGTAAAAGACATGTACCCTTTGCTTGTTCGATCGCCGACCGGAACTCGGCAGCCGTAAGTTCTTCCCAATGCACCGAAAGCTTGGCTTGCGGCCATCCCCAGCTTGTGCAAAATACCACCAACGCGATCGTGACTAATGCCTTGCGCATGAACGTCTTCTCCAGATACGCGGCATTCTAGCACTCCCCCGAGCAGTGACTTTGGTCACCATGACCTGCCGCCGGAGCAAGGATATGATCAAACACATCGGACGTTGCCAATGAAGAAATTGAAGTTCGTTCTCTGCCTCACCAACAACGATAACGACTATCAAATTGAGCAGGCGGCGGCGGCTGAGGCAGCTGCCAAGCGCCTGGGCGTGGACTTGCAGGTGATCCACGCCGAAAATGACTCGGTCACGCAGAGCCAGCAGCTTCTCAAGATTATCCAGTCGCGCACCGACTCGCTCCCCGACGGAATCCTCTTTGAACCAGTGGGTGGCACCGCTCTGCCGCAAGTCGCGCGCGCCGCCGCCATCGCTGGAATCAGTTGGGTGGTGCTGAATCGTGACGTGGAATACATCTCGGAACTGCGCAAGGCTTACCGCATTCCGGCTTTTTGCATTACTTCCGACCACGAAGAAATCGGACGCATACAGGGCCGTCAATTTGCCGCCATCCTGCCCAACGGCGGCGACGTCTTGTACATCCAGGGTCCCTCCGAGAGCCTCGCGGCCAAGCAGCGGACCTTCGGCATGTACGAGACAAAGCCGGCGAGCGTGCAGGTTAAGCTCATGAAGGCGCAGTGGACCGAAGCCAGCGCACAACGCACTGTCAGTTCATGGTTGCGCCTGTCCACATCCCAACAGGCTCATCTCGATATGATCGCGGCCCAGGATGATTCCATGGCTCTCGGCGCTCGAAAAGCATTCCAGGAAGAATTGGATTTGCAGGACCGCGAGCGTTGGCTGAAGTTGCCCTACATCGGTTGTGACGGCCTTCCGAACAGCGGACAAACCTGGGTGCGCAGCGGCCTTCTCACCGCGACGATCTTTGTGCCACCGAACGCTGGCGCTGCGCTCGATATGCTGGCGCAAGCCATCCAGAGCGGCACCATGCCCGTAGAGCGCTCCACCGTCGCACCAGTTTCGATCCCCGGGCTCGATGCACTGGCCGCCTCCCACGCCGAAAAGACCCGCGCCCTCTCGGCGGGACGGCCGTAAGCGGCTCATCAACTCGACTTCCGAAATTCCGCCCACTCTTGCTAAAGTAGTCCTTCTCGAAGGAGCACTCATGCCCACCCTGGTAGCAAAACCCACGCGCATTTCCGCCGCTGGAACCAAACCCAAGCTGATCGACGAATACATCGGACGCGTCAACTCACTGACCGACGGCATCAGCGTCGCTCACATGCGCAGCCCACAGGGATGGGAAGAACCCGGTCAGACGCCGGAATTCGACGAGTTCACCGTGGTTCTCAAGGGCATGTTGAGAGTACGGCACAAACAAGGTCAGATGGACGTAACCGCAGGGCAGGCCGTCATCGCGCATGGCGGCGAGTGGATTCAGTATTCCACCCCAGCCGAGGGCGGCGCGGAATACATTGCCGTCTGCCTGCCGGCCTTTTCCATGGAAACGGTTCACCGCGACCAATAATCTGCCAGCCGCGCGCTAGGCCAAGGCTCGATTGCGCTGGCCGTCGGCAAGCCTCTCGTGCTTGCGCGCTTCGTACCAGAGCGCGAGCTCGACTCGATTCCAGAATCCAAGTTTGTCAAAGATGATGCGAAGATGATTTTTCACGACATACTCCGTCGTGCCGATGACTTCCGCTACCTCGCTATTCTTGAGGCCCTGAGCGACGAGTTCGATGACCTGCTGTTGGCGGGGGCTGGGAACGCGGGTTCCGTAGAGACCGTTTGTGGGCAAGGATGCGCCCGACTTCGAAGCCTGCATAGTGAACTCCAATTCTCACGCACGTGCGGCCACACGTAAGCTGACTTGTATGTTCCCTGGGCTTCGATCCAGTTATGATGACGCTTCTCACAAACCCTTCGATTTCCTGAGATCCAGCGCCAGGGACGTTTGTCTTTGGCGGATTTTCAAACCGGGGTCCCGCCGAGGTCAGCGTAAGTTGTCACATCTGGATGTGACAGGAATCACACCGGAGGAATTCGCGGCGTAAACGCAAGCATCGAGAAGAGTTGAGCTTTTCCCGGAATGGTCGTGATATGGAAAACCTTATCGCGAACTGTTTGCACTGGGGATCAGCGTCGGAGGCGGTGCCGAAGCCGTAGTATGCGGCTCGCGGGTTCCGAGCCCGATCACCATGGACATATCTTTGGGATAGACCACGTCCCGGCCTCGCGCCAGAAAATGCGAGTAAATCGACATCGCCGCGCCATAGAAGCCAAAGCCTGAGGCCACAACTCTCGAATGGGCAAGCGCGCCCACGATCGTACCGAGAAAACCAAATCCAGACGCACCATCCGCCGCCCCAGCGCCCGGGTCGCCGCCCCCATCCGCACCGTGGAAGCGAGCGTCGTGATCCGAATTCATAGAAGAAGCCGCCAGCGCAACCGCGATGCCGGTGGTCAAGTATCGCGTCCGGGGAGACGTAACCTGCGCGCCACCCTCGGCGTCAAGGCTGAGATGCTCGCCCTTGGCCACTTCCACACCTTCCAGGCTGGCTTCCACTTTCTGTTCAATTCCATCGGGAGGAACCACCTGGTGGAAAACGACGCGCAGCTGGCCGTTGCGATTCAGCCTGCGCGCCGAGCGCACTTGCAGGACCGAGCCCTTGATATGGCTTCCCTGGGGAAGAAACAACTGATTGGAGACGACCAGGGGCTGGCTGATCACGGCCTCCACTGGCTCGCCCTTTTTTGCTGTAGCCGAATTCAGCGGAGTAACCAACAGCGCATGCACCATGCTGCCGGCTGGAGGCGGATTTCCTATCGCTGACAGCGCCTCCGCTTTTAACGGCTCCGTTCCGAAATCGAGCGGCGTCTGCAGATCCGCATTGAAGCTCGTTCCGGCATCCATATATTGCGGATGATAAGGAAGCTGGGCCTCGCCGAGTCTTTCCAGGCGGTGCATTTTGCCCGGCTCATGTAGCTGCTGCATGGCGAAATCCCACTCCCGCCGGGCTTCCTGGCGAACCTCATTGACCTTTCGCGATGCCGCATTCTTGGCTTCGGCGGCTGCTCCCGTCGGCTGCTTGGCATTGGCAGGTACAAACTGCAAAACGCCCTGTGACGCGGGCGAAACCACCGTGTGCAACGGAACGTGCCGGCCATCGGCCAGCACCAATTCATCAAATTCGATGTGGACCCGCCGATCAGGAGAAAAGTTCGCATTCAAGGCGGCGACCGTGCGCTTCATCTTCGACACGCCGTCGATGCCCGCAATCTTGCCGGTAACATCACTGCCCGCCGGCACCACGATTTTGTCGAACGAGTAGACCGGCTCGATTATCTTTCCATGAACCGGCTGCCCAACTTTCTGCACGCGCAATTCCTGATCCAGAGCCACTTTCAGCGGAGTCCCGGCCGGCACGGTCAATGGAATGGTGCTGGACACTTCCGGCAACGTCGGCGTGGGCAAGGGAAGCACATCGAACGGGGAGGTGGTTTCTGCAGGGCGAGTGCTGAGGGTTTGAGCCCAGGCCCAGCCACTGCAAACGGAAACCAGGAGCAAAGCCCGCAAAACCGGACGCATACGGTTATCGGTTTTCAACTACCCACCTCGGACTCGTGTGGCCCCAGCGTTCCCAAATCATACCGCAAAAGCGAAGCCGGCGACCCGAATTAGACAGGCCAAGAAAACGGTCGGAAATCACCCGCCCCTGGACTCGGCACTCGCCGAAATAATATAGATTGGTCAAGGACGCACAACATCGGAGTCCCTATGGAAGACCGCATACGGCTGATCACGCACAAGGGTAAGGCAATTCTGCTGGTCGACGTCTCCCACTGCTCAGCCGCGGAACTGCTGAAGATTTCCCGCATGGTTCCCCACTACGTGATGCCCGAGCCGCGCGGCTCTGTCCTGCTGCTGGCCGACTTCACCGGAGCCGAGTTCGATCGCGAAGCCGTCACCAGCATGAAAGAGAGTGCGGTTTTCGACCGCCCTCATCTCAAGAAGTCTGCCTGGGTAGGAACAGAGAATCTGCCCCGAGTTTTCTACGAGCACATCAAGAATTTTTCGCAGCGCGAATTGCCCACTTTCAAAACCCGCGAAGAAGCGCTGGACTGGCTGGTGAATGACGAGTGATCAACGCGCGCCCTCGCCCGCGAATTTGTATAAACCCCTAAGCTACTTCGGCCCGTCCATCGCGCTTGCCCAAGGTTTCCGCGAACAACTCCGTCAGCTTCTGAAAAGCGCGCTCGGCCTGTGGCGCGTTGTAAACGGGGCTGTCTGAAGACGTCCAACTGTGATACGCGTTCTTGTAAACCTCTCTCTCATATCTTCCGCCCCAGGCCTCCAGTGCCTGATCCAGCTTCGCGATCGCCTCTTCCGGCATGCTGCGGTCATTCGTGGCATGCCCGAAGTACAAGCGTGCTTTGATGCATGGCAACGTCAGGTGCGGACTCATCGTCGCGTCGGTAAGAAGTCCTCCACCATGAAAAGATGCCGCTGCAGCAATTTTGTCGGGCAGTGCAGCCGCGGCATGCAAAGCCATTTTTCCAGTAAAACAATATCCCACCACGCCCATCGCGCCGGGACGAACGCAATCCTGCGATGCCAGAAAGCCTACGTAAGCCGCTGCGCCTTCTTCCATCGCTTCGGGCTCCAACGGCTGCGAAAGCTCCGCCAAGCGCTGCTTTGCCGCATCCCCGCTCAGCGATCGCAGCGTCGGTTGCAGGGGTATTCGACCGGTGCGATAAAAAACATTAGGCATCAGAACTGCGTAATCCTCGTTCGTCAGTCGACCCGCAGCCTCCCGATTCGCAGCGCGGATGCCGCCGATATCGGTCAAGTACAGAACGCCCGGCCATCGCCCGTCGCCGTCCGGACAATAAAGAAAACCCTCCGAACTCCCCTCCCGCATGGAAATTTCAACTTCTCGTTCTTTCATCTCTCGATTCGAGTCCTCCCTCTGATGTCTACTGCCCTCAACTCGACGCCGCGATCGCGCAGCTAACTTCTCCACTTCAACGTAACCGGCCCGCTCATGGGATGCCGCATTTCCCCGCCATTCCGGCACGCCTCCAGATAAGCCGCCTTCAACTGGAAATACCACTTCGCCGGACGATCCGCGTCATCGATCAGCATCAGATGCGGATTGTGCTTCAGGCCTTCCGATTGATTCTCCATCGTCTGCCGATCTTGTTCGACGAACTTTGCAAAAACGAACTTGAGCAGCGCCGGCCCAAACGGAACCCAGCGAAAAATATTCCAGCAAGCCACCACGTCGATGCGGCAATGGCTGCGCGTGATCGGCGTAACGGTCGTCAAACTTGAAAACCAATACTTCCCTGCCCGAATCGTTTCGAGGCGCAGATTGGGAAGAACAAAGTCAATGGTGGTCGTAATCGAATCCGCATCCGCGTAAAGCCGCAGCAACTTATATGGCGCGCTGTTTGAGCTGGGCGTGTGCGCGCTCATGCGGAAGCCCATGGGAATCGGCTCGAAATTCTTCTGCTTCTCGTGAATGCTCTGCCGGCTGCGCCACCACCAGGCCTGATGCACAAACGGCCCATGCGCCGGATCCATCAGCCCGATAATGCCGTGGTCCACATTACACGGCAGGTCAGCAGTCAGATGCGCAATCTTATATTTCTCGCTGAAGGTCGGAACCCGCGGAGCCAAGAACGATGGCTCCGCCGCTTTGGTGAAACCAGCCCCCGCCGGAGGCGGCTCAGGGATGAATACCCAAATGTAATTATCATTCTCTGCGCAGGCGTAACCTCCCGCATAAATCCGGTCCACCTTCAGCTCTTGCTCGGAAGTCAGCGAAGGAATCAGCTGGCACTGTCCGCTGTGGGCGTCAAACTTCCATCCGTGATAGCTGCACTCTAAACTCTGCCCGTCAAACCGCCCACAAGAGAGCGGCATCCCTCGGTGCGGACAGGCATCGCGCAGCGCAAACGGCTTTCCCTGCCGATCCCGCCCGATCACCAGCGGCGTCTCCAGCAGCATCGCCTTCTGCAAACCCCTTCGCGGAACCTCCGCACTCGGCAGGGCACGATACCAGAAGCCGTGCAGCATCAGCGCATCCAGCGTTTGACGAGTGGAAGTTACCAGTTCGCTCATGGAGGATCACAGGCAGCCTACTACAGCGAACAAAGTTTGTGGAGGACGCACGCCTCGCGCGTCTACTCCCAAGCAAATCCGTCATCCTTGCGAATCCCGTCCCCAAAGCGAATCCGCCCCCAAAGCGAATCCGTCATCCTCGCGAATCCGTCCCCAAACGAATCCGTCATCCTGAACCGCGCAGCCAGTGAAGGATCTCGCGCGCACTGATTCAACTCTCCCCATCGCGATTCCACTAGCCCCGCCCGTTACCATCTCATAACATGCCCACTATCAACTACTTACCTAGATTACCAACGTGGTTCAATAACCCTTTCGTAAGTTGCCCCCACCCCCATACCGACCTATAATTATCGCACTCTGGTTTTAGGACTCTCCGTCAGGTTCCGGGTGGGCAAACGCGGATCTTTTCGTCCGCGTCGAAACTTGCTGTGTGGATAGTCGAAATTTGGCACCCGGCTATGCGAAAAAACCTGCAACTCGCCCTGATGGCAAGTCCCGTGATCGCGACCTTCCTTTCCTTCGCCACGCCACCCGTGCACGCGGAAGCCAGCTCGGCTGCGACCATCACCAGCACCGACGACAACGGCCGAAAAGTCTATGTCAATGAATCCTTTCCAGTTGTCACGAGCAGGCGCTCCGAAGCGCCCGCCCAGCGCAGTTCGCTGGCCTACTGGAGCACCACCGAACACCGCTGGAAATCAGTCCCTTCCGCCAACATACGCGCCGCTCGCTCGGCTGCGGCGGAGGTCAACCACTACCTCGGCGAACCCGGCGGAAACACGCCCACGAACTTTGTCGGCGGAAAAGCATTCTCCCCGCAGGATATAGATTCTGCCATCGACCAGGCGGCCTCGCGTCACAATGTCGATCCCAACCTGGTGCGTGCCGTCATCAAGGTGGAGTCGAACTTCAACCCCAATGCCGTGTCCCGCAAAGGCGCGATGGGGCTGATGCAACTGATGCCGCAAACCGCCCGGCAATTGAACGTGGCAAACCCTTTTGACCCGCAACAAAACGTCGACGCCGGGGTTCGTCATCTAAAGCAGCTGATGGAGAACTACGGAGGCGACGTGAAGCTGACCCTGGCCGCCTATAACGCCGGACAGGGTGCGGTAGCACGCAGCGCCGGAGTCCCGCATTTTGCCGAAACTCGCAACTATGTCAAGCGCATCACCCAACTCTATTACGGAGGCTCGGACCCAGGAACCCGATTCCTCCAAAACCCAATGCACGATCCAATTCACGTGGAGAGAGATTCCCGGGGCGTCCTCCACATCAGCAACACCGAGTAAGAAACTGGTTTCATAAATACGGGAAGGGCACTGCTTCAGCCGCGCCGCAGCAGCCAAAGAGCGAGGGCTTTAGCCCCTGAGGCAAGACGCTCCCCAGGATGCAAGAGTTCGGGCTTCATTACCGCAATACGGGCCGTTCAAATTGAAGAATATTCAAATGCAACGCGCACTGCGCTGGAGTGTGGCTGTCTTCGCGCTGCTCCTGCCCGCGATCCCGACCCAGGCCCGCCCCCACAAATCCGCAACCTGGGCTGACTCCCAATTCGCCGCCGCCGAGCAGATGCAGGACGCGCTCGAGACTCGCCCCCTCGAGTCCCGCTCCCGCCATGACTACGAACGTGTCATCGACGCCTACCGCCGCGTGTACCTCGAAGCCCCAACCTCCGGTCGAGCCGATCCCAGCGTGGTCGCCGCCGCCCAGATGTCCGAGGAAATGGGACGCCGCTTTAACGACCCCGAGGTCCTCCGCTACGCCATCCAGCAATACGAATTCCTGCGCCGCGAGTATCCCGGCAGCAAGTTCCGCTTCGACGCCCTCTTTCGCATCGGCGAGATCTACAAGGACGACCTCCACGACAAGGCCAAAGCCGACGCCACTTTCGAAGAGTTCCTGCACCGCTATCCCCGCAACCAGTTCGCCGACGCAGCCCGTAAAGCCTTAGCCGAACCCGCCCAGCGGCAGGCCAGCGCGAAGGTTAAAGAAACCAAGCCTGGCAAAGAGTCCAAGCCATTTCCCAACGCTGATTCGGACAACAACGCAGCCCAAACCTCAGCCCCAGCCAAAGACAATTCGGCCAACGAAACCGACGCCGCAGCCGATAACGCGAAACCCGTCCGAGTCCTCGGAATCCGTCACTGGTCCACGCCCGATTACACCCGCGTGGCCATCGATCTCGAAGAAGACGTGAAGTTCGAGTCCCAACGCATCGACAATCCCGACCGCATCTTCTTCGACCTGCTCAATACCAGGCTCGACACCAATCTGGCCAAGACCTTCGACGTCAGCGACGGGCTGTTGAAAGACGTCCGCATGGCGCAGTTCAAAACCGGACAGACGCGAGTCGTGCTCGATCTCGATGAAGTCTCCGAGTTCGATGCCTCCTTGCAATCGGATCCCCCGCGGCTCATCATCAACATCCACAATAAAGATTCCCACAGCAAAGACGTTCGCGATGTGCTGCCCGCCAAGCCAGTCGTAAAGCAAGCTGCCGCAATCACGGACACAGCCGACGATGAAACGACCGCGACCAAGAGCGCGCTCGATTCCACTACCCGCACCGAGCAAGCGCCAGCGCCAACAAAACCACTCGTTCAAAAACCGCCGCGCCCCAACACCGTAATCGTCAGCCACGGCGTGAAGAAGACCATCGTCGAAGCCGACGATGAACAGCCGCCAGTGAAAGATCCACCAGCAAAAGATTCGATAACAGCAGATTCTCAGCCAAAAGATCTGCCAGCAAAAGATCAGCCAGTAAAAGGTTCATCCCCAAAAGACAAAGACACAATCGCCAAACTCGACGCGCCCGACCTAGACCAGGAAAAAACCACACCGGCCCCGAACCCGCCGCCAACCTCCAACCACGCCAAAAGCACCACGGCAAAGAGTAAGCGCAAGACGCCAACTCCCGATCCGGACGTCCGCGAAGCCCAACCCACGGCTAGTGGCGAGCGCTCTCTCACCCGCGCCCTGGGTCTGAAGATCGGCAAAATCGTAATCGATCCCGGCCACGGAGGCCACGACACCGGCACCATCGGCCCCAACGGCCTCGAAGAAAAAGACCTCGTACTCGACGTAAGCCGCCGCCTCGGCAAGCTCCTGCAAACCCGCCTCGGCGCCGAAGTTGTCTTCACCCGTAAGGACGACACCTTCATCCCGCTCGAAACCCGCACCGCCATCGCCAACGAGGAAGCCGCCGATCTCTTCGTGTCCGTGCACGCCAACTCGAGCCACGACCCCGACGCCCGCGGCGTCGAAACCTACTACCTGAACTTCACCTCGTCCCCCGACGCGCTCGAAGTCGCCGCCCGCGAAAACGCGGTCTCGGAAAAATCCATTCACGAACTCCAGGACCTGGTTAAAAAGATCGCCCTGAAAGAAAAGATCGATGAATCGCAGGAGTTCGCCACCGACGTGCAGAGCTCACTCCACAGCGGTCTGGCCGCAAAGAGCCCCGGCGTGCGCGACCGGGGCGTAAAAAAAGCGCCGTTCATCGTGTTGATCGGCGCTAATATGCCATCGATCCTCGCGGAAATTTCCTTCGTCAGCAACCCCGGCGACGAACGCCGTCTGGGCACTCCCGAATACCGCCAGAAGATCGCCGAGTCCCTCTACCGCGGCATCGCCAAATACGTCAGCGGCCTGAGCGGCGTAAAAGTGGCCAGCAAGATCGACAAAGACTCCGGCCAATGATAGAAGAAGTGAGACTTCAGCTCTGAAGGATTTCGCCCGCGATACCAAAACCGTGAGCGTAACCCGAGCACTAAACGGCACACAGTCCGAGTTGTTATAATCACCAGTACACGGTGGGAGTAGCTCAACTGGCAGAGCACCGGACTGTGGCTCCGGACGTTGCGGGTTCGATTCCCGTCTCCCACCCCAGAATTTAAAGCACTTAACTTGCTTTGAAACCTGCTGAAACCCGCCCTACGGCGTCCGATGCCTTTCGCATGTCAGCCTTGAGAGCGGTCCCATAGTGATTCATCGTGGTGCGGATGTCCGCGTGCCTCATCATTTTCTGTTGCACACCTACGGGAGTTCCCATGGCGTCAAGCCAAGTACGGTATGCATTGCGGAACGCATGAGAACTGAGATGTCCGATGCCAGCGGCTTTGCCAGCAATGGACAGATTCTCCCAGATCCACGAGTAGCTCACAGGTTGCCTACCAAGCTTCCACGGTGAAGCGAAGATCCAGTCATCAGGCCGGGTAAATTCCGAAACCTGTTTCCATACTGTAAGGACTGCAATCACACCATCAGCAAGTGGCATGGTGCGAGCCGAGTCCTCCGTCTTCACATCGTCTACGTCCTGCTTCACTACTCCACGGACCAGAGTCACAGTCTTTGCAAGCCAATCAACATCCTTCCATTGCAAGCCACGTGTCTCCGAGATTCGTAGTCCTGAGTTGAGCGTGACGATCACCATAGTCCGTAGCTCGGGATTCGATTCAAGAGCTTTCAGCAGAGCCTGGAACTGCTCGCCTGTTAGATCCTTCATCGGAAGCCGTTTCCTCTCACCCTTCTGTTTCCTGATCGTGACGAGATCCATGGGGTTGCGCCCTAGAGGAACAAACTCTTTCTTCATCCCGAAAGTCCACAGGATTGTGAGAATACCTTTGATATTGCGCTTAGTCTTCGAGGACAGATGCAGATCTCGTAGCCACAGCTCTACCGGATCGGGCTTCATCTCCGTAAGCTTTACGGTTCCCCAACGAGGCAGAATGTGGTTCTTAAGCCACGTCTCGTAGCCTCTGCGGGTTGATTTCCGTTCTGGCATTCCCTCAGACCGATAACGCTCTACCACAGTTTGAACCGTTGGAACATCTGTCACACCTTGGTTGTACTGGTTAAGCAAATGCTCGTTGGCTTTCTCGGCCTCAGCCTTGGTGGTCCAATCGCGGACTGTGCCAACTTGCTTCTGCCTTCGAACACCGTTCTCCCAATACCTAAGCTGCCATGTTCCTCGCGTCTTTGATTCGACAATGTACGCTCTCACTTGACTCTCCTTTCTTCAGAGCGCACAGATGACGATGGCCCTGAACTTAACACAGGTTTGGCGACGAGGGTAGAGTCAAGATCCTCACGGCGATACCTCCAGATCCTCCGTTTCGTGCCGGAAAGAACATAAGCTTTGATCTTTCCTTGGCGGGTCCACAGGAGAAGTGATCGCGGTTTCACCTTTAAATATTGGGCCGCTTCGTCGGTTGTCAGCCATTCGGATTGTGGAAGTGTGCTCATCTTTTATTCCGTGGTGTATTTGTTCTTAGCAGTATCCGGTCATCGAACTACTTCTTAGCCCTTTTGCGGCCTGCTAAAGCACATCGTAGGCAAAGAGCTTCGACTTTTCAGGTACACGTAATTATTTCTCACGTCCCTGGATTCGCATTTCGGTTGTAAGCTCCGGGATATGAGCCGGGCACCAGACTCGTGGAAGACCAAAGTGAGTCCAGCCTTTTGTGAGATCGCGAGAATGTACCGTGCCCTGGAGGCTGCCCGGAAGCTACGCGACCGCGAGAAACGGGCTGGCGAAGTGCGAAAAATCCTCAGTTCGTCCTTCGAAAAACGGCGCGAATTGCTCTCTCAGCATCCCGACAACCCTCCAGGAACGCCCTGGCAGCACGTAATGGTTACTGGGCACATGCCGCCATCGCCCCAGGAAAAGCTCGAACAAGTATTTGACTGGTTCTTTTTCAAGCGGAATCGGACACCGCGTTGGGTGGCGCAGGAGAAGGAAAAGGAAGGTGACTTGAAAGCCCATAAGCAGCTAGTGCGCGCGAACGATGAGTTCTGGCGTTTGAGCAACGGTCATGGGTCTGTAACGCCGTTCAAGGTCGATCAGGCGCATACTGATTTGCTTGAGCTTGGTCTTCATCTGGGTTTAAAAGTGCTGAGTGCCGAAGAGTTAGCTGACTGTTTCGATGAAGTCTGCGCCTGCGGAAGAAGTCATGATGCGGATGCTTTAAAGAAACAGAGATCACGGGTGTTCAAAGATCTTGAAATGGCTCTTCAAGAGGGATTGCGATATTGGTTGCGCAAACCTTCGTGGGAGCGATTTGAGGTCTACGGTGCTGATGGATTCATGGCTAAACGATACAGTCCACGAGATGGGAGGAAGTACGTCGAGATATCTCGTCGAGGAAAAGGGTTCGAATGCATAGTTCAAGAGGATGGCAGTTTCGCCGGATCCAAGAAAGATACCGAAATAATAGACGTTCTACGTCAAATTCCGTCGGCGTTCTTTATGCCGACCTCGGAACAACTTTTCGAGATGTTTTTCCCAAAGGGTAATAAAAATCGATAATCTGGCTGGTCAGGAAATTTTGGAGATAGAACGAACGTTCGTGCTATTATGAGGGTACTGGCACCCTTGTGGCGAAGGAAATCTCCCGGAACTAAGAAGGCTGCTGGCACGTCGAAAGGGCCGGAGACGCGCAGAAGGATTCTCGCGCACTCGCTGAGGGTCGCCGCCAGCCATGGACTGGCGGGTCTGACTATCGGTCGTTTAGCCAGAGATCTAGGCATGAGCAAGAGCGGGCTGTTTGCTCATTTCCGTTCCAAGCGGGTTCTTGAGCTGGCCACGATTAGCGAAGCCCGGAAGGTCTTCACTAGTCAGGTCCTGGCACCCGCCACGGCTGGCAACGACGGCATTGAGCGTTTGTGGATTCTTTGTGACTCATGGCTGGCGCACATCGAGCGCCGGGTCTTCCCTGGTGGATATTTCTTTACGGGAGCGTTCTTCGAATGTGCGGAAAGATCCGGGGCGGTCGAAGCAGAAATCAACGCCATGGCGCAAGATTGGTGGAACAGTCTAAAGAGCGCAGTCCGCAAGGCGCAAGATCGCAAAGAAATTGATCTTGCTGCAGACGCAAGACGAATCAGTTTCGATCTGAACGGAATATTAATGGCGGTCTATTGGGCGTTCCTGGTGGAAAAAGATCCCAAAATCTTTGCCGAGGGCAGGACTGCAGTAAGAGCAAAGCTGGAAAGCTTGGCGACGACCCGAATACCGGTTAGCGTCTTTAAATCCGAGGACGCCTGGAAAGGATACTTAAAGGGAAAGCAAGTACAAGAGAAGGAGAAACCCCTAAGCGCTCTTCGGCGTCTGGGAGGAAAGAAAGCTCCGCCCGGAGCCCCTTCCCCCCTTCAAACCAAGCTCCCCGAGAAGAAGAAAAGCGTCTTCGATGGTCTGAGAAGACTCACGGAGAAGTGATTTAGAGGCTATTCGCAAACTTAAGGAGAGAATGAAGAGAAGAAGGAGAAGAACAGAGCAAGCTCCTTGATTATCTGGATGCCTCTTAACTCTATTTCGCGTTCCTTTGTTATCATGTACTTAAAGAACAAAGAAAAAGACTTCTTTTACGTTTCTTCTGCTCTCTCGCTCTTGCTCTCTGACTTCTCCTTCTTGACTCTAGCTTCTCCGGTTCGAACTCAATAAAACCCTGGAAACTCGCTCCGTTTTCCCCGTTTTGGATTCCCGGCCTCGTCCCGGAAAATTATGGAGAACTGGTCAATGAGTGAAATCGCGATTTCCCAACGGTTAAGAGCCGTAGCACGGACCCTACGTTCCGGAATGATCATCGCAAAGACCTAAACGTCCTGAGTTGTCCCGACGATGTCCCTTGCCAGAGGAAGGTTCCCGGAGTATAGTCGGCTGCGTATTCGTCAACACTTCAGACAGTTCCCCACTGTCTTTTCGGTGCCCGAGGTGGGCGACCCGTTTCCAAGAGTACATATTTTGCATATTTCTAAGTGAGTCTCAGACTCCACGGAAGATTGCTCCGGGCTGGAGATCAAGCTCGACACTATCCGCGAAACAGAGGAAAGATTCTTGCGCTCTCAGGAGGCTTTATGAACTACGCTTGGCAACGAGATAAACTCTTTCGCATGATCGCGGCATTTGTGGCCGCGATGGTCGTACTCACCCTCACCGGGGCAGCGATTCCTGCCCAAGGCCAAACCCAAACCTACAAAGTGCTATACAAAAATCCTGGCGCTCCAGGGATATCAAATCCGAGTGATGAAGCCATCGCGCAGGGGCGCGATGGCAACTTGTACGCCACGGACGTTCTAGGGGGCGTGAGCGACGACGGTACGCTTTTTAAATTTACGCCCTCGGGGGTGGCAACTATCGTGAACACGATTAACTATTACCCTGCTGGGGGTGTGACGCTGGGTACGGACGGGAACTTCTATGGCACAAATCAGAATGGCGGTACTTTCTTATGCGGAGAGTCCGACGGTGGACAAGTGTACAAGGTGACGCCGGCAGGCGTACAGACCATACTTCACAGTTTCATGGGCAACGGCGATGGGTGCAATCCCTTTTCGGCACCGATCCAGGCCGCGGACGGGGTCTTCTACGGGACGACAACGGTTAACTCCTACGGCGGGAACAACGCCGAAAGTACTGTGTACACTGTCACCTCCAGCGGAGTGTTTACCGCGATTCATACATTCACTGGTCCCGACGGCCAGAATGTCTACGCGCCTCTGGTCCAAGGCACGGACGGAAATTTTTACGGGGACACGATTGGAGGGGGGACGAACAACCTTGGCGTCATCTTCAAAATGACCCCTGCAGGCGCTGTGACGGTGCTCCACAGTTTTGGGACGCCACCCGACGGAAAGCTGGCTTACTACGGCCTGATCCAAGCTAGCGACGGAAACTTCTATGGCACCACAGTGTACGGCGGCACCGCCGGCAACGGAATAGTCTTCAAAATCACCCCCGGGGGCACTTATTCCGTGCTTTACAACCTCAACGGACATAGCGATGGAGCGGTTCCTAGCTCCAGCCTGGTACAGGCAAGCGATGGTAAGCTCTACGGGGTCGCCAACCTAAACGGCTCTACCCAATTTGGAACGATTTACAGCATCACGACATCTGGAACCTATTCCGTTGTCTACAATTTTGATAACGCGACGGGCGCGTTTCCAGCGTCGCCTTTGAGACAGAACACGAATGGTATTTTGTATGGCACGACCTACAACGGCGGCGACCTCAACACCTGCAACGGTGGTGGCTGTGGCGTGTTGTACAGCCTAAACATCGGCGCGGCGCCTTTCGCGGGTTTGGTGTCCACCTCGGGCAAGGAGGGAGCCAAGATCGGCATTCTCGGCCAGGGCTTCAAGACGACCTCTGTCGTGGAATTCGGCGGGGTTCAGGCCACTTCCATCAAGCGGACGGGAAAGGCGTTCATCTCCGCCACCGTCCCGGTAGGAGCGCTGACCGGACCGGTTACGGTAACCACCGGCACGACCAAATTGACCAGCAATACAAAATTCCGCGTCACGCCCACGTTCCCCAGTTTCAGCCCTACCAGCGGTCCGGTGGGAACACCGGTCGTGCTGACTGGAACCGGACTCACCCAGACCACGAAAGTCACGTTTGCTGGCGTGAAGGCGACGAACGTCACGGTGAACTCCGACAGCCAGGTAACGGCCTACGTCCCTACAGGGGCGAAGACTGGAAAGATCGTAATCACGACCAAGGGGGGAGCGGCCAAGAGCAAAACGGATTTCACGGTTACGATGTAGTCGCAGCGCAGGATAGAGCACGAAAGCCGCCTTTCGGGGCGGCTTCTTCATTCTGCGCTAGCGTTTTGTTGGAAGCTGCTAGTACCCTCGGCTGGATTGTTGACGAAACCAGGCCGTTACACTCAAAACCCCTGAGGCGGGGGTCAATGAGCGCTAATCGAGACTTCTCGACAGTTACCCTGAAAGCAGTATCAATCGACTTGACAAGTTTCGGACCCAATTCTCGGTCGCTGGCGCGCAAGGATGCCAGCAAAGAGCAGCCATTCCATCCAGTCTTCTATTTTTTCAGCTCGGCGGTCCAGTTTTGTACCAGAGTCAGCGGCTCGCTTTCTTCTTGCACATCACCGCTGTTGATGAGAAATTTCGTGCCATCACCGGCGACCGCATACGGCCCTCGCGCGCCTTGGGCTGCACGGGCACGGAAGAGGGCTTGCGGTGTGCCCGGCCGAATCGTGTCTCCCGAGGTGCTGATGTCGACCGACATCAGATTGTCGCCGCCGTCCAGGAAAAACAGCTCCTTACCGTCCCTGCGCCACCGTGGGAACGACCCGCTGGTGGTGGAAATTTGCCATTTAACGCCTCCACCGGGGAAGGCAGTGATATAAATCTCGTCACGGCCCGACTCGCTGCTCTGGTACGCCATCCACTTCCCGTCTGGCGAGACTCTGGGTTCGACGTCATTGAAAGGCGTTTGCACAATGGGGAATGGCTTGCGGTCGCCGAACAAGGAGAGCGCCCAGATGTCAAGGCCCGTTCCAGGGGCGGGGGCGGCGCGGGTATACACAAGGTATCGCTGGTCGGGAGAAAAGCACTCCGCGTACTCGCCTGTAGCGTCGCTCCGAAGCAGCTCTTTTTCGGTACCGCTGCCATCGGCGGCTTTGGCGTAAATGTGGGGCGATCCTGTGACGTTTGAGTTGTAAACGATGGTTTTGCCGTCGATCGACCACACCGGATGAAACTGGCGTGAGGAACCAAATGTGAGGCGCGTCTTGGTAGAGCGTAATAGATCGAAGATCCAAACATCGGCCGTTCCCTGGGCTACGTAAAGCGTCACGGCGAGACGTGTGCCATCGGGCGAAAGTTCCGGATCGAAATAGCGATCGAGACTTGAGACCGAACCCGTCTGCTTGCCGTCCCGGCCATACCACAACAGGTGCCAGCCCTCCTCCGCACTGCCAGTCTGATAGACCAGCGTGCCATTGTCGGATGCTGAGAAAATCGGACGGTTCGTCCCGGCTGTGTAGGCGACATGTTCGGCGATGGGCACGGGCGGTCCGGTAATTTCGAGACGGCGGGCGTTGAAGGGTTGAGCCATCAGAGTCTGGTTGCGCAGGAAAAGCAGGTAGTCGGGGACGTAGATGGCCGTCGACTCGCTCTTCATCAGCAGCTTCGCATTCAAAGATCCTAGAGATCCGATATACAATGCGTTTTCTTGTATTCCGCGGGAACTACGCGCCAAGAACAAAAAGTGGTCGCCGTCCGGCAAGAAATTGGGCCAGCGGTGGCTGTTCTCGGCGCGGGAGACATCCAGCTTCGAAGCCGGTTCAGCGGCGCCGCCCGCGGCTGATACTCGCAACAGTGGCTCCCATCCGCCGGCCGCAAAAACGATTACACCTCCTTTACTCCATGCGCCTCCGCGCCCGACGGTGGCGTCGCAAAGGATCTGAGGAGGGCCGCCGCTGGCGTCAATCTTCTTCAGCTTACCTCCTGCAAAGAAGCCGACCTCACGTCCGTCGGGCGACCAGAAGGGAAAGACGGCGTCCTCGGTCCCGGCCAGGGGCTGTGCGATCACCGACGTCAGCGGACGGATGTACAGCATCGTCCCTTTGTCATCGCGGGCGCTGAAAGCCAGCCGCGTGCCGTCGGGCGAGAGCACTGGCGGTCCCGACAAAGGTGAGCTAGTCACGAATGAGGTGCCGCTTGGCGGCAGGATGAACGATCGCCCTGCTGGTGCACGACGCAGGGCAAGGTTCAAGTAGGCTGCCCCGAGTAAGAGCGCGATCAGAGCGGCAATCCCGGCCGCGATCCAGCCCAACCATGAGCGGCGGTACGTTGGCACCGTCTGCGTGGCACCTTCCGCAATCCATTTCAGCTGCAGCTTTACGTCGTGCGCGGACTGTAGACGTTCCTCAGGATCTTTCGCCAGGCAAGCTTTAACTACTCGATCCATCGCGGGCGGTGACATGGGTTGAACGGTCGAAATGGGCTGCGGATCAGCCGCGAGAATGGCAGCTACAATGTTCGCCTGGCTCTTGCCCGTGAATGCCCGCTTCCCCGTTGCCATTTCATGAAGGACTGCGCCAAGCGCGAAAATGTCGGACCGTGCATCGGCTTCTGCGCCTTCCACCTGCTCTGGGGACATGTATTGAAAAGTTCCGACCAGTGTTCCCTGTGCCGTGAGCGGCCGACCCTCCGACGGGCCGGAGACGGTGACGTCCAAACTCGAAGCGGCTGTCCTGGGGAGCATCGCCTTCGCTAGCCCGAAGTCCATCAGCTTCGCACCCGTCTTGGTTAACATGATGTTCCCCGGTTTCAAGTCGCGATGGATTACACCCTTCCTGTGAGCTGTCTCCAGTCCTTCACAAATCTCGACTCCGTGTTTCAATACCTGCTCAGTAGGAAGAGAGCCCTTCACTAGACGATCAGCGAGAGTCTTGCCTTCGAGATACTCCATGACCAGAAAATCCATGCCGTTCTGGTGGCCGACGTCGTATAACGCACAAATGTTGGGATGGTTCAGTGACGAAATGACACGGGCCTCACGGTCGAAACGCAGCTTGGATTCAGGATTCGACGAAAGATGGGTGGGCAGGATTTTTATCGCCACCGTGCGATCGAGCCGCGTGTCCCGCGCTCGATAGACCTCTCCCATTCCACCGGCGCCCAGCGGAGTCTGAATTTCATAGGGCCCAAGCCGTGTTCCCGGGGTGAGACTCATAAATGGGCAAATTATACCTTGGGAAGGCTGCGACGCAGCCTAGTGCGTACACATCAGGGTGTCCCACGGTTTGGCGAGATGAGCTTAGAAGATTGCAGCCGAGCAACGCGCTATCCAGAGCTTGTTTCCTTGGTTAGAGTAGGCTTGCCAAAGCAGTGGATTGATAACTGACGTAACCGGGCCATAGCACTCAAAATTCCTCAATGAGATCCGGACTTTCAGCGACTTGCAATCCTTGGGACGGGCTAGGCACAATGGCTCAAAGTTTATGGGCGGGCTTGGGTCAGAGCAGGGGAAATCCGGCGGGAACACATCCCACTTGGAAACGCATCGCTTGATTCCTGGGGCGAGCGTTGTGCTGGCGCTTCTGGTTGCGTCGGTAATTCTCAATTATGTGGACCGTATTAATCTGTCGATTGCCGCACCCATGCTGAAAGATGAGTTGAAAATTTCGGCGGAACAGCTGGGGTGGCTTCTGTCGGCATTTTTCTGGACGTACGCGACGTGTCAGATTCTGGCGGGATGGCTGGTGGACCGGTTGGATGTGAAGTACGTGTTCGTGGCGGGGTTCGTGTTATGGTCGGCGGCGACGGCGGTCACTGGTTTGCTACATGGGTTAGCTGCGCTGCTGGCGATTCGGGTGCTTCTGGGAATCGGCGAATCAGTTTCGTATCCGTCGTACTCGAAGATTGTGTCGCGGCTGTTTCCGGAACAAAAGCGTGGTTTCGCGAACTCCCTGATTGCGAGCGGGTTGTCAGTTGGTCCGGGAATTGGGCTGCTGTTTGGCGGAGTGTTGATGTCGCGGTTCGGTTGGCGGCCGTTCTTTATCGTACTGGGGTTGGCAAGTTTTCTGTGGCTGCCACCTTGGTTGCGATGGATGCCGCGCGCGCCGGAACGCTCATTGAAGCCGGGAGGACATGGCCCGGGCTATATGGAATTGCTGCGCTGCCGCGATCTGTGGGGCGTATCGCTTGGCTTGTTCAGCAACAACTATTTCAATTACTTCTTGCTGACATGGTTGCCGATTTACCTGATGCAAGAGCGTGGATTGACGATGAGACAAATGGCGCGGGTAGGGGCGGCCTACTTTTTTACTGCGGCTATTTCCGCGAGCATTTGCGGACGGCTGTCTGACTATTGGATTGTAAGGGGTGGAACTCCTACACGAGTGCGCAAAGGGTTCATGATTGCTGGGTGCATTTCGGGAGGGGTGCTGCTGATCGCGACTGTGCAGGCTCCGCGAGAAGCATATGTGGTGCTTTTGCTGTTATTGGGAGTGGCGTTCGGCATGTGCAGCTCGAATGTTCACGTGATAACGCAGCGGCTGGCAGGACAGCCGGCGGTAGGGCGATGGTGCGGGATTCAATTGTTCTTCAGCAATTTGTCGGGAGCGATTGCGCCGGCGGTGGCGGGTTTCCTGGTGCAACGCTCGGGACACTTTACGTCGGCATTCTGCGTGGTAGCTGGGGTTCTGTGGGCGGGTGCATTGGTTTGGATCTTTGTGGTCGGGAAGGTCGAACCGGTAAGGTGGAGAGGAGATGAGCAAGCCGCCGCTTAAAAGCTCACCGTGTCTCCCTGTCCTGCACAGCGGTCGCGAGAGTATGCCAATTGTCGAGAACAGGCCATTACACTCAAAACACCCGAAGCATGGTGGCGGGCTTTTCCGCGAACTATTTCATAAAGTACTTCCCAAACAGATCCTGTGATCTCTTCGCGCCCTCCTCAGTCAACCAGACAGATTTCGCTTTCGTGGCGGGATCAGAGATGTAACCTTTCTGGTGAAGGCGATCGAGCACATCCCAACTGTGACCTTTCCATGCCCTCAATCCCGGCTTGTCTTTGAATGTAGTCAGATACAGTAGAGCTAGTACCGCCTCGTCAACTTTTTCGTCGTCTATTTCCACGCTGCACCCCTATGCTGAAAGGATCGATCGAACTCGGAAAGGAGAACATCCATTTCGTCTCCGACACCATAGCCAAACTCACGACTAATATTCCGAACACGGTCTAGCCTGGTGAGGAGGACTGTCCGGGCACCGCCTGCCAATGTGTTCGTGATTTTGAGGGATTGCTCGAACATGCGTACCAGTGCATCGAAGTAGCCTGCATCGTCATGGCTCACACCTTTGGAGAATCCAGCGGCCCGCTCACAATAGAAAACCATTAGCTCGGCCACGCCTTCGGGGTCACCAAGCGCCTTCTTGTAGTCGGAGATCGCCTGCTTGGCTTTGCTTACAGAAGTCTCCTGCCGTCGGAAAACGTCGGGCCAGAGCCACCGATCGATGGTTTTCTTGTACGGCTCCAGAACGTCCTCTCCCAACCCAAGGGGGGCATGGAGAAAAGCCTGATTTTCTTTACTTGCAGCATAGAGATTTTGAACCAAGCTCAACAAGGCTGTGCGATCAAACCCCGCGAGCTTTGCCTTAACATTTGCCCACCTGGGCTTTGATTTCGACCGTCGGTTGGCCATATGCGTCCTTGCATTCTACGCACATGAGCCCGTGATGAGCGAGAGGCTTGGCTCGACGTATCACCGATTGACTAGGGTTTTGAGTGTAATGGCCTGATTTCGTAAATTGACGTTGAGACGTGACGTGGCCTAATTTATCAGGCGTTGGGCGAAAAGGGGTTCAAAGATGGCTATAGGGGTCGTTCCGTTACAATTTGACCTAATCTACGACGTGGGAATGAATGAGGGCCAGAATACAGAAATCTACTTGGACGAGGGGTTCCGCGTGCTTGCCATTGAGGCCGATCCGGAGTTGGCGAAGAAAGCGAGCCTGCGGTTTGAAAGGGAAATTCGATCTGGGCACCTCACGATACTTAATGTCGGAATCTCTGATCGCGACTCCGTCGAGAAGTTTTGGATTTGCGAGGACAACAGCGAGTGGAGTTCCTTTGATCGAGCGTCTGCTGCCAGAAATGGCTGTGCCCACCATTCGATCGACGTACAGACACGGAGATTCGACAGTATTCTGAAAGAGTTTGGAATTCCGATTTACTTGAAAATCGACATTGAGGGCAAGGACCTCGATTGTCTCGAGGCCATGAGGGGAATGCCGCTACCGAAGTTCATCTCGGTTGAGGACCAAGGGTTCGATCTGAAAGAACACAGGGTGCCGCCATCTCTGGAAAGGCTGAACTCCCTAGGTTACAAATACTTTAATCTTGTGGCGCAAAGCAATTTTCGGCCGCTCTTTCGCCGCTGGCGAGCGCATTATAAACTCAACCTCTTCGAACGCCTCGTCAACTCTTTGGCTTATGGACGCTTGCGCATGCCGCTGGTTTCCGTGCTGGCTGAGCCTCTAACTTTTAAGAGCGCTCTCGCACGGCGAAATGGCGGCCGCGAGTTTCGGTTCGGCTCTTCCGGCCCATGGGGGAAGGAATTCCCGGAGGTTGGGTAACGTTTGAAGAGGCATCTCGACTCGACGCGCATATCCGAGGAACCTACTTCTCAGACCCCAAAGTAGACCCGATGTCGTTTTGGTGCGATTGGCACGCCACGATAGAAATTCCGGTACATAATCGGAAGTCGCTTCTAGGAAGATAGAAGGAATGCTAACAGTTACTTTCGCGCACTCCGGTGCGGTTCCTGCTCGTTTATCCTTGTGAGCGGCTGTGCGCGAATTTTGCCGAAAACGGGGATCGAAAGCTAACCGAGTTTACAAGCGTCAGACTGGCATAAAATCCCAATTACACTCGTCAACCCTTGGCCACGACATTCACTAAAGAGTGAAAATGAAAAAAACTCGTCACCAACTCGTCACCAAAAATAGGCTGTTTTTGGGGTGTTTTGAAGTACGTGTTACGCGGAAAAGCAAGACAAGCAAAGGGTTTTAGGTTGTTGACCTCAGAATTGATACGGTAGAGGTCAACTCGTTTGATTCAGTCGCAGTCTGGCACAAATTTGGTGTGGGATTCATTCCCATCACGCCTTTTGAAACCTCTTGAAACCTACTATTTGGTTTTTCGTGTACTTACAGTGCGTAAGATCGTCATCTGTGCGCGAGTAAGTTCTTTCGTTGCTGTTTCAGGGTGTTTTCGATTCCCGTCTCCCACCCCAATTTTCCAACCACTTGCGAGGAAACAAATCACCGCAAATCAAATTGGCTTGGGCAATACAAGGCGGACTAGCTTCTCGTGTGCGTTTCGCATGTCGGCTGCTGCTGCGTCCCCGTAGATGTTCATCGTAGTCCTGATATCAGCGTGACGCATCAGCTTCTGCTGCACCCCAACCGAAGTTCCGACCGAATCAAGCCAACTGCGATAGGTGTGCCGGAAAACATGTGAGCTGACATGTCCGATATTGGCTCGTCGGGCCGCATCTCGCAAGCTTTCTCACACTAAGGTATAGCTCAAGGGCTGCCTCCCCAACTTGTAAGGCGATGCGAACACCCAGTCCTCCGGAGCAGAGAATTCCGTGATTTGTCTCCAACGGCTGAGAGTCTCCAAGAGTTCGTCCGCACATGCCATCTTGCGAGCGGAATGTGTGGACTTCACATCATCACAGATTTGCTTTACCACCGACCTCTCGATGCTGATGGTTTTACCGAGCCAATCCACATCGCGCCACTTGAGGCCTAGAACTTCAGAGATGCGAAGCCCGAAACTCACGGCAATCAATAACAATGTGCGCCATGAAGCGTCCGTGCCAAGCGTCTCCAGTAGTGCATGGAACTGCTCAAGCGTAAGGGTCCGAGTTTTGCGAACCGGCCTTGAAGCGTTCTTGATTTTCACCAGTTCCATCGGATTGCGTTCGGTCGGTACGACTTCAGAGTACATAGCGAAGTCCCACAGCATATGCAACAGACCACGAATATGCACTTTGCTTTTTGGTGAGAGATTGAGGGTTCCAAGCCACTGCTCTACTGGCCGGGCTTTGACTCGTGGATCTCTTCATTTCCCCAACGGGGAATGATGTAGTTCTTAAGCCACAGCTCATAACCTCGAACCGTGCTTGCCCGCACCGGCATTCTCTCAGCCCGGTACAGATTCACGAGTGTTTCCACCTTCGGAGTTGCTGGAGCCACGAAACGTAACTCCATCCCCAAAGCCGCGGCCTTCTTTACGGCAGCCTCTCTGGTTGGGAGTGCCAATCTATCTCCAAGTTTTCGGGACCTATGCTTACCGTCTGCGTCGGCCCAGAGAAAATTCCACGTGCCATATCGCTTGTTCCAGACTGGCCTACCTTTAACGCGTGCTCGATTCACTGTCTCCTCCTTTCATTGAGCACGGTCAGCGACGCGGATGATATCACATTGGCAAAAAGGAGAGAGTCCAAGTCCTCTTTGCGGAAGCGCCAGACTCGCCGTTTCGTCCCGGATAACGCGTAGGCTGTCACCGTTCCTTGGCCGAACCCAAAGGAGCAACGAACGCTTTCGTACCTTCAGGTATGCTGCCGCTTCACCTGCCGTAAGCCAATCGCATTTTGGAACGGTGTTCATGCCCTTGCGAAACGCTGGATCGCCTATTTGGTCAGTCATCGTCATGCCCACGGCGCGGGCGTCTTGAGACGAAATACCACCGGTCAGGAATCTTTGAAAGACTCAAACGGTCGGATCGCGTTTGGCCGCTTAAAGGCTCGACTGCATACCGACCCCAGTGTTCCAAACGCCTTTGGTGCTCTCTCGACCCACAAGAACCGGCCCCTGGTCAGCATTCCATCGAGCTCCTTGATCGCTTCTTTCGCACTGTCGGAGTCTTCCATTTCAACGATTGCGAATCGTGTTGAGTTGTTCGAGTGGTCCACCCAAATGTTGACTTCTTCAACGAAGCCGTAATCGTCAAACAGCCATTTCAACTCGTCCTCGTCTACGCGCCTGGACAGGTTGGTCACAAAGATGTACATATTGAACTCCTTTCGGTACAAGTACGTCGTGATAAACGCGCCCCGATAGAGCTGGGCAAAGCAAAGTTCGACTGTACCGTCGCGGTTGCACACGACATTTCAAGCAGATTTGCGGTAGTAGGACCCGCACTCCTACTGCAACGTAAAGGAGAGTCCTCTCCCCCAACCGCGAATTATGGTCAATGAGCATGATGGCGACATTTCAACAACAACTTGGAGAAGGTGAGACTTGCCTGGCGATGTAGCATCGTCTCAGCCGGGACGCGCGAGTCTCGAAACCGCCCCGCCATCGAGATTCACCGATCGCAGATAAACCCCGTTAATCAACGGATGCAACGAAACCACTGAAGAAAAGACCCGGCTGCGGCACTTTCCTCTCCCTTCCCGCTATCCCAGATAGAGCCGCAATACATGCGGACTCGCAGAAAGCCATGAAGGGAGAAGGTCATGAAATCTGCAAAACTGACAATTCTGGTCCTGCTCTTGGCGGGTGGCGCATGGGCCCGCACCGAGAAGGTTCTAGATGGCTTCACGAGGGGCAGCGATGGTGCCAGTCCATACGCCACCAGGGTTGTGGCATTGGATTCACAACATGATGCTCAGGGCACTTTTGTCAGCAGCGTCATCAAAATCGCCAACCATGGCGGTTGGGGATTAATTGCCAACGTAGGTGCGGACAAAGGCGACAAAATCACGCTGGACGTCCGCTGCGATCACGATAAAAACGGCTGGTGTTTAACGGGAGCGCCCACGCTTCAAGACGGTACGAAGTTTGAGTTAGTCAGCAACACAATCCGACACCAGAAGTGGCAATTGATTGTGCCGAAACTTGGCGACCAGATCATCAACGCAAACTACTGGTGGGTTGGCATCGACGTCCATTACGAGATTCGGATTGTGGCAATCGAAAAGCTCCAAGAATCGAAACTCAATAAAAATCTGCGCTCGCATTGAAGGGCACGCGCCCATTGAACTGGCTCTCGTTCAAAAACGGCCGGTTTGCGCAAAGGGGTTTGGTCATGACTCAGAAACTTTTGCTGTTTGTAACCCTACTAGCAGCGGTTCCCTGTTTCCCTGCCAGGCCGGACCATTTCCCTTTAACAACAGATTTACTTACGTGTGCGTCAACGAGAAAACTGGCGCTGCAATCTGGGGAGCAGAGGTCGTTAACTCGACTTTGTTTGTTGAGTACCTGGAGCGATACGCCAACGTTGCTGACGTACAAGTTGGCTTGAATTCTAAGGGTCGTTGGAAAGGAAGATTTTTTGAGGGCAACCGAGTTTTGTACATAACGGTCTGGCGAGATTCGTTCGGTGCAGTTTGGATAAGTCTCGATGGGACCAAGAACAGCCCGACGATGAGGTGATCAACGGGTTGCTCGGACGCGAACGGTGCACCTGGCGCTTCCCTAGCCGATCCCGCTCTAGATAATGGATACAACAAAACCACTGAAAGAGAAATCTTGGCTGCGGCACATTGCTCGCAATTCCCGCTATTCCAGATAGAGCCGCGATATTACGGACCCAGAAACTCAAATCACCAAGGAGAAACAAACCATGAAGGTAGTGAAAACACATCTTGTCCTTGGAGCGCTTCTACTTGTCTCGTTCAGCGCTTCAAGCGAGGCTCAGAAACTGCGCGCCCGTGTGTACGGCAATATGGATCTTGAGGCAGACATCCCGCTTGATCATCCGACTATCTACCACGGCATCTCGTATGCGGGGTGTGCGCAAGCAGTTGCGTTGGCCAACAACCGATCCCTAACACCCGTGTGGCAACACCAGGTGGATGATGGCTGGGGTTGTGGAGCGTGCGTAGAAGAGTGGAAGTTGCTGCCACAGGAAGCCCCAATCGACGCCAGCGAGAAGTTGTTTCTCGTAGTTAATCCGGAAACCGGAGTTAGGAATTGGCTCTCACACGATTTTAGCCAAGACCCGCCCGATAAATTCAAGAGCGGTCTGCGCGTCTATCCCACGTGTATAGGCGCAAAGGGCTGGGGCGTATGGCATTCTGCGACGGCGGAACGATAGACAACATGAAAAGACTCCTGCATGAAACTCGGCGTCTTCACAAACTATAAACGCAGGGGGGCGGAATGAAGCTGGGACGGCGCTTTAAGACCTCATCGCAGCGCAGAAGGAATGAAAGGTGGCTACGATCGCCTGGGACAAGCAGATGAGGTTGACTTTTGACGATCATGAGCGCACAATTCGATCCGTCTTCCCCGACGATCCCAGGAAAACCAAAAGCAAGCCAGGCTACCGGTGAAATCACCGGCACGCGTGCGGCGGCGCTAAAGAACCGAGCGCATCTCGCGGCGATCTTCCCGCTGCGGATGGGGCCGGTTCTGGCTCAGCAGGCGCGGAACTGGCGCCCCACCGGAGTCGAGGGTGGCCGCGCTGAGTGCGCAAGGCGATGGACATCTCGTGGAGGTGAACTGCAATGAGAACATCCTATCTGGCATCTATTTTGAGCAAGATTTTCCTGATTACTACTCTGGTCGCAATCGGCGGCGCATCTGCCCCTAGCGTGACAGAAAATGTGTTGCTTGCCTTCCGAGGTGCTCCCGACGGAGCCCGGCCCGTGGCTGGGTTGGTTTCTTCCAGTTATGGTAATCTTTTTGGCACAACATCCGGCGGCGGTAAGGGATTTGGCGTCGTTTTCGAGCTGACGGGGACGTATGACAAGAAGGAGAAGGTTCTGTACCGCTTCAGCGGAGGTAGCGACGGGGCTGTCCCCAAGGCGGGGTTGATTTTTGACGGCGTCAACAAGGGCAATCTTTTTGGCACAACATCCGGCGGCGGTAAGGGATTTGGCGTCGTTTTCGAACTAACCGGCAGCAGCCACACGACGGAGAAGGTTCTGTACAGGTTCACCGGGGGTAAGGACGGGGCCGTCCCCGTGGCCGGATTAACTATGGACCCCGCCGGCAATCTTTATGGCACAACATCCGGCGGCGGCAAGAACAAGCTCGGCGTTGTTTTCGAGCTGACGAAGATTAGCAATTACACGCACGAGATTGTGCTGCACAGCTTCAGTGGAGGTAAGAGCGACGGGGCTGTGCCCGTGGCCGGGTTAGTTATTGACAGCGCCGGCAATCTGTATGGCACGACATCTGGCGGAGGGAGCAAAGGATTTGGTGTTGTTTTCTCACTAACGGGCAAGGGCCATCTGAAGGAGACACTGCTGCACACGTTCAGCGGAGGTAGCGACGGGGCTGTCCCCAAGGCGGGGTTGATTTTTGACGGCATCAACAAGGGCAACCTTTTTGGCACAACATCCAAGGGTGGCAGCGGATTTGGCGTTGCTTTCGAACTGACGAAGAATACCAGTTACAAGAAGGAGGTTGTGCTGCACAGCTTCGCCGGAGGTACCGATGGAGCTGACCCCGAGGCCGGGTTAGCTTTTGGGCCCATTAAGGCTAAAGTAAAAGGTCTCTATGGCACAACAGCCGGCGGCGGCAACGGATTTGGCGTTGTCTTCAAACTGACCGGCAGCGGTCACACGACAGAGACTGTGCTGTACCGTTTCAAAGGAGGTCCCGACGGGGGTATCCCTTTAGCTGGGTTGATCTTCACTCCCCACAATGCGGACGAGCCTGCAGGGGATGAGCCGGCGCCGCCTCCAAAGGGCGGGTGCACGTACGGTTGCGGTACGACGGTTTCTGGAGGCGATTTGAAATGCCATGCTCCAAATGGTTGCGGAGTAGTGTTCAAATTGAAGTAGACGGTCACTCGAGTTGGGCATACTCAGCTCTGGCCCTGCGGACAATGGGAATGTCGGAGTCGGAGTCGTGCCAGAGGGTCAGAAAGGTTTGATAGGCGACGCGGGCCTCGGCCAGATCACCTGAGCCGGCGTAGGCCCGTGCGAGTTGGAGATAGGCTAGCACGCCCAGGGGAAAGTTCTGGACCAAGCCCCGGTGGTTGAGTATGTTCCGAAATTGGTCCCCGGCTTCCTTCCACTGTTTTGTCTCAAGATAGGCCTGACCGCGCAGATAGGCAGGATACATAGTCCCCCCGGAGGAAAACGGCGGCGCGCCCCCGCTCAATTCATAGGGCGAGGTCACTTGCAGGTGGGAGATCGCTTGGGCTGCATTCTTCCGTGAAATCGCAATCGCTGCCCGGATGCTAGGTAGCCAGTAGTTAGTCAGCAAAGTGTCCGTCGGAAAACGCTTTTGGAGATCGGCCACCATTGCTTGCGCCCGGGCAAAATCAGCGGCCCGGGCGTACGCCAGAGCTGCGGCAATCTGCACATTCCGCGAGGCGACCAGGGAAAGAGCAGCTTTGGCGTCTTGTCTTGCTTGACCGGTATTGCCGAACTCCGCCTCGCGCAGAGCGCCCGTCACCTGCCAGTCGGCTGCGTCTTCCTTTGCTTCGGTACGAAGCGACGCGGCAATCGCTCGGCGCGAAAACGCGCGCGCTTTTTTCAGGTGCCCCTGAAAAGCCTCGGTGTCAGCCTGGCTGGAAAGAACCGCAGATTCAATTGCAGGCTTACCGGTTGCAGCGGTGAGGCAACGCTCCATTTCCTTTGCATCGTTGCGCAAGAATGCCAACTGGTAGGAGTTTGGCAGCAGAGGCTCATCCATTTTATGTGCTCGCGCCTGGTCTAGGATGGCTCCAGCTTCATCCAGGCGATTCAAGCTCAGGTAGTCGAAAGAAAGACTTTGGTAAACCACGAGCACGTCGTTCCTCAATCGAAGCGCCTCCAGGTCGTTACTTAGCGCGGCGTCCAGCCAGCCCAGATTCGATGCGATGAGGCCAAAGTTGACGTAGGGGATCAGGCTTCGTGGATATACTTGTTTCCACTCCCGGAATACCTCTGCCGCCTTGTCGAGTTCACCGGTCGCATACATGTAGTAATTGGAATCGATATAGAACCTTTCCTTCTCTGTCACTCGCTGTCGAAGTGCGTACGCTTTCGTCGCATATTCCGCGCACAACCCGGATTCTCCGAGGCTGCAGTAGACGGTTCCCAAATCGGCGTAGGCCACCGCGAAAGTTGGGTCCAGTTCCAAGGCATGCTTGAATAGCGACGTGGCCGCTGCATCCCCTTGAGACCGCCACGTCTTGCTGGCGGTGCTGTAGGCCTGCAGGGCCTCGAGCGATGGCGTCGTAGCCTGTTCCAGCGGGGTATCGTACTTCTCGACGGAGGTCCGCGGCTCGCCTAGCTTGCTTCGCATGGCTCTTGCCACCTCATGCAACTTCCCCAACACGTTCTCTCGCCGATCCGCTTCTATCTGTTCCGCATCAAACAAGTCCCCAGTTCGGCAATCCACTGCTTTGAGGGTAATGGCGTAGTGGCTGCCTATACTGGAAATGGAGCCTAACAACATGGCTCTGATGCTTTCCCGCTGACAGACTTGTCGAGCAACTTCAGGCGTCAGCCGAGTGTCGGTGGGGAGGCCCATGTATCGGAGTTGCCGGCTGACCGCATCACCGGAAAGGATATTGAGGAACGTCGACTGTCCCAGGTCGGCAGCGAGCCCTTCTTTGAGCGCAGAGTCAAACACGCTGTCAGTTGTGTTGTTCATGAAGTCTGCGAGCAAGATCGTGTTCTTCGGCAGCTCCAACTTTTGTTTGCTGGCAAACCATGGCCACCGCACGCCGATTCGCGGTGCCAGGACAATCGACAAGGCACCGAGCAGCACGAGAAAGATAAGAACGCTGACCATCAACTCGCCGTGCCGACGGACGAACTTCGTTCCGCGGTACACGATTGTGCTAGGCCGCGCCGTGATTGGCCGCCCTTCCAGGTGGTTGTGTATATCTTCCGCCAAGGGGCCCGCCGACGCATACCGACGATGAGGTTCCTTCCTCAACGCCGTCATCACGATTGCATCCAGGTCGCCCAACAAACAGCGGTGTATGCGCTTGGGATCACTATTTCGGGCGCGGCTGATCTCTTCCGGCGTAATCGCGGTGCTCTTACCATCACCCAGGGTCTGTTCTTCTACCCGTGTGACCACCGTGCTCGGCTTGAGGGGTTCTTCTTCGCAGATGGCTCGTTCGAACTCAAACGCTGTGCGGCTCTTGAACCGGTAAGGCCGATGTCCGGTGAGCAATTCGTAAAGCAGCACGCCCAGCGAGTAGACATCGCTGGCAGTGCTGATGGGCTCAGCTTTGATTTGTTCCGGACTGGCGTATTCCGGAGTGAAAGCACGAAACCTGGTTACAGTCGGTCCAGCGTCGCCACCTGTAACATCACTTTCCAGAATTTTTGCAATGCCGAAATCCAACAACTTGGGCACACCCTCCGAGGTTACGAGGATGTTGGAGGGCTTGATATCGCGATGGATGATCAGATGTTGATGAGAGTACCGCAAGGCCGAACACACCTGCAGGAAGAGTTGCAGGCGTGCGGGAATTCCAAGTTTGTGGGAATCGCAGTACTTGTCGATCGGTTGGCCCTCGACCAACTCCATCACAAAATACGGCACACCTTCCTCCGTGGCTCCGCCATCGAGCAGGCGAGCGATATTAGGATGATCGAGGCTGGCCAGAATTTGCCGCTCGTTCTTGAAGCGACCAATGACGAAACCTGAAGCTTCGCCGGCGCGCACCAGTTTGATCGCGACCTGCTTTTGATACTGATCATCGGCCCGGACGGCCCGGTAGACCTCGCCCATGCCGCCGCGGCCCAGTTGCTCAACCACGCGGTATTGGGCAACCCTCTTGCCGATCATCCTCTCCACGATCAGGCAATCGTCAGAAATGGGAGCTTGCCCGTCGCCCGCGTCCCGAGCCAAGGTGGGTGCGGCCAATTCCAGTGCTGATCCCTCGATGAATCTTCCCGCTCGGTTCCCATAGGAAACCAGCGATTCGACTTCCCGACGCAAAGCTTCGTCGCCACCACAGGCGCGGGCTAGGAAATCATCTCGCTGGCTTTCCTCGCACTCGAGCGCGGCATGATACAAGCGCTCGACATTCTGCCACCGCTCATAGTCCATCGCGGTGCTCTCCATCCATCTCTCGCAGCAGCCACGCTTTCGCCAGATTCCAGTCCCGCGTCACCGTATCGGTCGAAATCTTCAGCACCGACGCGGTCTCTTTGACGGAAAGACCACCGAAGAAGCGCAATTCGACGACACTACTTTTCCGCGAATCCATTTCACCGAGTTTGTTCAAGGCTCCTTCCAGCGCCACCAGATCCAGAGAGGGGTCGGCAGATACCATCAGGGCTTCATCGAGAGTGACACGGCGTGCGTCTCCGCCGCGCTTCAGATAACTCCGCGAGCGGGCATGGTCGGTGAGAATGCGCCGCATCAGCCGTGCACAAATAGCAAAAAAGTGGGCCCGGTCCTGCCAGCCTACGTCATCGAGATTCACCAATCGCAGATAGACCTCGTTGATCAGGGCAGTGGTTTGAAGGGTGTGACCGTCCCGCTCTCGGGCCATGTGCCGCTTGGCCGACCTCCGTAATTCGTCATAGACGAGAGGAGTTAATCGTTCGAGTGCGTGCTCATCCCCAGATCCCCAGGCCCGGAGAAGTTGGGTGATGTCGCGAGATGGAGACGTGCCCATAGAACTTGAAGTCGTTCAAAGGGGCCCGAGTGCGCAACAGGGTATCACAGTTTTCTGCGTCCTCCCATCGGAGCAGGCACCGCAGCTACGCCGGTGTGGACGCAGTGAAACGCTGCAAAGAAGGCTTGGCTGCGGCACATTTCTCGCAATTCCCGCTATTCCAGATAGAGCCGCAATATTACGGACCCCAGAAACTCAAATCACAAGGAGAAACAAACCATGAAGCACAGGGCCTCCACAAGTCGTAGATCACTTTCTTTGGTGTTCTCAACCTCGATCTTGGCCGCACTCGTTGTTGCAATGGGGAGTTCTTATGCTCTGGGCCAGTCCGCTTCCACCCATCAGCAGACGCCTGGTCACATACGCCCATCCGTACAGGAACTACCTTGCTATCTCTGGGCGGTGGACGTTGCCGACATCCCGTTTTTCGACGCGCGCTGGCGTATAGGGTACGGAAACTCCGTCCAACTTCGGATCAAAGGAAACTTTGCCTGCGCCACTATGCCTTCGGTGTCTGATCCGAGCAACTCCGTCAAAGGGTCATGTACACGGACGAATGGTGTTTCCGAAGCAGTTTACCTCGATCCTCGTCCTCTCTCCGGCGAGACCAACGTCCACGTGGGATTCAACGAGTGGGCAGCCGGCATTGTTTATCACTTGAGTTTTTCGGAGTTTGGGACACCACTATTTGTCGTGGGCTACTAAAGCCGAATGTAACTGCACGTCCGTGACTGTAGTAAAACTGTAGTAGTTCTATGTTCAACTGATCAGATTGGATCAGAACGAAGCAAATCGAGTTCCTGGTAAGTGGTTGACGAATCATGTAGAGTAGAGAATTTTCATAACGGTTCAGAACTCACCGGTGAACTCAAAATCCGCCGGTACTTAGTACCCTGGGGGTTCAACTCCCCCTCCCGGCACCAAAAAGCCCATTTGTTTTGATAGTCTCGGACTTTAGAAAAGTGTGCGTTTTTGCCACCCTCCAAAAAACCTGGTTCCCGAGCGCCATCCCCAGGGCGCGAAAAATGAGGGTCTGGGCTCGACGTTTTGGGCCTCAAAGAATGATTTGTTTCTTGGAGCGTGAGCTTTTCAGGGCTCGTGCTTCACTCATCTTGCCGATGATGTACTGCGTTGTTCCGTAGCGAATTGCCAGGCTGCAAACACTTGTTCCCGCTTTGCGGAGCCGCCTAATTTCAGAAACTTCGTCCGAATCAAAACGGCGCAATGCAGGACGCCCAAGTCTCTTTCCGTTGCGACGAGCCATTTCAAGTCCGGCTTTCACGCGCGTTCTGAGCATCTCTCACTCAAATTCCGCCACGGCACCAAGGACCTGAAACGTCAGTCGGCCTGATAACAGAAGTTACGCGCAACCACTTCGGGCGTGATGCGCAGGAAAGCCGCCCCAACATCGGGCGGCTCTGTTTTGACTCGAAGCGGATATTGGCAGCTCGGCTTTCGGATCGGCTCTGTTTGTGGTCTTCTTGTGGCCCTAGCTATTGTCGGATTGCTCATTCTGCGCATCTTTGGCGAAGAGAAGTTGTTGGCACGCGATCTGGAAGGCTACAACGAATTTCCCAGAAGGTGCGTTACCGGTCGGTACCACACGTCTGGTGATCACCCTCAACTGGCGATAAATCTCTCGTGGGTGTCGAAAAAGTCACGTCGGTTAGCGGGATGAGATTCGGCAGAAGCATGGTAGAAGAAAACATCTGCCCATGCTCTGTTGGATTCTGATCGTCGGAGGCCTGCTGATCATGATGGGCAACACGACCGCTCCGAAGCGTTGTTCTATTATTTCCGGCTGGAAGATCAAGTTCCTGAAAACCATCTGCTGCGGCGATTGAACACAGGGACACGAAAGGCTAGACTGGCGGCATCATGAATCATTCCGAATCGCTAACGACAGCCCCGCATGAAGCACAAAGTCGACTGCTGAGGTCCGAGCGGAAGATTGAAAGCCAGAAACTGTTGCAGCTTAAAGTAAAGCTACAGGCAGCCGTGAACGCTAAGAAATCCGTAGCGCGGGCGGCGTAGAACGTCATAACAGTCGCGAGAGCCAGCACAGATCCCTCGGGCCAACTATCGTAAAATCGCGTCTACACTTATTGACCCTAGGCCAGCGATGTTCAGGCAGCCTCTGGGCACAGGGGCAAGGCTTCGGGGATCTGCCGCCTTGGCCTGGCGAACGCCGCACATAGCGACGAAGCGAGGAGAAGAGTACGGTATCTTTGCGAGCCTCGGAAGATTACGTTGTTGTTGGTGCGAGAGTATGTGATCGGCGTCAATCTTGTCGCAAAAAGCGAATGTTCCAGAACGATGTCGGCTGCCCGCCTGCTCGGCCACTCTCTTGAAGACTCTGTCCCGAATCTTTCGCAGCACCTAATTAGTAACGGTTAGCCAGTTCGAGCGGAAGCGGGCGCAGGTAACGTGATCTCCAGAGAATCAGGTTGTGTCCAGACGGCCTTCCCGCTGGTAAGGTCGAGGCGGTTCATGGTGAACTTCAGATGATGGCGGTCCACGTCGACAAGCAAATAGTGGTAATTAATCTCTTTGCTCTGAAAAGGATCTCCGGGAGCGCGTTCGATGGGATATGCATGAGCCCCGGCTCCACCTAAGACAAAATAATTAACGCCGCCGTGCTCATGCCGTTCGTAATTGTGTACATGTCCGGATAAGACCATGAAACGGGCGGCGGTATGTTGCTGGCGGGATTCCAACATTTCAGCCAGCTTATGCTCGGGGCTGCGCGACGAATGCCCGCCGCCATATTTTTTTTCGTCGGAGGAACTTGTATACGGAGGATGGTGAAGTACGACGAATACGAAATCAACATCTCTTGGCAGCATGTCCAATTCATGCGTTAACCATTGGCCTTGCGGACCGGAGGTTTCGTCCAGCGAGCTGTCGAGCACAAGCACCAGGGTGTTGGCGGCGCGGACGGAATAATAGCGGCTGTTTCTCAGGTCGGGGAAACGCTGGAAATAATTTGCCAGCGCGACTTTTTCGTCGCCATGCAAATCGTGGTTGCCCAGAGCCGGGTATATAGGAATCTTATTCTCCCGCCAAATGGTGGTTTCGCTGTCCCAGACCTTCCAGTCATTCGAGTCGTTGCCGTTGTAAACAATATCGCCACCGAAGGAGATGAACGCGGGCTTAACTTCCGCGATGGCCTGCACGAGCGCCTGGCGTGCCGCAGGGTTGGCCGCCTCCGTGTCCTTGGGATCATGGAAGCGCGCATCCCCATAGGCGACGAAGCGGAACGGAGTGCTGATCTGCAATTGCAGGGCGACGGGCTGGGCCTCCGCCGGCTGCACCTGCGAGTTGGAACGCGTGCAGGCTCCAGATCCGAGAAGAACCAGGAGAAGTGACAATCGCCGGCAAGTCTTCATTTAGTTTCCCACCACGAGAACCTCGAACTGCCCCGACTCAGCGGTTGACAGGAACAATTGATGCGTTTTCGGATCGAGCGCCGATGTCTTGGCGCGAGGTAGAGTTTTCACCGTTTCGACGACGGAATACTTGTCCGGACTTTCTTGGCGAATCACCGTGACGGTACCTTCCCCATTAGAATTGAAAATGAGCTTTGTCTCGACGTCGAAGGCGGTTGCATCCACGTGGTCGCCGATCGGAAGCGTGGTAATGACTTTTCCAGTGTCCGCGTCCATCACTGTCATCACTTTGCTACGGCAGCCGAGAAACAGTCTTCGATTGGCCCGGTCCATTGCCATGCTCGAAGGTGAAGCACAAGGCGCGGATGGCCAGCGTTGCTCGACTTTCAGGGTGCGCGAGTTGATCTTCAGCACCAGGCTTTCATCTTCAAGGTTATTGTAAACGTAGCCTTTGCCGTCGGCGGCGGCGAACTCGGGACCACCTCCAAGATCAATCGTTCCCGCTACTTTTCCGTCCGCAGCTTCGATCACCGTCGCACTATTACCTCCGCCGTTGAAAGCAAAAACCCTGGAGGTCGCAGGATCATAGATGATGGCGTCCGGCTTCTTCCCAGTGGGCACTTCTGCGATCGTCTTGAGGGTTTTTAAATCGAAGATTGTGACCGTCGAGGACTGGCCGTCACTGACAAACCCGCGTCCGATGTCCGGAGCAATCGCTATTCCGTGTACGCCCTGGGTGTTTTCGATCTTGCCGACAATTGCACCCGAGTCCACGTCGAGCACTTCGACCTGCGTTCCGTGAGAAACATACAGGCGACGTGCGCCCTCGTCGACCGCGAGATAGTCCCAGCTTCCCTGACCGGGGATGGGGATTTTCTTAGTGATTTGGTAGCTGTCAGCGGCCCAGATCGCTGGGACCGCGAATGCGGCGATCAAGATGAAGAAAACGAGCTTTTTCAAAGCAGACCTCACTGTGCGAGTTTACCGGCTGCGCCTTAAGCCAGGCTGAATCTCCCGCTTAAAACAGGAAACGAAGCATAAATTGAATCTGCCGTGGCAGGCCTGTGCCCGTGTTTGGCGAAGTGGCATTGTCGTTGTTGTTGTTGAAATTGTTTGTCGTTGTAATCTGGCCAAGATTCGCTGTGGGTTGAAGTGTCCAGGCGGCACCCGCCTGAACATAGTTGAACGCCAGGTTGTCAGGATTTGGATCTCCTAGTTGAACGTGATTGAAAATATTGAATACTTGCACGCCGAACTCCACGGCAACACGCTCGGTTATTTTGGTAGTTTTCGTGAACGCCATATCTATCTGCCACGAGTTCAGAGCCCGAATCAGTCCGTTGGGAGCGTCACCGAACTGGCCTACCAAGCCATAGGAGGCGTACGGAACGCCGAATTGATCCGTACCTTGTGCGAGCGGCGGAGGGGCGAATGCCGCCGGATTGATCGGGATCGTATAGTTATGCACCCCTCCCGGCAACAGCAATGGAACTCCAGGAACCAGGTCGGGCCGTTGGGTGGTCTGGTCGTTGCCGTCCGGCAGTTGGGTTGGCGAAATGTTCATCGTGATCGTAAGGGGATGGCCGGTATGCCAAAGACCAACGCTACTGAAGGTCCAGCCGCCAACGATCTTGTTCAAGACTCCGCCCTGGTTCAGAAAGCGCTTACCAACTCCAAATGGCAAGTCGTAGACTACATCGGCAGCAACATTGTGGCGAATATCGAAAACGCTCGGTCCGTAATCGCACGGCAGACAATTCACGTTTTCCGGTCCGTTGGACTCACCACCGCCCACTGACCCGTCATTGATCGAATGCGACCAGGTGTAGCCAGCCTGGAAAGCGAGTCCGTTGGTAAAACGGCGCTGCAAGCTCAGAAGCAACGCGTTGTAGCTGCTGGCGCCGATATCGGATTTATAGTCGACCGAACCGTAAGGATCGCCACCGGGATAATACTGATCCAGCGTGCGCGTGCAATTTCCGTTGCTGTCCGGTTTCGTAGCACAGAAATTGACCCCACCGCGAGAAAACAACCGCACGCCGTGGGAACCGAGATATTGCGCCATCGCAATAAAGTTGCCAGGCAATTCGTGATCAATCGAAAGGCCCCAGGTTTCGACGTAGAGGTCGCGGCGGCCGTGGCGCTGCAACGCGCGTGGTTGCTGTAGGTTGGCAACGTTACTGCCCAAGCCACTCAGGTCTGGGACTGTCTGCTGGTAGGCCGGCAAAAGAGGTGTGCCCGGTCCGGATGGATCGAGATTGACGAACGCCGTATACCGGTCGCTCTCTAGGCCAGCATTAAGGTCGTCGTTCTGGGCAGCGCCGGTGTAGATTCCGAACCCTGCTCGAATGACTGTTTTTCCGTTAAAGGCGCTGGGAGCCCAGGCAAAGCTGACGCGCGGATCGAAATTTGTGTAGTCAGAATTATACAGAGCGGGATTCCTTGGGCATGGCGGCGTGTTGATGGGTGTTGGGAATGGGCCATTGGTCGAGCCCGATCCTAGGCAAACCCCATGAAATTCATTGACATCGAAAACCGTGGTGCGATTATCTGCTTCGTTCGCAACCCCGTAATATTCCCACCGCAATCCCAGATTGAGCGTCAAAGTCGGAGTGACCTTCCACTCGTCCTGGAAGTAGGGGAGATAGAACGTACGTCGAAACTTGTGGCAGCACCACGAGGAAGTGTACGCAATTTGATAAAGCGTGGCATTTACAAAAGCGGTGTCCAAGGTGCCAGAAGTATCTGTGAAGTAGAGTTGGTTATCAGCGGTTTTACCCTGATTCAGTCGAATCCTGCGAATCTCTATTCCAGTCTTGAACGTGTGAGCCCCGTGAACCCACGTCAGATTATCGATTACGCCATAGGTTGTACCCACTTCGTGATCCGCATTGTCGTTGTTGATCGTGACCCAGGTGTTGGTGTTGACAGCATAGTCGAGAGGAGATACCTGGGGATTGATGAACGGAGCGCGGTTCACGAAGAGTTTAACCTCGTTCACCACCGTTGGAGAAAAAGTCCGCTGAAGGGCAATAAAGTAATTCGCAGGATGATTGTTGGTTTGAATCAGATCGTAGGGAACGCTGGCGCCGTTCGTACCGCTTACCAGGCTGATATCGCGCTGAGCCCGTCCGTATAACAGCGTTTTATCGTTGATTTTGTAATCGATGCGCGTTAGCCACGTGTCTTCGTGAACCGTGGTTGGCGCAGGCGCCGTGAACTGATCCGAGTCGGCGAGCCCATTGGCAGTCTGGTCGACGAAGGCACCGTCCGGATAGCTGAAGACCGGATTGCAGCTACCGATAGAACCGGTGGATGTGCGCCATGGAAACGCTTGAAGTATGGAGCACATCTGAGGGGATTTGGCCAGAGTTTGCCGCTGTATCGAAGGCGATGGCACGAGGACCCGCGTGGTTGCGCCTCCGTATTGTCGAAGACCTTCGTAGTTCACAAAAAAGAACAACTTGTTCTTGATGAATGGGCCACCGAGACTCATCCCGTATTGTCCAAAGCGAAACGGAGGAATGGCAGGATTTCCATTGACGTCGAAATCGTTGAAGTTTCGCGCATCGAACACTGAGTTTCTGAGATAGCCAAACACGGAGCCGTGGAAATCATTGGTTCCCGACTTGGTAACGACGTCGATTTGTCCACCCGCCTGGGTACCGTATTCCGCATCGTACAATGCACTGCTGACACGGTATTCCTCGATTGCGTCCTGCGAGATCTGCAATCGGGTTTGTGACTTTTGCGCCTGTTCCTGAATACCGCCCGCATCGACGCCGTCAAATTGAAAGTTGTTATCGTCTCGGGCGCGGCCAGCGAACCGAATCGTACGTTGATCACCACCGCCGTCATCTTGAGCAAAGGGCGCGAGCAGTGTGAGATTTGACCAGTCCCGTCCATTCGTCGGCAGGTTCGCAATGTCATTTGAGCTGATGACTGTAGAGGCTTCGGCGGAACTCCGTTCCACGGGAGCGGCGGTCGCAACGACGTCGATCTTTTCGGCAATAGTACCAACTTCCAGCTTGACGTCTAATGTGCGCGTTTCCCCAACTCGCAAGATGACGTCTTCGACTCCATGGGTTTTGAAGCCGACGTCGGAAACAGTCACGGTATAGCGACCCACAGCCAAGCCCGGAAACCGATAGTACCCCTTCGAGTTTGTATGCTGCTCCTCTTTGATGCCGGTCTCTACCGCGAGACTCATCACGCTAGCCCCTGGAATGATGGCGCCGCTAGGATCTGACACCGTTCCTTCAAGCACCGCGCGATCCACTTGCGCTAACAACGACGGAGTTGCCAATGGAAGCAGCAAACAACCAACCAGAACGAGCACATAGTGCTTCAGAGACATAAAGGCCTCCCATGGCAACTCTGGGGGAAGAGGAATCTCCCGCAGCAGCTAACCTTGTGGTTGCTAATGATCCGCGATTCTAGGAAGGCCCTGTGAAGCCGATGTTAAAGGAAGGTTAATATTTTTTCAGATTGTGCCGACCGACCCGTCGACGTTCTACCCTATTCGTCAGCATGTGGTACCGGTCGCGAATCATGTCAATGAGACTATTAGTGGTCGAAGATGAACTGCGAATGCTGGAACTACTTCGGCGAGGGTTGACCGAAGAGGGGCACACGGTGCTCTGCACGGTGAATGGCCGTGACGCACTGCTCAAACTTCAAGAGCAAGAATTCGATGTCATAATCCTCGACGTGATGCTGCCGAAAATGAGCGGTTTCGAGTTGGCGCTGCAGATGCGCGCGGAAAAGAACTCGACGCCGATTCTCATGCTCACGGCAAAAGACTCGGTTCCTGACATCGTACGCGGCCTGGATTTGGGGGCCGACGATTACATGACCAAGCCTTTCTCCTTCAACGAACTCCTGCTGCGATTGCGCGCGGTGAAGCGACGAGCGGCTGCATGCCAACCGCCATCGTTCCAAGTTGCGGATCTCTGGCTCGATCCAACGACTCACGAGGTCAGGCGCTCTGGCGAAGGCATCAGCCTCACGCGAACCGAATACAGCTTGCTCGAGCGCCTGATGAGCAACGCCGGAAGAGTTGTGCCTCGCGACCTGCTCATCGTGTCAATATGGGGACGCAAGCCGGAAATCGAAGACAATACGCTCGATGCTTTTATGCGGTTACTGCGCAACAAGATAGACAACAATGGTCGGCAGCGGTTGATCCACACCGTACGGGGAGTCGGATACATCATGCGGCCGGAGGTGTAATCGTGAAGAAATTGTCGATCGGCGTTCGGCTTACTCTCTGGTACCTGCTGCTTTTTACGGCGGCTCAACTCGTGTTTGGCACTGGAATGTGGTTCTTCGCCCGACGAAGCCTGTATCGCATCACCGATGATGCCTTGCAGGGGCAGATCGACGATCTAACCAACTTCTTGGATGCTCAGAAAAAGAACGCTACCGTCGCAAAACTGCAGGAGGAAGTCGCGGAAGCCTATTTGCTGGAGCATTCCGGTGATTATCTGCAGATTTACGACGACAGCGACGGCGACTGGATTTTCCGTGCGGACGTTCTTCGGCAGCACCCTTTGCAGCCATTTGCTACCGACCTTCTGACGCAACCCTTCCATCACGACGAGAAACTGGGCAGATCCGTACGGTTTGTGAGCCAGCGCATCAAGGCGAATGGCCGCGTTTTCAGGGTGCAAATGGGCCTGCCGATCGATCACGTCAACCAGACGCTCGTTCTGTTTCGAGGCTACCTCTTGATGTTTGCCCCTCTATTGCTGTTCGCAGCTGCTTGCGGCGGGTTCTGGCTGAGCCGAAAGGCTCTATCGCCGGTGGACGCCATCACGCGAACAGCACGAACCATCAATGCCACGAATCTGAGCGATCGACTTGAATGGCTGAACACCGGCGATGAACTCCAGCGTTTGTCCGACACGCTAAACGAAATGCTCGGACGGATCGAACATGCCTTCATACGCGTGACTCAATTTACTGCCGATGCCTCTCACGAATTACGCACCCCCATTACATTGATTCGCACCGAAGCAGAGATTGCCCTTAGGCGATCCCGCTCAGACGGAGAGTACCGGGAGGCCCTACGTCACATTCTTCTGGAGGCGGAGCGAACGTCAGGTCTTGTTGAAGAACTCTTGTCTCTCGCCCGTGCAGATTCCGGCCGCGAGACCCTTCGCATCGTTCCCGTAGATTTATCCGCCCTTGTGCGCGAAGTCGGCAAACAATGGCGAGAGCTAATGGCGACGAGAAATCTGGCGTTCGCGCTGGAAGTGAGCGATGAACAAATCTCGGTTCTCGGAGATCGCACTGCCCTGCAGCGCCTATTGACGGTTTTACTGGACAACGCGGTGAAATACACGCCCACACCTGGGACGGTCGAGCTGCGCCTGGAAATCACTGTCGCTTCAGCTATCATTTGCGTCCGCGACTCCGGCATTGGGATTGCTCCCGAACACCAGTCAAAGATTTTTGAGCGGTTCTATCGCGTGGACAAGGCAAGAAGCGGCGAATTGAAGGGCGCGGGTATCGGTCTCGCGATCGCCCAATGGATCGTACAGCAACACAACGGATCAATCACTGTTCAAAGCTCTACGGGCAACGGATCAACATTTTTCGTGGAATTGCCGGTTCAGGTAGCGAGAATGGAATCATCCAAGCTCTCAAGTGCGGTCTTCACCACATGACCCGTCAGCCAGCTCCCGTCTCCCACCCCAGAATAAAAACCCCGAAGCCCTTCTTCAGCGACACCTTCGCCATAAACCGTCCAGGAAGTTCAAGAAGAAAGAGGTTAAAGAAGAAACAAGAACTCAGGCCTACCCGCGGCCCACGCCGACGTACTCAAATCCCATGGCGCGCAAGCGGACGGAGTCCAGCAAATTCTTGGTATCCACGATCAGCGGACGGCGCAAGGTTTGTTTGATGCGCCCGAAATCGAGCCCTCGAAATTCCGGCCATCCCGTGCCCACCACCAGGGCATCGACGCCCTCGGCCGCGGCATAAGGAGACTCGCAGTAATGCACCGATCCATTTAATTCCAGCCGCGCGTCCGGCAACGCAACCGGATCATAGGCTCGCACCCGCGCACCCTGCGCAATCAAACTCTTGGCCAGCCGCATAGATGACGAACCCGCAACGGAATTGGTATTCGGCTTGAACGCCAAACCCAGAATCCCCACATCCTTGTTCTGCACCGAGTGCACGCATCTCGAAATCTTCTCGATCACCTGATCGGCCAGGCCATGATTCACTTCGCGCGCCGCGCTCAGAACTTTGAGCGCCACACCGTTGCGCTGCGCCAGGTCCGCCAGTGAATCCATATCGGACTCCGCAAACAAACCACCCATGCCCGCGCCGGGTTGCAAACACCGAGGCGCGATTTTCTTGTCTAATCCCAAAGCCAGCGAGAGGCTGACCGCATCCGCGTTCACCCGTTCACACAAGCTCGCCAGTTCGTTGATGAAAGAAATCTTCGTGGCCACAAACGCAGTCGCCGATTCGCGCACCAGCTCAGCCGTCTCGTGATTGGTCACAATCACCGGAACGCCGCGCATTACCAGAGAATGGAAAATCTGTTTCAGAGCCAACACGGCATCGTTCGAATCGGTTCCCAGAATAATTCGGTCCGGCCAATTGAAATCCTCGATCGCGCAGCCCGGCGTGAAAAACATGGGCTGCGAAACAATCGAAGCCCGCAAGCCCGCCTCCGCCAGTCGTTTCTCGATCGCCGACGCAGTCCCTACCGGAACCGGAGTCACAACCGTAAGAATCGGCGGCTTCGGCGCGGCCTTCGTGATGCGAATCGCGAGGTCAGTCAAATGCTGCGGACTGTCCTCGGCCAAAAAGATCACCTGCGCCTTGCGGGCAAAAGACTCAATGTCCGTCGAATACGCCAGTCGCCCCGACCGCACGTTACGCTTGATGACTTCGGTAAGGTTCTTTTCGTGGAAGGGGACGCTGCCCTGGGCCATCGCAACCATTTGCGAGCTATCCGGGTGGCAACAGCTGACGGGGGTTCCGAAGTCCGCCAGACAGGCGGAGACGACCGTACCTAGGTACCCTGCTCCGTAGACCCCAATCTGCATGAAACCTCCCGAAACCCACTATGAACTCGCTGGGGGAAGGGTGCCCGAGGCGGCTTGCGCAGCGATTCCAACCTCTTGTTTACGCTCGCCTTCTGCTCTTAGCAACGCACGGGAGGGATTTGTACCAGAGGACATGACCGACTGGACGTAGCGGGAATTTGGACAATCGAAAGGTCATATCAAGGCCGGAATGCATGTGGCGGGCCCGGGGCGATCTCTCTACATGAGTGCTACCCTCCCCGAGACATCATCCTGAGGGACGCAGTCCCAAAGAATCTTCCCTTCTCCAGACGTCATCCTGAGGGACGCAGTCCCGAAGGATCTCGCGCGCACTACGAAAAGCTACTCCGTCAACGGCGAACCAAACTGCGCCCCAGCGGAATCCCCGCCAGATCCACCCAGCGATTCTGCTCCTCCTCGCGAACGAACATCAGCTCACTAAGCGGGATATGTCGGCTGCCCTCGAACAGCGCCCAACGGTCTCGCGAAAAGATATACGCCTGTTGCGCCAACTCCTCGTTGCTGAGCTTTGCAATCGTGAGATGCGGCATGTAAGGCCACTCTTCCGTAGCGGCAAGCGCCTCCCGGTTCAACCGATCATGCAGGTCCCGCATCCGGTGCGCGCCGTGGGCCACCCGGATGAACACTGTCGGAGTAACCGGAATGAACGTCTCAACGTCCCCAAGGGTCACTTCGAAAGGCTCCGCCTGGCTGCAAACCTCTTCAAGTGTCTCGAGCGCCGACAGTTCCCCTCCCTGCAATCGCCGGGGAGGCAGAATGGTCACATGGGCGGGCAGATGGGCCAAATCGGGATGCAGTTCCTGCCGAAGCTTCTCTACAAATTCCCCGACGGCATTTCTAACGTAAGCCACCAGGGCATAACGGGGATTTTGCATGTCAACCCGAAATTATACCCCCGCAAGCCAACGGCGTGGCGATCGATCAAGCAATGTCCATCGCCATCAACCCGTGAAGTACGTCATCCTGAGGGACGCAGTCCCGAAGGATCTCCTCTTGTCCAGACGTCATCCTGAGGGACGCAGTCCCGAAGGATCTCGCGCGCACTACCAAACTGCGCCCCAATGTGTGGAAAGCAGAAGGCTGGCCCGAAGCAATCCTCCCACTCTGTAACCCCTCATCCAGACGTCATCCTGAGGGACGCAGTCCCGAAGGATCTCGCGCGCAGTACCCCGCGTTCCCAGAGGGACGAAGAATCTCGCGCGAGTAGTTTCCAACCGACCACCGCGTAACCCACGACTGACCAGAACCGCTCAGCTATAATCGATACTCGCGTGGCCTAAGTCGTTGAGTCGGGGCGTAGCGCAGCCTGGTAGCGCACCTGCCTTGGGCGCAGGGGGTCGTAGGTTCAAATCCTATCGCCCCGACCAATTTCTCAACTCTATTTCTTCAGCAGGCTGGTGTGGCTGGCCACGCACTCCCACTTCCCGTCCTCGAAAACCCAGGTATCGGTGAAGCGGCCAAGGTGGTCGTAGGGCTTGCCGTTGTAGGACCCTTTGGTGTGATAGACGCCGGTCACAACCCCGGCATTGTGATACAGGTTCACTTTCACATCCTGGATCGTGACCAGGTCCGGCTTGAACTTCGGGTCTTTGATGTCCGCCAGAAACTTGCCCCGCTGGCTGACCTCGCCGTCCCACTCCGTGTTCGAAAATGTATCCGCAATCATGCCTTCCAGTGCCCGCTCATCGCGATTCACCTGCGCCTCGTTCCACAGACGCTCAAGCGCCACCAGCTTGGCCAATTGCGGATCGTCGTTTTCGTGCGCCGTCTGTCCGAACGCGCCCACCGTCAGCAGAAGGCAACAGAAGATTGTCTTGATCATGGCACGCGCACTTCCGTTTGCAAACCCGCCGAAATGCGGGTTCGCTGGCAAGACCATACCAGCCGCCAAAAGCTTCTGCCATCCAAAAGCCCAAATGAAGATTACGAATGTCATTTATGCACGCCCGATGTTCCACGCTCTGAGCTGAACGGGCGCTTCCTTCCCCCCAAAAATCTTGTCAAGCCCCCCAGACCCCCCAATTTTTCGCAAGTCATTCTCTCCAAAGCAAATATATTTTTGGAAATCATGTCATGTTTACCCTATGCCATTAGCTATCATAGAAGTAGGGGATAAAAAAGCTGGCCCTCCTGCCGGCCCTCGAGATATCCCCTAAGCTAAGTCCTTTAGAAGAGATATTTTAGAAGGGTATCTCTTTTTCCACCCCAATCAATTCATAGATTTAGGAGAAAAACGCGATTTTCGCGGTATATACCCATGCCTCTACATCCCAACGTCCGTCGCTGCACTCACATCCAGATCACCGGCCACCGCTGCGGTTCCCCCGCCCTCAAACAGGAATATTTCTGCTACTTCCACACTCGCATGATCAAAGGAGTGCAGACCCGCGTCGACTCCCAAATCCACCCCGTCGCCCTGATCGAAAGCGCCGAAGCCATCCAGGCCGCGCTCATGCACACCATCGACGCCGTCCTCAAAGGGACGATGGACAACAAGCGTGCCAACATCGTGCTGAAAGCCCTCTACATCGCCGTAAGAAATTCCCGCAACGTCTACTTCCACCTCCGCCAGGACGACATGGTCCGCGAAGTCCCCAACTACGCCGAACAATACCTGACCGAACACCCCGAACAAAATTCTCCAGCACCACCCCAAGCAAACCCAACCCAAGAAGAACGTCATCCCCAAGAAGCTTGTCATCCTGAGGAAGCGCAGGCCAGCGCGAAGCGAAGGCCTGCCAACGAAGGACCTCTGCACTCCAAGGCTGACCAATCCAACAATAAAGCCTGTCACGCTGAGCAAGAAAAACCCAGTCATCCTGAGCGAGCGCAAAAGTGCGAGTCGAAGGACCCCGCGCCAGCCAGTAGCGGCAAGACTGCCGCAGGGAATTCCAACCACCCGTCAGAAAGAAGCCGCGAAAACCCCGGAACCGACACCGTCCCGCCGTTAACCACCCATCAATCCCAACAATGGCACGAAATCAAAAAGCTGGAAGCCTGCATCGAAGGCGCCAGACGCGGCAACTGGCGCGACCTCCGCACCGTCTTCAACGCCGTAGGCCTAACCCCACCCAAACCCCCGACCGACAAAGCCCCTGCGCCTGGAAAACCGTCCACGCACACGCTATGATTTCAGCCTTGCTCACAAAAATTAACCTGACAACTGTCTTGGTTGTGCTGTCGTTGATATT
>CAWIMI010000045.1:0-38609 GCA_963837015.1 uncultured Acidobacteriota bacterium | reverse complement strand
CCGAGTTCTTCGACCCGAACGCAATGCAATTGCAAACCGCATGCTCAATCGCCTTCTTCCGTCCCACGTCCGGCACATAATCCAAATCGCACTCCGGATCAGGCGTTTCCAGATTGATCGTCGGCGGAATCTGCCCGTGCTGCATGGCGACAATCGTAGCCGCCACGCCCGCCGCTCCACACGCCCCCTGCGGATGCCCAATCTGCGACTTCAACGCCGACATCGGCACCTGCCGCGCCTGCTCGCCCAGCACCAGTTTCAGCGCCCGCGTCTCGATGCGGTCATTCAACTGCGTCGAAGTCCCATGCAGGTTCACGTAATCCACATCTTGCGGCCGCGATTCCGGCCTCCTTCATCGCCAGTCCGATTGCCCGCGCCGGCTCCTCGCCGCACTCCTGCAGCCGCACCCGGTGAAACGCCTCGCAGGTCGACCCATAGCCGCAGACTTCCGCCAGCATCTTCGCCCCACGCGCCCGCGCATGTTCGTATTCTTCCAGCACGAACATCCAGGCCCCTTCGGCCAGCACAAAGCCATCGCGGTCGACCGAGAACGGCCGCGATCCCTGCTCCGGCGCATGGTTCCAGGAGTCCGTCAAAATTTTCATCAGGATAAATCCCTTGATAATGCCCAGCGCAATGGGCGCATCCGCGCCGCCGCTCAACACCATGTCCAGCCGTCCCGATTGAATCTGCCGCAGAGAATATCCGAACGCGTCGGTCGACGAAGTACAACCGGTCGTGATTACGTGGCTCGCCCCGCGCAACCCAAAACGCACATTCAGTTCGCTGGAAAGCGCGCCCATCACCCCTGTCGGCACGCAGAACAAACTCATCTGCTTGTACTGCTGGTGAAAGAAGAGACGATATTGTTCTTCGGTAAATTCCTGCGATCCCCCGCCCGAACCGATGATCACGCCAAAGCGCCGCTTCTGCTCGAGGGCCAGGGAATCCGCTTCGATTCCGGCATCACCCAAAGCCTCCGTCGCCGCCGCCAGAGCCAGCGGCAACACGCGCGACACGTGTTTCCGGTCGCGCTTCTCCACCCAGGCCAGTTCGTCGAAATCCGGAACTTCGCCCGCAATCTGCACCGGAATCTCCGAAGAATCAAAGCGCGAAATCCGCCGCACCCCGCTACGTCCGCTCAGAACGCCCTCAGAAAATGCAGCATTCCCCACACCATTGGGACTAACCACGCCCATCCCGGTAATCACCACTCGTCGTTTCACGTCTTCTCCTCTGAGTTTCGGGAATAAGGATATACGAAGAACAGGCAAACGCCACCTTGATCGGCATTTCTTTTGCGAACCCTTGGTTAAAGGCTGTTACCTCCTTCGCTGCTTTATAATCGCGTTTCGCGACGAGGGGACTCTTGGCCTACGACGACTTGCGTGATTGGATCGCCGCGCTCGACCGAGCCGGCGAACTAAAGAAGATTCGCACCGAAGTCGACCCCATCCTGGAAATCGCCGAGATCACCGACCGCGTCAGCAAGAAAATTACGTGGGGACAGACGCCCTCGGCTGTCCGGCCGGGCGAAGTCCGGCAGCCCGGCGGCCAGGCTCTGCTCTTCCAGAACGTCAAAGGCCACCCCGGCGCCCAAGTGCTGATCAACCAATTCGGCTCCGCCCGCCGCATGAATCTCGCACTCGAAGTCGACAAACTCGACGAAATCGCCGACCGCATCCGCCAATTCATGGACGTAAAATCCCCGCAAGGCTTCCTCGACAAAGTAAAAATGCTTCCCCATGCTTGCCGAGATGGGGAAGTTCTTCCCGAAAACTGTTTCCACCGGACCCTGCAAAGAAGTCATTCGCCGCGACAACTTCTCGCTCGATGAGTTCCCCATCCTCCAGTGCTGGCCAAAAGACGCCGGACGCTTCATCACGCTGCCCTGCGTAATCACGCGAGACCCCAAAACCGGCAAGCGCAACGTCGGGATGTACCGCATGCAAGTCTACGACGGACGCACCACCGGCATGCACTGGCAAAGACAAAAAGTAGGAGCCGAACACTACCGCGAGCGACTCCGAGCCGCCGCACGTGATGCAGTCGATATAATGGCCCGCTCCTCCGGCGGTTCTGTACTCGCCGAAGGCGACCGACCCAGCGGCAAAATGGAAGTCGCCGTAGCCATCGGCACCGATCCCGCAATTACGTTCTCCGCCATCGTCCCCGCCCCACCCGACGTCGAAGAATATCTCATCGCCGGCTTCCTCCGCCAAAAACCAGTCGAACTGGTAAAGTGCGAAACGGTCGACCTCGAAGTCCCCGCCTCCGCAGAAATCATCCTCGAAGGCCACGTAAACCTCGAAGAGCTAAGGCCAGAAGGCCCCTTCGGCGATCATACCGGCTACTACTCGCTGGAGGATCTTTACCCCGTTTTTCATCTGAGTTGCATCACCCACCGCAAGAATCCGATTTACTCGACCACCATTGTGGGCAAGCCGCCGATGGAAGACGGATGGATGGGCAAAGCCGTCGAGCGCATTTTTCTTCCGCTCATGCGGCTTACTATCCCTGAGGTCGTCGACATCAATCTTCCCGTCGAGGGCGTTTTTCATAACCTGATGATCGTTTCCATCAAGAAGTCCTATCCCGGGCAGGCGCGCAAAGTGATGAATGCGATCTGGTCGCTGGGGCAGGCAATGTTCACCAAGTGCATCCTCGTAGTCGATGAAGACGTGAACGTGCAGGACCTCGGCGAGGTCACGCTCAAGGCCCTCAACCACATCGACCCCGAGCGCGACATTCAGTTCACGCTTGGCCCCGTCGACTCGCTCGACCACGCTTCGCGCCTGCCCAACTACGGATCGAAGATGGGCGTCGACGCCACCCGCAAATGGTCCAGCGAAGGCTTCACTCGGCCATGGCCGGACGAAATCTTGATGGACGAAAAGACCAAGGCTATGGTGGACAAGAAGTGGAAGGAACTGGGACTCGACTAGCGCGGCCTCTTTCCAGGAAACTTCACTCACAACTCTGCTGTCGTGCCTGTCCGAGTGGAAAAGGCATGAACGGGGTTTCAACTAGCGGGAAAACTTCCATGCAAACCGAAACGCGACGAGCCAGTCTCTTTTTCATCATGGTTTTGATTTTTCTTTGCACTGGCGCCCTCGCGCAGCAGGCCGGGTCTGCCGAGCAGGAGTTGTTTCACGCGGTCAATCAGGACCGCCGCGCCCACGGATTGCCGTCGCTGCAGTGGGATGAAGCCCTGGCCAACGCCGCCCGCACCCATGCCCAGCGCATGGCGCAGCAGGCAACCGTCTCGCACCAGCTTCCCGGCGAGCACAATCTCCTCACCCGCGCGCGAGCCGACGGAGCTCACTTCAGCTGGATTTCCGAGAACGTCGACCAAGGCCCGAACGCGAAAGCTATTCACCAAAGCTTCATGAGATCCCCTCAACACCACGCCAACATCCTCGATAGCGATATGGATTCAATAGGCATCGGCATAGCCGAACGCAACGGCCAACTGTTCGCGGTAGAAGATTTCTCCAAGGCGAAATAGCTCGGAAGCAAAACGTTTCCGCCCTGACTTTCGTGTAAGATGGTGGCCTTCCCCGCTTTTTGCTTTCAGGCATGGCCAAATTCATCTGGGACACAAGTACAACGAGCAAGGATTCCTCACAAGAATCCGGGTGCCCCACCCTACGCGCCTTTCGTAGGGTGGGGTCTTTGACCTAAAAAGACCGTATGTTCGAACAAGCCTTCAAAAACATCGACGACGTCCTCCGCAAAGAAGCCGGCTGCACCACCGAGCTCGACTACACCGAGCAAACCTCCTGGCTGCTCTTCCTGAAATATCTCGAGGACCTCGAAGAGGACAAAGCCACCATCGCCAAGCTCGACGGCAAAAAATACACCTCACATCCTGGACAAAGACTTACCAATGGGAAATCTGGGCTGCGCCCAACGCGCACTCGATCACAACAAGGCCTTAACCGGCGACGATCTTCGCGACTTCGTGAACGCCAAGCTCTTTCCCTATCTGCACAAGTTCAAGCAAAAGGCGACCGGCCCAAACACCCTCGAATACAAATCGGAGAGATCTTCGGCGAGATCAAGAACAAGATTCAAAGCGGCTACAACCTGCGCGAAATCCTCGACCACATCGACGAGCTGCGCTTCCGCTCCCAGACCCAGAAGCACGAACTCTCCCACCTCTACGAGGCCAAAATCCGAACATGGGCAACGCCGGGCGCAACGGCGGAGAATATTACACCCCGCGTCCGCTCATCCGCGCCATCGTCCAGGTCGTCAAGCCCCGCATCGGCGAGCGCATCTACGACGGCGCCGTCGGCTCGGCGGGTTTCCTCTGCGAGTCCTTTGAATACCTCACCAAAAAGCAGAACCTCACCACCAAGGACGTGAAAACCCTTCAGGAGCGCACTTTCATCGGCAAGGAGAAGAAGTCGCTCGCCTACGTCATTGCCATTATGAACATGATTCTGCATGGCATCGAGGCGCCCAACATCATCCACACCAACACCCTCACCGAAAACCTCGCCGACATTCAGGAGAAAGACCGCGTTGAGGTGGTCATGGCCAATCCGCCTTTTGGCGGCAAGGAACGCCCGGAAGTGCAGCAAAACTTCCCCATCCGCACCGGCGAGACCGCTTTCCTCTTCCTCCAGCATTTCATCAAGATGCTCAAGGCCGGCGGACGCGGTGGCGTGGTCATCAAGAATACTCGCTAAGAGAAGGCATCAATGACGGCTTTCTCACACCGTTCCGCGTAAAGCAGATTGCCACCACGCTCGACGAGTACGTTTACACACCGGATGACTATGTGCTGGAGGGCGAAGTGGAGCGCGGCAAGCGCTATGTGGAAGCCGACTTCAACAAGATCATCGAGATCAAGGAACGTGAAGCCCACCGCGTGAAGCTGTTCATGGAGCAGATCAACCAGAACGAAAAAACGCTGGTCTTCTGCGCCACCCAGGACCACGCGCTGGCGGTGCGCGACCTCATCAACCAGACGAAGACCAGCACCGACCCGAACTATTGCCAGCGGGTCACTGCCAACGACGGCGAACTCGGCAACCAGCACCTGCGCGACTTTCAGGACAACGAAAAGACCATCCCGACGATTTTGACCACGTCGCAAAAGCTCTCCACTGGCGTCGATGCCCGCAACATTCGCAACATCGTCCTGATGCGCGCGATCGGGACCATGATTGAGTTCAAGCAGATCATTGGCCGTGGCACCCGGCTCTACGACGGCAAAGACTATTTCACCATTTACGACTTCGTGAGGGCATACGTTCATTTCAGCGATCCGGAGTGGGACGGAGAGCCCCTCGAACCGGAACCATGCCGGAAGTGCAACTCCTCTCCCTGTGAGTGTGCAAAGGCCGCTCCCCGACCATGCGCGGTCTGTGGTCAGCGGCCATGCGAGTGTCCGAAAGAGCCTTGCGAGGTTTGTGGCGAGCGACCATGCGTCTGCAAGAGAAAAGCAACGGTAAAGCTGGCCGACGGCAAAGAACGCGCCATCCAGCACATGGTAAGCACCGCCTTCTGGCACCCCGACGGAACGCCCATGTCCGCCCAGCAATTCATGGAGTCATTGTTTGGCCGACTGCCGAGTTCTTCAAAGACGAAACCGAACTGCGCGCATTGTGGAGCGCCCCCGACACCAGAAAGAAGCTGTTGCACGGCCTCGCCGAGAAAGGCTTTGGCCACGACCAACTCGGCGAGATGCAAAAGATCATCGACGCCGAGAAGAGCGACCTCTTCGACGTGCTCGCCTATGTTGCCTACGCCCTGCCGCCACTTACCCGCGAAGAACGCGCTACGCGGGCAAAAGCGGCCATCGGCGCTCGGTTTAACAGCAAGCAGCAGGCGTTCTTGCAATTTGTTCTGGCCCACTACGTGAACGTCGGAGTGGACGAACTGGACCAGGAGAAGCTGACGCCGTTGCTCCGCCTGAAGTATGCCGACTCGATTTCCGACGCCATTGCCGACCTCGGCAAACCCGAAGAAATAAGCAAAGCATTCGTGGGATTTCAAAAGTATCTCTACCAACCAAGCCCAATTCTTGACTGAGCCCTGCGGTCAGCGCGGGCTCTTGACGCGACCCATTCTATGTTTCGCCTTCATCAGCCACCACGCCTCCCGATACTGCTCGTATTGATACATCTCCCTCCGTCTCCCATTGGGATGGAAATAAAGGCAATAGCGCTTGCCGATGGCGCCAATCGGAATCACGTACCACGCATCCTCGGGCACCAGGTAAACCACAATCACATCCACCTCGGCGGCGGTGTACATTTCTTCGCCGCGATTTGCATTCCCGCAAGCCCGTATGCCGTAGCCGCGGTAACTGGCCTTGTACGCGGACTTCACCTGCACTCGCCACAGTCGGCGTCCTGAACTCACGATGAAGTCGAAGCGTTCGCTGTCTCCATAAGGCTTGGCGACGCCGAATCCCATGCTGACTGCCTTGTACACGAATGCCAACTCGGAGAGTTCCCCCTTCCGTTTCGTGTGACCGCGGTATCCCAGAAGATTTTCACCCTTGCGTAATGCCGCCCCTCGCTGGAGGCGAACTGCCGATTGTTTTTTCATGTGCAATTACAAGAAGGGCGGCAGCCGTCAGGCTGCGCCGGATCTTTTCTCCTTTAGTGATTTTGGAATTGGTTTAGAACAGGTTCAGAAAATAGAAAAGGCGCGGGGACGAAGCCCGCGCCTTTATTTTGTCTCTATATCCAGAATAGCAGGTTGGACAGGGTAAACATGACATGCTTTTCAACTTTATTTTCTGGTTGAAATGAGTGACTTACGAGAAAAGGAGGGTGCCAGGGGGCTTGACAAGATTTCGCGCGCGAGCGGTTTCTTGCCTTTTACGAAGGTTTCGTGAAAGTTCCGCGCGCCAGCATACTGGGCACGTGGGCGGACTCTCCGGTCTGAGTGGAATTCGACGGATGCATGCGCTCTCGGACTTCCTGAATGCGGGAAGTAACGATGGGAGTCCGATATTCGGGATGACAAAATTCCAAATGCATGCCGCGACCGATATAGCGCAGTTTGAGCATCGATCCGCCCCAGGTCGAGCCGGCAATTGCTACCAGCACAGGTTCCGGACAATACTCGGGATGCCCTGAAATCATTACCTGGCTCTCGCCGAGAAATACGGCGGTATAGCGATGATGCTGGGTTTGGATCTCAAGCACCGTGGAAGGCGGCAGGTCGCCAAGGGAGACTCCGCCCTCGATTTCAGACTGGACGACGTTGGCGTTCACTTCGTCGCTGAGATTGGGATGAGGTATGAACATGGTGCCAGTCCGTCTGGCCAGAGCAACCGTTCGAAAGATAATACCAGAGGAAGGGCTGCCGTCGAAGGTTACTTATGGGCGGTGGCGGGAAGCCGCCTTCTGGGGTTCCGACAGGGGAAAGTTAGGTTCCTCTCGGCCTGATCTTGCGCAAGGAATCGAGCAGGATGTCCAATTTTTGGACCGGAGTGTGGGTCCCGAGCAAAAATCAGCCAGACTTTATGAGTCTGGCTCTGCTCGCGAACTCATATGGTTTCGCGGCAGCTACTGGCCAATCGAACTGGCCACCGAAGAAAATACGTTATTTGAACTTGTTCCAATCAACCGGATGGTTCCGACCACAAGCACCAGGATGACCGCCAGCATCACTGCGTATTCGGCAATGTCCTGGCCCTGATCATCCGTCCACAAGTTTCGAAAGGTGTTGATGTTCATCCACTCTCCTTTCTAATTGGTGAGCACAGTTTGCTCTCCGCTCTCTGAAAATACAAGTATCAATTTGTCTTTCGCAAGAAAAAAAGAGCGAGATCTTTGGAGTCATTCTCGGAATTAGATTCCGCAAAAAGAAAGCATCTTAAGCGTAGCATTGCGCTTGCGACAAGCGGGTTCGTCGCATTCTCTGGCAGTCGTCCCAAAGTTACTGTCGGACCGCGAAACAATCCATTATTCTACTGATCTGGATCTGGCGAAGATCCTTTGCAACGATGTGACCCTGATTGGCTAAAGGTTCGACGAATGCACAAGTCTGCCACGCGACGCTACGCCCGCTATCGTACCGAGATACCGATTATTGTGAAGGTGCTGGGGAAGGATGGGTTCGTCCGTATCCACGGCCGCTGCTTTGAGATTGCCGAAGCCGGACTGGGCGCCGTGATTTCCAGCGAGTTGACCGCGGGAGAGATGGTCACTTTGGAATTCTCGATTCCAGACGTTGCTGAGGTGTTTGTGATGCGATCGGTGGTCCGGCACCGCATGGGGTTTCTGCACGGTTTCGAATTCATTGGCGCACTCACCAAGCAAAGCGAACAGATCCTGGCATTCTGCCAAACGCTGGAGCCCTCCTAAATCAGGCGGTGTAGACACCGCGCCCATGGCCGCTTTAGACTGACGTCTGGTCTTGAGGCGTGTCCGACGGACCGTTTCACGTGCTCGCAGTTCCGGACGGTCTTCTTCGTTTAGCCGGTTCAATCTCCCATATCGAGGTAGGAAATGAGGCTCAAGGCATCTTTCTCTCGGTTGAAATTCCCGGTCGTCCTGGTCGCCGGCTGTTTGTTGTTGCGCAACGTGGAGCGGAACGCGGTTGCAGAAACTGCGTCGCCGGCTGCGGTGCCTGCCTCGGTGAACGCCATCACACTTTCGGTTTCGCCGAATCCAGCTAAGGTCAAGGAAAAGGTCACACTGACCGCAACGGTCACGACCAACCACAAAGCCGCAACCGGAGGTACCGTTACCTTGTTCGATGGGAAGCTGACGTTGGGTAGTGCGCAAGTCGTGGGCAAAAAGCCGGCCAAGGGATACAAGACCGGCACGGCGATCTTGACCACCATCGTGCCGCCTGGCTCGCACAACCTGACGGCTGTCTACGGAGGAACTGCCGGCTCGCCGAAAGTGGTGCGATCGAATCGCGTGGCGCTAAAGGTTACGGGAAAGACTGGAAGCACGACCGTGCTCACCGCGAAAGCCAATGCGCAGCACCCCAACAATTACGATTTCACGGCGAGCGTGCGTGGTTTCGGAGTGGCAGGGCCGCAAAAGACGGTGGACTTCGCTGACATCACCGCGAACACAGACCTGGGCACGGCGACGCTTGATCCGAAGAGCGTGGCGCATGGTTTTGGCAAGGCGCTGGTAACCAATGCAGCGGGTGCGCCGGTGTTATCGGTCGTCGCTGACTTCAATGGCGATGGCTTTCCGGATGTCGCCACGGCAAATGCAGTATTCGGTCCAAGCACCATAGCGGTGTTTCTGGGCAAGGCGAATGGCGAGTTCCAGAAGCCGGTTTCTTACCAAACGGGATATTTCACCAGCGGGATTGTGGCGGGCGATTTCACCCGCGGATTGAATTCATACCGCTTGCCTGAGTTTCGAATCCGACGGCCTTTTTGCTATGCTCGGGGGGCATGATTTCCAGCTTCAGCTATGTGCTCCTTGCGGTCGCTGCCATTCCTTTTATCTATTATCTGATTGCACTGTTCAGCTCCTGGCAATTCTTCCGCATTAGCAAACATCGCACCGAGGCAAATCATAGCTTTGCTCCGCCGGTGAGCAACCTCAAGCCGATTCGCGGGCTTGATCCCGACGCCTACGAAAACTTCGCCAGCTTCTGCCGGCAGGACTATCCGGATTACGAATTGCTGTTCTGCGTGGGCGAAGAGGACGACCCGGTTGTTCCCATTCTCAGGAAACTGGCGCAGGATTTTCCCGAGCGTCGAATTCGCGTGTTATTCGGCTCGGGAGGCCGAGGATCGAACGACAAAGTGGTCAAGCTGGCCCGTCTGGTTAGCGAAGCGCAGCACGAAGTGGTTGTAATCAGCGACAGTGACGTGCGAGCGCGCCCCGATTACCTGCGCACCGTGGTTGCTCCGCTGGCCGATCCGAAGGTAGGCGCCGTGACCTGTTTTTATGTGCCGATTGAAGATAAGACGCTCACTGAAAGTCTGCAGACGATTGGCATGTTTTCCGACTTCTATGCCGGAATCCTGGTCGCGCGCCAGCTCGACGGAGTGAAGTTTGCGCTAGGGCCGACCATCGCCACCACGCGCACGCGGCTGGCTGGATTCGGCGGCTATGGCGCGATTGCGAACCGTCCCGCGGATGATTTGCTGGTGGGCCGCCTCATTGCTGAGCAGGGGTATGAAGTTGAACTCTTGCCCTACACGATTTTGACGGTTGCCGACTACGGGTCGCTGCGCGATCTTCTGCACAAGCGCCTGCGCTGGGTCGTGGTCATGCGCCATATGCGGCCTTGGGGGCACTTCGGGCTGTTTCTTACCCAGGGTTTGCCCTGGTCGTTGGCAGCGATGGCGATCCATCCTTCGGTAGGGGTTGCGCTTGGTTATCTTGGAACCTATCTTGTCCTGCGCTTTGCGATGACCTTGATGGTCGGCGTGTGGGGCCTGAAGCAGGATTCGGTGTGGAAGAAGTTAGGACTGATCCCGGTATGGGATGCCCTGGCTTTTGTCATTTGGCTGATCAGTTTTGCGCGCAACAGCATCCGGTGGCGTGACGGCGAATACTATATTCGCGACGGCAGGCTCGTTCCCGTGGTTCCGGCGAGCGTCGAGCCAGCGGCTTGAGCATCAGCTAGTAAGAGGGTTGGGGGGGAGGGTGGGGTTGGGGGGGTTTGGGTGGGAGGTTTGAGGGGGGGGGTCTTGGGGGGGGAAGAACCTAATACAGTGTCTGTTTGACGCACTACACTAGTGTTATCGCACGACCTTGCCGCTGACCTCGTTGCGAGCTCTCTTGCCACGGCTTCCATTGCTCTTCCCGACCGCTCCGCCTACGACTTCTAAAGAAGCTTCGACTACGGGCGCGGGCTCTCGACTGGTCTGCATCCGGCGCTCATTGCGGGGTTGTCGCCAGTTGATTTGCGGAAGCATTACGGCTGGATCGATGCGGTCGCGATACTTCAACGCCACATTCATCAGCGAGTCCAACAAAGAGTCGGAAAGCAGATGAGGTTGCAGGCCGAGTTCGATCAGCTTCGAGTGTTTCGCGTTGTAATAATGTTCCTGTGCTTCCACGCGCGGATCGGCGAGATGCTCGACTTCGACCGTCAAACCCAGTTTCTCTCCTGCAGTTTTGACCATTTGCGCAAGGTCCAAAACAGAGAACTGTTCCGTGAACTGGTTGAATACCCGGCATTCACCTTGCGCGGCCGGATTCAAACAGGCGATCTCAACGCACCGAACGGTGTCGCGAATGTCGAGGAAGCCGCGGGTTTGGCCTCCCTTTCCATACACCGTGAGCGGGTGTCCAATAGCGGCCTGAACACAAAAGCGATTGAGCACCGTACCGAAAACTTCGTCGTAGTCGAAGCGATTGATGAGCGCCTCACTTAGGGCTACCTCATCCGTCATCGTGCCATAAACAACGCCCTGGTTGAGATCGGTGGCGCGCAGCCCCCACGCCTTGCAGGTGAACATGATGTTGTGGCTGTCGTGCACCTTGGAAAGATGATAAAAAGAGCCGGGCTGCTTGGGATACGGCACCGTGTCCCGGCGGCCATTGTGCTCGATTGTAATGTAGCCTTCTTCGATATCGATATTCGGCGTGCCGTATTCGCCCATCGTGCCCAGCTTGATGAGATGACAATCGGGCTGGAACTCGCGTAGGGCGAAGAGCAGATTGAGCGTGCCAACGACATTGTTTACCTGGGTGAAGACCGCGTGCTTGCGGTCGATCATGGAGTAGGGAGCGGCGCGCTGTTCAGCGAAGTGGACGACGGCCTCCGGTTCGAAATCCTTGACGACGGCAGAGAGAAAGTCGTAGTCGGTCACATCTCCGACGAAGAGTTCGATACGATTCCCCGTAAGTTCCTGCCAGACCCTCAGGCGATCTGAAAGCGGAAGGATGGGCGTCAGCGTCTGCACGCCGAGTTCGTGGTCCCATTGCCGGCGCACAAAGTTATCGGCTATCGCAACCGAGTGCCCCTTGCCTGACAAATACAAAGCCGTTGCCCAACCACAGTAGCCATCGCCCCCGAGCACCGCAACCCTCATTTTGCCCCCTCGCTGCTGTTCCTGAAAATGATTGACCGGAAACTGCACTTCCTAGAATGACACGCACTTCGGACAGATGTCTAACCGGCTTTACCCTGAGCTTCTTGTCTTGAGAGTAACAACTATTCTAAAACAAGGCGACCGCTTTTGGCGGCTCGCCTTGAGAAATAGAAATCGGATGATTCGTCAGAACCACTTTGCCACCGCTCGAGGCGACCAGGTTCAGATCGGCAGCGCCCACCAGGGATTCAAGCTCAGGCACCACGTTTTCTTTGGCGATAATGTAGGAACGCGCCGGCTTAAGCCAAAGATTCTTGAATTGCTCATTGTCGATAAACACGTCGGGCACGCCAGGAGCGTAGGCGCCGTATTCAAGATTGAAGAAACGGCCGTTGCGAAGCAGCGCGGTGCGGTTGGTGTAGAAAAAGATGGAAGAGAACGTGTAGTAGTGGTGATCCACGATGAGCGTTCCTTCCGGCGATTTCAAGAGCGCCTCCGCCAGCGGCCGCGAGGACATGAAGGGGTCGAAAACGGCCATGGCGAGGCGGGCGGCGTGGAAGAAGAGCACCATCATGAGCGCGGTGGCCAGAAATGCGGTCTGGCCTTTGAATCGCCACGTTGCGAAAGCGCCAACGCAGAAGGCGATCGCCGCCATAAGCAGAGGTATGCGGAGATATGCAAAGGACGCGAGAGTGAGATCCTGCATGTGGCCGAGTGCGAGCTTGTAGGCTCCGGGATGCTGGCTGAGGGCTTGCGAAATGTCTCCCTGTGCGGGAAGGGTGCGGGTGAGAACAAAGAGAGTTAACGTCGCCAGCCCGGCGCACGCCGCGACGACCGAGAGCACGCGGTTGCCTCTGCGTATCCAATCGCCTCCCGTTGCCATCGCCGAACCGAGGAGGAGAGCAAGCGCGGGATAGCAAGGCATCGAGTAATATTCCTGCGTCGTCGAGAAGGTAAAGAAAATCAGTACAAAGCCAACACAACACAACGACAGCAGCCGCGTCCGGCCAGCTCGATCTGTGGGCTTGAAGGAAAGCTTGGCAATAGCGGGAAAATAAACGCTCCAGGGGAACAGCCACACCAGGTGAAACAACCAGAAGTACAAGCGCGGCACGGTGTCGTAGTCTCGCGGATAGCGGAGATTCAGAAAGCGGAGCAATTGCTCATTGATGAAGAAGAACCAAAAAAAACCATGATATTGGCCCGGCCCGCTGTGCAGCGTGAAGGCGAAGTAAGGCGGATTGCGCAGAGTGGCCAGAATATGCCAGGGTGCAGCGATAAGCAGGATAATCAGCAATCCACTGAAGGGATGCAAACGCCGCCATGTCCTGGCTGAAAAGAGTTGATGAGTGAGCGCAAGGTAGATTACGCCGGCCGCAAGTGGAAACAGGACTCCGATCAAACTCTTCAGGAGCAGACCCAGCCCGAGATTGGCTGCGAGCACGAAGGCCCAAAAACGCGGATTTGGCTCCTCCTCGTCCAGAGCGCGAAGAAACGCCCATAGACCAAGAGCGACCGTGAAGGTCAGCATTACATCAGGAATCAGAATCCGGGTGAACAAAAACAGCCCGATGCAGGAAGCCATGCACAGACCCGCATAGAATCCGGCTCGCTTCCCGAAGGCCCAGGCCCCGAATGCGGCCGTCAGCAGGCAAAGCGCAATGGCCGACAACGCAATTGGAATACGCGCGGCCCAGTCGTGTACTCCGAAAATCATGTAGCTCGCGGCCATGGCCCAGTACACCAGGGGAGCTTTTTCCAGGTAAACCACGCCATCCAGTCGCGCCGTGACCCAGTCGCCCGAAGTCAGCATGTTGCGCGCGATCTGCGCCTGCACAGCGTCTACGTCATCCATGAGGGAGGGCGGGGAAATGACGCACCCGAGGTATACGGCTCCCGCCACCAGCAGAACCCCTAGATATAGGTACCAGTCTTTTCTGCTATCCAAACGTTGGTCTCTCGGGATGCCGCTACCTGAATCCCCCATTTTTTCATCCACAGAAACAACACCATCAAACCCCATAGGTGATATCCAATATTTACTCGTCTCTCCAGGTGATCCTGAATCTGCTTCTCAATTACATCTCGACGGAAAAGGCGCGCGTGCTCCGATGCGCCCGCCATCAAAACCTCGAGCATCAGCGGGCGCAGACAGCCCCGAAGCCAGTCATGCGCCGGAATGTCGAATCCGACCTTTTTCCTTTGAAGAACGGACTTCGGCAGCTTATCTCGCATCAGTTCCTTGAGAAGAACCTTTTGCCGCGAACCCTGAATCTTCAGCCATGCGGGAACTGCGGCGGCGAATTCGACGATGCGGTGATCGAGGAACGGCGGTCGCACTTCGAGCGAGTGTGCCATACTCATGCGATCCGCCTTGTTCAGAATATCGTCGGGAAGAAAATATCTTTGATCGAACCACAAGAACGGCGCCAGATCATCGCCTTTCCCCGAACGATTCCGCAGTTCACAAAGAATACGGTCGAGAGCAGGTGGAAGCCCGGAACGCAAGAGGGCAGATTTTTCCACCTCGGAAAAGGTTCCGTTCCAATAAACGTGACCGCGATCGGGGGTCATCGAAGAGCCCTCAAGAAATCGCTTCAGTTGGTATTCAAGACTGATCTTCTCGTCGGAGACCGGCCAGACGCGTAACGTATCGAGCGCAAGTTGGAGAACTCTTCGCGGCAATCGGCGGGCAAGCGCAGCCATGCGGTTCGCTCGATGCGTAAGATAGCCGCCAAACAATTCGTCCGCGCCCTCGCCGCTCAAGCTCACCGTCGTTTTGGTTTTGCTTAGTTTGGAAAGGAACCAGACAGGTAGCGCTCCTGCATCCGCAGACGGTTCATCCGAGTAATATGCGAACTCTTCGATCGCGCTCCGCAGATCGACTTCAGGATTCAGATCCAGTTCTTCGTGATCGGTCTGATATAGTTGCGCGACTTCGCGGATGTATGAGGTCTCGTCGAAACTCCGCCCCTGAAATGAAATCGAGAACGTCTTGAGCGGCGCGCTCGATTCAGTTGCCGCATAGTGCAAAATCGTAGAAGAATCGATACCTCCGCTAAGCCACATGCCCAGCGGCACGTCAGAAATCAGGTGCTCGCGGATCGATTGCCGAAGAAGAGTGTCCAATTCCTCTCGAGCGGATTCGAGAGTCCAATCACGGGCAGCGCCGATCGGTAAACGCCAGTAGGGCTCGGAAGAGACCTCGCCGTCTTGCCACTCCAGCCACTCCCCTGGAGGAAGTTTTTCGATGCCTTCCACGAGCGTCCAAGGACACGGCACGTAATTCAGTGACAGATAGCAATCCAAGCCGTCCAGACTGAGTCGACGCTCTATCTCAGGATGGATCAGAATCGCCTTCAGTTCGGAACCGAAGAAAAGGTCTTCTCCGCGACGCGCGAAATAAAGCGGCTTGATCCCCATCCGATCACGCGCCAGCACGAGTCGCTTGCTCGATTTCGTATAGAGGGCGATCGCAAACATGCCTCGCAATCGTGCAAAGCACGCGGTATCCCATTCGAGGAAGGCTCGAAGAACAGTCTCTGTATCGCAATGCGAATAAAAACGATGGCCCAACTCTTCCAGTTCGCGTCGCAGGTCAGAGTGATTATAGATTTCGCCATTGAAGACGATGGCCACATCGCCATCTTCCGACAGAATGGGCTGGTCGCCGGAACCGAGGTCGATAATCTTAAGCCGCGTCGCTCCCAGCGAACAGAGGCTGGACTGGAACACGCCTTGCTGGTCCGGTCCACGGTGGATCAGCGTGTCCGTGGCTCTCCGAATGCGATCGGAATCAGGTACCCAATGTTTGTGGGTAAAACCGACGATTCCACACAAGTGCCTGCACCTCTTCCGTGTTCTTCAGATCAGCTTGCGCTTGCTTCAAAGCGGTTCGCCGATAACGCGACTCCGCAGAAGCACGCCTGCGCAGAGAGCTAGCTGTTTTACGCTGAAAATCAATCCTAACGGGCTTTTTGAGGATGCACAATCAAAAGATTGCCCACCATCGGACGTCCCGGTAACGCCCTCAAGGCCTCCGCCTACACTACCGCCGGCCCAAGATCACCAAGGCGACGCCGACGCAAACCAGAAGCACGCCCGCCCACCTTCTCCGCGTAACTTTTTCGCCGAGAAAGAACTTCCCACCAAGCGCTCCGCCGGCGTAACTCAGGGCAGTCACTGGAACCACCAGGCTCACGTTTTCGATGGAAAGCACCGCGAGCAAAGAAAAGAACGCGGTCCCCATCAGGGTAAGGCCTAGCCACATCCAGGGGACTCGCAATGCGCGGCTGGCGACGACAAGCAAAGCAGCCGGACGGAAATCTTTGACCTCACCGACCGCCTTCATCGCACGACTGACGCAGAGTTCGCCTCCGGTGCCGGCACCGATAATCAGGAGATAGAAGATCAGTTCGCGCACTTAGCTGGGCTCCGTGGTGCGCGGCGGCGTGTGTCCAACCACCAGTACGCCAAGGCAGATGACCAGCACCCCGAGCCAGCGCAACGGCGTGACCACTTCGCGGAGCATGAAGTGAGCCAGCACTGCGACCATGGCGTAGGCGATCGACGAGGCTGGCTGGACATAGCTGTAGTCCGCCCACGAGAGCACTAGCATGTAAGCCACAAAGAAGGTAATGAGAGACCCGATGCCCAGCCAGATCGTGCCGGACGACAGCACGCGAGAAAGCAGATCCACCGTCTGCGCCAGCGTTCCCATGCTCGCCGTACCGATCTGCTTCATCCCTTTGCCGAGCAGCACATTGCCCAAAGGCCCAAAAATTACCATCAACAGGATTAGCAGGTAGGTCTTGAAATGTAGGCCCGCAGAGGACTTCATGCGTAAGAGGAACCTTCCCTCCAATTGATATACACCCCGCTCGCCTGCGCGAGGCAGTCGGGAGAGACGCCATTCTCTGGAATCATAGATTCATGTTACTTGATTTTCGGACTGGGCCCAAGCGATTGGCTTGGTTCGGAGTTTACCTCACTCGTATCGCAGGCTTTCTACGGGGTCAAGCTTCGCAGCGCGTGCGGCTGGCATGGTTCCGAACACGATGCCTACCAGCGAAGAGACCACGATGGCCACGATCGCCGAAAGTCCTGAAATAGGGATGCGGTACTGGGTCAAGAAGCGCACGGAGAAAGGCACAAGCAATCCCAACACGACGCCGGCTAAACCTCCGATCAGAGAGATCAGAATCGCCTCCGACAGAAACTGCAGCCGGATCTCCGCATTGGTCGCGCCAATCGCTTTGCGAATTCCGATCTCGCGAATTCGCGATGTAACCGTCGCCAGCATGATATTCATGATGCCGATGCCGCTCACAAGCAGCGTGACGGTCGCAATCAGCAGCAACACCAACGTCAGGGCATTCGCGGTGCGGTCGGCCACGCTGACCAACTCTGTAAGATTCTGGACCACGTAATTCGACTCTGGCCGATGGCGAGACTGGACCACCTCGCGAATCCGTTCCGTCACCGGAACCACGATCGAAGGATCGGCCGCGGAGAAGTACAACTGCCTGACCGTTGGCGTGTCGGTAAAATAGCGGCTTACGCTGTAGGGGATCACGATGGTGTTGTCCGTGACTTCCGACTGCCCGAAGGTATCCACGCGTTCACGGAACGTTCCAACAATCGTGAAGGGCAGCCCGCTCAGCTTGACCACCTTGCCGATCGTCTCGTCCACCGATCCGTAAAGTTGTTCTGCCAGTTTCTGCTGGATCACGCCCACTTTGTTGCGTGCCTGCTCATCCTCCGCGTCGAAGAATCTTCCCGAGAGAACCACCAGATTGCGCACAGCACTGTATTCCGGAAGCGTTCCCAGGACGCGAAGGTCGCGCTCCTTGCCGCCGCCAATCGGTATTCGCTCATCCAACGGGACCACGGGAGATGCGGCCACGATTCCGGATACACGTTCCAGAACCACATGCATGTCATCGATCGTCAAGAGATCAGGGGGCGTGTTGCGCTGCCCTCCTCCGTCATACTCAACATCGATCATGTTGGCGCCGATCGATTGGATTTGGTTCAGGACGTATTGCTTTCCGGTCATTCCAATCGTGACCACTAGAATCAGGGAAGCGGTACCAATGACCATCCCGAGCGCGGTCAGGGAGAAACGTACCTTGTTGCTGCAGAAAGTGTCGTAGGCGAAGCTGACAATCTCCCCGACAACCAGTTTGGGTGGGGAACTCGCAGTTGCTGTAGCAGTCGCCATACTGAGTTAGATGCTACGCAGATAGGGATGGAGGCGCAATCTGTCGCATCAGAACCGAAGTAATGCCGATAATCCTGAACGCTCGAGAGAAGGTCGTGGCCCAAGGCAAACGTCGTGCTTTTCGAGGTTAGGGAGGATTTTTTTGACGGAATTCGACTTTGCTCTGCGTCCGGAGAAAAAAAAGACCATTCCGGACGACCTTTCTTTGGACAGGTGGGATTGAGCTATCGACGTGCGAGCTGCTTCGCGTTTGCTTCGGCATGACCTCGCGAGCGAGGCGGCTTGCCACGACGTCGTGAATATCGCTTTGCTTGCGCCGCTTCACAGGCCGCTTCTCCTGATTGGTAGTGTTTCACCACAACGGTGGCGGCTTTTGCATCGATCTGGTCAAATGATGCCCAAATGTATGACTCGTGATTCGCGGCCGTGGCATAATGGTGCGACATCGCTTCGGTGCCGTAGCTCAGATGAATAGAACGCCGGTTTTGTTGGTGACTGTTCCACCCAGTCCGGAAACCGATAGAGGTATTCCGTGAACTACCGATACCAAATCCAAGGCCGCTACTTCCTGGTCGCGCTCTTCTTTCTGAACATCGTGGCGCTTCTACCGGTAGTGTTCGTCATCCAGGACACGACTCCACATGAGAATGCCGTGTTTGCAGGGATGTTGGGATTCCTGACGCTGAATACGGTGGGGATGGGCTGGTGTTTGTGGACCGTCATGCCGAAGCCGCTGCCAACCTACAACAGGTTTCAGAACTTCCTCTACCGGCGGCGGGCTGTGAGTAAGCCGTGGTTGCATCGCGCTTTGATCGTTATTTTCGCCATCAACCTGGGTTTTGGAATTGCAATGAGGTTCAGCCACCGGCATCACAGTCATCTGACAGGCCAAGTGAACGCGAGCAACTGGATCCTAATCAGCTCAGCGGCGATTGTTCTTCTGATGTACATTTGGCCATTGCCGCCAGTGAAAGCAGAGTCACGATAGAAATCCAATATTCTGCTCGCCTAGGTCACTCACACATCGGCGGTGGCCCATCCTAACGTTGCGCCTTTCGAAGTTGCGATGGGATTTGACGTGTATGGTAGAGCCAGCACGATGCTGTGGCGTAATGGTGCGACGTCGCTTCGCCCCGCTACAAGTGTTAAGTACTGCGGCTGATGCACAAATCTCTGGCGGCAATCACCCGGCGATCTTCGCTTACCCACGAGCGCACTCGACATTCATCACGCCCGGCAATTCCGCTAACCCGGCCTTGCGGCCCTCGCGCTCCGCAAAAGCGAGCATCTCTTGCTCCCATTCCGAGGAAATCTCCGGACGCCGGTAGCCCGCTACTAACTCCTCCACTCTTTCGCGTGCGCGCCCCAGAATGTCGCCTGCAAAGCCGCTCGCGCCGCGGTCAATCACTGCCGAGGGGAAATGCTGCTCCTGGCGAAACAGCGTACGTGTCTCCTTCAGCTTCAGAAAATCCCCATGCAGCCCAGTCTGCGCAAACATGGCAACAGCCAGCGACTCCCCCCGCGGCTCAATGCCTTCAAGCAGCCGTTGCGCGGACGAGATTGCTTCCGCATCGATCACCAGCTTCTCAATGCTGTGACAGGCCAGGAAGTCCAGCATGCCCGCTCCCGAAATCATGTTGATTCCCGCCAGTGCTCCCAGCACTGCGGAGATGCCGCTCTCCATCGCGACTTGCGCATCGACCGCTTTCCCATCGCCTGCCACTAGATACGCGTGCGTTGGCAGCCCTAGATATTTCCCTACCTGCGAACATGCCATATCCAGCATTGCTGTTTCGATCGCACCCATGGGCGTCTTCCCGGTGCGCATATCGAAAATCGCCGGAGCACCTCCCCAGACGATCGGGGCCCCAGCCTCGGCCAACTGATGAATGGTGATCCCACTGATGCACTCTGCTGCATGCTGCACCACCGACCCTGCCAAGGTAACCGGAGCCGTCGCCCCGGCCAGAGGCATACTGACGATTTCAGCCGGCACTCCGGCCCGCGCGAGGTCCACGAGATTCTGCGACGCGAACTCAGACCAGTTCAGCGGCGGCGATGGACAAACATCGAAGACAGCCCGCGGCTTTTGCCGCAAACCCTTACTCCCGCCGCTTTCAATCGCCAGCAGTTCGAGCAGCGTATGCAGACTGGAAGCAGAGAACGCTCCCGTGACCACCGGCTTACTCGAGTACCACAACACAACCAGTAGGCGGTACCAATCTCCGATTTCCTGCGGCACATCGTTACACACCATCGCCGTCGACTGTGCCGCAAATTGCGGCAGCATCTCCGCCACCTGCACCAGTCGCACTAGATCGTCCGACTGTGCCGGGCGCGGCTGCTGCGTCTTGGGATCAAGGATGTTCAGACAAGAAGATCCAGGATCAAAGTGGACCTCATCTCCTCCGTAGCGTACGGCAGGCTTACCGGTTCGGTCGTAAAGGTGAAATTCGCACGGCGCAAGCTCTATCGATCGGCGCGCCAGTGTCTCGGGGATATGAGCCACACCCCCCTCGACCGTCACTCCCGCCGAGCGCAACAGATCCACCACGTACGGTGCCACGCGCACTCCCGGATCCTCGATGAGTTGGAACGCTTCGCCAAGAATCCGTTCCACCAGTGCCCGGTCGAGCAATTCCAGTTTCGGTCTCATACCGGCTCCGCCAGCAAGCTCCGCGCTTTCTGTTCCATCAAGCTTCGAGCCAGCGCCACCGCGCTCATCGCGTCTTTGGCGTAACCATCGGCGCCAATCTCCTCCGCCCACCTCCGCGTCACTGGCGCGCCCCCAACCATCACTTTGACCTGCGACCGCAGCCCGGCTTTTTCAAGCGCCTCGAGCACGCCCCTCTGATTGCGCATGGTTGTGGTAAGCAAAGCCGATACTCCTACGATGTCTGCCTCCAGTTCCCGAGCGCGGACCGCGAACTGCTCCCCCGCAACGTCTGCCCCAAGATCGTGCACCCGAAAACCGTGTGCCGAAAGCAACGTCCCCACCAGAATCTTGCCGATCTCGTGGATATCTCCCTTGGTCGTTCCCAGCACGACTATTCCGGCCATCGGCCGCTCGGTCCCCAGCCTCTTCAATTCCGGATCAAACACCGCCATCGCAGCCCGCATCGCCTCAGCCGACGCCATCATGTCTGGCAGGAACATCTTCCCTCTTCCAAACTGCTCGCCCACAGCGTGCATCCCCGGCACAAACCCGTGGTTGATCGCGTCCAGAACCGCGATTCCCGCCGCGAGCGCCTGACAAGCCAATCCAGAAGCCGTATCCGGCGCTCCGTCGATAATGCTCTGCCGCATGGCAGAGAAAGTGTCGTTTGGCATAGATCCTCTCGGCCATGCTGACTGACGGAAGGACACCAGTCAGTGACCTCCGTCACATCGCCGCAATTTGGGCCAAGCGCGGAATCACGGCGATCGCTCTGGCCCCTCATAATTCTCGGAAATCCGGGCGCATGAATGTGGAGCAGACGGCGACCCTCTTCGCAGTTCGAAGCATGCTTGCAGAAGATGGCTTTCTCGACAAAGGCCTCACACCTCAAGCGAGACGAGCTCTTCTTCCCGTGACGCTGGAGGACTTTCGCACATTCGCTCGTTGCCTGCTAAACCTGATGGCGTAGGAGGCGGCTCTTGCACATTTCGCAGAAGAAAAATAAACGGCAGCATTACAAGAAACAGAACGCCCATCACCCAAAATGCTTCGACGAACGAAAGCATTGAAGCTTGACGTTGCACCATGCCGTAGAGGGCACTAAACGCTTTGCGAGAAGCCGTGTAGCTGTCCGCGCCGTGCGCCTGAAACCAAGCCTGCATCCCTTGCAGCATGTCTCTCGTCCTGGGATCGCCTGTCGTGATGTTCGCGATCAATCGGTTCTGATGCATCTGGGTCCGCCGAGCGAGAAAAGTTGTCATAATGGCGATCCCACAGCTGCCTCCGATGTTTCGCATCAGGTTGAACAGGCTGGTCGCATTTCCCATCTTTTCTTTTGAAATCCTCGCCATGCTAAGCGTCATGAGGGGAATGAACAGAAAGCTTAAAGCCACGCCCTGGAAGACCTGCGGCCACAGGATGTCCAGGTAGCCGGCATTCAGGTTAAGGCCTGAAAGGTCAAACATGGTCAGCGAGCCCGACACGAGCCCGAAGGCAAGAAGTCTGCGAGGATCAGTCTTGCCCGTCAAGTACCCCGCCAAGGGAGTGGTTGCGAGAGATCCGAGTCCTCGGGGCGAAAGTGCCAGTCCCGCGTTGTAGGCCGGGTATCCCAGCAAAGTCTGCAGATAGATCGGCAGCAACACCAGACTGGAATAAAGAACAAAGCCCAGCATGCTGATGAGAAATACTCCAGCAGCGAAGGATCGATCAGCGAGCGCCCGCAGATCAACCACCGGCTTGCGTGTGCTCAGTTCGCGAACCACCAACGAGACCAGCCCCACAACACAAAGAATGGCGAAGAAGCGGATATAGTGGGACGAAAACCAATCCTTGCGCTGTCCCGTGTCCAAGACAATCTGCAGCGCGCCAACACCGAGGGCGAGGAAGCCGATTCCCCACAGGTCGATGCGACCTCGCGCCCGCTGAATGTAGGACGGGTCACGGACAAACCGGCTAATCATGAACAGAGACAGGAAGCCCACCGGAAGATTGAGATAGAAAATCCATCGCCAACTGTAGTTATCTGTAATCCAACCGCCGAGTGTAGGCCCGAGAATCGGCGCCAGCAGAATGCCGATACCGAAAGCTGCCATAGCTTGGCCGTGTTTCTGTTGCGGGAAAGTTTCCAGAAGGATTGCCTGCGCCAGCGGCTGCAGTCCTCCTCCGGTGAGCCCCTGAAGGATGCGGAAGAAGATCAGTGCCGCGAGGCTCGTCGCGAACCCACAGAACAAAGACGTGACAGTGAATCCTGCGACACAAATCATCAGCAGTTTTTTGCGGCCGATGTAATTCGCCAACCAACCAGCCATCGGCAAAATAATGGCGTTAGATACCAAGTACGACGTGACCACCCAGGTGCCTTCTTCGATCGTGGCTGCCAGATTTCCGGCGATGTGAGGGATGGAGACGTTGACGACAGTAGTGTCCAGGATCTCCATGAAGGTTGCCAGCATCACGGAAAATGTAATGACCCACGGATTAACCAGCCGAAGATCCTCGTGGTCCATGCTGCGAACTCCGATCCCTGGGACCTTTTTGAAGTAATTCTCAACTGTCATCAGCGGTAGTAGGTTGCACGAGGGCTACTTGATGGCAGAGTTTGCCGATCTTCCATATTCATTGATGACTGCTGGGCGCAAAGATTGCCGTGACGTCGGTCACGCGAGCTAGTGAGCGCATTCACCCTTAATGCGGGTTCTCAGGTCGCTCCTTCTCTCCAGCGACCATCGACGACGGAGATAAGCCCATAGCCGGATGAGGGCTTTAAGTTTCTTGGGGTGGCCTCAGCAGTGGGATTAGGTGACCATGACACGCCATATCGAGAGCTTAGCGAGCGAAGTCAGAACCACAGCAAAGGAACTGCTCGGCCTATGACCGCGGCGCATAGAGCACGCAAGCAGGATATGAGCATCGGCACTCTTGGCGTTCGGCGGGTGGCTGGCCGCTCTTGGCTTTGAGCATCTCACGCAATACTGTGACTAGAGTCACTGATGTTTGGCCTGCAATGTGCGTTAATAAGTTGAACGATTTCTTCACCGAAGCGCAGTGCAGTTGAGGAAGTGCCCCCTTGAGGGAGTCGCGGCGTAACTGACGGATCAGCTAATGCGGGTGGTCAACCATGGGCAGTGCCCGCAGAGCACCGCTACCATTTCCTCTTCCCGACGATCTGTCGGGAACCAAGGTAGGCCGGTTTGTCGTCGGACACAAGCTCGGTGCCGGGGGGATGGGCGAAGTCTATTACGCCGAGGACACCAAGCTGCACCGGCCGGTAGCCCTCAAGCGCCTGTTTCCCGAGTTGCGTCCCTCCTCTAAGACGCGGCAACGCATCCTGCAAGAAGCCCAGCGTGCTTCCGCCCTGAGTTCGGAATACATCGCCAGCGTGTATGACGTCCTGGAAGAGGACAACGAAATCCTGCTGGTCATGGAGTATGTAGATGGCAGCACCCTGCGTCGCCGGCTAGAGAGCATTGGCCGGCTGCCGCTGAATTCGTTCCTTCCGGTAGCGGTGCAGTGTGCGGAGGCGCTGGCTGAGGCACAACAAAAAGGCATCCTTCACCGCGATATCAAGCCGGAAAACATCATGCTCACTTCAGCGGGCCACGTCAAGATTCTCGACTTTGGTCTGGCCCGGCAATCCCCAGTTGCCAGCCCTGCTGCAATGACAGTCAGTACCGAGCGCCAGAGCCTGGGATGTGTCGGGACCCTGGGGTACATGGCGCCGGAAGTTCTCTTAGAGCAAGAATTGGATGCCCGAAGCGACCTCTTTTCTCTCGGCATCGTCTTCTACGAGATGTTGACTGGACGGCATCCCTTTGACAGTCACAAGCCGGTCGCAACGGCTGACCAGATCCTGCACGCTCAGCCTCCGGCGATGGAAACTCTCGTGCCTGAAGTGCCGGCAGAGTTGGGACGAATCGTCTTCAAGATGCTAGCCAAATCTCCAGAAGAACGCTACACAAACGCGGCCGATTTGCTAGTCGACCTGCGTGCCTTGCAACACGAATCGGGGCATCCCTCGTTATCGCCGAAAGAGCTACCAACCCGGCGATGGCTAGAAACCGCAGTTCGCTTGGGGATCGCGATGGTGATAATGGTGATGGTGCTCCTAGTACTCTCAGGCGTGTTCCGCCACTGGAAGTCGGAGCTAGACGCATCGGAGTTGCCGGCTAAAAAGAACCTCGCCGTGTTGCCATTTACCGCTGCCAGTAATGATTCTGACGCCCGTGCTTTTTCTCAGGGACTGGCCGAGACCCTCACCGCCAAACTGTCCCAGCTCACTGATCGATATCCGTTGCAGGTGGTATCGCCGAGCGAGATCCGGACGCTGACGACCGCCTCGATTGAGCAAGCCCGCGCAAATCTGGGGGTGAACCTGGTTCTGGAAGGAAGCTTCCACCAGTCGGGGACGAAGGTGCGAGTCAATTACAACCTGGTGGATGCACAAACTCAGCGCGTGCTGCGCGCAGACACAATTACGGCCGATGCGGCCGATCCTTTTGCCCTTGAAGACCGAGTGGTAAACAGTGCTCTGCGTGCTTTGGATCTGGAACTTAGCGCCCAGGAGCGAAACGCTCTTGCATCTCGCGGCACCAGCCAGCCTCTGGCTTATGACTTCTACGTGCGTGGCCGCGGTTATCTGCAGGAATATCAGAAGCCGGAGAATATCGAGAGCGCAATCCAGTTGTTCACCCGTGCCTTGGAAAGTGATCCTGGTTTTGCTCTTGGCTATGCCGGCCTGGGAGAGAGCTACTGGCAAAAATATAAGCACACTCATGACGGTCAGTGGGTAGCCAAGGCGCTGGAGGCTTGCCAACGAGCGAACACCGCTGACCTCGGCCACAACTGCCTGGGCACCGTGTACAACGGCACCGGTAAGTACGAAGACGCTGCGGCTGAGTTTCAGGACGTTCTGCAGACAGACCGTACTAATGACGACGCTTACCGCGGACTGGCCTTTGCCTACGAGCATCTAGGCAAGATGACAGAAGCTGAAGACACGTACCGGAGAGCCATTAGCGCCCGTCCTGCGTATTGGGCGGGCTATAGCTGGCTGGGTGCTTTCTTTTATCGCGGGGCACGATACGACGAGGCTGCTCAGCTGTTCGCCCAAGTCATCAAGCTGGCCCCGGACAACGCTCGCGGTTATAGCAACCTGTGCGGCGCATATATTATGGCGGCTCGTTACGGCGAAGCCGTACCCGTATGCGAACAATCCGTCAGGATCACTCCCATCCAGGATGCTTATTCCAATCTCGGTACCGCGTACTTCTATCAGCGGCGTTTCCCCGAAGCTTCGCGGGCCTACGAACAAGCGGTGAAGCTCGACGATCACCAACGCTCTTCTTGGGGCAACCTGGGTGACGCCTATTACTGGTATGCGGGACGCCGGCAGGATTCGGTTACCGCTTACCGCAGAGCGATCACCTTGGGGGAAGAAGAGCTACATGTCAACCCACGCGATGCCCTTTTGCTGAGTTATCTCGCCGTCTACCACGCCATGCTTCATGAGAACCAGTTGGCACGGGCCAATCTGAATCAGGCCCTGGCTCTGGATTCCGCCGAGGCGGAAGTCCAGCTCAACGCGGCCTTGGTCGCCAATCAACTTGAGGACCAGAGCACCGCGATGCGCTTCCTGCGCAAGGCCCTCGACGCGGGCATATCTGCGACTCTGATCCTCAGCTACCCGAACTTTGACAACTTGCACTCCAACCAACGATTTGAACAACTTTTGCAGGAGAAAAAGCCTGCGATCCAAAGCAAGCGGCCACAGGAGACGTAGGCCGAGTTCCAGAAACAATTAACCAATCCTGTTCACGAGGTGAATTTATGGCAACACCAGCGCTTCAAGAAACAGTGTGGGTCAACGTCAGAATACAACTACCGAACGCCAACCCGGATGCGGTAGAGATCAGCAAGCTCACCAAACAAGAGGTGCAGTGGGATTCAGACGCTGCTTGCATAGTTAAGTTCCTCAACGGCAGTCCCTTCGCCGAGACGGTATTTCATGTCCCCGCGCAAGGCAGTGTTTGCTCCGGCCCGGCGGTGAAGGAGGCGAAACTCTGCAGAAAGCCTGGGTGCACCGTGATCACTCACGATGGACACTATAAGTACACCATCACTGACGCTGCCGGGACAGTACTCGCCGACCCCCAGGTCGTCATTAAACCGTAAAGCTTCGGCTTTGCCAGCGTAAGTGCATTAGATCGCAGGGCGGCGAGCGTAAGCCGCCCTGCATCCTGCACTCTGGCCACGTCTTCGCTTAACGCGACTTGAGTCGCGCATCGTGGTATCCCGGGGACGTCGTTGTCCAGACATGTGGCCTGAACTTCCGTTTTTCACGCCTCGACCGTCCCTCTCGACAGGGCTCCCAGCGTAAACACTCCAATAATGGCAGTTATCAGCCTCGAAAACGGCTGCACTGGGAAGCGCCGAAACTGACAGCGACGCTCCCTGTTCCCCGAAATCATCAGGGATTCTAATTGCTTACTTGGTGATGTGCGCCATCCAGTTGCCAAACCTCTGGCCCTTGACGTACTGGCCGGCCATGGTAGAACCGTCGGCCGAGATGCTGACGGCAGTGGTCAGGGTCGTGCCTGCAGGAATCTTGGCACCCAGCTTTTTCAATACGGTCGCGAGCTTTTGCATGTGGGAGGAGGGGGTCCAGGTAAAGGCTTGGATCCCGGAACCGAAGGGATCGCCGCTCCAGCCCACCACTTGTCCATCGTCGGAGATGCCATTCGCGATGCTTTGATCTGTGGCCAAATGCGAGAGTGTGCCTAACTTGACTAACCCGCGCTTGTCCGAATAAAAGAACGCTACCTCGTACCCGCTCGCACCCGGGGACTGTCCCACGATCTGCGTACCATCGCTGTTCACAGCTGTGGCCTCGCCGATCGTCTTGGCACCGAGAAACAAGTCGTGTTTTCCACCCACCCAACGCACGGGACGGCGAGGGCCGGTAGGATCTTCCCAAAAGCCGACGATGGTTTTTCCATTGGCCGAGATGGCGCTGGCCCGGCTGCTATGGTTGCCGGCCGGATGCCCTAGAGAGAGGTTGCCAGTCTTCGCTGTCCACTCGAATCCTTCCGCAGCTGTGCAAGTCCAAGCCAGTCCCACAGCTACCTTGCCATTGCCACTGACTCCGTAGCCGCTGCCCCAGCTGTTGCCGATCTTTGTGCAACCATTGTGGGGATGGCCTAAATCAACTAGGCCGCTTGCGTTCCATAGAGCCGGCCTGCTGAAACCGTCCGATCCGATGTAGCCGCTGATGATGGTGGAGCCGTCGCGCGAGATTCCGATTGAGCTCGAATAGGGATCGCCCGGGCCGAGATCTTCAAATCCGCCCGCAGCGGTCCAGCGATAGATCTCGCCGCCGTAGTTCGCGGCCATGACGCTGCCATCGCCGGAAAGTGCGTAGTTCGTCCATGTGCCCGTGACCGGGTCGGAGATAGTCTGGAAGGTTGCGGTTGCCGCCATCGCCGATAGGCAGAGGCTTGAGAACAGGCACACCAGGCCTGCGTTGATTAACCATTTCTTCATTGTCGGGGATCCTTTATCTAATTTGGACTGCTGCCACAAGGCATTAACTATACGCGTGAACGCTATTACGAACGATTGTTGGGACGAAGGCCATTGAAAAAAAAAGCTGTTCGTCATCCGTGATGACGTGGAAACGCCCTACCTCGCTCACTGCTTGCTGAGGGTGCACTGATTTTGCGAGACTTGCTGACTCGACCCGGACGTCGCACGAGACCCTCGTAATGGACTGCAGGGAACGCTTTCCGACAGATCATTGCATGCTAGAGGGAAACGGTCGTTGCGCTAGGGCAACCTAGTATTTTATCCGATGAAAGGTAGCCAAAATCCGGGAGTTTTCGTGGGGTAGATAGATTAAATAGCCCGGATAAAGTGCGGACTGTGGCTTCCAACAGCTTTTTTTCGGGATCAACCGCTGCACCATCACCGGCAATCAGGCCACAGGGCATTACCTCAGCTCATGAAACATTTTTGGTTATCGCAGCCGCCATGTCCCCTGGAGACCGCGGAAAGGCGGGCGGCTCTTATGAGGCCACGAAAAAAAACTGGCCTCGAGCCGCCCCCACGAACCGATCGACGTGCCTTCAGTCGTGTTGCCCATTGCTTAGAGCCGCGACCGGATGCACCATCGCGTGTGGCCGTTCGTGCATCTGCTCAGGGGCGAGGGTTCGCGGTTGTGTGACCAGCGTGTAGGCGCCGATGCTCTGGCCAGCCAGTCCCCCGGAAGCCGGCAGCGGCGAACTTTCAAGGAAACCTTCTTGCCGTAGCTGCTGCTGCTTTTCTAATAAGGCCTGCAGAACGGAAGCCAGCCCTGCATCTTTTTCGCGAAGCGAAAGCAGCCAGGCCGCGCGCTGTTCCGGGACCATCTCCAGAGCCTCGTCGAGATACGGCTCTACTTGCTGCCATTGATCGGGACTGAGCGTGGCCATTGGTTCCTCACAGCGGCAAATCTGCCCTCAGTTGGCGATGCAGATAAATGCGCGCTTTTTCCCACTTGCGCTGCACCGTCCGCTCGGACACACCACCCATGTCGGCGATCTCGCCGAAGGAGAATCCGCAGAAAAACTTCAGGTCGACAACCTGCGATAACGAGCTGTCCAACCGGGCAAGCTCGTCCAAAGCCTGGCTAATGCGTGCGAGCTCCTGATCGTCGGTAATTTTTTCTTCAGCGTTGGTGGTGAGGGAGGTTAGCTCGAACCCTCCACCTCGCTTGATGGCGAGCCGGTTTCGTACATGGTCGATGATCAGTCCGCGCATGACCCGCGCCGCATACGCCATGAAGCGGCCCTGATCAGGGAAAGACTGTCCCTCTTGCGCGGCCATGTCAAGATAGGCCTCGTGTATCAGCGTGGTGGCACTGAGGGTTACGATGCCTTGGCGCGCGAGTTGGCACTTGGCTAGACGATGGAGTTCTGCATAGAGGAGGGTAAAAAGCTTTTCAGCGGAAACTCCGTCACCCCGTTCAGCCAAGTCGATCAGTGTCGAAATGGTGGAGGCGATCATTTCCAACCCACCTTGTGCGCGACAGACTCTCGCATTTCGAATCAATAGTCAAGAACGAAACGCTTACATTTGTGGCCGTTGGCGCAATGTTGCACTCTTAAGGATGTCTGCCCATCGCTAATCCTCCTTCGGGTATGTCTGCGTCTCGGCGGCGATCAGGCGCCTGGCGCCAATGAGATTTTCAGGCCTCCTTGTCGTCTTTTGGCTGCCGTTTCCGATCTCCTCTATAGAGGCTGGGAGGTCTGCTCCTCGAGGATTCTGAGACGAGGCCTCGAAACTTGGCCATCCGGTTCGGTAATGCCGCGCGATCCTAGTTAACGACGATCCCCCCGCCGGTCAAGCGGTAGTGCGGATAAGTGTCAGTATTCAGCGTGAGGTAGACGACGGAGTCGGCGGGGAGGCGCTGGTACTTTCCCGTAACTGTATCGACGAGGAGCTGGCCCTTATAGTTGCCGCAGTTTGGTACGTTGAACAAGAAGTACCTATCACCGGGAAGGAATACGCTCCTCAACATCTCAGAACAATAGAAAGGCCCTTTGAAACCCTTCCCCTGTGTTAGTGCCAGGTACGACTTGTTCCTAATTACCAGTTTCTGCTGCCCGCCGCTTCCATCAACAACCAAGTTGACCCCTTCGTAGGAACGCACGACGTGCTCGTAGTCGATAAGAGAAAACGAGTAGAAGGGTGATTCGACGAATCTGCGGGCGAGTTTATCAGGGCGAACGTCGTGCGCGTTCGGCTCGTCGATATCGGTTAGAGTGTTTCCATCAAAGTACCGCAGCTGCAAATCTCCACGATCAGTAGGCGTCGAAAAGTAGATTCCGGAGTTGAGGCCGAAGAAGTAACTGTAAGCAGAAAAAGGCTTCAGAACTAGCTGCAGACTGCCCGATTCAATGTCGTTACTTCCACAATTCTCCCTTGCTCGAAAACAGCTGCGACCCTCGGGAGGCGTAGTACTCATCCCTAACGAGATAGAGGGCCTTTGAGTCTTTTGACCATTGGAAGTTGTCATCTCGAAAAAACTGTCTACCGATTGGCTTAGGATCTCTGTAGATCGAATCGACAGCGGTTACTTGCCGGACACTCGACTCCGTCGCAAGCGCCAGCCGCCCATTCGCAACGACGGCGATCTTCTTATTATCGGGCGAAACCAGAAAGTCCTCAATGTGTCCGCGCATCAGTGTCGGTGCTTGGGGATCAATCCGGTCGGAGTATTTCAGCTCGTTGCCGATTGAATAGAAAAAGTTTGTATCTGCGTTGGTCTGAAAGGACGTAGGGCCAAAGTCGACGATGTTGGAAGACACACTCGTGGCAGCAACGAACACCCATACAGCGACGTACAGAGCTGCGACCACGCCAACAATGAGAGCTAACCGTCTTCCCATGCGAGTCATTAGAGAATCCTGCCGAGGACACAATGGACGAGAGTCCTTGCCTGTCCGAGATTGTAATGTGCGCGGGGCAATATTCGTGGTGCAAGCAACTACGCGCCAGCAGAAAGCTTGTGGCTCTTGGATTGAGCGATGCCGTACTGCCGGATCTTATAAAGCAGTGCCTTATAGCTGATCTTCAACAGCGCCGCCGCCTGCTTGCGGTTCCAGTTGGTCTCGTCCAGAGCCTTGCTGATGGCTTCAGCCTCGGCTCCGTCCTTGGCAGTGCGCGCCAGAGACTTCAAGCCCCCGGCGCCATCTCCCGAACTGCTCGCAACGGGATCAAACTGGGCCCCGTTGCTATCGGTCTTCGGGCTTAATTCCTGGATGGCCAGTTTCTCATCTCCAAGAACCAGATAGCGCTTCACGAAATTATTGAGCTCGCGCAGATTGCCCGGCCACGAGTACTCCTGGCAGGCCTGCAGTAACTCGGTGGAAAGGGGCAATGGAGGCCGCGCATAACGCTCCGACATGTTGGCCATGAAGTGCTTGAGCAGGATGGGAATCTCTTCCTTGCGTTCTCGCAGCGGAGGCACCTGCAAGGTGAAAGCGTTCAGCCGGTAATACAGATCCTCACGCAGCCGCTTGTTGGCGAGCGCTTCGGGAATATTAATGTTGGTGGCGGCCAAAATACGCACATCCACTTTGATCATGGATCGGCTGCCCAGTCGCGAGAACTGCTGGTCCTGCAGCACGTGCAGCAGTTTGGCCTGCAAGATGGGAGGCATCTCTCCGATTTCGTCGAGCAGGATTGTCCCTTTATTGCATAGCTCGAACTTGCCGGGCTTGGCGTGATTCGCGCCCGTGAAAGCCCCCGCTTCATAGCCGAACAATTCGCTCTCCAGCAAGTCGGCGGGAACCGCCGCGCAGTTTACCTTGAGAAATGTTCGATGAGCACGCGGCGACAGTTTGTGAATCAGCCGCGCCATGACTTCTTTGCCCGTGCCGCTCTCGCCCAGCATGAGCACCGGGATGTCGACGTTCGCGACCAGCGCAGCCTGAGAACGAAGCTTGCGCATCACCGGACTCGCGGCAACGAAGAACACTTCGTCGCCGACCTCTTCTACCTCTCCGGGATAGTTCTGTTGATTAGTCCCCAGACATTGATCGATGACGTTGTCCAGTTCGCTCTTCTGAAAAGGCTTGGTCAGGTAATCGTGCGCCCCCAGGCGAATTGCTTGAACGACCTTGCGGGTGTCGCTGACGCAGGAGAGCATCACAACCTTAACCCCGGGCTGAAGCTTCCGCAGTTGATCGAGCGTTTCCAGGCCGTCAATCCCGGGCATGAGCAGATCCAGCAACACCAGGTCGGGACGCAGCCCCTTCTGCACCCGCTCCAGTGCCTCTTCGCCGGTGCTGGCGGTCTCGACCTTGTAATCGTCCACTTCGAGCAGAGTTTTAATGTAGCGCAGCATTCCAGGTTCGTCGTCGACGAGCAGAATGTTGTTGGCCGCAGCTTTCATTTATTTTTCCCTGGGTCTAGTACGTTGTTGGTTGCTGTCGATGGAGGCAGAAGCGGAAGAATGAAAGAAAACTTGCAACCCGCGCCTGGGTCACTCTCCACCCAGATCTTGCCACCCATGCCGGCAATCAGGCGCCGCGCGATCGCCAGCCCCAGCCCCATTCCCAACTCGCTTTCACTCTGTGGCAGACGAAAGAAATCGTCGAACACTTCAATATGGTATTCCGCGGGAATGCCCGGGCCGGTATCGGATACGCTCACCTTCGCCGAGTTCGGATGCGAGATCATTTGCCGCCGGCGTTCCATGGGATTGTCGGGATTCGTGGCGCTACGGCGTTCCCACATGTAGGGTTCAGCGTGCAACCAGACGGTTCCTCCGGCGGGCGTGAACTTGGATGCATTCTCCAGAAGGTTGGAAACCACGCGCTGAACCTTGGCCACGTCAAAAGCAAACTCAGTCAGTTTCTCATTCGCCAGGAAGTAGAGCGCCAGCCCCTTCTCCTGAAAGGAGTGCGACCACAAGCGGCAAACCTCGGACAGACAGCCGTTGAGGTCCGCCGGCTCGAAGTGCATCTTCATCTCGCCGATTTCGAGAACGCTGAAGCTGAGAAAGTCCTGAATGAAGTGCTCCAGCCGCTGCCCGCTGGTGCGCATGTCGCCCAGGATTTCACGCTGCCGCTGGTTCAATCCCCCCAGCTTCTCGCTCTGCAAAAGCTCGACATAGCCGTTCAGAATGGCCAAAGGTGTCTTGAGGTCATGTGCCGCCGAGGCGAGGGCGTTTGTAGTCCGCTGAAACCGCTCCTGAAGCTGGTTGAATTGCTGCAAAAGATCCTGGCTGCAATCCGGGTTGGGACAGGGCGCTTCTGCGGAGGTCTTAGCGGGGCACAACTCTTCGTAGCCCCCTTTAGACTCTTTCGCTTGCGGCAGACACGTCTTTTCAGGCGTCGCGGCCATTCTTTGGAGCTCAGTGATTTATACGGCGAGGGAGGGTGGCACTCAACTCGCTGAGATGAATGCTAGCTCAGGCGATGCTAAGACATGGGCTTTCCCCTGTCAACGGAAAACGCAAGGAAGTAGTCACCGAAGGGAAAAAGCTTGCATTCCGAAGTACTCAGAGACTTTCAGGAACGCCAGAAAAAGGGCGAACACGTGGCAAAGCCTCTGACGCGGAACTGCTGTTTTTGCAGGCCCCTTTTCGCTGGAAGGCATGGTTTTGCCGTGTTTTGCTCCGCACCCCGTCTAGATTACAGACTGGGTTTGGCCCCCAAGGTGCGGTAAAGAATGAGTTAAGTTCACCCCGAGGGATGCGGTTGATGCGACGAAGGCCGGAAACGGAAAACCGGAAGTGGCCGCGCCTGCCACTGGCGATTCCCATTTTTGTCCGCAGCCGGGACGAGGATGGAAAAGAGCTATTGGAATTTGCCACTGCGTTGAATATTTCCGCAGGCGGTGCCATGGTCGCCGTGCGTCGCTCCTTGCCGCTGTCGGCGCAGGTTTCACTCGAGATCCCAAGCGCTCCCCTGGTTTCCGGCAACTCTTTCCCCAAAGCTTCCAGAGTCTTGCGCGCCCGCACCGTCCGGGTAACCCACGTCGATGGTTACCATCTTCTCGGCCTTAAGTTCTCTCACCCGCTGGTCAATGGCAAGTCCGTCAGGCCGTCGACTCGAAGGAAACTTACTTCTTCTGTGTGAAAAGTTTTTCCTACCAAAAAATGGCGCTATGAGCCCTACTTCCACGGTCTTTTGCGCTCCACGGCAGCCCTTAAAAAATTCTGTAAGTCATTGACAAAACAATGTTAAACTAATGCTTACATCCGTGACTACAGCCCTCCCCACTTTGGCTCTCCGGATGCACACTGGACGGTGGGTAGAGGAGTTCCACGCAAAAAGATGCCTATTCCAACGACGAATTCTGTCAGTTCTCTAGTCCATCCTTTAGGTGAATTTCCTCCTGACGCCGTCGTATTTGGCAAGTCCGAAGCGATGCTGTCCCTGCGCACCCGCATGGACAAAGTGGCGAGCGCGAACGTTCCTGTACTGATTAACGGCGAGAGCGGCACCGGCAAGGACATCATTGCCCGCATGATCCACGGGCTATCGCCGTGGAAGACCGGACCCTTCGTCAAGGTGAACTGCCCCGCGATCCCGGGAACCCTGCTCGAGAGCGAGCTATTCGGCTACGAACGAGGAGCCTTCACCGGCGCCTATGGTACCAAGCCGGGGCGGGTGGAAATGGCTCACCGCGGCACCCTTTTCCTGGATGAGATTTCAGAACTCGATCTGGCGCTGCAGTCGAAGCTGCTCCAGCTCTTGCAGGACGGGCAATTCTGCCGTATCGGCGCCCAGGAAGACAAGAAAGTGGAAGTGCGCATTGTCTGCGCCACCAACCGCCAGCTGGACATCGAAATCGAGAACGGAACCTTCCGCCAGGATTTGTACTACCGCATTAACGTCGTCAATCTCCGCATGCCGCCGTTGCGCGAGCGCCGCGGCGATATCGAAGCCCTGGTCCAGTATTTCCTCGAATACTACAACCGCAAATACAACTGCCGTGCCCGCATGCTCTCGCTCGATCTCATGGGCGTGCTGCAGAAATACCATTGGCCGGGAAACATCCGCGAGCTCGAGAACCTGATTAAGCGCTATGTGATCCTGGGCAGCGAAGATGTAATCAGCAATGACCTTGTCGCGCGCGACGAGCAGGAATTTTTCAATCCCGAAATCAACCTTGATGGCCCCATTTCTCTAAAGAGCCTCACCCGTAAAGCGACCCGCGAACTGGAACGCAAGATTATTTTGAAAGTCTTGCAGGCCCATCACTGGAATCGCAAGCAGGCCGCCCGCGCATTGTCCATCAGCTACCGCGCCTTGCTGTACAAGATTCGCGATGCTGGCCTCCCTCCCAACCGCTCCACCCGGCGCCGCGAAGCCGTAGTCGGCGCAGGCATAGCCGCCGACTAGACTCTTATTTTTGATCCAGTGCTGCGGTAAACCGTCTCCGAACGAATAAGGGGTTTCAACCCCCGGGCATCGAAGACCTTTTTCCAATTTGAAAGCGCACCCACGCTTTTCGCCCAGAACGCGAAAAAGGGTGGGGCACCCAAACCCTTGTTTTGGGTGGGAACGGAACCGTGAACTGGGTTACTCGGGTCCATGTCCGAACGTAAGCAGCGCCGGGAGCCCGAGAAGGAGCAGAATTTAGTACGTGCGGAAAACCACCACCGAGCGTCGCACCAACCACCTGACTCGCCGCTTCGTAGCCGAGATGTCACAAAAGGCCCATGCCGCAGGCCGGACTGGCTCCCGGCAAACAGAGGTTCCTTCGAAACCTCAGAAAAGACTACGTGTTTCAGAGCTAGCAAAGCGCGCCGCTCAGAAAATCGAAGCGTCTATTCCTCTTTACATCGGTGCTGATCAAACTGAGCCTTGAGTGCCGCCTGCGCGTCCGCCACCCGCTTAATGGCGGTCACCGGAACCTTGAACTCAGAATTGCAGAGCGTGCACACCCCCACAGCTGGGACGGTCCCAAGCCACTTGAGCACCCGCAGTCTCCGCTTTTCCATCCCTAGAGTTTCTCACGGCAATTGCAGGATCGATGGTGTTTGGACGCCAGCCTGGAAGTGCGGAAACGACGAAGACTGGCAAATGGCTTTTGCCCATTAGGGGGTAATATCGGCAAAAGGATTTTGCCGGCCTGGCTCCTTTCGCGCCGGCCCACGTCTCGAAAAGCGAGACGTGGGGCACCCGGCCATCCGTTCAGCGCCTCCATTGCTCGCAGGAGGTGCCAATGGCTTTCAAGAGCAAGGTAAGTATGAGCATCGCCACGAACCCAAAGGCGTCATCGCTTTCGCGGCGTGGCTCGGTGTATGCCACCCTGCTAACTACGATCCATGCCAAGATCGAAGCCTTCGTGGAGTGGGCTTGGGACTATCTCGGAGTGTCCCGAGACAATGCGATTCTTGACGAGCTCGGAAGAATTGCAGATCAACTGGAACGACGACGGGGAAGAACTTCGCGAGCTGGGGCTTCGGGCGTGGTACCTTTTATTTCGAGTTTTCTACTTAGCACCTGAGAGCAGAAATCCTGCCGTCCCTTGTCAACACGGCTTAAGCCCGAAGAGGTGACCATGAGTTCCATCGCAATCAGCTGCGTCGTGTTCGCGTTCGTGTTCGGAGGTGCCGTGCTCGGCATGTCCCTGCGCTCCGCTTTGCCCGAGGATCACCTGAGAAACGACTGAAAAGATGCAATGAAGGTGGGGATGGCGCTAGTCGCCACGATGTGTGCCCTTGTTCTCGGTCTGCTTGTCAGCTCGGCAAAGGGTTTCTTTGACTCGCAAAACAAGGAACTGAGGGACATGTCCGCCAAGATCGTCCTACTGGACCGCGTCCTGGCTCACGACGGGCCCGAAACCGAAGAAATGCGGGAGCCGCTGAGGGGCATTCTCGTCCTTGCTCTCGATCGGCTGTGGTCGACGACAAGTCTGCGCCGGATCACAGCGCTGAAGTTCTGTTCGACAAAATACAGGGGCTCTCCCCGAAGGATGACCGTCAACGCTGGCTCAAGGCGGAGGCGTTGAGTATCTTACTGGGTCTCGGACAAACGCATTGGTTGCAGTATGAAGAGGTAACCAGTTTTGTTTCCCTGCCGTTACTGGTGGTGCTGGTTTTCTGGCTCGCCACTCTCTTCATCAGCTTCGGCATTCTTGCCCGTCCCAATGGGACATTGGTCACCAGTTTGTTGCTTTCTGCGCTGTCTGTTTCCGGCGCGATCTTTTTGATTCTGGAGTTCTATTCGCCTCACACAGGACTGATTAAGGTTTCGAGCGCCCCCTTTCGTGCCGCGCTCACACAGCTAGGCAAGTAAAGGTGCCGGGGAGTTACATCAGGGCTTCGAAATGAGAGCACCGGCGGAGCTGGTGTGGGCCCGACTCCACGAGGGTGAACAAGATCATCAGAAAGCCCAGCCCGCGTTTAGAGGACACGTCGCGGTCATCGATCCAAAACCAATAGTTGCGGTATGGCACCGCGGTGAACGCTTCGGTTGCGTCGGGTTTGGAGGTTGAAGAACGCACACGGATCAACAATCTGGGAGGAAACTCTGAAAAGCGCCTAGCGGTACCATCTTCACCGCTCGACCTTCATCAACGTCGGAAGCAGGGATTTCAACGCCGCCGAGGCCTCGCCCAGGATATCGAGCATATTGCGTGTGAGCATCGCGATTTCCTTGTCGTCCTGGGGCATCCACCGAATGCAAGTCGAATTCCTGCGCGTTGGGACTGAGGTGGAGCAATTCCCGCACCTTTTGAGCCGTCGCGGTCGTTCTATCATCAGCAGGTCGAGCTCGAAAAACCAAGAGCGAACCCACGCCATCTTTGGTCTCCTCGACCCGGATGCTCAAAGAATCTGAAGTCTGGAGTTCTCTCAACATTGAGAGCATGCGATAAAAATCAGGACCGCCAGTTCGCCGAGCATCTCGGTTCTGGAGCCAGCATGCAGCCCAGATGGCTCTCACTCCGATCTCGAAAACCGCGTCGATTGGCCAGCCGGCCTCTACAAGCGAGAACAACGCAGCCGGCGATACAGGCTGCAAAAGGCTCTTCGTGACCCTCTCGCCGCTCAGGGGAACGTAGGTGATCGTCAGGCTTTCCGCCCACCGGCCCGATGCGGCGGCAGCAGGCGCAATGGTGGAATCCCCGCCCAACCCGGAGCGGCGATCGACCCCGTGCCCTCGCGAGTGTATTGTTGCACCACTTGCTGTACGTCCAAAAACATGGGCGGACCCACGTATCGCAGCTTGACCATGTTTAGG
>CAWIMI010000044.1:0-79638 GCA_963837015.1 uncultured Acidobacteriota bacterium | reverse complement strand
GAAGCGAACGTAGTCGGCTCTCCGTCGCGAACCGAGGCCGGACACGTTGCCACATTGATTCAAGTCAGCCGATCTATCTTGGTTGCTGGCCATCAACATCAACAAACCTCCGGTGGTTTGGTCCATTGTCTCTTTGTAAACGACGTGCCAAGTTCGGCGCAGACATCGAAGATGCGTGAGGTAAGTAGCACTTACACTTAACAGCTGAAATCTGAAAAAGTCTCTAGGGCTGATTCCTTACGCGCGGCACCGGTGCACTCAGAGGTTCCTGGGGGATAGGGACCGCTTCGCTTCCCAAGCGCTGGTGGGGGACACGGCAAGTTAAAGAAGAAGTCTCTCGTCTCTCGTGGTCCCGGTCAATGTGAAAAGTCTTGCAGTTGTTTGTGCGCCCTCAAGGGAATATAGGGTGAGTCAGGCCTAACAAGAACGTTATACCGAATCTGCTATATGGTATGATAGCGGACGCTTCTTTGGTCGTGCCACTTCTCTTAGCTAGGTGATCCCGATGTATTTCCTACGGTTGTTCTTGATGGCGTGGTTTCTATTCGGCATTGTATCGGCGTCCTTCCTTTTCTGGCTCTGCAAGCGCACCACCCCGGCGGATCGCGAGGGAAGCAAGTTGATCTCCTTCCCCGACCAGCGGACCGAATTTAGCTCGAGATCAACTCCCAGCATTCAGCACCGCGTTTTTTAGCGACGCAATCAACTGGTCCCGGACTCCATCGGATTTTGATAGAACCTCTGTGATGCCGGCAGCGTGCGCATCCTTCCAGAGTTGATGGCTGTTGTGCATGGTCAACATCACCATCGCCGTATTGGGAGCTATCAGCGCAATCTTGCGGGCGGCCTCAAGCCCATTCATGATTGGCATCTGGAAATCCAGCACGACGACGTCGGGTTGCAGATCCTTAACCTTCTCGACCGCGACCTTGCCGTTCTCCGCTTCACCGCACACATGCCAATCGCTATGCAGCTCAATATAGGACCGGATCAATCGCCGGATCAGGGCGTTGTCGTCAACGATAAGGATGGAAGAAGACATCACAGCCGCCTCTCAACCCTTGGCAGGCTGCTGGCCGGGGCCACGCGAACAGCGGCGGACGGCACGAGGAAGGGCAACTTCAAAGTGAAGTATGCCACCTGGGCCGGGACCAGTCAATACCGTACTCACTGTACGAGTCACGAACCATGACAGCGATCGTCATGATTAATGACAGCTCGTAACCGGCGCGGCTGGTTGATTGGTGGAGCTAGTCGGGCTCGAACCGACGACCTCATCGTTGCGAACGATGAAGTCAGCGGTTCATCAAGACTGCAATTTCAAACACTTATACCCGCCTGATGCAGAAAACCACTCAATTTATTGGAACGTAAATGGAACGTGCGGAGATCAGGCGGTTCGCCTCAATCCCTGATTTCGAGAGCACGCAGACTGATGATATAAAATACGAGCTATTACAGATCGTTGCATTGCAATAGGAAGGCCTCTCTGTGATAAAGCACGATATAGTCAACGCACTGGTCAATAGGACTGGAATCACTAAGACCAAGGCTGAACTGGCCGTAGATTCTGTTTTCAGGTGTATGAAGCGTTCGCTCGCGAAAGGCGGCCGGATTGAGCTGCGCGGATTTGGAGTGTTCAATGTTAAGCCGCGCAAGACTGGTATTGGCCGCAACCCGCGCACCGGTGCCGAAGTTCCTATTGCGCCAGGCAAAGCGGTGCGATTTAAGCCTGGCAAGGAGTTACAGGCGATTGAGTGAGCTTCAGTAATCAGAGAAATAAGGTGTGGCCCACTGGCGGAGCTGGTGGGCCTTTTTAATCGCTGGTGGGATAATTTGTGCAGTGGACTGTGCAGTAGTACAAGTGCTGAAACCAGCAACCCCGTTCCTCCGAGAAATGAGCAGACTGTTTCGCTCGCAAGAAGCCTATACGCAAACGTTCTTATTGCAATCCCTGCGCAGTCTGGAGGGCAAAGATGAATCAAATTCTGGCCGCCGTAGTTGTCCTAGGTAGCCTATTCAGCGAAGACGCCTGTCACCAAGACGCGCAAGGACGTGTTTTCAAGACTGAGTCGACGAAATTAGAACCTGGCCCCATTCTCACCGGCACGATAAACGTTGTCGCCGCCAACGATCAAGGTATCGTTGTACTCACCGATAGCATGCTCAGTTACAAAGCGCCTGATGGTCGGGGCGGATGGACGTACAAACAACGTCCTGATCCTGGCCAGAAGCTATTCCAGATTGACGATCACACAGTCTGCGTCTTTGCTGGCTTTGCGTCTGCCCCAACTCCCGAGGTTCCAGATTTCCTCAACGACACATCAGCCATTATGGGTCGATTCGAAGGTTCTGTGCTCGATTCGCGAGCGACCACTTTCTCGGAGAAGCTGCAGCTACTGCAAGGAGTGTTTAGCCACTACCTAACGGGCGTGGCAAATCTACGGGAGTCTGTTTCTTCTACAAACGACTATACCGTTGAACTCTTGTTGGTTGGGTACGATACGGACGGTACGCCGAAAGTCGGGAGTCTCATTTTGCAGGTACAGCCTGCGGGAGAACTGAGCGGGAGCCCCTCACTTGATGCAGTCACACGCGAGCTCAAGGTGGTTCCAGTTGCGGGACAAGCTTCAGCAGCCATGTATGGCATGGTTCCACTTGCCACGGGAGGCTTCGTTGTCGTGCACGGACAGCCCGAACTGACCATGGAAATACTCCAGCAACCAGTTCGGTGGGTCGGCGACCCGGCAATTGCCACCTACGCCGAGTCAAGAACCCAGGGTAAGGCGCTGACCGTGCCGCAGATGAAGGCGCTGGCGATCTCCCTGAAACAACACACATCAGAGATGAACTCCACCGTCGGTGGACCGAATCAGATCGCGGTGCTAACAGGCGGTCATGCCCAGTTGGTTGAGCAACCTAAATTTCCCCCAATAACAGCGACAGGGTTCAAGTTTCGGATATTGGCAACCTTAGGAGTGGAGGGTTCTGAATCGCGAGTCGGTCGGCACATGGGATTCGGCTCGTTTGTTGGAGGGGATGAGTCATTTACGCTCTACTTCAAGGACTCGTTTACGCGAGTACAGCAACGCCTTGACGGAGCCTACTTCGGTGGGAATGTCTTTAGGGAATGCCGACTCCTCTATGATGGTGGGAGGCTCAAATTCGAAGACTCAAATCAGGTATACGATTCTGACTTGATTCTCGGCAGAGTCGACCGCAATACTCCCGAAATTAAACACTTGCTGAAAGATTTCAAATGGAGACACATTGAAGGTCCGATTGAGGCTCCTGGCGCAAAGTAAGTGGTGGGCGCATTGCTCGAAGGTTAAGTTGTTATCATGGTTCGCCACAACTGAAAAGGCGTTTTCTGAACGCTTCAGAACCCCAAACCGCACTCGCAATTGAATTTCGCAATCAGGTTTCTCAGTGCGCCCTTGGTCGCTGGGGTCTGTTCTTTACGGGCCACGAGCACAATCGCTTGCAGCAGACGGTCCGCTTCCGTGATGCCGTTTTGTTCTATGGTGCCCTTGGGCGCGATCTCGCGTGGCTTGAGCGGACAAGGTTCCAGCGCTGGCGTGGTGAGCGGTCGTGGTTCGACTTCGATTGTGTCGAAGAGTGAGATGCGGTCCACGAAAAATTGATAGCACGGAGAAGTCAGGAATGCCAGAGGAAAAGAAAACCTGATTGTGAGCTGACCCCGCAGGAGTCGCAGCCCGAAGGGGGGCTTTTGTGCTAGTCTGGCCACTAAATGGCTATTCGGAACCTGACCGTAACATTTGAAACCAATGTCCGGGAGTGGAAGGGCAACCCTCCCAAGAAGGGGTTCAATTTTCCGAAGGCATTGGCTCAAGCGTTCGGAAAGAAGGCAGGCGAAGGGCTTACTCTAGATGTGAGGATTGAAAACTCTTCGGGAAAACTAGTCTTTGACGAGCCTGCACTTCTTGTCTCTGGGACCGAGATTACGACACCGAGAATATTCCGCGACCTCAAGAAAGACGAGGAAATTCGAGTGAAAGCCTGTAACCCAATCTCGAAGCCCCGTATCCGCAACAAAAAATCAAAGTAGCCCGCTGGGGGCAGCGCTCCCCCGGATCGGCCTGTTGCGGCAAAGTGAAAGCTGCGGAAAACGGAAGTCAGATTTCCCTCAGTTTTGGCTTTTCTCTCTTTACCAACTGCCGGATACCTTCCAGTGTTCTCGAATTACTTTGTGGTCTACTGGACGTATGTAATAAATCCATACATCAGGTTCACTGTGGGAGTTTGACTTCATTTCTCCATCGTAAGTACCGACACCCAGGAAGTCGCACCCTTTGAGGGTTCCTTTGTGGTTCTCGTCACACATCAGCGTGGCATGATCCCCATTGATGATTGCCCTCGTCAGAGTAGCCGTCGTGTAAGTCTTTTCTCCTTGAATGGCACCATAGAGGCCTCCAAGCTGATACTTCCCTTGCATGCCCTGGGACTGTTCCACGACTTCGATCTTCACAGGTATTTTTCCCTTGGTAGCAATGAATGGCTGCGAAGTTTGCACAGAGGGAGTTTGCACAGAAGGCTGAGTAGGTTGACTTGAAGCGGCTTGTGGGACGGCACCAGGGACCGGAGGCGGGACTGTGGAACCCGTTGGCTTCTGCCCGCAGTAAAAGCCATAATGCGTCGGAACGCGAACGGTGCCTTCAGGGCAGTTCTGGGAAACGCCTTCAGACTTGGGCAAAGCCACTGGAGCCTCTCGATTTGTTGTTCCCTCTGTCAAAGCAGGTGGGGCCGACAGTTGAGCGCCCGATAGCAAAGTCCAGATTCCACATCGGGATGATTGGAATCCTTTATCTGTCGGAGAGATCGTAACGATCGCGCTAGAATCGGCGATCGCATTCGCGATCGTTTCGCCATTGACCCCGCCAAACCCGCTGAGCCGCGCATAGTAGCAGCCTTGCTGACCACTGTTTCTGTAGATTCCCGGTTGGATGTCGGTCCCAACTATGTAATTCCCGTCTCCAATAGGAGTTCCGCTGGTAGTGATCGCAGACAGGTCCTCCGTCCAAATGCCACAATTTTTCGATACAAAACCTTTGTCAGTCGGTAAAATAGTGACGACCGCGGGCGCGTCTATGTTTGCGTTCGCAATAATATCTCCCAAGGTCCCGCTGAATCCAGCTAACCGGGCGTAATAACATCCAGGCGAGCCCACACGAGTTCGGTAGGTGCCGGGACTCACGTCCTGGCCGACGATGTGGGTCCCATCTGAAAAAGATGGATAGCCCGGCGCATTTGCTGGTACCGCAGACTGTTGTGATTGGTGTTGGCCGATTAAGTCTGAAGTAAATCTCGCGTTTGCGCCATCCGTGCAGACTACTTGCGAGAAGCCCCGCCCTCCGAGATCCTCCACGAAGCCTTCAGTTGCGAACATGCGGTTGCAATCGCTGTAGGTCACACCCTTTGCTTGATATGTATAGATAGTCGAATCTGGGCCATCAGCGGTGATGTTGAATCCGGGAGCAATATTGCTGCCCAACTTTCTGATGACTTCCTTTCGGACTGTTTCAGCAAATCTTTTTCTCGCGGCAGCGTTTTGCGCAACAGCAGTAGCGCAAAACAGGCACAAGAGAATTCCCGCCCAAACTGAGAACCGTCTTCTTCTAAGAGGAGACTGATTCATACAAGCCTCATTCTTTCCTTTTTCTAGGTGAAAGGAATCCTACGCCGCGGAACACAAGTGTCAATGGGACCTTCGGGCCATGCGGATACCCGAGGAGAATTCACGCATGCCAGACGAAAAAGCAAACAGAACGCGACCAGCCTAGCTGAATCGCCTTTTTAGGGCAAGCTGCTCGAATCGGCAATGTGAGCCCGCTGGGGGCAGCCCCACTCACGGGTAAGTTCCGGACCGATGGCGAGTGACGCGGGAAAACGGCGAAGCCGTTGTCAACGTAAGCATTGGCATGATGAGTGTCGAGAGCCGGACAGATCACGAAGGTAAGTTCACCCTGATCGGGGGGGAAAAAGTAAAAAGGGGGAGGCGATGCGCGGCCACTCTCATTAGTGAGTCGGTTCCTTCGTTCCGACCTTTCCGGTGTACGGGTTGACATTGCCTTTGCTTGAATAGTTGTCCTTTTGCGTACTGTTCTCACGTGTGCGGGTGTAGGGCTGGACAACCGTTCCGTCCTTCTTGGTATAGCCGTTCACATGCACATCGCTCGCGCTCTTAGAGCAGCAGGTAGTGGTGCTTGGTTTGGAATGGCGAGAATGGCTGCTCTGCCCGAACACAGGCAGAGTCGTCAATAGCAACAGCAGTGTTACCACCATCATTCTTTTCATGAATCCTCCGAATCTGGCCAATTCTCAGCTCAACGTGCATGACATGCAACGGTACTAAAGTCCAAGTCGGAGCTTAGAAAAAAGATGATCCCTTCACGAAGCCCCAAGTGGTGGCAGGCAGCTCACTGAAACTGAGTTGCGGGAGATTCTCTATACCGGTGTCGGTTTGGTGGTTGAACGAAAAGAAAGATCAAGCTGCGCTGGCGTCCGAACTGGCGGAGACCATGAAGAAGTCGCTCGATATTCGGTTGAAGTGAAAATCAAATTTCTAAGGGTATTGGGTTGAAACGGGAAGGCAATTTGAGTGCCAACTATCTTCAAGAATGACGGCCGAATCTCAGTATATAGATATAGAGAGGCACACTAGGACGTCCCAGAAGAAAGTGAATCGAACGGCGCAGCGTCATCATCTGTTTTATTACGGGTAGGACCGCCGCATCGCGTGGCGCCAATTCCGCCCTCTTCTGAAGTTCCTCTTAGTCAACTCCCAAAACTTTACAGCAGAGCCTTGTCATGCCGCCGCGGCATGGGCCAGATTCATATTTGCAGTCAACTAGGAACAATGAGGAGACGAAAAGATGAGCAACCGCCTGAGTAAAGAACGAGAACAATTAGCGACAGATGAACTGCTGGCCATGCTTGAGGAGCATCCTATGGGGCTGGCCACGTCCCAGATGTCCGGAACACCGAAGTTTCATGGGGTCCACACGCTGACAAATGTCCAGATTGCCAGATTACTCCGCAAAACTGGCAAGGTGACCGAACGGACAGGAGGACAAGGCGTCCGGACCTACACCATTTGGAGGAAAAAATGAGAACCACTCTCGATCTGATCAAAGAACTGGCAGAAGAAGCCAACAACTTTACAGGAGTGGCGCTGGCGGTCGGATTTGAACACACAACCACGTTCATCTTTGCCAACCAGGCGGAGCCTCTCAAGGCTCTTAATGCGGCAATCGAAGCTGGGGGATACCCGATTGGGTTTATGGGTTGGGACATGAACAACGGACTGCTCACGGTCCAGGTCCGCCCTATCGCGGAGGTTTGCGAAGACCCGGAGACTGGAAGATTTGTCCAGGACCACATGAAAAGACTTTGCGCAAGTTTCAAGGCTGAATTGGAATCAAACTACCCTGGCGTGACCAGCGATCTTAAATTTCCGGGGGAGGAATAAAGCCATGAAAACTTTTTGGAACAGGCAGAAACGGTCTTGCGTTGGGGAAGCATCACAGGAGCATACTCTTCGCGCCAAAATCCGCGGATACGGATGACGTAAACTCAAGCGGATAGAGTGGCCCACTGCGGAACTAGTGGGCCTTTTTCGTAGCGGGTGGGATAGTTTGTGCAGTGGATTGTGCAGTAGAGCTGCTAGAATTGGCGCACCTTCCCACATGAATGCGCCCGCTCCATTACGTGACAAGGTGCAAAACTGGCTGGAAACACAGGGCTATCCCCTTGAGATGCGTGCGGCTTCTATTTTTCGCACGGCTGGATTCCAGGTAGTCCAGTCAGACACCTACGTAGATCCGGAAAGCGGAAAAGTGCGAGAAATCGATCTTGTTTGCTCGCATGATGACAGAGTGGGGCTTGCTTCGACGAAAATCGTCGTGGAGTGCAAGAGTGGAGACAAGCCTTGGATCGTTTTCTCCTCTCCTCATGTGCTGGAAAAATTTAATCGATACCTCGCCTACGCGATCCTTTCACCGAGCGTGCAGAACGCACTGCTTAAGTGTGAGTACGACCACATTCGACAGAAACGCTCATGGGTGGAAAAGCCCAACCGGACGGGATACGCGGTCGTGCAAGCGTTTAAACAAAATGAGGATGAAGCTTACGGCATCTTGCAAGCCCTGATAAAGGCCGCGAGGACGCAACTCCGAACGCAGGATCAGACCATGGTCGAGCCAGAACCACGTTTCGACGCCATTTTTCCTGTCTTGGCTATAGATTCGCCCCTCTTCGAATGCTATTTGGACCGCAAAGGGGACATCCATTTAACCGAGGTTCCAGAAGCAGAGTTTTTCGTCAAAGGTGACGGCCCCTGTGTGCGAATAGTCACCTCTCCATCTCTAACCCGCTTTAGTCGTGTGGCGTGGCAAGAAACCGATTCGCTACTGAAATTGTTGAAGCCCGCCATAGCGAAAGCACTAGATCGTCTTAAGAATCCTCCGCGCAGAATCTTTAAAGATGTCAGATGAAAAAATCCTGGGCGATCACTCTTGGGTATGCCGGAGTCGGAAAACGCGCAGTGTTGTTCCCCAACCTCTTGAGTCTCCCTTAGAACTCCAGTCCGCACTCGCAACTGAACTTCGCAATCAGGTTTCGCAGTTCGCCCTTGGTCGCAGGGGTCTGCTCTTTACGGGCCAGAATTACAATCGCTGCAAGCAGTCGATCAGCTTCCGTGATGCCGTTTTGCTCTACAGTGCCCTTGGCTCCGATCTCGCGGGGCTTGAGCGGACGCGGTTCGATCTCTTCCACGCCGCTGACGGGGCGCGGTTCTATATCGAACAGTGAGACGCGGTCCACCAAACTGATTTACCACAAGGAGCAAATTGCGTGGGAAGAAAAACGCTCGCACTGGGGCGCTTCTACTTCTTGGCGCCCGTCATCTGTAGAATGGCAGCTTCCCTCGGTGCTTTGAGCTCAGGTATATCCAGCAGAGCCTTGAGAAAATCCGCTGGCACGATCATCGCAATCCCACTATTCGCATGTGCGGTGCCTTTGACGGTAGTCGCGATTTCTAGATCAAAGTCCGCATTTTCGTAGTAATAGCCACTGACAACGCCTAGGAAGTGGTAGCCACCGATGCCCACCGAGTTCGCGGTCACCATTACGGGCGAACCGCTGTTTCCACCGAATATGTGAACGTCACCTAGGTACATGGTGCCGGGCTTACCCGTGGTGGTCATCATGGGCTCATCAGGAATCATCGAAAGAATCCCCTGTCGAACGATAGGTTGAAAGCTGTGTTCTCCGGGAAACTGATAGAAGTATCCGGATAGAAGTATCGGGCTGCCCTCGGCAATCTGCTCGTTGTACATGACGTCTTTTGTCGCGAACAGGTCTACCGGAATGGCGGCGATTTGGAGGTCACTTGGAGGCGTGATTAACATCACGGCTAAATCAACGGAAGCATCGGCAGGAACATGCCACGCGTGAGGGTCCACGAGAAGATTTCTCGAAGAACCATCCTTGGCGTTTGCGCGAATAATTAGTGACTGTACGTCCCTCGGGTGGTTGTGATCGTCCCAGCATTCAGCCACGTGGCGGTTGGTAACCAAGTAGGCAAAATACGATCCTTGCGTTATCCGAGGGTCCGTGACTGCGGCGATAAATCCCGTACCATCTCCGCGAATCAACGCATTGCCCTCCTTGCATTGCAGTTCAATGTTGACGACAGACCTTTTGAGAGTGACTGCAAAAGGAGGTACAGAAAGATCCTTTTTCGGTATGACGACCAGGCTCTGAGCCTCTGCCACAAAGGAAGCCAACAACGTGAAGACAGCGAGCACTGACGATTGGCGCATACACAACTCCTTGTTTGCTCTGATTATAGAACGCGAGAACATGCTTATCTCGCGGCGAGCCGGTCTCGGGTACCGAGCGTTCCCTCAGGTCTCAATGAGTGTAATGGCCTGATTTCGTAAACCATCGGTAATGAGCAAGCCATTCGCAGGACTTTCTCCCGCTATTGCAGCCTCGCGTACTCCGCCTTGGCTTGCTTCAGGATGGGGATGTCGGGGTCGGCTCCCTGCGAGGTTCTCGACTGCAAGGGATTGGCGCGAGCCAATCCGAGATCCGCCAACGCTTCCCCTTCCCCAACCTACGGTGCGGTTTCAGGGTTGTCCTTCAACGAACTACTTTGTCGTCCGGCTCAAAGCCGGATCAAAATTCTCCATGATCCATACGTCGGACTTAGCTTCACTCAGGGGGACGACGATGCCCCGGCCGTCGGGGCTCATGCAGCCAGATAAGGAATCGACGACATCGCCGGGCAAGGTCGCGACGGAAACAGGCTGGTTCGGGCTGGCGATTCCAACCTTGACGATCTCTCGTCCCTGGGTGGAGTAGACATATTTGCCATCCGGCGACCAGCCCAGGGGTAAATTGTCGCCATTCCCGTTGTTAGCAAGTAGCGGAGTCTCGGAATACGGTTCTAGCGAGATGGTCCAGATCCCGCGATCCGGGTGTCGATTCCAATTAACGGCTACGTTCTTGCCGTCGGGCGAAAATATCGGTCTAAAGGGTAGCCAGCCTACAGATGGATCGTGGATTAGCAGTTGCTCTTCCTGCGTTTTGCCGTTTATCCGGCTCAGATTTCGAACCCCAGGTATTTGGTAAACAATTTCGGGGCTTGGAAACCAGGAGAGTCGGTGGTTACTGTCGGCTGCGTTGGTCCGTTCCAGGGGTTGCGCGGCACCGCCGTTCGCATTGACCATCCAGACTTTGGTTGACCCGTTTTGTCTGCTGACGAAAGCAATATGCTGGCTATCGGGTGACCATGCCGGGTTGGCAGCCAAGGCATGCTCGAAAAAAGTAAGTTGGATAGGCTGACCCCCGGAAAGCTGCATCTTGTAGATGTTGGTGTTTTCAAGGCTGGAACCCAAAGGAAAGGTCAACCAGCGGCCATCGGGAGAGAAACTGGCCTCGCCATAGTAGGAGGTGCCCGAAGTGAGCTGGCTGATTTCGGGTTTTCCTTTTCCCTCAGCGTGGAGACGGACGCGCCATAAGTTCGAATTGTCATTCACCCTGGTGTACGCCAGCCGAGACCCATCGGCGGAGATGCTAATGGTGTCTTCTCCAACTTGCAGACCGCTGGCCAGCACCGACGGCTCGGCATGTCCGCCCCTGGCCGACACCTTTACCAGCTCACTTGTGCTTTCTGTTCTGCGCAAGTAATAGATCGAGTCGCCCGCAGGCGACCATCGCGAAGAGTCGATTTCATAATTTTCTTCAACCAGCTTGCGCGCCTCGGAGCCATCCGGCTTGAGCGTCCAGATCTGATTTTTGTCCCCGGCTTGTACAAGAGCCAGAATCAGCCCCGCTTTAGGAGACGAGTCGATGCCCAATAGCCAGGTGTATCGTGGCAGAGATATATGCTTTACCTGTCCGCTCAGCTTGTCCACCAAGCTCAATCCCGGCTCTCTTTCCCCCGAACTGCCTGTCACGATCCCAGCTCCATCCGGCGACCAGCATGCGTTAGTAGCCGCCCCGAATTTGCGAGCGACACCGCCCAAACGCGAAATCAGAAAGACGTGCGGAGTAGCTTCTGCGGAGCGGTCGTTTCCTATAAAAACCAGGTCTGAGCCATCCGGTGACCATAGCGGACCCGCCAAAAAGGGTCCGCGCGTTAGTTCAAGAGTAGAACCGTTAGGAGCCTGCACCATCAGCTGGTTACCTTCGCCATGTTTCCTGACCACATACGCCACAAACATTCCGTCGGGCGAAATGGCAGGTTCATAAGTGTCGCCCCGGAACGTCACTTGCCGGTGCGATGCGCTAACTTCCCGGATTTGAGTCGACGGCGTGCTGCGCCTGATGTAGAGAACGCCTGCCAGAATCAGGACAACGAGCAGGACACCTGCCGCCGTCGCGGACTGGTGTTGTCGCCATCCACTGCGAACAGGGGAACCTGTATTCACGAGAAGTAGTTTGGCGGAATCCGTGTCTCGCTTTAACCTCAGCAGATCGGCGCGCATGTCCGCTGCATGCTGGTAACGCAGGTCACAGTCCTTCTCCAGAGCTTTGCTGATAGTTCGCTCCAGTTCGACGGATAGCTGAGGGTTGGTTCGCTGTGCCGGTAGTGCCTCGCGATGCAAAATGGCGTCATGAACGACCGCCACCGTGTTCCCCGGAAAGGCGCGCTCGCCGGTGGCCATCTCATAGAGCACCAAGCCAAACGAGAACACGTCGGTGCGCGCGTCCAGCGTCTCGCCCCGCACCTGTTCGGGCGACATGTAATAAGCCGTGCCCACGGTCGTGCCTGTCCGCGTCAATCGCAAATTCGAAAACGTCGCTGTTGGCGCGTTCGCCACCGAAGTTTCACTCAACGCAACTTGCTCCGGGGTCTGGTTCTGGACGACATCTTGTTCGAGAATTTTCGCCAGACCGAAGTCGAGGATCTTGACTTCACCAGATTTGGTAACCAAGATGTTGGCTGGCTTGACGTCGCGATGAATGATGCCTTTCGCGTGTGCGGCTTCCAGTCCGGCGACAATTTGCAGCGCCAGATCAAGCACCTCACTCGTTGGCAAAGGCTTTTTTTGCTGTCCGGCGGTTTCAATCCTTTCCTGCAGGGTCTGCCCTTCCAGCAATTGCATCACGATGAAGGGCTGGCCCTCGTGCTCCCCGAGTTCGTAGATCGGACAGATGTTGGGATGTTCGAGTGCTGAAGCCGCCCGGGCTTCGCGTTCAAGGCGCTCGAAAGCATTCGGATCGCTGGCCAACTCTGCAGGCAGGAACTTGATCGCCACCTTGCGTCCCAGCTTCAGATCTTCCGCCTTGTACACCACTCCCATACCCCCGCCACCCAGCACCTGCAGAATCCGGTAGTGCGAGACTTTCTTGCCTACCAGATTTCCGGCTTCTGGACCCTGCTCCTTTAGCGTCGCAGGGCTCGCTTCTGGCGGACTGACTTCCACCACCGGAGCGATGAAGCGATATCCCATTCCGGTGACGGTTTGCAGGTATCGCGGGTGTTCCGGATCGTCGTCCAGAACTTGGCGGAGTTTGCGCACCGCTGCGTTGATGCTGTTGTCCGTATCCAGGAAAACATCTTTCCCCCAGATGCGGGCCACGATCTCATTGCGGGTGACCAACTCCCCCCGGCGTTCCACCAGCAGAAACAGGAGTTCCATGGGGATGCGCGACAACCGAATCGGTTGTCCGGAGCGGCGCAGTTCATAAGCGCGCCAGTCCAGTTCCAGATCGTCGGCAAATTTTACCGGGGTCGAAAGCATGCTAAGCACCCCGAAGATGGTTGCCCGACATTGTACATCCGACCGGCGTGAATGCATCAAGTGTCGTGTTTTTCGAGGCTTGCGGCTTACTTGAAAATTTAAGCTAATTTTCAGCCGCGCACTATTGTCCAAAGACCGCTGTTCGCACAATATGCCATCCAGTTCGGGTGAACCGAACAACAGGGACGCAAAAAGACGAAGCCGACCCCTGTGGAACAACGCGGTTAAGTGATCGAGTTACGAAATAGTCAAAGGAGAACACCATGAAGAATCAAATAGCGAAGTCTTTAGTCAAGATGCTTGCCCTCGTTTTGGGAATTACCTGCGTGCAATCTGCGCCAGCACAAACCTTTAAGAGGGTAAAAGTCAACGGCAACGTCCCGCTCGTTCAAGTCACCTCCGGAGGCCACAGCGTCTGGGCGCTCGCCAGCAATGGCAAACCATATATTTTCAACGGCAACAGTTTCGTGTTGGCGAACAATATCTCGCTAAGCCAGATCGCCGTCGGCGGAGGCAATGCGGCCCAAGCGGATGCGGTTTGGGCGCTGAATTCTTCGGGCGGTATCTACCGTGCCAGCAAAAGCGGAGGATCCTGGGTCTTCTCACCAGTCCCGGGTGTTCTTGATGTCATCGAGGTGGGTCCTGGCTACCAAGATAGTTGCCACCCCTACGAAGTATGGGGACTCAACTCGAGTTCCCAGATCTTCCGTTACAACTTTTGCGGGAACAATTTCGATCAGGAGAAGGGATTCCTTTGCGAAGTAAACGTGGGTGGCGGCGAAATCTGGGGTGCACAGTGCGGCCCTAACGTCTATCGCTTCAATTTTTCTACGGGTAATTTCGACCAAGTCGCTGATCCATTTGGAGCGATTCCGGCGCTTACGGTCGGCCCGAATGGGGTATGGGCGATAGACACGGGCAATGATGTGGTTTATCAGTACGACGACTTCTTGGGATTCAAGGACATCGGGTGTTGCTTTACCCAGATCCAGGCAGGCGGGAACGGAGTTTGGGCACTCTCGGGAAAAAGTATCTCCCGTTTGGACCCAAGCACATTGAATTTTGTGCACGTTCCGGGCTCCCTCGTTTCCATCAGCGTGGGGAACGGCGGCGTATGGGGGATCAACAGCTCCCACCATGTGTTCGCGTTCTCCACGCCGTAAGTTAACAATGTCTCAACTGTTCCGTGTAAACGGCGGGTGCCCGGATCCGTTGCGCCTCAAGGCTTCTCGACCGGGTTCTGCGGCGTGCCCCACTCATCGCGTTCCTTTGCGATGAGTGGGACCCGCGAAACGGACCACATTCAGGACGGATGGTATGCGGTTGCTGGCGAAACATCCCGATTACACTCATTGCCGGGGTTCTGAGTAGATAGAGTGGGTTTTGCTCATTTTTTGGCGCATCCTGAATTCTAAAAGTTATAAATATTTGCTTGGCTGGTAGCGCAGATTTTAAGCATTCACAATCCGAATTAATACCCTTTATTTATAGGCCTTCCGTGAACTTATTCACAATAGCTTAAAGTTCATAACCCTTGACTTTTTGTGGTAAAATCAAATCAGTAATAAAGGGAACGTGTCGCACGGATGGCAAACGGCTTGCATCTGGCGCATGGCTGCTTGTCGGTGTAGACCATGCAAGGCTGGACCTGGGCAACGAGTCGTCCGGCAAACTGTGAGAGTAGCAGGACCATGACGGAGTGTTAGGTCATGCACTGCGAGGGTACAGCTGTGGATCGACACGTAGACCCAACGCTAGGCCACTTCTACCCAGGCTTAAATCGACGATTTCCTTTCTCGATGGTCTTCCCAGGGTCACTGACCTTTAGCCATTCAGCCTAGGGCTTCCTAGAGTCGATTTTAGGTTTTACCGAAGATTCAGCTGCACACGTGAAATGCACCATTACGGTGAATGCAACAGAAAAATCACTACGCAGGATGAACAGGTTGCAAACAGGATTTCTCGAATAACGCACCAGAATAAGTACTTTGATTCGTTTTTACCCAAGGAGGGAAAAGGGAAATGAAAGCTCTAACGCAACAAGAAGTGATTGCCGTCATTCGGGCAGCTGAGGGGAACCGAAACCGAGCGATGATCTGTCTGGGTTACCGTCATGGGATGCGTACGTCTGAGATCTGCGGTTTGAAGCTGAGCGATCTTGATCTCAGGAATAACGAAATCTGCATTCGCAGGCTGAAGGGCAGTTTAATCACGACTCAGCCAATTTGTGACCAGCCAGGAGAACCGTTGCTTTCGGAGCGGAAACTGCTACGTGCCTGGCTGAGTGAACGTGGAGATCATCCGTCGCCCTACGTGTTTATCAGCCAGAAATCTGGGAAGATCAATCGTTCGCAGTTCTATCGCGTTTTCTCTGAGGCCGCAAAAAAAGCAGGCTTGCCGGAAAGCCGGAGGCATCCACATTGTCTGAAACATGCTTTGGGTGTCAGCCTGGTTATGGCTGGTGTGGACCTGGCCATGATTCGCATTGCGTTGGGGCACCGGAACATTTCGAGTACCGCAGTCTATGCTGTTCCATCCGACGCGCAGGCAGGAGCAGCCGTCACGCGTGCTCTGCTGGCTTTGGCTTGAATAAAAGGGCCAGCTAAGCAGGCTGGCCCAAGCAAACGAAACACAACGCAAATCCAACCCAGCTAAAACAATCCAAACCCAAAGCTGAGTTGTTTGGAACGATTATCTCCGTACCAGTGGAGCCCGTCGTCCAGGCGGGTGAAAATCAAATGCGTAGGCGTTGCGTTCGTCAGTCTGCGGGACAACCTGGACCTGTCCACGCGCCGCAGGCAGACTTATGTTCCAAATCATTGGCGCAATGGCGGAATTCGAGCGTTCGCTGGATCGTTGAGCGTGTGCGGGCGGGTCTGAAACACGCGAGAGCCAAAGGCGCAAGACTTGGCCATCCCCGGCTGGCAGATTTGGCGAGTGCCTCTCGCACAACGTGCTGGCGCCGTAGCAGGGCGACAGCCGCACTGGCGGGATGTGTAACTGTCGCCTGTGCCCTACGGAACATGCAGAGCGTCTGAAAGTCGTTCTGTGCCATTCAACTCGCGTCGAATCCTGAGCAGTTCAAGCAACTTTACTCGAATCGCATTGTTAGTCTTTGGTACATTTGACGCGTGCCAGCTCCAACAAAGGGGAACAGACAGTTGTCCGCGATGGACGATGTCATTAGCTACAAAGAATGTTGGGCGAAAACGACTGAGGAAGGAAAGCCCGGCATCAGCGTCCTTGACCACTGCCTAAACGTCGGCTGCGTCGCCGAAGCTCTCCTAGCTTTGTTGCCGCCTCAACTCCGAAGGCTAATCCCGCGTGGTGCTGCCACCCTCGCCGCCCTGCATGACGTGGGAAAGGTTTCGCCGGGTTTTCAGTCAAAGAGCGAAACGTGGTTGGTGCAGCATGCCTTGAGGGACCAGGCACTGAATCAAGGTTGGCATGAGCGGGAGTCTGACCACGCAAAGGTCAGTCAATTCACCGTGCAGGAGTTGCTCCGCACTTCCCAACTCCATTGCTGGGCGGCGGTCGTCGGTGCCCACCACGGACGGATCAAAGGGGAACGAGTACAAGTCCGCGAAATGTGGGGACAGGAACGCGTCCGATTGGCGGCGGAACTCATTGAGGAATTCGGACCGTTGCCGGATCGACCTCCAGGCGATGCACAAACCTGGTTCGTGGCAGGACTGATTACGATTGCCGACTGGATCGGGTCAGACGAGAGACATTTCTCACAGCATGCCCGCTGGGACAGGCTGGAGCGGCGCAAGTGCGCTCAAACGGCACTGGCGAGTATCAATTGGAGACCGGTCACGGCAAGACAACTAAACGGATTCGGTGACTTGTTCCCGGAAATCCCGCAGGCAAACGGCCTACAGACCGCGTCCTTGCGGGTGGTGCGTGAGCCCGGAACCTACATCATCGAAGGACCGATGGGCTGTGGCAAGACGGAGGCGGCGCTGGGGGCGGCATATCAACTCATCACAACGGGAAAATCGACCGGGTTGTATTTTGCGTTGCCAACACAAGTGACCAGCAACCGGATTCATCTACGCGTGCAGCCATTCGTTGAACGGATCGTCACTGACCCGTCAGAAGTGCGGCTGGCCCACAGCGCCTCATGGCTGGTTGAGCCCGAGTCGTCCCCGAAGCTGTACCCGGCCAGCCCCGATGCCGAAGCACGTGAGCATGTGCGCGCAGGTCGCTCGTGGTTTGCATCAGCTAAGCGGGCGCTGCTTGCACCGTTTGGCGTCGGCACGGTTGACCAAGCGTTGTTGGGCATCGTGGCAGCCAGACATTTCTTCGTTCGGCAGTTCGGTCTTGCCGGCAAGGTAGTGATCCTTGACGAGGTTCACAGCTACGACCTCTATACCGGCACGCTCATTGGGGCACTCGTCAAACGGCTGCGCGAGTTGGAGTGCACCGTCATCATTTTGTCGGCCACGCTCACGGAAAGCCGACGCCGCGAGCTGCTTGGATTGGCTGAACACCAGTCTGTCAGCACAGCGTATCCACTGGTTTCCGGTGTGGTCGGTTCATGCGTTGAGGAGCAGATGTGCGAAGCACCGCCATCGAAAACAATTCAGATACGAAACGTCTCCGGCGCCTTGCCGGTGGAAGAAGCGATCGATCGTGCCCGCCGGGGTGAATGTTTGCTGTGGATTCGTAACACCGTGGATGAGGCTCAACAGACCTACCGGGCTCTTCAGAGCGCAAATTTCCAAGGCGGGCCAAGCATCGCGCTGCTGCATTCTCGCTTCCCGTTTTTTCGCCGCGAACAACTGGAGGAAGAGTGGTTGATTCGACTCGGCAAAGACTCCGCTAATCGGCCTATCGGCTGCGTCTTGGTTTCAACCCAGGTCGCCGAGCAAAGTGTGGATATTGATGCCGACATGCTGATCACTGACCTCGCCCCCACCGACATGCTGCTGCAACGGCTCGGCCGTCTGTGGCGGCACGACAGGCGCACCCGTCCTTGTCCACTACCCGAAGTCTGGATTCAGATGCCACAATCGGATGACGCCTCACTGCGCGACGCGAGTAAGGAAGACCTTCGCAAGGTTCTAGGCAAGAGTGCCCGCATCTATGCGCCCTACGTCCTATTGCGCTCGCTTCAGCAGTGGCGCGGAAAGGCAACGGTCACTTTGCCGGGCGACATCCGCTCGATTCTCGAAGCCACCTACGCGAGCGCCGAAGCCGAGCCACCTGCATGGCAGGAACTCCGAGATCAATTAGAGAAACAAAAAGAAAATATGTCTAGGCTGGCCCTCAACGCTACCGCTATCTGGAACAACCCAGCCCTAGCAGACGAGGAAGGTGTCCAGACCCGCTTCAGCACGTACCCGACGGCCCAATTGCTTTTGGCGACTGAGATGAGCCCGCTCGGCACCCACTCCGTACGTCTCGACTTGCTCAACGGGGACACCGTGACCGCCAGCGACTGCGACTGGAGCTTCGAAGCTGCCAAAGCGATCCATCGCAATATCGTCCGTGTGCCGCGCTGGGCAATTGCAGCCGGTCTCACAAAGCCGCCGGGCTGGCTGTCCAATCACACCGCACAACCTACAGCGGCTGGACTGCTGCAACCGGATGGCGACATCCGCTGGTACGGTGATGAACAGCAAACTGGACTTTCTTATCATGCCGATCAGGGTATTATCATCAACCGCGAACGAGTGCGGCGTGTGCCTAATGAGGAGTTCGATGAATCTTTCGACTGACGCTTGGATTCCGATTGTCCAGAATGACGGCCAACCGGGAACTGTGAGCCTGCGCGAAGCATTCGAGCATGGCGAGGAGATTCCCGACCTCGCCGTCCGGCCTCATGAACGTATCGCTCTGATGCGGCTGCTCATTTGTATCGTGCAGGCGGCGCTCGACGGGCCAACTGACTATGACGACTGGAAAGGCTGCCGTTCGCGCATCGTGTCGTCAGCCGTCGATTACCTGCAGCGTTGGCGACACGTCTTCGAATTGTTCGGCACCGGCCAGCGCTTCTTGCAGTTGCCAAACTTGAACAAGGCTCCAACCAAGTCCACCGGTGGTGATGATGACGAAGGCAACTCCACCAGCAAGCTTGATCTGGCGCTAGCCACGGGCAACAACACGACACTGTTTGATAATGCCGGCGGTTCGGCGCGGCCCTTCACATCCGAAAAGCTCGCTTTGATGCTTACAACATTCCAGTGTTTTTCTCCAGGAGGTCGCATCGGAGTGGCGTTGTGGAACGGTCAGGAAACGGCCGGCAAAGGATCAAGCGATCATGCGCCTTGCCTGGCTGGCGGGATGTTACACGCACTGGTCCGAGGCGAAAATCTGCTCGCCACGCTGCACAAGAACATCTTGGCCAAGCGCCAGACCGAACAACTCTTTGGGCAGAACTCGTGGGGCATGCCGGTCTGGGAGTTGGTGCCCAAGGAACTCGGGGACGCCAAAGCTGTACGGAATGCCAATCACACGTACTTGGGTCGCCTTGTGCCGCTGACCCGGGCGATTTGGCTTGCAGATGATTGCCGGTCTCTTATTCTTGCCAATGGGTTGGAATATGGATCCTATGCTGAAGGTGGATGGCGCGAGCCTTCTGCTACGATTGTCACGCGGACCGTCAAAGGCCAGCCGATACGAGTCGTGTTGCCGGCCTCGATCGATAAAGCCGCGTGGCGCGAGTTGCACGTCCTGACCGTCAAGAGCATCAGCAAGCACACTAACGGCGGCCCCGCCGTATTGGAAAACGTCTCTGACGAAGAAGCTTTCGATCTTTGGGTAGGAGCGCTTGTGTCCAAACAAGCCAAGCCGGTGGATACCATCGAGTCCGTGTTTCACGTCCCAGCTGCAATGCTGACCGAAACGAGCCAAGAGGTTTACCAAAAGGGCGTATGGCTGGCGGAGACCACGGAGTTTCGGGTGAGGCGGGCCGTCTCGGCTTACCATAAGGAACTCGGCGACAACCTGGACCGGCCTGAAATGAAAAACCGTCGCCGGCAAGTTCAGAGCAACGCCGCCGTCCAGTTTTGGACCGACATCGAGTGTAATGTGCCGCGCTTAATGGAGGTTGCCACTGCTCCCGAATGCCTTGGGCTGAAATCGGAGTGGCACAAGACGGCCTGGGGACAAACCGTTTGGCGCACCGCGTGCGCGGCTTATGAACGCACCTGTCCACACGAGACGCCACGCCAGTTACGCGCGTATGCGCTGGGCCTAAAAACACTACTTGGTGCACCCGTTGAGCAAGCCGAGGTTGAAACCGAGAAGGAGGCTGAAGCATGAGTGCCAATCAACCTGATCCCAAGGAAGCCGCCGCGCGCTTGTTGACCTATTTGCGCCAGCTCAAGAATGACCGAGGCGCGATGGCTGATCTGCGCTGCGCACTGAATCCCAGCAAGCTTCCCCGCGCCTGGCCGTTGCTGGCGCGGGTGGGTGGCATTGGCAATCCCCGCATCGAAGCCCTTGCCGGCTTGTTCGCGTACCACCCAGACGAAACTCAGACTGGCAATCTCGGTACAACTTCTCGCCACCTCGCCGCCGAGAACAACAGCTTTGATGGCCGGCTCCGTCGACTGCTCTCTTGCGATCGCGAGGAGATTTGCTATCGGTTGCGTCCCGTCGTCCTGGCCGCCAAAGCCAAAGGGATTCCAATCAACTACGAGGAGCTGTACGCCGATCTTTGCTACTGGGGTGATAATGTGAAAGCTCGTTGGGCGCGTGAGTACTGGGGCGCTCCCAAAGCCGAGGAGACGACGGCTCCCGCTTCATCGGAGGCCACTCCATGACCCATCTCACTCAGGTCACCGTCGATTTCGCCACCGCCGCTCGGCAGCGATTCCGCGATTGCTACGATTGGCATCAGGCGGTCTGGAAGGCATTCCCCGGCCGCGACGGGAAGCCGCGGGAGTTTCTAACGCGGCTCGACCAGCGCCGGGAGCGGCTTTCGATTGCTCATCCTCTCGTCCGAGCGACCGGTGCGGCCCGATTGGTGTCCGTCCGACCCAGAAAGTTGGAAAACAAAGCCGATCCCGGCAACGTACTTCGCACGCAATCGGTATGTGTTCCAGCTCTGCGCAAACCCAACCAAGAAAGTCAGCAAGGAACGCTCCGATGGTTCGTTGACGAAAAACGGCCGGCGCGTCCCGTTGCAGAAGCGCGAAGAACTGGTGGAGTGGATCAAGCGCAAGGGAGAGCAGGGAGGTTTCACCGTGGATGAAACCACGCTCCGGACATTTTCCCGTGGTCGCGAGCATTTTGACAAGAAAGGCCAACCTGGCCTGCACAGCGCCGTGGAGTTTGAGGGTGTGCTGACGGTAACCGACCCGGCCGAGTTTCACAGAGCTTTTACGCTTGGAATAGGCTCGGCCAAGGCGTTTGGCTTCGGCCTGCTAGTGATTGTGCCAGTTTCATAAAATTAAACGAAAGGAACACATATGAAACTTATCGAGCTGCACATCCTGCAGTCATTCCCTGTCTCGTGCCTCAACCGCGACGACGTGGGTGCGCCAAAGACGGCCACCTTCGGAGGCGTCACCCGCGCTCGCGTCTCCAGCCAGTGCCTGAAGCGTGCCATCCGATTGCACGCCAAAGAGCTATCTCCAGCCTTGTTCGCGGGGGAACGCAGTAAGCTCATCGTTCAGCCTATCTCGGATGCCGCCCAACGACATGGCGCTCCGCCCGAGAGGGCTCAAGAAGCTTCCAAGAAACTCTGCGACGAGTTGGCGACGTTCGACGAGAGCGCATTTAAGAAGAAGGGCATCCTCAAGGTCAAAACGCTCATGTTTCTCTCACCGCTCGAACGGGAGCAAATCGGGAAGGAATTAGCCGCCATCCTCAACGAGAGTAACGATGCAAAAACATTGGACAAGAAGATCAAGTCCGCAGCGGCCAAGATTCAGGAGGCAAAGCTGAAAGACGCTGCTGATATTGCGCTGTTCGGGCGCATGGTGGCCACAGATCACTCACTCACTGTGGAAGGGGCGGCGATGTTCAGCCATGCGCTCTCCACTCATCGCGCCGACAACGACATCGACTTTTACACTGCGATAGATGACCTGCAGGCCCAAGATCCAACGATTGAAGAAGAAGATCGGGCCGGTAGCGGGATGATGGGAACGTTGGAGTTTACTTCGGCACTCTATTACCGCTATGTCGGACTGAATCTCGGACTGTTGGGGGATGAGTCTCACCTCGGTGCTCTCTCAGCCGAGGATCGCCGAAAGGTCGTGGACGCTTTCCTCCGCGCCGCTATTGTTGCGGTGCCGGGGGCGCGGAAGAACTCGATGAATGCTCACACCTTGCCGGGCTATGTGCTCGGTCTAGTGAAAGACAAGGGCCAACCGCTGCAAATGGTCAATGCCTTTGAGATCGCAGTCCGCCCCAAGAACGGGCTGATGGACGCCTCCATTGCCGCGCTCAAGGAACACCACGAGCAGCTGAAGAAAACCTGGGGGATCAAGCCGGCGGTGGAGGTCGCCATACCCGCTAGGCCGCTCGACGAATTTTGCGCGGAGATACTGAGCCATGTCTGAAACCGCATTCCTCGCGTTGCTGCTGGACGGCCCACTGCAATCGTGGGACTTCACGAGTCGGTTTCAGCGCCGCATAACCGGACTACACCCGACCAAGAGTGGTGTCATTGGCTTGATCTGTGCTGCGATGGGCCTGGCCAAAGGCTCGCCTGAAGAGCGCGATACACTCCCGGAATTGGTGAAGCTAAAGATGTGCAGTATCGCCATCCCACGTGGTGATGTCCGGCGCCTGGAGGACTTCCACACAACTGGTGGTGGCTACGATAAGAAGGCTCAGCCGCAGTTCATCCCACGCAAGGCATCCGGCGGGCCGTGCGACAATCCCACGGTCAGCCGACGGCAGTATCTGCTCGACGCCCGCTTCGGCGTGATCCTGACAGGCGACCGGTCCCTGTTGGAGCGCACCGCAGCCGCTCTGCAGAACCCGGTATGGGGCGTATGGCTCGGACGCAAGAGTTGCATCCCAGCCGAGCCAGTCTATCGCGGTTTGTTCAATACCGAACCCCAGGCCCAACGCGAGCTGGTGTGCGACAGATCAATCGAGTCTTTCACCATGGTCACCGAAGTGACGGACTTCGCTGAAGGCACCGACTCGATCAGCGACCAGCCGGTCAGCTTCGGCGACGCCAGCAGTAGCGGCCCAGACAAGCGCCAATTCGCCGTCCGCCGCATTGCGGTGAAATCTGGCCTTCGACAGTCATGATTTAGCACTTGCTATTGCCATCGTGCCTATCTTCGAGAAACCACCGTTGGAGACGCTGACACCGGCGAAGGATCGGTGGACGCCGATTTACCTCGAACACGGTCGGCTCGAAGTGGATGACTCCAGCATCAAGTGGATCGGGGCCGATCGGATGGTGTACCGGCTGCCTGTCGCCACGCTGTCGGCCGTGTTACTCGGGCCGGGCACCACGGTGACGCACGCGGCCATGAAAGTTTGCGCGGATTCCAATACGCCCGTCTGCTGGATCGGCGAGGACGGGATGCGGTTCTACGCGTTTGGCATCACACCCAATCACGACAACTTGATGTCCCGCAAACACGCTGCCGCTTGGGCTGACAAGAAGAAACATGCCGAGATCGCCCGGCGCATGTTCATCCAGCGGTTCCCTGGCGTGGATGTGCAGGCGCATTCCATCGCAGAATTGCGCGGCATGGAGGGCTTGCGCGTGCGCGCCAGGTACGCGGAGCTCGGCCAGCAGTACGGCGTCACTTGGAAAGGACGCAACTACGACAAATCGAACTGGAATCTCGCTGACAACATCAATCGCGCGCTGTCCACTGCCAACGCCAGCCTCTACGCGTTGTGCGCTGCCGTCGTTTGCTCGCTCGGTTACCTGCCGTCGCTGGGATTCGTCCACGACGGCGGCACGCTGCCCTTCATCTACGATGTGGCTGACCTCTATAAGGAAATCACTACCTTCCCGGCGGCGTTTCAGGCCGTGCGCCAAGCCCCCGACGACAGGGGCGACCTGGCACGCACCCTGCTCAAGGAGCGCATCGAACAAGAAAAACTGCTGCAGAAAATCCCAAAAAAACTGGAGGAACTGATTGCATGACGGTCATTGTCGCCAACGACACGCCCGATGCAATTCGCGGAATGCTCAAACGCTGGTTTATCGAGCCGCGCCCGAATGTGTTTGTAGGCACGCTCAACCGTCGCACACATGAGAAAACGATCGAGTACATCAAACGGAATGCCGCCAGCATCGGCCTGCTCATTGTCAGCAGTTACCCAAACTGCCAGGGGTTCAAAATCGAAACTACCGGCCCCACGGACCGCAGAGGCATCGAAGTCGCCGGCCTGTGGATGGTCGCCGAGAAATGGGAGGAGACAACGGATCCACCAACTCAGGCGAACGATTTTTCTCTGGAAATTTGAGCTAACTCGTTTGAAATTCAGGGTTCTCCCCACGTGCGTGGGGATGGTCCGGTGGAGGAACCAGCCCATTTATAGACGTGGTAAGTTCTCCCCACGTGCGTGGGGATGGTCCGTAAGCCGCTGATCGCCGTTACCGTCACCGTAGAGTTCTCCCCACGTGCGTGGGGATGGTCCGCCGACGAAGAACAGCGCAGCGCCCCCGGCCTCGTTCTCCCCACGTGCGTGGGGATGGTCCGATGTTCTCCGAAAAGCTGCCGGGAGAGCCCAGCGTTCTCCCCACGTGCGTGGGGATGGTCCGCACAATACCGCAACCGCCACCGTCAGTTCTCCCTGTTCTCCCCACGTGCGTGGGGATGGTCCGTTATTGCAAAGACTCGTGCCGGGGTTGACGTTGTTCTCCCCACGTGCGTGGGGATGGTCCGGCAGGGCACCAGAAATCGACAATCCAATCACCGTTCTCCCCACGTGCGTGGGGATGGTCCTGGATTCAAACTTTCGTTCTCGATGCTCTTTGCGTTCTCCCCACGTGCGTGGGGATGGTCCGCGGAAGGGCGGGGTCCACAACTCTTCGACTTGGACGTTCTCCCCACGTGCGTGGGGATGGTCCGCTGTTTCAAGTAGGCGACGAATATGGGTTAGACGTTCTCCCCACGTGCGTGGGGATGGTCCGCAACATCTGGTCCCACTTGTCGCCAATGCCAGCGTTCTCCCCACGTGCGTGGGGATGGTCCGAATTCAGTCTCGCCGTGCTCCTGCAGAAACTCGTTCTCCCCACGTGCGTGGGGATGGTCCGGACTACAACGACACCGGCGTCAACAGCGTGAAGTTCTCCCCACGTGCGTGGGGATGGTCCGTGATGATGCGCTCCCGTAAGCCCCCATGCCGACCATTACAGGAAGCTGCATGAAAATCGCCTACCTCGACATCGAAACCAACTACACCGGGAAGTTCACCGACCAGCGGCTATTCAGCGATTACAAGAATCACCGCATCACTGTTCTCGGTATGCGAGTTCTTCAGGAGGATAAAGACTCATTCCTACAACTCGTAAGGAAGGATGTTTCAAAGGTCGCACTGCTAAGTGCGCCTAGGGGAACCGACCTAATCGTGACGTACAACGGGCGGTCGATTCCTGAAAAAATGCAAGGCTACACTGGATTCGATTTTCCAGTGATTGCCTCGCAGCTTGGGGTTGTGCTGGACGAGGAATTCAAACATGTGGACCTCTGTCCAGTTTGCTGGCAGCATGGCCTCTGGGGAGGCCAAAAGGCAATCGAACGGTCACTGAGATTGAAGCGAAAGCTATCCGGGAGGGATGGAGCCTGGGCGGATGTCACCTGGAAAAAATACGAAACAACCGGGTATGACCACTTTCTGAAGGTGCTGCTGGAAAGCAACCGTGAGGATGTAATCATGCTACGTGAATACAAGAGGCTCTAAGATGCACTGAGAATTATCAACGGCCGCAGGTCGCATCAACCTGAGCGGACATCAGCCGCGTAAGGCATCGAGATCCCGAGAGCTGATGCAATTTCCCTATTAGGGATGCCGACAATCAGCGGCTACTTTTTCTGGCGATAGGGGGAGAATTGAATGACCTCTACCCTTTTCTTCGCGCCGCGTCCCGGCTAGGAGAAAACCAATTAAGAGTACACCGATCCGCAGGTGCAGAAATTCGCGATTCAACTGGCAGCGTCAGCCACATGCGCCTCGATAAAATCTGTACAAGATTGCACAAGGCTGTTCCAGAGTTCAGAATTCTTGATTTTTCTAAAAGCAGGACGACATCTCATGGAGTCGACCAAACCTTTGACATAGGACTGATGATGGGAGCGCTCAACTAGGAAAGGGCTTTCAAGCGAACGCTTCTCTAAGATCGCAGGCGAAGACGTGCCGGCGTCCTCGGATGTCGCTGCGGCTGGAGTTTCCAAGCGAGAAAGGGTTTCACCTTCGTCCAACATATTTATCAGAGATAAAGATTCGAAGATCTGCACAGTTTGTTCATTTTCATCGAACGTGATTGTTGGTGCCGATGCCGACGCCTCCCGAGCAAGTTGAGAGAAGGTGCTGGCGCCGAGCAAATCTTGGAGTTCTGGAATCACGTCGTCTGGCATATTGGCTCCTCAAATAACTTCGTTAGCTGTTCCAGTTGGCGGAACTGCAATTACTGGCTCGGGACTTTTCATAAATTTGCACGCGGCGTGGATATTAGGCATCCGTTCAGCAATTTTGCTCGGGGAAACGGTTTTATATCCATTGCAGCACGGACACCTGATTTGGCCATTTGCGAGAGCTGCAGCCTCCGCTTCGCGCACTTTACGCACGACCGCGTCGAAATCTGCGATAGTCATGGTTTTGTGTTCTCCGAGAGCATCGGCCGTGACTTGTTCTTTGCTAGCCTCTAATCGTCTTCGGTACTCAACCTCAGCCCTCAGTCCACTTTGGACGCTCTGAATTGCTGAGCGCAAATCGGACTGTGCGATGGCGGCCCCAAACATTTCTTCGCTTCTACGAACCCAGCGGTCTAATCGTTCGTCACTCGCTTGCCGCAGGTTGCCGGCATCTAAATCAGCGGACGGTGCAACCGGCGCCAGCACATGCTTCCGGTGTCGGACAATTCGATCCTTGGGAACATTGGTGAGGCGGGAAATCGCAGTCGGCATTTCGCCGGCTGCGATCAAGCCGTCGATCTGCTGAAGAATGGAATCATTGCTCACGCAAATGCTACATGCTCGACCTCTCAAGCCCATGATTAAACTCCCTGGCCTTTCAAAGCTGCGATTGAAGCGGATGGAATACGCCATCGACCCAAGGCGCCGGTGCGAACCGCACCACGAATCTGGCCCTGTCGGATCCACCGTAATATCGTGGCCCTGGTTACATTCAGACCCAAAGAGGCTTCTGTGACGGTGTAGAGCCTTTGCGAAAGAAGGTCGATGTTTCGCTCCTCGGCGGCGAGAAGCATACCGGCGAGGGATTGATAACGGCGTGGTGTTGCTGTGGATGTCAATCTCTGAATCTCCCAATAGATCGATTACTATCAATATAGATTGTCATCAATATAGGCCATTACGGTGCGAACCTCAAGATGTTTTTCGAAGGAACTGGAAAACACCGACTCGGAAGTACCTACCGGAAGAGGCACGCGAGGCGGTATGGCAACTGAAATCCGCGCTGCCGTGATCTCAACCGGCAATTGGTGGGAGCCGCAACCCCGCGGAGGAAAACTTAGTGACTTCCCACATTCGCGAAATGCGCATTGCGTGTTGTGGTTTCGGCGTGCATAATCCGGCTTGATGGTCCCGACCAGACCGTCAGTTTTCACGGAGTGATTCTCTAAGGTTGTCCCGCTGTCTACTTGGAGGGCAGTGTATGTCCGGCAAGTCCGTGATCGAGATCGCCCGCAGGACCGCGGATGACTTGGCCGCGGGTCTTCTAGAGCAGGCGGCCCGAATCGGCAACAGCACAATTGCTCCGCTTTTCGGGGACACGCAGGGAGCATTGCCAATAACTTCCCCAGCGCCTCCACCGCTCATTGCTGCCCCCGCACCCGGCACTGCGAAGAAGCGTACCTCTCCTACAGCCCCCTCCCGCGTTCGAAGATATGAGCGATTGAAAGCGCGCGCGGCTCGCAAGGCCGGTAGAGACAATCGCAAATTCTGTGAACTCCTTGATAATGAGGGCGTACCCTCACCGATTCACTGGAGAGTGAATTCCTGGCAGGATGCTTACGCGCGTCGGGACCCGAAAACAAAGAAATACATCCTACGCGATGCCATCCGGGGTGAGAAGTTCCGCGCCCTTTCTTAACGCCCAACATTCACAATCCCTTCGTCTGCTTCTTGGCCTAACGCGTTCGAACGTTCACGCGAACGCTCTCTATTTTCCGTGTTCTGTTGAAGTTAAGGCGTTTCTCAAGCTGAACGTTCGACTCCTTGGTCGGGTTGGTATAGGTTCTCGTGATGAAAATGCGATCTTCTACTCGCTCCAGCGTTGTGACTTTGATCGAGGATGAGGTCCACGATCTGCGCATTGACGCCGCTTATTTGCGTGCCCATGGAGCAGACGAGCTGAACGAGGAGGAGGCACGTGTTTTGCTAAGCGCTGCGGGGGCGATTCATCGTTTGTCGAATCGGCTGCAGCGCCTCGCCGGACTCCCCGCAGCTGTGTGGGGGAATCAATGATGCAAAAGGATCATACCTTTTGATACGGCAAGGCACGTTTGATACCAAATGATACGGAGATATAAGAAGTCGGTTCTGTAGGAGGCGCGTGACCTTGGCCGGGCTGCGCCCCCCAGATTCAAAGGAGACAGCTAATGCAGAACGAAATTACTACAACTATGTCGCGCACGCAACCCCTTCCCCAAACTATTCGACTTAAACCAAAGCCCAGGCGGACGCCATACTTGAAGCCTTTTCGGATTTCGGGCTGCGATGGCCTGGAAGCTGTGCTCAATGCCTCTTTTTTCTACGGAGATTCACCGCGCGCCTGTTTGCTTGAAGTGCCGAGCACCAAGGTATACCGCTGTTTGGGCTGCAACCAACTCGTTGTGTGGGTGCAAATCGGACGCAAGCCCGCCGAATTATTGGATGTCGAAAGCCACGATTTACGGCAATGGGCCTATGTTGATCGGCAACCTTGGCTCCCCCGCTACTTCGCCAGGCTGCTCCGCCTCCACCGTTGCCAAGGCCCGGACAACCGTGTCGCTTAATGTGTAGAACCTAAGTCAAGAACAAGAACAACAACAGATCAACAACAGTACTTATAAAAAGGCTAGAAATGTATGAAAACAAAGAACGAATCTGCGAACTATTGTAGGGTCCGACTGGCTCCTACGACAAAGCAGGAAACCATCTTGGATCGCACACTACAAATTTGCGGGGACGAATATATGCGGGCTGTGCACGAACGGCAGGTTGCTTGGACACATGGGCACGCTATTACGCAAGTGGAACAATCCCGGGACTTGACCGCGCGAAAACGGGGTTGGCGGCCGTTGCGGAGTGTGTACTCCATGGTTCTGACGGACGTGCTCTATCAAGTGAGAAAAGCCTTTATCGGTAAGTATCGCGATGCAAAGTCTAAACCGCCAGCATGGTTCAAGTATCCGTCCACCGCGGGGCACAGCATTCGTGACGGGGTCTTGCGACTGTCAAAGATCGGTGACATACCGATGGTGCCGCCGTATCCGGAAATGCCGGCCAAGAGTGTAAAGGTCGAGAAAACAGCGGACGGCTGGTTTGCGGTTCTCGCGGTCGCGGTTCCATCCGAACCCCACAACTGCTTAATTTGCGGTTTGCCTTGGGACGCGGAGTGCGGCTGCAACTCTTGTCTCTGCGGCGAACCTATTGAAGATGGAGCATTTTGCTCCCGGGATTGTGCGGTTGACGCGGCAGGTGGTTGTCACATTTGCGGGACCGTGGGCGACTGCGTATGTGAAGAGTAGGCGTATCACGAACCACTGAACTTACAAGCAGGAGGGACTCATGTCTCCAATCAACGCACCATCGCAAGAGCATAACGTCGCGGACGATCCGTTCGTGCCATCGGAAGATCAACCGCCAGTTCAACCGCTCGCGTCCGACGACCCGTTCGCGGCTTCAAACTTTGATCCGGACGACGAAGCATCCGCGCCGGGCGCGGACGACTTGACGTTAGAAATCGGCCCCCCCGGCGACGAAGAATTTTGCTTCGTCTCGTCGGATCCCCGGCACCACGTGAAGGCTCGCTTCTTGGTCGTCCAACGTGAGAACCAATTTGGCAGGCATTATTTCTTACTTACGCCGGCGGTCGCAATTTGGGCTAAGCAACAAGTGTCGCTCAAGAAGTTCGTCAAAACCATGCACGTCTTTGTAGCCAAAATGGGCGACGGTGGCTACAGGCTTTGGCTCGTTCGCGACTCGCTAGACAACTGGTCCGTCAGTGAACTCCAAGTCGTCAACCAAGCAAAGAAGATTTTTACTCGTCGTTTCACCGACGGCAAGGTTCGCAAGGCACATTCGTCCGACGCGATTGACACCAACGATGTGGTCTTCCCGGACAAGCCGCTCATCGGCAAGGACGGACTGCTTGCGGCCGCGTTCGGCGAAGCGTTCGTGATTACCTCGAAGGACCATCCAGTCTTGAACAGATTGTTACTAGGAAAATAACAATGATCACCACCGCACAAACCGCGGGGGTTCGCGAAAGTTGCCAACGCCTGCTCTCGCGGCTGAACTCCCTCGGTGCGGGGATCAAGAACATCTGGGTCGTGGATAGTGAGTTTCATTCTCCAACCAAAAGTGAGACCGGGCTCTACGACGCTGAAGGTGGGCGGCAAATCCCCGTGTGCCTCGTGTTTTTCAATCCAATCACAGGTGAAGAAATCCGCCAGTTCTACACGCCGGGCGAACCATATCCGCGGTGCCCAATCTCGCTCGGACCAGACACACTCGTTGTGGCGTTCTCCGTCCAGTCGGAACTCATGACGATGCTCCGGCTATGGAACCGCATGCCGTCCCGCATCCTTGACTTAGAGATGGAGTGGCGCGCGTTGCAAAACGAAGAGTACACGCTCGAGCTGATGAAGAATGAAGCAAAAGCCGCCAACAAGAATAAGAATGGCGATCTTTCGCCGCTGTCGCTGCTCGGCGTGTGTGCAATCCACGGGATCTTCACTCGCAGCCAGGCACACAAGGACGAGATGCGGGACCTAATCCTTCGGGGTGGGCCGTGGTCTCCGGAAGCGACGCAGCAAATCCTGAGGTACTGTGCCGAAGACGTTTACGACACGGCGGCGTTGCTCGCCACATTCTGGCCGAAGATTGAAAATGTCCCCTACGGTCGTAGCCGCATCCAGATCGATGGCATGAAGGCCGCATTGCATCGGGGCCGCATGATGCAGGGCTTCGCGTGGATGAGACACGTCGGTATCCCGATTGACGTTGATATGAACAATAGGCTGACCAAGCACTTTGATCACATCATGAACACGCTCTACGCCGAGATTCGCACGGAGTTCCCCGTCTTCAACGACGAGTCCTACGATATCTCTCCGCTGAAGTGGAAAGAATTTCTTAAGGCGAAAGGGTGGCTCAACAATCGAGACCATCCGTGGCCAATGACGTCGGGCGGAAAGTCTCGAGTGAACAAACAGCCTAAGCGGGACGTGAACCGGACCATCCGTGCGATGGCTCACGTCTATCCAGAGTTGAAGAAACTCACCTCCATCCTTGAGATTCGCTCGAGCACGAAACTCGGGTTGAAGTTCCCGGTTGGACCAGACCATCGCCACCGCGTCAACTTCTGGCCGTACGGCGCTGTCACCGGACGGTGTACACCATCAAGTGCGGACTTCATGCTTGCTGGCGGATCACCCGCGTTTAGGCACCTCGCGAAGCCAGGACCGGGCGAGATTTTGATTGAGGCGGATTGGTCTGCACAGGAAGTTTGGATTGCAGCCTATCTTAGCGGCGACAAGGTGATGCAGAAGATGCTGCAAGGTGCTGACCCGTACATTTCATTCGGCGAGATGTGCGGAATCATCCCCCGAGGCACGATGCAGAGGTTTATTGATGAACACGGCCCGGGCGGAATCCACCTTTGCAAGAAGCAGTTCGCCGTCGAACGCGCCAAGTTGAAGGCCATCACGTTAGGTGTGTTGTATGGCAAGACCGTTTACACGATCGCCAGAGATTGCGGTATCACGACGAAGGAGGCAACCGCGTTGTTGCGGATGCACAAGCGTACCTTCAGACAATTTTGGACGTGGGTCGAGTGGATCAAAAACGAGGCTCTTGCCACGCGGAAGATTTCGACGAAATTCGGGTGGATGCGTCACCTATTGCCAAAGAAAGACCGCGATGCCCACAAAACCGACGAAAATCGCGCGAAAAAGCTGTGCAACTCGCTGCAAAACTTTCCGATGCAAGCCGGCGGTGCCGAGATGCTTCGTCTTGCCTGCGTCTATGCCGCCGAGATACGTCTCGGCATCTGTGCTCCGTTGCATGACGCTATCTTCGCCGTTGCCAGGCTGACAGACGAAGCGAAGGCTCTCGCGGATCTGCGGGAGTGCATGGACCGGGCATCTCGAGATCTGATCAGCGTCGCGGTTCCCATCGAGATGTTCGTGACACGGTATCCCGACAGATTTATCCCGGCCGATAAGCCGATGGCGATCACTGTATGGGACAAGATGATGAAGGCTCTTGAGATCGCCGAGCATGAAGCGGCGGGTCGTGCCGAAACCACCTGACAACTGGAGCCCAAAATGACGCTCGTATCGGCACTTGCGTGTAGGAACTGTGGCCACGCTCGAACAAACCATTGCGAACGTGGCAGCTTACACTTTCGCCCTGACGCATCGCAGTACCGGTGCGCTGATTCACATTGTTTGGAGTTGATCAAGCAGGACGGACATTTGACGTCTTGTCCTTGCGTTAGATTCGAACCGTGCTCGCCGGCTAGAAATGGTCGCGGCAAGCCAAGATTTTCGGAAACAAACAGAAATGTTGGGTCCATATCGCACCGCAGCCAAAGATGAAGAAACCTGGAAAGGAGTCACTTTATGGGAAGCCTGTTCACAGCAGAAAAGATAGAAGCTATGCGTGAGAAATACGAGCGAGAACACCCGGCCCCGGAAACTCCCGCCGAAGCCCTGTGCCGAGTCGCACGTGCCAATCTGGACGCGAAAGTCAAAGACCTTGCCTTTGCTGCTGAACGGTCACCGGCATGGGCACGCCGTGTCTTGAGACAGGCTGGCATCGTGCTGATCAAGCCACCAAAGAAACGTCGCTTGAAGCTTAAGGCCAGCACGCCATGCAGTGCATGCGGACATCCACGCGGTGGCAAATTGGCGATCAGCATGCGTCAGCAGACACACTGCACCGGCAACGTTCGTCATCTGCACTGGTCGAATCAGAACAGCTACGTTTGTACGACGCGGCATTGCATGAGTTTTGACTTTGACAACAACGGCCAGCCCGTCGCCTGCGTATGTCCTGACTTTGTGCCGCCGTTGCCGGAGCAGGTGGAAGGAGAAGGAAAACCATGACGCCTATGGATATCAGGGCGTTTTTTGAAGCAGCGCGTACTCGGGTAATCGAAATTTGGATTTACGAACAAGGTCTTACTTTGGACGAAGCCGAAGCGGAAAAGCGGCTGGCCGAAGTCGAACTTGTGCTGGATGGTCGGCCAGACCTTATGGACATGCTCTATGAAATGGACAAAGTGCATCCAGTCCATGAGTTTCAATACGAATATTTCGGAGCCTGAAAAGATTTTCCAGCCATGGAGAGAAAGGGGGTCAACGCGAATGAATACGACGATTGAAGCGTTGGCCCCCTTGCACCAAAATTCACAACTTGAAACCACCGGCAACTGTGCTACCGTTGCGCCCGAGGCGAACCAACTGGCTCCGCTGAGAGGAGATTTCTCAGCAATGGCCAAAAGGCGGTTTCAGGACCCTAAACCATTCCGCGAAGGTAACTGGTGGTGGATCAGTCCTTGGCAGGATGAATTTCACGAGGGGAAACTAGAACGCAAACGAAAACGCATGAAGGTCTGCCCGGCTGAGATGCCGGAGCGCGAGGCCCGCAAGATGGCCGTGGAAATGATGCGGCCTATGAATCAAGGGCTTCAGACCATCGGGTCCGCTACCCGATTCGCGGAATATGTAAACGGTACCTACAGACCCACTGTCCTGCCGCTGCTGGCTTCGACCACCCGATCCAGCTACGAAGGGACCTTAGCTAAATATCTTATGCCACAGTTTCAGGAAATGCCGTTGCGGGAGCTGAGCACGCTTACCCTGCAAAAGTTTTTCTCCAGCCTGGGCACTTCACAGCTTGGTGGAGATACGGTCTTGAAGATAAAGGAAGTGCTTTCCTCGGTGCTGGGAAGCGCTGTCCGCTACGATCTTCTGACCAAGAATCCACTGTTGGCTGTGTCCATCCCGCGCAACAAAGTTGTGAACCGGAGAAAGCAGAAGCCCCACCTCACGCCGGAAGAGTTTGAGCGTCTGGTGGCGCTTGTGGACGAACCTTACAGCACCATGATCGTGATCGCAGTATTTAGCGGGCTGCGAATCAGCGAACTGGTCGGATTGAGATGGGAAGATGTACACGATGAAGCCCTCACCGTGGATGAGCGTTATTGCCGAGGCTCTTGGAGTGTCACCAAGACCACGGGCAGCTCCGCCACTATTGGGGTACCTTCCTCAGTCATTACTCGCCTTCGTCGGCTGAAAACCCTCGAAGTCGAGATCAACTGGGGCGGCAAGGGAGCTAGAAAGCGCTTCCGGCTGGTGCGAGCGGATGAACCTCAAGACTTGGTTTTCCAATCACTACGTACCGGTGCTCCCATGCGGGATGGCAACATCCTACGCCGTCACCTAAGACCAGCAGCACTCAAGCTGGGCATTGATCCCAAGAAAGCAACGTGGCGTTCGCTGCGTACATCCTGCGCTACCTGGATGGTCGAGGCGGGTGCAAATCCCAAAGATGTGCAAGGACAGATGCGGCACTCCCGCATCTCCACCACGATGGACACTTATTGTCAGCACGTGCCCGACAGCCAACGCCGGGCCGTGGCCAAGATGATGGACATGGTGGAGTCCCGGCGCACACAACCGGTCACCATCAACTGAGTTTTGGAACGTAATGGAACGTGATTTCAAAAATGACGGCGTTAAGTGATTGAAAACTTGGTGGAGCTAGTCGGGCTCGAACCGACGACCTCATCGTTGCGAACGATGCGCTCTCCCAGCTGAGCTATAGCCCCTCTTGCAAGAAGTACACAGCGATTTTATCAGTGTTCGCCGGGCTGGGCCAGATGTCTCTCTTGGCTCGAGGTCGCGCGCCACCCTTTCCCTTCCCCCTCGCTTCGCGCTATAGTCTCTGTCCGGTTTCTTTTGGAGGGCATTCATGGCGACTCATGCCAAACCTGAAAGTAAAGTCAGAAGCTTCGGTCAAAATATCGAGAGCGATCTTGCCTCAAGATTTCTGCGTGTAGTTGAAACCGCAGCCATCGCCTCGGCCCGCACCATGGGCCAGGGTGAGCGCAAACTGTCGGATCAAGTAGCCACCGAGGCCATGCGTCGCACCATGGACAACATCCCGATGCGCGGAACCATCGTGATCGGCGAAGGCGAGCGCGACGAAGCTCCCATGCTCTACATCGGCGAGAAAGTGGGCGCAGAATTTCCCGATGGCACCGAAGTCCCCGAGGTCGACATCGCCGTCGATCCTCTCGAAGGAACCAATCTCTGCGCCACTGGAGCGCCCGGCTCGATCACTGTCTTAGCCGCATCCGAGCGCGGTGGACTGCTGAACGCTCCCGACTGCTACATGGAAAAAATCGTAGTCGGCCCTTCCTGCAAGGACGCCGTGGAACTCGACGCACCCGTGGCCGAGAACCTGAAGAACATCGCCAAGCGTTTGGACCGCGACGTCGAAGACCTCGTTGTCATCGTGCTTGACCGTCCGCGCCACGAGAAGCTGATCGCCGACATCCGCGCCGCTGGCGCCCGCATACGCCTGATCGGAGACGGCGACCTCTCAGCCGGGATCGCCGCTGCCGTTATCGGCACCGGTGTACACGCGGTCATGGGCTCCGGCGGCGCTCCGGAAGGCGTCATTACGGCCGCCGCCATCCGTTGCCTCAACGGCTACATGCTGGGCCGCCTGGTCATCGATAAGCCCGAGTTGGAAGAGCGCATCGCTCGCATGGGCATCAAGGACAAAAATAAAATCTACGAAGCCGAGGACCTGGCTCCCGGCAAGCAACTGATCTTCGCCGCCACCGGCGTCACCGAAGGCGCCCTGCTGAAAGCCGTCCGCTTCTTCGGAGAAGGCACCCGAACCTCCTCGGTGATCCTGACCTACCGCACCGGCAAAGTACGCTTCATCGACAGCATTCATCTGGAAAAAGGCCCGGATGTGAAGGTAAGGTTCGCGTAAAGGGTGGAATGTTTTTTTCAAGACGTCATCCTGAGCCCGGCGTCAGCCGGGTGAAGGATCTCGCGGGTAGTGACTTCACGCAGCGCGTCCACAAAATCGCTGTCCGGACTTCTGGCCAATCCACACGATCCCGTCCCCTCAGACAAACGGGTTCTCCACCCGCAGACCCTCGATCTCCCATCCATGCTTGAAGTCTTCGCTGTAAAGGGTTTCGCATCGGCCTTCCAAAGCAGATGCGACAATGATCGAGTCATACCACGCCAAGCGGTGTTTCCCGGCTAAACGGAGTGCCTCGACATACAGCGCGGGAGAGGAGTGAACTGCCAACAGAGGACGGAGTACCGTGACCAGATACTGCTCGGCCTCGGCTCCGCTCATCGGCTGTGCAAAGCGGCGGAATGCAACATTGAAAAATTCCTGCACGACCTGATAGCTAACAATCCCCTTACCGCTATCCACCGCGTCTCGAACCAGCCGGGCGGCCTTCCTCGCCTTGGCAGGCGCGGTCGCATCAAACACATACACGAACACGTTGGTGTCGAGAAAAAATTTACCTTTCATTCATTTCGTCCCGGGTATAGGACCCCGCCGAGCGAACGTGGCGAAGACGACGCATCAACGCATCAACCGCCGCACCGCCTCCCGCTTGCGCGGCGTAATGCTCCAGCCACTCCCGAAAGGCAGCGTTCAGTGTTTTGTGCTGCGATCGAGCCACCAATCGCGCCTGCTCAATGAGGCCTTCATCAGCACTCAAAGTAACATTTTTCATACGGATTAAGTGTACACTATTTGCGTGCGTTTTTGGACTGGTGTTATGATCATCTAGAATAATCATCTAGATGAATTCAAGGAGGTCTGCCGTGCGTACTGTGGGGCTGTTCGAAGCCAAACAAAAGCTGTCAGAGATCGTTGAGCGGGCCGCCGAGGGCGAGCGGATCGGAATTACGCGGCGAGGCAAGCTGGCCGCCGTGCTCGGTCCGGCTCGGCCCTCGGCCAATCTCGAAGAAATCTTTAACCAGATTGAAGAGATCCGAAAGCAGGTCAAACGGCCAAGAGGCTTTAGCGTGAAGAGTCTGATCGAGGAAGGCAGAAGGTGAAACGTTTTGTGCTTGATGCTTCAGTTGCATTGGCTTGGCTTCTGGAGGATTCTGTGCCGCCCTACGCATTGCATGTCAAGCGCTCGCTTCGCACCCTCCGACCGCTGGTGCCAACGCTCTGGACTCTTGAGGTAGCCAATGCCCTGGCTGTTGGCGAGCGACGCGGCAATCTCACTGCCGACCAGATTGTCCGCTCCATGAGCCTGGTTGAACAGCTACTGGGAGAAACAATCGAGACAATATCGCCGGGCGTCACTTTTCGGCAGGTTCTGAAAACTGCGCGTTCCTTCCGCCTGACTGCATACGACGCGTTGTACCTTGAAACCTCCCGAAGTGAGGGCGTGCCCCTGGCAACTCTCGACCACGCTCTACGTGCTGCGGCCCCACGGGCCGGTGTCGAGCTTCTTTCCTGAGTTGAAGTAGCCAGCCGGACTCCTTTCCTTCGATGTCGATTTTCGTGCCTTCCATTCGTCTATTCAGCGAACCGGGGGAATCAATCAAAATCAAGCCTACCCCAGGACGAAGGAGGAACTATGAAACTACACGCATTGTCCGCAATAATTGTACTGCTGGGCATGACAGCCTCAGCATGGGCGACCGACGCACCTAACGCCATTGACTCCGCAGCTGCATTCGCGCAACTCAAAAGCCTCGCAGGCGATTGGGAAAGCAAAGCTCCCGACGGAAAGAAGTCCCACGCCCGCTACGAGGTCATCTCCGGCGATTCCGCCGTAGTCGAGCGCTTTGAGAGCGACGCCACGGGCCCCGCCAATGCGATGGTTACTGTCTACTACCTCGACGGCAACCGCCTGCGGCTGACGCACTATTGCATGGCGCACAACCAGCCGCACATGCAGGCCGAGTCGTTCAACAAGTCGACCGGAGAATTACGCTTCGCTTTTGTCGATGCAACCGGTCTGTCGGGTCCGGGAGCAGGACACATGCGCGACGCAACCTTCCGCTTCATTGATGCCGATCACTTCACCACCGACTGGCAGTTCTTCGAAGACGGCAAATCCAAAATGACCGAATCCATGCAGTACACTCGAGGTCATTTACCTGATGTTCAATGAAGGTTACGCGGCGCAATCCGGCGAAGACCTGGTGCGTCAAGACCTCTGCGGCGAGGCCTTGCGTCTCGGAAGGCTGCTTGCGACTTCATCGGTCGGTACTCCCAAGGCGCATGCCCTGGTCGCGCTCATGGCTTTCCAGGCGGCCCGGCTTCCCGCGCGCGTCGACGGGGCCGGCGAACTCGTTCTGCTCGAAGATCAGGACCGCAATCAGTGGGATCGGAGCTTGATCGCCCTCGGCTTTCATCACTTCGAAATGTGTGCCGAGGGAATCGAGGTCACTTCCTATCACGTCCAAGCCGCGATTGCCGCAACCCACGCCCGCGCCCAAAAAGGTCGCGCCACCGACTGGAAGCAGATCCTCGAACTCTACGACCAATTAGTCGCGCTGAGCCCATCACCGGTGGTCGAACTCAATCGCGCGGTGGTGGTGGCTAAAGTCAACGGACCGGAGGCGGCCCTGACAGTCCTGCGGCAACTGGAAAGGAATCGCTCGTTGCGGAACTACTACCTGCTTCCCGCGGTCCAAGCGCAATTGTTGCTCGAAATCGGGGACAAGGCAGCAGCCTCTGACTTTTTGCGCCAGGCGTTGGAGCGCCCATGCTCCGAGCCTGAACGAAGATTCCTGCAGCGCAAGCTGGCTGATGCTTCCTAGCGCCACGAACTGCCACGCCAATTATCCCCAATCCCTTGTCAAAGCGAGGAATTGCTTTCGCTAGCCCCACGAAACCGCCGGCTCCACTACTTAAACTCCTTCATCACGTCCGCCGGAACCCTAGGCGCGGAAGGAAAGTCCTGCGAAGACCCCTTGAACATAGCCACCGTCGGCTCGGATCGCTTGCTCCCGTCATGCACCACGATCATATGCGGCTTGCCGGGCTCGTAGCCCTCCCACAGCGAAACCCCCGCGTACTCACCATCTTTGCGCAGGATGTAATAAGTCATGTCCACGAAGCGCAGCTTGGCCATGTCACCGTTGTAATTGCGCACGATGCGCTTGAGCGCGTCCATACCAGCATCGTGCGGTGACATCCCATGACGCATGTTCTCAACAATCGTGTGCGCGCCTGCCACTTTAATGTTCTCTTCCCCGCTGCCGGTCGCGCCCGCCGAGCCCACATCCTGATCGGTGTAGCAGCCGGCTCCTATAATCGGAGAATCACCGACACGTCCCGGCAGCTTGTAGGCCAGGCCGCTGGTCGTGGTGCAGCCGGAAATCTCTCCCTTCTCGTTCAGGGCCGAGCAGTGAATCGTGCCCGTCGGAGGGAACAGAACTTTGTGGACGGCATCTCTTCGAAGCTCAGGCGCGATGCCGAGATCGGCCGCCCGCTCTTCCAGACGCCGCACCCGTTCCTGTATCAAATCAGCCTGTGGCTTGATATCCGGAGCCTGCCAATGGGGATCGTCCAGCCCCGGTCCCCACCAATCTTCATTCGAGTGATACTCCTTCCACAGCAGCCAGATTTTGCGCGAATGGTCGGTCAGCAAATTCTCGCGCGGAAAGCCCATGGCCACGGCAAAGCGTTCCGCACCCTCACCCACCAACATCACGTGGCCGGTGTGACCCATGACGGCTTTCGCAACCAGCGAGACATTCTTGATGTTGCGCACGCCTCCAACTGAGCCCGCGCGCCGCGTCGGTCCATGCATGCAGCAGGCATCGAGTTCGACGACGCCCTCTTCGTTCGGCAAACCGCCAAACCCAACACTGGTGTCGTTGGGATCGTCTTCTGGCCCTTTCACCACTTTGAGCGCGGCATCCAGCGTGTCTCCGCCACCCGCAAGGAATGCGTAGGCCGCATCCACATAGTTGAACCCGTTGTGCGCGCAAACGATGATGGGACGTTTTCCAGAAGCCAGGCTTCCCTTCGAGGTCGACGAGTCCTGCGCGTTACCCGGAAGATCAGCCAACCCTACCGACAAAGAACCCACAACAGCCGTAGCAAGAAAATCGCGACGCGAAACGGTCATCAATCCTCCTCAGCGCCCGCCAGAATAACATGCGTAGGAAATTGTGTGGCGCGGGCGCCCTCGCCCGCGGCTCTTCGCCAAACATTTGTCGCCGAAACCTGGTCAGTTTTGAAGGTCCCCGCGCAAGAAAAAAGGCCGCGACTCGCGTCGCGGCCTGATCGTTGTTAAACGAAATTCACACGGGTCCCTGGCTGCTCTCAGTGACGCGATCCACCATGACCGCCGCCGTGGCCACCACGTCCGCCACCACCCGGTCCACGTCCGCGGCCTCGACCTCTGCCGCCTCCGCCGCCCGGTCGGCCACCCCGTCCGCCACGATCTCCGCCACGATCAGGGCGATCTCCCGCAGGACGCTCGCTGGTCACACCTGCGACCGCATCGCGATTGAAGTTCGGCTCGTCATCCGGGAAGTCCCCGCCACCTTCGATGGTCAGGGCCGGCGCCCCAGCAATTTCGCCGTTGCTCGGCTCGCCACCTTCAGGTGCCGCTTCGCCGCCACCCATCTTTGCCCGTTGTTCCTTGAGAATGGCCTTGCGCGAGAGCCGGATGCGGTTACCCTCAACCGCAAGCACTTTTACAAGCACCTGATCGCCTTCCTTCAATTCGTCGCGCACGTCCTTAATGCGATGCTCCGCCACTTCGCTGATATGCAGCAAGCCATCGGTCCCGGGAATGATCTCGACGAAAGCCCCAAAATCAGCCAACCGCGTCACTGTCCCGAGGTAAGTCTTCCCTACCTCGGCGGTTGCTGTCAGATCGCGAATGATCTGCAGCGCCTTGTTGGCTGAGGCCTCGTCGTTCGAAGCTACGTTGACCTTGCCCGTATCTTCGACGTCGATCTTGACTCCGGTCTGTTCGATGATCGAGCGAATCATCTTGCCGCCAGGCCCAATCACGTCGCGAATCTTGTCGACCGGAATCTGCAAGGTGTAAATTCGCGGAGCATAGGCCGATACTTTCTCGCGATGGCTGACAATCCCCTCGCTCATCCTCTCGAGGATGTGCAACCGCCCGCGCTGCGCCTGAGCCAGCGCCTCCCGCATGATCTGAGCGGTAATGCCGCCGACCTTAATATCCATCTGCAGCGCGGTGATGCCATCTTTGGTTCCAGCGACTTTGAAATCCATGTCACCGTAGTGATCTTCAGCCCCCGCGATGTCGGTCAGGATGGCGTAATCGTTCCCTTCCTTCACCAACCCCATAGCCACCCCAGCCACCGGAGACCGCAGAGGCACGCCCGCATCCATCAGCGAAAGCGAAGCCCCGCAAACCGTGGCCATGGAAGAAGACCCGTTGGACTCCAAAATGTCCGAGACCACGCGCATGGTGTAAGGCCAATTCTCTTCAGTAGGAAGCATCGCCGAAATAGCCCGCTCCGCCAGCGCCCCGTGCCCAATCTCCCGCCGCCCAGCCCCCCGCAAAAACGAAACCTCGCCCACCGAGAACGGCGGAAAATTGTAGTGCAGCAGGAAGCGCTTCTTGGCTTCGCCTTCGAAGGTTTCGAGGCGTTGTTTGTCATCGCTGGTGCCTAGCGTTGTTGTTACCAGGGCTTGGGTTTCGCCGCGGGTAAAAATTGCTGAGCCGTGGGTTCTTGGTAACACTCCTACTTCTACCCAGATGTCGCGCACTTTGTCGAAGGGGCGGCCGTCTGGTCTTCTCTTCTTGTTCAGGACTTCTTCGCGGAAAATTCTTTCGCGCAGGGCTTCGAAGTAGGTTTTCAGTTTAGCTTGGGCTTCTTCGTCTTCCTTGGGGATCTCCGCTTGCAGCTTTTTCTTCAGGTCGCGGACCAAGTTGTAGCTTTCTGCTTTTGGGTGCTTCTGCGTGTCGAGGCCTTCGGCCAGTTCGGCGCCTATCTTTGCTCTGAGCTGGTTGTAATAGGCTTCGTCGAACTCTGGCGCAGTGACCGCGCGCTTGGGCTTTCCCGCTCTTGCCTTCAGGTCATTGATGGCGGCACAGATCTTCCTTATTTCGGCGTGGCCGAATTCGATTGCGTCCACGACCGTCTCTTCTTTTACTTCTTTAGCGCCCGACTCGATCATCACAATTCCGTCAGCGGTGCCGACGACCATGATGTTCAGCAGGCTGTCGCGCATCTCGCTATAGGTCGGGTTAATGATGAACTGGCCGCTCACCAGGCCGACGCGAACGGCTCCAATCGGCCCATTGAAGGGAATGTCAGAAATCGTCAATGCGGCCGAAGCACCGTTAATTCCGGCCACATCGGGATCGTTCTCGGTGTCCGCCGAAAGGACAAAGGCGATGACTTGCGTCTCGCACCTGAATCCTTCCGGGAACAGCGGGCGGATGGGGCGATCGATCTGGCGGCTGGTCAAGATCTCGCGTTCACTGGGACGCCCTTCGCGCTTGATGAAACCGCCGGGAATGCGTCCGCCAGCGTAGGTGTACTCGCGGTAATCGACGGTAAGCGGGAAAAAATCGATGCCTTCGCGCGGATCCGGATTGGCCACAGCCGTGGCCAGAACGACGCTCTCTCCGATGCGCACCACGACCGAGCCATGGGCCTGTTTCGCTAATTTTCCGGTTTCAAATGAGAGGCTCTTGCCTCCGGTGAGTTGAACGGATACGTCATGTTTCATGTTTTATTTCCTTGTGGGCAGGAGAGCACGCCGGTGCCGGTCTGGGAGTTGCACAAATGGATTAGCGCTTTCCCGCGTCTCGAAAACCGCGAGACGCAGGGCACCCGGTGCCAGGGGGGACGCGGGATTTACTTGGAGACGCACCTTGCTCCGCTTTTCTCTTGAACCGCTGCGGTCCCTCGCATGAATAACGCGCGATTCGAAAGGACGGCAGAACAATTCCGCTGGTATGGGGCTGTTAAATACACGAAACCAGCAACGGGTCCGGCCGCAACTACTTGCGGAGACCGAGTTTCTGGACCACAGTCTTATAGCGATCGGAATTGTAGGTTTTGAGATAGTCGAGCAGGCGACGCCGCTTGCTGACCAGCATGAGAAGACCGCGGCGCGAGCCATGGTCCTTCTGGTGCATCTTGAAGTGTTCCGTCAATGAACCAATGCGTTCGCTGAGCAACGCGATCTGAACTTCCGGACTACCGGTATCGGTAGCATGGGTGCCGTACTGGTCGATAACGGATTTCTTTTGTTCTCTGGCTAGCACTAACCTGGTGCACTCCTGTCTAATTTTTCAATTGTTTTGTAACGTTTATGAGGTTAACACGTTGGCAGGACGAGTGTAAAGGCGCACCGCGTGGACTTGATCCCGCGTTACGGCTCCTGCCTCAATAAATAAAGCCGTCATCCTGGAAAATAAGGCCGCCATCCTGGAAAATAAAGCCGTCATCCTGATGCTCCGCGCTCTTCAGCGGGGCGAAGGATCTCGCGCGCAGTACCCGTGAACCAACCACTGCGAAAAACCACTTCACCACAGAGGCACAAACGGAACCTGATGCCATCATTCTGATTATCCTGACCCAACGCTGTCATCCTGCCTCAATAAATAAAGCCGTCATCCTGATGCCCCGCGCTTTTCAGCGGGGCGAAGGATCTCGCGCGCAGTACCCGTGAACCAACCACTGCGAGAAACCACTTCACCACAGAGGCACAACGGGACCCGATGCCATCATTCTGATTATCCTGACCTAACGCTGTCATCCTGCCTCAATAAATAAAGCCGCCATCCTGGAAATAAAGCTGTCATCCTGAGCAGAGCGAAGGATCTGTGTATTGTGCTTGCGCTGCCAAGGTGCTGGGTGCCCCGCGTCTCGCGCCTTTCGAGACGCGGGAGAGGTCACAAAGTGGTATCCTGTGCCGAACAAAGAACCCGGAACACGGGGAAATCGCAATGAAACTCAGCGATGCGATTCTGCTAGGCAGCACGATACTCACACCCCAGGCCGGTCGGCAGTATTCGGCTGAGACTCAGTCCGGCTGCGCTCTGGGCATGGCGGCCGTCGCCCGCGGATGCTCGTTTCAGCGGGTGTTCTGCCGCTCCGACGACCGGGACCGGCGCACCCTCGGCGTGGAAGAAGTCTGGGGAGTCTGGGTGCTGCGGAACGTCCTACGCCCCTGCGACTGCTGGCGTCTCTGGATACCGCGCAAGATACGAATCAAGGACATCATCGCCCACATCTTCGACTACCACGTCATGGCTCAGAAGGATTGGACTCTGGAGCAGTTAGTGGCGTGGGTGAAAAAGGTCGAGCATGACTTCGATCCGCCACCGGCAAGCAGGGACATCCTTGACGACCCGACTCTACGGCGGTTCGTAGAAGAGATGTGGCGCAGGGAGCTGGAGTGGGAGATGGCCCGAGATCTCGCGGCCTAGTAGGGCTTCCCACACGCCTCGAATTCTTAGGAACTGGGTGCCCCGCGTCTCGCGCCTTTCGAGACGCGGGAGAGCGGCATCGTCACCGAGGTCCCAGAGACCGAATCCATACCAAGAATAAGGGTGCCCCACCTTTCCACGTTCTGTGCGGAAAGGTGGGAGACGGGAATCCAATCCGGCTGCCTTTCAGGCTGAGCCAACTCCCCAACCTGCTCGGCATCAATCAGCCCGCAGACTTCAGGATGGAGCGCCGCGCCGATATGTACATCAGTACTCTGCAATCCATGATTCGAACCATGGGAGGCAGTTGAAGATTGAAGCCGTCTTCCCCGAGGACAAGGTGGAGATCAATCAGTTCCGCAGCCTCAAGGAAGCCGTCGGGGCGGATTAGAGATTGTTAGGCTGAACTGCCCCAGCCTCCGCAAAGAGCGCGGAAGGCTGGGCCACCCCGTCCGCAAGTCCCAAGATCCACCAAATTACGTTCGTTGTCCGTCACTGGTGCTAAAATCTCAACTTCCCCAGGTAAATTCAATTCAGTGGTCTGATCCCAGGAACACAGGAGCTGTTCTATGGCTAAAGGGCCTCAAGCCGAATACACGAACCTGGTTGGGTACTTCAAGCATCTCGTGTGGCTCACTGGTGGTTCCGTGACGGTCATGGTTGCAATCGCTGGTTTCCTGTTTTATTCCAGTCTGAAAGATGCTCGTGAAGACGCAAAGCAAACGGCCATAAGGGTCGTGAGTTCGGAGAGCAAAGCAGCCGTAGAAAAAGCTTTTGAAGATAAGAACATCAATGCTCAGATTCAGAAAGTAGCACAGGATAAGATCAGTGCGATCACTGACAAGATGATCGAGCAGCAAATCACATCGAAGTTGCAACCGCTGCAAAAACGTATCTTGATGATAGGTCAGATAACTGAGAGTCAAGCACGGATGCGGCTCGGATTTCGATCTGGTTTGGACGACTTGAATGCACTCGTGAGTAGCACCACTGATCCTGAAACCTTGCAGTTCGCCCGAAGCACATTGACGATCACGGCCGAAGACTTTGAGGAGACCTGGGTAGAGACCCCTCAAAAAGCGGGTGGTCAGAGCTGGTTTGATCTTCTAAAGGCCTATACGAACAGGCCTAAGACTCCTGGGTGGAAATCTCCCCAGAACCTTGGCGAGGTCGTCGGGTTAATCAACAAGAGTAAAGACCTCAATGTCGTCGCACTTGCTTTCTTGGCATTCCGGGAACTGACAGGGGAGAAAGTGAAGATGTTTGACCTTCGCGCGGTGAACAACTGGTGCAGCAATCACGAGCCAAAGTGCAAATGAAGTACATCGAATCTGTGATCCGAGGTGTTTATGCAAACGCTTGAATTCACTAAGGCCCTGAAAGAAATAGTAGACAAGATGAGAGTTGGCCAGATCGTCTCCACGCTAGGGAAGTGGCTGGTTTCTCAACCTCAAGGTCAGAATCCGAATCTCTCAGACCAAGACAAGAGTGAGTTTTCCACCTTGATGTTCGATTCATACGCCGGATATGCCTCCCTCCTCGGTTCCGAGAGCACACGCAAGATCCTAGAGGGGCTTGATATTAAGGATTTTTACGAGCCGAATAGGCTGCGCATATTAGTCGCGTCAATATCTAGCTTCAGCCAGATCGGGCAAGTTCGGACTCTGCCAGAGGCTAATATGTTCTTTGAGAAGATCAGGTCGCTCCAAACCCTTACAGCAACCAGCGTGAATCTACTCGAAAAAGAAAAAGTAGGAACACTAGAGCTTTCGGACGGAATTGTGGAGCTGGAACTAGCCGATTACGGTGGAAAAGGGATAGAACCAGAGAGACTCAAACAACTAGTTATTACCGTGACAGACCTTCACACGAACCTCGCTCGCATCCATGGCATTGAAGGAGACCAGCTCAGGTTTAAGTATTTCGATTCAGGTAGTGCGTTGCGTGTGGGTATTGAATGTGCAGTGGCAATTGCCTTAAGCATGACCACACTCCTCTTTCAGTGGTGGGACAAAATACGGTTTTCTCGCTACGAGACGTTCGACAAGAAGATTGAGTCTGCATCGAAGGGTCTTACTTTTATGGAGACTGTCAAGCAGTCAGTCGAAAAGCAAGTCATCAATGAAGAGTGGAGTGGACCCCGAATTTGAGACAACCAGTTAAGCCCTAAAATGCAGGGAAAGGGGAAACTGGATGGAGCCTCGACGGAAATTCACGAAGGAGTTCAAACTGGATGCGGTAGCGCGATTGCGGGCGGGAGAAGCGGTCGGAGCGGTGGCGCGGAGCCTGGAAGTGAACCGCGAAGACCTATACCGCTGGAGCCGGGATGTAGAGAAGTTTGGGGTGCGTGCCTTTCCCGGCGTAGGGCAGAAGCGGATGGAGGAAACGCGCATCGCGGAATTGGAACGTAAGATCGGACAGCAGGTGCTGGAGATCGATTTTTTGAAGCGAGCCTTGCAGCATGTAGAAGAACAGCGCCAGCTGCGGGCCGCCAGTTTCGGCGCCTCCTCTACCAGCAAGTCGAGCGCGAAGTGAGATCCGGAAGCCGACTCAGGATCGGTCGGATGTGCGCGCTGATGGGGGTAAGCCGTGCCGGCTTCTACCGCGCCGGAGCCGCGCCCAGAGCCGAGGAAGTGAAACTACGCGATCATCTGCAACGCGTGGCTCTGGAGTGGCCGACTTATGGCAGTCGCCGGATCACCGCCGAGTTGCGGCGTTCGGGTTGGCGGGTGAATCGCAAGCGGGTGCAGCGTGTGATGCGGAAAGACAACCTGCTCTGCCTGCGCAAACGCCAGTTCGTGGTGACCACCGACTCGGCGCACGGCTGCCGGGTATATCCGAACCTGGCCGCGTCCCTGGCGGTGAACACGATCAACCAGCTGTGGATGGCCGACATCACTTACATCCGGTTGCGGGAGGAGTTCATCTACTTGGCCGTCATTCTGGACGCGTTCTCGCGGCGAGTCATCGGCTGGGCCCTCGACCAAGGACTGGAAACCAGCCTAACGTTATCCGCACTGGCGATGGCGTTGGAGCAGCGGCGGCCAACGGCCGGATTGGTCCACCACTCCGATCGCGGCGTGCAGTATGCCAGCCACGACTATGTTGCGGTGTTAGAGGCGCGCCAGATCCAGATCAGTATGTCGCGCCCAGCCAATCCCTGGGACAACGCCACCTGCGAATCGTTCATGAAAACCTTGAAATGCGAAGAGGTGTATCGTAGCGAATATCGCAATCTGGCCGAAGCGCGCATCCGCATCAGCGACTTTCTGGACCAGATCTACAACCAGAAACGGCTGCACTCGTCTCTGGGCTACCGCTCTCCGGTCGAGTTCGAACGCTTCCCGCTGTTGGGCACCGCAACCGCGGCCATGACGGAGGCGGGATGAGTTTTCTGAGGCATAGGGAAATCTATCCATGCGATGAGGGCACGATCTTGCGATCGCGCCCCCGCTCATCGCCGTGGATGAGTCTCCAGCTGGGTATTCCTGGCGGGTTGCTCTCCAGCAGCGCCCGCGTCCGCTTCCCCAGCCGGAGCCATGCTGGCAAACTTCAACCGCGCCGCGCAACGCTTTGGCAGCGAACGGCGCAATGTGACTTAACTGATTGTCTCAGCCGAAGGGTCCAGTCCAGAGACTGGCAAGATTCTCACTCGACGTGTTCTCGTGGATGTAGATCGTATGCTAGGAATCGGTGCGACCTTGCCTTTCGATACTGAGGTGACTGTCGATCAACACAAGCTATTGGTTGAAATGCGGGATGTAAAACTACTGGAGAGTAACGAGCCAAGTGACGACAAGCTTAAAGGTGGAGATGGAATCCCTGAGGAGCCTGGAAGAGGTCTCAAGGTCGTAAACTGACGGACAGGATTGATGGCTTACTTCAGTGCCTTCGCCTCAAGCAGCTTGACCTGCCTGATGGTCTCAAGCGGAGTGGACTTTTTGTAGAACATGGCAGTGGTGGTCATGGATTTGTGACGCAGCAAGCCCTGAGCTCCAACCAAATTGCCTGACATCTCAACCAGTGCAGTCGCTCCTCCTCGTCTCAAGCAGTAAAGGGATTTGTAGGAATCTCCAAGCACCGGTTTGATGACACGATTCACCAGATTATTGAGAATAGCTGGTGATCCATTCTCAGACTCAAAGAGCCACTTCTGTGGCTGATTCTTGGCAAGGTGCAGAGCAAGGAAAACCTTCGTCATCTCGGTGAGAGGAACATCTGTGGCTGGCTGAAAGGCCACTCGACTGTTTGGCGACGGCGTCCAGTACCCACTGGTAACACCCTCCAAACGCAGCGTGCCTGCAGCGATTGTATGGGTTGCAGATCAAAAGCCGGCCCACCTGGCAAACTAAATCGGAGTCTCAGTCCCGAACCGGAATTAGTGTCGTCGCGCGAGCAAAGGCCTGCGGAGCTTTGCTCCGCCTGGACGGGCGGGGGCGCCTGTCCCCACACGCAGAAAGACTATTTCGGCGCCCGCAGCAGGTGCCAAGCCTCGCGATACCCGTCAAGCTTTCCATTCTGCGGTCGTTCCTTCGGCGTAAACAGCAGGTTCATCCGGCCGACAATGTCCCGGATTGGCAGCACGAACCAGCTGTCCTCCGGCACAACGTGGACCACGATAAAATCGATCTCCGTCGGAAGATAAGTCACCCATCGGCCTCGGCTGCGTCGCTGTGCCATCGCGCGGTACAGCGCGCCCAGCTTCGCGGTCGTCGATTTAACCTGGATACGCCACAGCTTGTCCCCTTCCGGCCAGCCCCGGCTGATCAGAATGAAATCGAACTGCTCCCCCTCGCTGTAAGGCCTCGCCACCCCAAAGCCCAGACTCGCGGCTTTATAAACGAAGGCGTATTCGGAGAGCTCTCCCCGGCATTTCGTCGTGTTCCAGCGCCGACGCCCAGTCTTTCGCTCCGGCGCTGAGAGGCGTCGCGGCGAAGAGCTGGGTTTTTGCATGGATGGTGCAAAACAAAAGGCGCAAGCGGGGAGCTTGCGCCTTTTGTTGATCGCTTAGTTTCTCTTACAGATTTATGACCTATTTCTAGAATAGCAGTTCCAGAGGGTAAACATGACATGGTTTTCGGATTTATTTTCGTAATGATTTCAAGGGCTCGCGAGGAAAAGCTCATGTCAGGGGGCTTGACAAGGTTTTGGGGTGCTCGGGTGGGTGACGGGCGAGTTCGCCCGTCACCACATAAGCTCATGCAGGGGGGTTAGTGCATGATCTCAAATACCAGGCCGGAGCCTTGAGCTCCTCCTGCTTGGGTAGTTCCGTACATATTTCCCGCCGCGTCCAGGACCAGGTCGCCGGTGGGATGGTATCCGTCCGTGCCCTGTCCGAAGGTGTGGACGTGAGTGAAGGCCCAATCACCTCCCGAAGTAGGAGTCAGCTTGAAGACCGTGCCGCATCCTCCGCCGCAGGCGCTCTGGGTGGCCCCGAGCACCGTGGTTCCGTACAGATTACCCGCCGCGTCCATGACCAGTCCGGAAACCGGATTGGCGGATGGCGCATTCCCGAAACCGTGAAGCACCTTCTTCGTCCAGTGTCCATTTGAGTTGGGCTGCAGTTTGAACACGACGCCGTATCCGGAACCCCCGCCTTGATACGCCGTGCCATAGAGGTTGCCAGCGGAGTCAAGGATCAGGTCACCGTAGGGATTTCGTCCGTCGTACTTGCCGGTGAAGGCATGCAGCACGTTTTCGGTCCATCCGCTGGAACCGGGTGAGAGCTTGAAAACCACACCGTATGCCGAAGTGCCGCCGGAATTCGTCGTGCCGTAGAGATTTCCAGCTGCATCAAGAGTCAGGCCGGCGTAGGGCGAGGCGCCGTCGGTTCCTCCCTGAAAGGCGTAAAGCACGCTTTCGGTCCAGCCGCTCGAACCATGCGTCAGCTTGAAGACGGTACCGCAACCCGTACTGCAAACCGAGCCGATGTTTCCGCCGAGCAAGGTGGTGCCGTAGAGATTGCCACTCGCGTCAGAGAGCAGGCGCGCATAGGGTTCGCGGCCGTCGCTGCCTCCGGAAAAAGTGTAGAGAACAGTTTCGTTCCAACCCCCGGAACCGTGCGTCAACTCGAAGACCGTGCCGCATCCGAGATTGCAGTTCGAGCTGCCCCCGAAGTTCGTCGTGCCATAAAGGTTGCCGGCGGCGTCGAGCACCAGGCTGCCGTAAGGCTGACCTCCGTCGGTACTTCCGGTGAAGCTGTAGAGCACGGTTTCATTCCAACTGCCATTCGAGTTGGGAATTATTTCGAAGACCGTGCCCTGATTGTTCGCTCCGCCAAATTCTGTCGTGCCGTAGAGGTTGCCGGCTTTGTCGAAAATCAATCCCGCATAAGGAAACTTGGGATCACTGCTGCCGGAAAAACTGTACAACGCATTCTCCGAATGCGACCCCCCACTTGGAATCGCTGCCTCAGTCTGATTCGAATAAGCGCTCTCCACTCCCTGGTTGTCCACCGCCGTCGTTACGTAATAGTAGGTCTGGCCGCCTTGGATTGTGGAGTCGGAATAGTTGGTATTGGGATCGAGGGTGGAATTAATTTTTGTGTAGGGGCCGTTGGGGTTGCCGCCGCGATAAACGTTGTATCCGACGATATGCTGGGAGTTGCTGGCGTCCCATGACAGGTTGACGGTGTGAGCTGCGGCCAGGGCTGGGATGAAAAATAATAGTAGAAGAGTCAGGCTAGCGATTAATTTCAACTTCGGCGTGAGGTTGCTCACGTTACCGCCTCTCTTGCCCGTGCTCGCGCACGGCGGGGGATTGAAGAGCCGCTGCACCTCGTCGTGACTCCGAGTGCGACCTCGGGATTAGAACAACTTAATGTGCAGCACCCCCATTATTCGGTCTGGCATGGATTCTCCATAGGTCACGGAAGGACATGTGCGACTGGTAATCGGTGGGAGTAGTGATTGTCTGGAGGGACAGCGGCGTTCGCGCTTTGCCGATTTTGCGGTGCGTTTTTTGTAGTGCTAAGCAACACACCATAAGCAGTTTTCAAGATCTGAGAAGTTCCAGCCCACAGTCAACCAACCCGAAATCAGCAGCGGGCCATCCAAAGTCGGTATATTCTTATGCCAGTATCAATGCTCGTAAAATGTGAAAACTGCGGCTACGAAAATTTCCCGCAACATCGCTTTTGCGGGATGTGCGCCGCCGAACTGCGTCTTCCGGGTCCGGCCGGAACTCAGCCTGGCCCACCGCCGGCTCCGATGCCGGCGCCTGCGCCGCGTCGAGTTCCCGCGCCGACAGTCACTCCCCCGAGGGTGAAAGACGCCGCCGAGCCGCCGGTGAGCGGGCCTTCGTTTCTTGGCTTGGGGAATGAACCGACCGAGACTCGAAGTGTCAGTTACCTGCTCGAGGATGAACCTGCAAGTCACCGCGGCAAGTACGTGTTTTCGCTCTTGCTGCTGTTGGTTGCGCTGGCGATCGTGGGCTGGCACTGGCGGGAGGACATCGTGTCGAGGTTGTCGTTGATACTGGGAGGCAAGGCGCAGACGAATTCCTCTGCATCAGCCGGGCCGCAGACAACTTCGGAACCGTTACCGGGCGCACCGGTCGAGCCAGCGAATTCGGGACCGGGGCAACCTGACACGCAACCGCCCGCGGCGCAGGGAGCTTCGCCTTCTGCCTCGCCGGCAACAGCAGGAACGAATTCAATTCAGCCACCTCAGGCAGATCAGTCACAAGCACCCGATCAGTCCCAACGCGATTCTTCGGCTGTGACCAAGTCCGACGACTCCGGAGACCAAGCCACCCCGCCTGCACCTGCCCACAAAGTGACGAGAGCACAAGCTCAGCCAGCGACGCCGTCTGCCACTCAATCGGCGGCTCTTGAGGCCGAAGGCGAAAAATATCTCTACGGAAACGGCGTACCGGAAAACTGCGCCCGGGCGAGGACAAACTTGCTAGCTGCGGCCGAACACTCGAACGCCCAGGCTCAGAATGTGCTGGGCACGATGTACGCCACGGGTCACTGCGCCACTCGTGACCTGCCCACGGCTTATCGCTGGTTCTCGCGCTCGCTGCGCAAGGATCCGAACAACACGCGCATCGAACAAGACCTCAAGGTTCTGTGGAACCAGATGACGCCGGAAGAGCGGCAGTTGGCGTTGAAGAATGAGCGGTGAGAGTGCCGTCCTCTGCGACATCGTTCTTCTTCGTTCCGTGCGGGGCCTGAATCAAAATCTCTGGCTTTTATCGCAGCGCTGAAGCACGGCGCCACCCAAAATTTGACGTAGAGAGGCTGTGAAGCTTTGCTCCGCCTGACGGGCGGAACGCCAGCCCCCACTTTTTCCGGTTCCGGCACGGGGACAGGACTGTCCGCACTACAGGTTACGGCTTGTTCGGGATTCGCAATACTGTTATGGTTTCGCGGGTTGACGTTCTTGGGCCAGTAGTTGGCCTGCAATCCATGTGTGGCTTCGGATTCGTACTTCAAGTAGAAAGAGATCAACTGCTTGTCCGGCGCTGAGCTACAAGGAGATCGGACCGACGCTGCGGTATTGTCGGCGATTCGCTCGGGTGACGAGAAGGGGATGGCGGCTCTGTATGACCGTTACTCGGCTGTCGTCTACTCGGTCGCCCTGCGTGTGCTGGGCGATACCGGTGCGGCGGAGGACGTGTTGCAAGAAGTGTTTATGCAGTTGTGGCGCAACCCGGGGCTGTTTGATTCGAGCCGGGGCAGCCTGGGTCCGTGGCTGGCGGTGATTGCCCGACATCGGGCGATTGATGGATTGAGGAAGCGGCGTCCGGAGACGGATATTGCGGATGTAGTGCTTTCGGTCGAGCCCGACATGGCGGGAGATGCGGAGCGGGCGCGGACGATGGAGAAAGTGCGGGGAACGCTGGGCACCATGCCTTCGGCGCAGCGACAGGCTTTGGAGATGGCTTACTTTGAGGGTCTGTCGCACAGCGAGATTTCAGCGAAGACCGGGGAGCCGCTGGGAACGATCAAGACTCGCATTCGATCGGGGTTACTGGCGTTGCGCAAGGCGTTTGCAACATGAGTGTGCACGAACAATTCGCGGAAGACTTGGCTCTCCACGCCCTGGGTACGTTGCAGGGCGAGGAACGGGTGGCGCTGGAGAAACACTTGGAAGAGTGCGCCAGTTGCCGTCGTGAGCTGGAGCAGTTGCGCGGCGACATGGCATTGATGGCGTTATCGGCGGCGGGGCCAGTGCCGCCGCGACGGGCGCGTCAGCGTTTGCTTCAAGCGGTAGCTCGTGAGCCGCGAGTTGCGGCGGCTCCGGCGCGGCGGGGCTGGTGGACGCTGGTGCCATGGGTTGCGGCTGCGGCGTTGGCCGTTGGACTGGTAGCCCTGTGGCTGGAGAACTCGGATCTGGAGCAACGGATTGCGGGTTTGGAGAGTCGATCGACTCGGCAACTGGCGGAGTTGCAGCGGGCACGTCAGGTGGTGTCGACACTTACCGCGACTGATGCGATGCGGGTGACGCTGGTGGCGGCGAAGACTCCGCCGCAGCCGCAAGGCAAAGCCATTTATGTTCGCGATCGGTCAAGTCTGATTTTCCTGGCCAGCAGCTTGCAGGCATTGCCACCGCAAAAGGCTTATGAATTGTGGCTAATTCCGGTCAATGGGGCTCCGATTCCGGCTGGAGTGTTCAAGCCGGATGCTCACGGCAGCGCTGTCTTGGTTAACCCGCCGCTTCCTCCCGGAGTGCAGGCCAAGGCTTTTGCGATTACCGTGGAGCCGGAGAGTGGGTCGGCGGTGCCGACTCTGCCGATTGTGATGGTTGGCGCTGGCGAGTAAAGAGTCCGGGAGCGTGAGGTACCTCAGGGGCTAAAGCCCGAAACCTTCTAATGCCTTTTAATGCAGGCCTGAAAGGCCTGCCCCGCCCAAAGGCGTTGCCAGTTCTGGGAATTCGGAGTTGCGGTATACTTGCCCGCCCGTTGCGGAGGCAATTCTTTGGCGGTGGCTCCACATACTCCTAGTGCGCTTGCTTCACCCGGGCTCGTACCACTCCCTTCGACCAGGCTTGCGGACCACACACGGCATCTGATCGCGCTGCGGCTGCTTCCCTTTCTTTTTGTCCTTTACATCATCAATTATCTTGACCGCACCAGCGTGGCTTATGCCGCGATCGGGATGTCGCGGACTCTCGGGTTTAGTGACCGGGTGTTTGGTTTGGGGGCTGGCATTTTTTTTATCAGCTATCTGCTGTTGCAGATACCTGGCGCTCTTATGGTTGAACGCTGGAGCGCACGGCGTTGCATCTCCGTGATCCTGATGGCGTGGGGATCGCTTACGGTACTGACCGCGTTGGTGCACACTGCCGGTCAGCTCTATGGGGCACGATTGCTGCTGGGGGCGGCGGAGGCGGGCTTTTTTCCTGGCGTGGTTGTCTACCTGAGCCACTGGTTCATTCGCGAGGATCGCGCCAAGGCCGGTAGCAACTTCATGGCCGCGATTCCACTGTCATTCATTGTAGGATCGCCGTTGGCGGGATGGATTCTGGGGCATCCGTGGCTGGGGGTGGACGGATGGCGGTGGCTGTTTGTGCTGGAGGGCATGCCGGCGGTTCTGCTGGGTACGGTTGCGTTCTTCTATCTTACGGATCGGCCGCTGGACGCGGCGTGGCTGGCTCCGGAGCAGCGGCAGTGGATTGAACAGAAACTGGTGGAAGAGAAGGCGGTGAATCCCAAGAAGATCACGACGTGGCGGGCACTGTGTTCGGGCCCCGTGCTGGTAATGTCCGCGGTGGCGTTTCTCGAATACTTCGTGGCTTACACGGTTGCGTTCTGGTTGCCTACGATTCTGAAGCGGCAATCGGGCTTCTCCGACGTGCGTGTAGGGTTTATGGGCATGGTGCCCTACATGGCGGGATTTGTCGCCATGCTGGTGAACGGATGGCATTCGGATAAAACGGGGGAACGACGCTGGCATTCGGCCGTTCCGCTGTTCATTGCGGCGACTGCGTTGCTTGGGCTGATCACTGCAAGTGCTTCGACCCAGGTCTTGCTCATGCTCTTTACTATGGTGTTATGCGTATCTGGATTTCTGCCGGTGTTCTGGACGATGCCCAGCGAAATCCTGAGTGAATCGGCCGCGGCGGCTAGCGTGGGAATGATTAACGCTGTAGGGAGCGTTGCGGGGTTTGCTGGTCCTTTCTTGTTCGGTTATCTGAACAGTCGGACGGGATCGTATTCGTCGGGATTGACCCTGATGATGGTTTGCGCGATTACGGGCGGGTTGCTGGTCTTGCGGGTTCCGCGAGCGCGGGTCGGGGTTTCTCGCTCTTGAAAAGCGTCTTCCGGTTGGTCATTCCGAGCGCGGTTTTTGGCGCGAGGAATCTGCTTTTCGCGATCGCAGGCGACAACAGGTTACTCGCTTTGCTCGGAATGACAATCGGTTTCATGGTTGAAGAGCGCTAGTTGTGCTTGTCCTTGTAGACGCTCTTGCTGATGCGGTTCTGCTGCCGGTTGATCCCCTTTTGTTCTGCCTTGGTGAGATGGCCGTTGTGCTCCGCCATGTCTTTCTGCTCACGCTTTTGCACGTTGGCTTCCCGCTTTTCCAGATTGCTGGTCTCTTGCGGGGTCAGGGAGCCGTTCTTGACGCCGTTGGCGATGCGATTCTGCTGGTTGGTTTCGCGGCCGTTCACCTGATTCACCCGGGAGTGACCAGGATCGACAACACCCGGGCCGGCGCCGGAAGTGGTTGAGGTTTGGGCAATCGCGGAGCCGGCGAATACCAGCCCGCCGACTGCCAGGATCAGAAGCGAGTTCGAGATTTTGTTGATCATATCGGTGTAAACCCTCGCCAAAAAGAGTAGTTCTCAAGTCTCGGGTTCAGCGAGTTACGAAGGTGATGGACGGTTGGTGACCGGCAATTGGCAGTCGCCCGTGCCTCCCGCCTGACGCCGCGCAGATTTGGGACGATACGTTTGTCGGCTCTTTTTCACAATTACTTGACACCTTGGTGTCAACTTTGTCGCTTTTATCAATGAGACTTCGATCTAACGAAATACGAGGAGGCACTTATGGATGCGAACTACCTGGTGTTGTGCGGGATGGTCTGGGCTCAATTCGGTCATGAGCAGGCGGGGCGGGAGTTGATTCGGGCGCTGGGGTCGTCGGATGAAGTCGTGCGGGTGCTGGCGCGCACCATGCTGGAGCAGGCGGATGGGGGCTCCAAGGAGTTGATCGGGCAGGCGCTCGCGGAGGATCAGATATCCGTGAGTATGGCTAGCCTTTGCGGTTTTGAACACGGTCAAGGGTCGAAGCTGAAGAGTTGGGATCGGGCGGTGTCGTATGCGGCGGCTTCGGCGTAAGGAACTTCACTCGCCACAGAGGACACGGAGGTTCACGAGGAAACTGGATCTCCGTTCTTCGTGCTTCCTTAGCTTATGCCTCTTCACTTTCCGTCAACTTCGAAATCACGTTGAAATCTTCGAGCGTCGTCATGTCGCCTTTGACTTCTCCGCTCGTGGCCAACTCACGCAGCAGACGACGCATGATTTTGCCGCTGCGGGTTTTGGGGAGCATGTCGGTGAAGCGGATGTCGTCGGGCTTCGCCATGGCGCCGATTTCTTTGGCTACCCAGCGGCGTAATTCTTCTTTCAGTTCTGGACTGGGCTGGCGGCCCTGCTGCAGCGTGACGAATGCCGAGATGGCCTGGCCTTTGAGGTCGTCCGGGCGGCCGACGACTGCGGCCTCCGCCACGGCTTCATGCGCCACCAGGGCTGACTCGACTTCCATGGTGCTCAGGCGATGGCCGGAGACGTTGATGACATCATCGACGCGGCCCATAATCCAGAAATAACCATCTTTATCTTTGCGAGCGCCGTCTCCGGTGAAGTATGCGCCGGGAATTTGCGACCAGTATTGCTTTACGTAGCGGTCGGGATCGCCATAGATGGTGCGCAGCATGCCGGGCCAGGGTTGGCGGATGATCAGAAATCCTCCCGAGCCGTCGGGCACGGGCTTGCCGTGCATGTCGACAACCTCGGGGACGATTCCGGGGAACGGCCGCGTGGCTGAACCGGGCTTGGCTCCTACCGCGCCGGGCAAAGGTGTGATCATGATTTGACCGGTTTCAGTCTGCCACCAGGTGTCGACGATCGGGCAATTTTCGTGGCCGATGACTTCGCGATACCACATCCAGGCTTCGGGATTGATGGGCTCGCCGACGGTGCCGAGCAGGCGCAGGCTGTCGAGACGGTGCTTTCGCGGCCACTGTTCTCCCCATTTGATAAAAGTTCGGATCGCGGTCGGCGCGGTGTAGAGGATGTTCACCTGATGCCGGTCGATGATGCTCCAGAAGCGGTCGGGTTCGGGACAGTTGGGCGCGCCTTCATACATGACGCTGGTGGCGCCGTTCTGCAACGGTCCGTAAACGATGTAGCTGTGGCCGGTGACCCATCCAATATCGGCCGTGCACCAGTAGGTGTCTTTTTCTTTGAGATCGAATACCCACTTGGTCGTGATGTACGTGGCCACGGAATAGCCGCCTGTCGTGTGCACGACGCCTTTGGGTTTTCCCGTCGTGCCTGACGTATAGAGGATGTAGAGGGGATGCTCGGCGTCGAGCGGTTCGGCTGGGCATTCGTCGGAGACCGAGGCCATCAGCTCATGCCACCAGTGATCGCGTCCCGGCTGCATATGAATTGGTGAACCGGTGCGCTGGTAGACGATGACATGCTTCACCGAGGGGCAGGATTTCAACGCTTCTTCGACGGCGGGAAATAGTTTGACTTCGGAGCCTCGGCGATAGGATCCGTCCTGCGTAATCACGGCGGTGGCTTGCGAATCGTGGATGCGGTCGACGAGAGCGTTGGCGGCAAATCCGCCGAAGACGACGGTATGTGGCGCTCCGATGCGGGCGCAGGCCAGCATGGCGATCGGAAGCTCAGGCGTCATGCCCATGTAGATGGCTACGCGGTCGCCCTTCTTGACTCCGAGAGACTTCAATACGTTGGCGAACTTCTGCACTTCGCGATGCAGTTGCTGATAAGTCAGGGTGCGCACTTCGCCGGGTTCGCTTTCCCAGATTAGTGCGGCTTTATTTTTTCGCCAGGTTTGCACATGGCGATCCAGGCAGTTGTATGACAAATTGATCTGGCCACCGACGAACCATTTTGCCCAGGGGTTGTTCCATTCCAACACCTTGTCCCATTTCTTGAACCAGTGCAGTTCATTCGCGATGCCAGCCCAGAATTTCTCAGGATTCTCGACGGATTCGCGATAGATGCGGTCGTACTCTTCGAGACCTTTGACGTGCGCCTGTTTGCGGAAATGCTCCGGAGGTTCAAACCGGCGCTGCTCTTGCAGGACGGAGTCGATGTTGGTGTCGGAAGTGGGGACGATCGCCTTGTCTGCCATGGTTATGCCTCGTTAGGAGGTTCAACTCCGCAAACCTGAGCCGCAACGCATTCTACTGCGGAGGGGGAGTTCTTGTCCTGCCGCAAGTGAGCGTTATAAAGAAGTCTGTTTAGTGCAGATCCAGAAACTTGCGCCGATCTTCTTGAGATGGGATCGGGCAAGAATCGTACTTGCCGAAGGTGCCATAGCGATTTCTCGCCACCACATTGTAGCCCCAGTTTCGCAACCACCAGGGCAATACTACGAGGAGCACTCCGAGCGCAGACCATCCTCCACCTAGCTCCCGCAAGACCGCACCCGCAGCGTCGGAGCGCGACACAATTCGCTCTTCCCTCAAGCCGGGATCGATGACTACGTACATGGTATCGAGGTCTTCTGCCGTCGCACCGTGCCGGCGCAAGATCTGAGAGGCAAAATCACTCTGTAGAGCGGCAAAGCGGAAGCGGTCCTGCGAATCGTGCCGCAAAACGAACTGGACCAGCCGGTTGCACAGGCCACAGACGCCGTCATAGAGAATGATCGGATTAGGACCGGGGTCGGGCATCACGCGCCTCTCATCATCCTAATGGATACTGTCTAATGGATACTGTCCCTGGTCCGGAATTCCCCGCCTCGGCTCTCTTGCAACAAACCAAAAGCCTGGCGTCAGAAAGCAACTTCTTACTTCCCAGCTGCAAAGCTCTGCATTCCGAGTTCCCCCAGAATCTCACTGCCGAGCCCGAAGATCGACGAATGCTCGATCCTTCGCTGGATTCGAACCTATCCCGGGTTTGGCCGCAATCGTGCTAATGCCTACTAAATGAATGGACTTTATCTTGTTAATGGTAGAATGTCGTCGCGCTTGACGTGTTGTTAAAAGTGCCCAGAGGATTTCAAAACCAAGGAGGAGTAATGACAAAGTTTTGGCTCGGTTGTCTGCTGCTATGTGTGGTCGGCCTGACCGCTCTTGCCCAATCTCAGAACGCGGGATATCAGGCGGGTAAGATCGTGAATGTCGAAAGGCTGCAAGGCACAGGTGGCGGCGGTGGGGGCACCGATGCGGCACTAAAGCCTGAAACCGCAACTTATAAGATTTCGGTGCAGGTAAACTATACCGTTTATGTCGTTCGCTATCAGGCGCAGGGCGACCAGGACTTGTCCTGGATTCAGGGCAAGGATGTGCAGGTCAAAGTTGCGGGCAAAAAGATGTACGTGAAACGTGTATCGGGGAAAGACGCGAAGGGGAGCATTCTGAGCAGCAGCAAGGCAAGCACGCCTTGAGTGGTTTGCTCGCGGCTCTGTCACCGGACTCGGCGGGGCCTTTAGCGCAGCGGTGAGGATGACAATCGCGTCACGGTCAACGGCCAGCCCCGCGGCTCATCTCGGGAACGTAATCGTCGACCTTCCCTTTTTCGAGCAGGTAGACGCCCGGCCCTTGTTGGCCTCGAACCGTGCGGCAGAATTCCACCACAAAGAATTCGGCTCGCAGCGCTTCGGTGAAAGCCCAGCGGGTTTGCAGTCGCCATTCTCTGGCCAGGCTAGGATCGTTTCTTTCCACGCAGCCAATATCGCTCGGAATCTCGATCGCAATTCTTTGGCGTCCTAAGGCGGCGGCAAGGTCGGTGCGGATCGGCTTCCCGTCGCCATTGAACTGGATTAGAGGAGTCAGCGTCGAAAGCGCGTCGAGGACTTCTGTCCGGCTGTCTTTTCCCTGCAGACGCGCTTGCACCCGGCGGCTGGCCAACGGCCACGTGACCCACAATCGGTCTGTGCCATTGCGATGAAGATCGCTCGAAGTTTCTGGTCCATACAAATCGACTTTGTAACTCTCCGCTACGACTCCGAGCTTGGCAAAATTCAGATGCGCATTTCTGCTCTGCAAAGGATCGAAGGTCCAAGTCATTTCACGGACTCGACTGTCCTCGATGCGCAGGGCCAGCGCTCGCTCGCGCTGTGCCAGTTTGAGCTTGTAGCCCAGGCGCGAATTACGGTAGGGCTCACGCACGGCCAGCATGTGTGAGTGCACGATCAACCGACCGTGCTCCGTGCCGAGAAAAGCAAAGGCAAAGCCAACCAGTTTCGCGGCATCGAACGCGCCTACCCAGATGCTTCCCGCTTCCCTGGTTGCGATGGCCAAGGTCAAAGGCATAACGTCGAGGTCCGATAGCCCCCAGACTTCCCTTTCGACCCCTTCGACCTGCTTCAGCTCGTCGAAGGTTTGCAGTTCGCGAACGGTGATCGCCGGCTTGGGTGTTGTCTCAGCCATTTGTGTGTGCGGAGAAAGTCGGAACAATATACGCGAGAAGCCTGGCACGCGCCAGCTAAGAGATCCCAGCCTTACGTTTGATGGGAACGGAGCTGCCACGTAAAGAATGGGTCAATGATGGTAATTTTTTGTAAAGATCGCAAGTGCTTCTTTTGTTTGAGGATAAAATTGATTTTGCACGAACAATACGCGGCAATGATTCCTTCCGTCCGGGCGGCAATATTCCGCAACCTGGGTCGGGATTGCAACGTCCAACCCTTGGGCATTGAGCCCGGCACGACTACAATTATGTTGCATTTATCACATTTTCTTTCGGAACGAGGTCTGCGAATGAGAACCGCTTCCCGCAGACCGGAGGCTGCCTGGGAGGCGCTAATCTTTACCCTCCTGCAACCGTCGGTCAAACTAGCCCGGCGGCAACTTTACTGGCGTGCCACTGCCTTGTTAGGGCTCATTCTGTTGCTGGTTGCGTACCTCTCAAGCTGCGGAGGCAGCGACGCCAAGCCAGCATCTGCCCGAGCCAACGTTGCGCAAGTGGTTCCAGCGTCGGTAGCAACCGCCGAGCGCCGTGACATGCCCTACTACCTCACGGGCCTGGGATCGGTCAACGCGTACTACACGGTCAGCGTGAAGAGCCGCGTCGATGGCCAACTCATGCAGGTGAATTTCAAAGAAGGGCAGGATGTCAAAAGCGGCGAGCTTCTGGCCGTAATCGATCCCCGACCCTACCAGGTAGCGCTCGATCAGGCCCAGGCCACACTGTTCAGGGATCAGGCCCTATTGCGCGATGCCAAACTGAACTACGAACGCTTCAAGGGATTGCTACAAAGTTCCGGAGCCATGTCGCAGCAACAAGTGGATACCCAGCAGGCCACGGTTGACCAGCTCGAAGGAACCGTTCGGAACGACCAAGCGGCTATCGACAGCGCCAAGCTGAATCTCGTCTACTGCCACATCACGGCGCCGGTTACCGGACGGATTGGTTTGCGGCAAGTTGATCCCGGGAACATCGTTCACGCCAACGACACGAACTCGATGTTTGTAATCACCCAACTGCAGCCCATCGCTGTTCTTTTTACGCTGCCCGAAGACAACCTCCAGGCGGTATCGCAGCGCATGGCGAAGGGTTCTCTGGAAGTGGACGCATACAGCAGAGACAATCAGACCAAGCTTGCTAGCGGAAAGTTGCTGACCATCGATAATCAAATCGACCAGACGACAGGGACCGGGCGGCTGAAAGCCGTCTTCGACAACAAAGATAATTCACTCTGGCCAAACCAGTTCGTGAACGTACGCTTGCTGCTCGAAGTTCGGAAGGACAGCACCGCGATCCCGGCCGCAGCCATTCAACGGGGGCCGCAAGGCACTTACGTATTCGTGGTGAAATCGGATAACACCGTCGACGTGCGCCCGGTGACCATTGCCTTCACCCAAGACAACGTTTCGGTGATCGCCAGCGGGCTCTCTCCGAACGAAGTTGTGGTAACCGATGGCCAGGACAAGCTGCAACAAGGTAGCAAGATTGAGATTCGGCCGGGCGCTCCAACCGGCGCCAAGCCGCAACAAGCGAGTGGAACAAACGGTTCGGGAAGCCCTGCGGGAAGCTCTTCGCCGAATATTCCGCGTTCAGGTACGCAATGAATCCGTCGCGTCTGTTCATTCTCCGACCGGTGGCCACGGCGCTGCTGATGGTCGCGATCATGCTGGTCGGAATCGTAGCCTACCGCCAACTTCCTGTCTCGGCCCTGCCCGAAGTAGATTATCCGACCATTCAGGTGATGACCTTTTATCCGGGCGCCGACCCGGATGTGATGGCATCTTCGGTGACGGCCCCGCTGGAACGCCAGTTTGGTCAGGTTCCCGGCCTCAGCCAGATGACCTCCACCAGTTCGTTTGGCAGCTCCGTTATTACGCTGCAGTTCAACCTTGATCAGAATATCGATGTCGAAGAGCAGCAGGTTCAGGCCGCGATCAATGCGGCCCAAACTTACTTGCCGACGGACCTGCCGAACCCGCCGATTTATAGCAAAGTAAATCCCGCCGACTCGCCGATTCTTACTCTCGCCCTTACCTCGAAGACGCTGCCGCTTTCGCAGGTTGAGGATCTGGCGGACACTGCCATGGCGCAGAAGATTTCGCAGGTCACAGGCGTCGGATTGGTTTCGATTAGCGGCGGGCAGAAACCAGCGGTCCGTATCCAGGCGAACCCGACCGCCCTGGCGTCCTATGGCTTGAGCCTGGAAGATGTGCGAACTGCTTTAGCGGCCGCCAACGTTGATCAAGCCAAAGGAACGCTGAACGGTCCGCGCCAGTCGTTTACCATTCAGGCCAACGACCAACTCATGTCTGGCGATCAGTATCGCCCCATCGTCATTGCCTATCGAAATGGCTCTCCGGTGCGCCTCTCGGACATCGCCACAGTGACCGACGGAATCGAAAATGTGATGCAGGCCGCGTGGATGAATTTGGATCCTGCGGTCATTGTGAACATTCAGCGGCAGCCGGGGGCAAACATTATCGGCGTCGTGGACCGCATCAAGAAGCTGTTGCCGCAATTGCAGGCGGGGTTGCCGGCAGCGGTGAATGTCGCGATTTTAACCGACCGCACGATCACCATCCGAGCCTCGGTTAAAGATGTGCAGTTCGAACTGATGCTCACGATTGCGCTGGTCGTGATGGTGATCTTCCTGTTTCTGCGCAATCTTTCCGCGACCGTGATCCCCAGCGTTGCGGTGCCGCTTTCGATCGTCGGAACTTTCGGCGTGATGTACTTGCTAGGCTACAGCTTGAATAACCTCACGCTCATGGCTCTGACCATCTCCACCGGCTTCGTGGTGGACGATGCCATTGTCATGATCGAGAACATCGACCGCTTCTTGGAGGAGGGCGACTCCCCGCTGGACGCTGCGCTGAAAGGCGCTGGGCAGATCGGGTTCACTATCGTCTCCTTGACGGTTTCTCTGATCGCCGTGCTGATTCCGCTGTTGTTCATGGGCGACATCGTCGGCCGGCTGTTCCGTGAATTCGCGGTCACGCTGGCAGTAACCATTCTCGTCTCAGCCGCGGTCTCGCTGAGCTTGACGCCGATGATGTGCGCCAAGCTGCTCAAGCACAAAGATTCTTCGAAACGCGGCCGCTTCTATAACCTCTCCGAGGATTTTTACAACCGGGTGATTGCGTTCTACGGGCGCACGTTAAAAGTTGTGCTTCGGCATCAGACGATCACTTTGCTCGTGACCGTTGGAACGCTCATCCTGACGTTGTTCCTTTACGTCGTCGTGCCCAAAGGATTCTTTCCGGTGCAGGATACCGGCGTGATCCTGGCCATTGCCGATGCTCCGCAGAATATCTCGTTCAAAGCCCTGGCAGATCGCCAGCAGGCCCTGGCACGCGTCATCCTTAAAGATCCGGACGTCGAGAGCTTGTCTTCTTTCATCGGCGTGGACGGCACCAACCTCACGCCCAACAGCGGCCGCGTCCAGATCAACCTCAAGCCTCGCGACGAGCGCACGGCATCGGCGTCGGACATTATTCGCCGGCTTCAGCCTCAGCTGGCGGAGGTCGAAGGCATCACGCTTTTCATGCAGCCGGTGCAGGACCTGACGGTGGAAGACCGCGTAAGCCGCACTCAATTCCAATACACGATGGAAGATGCGGATGCGAAGGAATTGGCCAAGCTGTCTTCGCAGCTGGTCGACAAGCTTCGAACCTTGCCCCAGCTGCGGGATGTGGCCAGCGATCAGCAGGCCGGAGGCCTGCAGGCGGATCTGAACATCGATCGCGATACCGCTTCCCGGCTCGGCATTTTTCCGCAGCAGATTGACAATACGCTGTACGACGCGTTCGGCCAGCGGCAAGTCTCGACTATCTTTACGCAGCTGAACCAGTACCACGTGATTTTGGAGGTAGACCCGCAATTTCAGCAGAGTCCGGGATCTTTCAAAGATCTGTATGTAAAGTCGATGAACGGAACGCAAGTGCCGCTCTCCACCTTTACCCAGACTCACACTTCCAATACTTCACTCGCGGTCAATCACCAGGGTCAGTTTCCGGTGGTGACCATCTCATTCAACCTTGCGCCGGGAATGTCGCTGGGCGATGCCACCAAGGCCATCCAGCAGGCGGAAGCGGAAATCGGAATGCCCGCCAGCGTTCATACCGCTTTTCAGGGCACGGCGGCTGCGTTTCAAAATTCTCTTTCTACTGAGCCCTGGTTGATCGTAGCCGCGATCGTGACTGTGTACATCGTGCTGGGGGTTCTTTATGAGAGCTATATTCACCCCATCACAATTCTCTCGACGCTGCCGTCCGCCGGAGTGGGCGCAATCCTGGCGCTGCTACTGACTGGAAACGATCTCGGCGTTGTCGGACTGATTGGAATCATCCTGCTGATCGGCATCGTGAAGAAGAACGCAATCATGATGATCGACTTCGCGCTTGAGGCGGAGCGCGTGGAACATAAGCCTCCCGAGGAAGCCATCTTCCAGGCCTGCCTGCTGCGCTTCCGTCCAATCATGATGACGACGATGGCGGCGTTGCTTGGCGGCTTGCCTCTGGCGCTTGGATCTGGAACCGGGTCGGAGCTTCGCCATCCGCTGGGAATTACGATCGTGGGCGGTTTGTTGGTGAGTCAGGCGCTCACACTGTACACAACCCCGGTGGTTTATTTGTGGTTCGACCGTTTGGCCAAGCGATTCGAGAGATTCGGTTTGGTAAATACCACGGAAGAACCAGCAGTCGGAGACTAATCGATGAATATCTCCGCTCCCTTCATTAAACGGCCGATAGGAACGTCGCTGCTGACGTTGGCGCTGTTGATGTCGGGAACGCTTGCCTTCACTAAGCTTCCCGTCGCTCCACTGCCTCAGGTTGAATTTCCCGTAATCCAGGTCTCAGCGAGTCTGCCGGGCGCGAGTCCGGAAACCATGGCTTCGGCGGTTGCGACTCCGCTGGAGCGGCAGTTTGGTCGGATTGCCGGCATCAACCAGATGACATCGGTCAGCCAGCTCGGGGCGACCGGCATCGTGTTGCAGTTCGATCTCAACCGCAACATTGACGCCGCCGCCCGCGATGTGCAGGCGGCGATCAATGCCGCGCGGAGCCAGTTGCCTTCGTATCTTCCGGGCAATCCCTGGTATCGCAAAGTGAACCCGGCGGAGGCCCCGGTTTTGATTATGTCGATGACCTCCGACAGTGTCACTTTACCCGGTATCTACGATCAGGCTAATTCGATCCTGTCGCAGAAACTGGCGCAGGTGAGCGGGGTGGGACAAGTGTATGTGGGTGGAGGCGCCAACCCTGCGGTGCGCGTGGAGCTGGACCCGAATCTGCTTAACAAAACCGGGGTTGGTCTGGATGCGGTCCGCACTGCTCTGGCGGCGGCGAATGCGAATCGCCCCAAGGGAGAGGTGGCTAACCCGACGAGTGCATGGACGGTCAGGGACAACGATCAAATCATGCGCGCGGACGACTATCGGCCGCTGATCGTGGCCTACAACAAGAACAATGGTGCCGCAGTGCGTCTGGGCGACGTGGGCGATGTCCAGGATTGGGTCGAGGATGCCCATATCTACGGTCTCTCCAACGGCAAGCGCGCTGTGATCCTGATCATTTTCCGCCAGCCCGGCGCAAACATTATTCAGACGGTCGACAACGTTCTCGCCTTGCTGCCGCAGCTTCGGGCATCGATTTCTCCTGCCATCAAGCTCGAGGTCGTGTCCGATCGGACAACCACGGTCCGCGCTTCGTTGCGCGACATTGAAATCACGCTTTTGATTTCTGTCGTTCTCGTCATTCTGGTCGTATTCGTGTTCTTGAGAACGGTTCGCGCGACAATCATCCCCAGTATCGCGGTGCCACTCTCGCTGATTGGCACATTCGGGGTCATGTATCTGCTCGGGTACACACTCGACAACTTGTCGTTGATGGCGCTCGCCATTTCAACCGGATTTGTCGTGGATGACGCCATCGTCGTGCTGGAAAACATTACCCGCTACCTCGAGCAGGGAATGTTGCCCGTCCAGGCCGCATTCCGCGGCGCCCGTGAAATCGGCTTCACTGTGCTTTCGATGAGCACCTCGCTGGTCGCGGTCTTTATCCCGATTCTCATGATGGGCGGAATTATCGGCCGCCTGTTCCGCGAATTCGCGATCACTCTGAGCATCGCGATTGGCGTGTCTCTGGCGGTTTCCCTTACCACCACACCGACTATGTGTGCCCAATTGCTGAAGCCCTTGCACGAGGAAAAGCATGGTCGAGCCTATCGCTTCAGCGAAAAGATGTTTGAAGGCATCCTGAGCATCTACCGCGTGAGCCTGGGTTGGGTGCTGCGTCACCAGTTCAGCGTTCTGGTGATTGCGATTGCCACGGCTTGTCTCAGCGTTTATTTGTTTCAACAAGTTCCCAAGGGCTTCTTTCCGCAACAAGACACCGGGAGAATTCAGGGATCCGTACAAGCGGCACAGGACATTTCCTTCGACGCGATGAGCCGCAAAATGCGCCGCTACGTTGACATCGGGATGAAGGATCCGAATGTTGCGACCATGATCGGCTTCTGCGGTGGCACTACGGCGATGAATCAGGGCCGCATGTTCATCACCTTGAAACCGCTGGGTGAACGAAAGCTGGGTGCGGATCAGGTCATTCGCGAGCTCAGCAAGAAATTTGCCGAGGTGCCGGGCGCCACACTCTACATGCAGACTCAGCAGGATTTGCAGATCGGCGGCCGTTTGAGTCAGGCGCAGTACCAGTACACCCTTCAAGGTGAGGATCTGAAAGAGTTGAACACCTGGGCGCCTCAGTTGCTGCAGAAGATGCGCGCTCTTCCGCAACTCCAGCAGGTCAACACCGATCAGCAGGACAAAGGCCTGGAGGCCAACGTCATCATCGATCGTGACACGGCTTCGCGGCTGGGCGTGGCTGCGGCGGACATCGATGCCGTGCTCTACGACGCTTTTGGACAACGGCAAGTCTCGACCATCTACGAACCTCTGAACCAATATCACGTCGTCATGGAAGTAGCCCCGCAGTTTCAGCAAAGTCCAGACACACTCGAGAGTGTCTACGTTCACTCATCGAACGGCAACATGGTGCCGCTCTCGTCTTTCGCGCACTTCGGACCGGCCAACACCTCGCTCGCCGTCAGCCATCAGGGACAATGGCCAGCAGTGACCATTTCATTCAATCTCGCACCCGGCGTTTCGCTCGGTCAGGCGACTACGGCTATCGAAAAAGCCGAGCGCTCGATCAGTTTCCCGGCCACCATCCACGCGAGCTTCCAGGGGACTGCGGCGGCGTTTCAGGACTCGCTGGCCAATCAACCGGTGCTGATTATCACGGCCCTGCTTGCGGTTTATATCGTCTTAGGAATTCTCTATGAGAGCTACATTCATCCCGTGACGATTCTCTCCACGATCCCTTCCGCCGGTGTTGGAGCCTTGCTGGCCCTGAAGCTGACTCACAACGAACTCAACGTGATCGGACTAATCGGCATCATTCTGCTGATTGGCCTGGTGAAGAAAAACGCAATTATGATGATCGACTTCGCTCTGGATGCCGAAAGGAAAGAAGGAAAATCACCTTTGGATGCGATTCACGAAGCCTGCATACTACGCTTCCGTCCGATCATGATGACGACCGCCGCAGCTTTGCTCGGAGGGCTGCCGCTCGCGCTGGGCACTGGAACCGGTTCAGAACTTCGTCGACCGCTCGGCCTCACCATCGTAGGCGGCCTGATTGTCAGTCAGGCATTGACTCTGTTCACGACACCCGTTGTCTATCTCTACATGGATCGCCTGCGTCTGCGGTCAAGCCGGAAGAAAGGCGAGCTGCCCGGACCGGTATCGCCGGCCACTAGCCACGCGGATTAGAACCACTAGCCAACACTCCCGTTATCACGCGGTACGAATCCCAAACCAGTACATAAACCGTTACTTTCGTTACTTGCTCCAAGTAACTGACCGCAATACTATTTCGTCAAAGTTGGTGTAGATGCTTAGAAATGTCGTATTCGCGATTTCATTGGCATTGCTGCTAACCGGCGCGGACAGCGTCACAGGCCAAAGCAGCGAATACAAAGTAGTCTCTGTCGCGAACCCAGGGACAATCAAAGGCATCGTCAAGTGGTCCGGGCCAGAGCCCCACGCTAGCAGTTTCCCCATCAGCAAAGATCCGCAAGTGTGCGACCCCGATTCGCACAAGACTCGCGATCTCGAACGGCTGGTGATCGGTCCCGAGAAGGGTGTGGCAAACACGGTAGTGTTCATCAAGAACATTTCCAGCGGGAAAGCCTTCGACTTGCCTCCCAGCCGACGTTCTCTCGACCAGCATTTTTGCCGCTACGAACCGCATATTCTATTGGTTCCTGAACGCGCGGCGCTTCAGATGAAGAGCTCGGACGCCACGCTTCACACCATTCACATGGATGGTGCGGCCAGCTATAACCTTCCATTTCCCTTCCCCAATCAGACCGTTTCGCGCGACATGAATACGCCCGGAGTGGTCAACTTGAAATGCAACGGTGGGCACGTCTGGATGAACGCCGAGATGTTCGTGGCACCGCACCCGTACTATGCTGTGACCGATGAAACTGGTGCGTTCGAGTTAACCGATGTTCCGCCCGGAGAATATGAGATCGTGGCCTGGCACGAGGGCTGGCAAGTCATGGGGAAGCAGGCTGCGTTTGACGTCCTCACCGAAAAGAGAGTCGAGCGCCCGATCTTTTCTGATCCCCGCACTTGGGAAAAACCGGTCAGCGTGGGCCAAAACGGCACCGCAGTCGTGAACTTCGTTCTTTCCGAACGGTAGCTGTCCAACGTCTGGCGGCGCCCCTTCGTTTACCCGATAAACCAGCACGGCGTCATTCTGATCAAGACAGTCAAAGCCGGCGATTCCCGGCTGAGGATCCGGTCAAGCCGAAAAAAGACGAACTTTCGGGGCTAGGGATTCCCTCTTCCGCGGTTTGACTGACCGCGCAGCTTCATCTTTACCGCTTCCGAAGCACGAGATGTACTTCGGAGGAGAGCCGTCGAGTATCCAATTCCAGTTGCAGCGAATCGATTACTCCTCGGAATGCATTCTGCCATCCCTCGGTGAGTGCTGCGGTCTCCGGTAGTTTTCCCAACGTCACCAACACGTGACGATACAGGTCAATCATGTCGGTCCCAAACCACCACTCGCCTACCCGCTCAAACCCGAATTCGTGGCACATCCAGTCCAGCGATCCATCCGTGTAGAGGTGAGTGTGGCCGGCTCCGAGGTGGCGGTGAAAGACGTTCGGGAAGACTGCCTCGAAATACACACTTGGACTAAACAGAGGTACGGAAATAAACAGGTATCGTACTTTAGAATTTTCTTTAGCGGCCGACAGCACCGCGCGCGGATGTCTCAGGTGTTCAAGAACTCCGACCATCGACAGAACCGCGGCATTCGTCTGACCCGTAATCGCTTCTATTTCTGCTAGAGCGTGTTGTTGAAAGGCGGCCTGTTGCACCATTTGCCGCGCTAGCGCGATCTGGCATTGCGAGACCTCGTAGCCAACTATTTTCCTCGCGCCAGTTCTGAGGAGCGCTGCCACGAAATAGCCTGAACCCGCACCCATGTCTGCGTAACTGAGTCGCTCGAATGTCTCACCCTGGCCTTGGAGTACGTCAGCCAAGAACTCAGCCTTGGGCAAGTAAATGTTGGCTACACGCGCGTCGTAGGCGTCCCGATCCGCGGCGGAGTATGTTTGAGCGTAAGCAGCACCGCCCGCCTCGGCGTAGACAGCCTGACAGAACTCATCGCTGTCTTCGTACGCTCCATTCAAATGTCCGCAGTTCGCACACTGGAGATAAAGAACCTTCAGCTTGCAAAATCCATGCCCACTTAGCTCGAAGCCGCAGTTCTTGCACTGAGATCTCTTTGGCTGCCTGGAATAGATGTCGCAAATACGCTGGACATTTTCCTGCAATCTGTCATTTTCCTGAAAGAAAGCGGCCTTCTGTTGCAACATCGGTCCGCTGGGCTTGCCAAAACGAACGATTCTTTTCGACTCGGACACTTCTTCTCCTTGTGATGCGCATGAGTTTACAGAAAGTCGGCTCGACTGTGCTCTCAAGAATGGCAAACCAGAAGGTCAAAGGCGAAAGACCAGCCAAGAATGCGCAACCCGTCTTCTGACGGCACTATTCTTTCTTTGAGATGAGCCCCAAAATCTTGCTGGCCAGAGCGTCGGAAAATCCAAAACGCGCCTTAGCCCTCGAATAGAGATCGACGGCCTGCTTGTCTAGCCAGATCATCGCAGCTTCAGTCACGCTGTCTCCGGGGCGGGCATGGTAGTTCGTCGATCGGGGAGTGGATTTGGAATCCTGTTCAATCGTGTAGTAGTAGAGCGCCATGCTTTTGCGCGAGACGCCTTCCGGACAATCGAGCGGCGCCGGAAAACCATGCAACGATTTCTCGTTCGTATTGAAAATCAAAGCATGGTTAAGCAGCGGTGGATACCTCGCCATGCAACTCCGCATTCCCACATCCCAAAGTTCGATGGCGCCGCCCCATTCTGGGCGCCATCCCGGGTTCAGGTAAAGAATGAGGTTGACCCGCCGGCGCCAATGTTTGTGGTAATGGTGATGCGAGAAGTCAGTGTGGACGTTGAGGAATCCGCCGCGCCTTGACTGGTGCAGACCGCCGCCCTCCAGGCTGGTGTCGGCAACCAGATCTGGAATGCCGGTCAATTCCGAAAGCCAGGCGACAAAGCTCGGAGAGTTCAGCTCATCGGTCACCTCTCCCAGTACCCGGGGAAAAAACTCCCGTTTCGCCATGCCCAGTTTGTTTTCGTTGTGATGCTTGTATTGCGTCCATGCGTCAGTGTGTGGATCGGGAAACTCCTCCGCAATCGTGCTCGCCACGCCAGGATCGAGGAAGTCTGGGAGCAACACGTGGGGCACAGGATCGCCTTTCGCGTAATGCTTGGCTAGGATCGCCAGTTGAGAAGTCCATCTTGGGTAGGGGAACAATCGATCGGTTTGCTCTACCGTTTGCAAACAGGACATCGGCCCTCATCCTTGCAGCGACAGTCGAATCCGTTAGAAATCGGCGCGCCCCCACACCGGATCGTACAGAGTTCCGACCTTATTTTCGGCTAGGTGTTCTGAAGTCGATTCTACCAAGTAAACCGCCTCGACGCCGATGATTTACTGGATTCAATTCAGTCGGCAGACCATCACGGCGTGATTGCTGTATGGGCAATTAAGCCCTGCCACACCCGGTTGTTGCAGAACGATCCAGTTAACCCCGTACTTTCCCTGCAGCCTTTGGAAATCCGACGCTTGAAATGTTTTCCAATTTCTTTGCGCCTGAACCTGCGTCAGCCACTCATCTGCAATGGACGGAAACATGGACACGGCGCCGCTATCCTTGACCGCATCCGCCAACATACTTCGCTGCGCAATCGCGCTGAACCCGTTCTCGTCTTCTCCCGGAATCTCCATGTAAAAAGGATCGAGGGCGAAGATGGCGTCGGCTGGAGTGTTGGTTCGAATCCACTCGAATGCCTGAACCCACGGATTTCTCGGAGCGGCTCCCGGCCATTCAATATGAGCGCTGGCAGGAAACAACACAAGTTGAGCCCAGAACATCCCGGCGCATAAGGGCACGAATAGCGCTACCCATCGCCACACGCGATTCTTCAGCACATACTCGCCGAGCAGTCCGCCCGCAAATAAGAAAAAAAGCACATACAGGAGATACAGGCTCCGCATGGGCTGAAGTCGGGCAATCGTCTCAAACCGTGCCGAACTGGACAGGATCACGCCGGCGGGCAGATAACCCAGTTCATAAACCATCAATGCGCGGCACAACAGGTCAAGATTGCCTAACTTTCGCGAACGGGCTATCCGGCCGAACCACCACAGGATCGGAATCGGCGCCACCGCGCCCAGCAACTCGTACCAGTGCCATTCCAGAAAATAGTGATAGGGGTGGGAAAGCGCGGCTTGATGGTAGGCCGGCGATGTCGGCCCAAGCGTAATTCCAAATGGCAACAAACAGGCAAGACCGGCAAACTTTTGATCGAATTGCTTGATACAGAGCAGCACGGCACAGAAGGAAAGAACGAAGACCGGCATAAGCGGATGAATCAACGCCGCAAACACCAGAAACAGCACCGCCTCAAAGTACTTTTCATCGATAACCTTGACGATAGCGAAAATTGCGGCGCAGGCAACCAGATTTCGCGGGTTGACGTATTGATCGATGACATACAAAGCAGTTCCCGCAACCGGCAAGGTCAGAAGCGCTGCGATCATTGTCACGCCCGCCCAGCGAGCGTTTTGATCAGGAAAGCACCGGCACATCAACTGCCAGCAGGCTAGCAGAAACAGAAAGATGGAAATCAACTGCACAATGAAGAGTACGACTTCCAACGGAAGATGACTTGCCCGCACCAAGGCGGCCATTAAGTTAGGAAAGAACGTCAGGTGTGCATGTGACTCGAAGAATTGTGCATTAAATGGAAACAAATCCGGATGCAGGAGTTTTTCAACCCCGGGGAGATAAATTGCCGCGTCCTCTGCCCAAGGATGGTACCCGTGAACCAGCAATGCACCAAAAGTAAGGATTGAGAGAAGGAAGAAGTCTTTAAGCTTCAAACGTACGCTCCGCGAATGGCTTACGCGCATTTACCATTGCGCCTCTTTTCGAAGGGACTGATCGGAAATTGTACAACCTGAGTAGGCTACACGACCGGGATGCCGGTTCGACGCGGAGAAGAAGGTTCCAAAATTAAGAAGCGCCCCGTAACTCTTTCGAGTTATGGAGCGCCCCGAACAGCCCTCCCCCAGAACTGCTCGATCACAGAGTATGTTCTGTCCCTTCGGATGTAAATCCCACGGACGTGCCACCGGTTGGCACGAAACGGCTAAGCATGCATCGCCAATCAAGACTTTTCATCAGTTAAAGCCTTCGAGATGTGGAAATTTTCTCCCTTTCTCAATGGAATCCCGGTTACCGCCGTAATCTGCCTGAAGGGTATAACGATTGACGATTGCCGATGGCCTCCTTAGATTCGCAACAGGGGGTTGTATGAAGGACATTCATGAGGTCCTGCGCCGTAAGCAGGCCCGGTACGCGCAATTATCCAAGCAGATTGAGATGCTGCAGCAGGCTGCCGAAAAGCTGCGGGAAGTGGCTCCTCTGCTGGCTGAAATCGAGGATGACGACGCGGCGGTTTTAGCCGAAGTGGACGAGCAGCCCGCGACAGCCAAGGCTGCCTCCGCTTCCAGCGGTTCGGGTGCCCCTGCCAAGCCGGCCCGCGGCGTGGCTCCGCGCTGGCCCTAATCGAGGGAGACTCCACTCGCCACACATGAGCGGCATATGACGTTTCACGCACTTTTGGTTTCCAAAGACGAAGAGGCAGCGGCAGTCTTGACTCCGCTGCTCTCGCGCTGCGGCGTCGCCGTCGCCGGCTGCGGATATCCCGAAGCCCTCTGCCGCCTCACGGAAGAAAAGTTTGACTCCGTTATAGTCGATTTCGACGATCCACACAGCGCTTCGCTGGTGCTGCAAAATGCGAGCGAAGTAACCACGGGTATTAAAGCTGTGACCGTCGCCTTGCTGAGCGACAAGACGAAAGTTCGCAACGTCTTCGGCGCAGGCGCTAATTTCATTCTCTACAAGCCGATCTCTGTGGAGCAGGCCGAAGGCAGCCTGCGCGCCGCCACTGCGTTGATCAAGCGTGAGCGTCGCCGCTCTTTCCGAGTTCCCGTACAAGTCCCGATTCAGCTGCAGGTCCAGAACGGGGCTCCGCTCGAAGGCATCCTGCTCGACCTCAGCGAAGATGGCATGGACGTGCTGGCCGCCCAGCCGCTATGCCCTGGCTCTACCATTAGCGCGCAATTCAATCTTCCTGACAGCAACACCGAAATTCAGGCCAGCGGCGAACTTGCCTGGGCCAGTCCCAACGGACAAGCCGGAGTGCGCTTCATCGATCTTTCCGAAAGTCTTCGCGCTACACTTAAAGCCTGGGTATCGGCGAACGCTCCAGAAATTCCACCGCCCGATCCCGAACCCGTATCGCAGTGCACCTTGACCGACCTCAGTCTGGGTGGATGTTACGTCGAAACCGAATCGCCCTTCCCCGAGCGCTCTGGAATTACTCTGTGTCTGAATGCCGAGGATGTGGAAGTCCAGGCGGAAGGCACGGTGCGCGTGATGCACCCCGGATTTGGCATGGGAATCGAGTTCGCCGCGCGCACCACCGACGAGCGTGCCCAGGTGGCCCGCTTCATCGGATTCCTGACCAGCCGTCCCGGCATGCTTCCCCAACTGCTGATTACGCCGCGCATCCTCGCTGCCGGCGATACTTACAACGCGCCTGACCCGCTGCCCGCGCCCGAACTCGAAGACCCGCTCCTCGAACTGCTGCGCAGCGGCGACTCACTCAACCAGGAAGAATTTCTCCAGAAACTCCGCCAGCAACGCAACTCGGAAGAAGTCACCTCCGCCTGAACGTCCGCCCGAAGCTTGCAAATTGCGCCCACGCAGTCATCCTGAGCAAAGCGAAGGATCTATGCATTCTGTTTGCACCGCTAATTCCCCGGCGCCCGCCCTAGCCAGCCGCTCTCTGCCAACTCATCTATTTTTATTTACTTATGCTGTCGGATAGGATATTGTAAATCAGTGTTTATTAGCTCTTTGACAATTCAGCCCCGACTCATGCTGAGAAGGCCACGCCACTCAAAATCACGGCTAACTCCTTATTCCGGAATATTTTACGTGTAAGTCCTTATTCCTCAAAGATTTTGGAGGTAGTCTCGCCGCAAACCCATGATTTTAAAAGACCGGCGGGGGGGGAGGGGGTACCCCATAACCAAGTAGTAACTTCCCGAAACGGATCGTACTCCTTGAGCCGCGGTCTCGCCCCAAAACACCAAGAGGCCCGCACGCCGTCTCTCGTGCGGACCCCTTAGCGCCGGGTTTATTCCACCTCGAATGCCGGAAGTCTAGCGGCCCATAGTTTCGACAAGGTGTCAGCAGAATTAATTTCCCGTGAAATCCTGCGCGGATTTTCCACAGGCTGTCAATCCCGATTGCCCATTTCTGTGGCTTAAGCAACAATCAAGGGGAACCACACCCAGCTTTGCGGAGGCAATTTCCCTGCAGAACTCGTCTTCCGTGAAACCAAGCTTCACCGCGCATCCGGAATCTAAGTTCTCCGGCGAATCCATATTTCCGTTGCCTCTACTGATCGTGATGGCGACTGCGTTTCTGGTGATCCTTCCCTTCTTCTTTCTGGGCAACCCCTCCGGACACGACTTCGAGTTCCACGTGAACTCCTGGATGGAAGTTCTCGGCCAATGGAGACAAGGGATTGTTTATCCGCGATGGGCCGCTCTCGCGCAGTACGGATACGGCGAGGCCCGATTCATCTTCTATCCCCCCGCTTCATGGATGCTGGGAGCGGCATTAGGGGCGCTCTTGCCGTGGAAGGCGGTTCCCGCCGCTTATGTCTGGCTGGCGTTAACGCTCTCGGGCTGCTCCATGTTTCTGCTGGCCCGGCGGTGGTTGGATTACCGCGACGCCATCTTCGCCGCCGCGTTGTACGCCGCAAATCCTTACTACATCGTGATTGTGTACTGGCGGAGCGCGTTCGCGGAACTGCTGGCGGGTGCGTTGCTGCCTCTGCTCTTGCTCTACGTGCTGCGCTTGGAAGAAGAGCGAACAAGAGCGGTCGTCGCTTTAGGATTGATCGTCGCCGCCGCGTGGCTGACGAACATTCCGGCCGCTGTGATGGTGAACTATTCCTTGGTACTGTTGATCGTAATCCTGGCGATTCTCGAACGCTCGCCGCGCGCTCTATTCTCTGGCGCTCTGGCCGTTCTGCTCGGCGCCGCGCTGGCAGCGTTCTTCCTGCTTCCAGCTGCGTACGAACAGAGGTGGGTGAACATCGCCGAAGTGCTGTCGCCGGGAGTTCGCCCCCAGGATAATTTCCTCTTTGTGCATACTGATGACGTCGATCACAACCGTTTCAACTCGCTGGTTTCGCTTGTGGCATCTGCGGAAATGATTCTGCTCGGGCTTGCTGCGTTCTTTTCCCGTCGATGGAAACGACCGCAGGCACTGATCTGGTGGACGCTCCTGGGTTGGGCCATAGCCGCTACGCTGCTTAACTTTTCGTTTACGATGTTTCTGTGGCAGCATTTGCCTGAGTTGCGCTACCTCCAACTCCCCTGGCGTTGGCTGCTGTGCCTGAACGTGGCCTTCGTGTTGCTCGTCACCATGGCGTCGCGGCGTTGGGTAGTTCGCGCGCTCATCTGTGTCGCTATGTTGGTGGTGCTCGGTTTCGTTTGGCATCGTGTGCAAGCGCCATGGTGGGAAAAGACTGAGGATTTCGGCCAGATGCTTAACAGCCAGCAGAGCGGAAGCGGATATGAGGGAACCGATGAGTACGTGCCCGCCGGCGCCGATCCATATGAAGTTAAACAGGACGCTTCACTAGTTGCGTTCGATGATGGCTCACACGATCAACTTGAACGCCTCCAGATTCAACGCTGGAGCGCGGAATCGAAGCAATTCACAATCGAGGTCGTCCAATCTGGGCATCTCGTTCTGCGACTGTTCAACTATCCTGCTTGGGGCGTCGCAGTGAATGGCTACGAGGTCGCCACTTCCACGCGAGACATTACTGGACAAATGTTGATCCCCATCCAAGCGGGAGAAAATCGAGTAGAAATCGCTTTCACGCGTACTTGGGATCGAACTCTCGGAGCAATCATTTCAGGTGCGACCGTGCTATTACTGACGGGTCTTGTCTGGGTTAGGCGCAAACATTTCGCGAAATTGACATGACGGATCGCATCCTTATCGCGACATCCAACCCTGGCAAGCTGCGCGACTTTGCCGGAGCGGCGGTATCCCTTAGCATCGAGATCGCGCCCATTCCAAATTTTGCGTCCTTGCCTGTGGTGGTTGAAGACGGCCTGACTTTCGCGGAAAACGCCCAAAAAAAAGCGGAGACCTACAGCCGCGCGGTTCCGGGTGAAATTGTTTTGGCTGATGATTCTGGTCTGGAGGTCGATGCACTCAAGGGCGCACCCGGCGTTCATTCCGCGCGCTACGCAGCCGACGCTCCTCATCTGATGGATAACAACACCGACGACGAGGCCAACAACGCACGCCTCCTGCGTGAACTAAAGGGTGTTCCTCCCGACAAGCGCAGCGCACGGTTCGTATGCGTGATTGCCGCCGCACGCGACGGCCAAACATTGCAAATGTTTCGCGGGGAAGCCGAAGGCACGGTCTTGAATCATGCTCGCGGAACGAACGGATTCGGCTACGATCCTCTGTTCTACTTTTTGCAGATTCAGAAGGCCTTCGCTGAACTGACTCCCGAGGAAAAGGCTCAGTACAGCCATCGGGGCGCTGCCTTCCGCCAGTTCCTGGCCTGGTACCAGTCGATGAAGAGTGGCTCGGGAGTCTGATTTTCTACGCAAAACCAGTTTCATCTATTTTCCAGCGCGGATCGTCTCTTTGCGAACGGTAAGCTTCTCGACTAAGTCTTCACGCACCCGATAACCAGTTCCGGGCTCGTCACGGATCAGAATTGTGCCTTGAGCAGTAACCTCGACTTCAGGTTCGATGATGTCCTCTTTCCAGTAGCGTTTGGAGGCGGAAACATCTCCCGGGAGTCGAAAGTTGTGCAGCGTGGAAAGAGCGATGTTGTGGGAGCGCCCCACTCCTGACTCAAGCATCCCCCCGCACCAAACGGGAACGTCGCGTGATGCGCAGACGTCGTGAACCTTCTTGGCCTCAGTGAAACCGCCCACACGGCCGACCTTGATATTAATAATGCGGCAAGCGCTTAAGTCCAATGCCTTGGCCGCGTCACGTGCGTGCCGGATGGATTCGTCCAGGCAAATCGCGGTGCGGAGTTCTTGCTGCAAGCGCGAGTGATAATAAATGTCGTCGTGCCACAACGGTTGCTCGATCATCAGCAGATTAAACTGGTCGAACTTGCGCAGGTGT
>CAWIMI010000043.1:0-234353 GCA_963837015.1 uncultured Acidobacteriota bacterium | reverse complement strand
GAATCCTTGCCAGAGCTGGTTCGGGTCCGGAGCGAATCGGCGCCCAGCAAACCATCTTCTTTGGTGAAGGATTTTGATCCGGCGGTGGAGCGGGTGATCCTGCGCTGTCTGGAGCCTGATCCGGCCAACCGGATGAGTTCGGTGTTGAGTGTTGCGGCGGGTTGCCGGGAGGCGATCCACTGGCTGCTGCGTTGGCGGCGGGCGAGACGCCGTCGCCACAGATGGTCGCGGCGGCGGGAGAAACCACCGGCCTGGCGCCGCGCGTGGCCGTGCTTTGTCTTGCAGCTGCGCTCGTCGGTTTAGGTTTGGTTACCTTCATGTCCATCAAGACCAGTGGCATGGGGAAGCTTGGTATCGAGCAGTCGCCGGAAATTTTGACCCATAAGGCGAAAGAGATGCTGACCCGGCTTGGATATCCCGACAAGCCCGTCGACACGCACAGCGCTTTCTCTTACGACATGGATTTTCTGAACTATGTTGAGAAGAATGACAAGCCGCATCCGCGGTGGGACGAAGTGCTTCCCGGGCAGCCAGCACCGTTGCAATTTCTGTATCGCCAGAGCGGGCAATACATGCTGGGCACCGATTGGCATGACTACCTGCTCACTCCGGGAATGGTGACCGACGATGACCCGGCGCCGATTCTCTCAGGAATGATCAATCTGTCGCTCGATCCGCGAGGCCGGCTGACATTTTTCCAGGCGATCCCGCCGCAAGAAGAGCAGGCCGGGACGCATTCGCAGGCATTCGATTGGAATGTGCTGTTTCGCGAAGCTGGGCTGGATGCATCACAATTCAAAATGACCGAGCCGACGTGGACTTCGCTGGCTGCGTCCGACGCGAGGGCAGCGTGGGAGGGAACCTGGCCCGGCAGCAACCGTCCGTTGCATGTGGAGGCGGCTGCATTCCAGGGCAAGCCGGTGTTCTTTTCGTTAACCGGGCCCTGGACGCGGCCAGAGCGAATGCGCCCCGATCCGCCGACTACGCCGGGACGAAGAGCGGGCAATTTGCTTCTATTGGCGACAAGTTTATTAGTTGTGGCGGGAGCTGCCTTCCTGGCACGGCGAAACTACGTGCGGGGAAGAGGAGATCGCCGGGGCGCCTTCCGCCTGGCTTATGTGGCCTTCGCGACTTTAATCGTGTTGTGGCTGTGCCAGGGACACATCGTTCCGACGCTCGACACACTATTGCCGTTCTTCCTTGCGATCAGCACCGCGCTTTTCTTTTCCAGTGTGTTGTGGATTTTGTATCTTTCGCTGGAGCCCTATGTGCGCCGGCATTGGCCGCAGGCGCTGGTTTCGTGGAGCCGTCTGGTGATGGGTCAGGTGCGTGATCCGCTGGTGGGCCGCGATGTTTTGTTTGGAGTGATTCTGGGCGTTGTCTGGATACTGCTGTTTCAGACACGGGTTGCCTTGATGATGAGGAACGGCGCAGCGCCGGACTTCTATTCGCTGGATTATCTTATTGGCGGCCGCCATGCGCTGGGGGCGTGGGTAATTCATATCCTGGGCGCGATCGAGGGGACCCTGCTTTTCTTTTTTCTGCTCTTTGTGCTGCGCGTGCTGCTGCGGAAGGAATGGCTGGCGGCGATAGTGTTCGTAGCGCTATGGGTGACGCTCAAAACATTGGGCAGCGACTATCCCTGGATTGATGCGTCCGCGTGGGCACTGCTTTACGGAATCGCGGCCATCGTCGCGTTTCGCTTCGGGTTCGTGGCGTTGGCGGTTGGGCGGTTCGTTACCGACACAGTGCTGAATGTGCCACTCACCTTGGACTTCTCCTACTGGTATGCGATCAACACGCTACTCCCGCTGCTGAGTGTGGCGGCTCTGGCGGTTTGGGGCTTTTACAATTCGCTGGCCGGGCAGAAATTGTGGAAGACTGAGTTGTTCGGTTAGGCGAATCCTGTCTTCGCCTCAGCTTAAATCCGCATCTTCGGCAAGTTCACTGATCACAATGGGCGCCACATCTTGCCGCTGCAATTGCTGGTTGAGTTGGGGCAAACGTGTTGCCTTGAGTTGATTCCAATCGGCGATACGCAGTTTCTCGGCCTGGCTCGCCTCGTGATAGAGGGCAATGGCTTGGGAAGGCACGGCGCGATCGCCGCTCTCGACGACTGCAAGCGCGGAGGTCAGCCCGGTACTGGCGTTCTCCAACCCCATTATGTTTGCAGAACCTTCGGTGCCGGACAGAATCTGCCGGATTTCACTTTCGAGTTGTGAGACGGTGGGTTTCAGATTTGCGCGATTTCCGCTGAGCTTTTGCTCCAGGTCGGACAATTGTTTCTGGACCGAGCGGATTTCCGCCAAGGCTTGCCGGCTGGTGATGGCTTCAGCGAAAATCTGCCGGGCTAATTGGAGTTGTTGTTCAAGATCGCGAGGAGTGGCGGGGGATCGCGGATCCATTACGATCTTGAGCGGCTGATCGAAAGTCTTTCCATCGACGGTGAGCCGGACCTGGTATGTCCCGGGAATGGCGCGTGGACCTCGAGGAGATCGATATTCGTACTCGCCGGATTGATTGGCTGCCGTGCCGCCCGGCACGCCCCAGGCAAGATTCCAGATAAAGCGATGCATGCCGGGAGTGGTCTCGATAAATTGTGGCTTCGGTAACCATCGATCGGCGATGGGGAGGGGAGGATGCTTCTGTTCTCTGGCGTCATCGGAGGAAAAGCTTCGAACCAGAACCTGTTTTTGGTCGAAGACTTCAAGCTTGATGTGCTGTGCTGCGGCGTTGAGATAGTAATCCAGGACAGCTCCATTGGGCGGGTTGTTCGCGGTGGGCTCTTCCGGCGGCAAGGGAGAGCCGAGGAAGGTATCGTTATCGACGCGAGTGGCTGTGGCCGGCCGGTAGAGCCAGGCGCTTTCGGCCTTCACGGCGTCGTGGACCTGCCGCAGGGGTGTGATGTTATCGAGAATCCAGAATGCGCGGCCGTGGGTTGCAACGACCAGGTCATCTCCGTGAATGACGAGATCGTGGATCGAAGCCACGGGTAAATTCAACTGCAGCGATTGCCAATGATCGCCGTCGTCGAATGAAACATAAACTCCGAGTTCGGTGCCAGCAAAGAGCAAGCCGCGGGTTTGCGGATCCTCGCGAACCGCCCGCAGAAATGAAGATGGGCCGATGCCGTCGGTGATTGGTTGCCAGGTCGCACCGTAATCACGGGTGCGATAAAGGTAATGTTTCTGATCATCGAGGCGATGCCGGTCGACGGCCGCATATGCGACTGCGGGATCGAAGTGGGAGGCTTCAATCAGCGAGATCCTGCTCCAGTCGCTGATTCCATTGGGAGTGACGTTCATCCAGGTTTTGCCACCATCTCGCGTCAAGTGGATGAGACCAGTGTCGCTACCTGCCCAGATCAGATTTCCATTCAGGCTCGAAGGAGCGATTGTGAAGACGACGCCGTAACCTCGCCGCTTTGCGTTCTCGGCGGTTGGAGGGCCTTCTGGCTTTTTATTGTCGGGTTGTTGGGTTGCTCCGGTTAAGTCGGGGCTGATGGTGTCCCAATGCAGCCCGCCGTCGAGTGTCTTCATCACGAACTGCGTGCCCAGATAAAGTGTTTTCTTGTCGAACGGGGAGATGAGCAGTACGGGCGTCCAGGGGTCGCGATACTCGCGAGCGTTGATTTCGACAGCGAAATTCGACATCGGCCAGGGAGTAATGTCCTGGCCGAACGAGGTTCGTAGATTGAAGCGGACGACGTCTCCGTAGGTGCCGCTGACGTACAGAATGTTCGGATCTTTCGGGTCGGGAGCGATGTATCCGCTCTCGCTGCCGCTGGCCGGAAACCAATCTCGCGGCGTAATCTGACCGGAATCGCCGCGACTGCGCACGGCTGCGCTCCCGCTGTCCTGCTGGGTACCGTAAACGACGTACGGGAACTGATCGTCTGTGATCACATGGTAGAACTGCCCGGTTGGCTGGTTGTACCAGGTGCTCCAGGTGCGGCCGTAATCGAGACTGATGGTGACGCCTTGATCGGTAGCGAGAATCATTCGCGAAGAATCTTTGGGATCGACCCAGATTTGATGGTAGTCGTCGCCGCCTGGCGCTCCGCGGACTACTGAAATTGTCTTGCCTCCATCCTCGGAGCGGTAGAGTGCGACGTTGGGCACGTAGAGGACATCCGGATTATTCGGATCGACGGTGATACTGCCGAAGTACCAAGCACGGCTGGTGAGGCGGCGGTCGTCGCTCTGTAGCGTCCAGGTGTTGCCTCCGTCGTCGGAGCGATAGAGTCCGGGTTTCTTGGAGCCACTGACGACTGCGTACACTCGCCTGCCGTTCGGCGAGACAGCGACGGCCGTGCGACCCCAGTCTCCCTCGGGCAATCCGTTCTTCGTGAGACGCGACCATGATTGGCCGTGATCCTGAGAGCGGAAGAGGCCGCTGCCGGGGCCGTCGAGCGGAGCATAAGTGCTCCATGGCGGACGGCGACTTCGCCACGTGGTGGCAAATTGCAGGCCGGAGTCCTCCGAGGCAACCACAAGATCGGAAACGCCGATGTCCGGACCTTGGTCAAGAACCTTCGTCCAACTGGCGCCACCATCGGTTGATTTGTATACGCCGCGTTCATTATTCGGCGCATATGCGTGCCCGAGAGCGCCGACATACACGATATTCGCATTTTGTGGGTCCACGACAATGCTGCTGATCTGACGCGTGTCGCGCAGACCGATGTTGATCCAGGTCTGCCCGGCGTCGGTCGACTTATATACCCCGTCGCCGGAGGCCAGGTTGGAGCGAATGTCTGCCTCTCCTGTACCCGCGTAGATGACTTGGGGATCGGATGGAGCTACGGCGATGGCGCCGATCGAAGCGATCGGTGGCCCATTGAAAATCGGCTCCCACACCACGCCGGCGTCCGTCGTTCGCCACACTCCGCCGCCCACCGAGCCGAAATAGAAAGTGGTTGAGTTTCCGGGAATTCCCGATACCGCGATGGCTCGACCGCCGCGAAAGGGCCCGATCAGGCGCCACTCGAGTGCGCTGTAAGCTGCCGGCGGAATGGACTGAGCAGTCGCGAAAGTAAGAGCAACGAAAGAAAAGAAAATGGCGAGCAAATACTGCAACCTGATAGCAAACTTTTGCACCTGTTGGTCCTCACCCGTGGAAACAGTTAGTGTAGTTGAAATTTTCGAATTTGCTAACGCGGTTCTGGCATCTAAGGGGATGGTTGCCTGCTTGGCTTGGAGGCGTTAACGGCCCCGCGGCGTCGACCAAGCGCGGGAAATCGGAAGATACAGACGGGACGGGAGACTATGAGCGAACCGACGGTTGAGGTTTTGTGCAAGAACTGTGGTCAGACTTTCACGGCGTTTTTAAAAGAGATGGCGGCCAAGAATGAGGAAGTTACCTGTCCGTGTTGCGGCAAAAGTGCCGGGAACCCTGCGCAGAATGCTGCGATGCCGCCTTCAGCGCGGAACTAGTTTTCAGGACAAATTGCCAGCGTCGGTCTGAGCACGAGGAGTGCCCAAAGCGCAAGGCCTGTCCTAGTCTGATTGTTGAAGGGTTTGTTCATGCGGGGTTAAGAAGACTCCTCCAGGCGAGCTTCATCTTTTTTCCACAAATTCCAGTGTAGGGCGGACACTTCTGTCGGCTGCTCTCGACGCTGAATCTGAAACCACGGCAAGACAAAAGCACCACGATCCTCAAAGTCAAGAGTGGCTGACAGGAGTGTCCGCCCTACACGAGGAAATCCAATCTGCGATCTTGCGCGTACTTGATGCAGTAGACAGAGCCGGTCGTAAACCGCTGGGGCGCGGCGCCGCGTCCCGGCGGCCTAGCCCACGATACGGCCGACGTCTGCGAATTCTAATCCCCGAGGAAAACTCTATGAAGCGACTAACAACGATGGCGGCTTTCGCCGTAACGCTGTTCATACTGGTTCCGGCCAGCCTGTTCGCGTCCAGCCATCGCGAAGCGCCTATCTCGGCTCTGGATCATTCCGCAGACGTAACTGACTGGTACGCGTTCGTCAGCTACGATCACCCGGATCGCGTGACCATGATTCTCAACGTCGACGGGTTCCTGGAACCGTCGAATGGCCCCAATTACTTTCCCTTCGATCCCAACGTTCCCTACGAAATGAAAGTTGACAACAACCGCGACGGAATTGAAGACATCACTTTCCAATTCCGCTTCAAGACGGAAATTCGCATGCCCGATGTCTTCACCGGTTATGTCGGCGGCATTGCCGGCATTCCTCCCATTACTTCGCTGACCGGCAAGGGTTCCGAAGGCCTGAGTTTTCGGCAGACTTATTCGGTAGTGATGATTAAGAATGGTGTGCGTACTGTGCTGAGCGACGGCAAAACACTTTATGCCGTGCCTTCGAACGTCGGCCCGCAGACGATGCCGAATTACGGTGAATTGTTCAGGCAAGGAATTTTCGATCTGGGCAATAACGTTCGCGTGTTTGCGGGGACGGTGGATGATCCGTTCTATATCGACCTGGGAGCAGCTTTTGACTCGCTCAACTTCCGCATGGGTGTTGGCGGCGTACTCTCTGCGGCAGAGGATGCCGACGACACTCACAACTACGCGCCGGATGCGGTGGCCGGCTTCAACGTCAACTCCATCGTGCTCGAAGTTCCGATCACCATGCTCACGGTGGATGGGAAGATTCACAGCGCAAATGACAAGGACGCAGTGATCGGGACCTACGGAGCTACCTCGCGCCAACGTGTTACGGTACGTCGCGTTGCTGATGCATCCGATACCGGCAATCAATGGCGGCAGGTAAACCGTGAAGGCAACCCGCTCATCAACGAACTGATCATTGGAACCGGTTCCAAGGACAAGTTCAGCACCGACGATCCCGTCAAGGACAAGCAATTCGCCAACTTCGTGCTGAATCCTTTGCTGGCGCAGTTGTTTGCTTCACTGGGAATTCCGGTTCCTCCTCCGCCGCGAAATGACTTGCTGTTACTGGGGCAGTATGAGCCTCCGATCTGTCCCGGATGCGGAAAAGGCGATACGGGCCCAGTTGCGGACCTGTTACGTCTGAACACCGGCGTTCCACCAACCGCCATCGGCAGCCAGAAGCGTCTCGGCTTCCTGGTTGGAGATGTGGCCGGATTCCCCGATGGCCGTCGGCCGATTGACGACGTGGTCGATATCGCCGCGCGAGCGGTGGGGGGCATTCTGGTCGATTCCCAGAAATACGGCACACGCATTGGTGATGGCGTGAACATCAATGAAGTGGGCTATGGCACCACATTCCCGTGGGTGAAACCGGCCCATAGCGGGCGTGACAGCCACCACATCGGGCCGGGACAAAGAGGATGCTCTGGACAGGCCAACGATGTCTGTCCTGTGAAGTAAACCCTGCGTGGCCGCTGCCACAGCGGCCACCATTTTTCCCAACGATTTAAGAAGAATTCAAGAGAGGAATGTCATGAAACCGATTGCGGCTCTTCTATTGCTGGTTCTGGGCACGGTTCCCGGATTCGCCCAAGGCTCGAATGCCCCTGCTGAAACCAACCTTTCCCCTGCCGAACGCAGCATGACGCAGGCAAGAATGTTGATCGAGAAAAACCCGAAGGATTTCGAGGCGTACAACGCCCTGGCTCTGGCGCTCTCAAGGCGGGCGCGTGAGACATCCGATGTAAAGTTCTACGCCCAAGCTGAGGAGACGTTGCAGAAGTCGTTTGAAGTCTCTCCTGATAATTTCGATGGCCAGAGGATTCACGTATGGTTACTTCTGGGCAAGCACGAATTCGCCGCAGCGTTGGAGGCGGGGAAAAAGCTCAACCAGAGGATGCCGGACGACGTGATGCTCTACGGCTTTCTCACTGATGCCAACGTCGAACTCGGCAATTACAAAGATGCAGAGACGGCGGCGCAGTGGATGCTCGATCTGAAACCGGGCAATACTCCGGGCTTGACTCGCGCGGCTTATCTCCGAGAACTGTTCGGCGACATCGAAGGTTCGCTGGAATTGATGAACATGGCATACCAGTCAACCCCACCCAGTGAAGCCGAGGACGGAGCCTGGATCGTGACCCAAATGGCGCACTTGAATCTCGCGATTGGAAAGATCGACGCGGCCGAGAGGTTATCGCAACAGGCTCTAGTCATGTTTCCTGGATACCACTACGCGCTGGGAAATCTGGCGAAGGTCAGAATTCAACAAAAACGATATGACGAGGCCGTCGAGTTGCTGAAGCAACGCTACCAGGCAGCCCCCCATGCGGAAAATCTGTATGAGCTCGCGCAAGCGTTACAGTTGTCCGGCAGAACGGACGAAGCGAACAAGGCCTTCGCAGAATTCGAACAGAAATCGCTGCTCGAAACCAACCGCGGAGACAATTCCAACCACGAACTGATTTTCTATTACGCGGATTACGCCGGGCAGCCGGCGAAATCGCTCGAAGTGGCGAAGCGCGAAATCGTGAGACGTCACGACGTTTTCACGCTGGACTCCTACGCTTGGGCTCTCTACCAGAATGGACAATATGCCGCTGCACAACAGCAGATCGAAGCAGCGCTCGCAGTGGGCATTCGCGACGGCAAGATCTTTCACCACGCGGGAGAGATCGAGCTGAAGTGCAACAACAAGACCGCTGCGGAACAATATCTGCGAGAATCTGCGGCGCTGAACACCGCAGGCTCAGACCAGGCAAAGGATACGCTGGCCGGCCTCACACAATAGCCAGAAAACGGAGCCCCGGACACCTCGTCCGGGGCTGCCGAACAAGGCGCGGCAGGATTTCGTGACCAAATCTGGCCGAGTCCGTAGAATAGCTCGATTAGCGATGCTGAACTTCAATCATTCGAACTATTGGCTGGATACGGTCGAGATGCCGGAAGGCACAGCGGGCGATCCACCTGAGCATGTGGATGTCGCCGTCGTGGGCGCGGGTTTCACTGGCCTTTCCGCGGCACGAACCCTAGCCAAACGCGGCGCGAAAGTCGCAGTCCTCGAAACCCATACCATCGGTTGGGGCGCGAGCTCCCGCAATGGCGGCATGGTCCTGACTGGAATGAAGCTCAGTGCTGAGACGCTAGCCGCTCGATATGGCATGGACGCGACCAAGCGGATGTACGCAGCCAGCCTAGCTTCAATCGACTTGGTCGAACAAATCGTTGCTGAGGAGAACATCGACTGTAACTTTCGGCGCTGCGGCCATCTTGAGGTTGCCTGCAAGCAATCGCACTTCGACAGCTATGCCCGTTCCGTTCAAGTCGTTGCCCGCGAATTCAATCACCGGCTTCGCATCGTTCCGAAGAACCAACTGCGCGGCGAGATCGGATCCGACATCTACTACGGCGGCGTGGTCGATGAAGTTAGCGCCGGGCTGAATCCCGCACGCTATGTGGCGGGGCTTGGGCGGGCGGCTCTCCAAGCAGGGGCTCTTGTCTTCGAGAACGCACATGTGGTTCGCATCGAACACGCTTCACGCAACGGCGGTTCAGGGTTTCGGCTAACCACTTCTGGTGGAAGTATTTTCGCGAACGACGTGTTTATCGCAACTAGCGGATACACATCGAAGGCTACGCCTGCGCTGCAAAAGAAAATCATTCCCATCGGTTCTTTCATCATTGCGACGAAGCAGTTGCCGGAAGCACTGGCTCACGAACTTAGCCCGCGCAACCGCATGATCTACGATTCCAAGCATTATCTCTATTACTATCGCCTGACTCCGGACAATCGAATGCTGTTCGGAGGCCGCGCCGCGTTCTTCCCGGAAAGCAGCAACACGATCCGTCGCAGCGCTGAAATTCTGCGGCGTGGAATGATCGGAGTGTATTCGCAACTGCGCGATGCGAAAGTAGACTATGCCTGGGGTGGAACGCTCGACTTCTGCTTCGATACCATGCCGCACGCCGGCCGCATGGATGGCATGTATTACGCCGTAGGATATGCGGGGCATGGCGTGGCCATGGCAACGTATCTGGGCGCGAGAATCGCCGAACAGATCAGCGGCGGACCTGAAGACAATCCCTACGCCAACCTTCCATTCCCGGGAGCTCCGCTAGGCCTCTACGACGGTCGCCCGTGGTTTCTGCCGTTTGCGGGCGCATACTACAAAATTCTTGACTGGATCAGCTGAAGGATCGTGCCGACTAGCTCTTCAATGTTGAGAGCGACAGCTTACTTCGTGGGAAGGTAGAAGGCTTCGGGGGCGGGCCGGTAGACGCGAATCATCCACAGCGGCCGTCGGAGGTTGCCTGGACCGGGCGCGGCGCGAGTCATTCGCAGCCATCGGAGATATTCCTCGTGCGCTCGGTTAGTGTCCACAAAGACGTCTCCATAGCGGTCGTCAGCGCCCGCTTTTCTTACCGTGACTTTTTGATGCCAGCAGTGCTGCCCACTGATCGGGTCGGGTTGAACCGGGAAAGTCAGGTTCTGATGCACGCCTGCATCTTCCCAGTGAATACGAGAGGAATCCGGGTCCTTGCTCTCGAAGGGCTGAATGCCATGGATGGTTCGCATCATCCACTTTCCGGCCCCGACTTGCTTCAAATCCACCAGCGCCGTCGACCAGCGTTCCCCGCCGAAGTCTTCTTTCAGACGCCAGCGCCCAAGGTGATGGGAGCAGGCAATGACGCCGGGGCGCATTCCTTCCGTGGCCCAGACGCGATCCACAAAATAACCGATGGCAGTTTGAACTCGCACCAAATCGCCGGTGACCACACCGAAACGATCGGCATCTTCGCGATGCATCCAAACCGGATTCTTGTGCGAGATTTCGTAGAGCCATTTTGCGTTGCCCGACCGGGTATGAATGAGCGTCGGGAGGCGAAATGTTGGAAGCAGAAGCATCTCGCCTTTGGCGGCGTCGATGTTGTCGCGATGCACGTGGCTCTTGATGTAGCCGGGAATCGAATGCTCCGGCCAGTTCCAGTCTTTTAGCGTCTTCGAATAAAACTCAAGTTTGCGAGAAGGTGTGGGAAACCCAGCAACCGCGTTGCCATCGACCTCAACTCCGATTGCGGTTCCGTGCTTTTTGACCACATGCGTGACTGGGTCAACCGCGCTGTCCTTCAGCTCTTCTGGCTTGAGAGTCTTGCGGTGTAATTCGTAGACGTTGTTTTCCACCAGGAAGGCGCCGTATTTCCGCATGTAATCGAGCGGTGCCAGGCCTTCGCTGGCGGCCGCCTGGGGTAGGCCCGGAACGCTGTTTTCAAAAATCCAGCGGTAGTACTCGTCAATTCTGAGTTTCTCTCCTGGTCGGTAAGGCGATTCAAAGTAGCGGCGGATTCCCATAGATCCGTCCGGATCCACACGCCAAGACAATTCAATCCAAAACTCATCTTCCTCCCAGACCTCGCCGAGTCCGGCTTCGCGATGGGCTTCATACGTGAAGTCGAATTTCTTGCCCTGCCTTTCCAGCGCCAAACGTAGCACCGGCTGCCTGAATCCGATCCAGCGCGCAGCATGCGTCTCCTGGCTCATCAAATCGTGACGCTCGGAAGCGTGGCCCATGGGCAGAACATAATCGGCGAACCATGCAGTCTCGCTCCAGGTCGGGGTGAGGCAGGCGTGACGCTCGACCTTGCTTTCATCGGTCAGGGCTTCGATCCAGCTCAGCCCGTCGGGATTTGTCCATACCGGGTTATAAACGCGCGAAAAATATACGGCGAGTTTGCCTCGGCCTTCCTTGAGAAAGTGCGGCAGTAGAAAACTCATCTCGAAGAATGCCAGCGGATACTCGCGCGCCCACATCAATTCGTTCCATGCGTTCGGTGCGGGCGGCATCATCGGCGGCGTGGGAATGTATTTATTCCATGCGCTGGGAGAAGTTCCCCCAGGAGTTCCCACCGCCCCCACCAGCACGGCGAGGAATTCCAGCGCCCTCGCGACTTGCCACCCACCAAGATTCCCCGCCGCGGCGTTTCGCCAAACGTGCGTGCTCAGAGCCGAGCCCGCTCGCCCTGCCTCGTGCGCAACTTCGACAATCACGCGAGCATCAGCTCCAGATTCTTGTGCGGCAAATTCCGGAGTGTATTGCGAGTAGGTTTGCTTTAGGACATCGAGAAACGTCTCGAAAGTTTGCGGCATCGCGGGATGCTCATCGCGCAAGTATTCTTCCCAGTTCACCCATCGGCGCACGAACTCGCGATCAAACAGATTTTCCTGAAGCAGCACGTTCGCCATCGCGAGAAGCACCGCCGATTCACTCCCTGGCCAGGTTGAAAGCCAATAATCGGCCTTCGACGCCGTATTGGACAGGCGAGTGTCGATGACGCAGACTTTCGCGCCGTCCATCTTGCCGTCGATGATTCGCTGCGCATGCGGATTGAAGTAGTGTCCCGCCTCGAGATGAGAACTCAGCAGCAGAATGAATCGAGCCTTCGAGTGATCCGGCGACGGCCGGTCGAAACCGTGCCAGAAAGCATAGCCAGTGCGGGCTCCCGCTGAGCAAACATTGGTGTGGCTGTTGTGCCCGTCGATGCCCCAAGCGTGCAGCACACGCTGGTTATAAACGAGTTCATGTCCGGGCCGTCCGACGTGGTACATGATTTCGTTCTTGCGGCCCTCCTGCAGAGCCAGCCGAATACGCGAGGCCAAGTCGTCCAGAACTTCATCCCAGGTCACGCGCTCCCATTTTCCTTCTCCCCGCTTGCCGGTCCGCCGCAACGGATACAGAATCCGCTCAGGGTCGGTGATCTGATTAAGCGTCGCCGGTCCTTTGGCGCAGTTCCGGCCGCGGCTGCCAGGATGAGCGGGGTTGCCTTCGAATTTCTGCACGCGCATCTTGTCCTTGTCGACGTAGGCCAACAGGCCGCAAGCAGCTTCACAGTTGAAGCAGATAGTAGGAATCAGCGAGTAATGCTTCTCGACTTTCCTCGGCCACTGCGTGGCATCGTATTCGGTCCAGTCGTCCCAACGATTGGACGGAGGATAGCTGGAGAGGCCCCCCGCAGGTTCGTCTAGGTCTAACGCTTGCGGATTGAGAGGAAGATGCTCTTTCATAAATGTCTAGCTCAGCGGAACGGATTGGCCCGCTCTTACCCATAGCTCTTCAAACCACCAGATGCCAGCAAGGGCCAGCGCAGCCGCTGCACCGACAACTGCGACCGGAATGATGGACGCTGCGGCCAGCACAAGAAGAACAATGGGAGCAATCAGCCCAACAGCGACGACCAGTCCCCAAAATCGTCCGCTCAGTTGTCCTTTAATCAGCGCATGCGCGGCACGCCTGACATCTTCGCTGACGTGAGGAAGCGCAGTCTCTCCCAGAATCATTGCCAGGCTGAGGATCGAGGATATTAAGAGAATCAAAATTGCCGGTCTGAGAATTTCGGGAGTCGCCTGCGTGAAGATTGCGATAATCAATATCGTGGCCGCGCCCGCAACGAATGCCTGGACCAGCAAATGCCACAGGAAAAGCGGGCTCTGCCACAAGTCGCGGCCCTTCGCCTGAGCAAAAAGAAACGCGGAATAGCACGCGCTGGCAACCGCAAACGCAGCGCCGAACCACTGCAGTGCGCTTGATACCGAGCCTGCGAAGATCCCGCAGAGCAACCATCCACCCGCGAGCACACCATAGCCAATCAAGAAGTAGGTGCCGATAACCAGCCAGGAACGAAAATTTGGCTTAGTGATGAGGTAGAAAAAGCGATCGGGACGCTTCAGGTCGGAAATGAGCAGAGCAGACGTTACGGCTAGGCCGCCGAGGGCTACAGCTGGGCAAATGATATTAAGCAACGTGGCTGCGGGTGCGCCACTCAGAGTTGACAGGATTGCCGCGACCAGCAGCACTCCCGCAGCAATCGCCTTTGTCCAGAGGTAGGCGGCTATCTTCCAGCCCCAGGGTGCGGGATGGGGAACGTCGTAGACTTCGCGGGCTAAAGTTCCTCCGAGATTGCTTACATCCCCGGGGTGAGTATTTCCATCCCGCCCGTCGGAAGCGAAATACGCGTCCTGCCGCGAAATCCGCGTTGGCTCGAGCAAATCTCCTTCGATCCCCACATAAAACAACTTGGGCTGTGTGCCCTTTTGTGGCTTGCGGACCGAAACCTTTTGGGTCGATACAACCCGGCTGACTTTACTTGCCGGATTGTCAAGATCTCCCGCAAGAATCGCCTGTGTGGGACACACGATGACGCACGCAGGTTCGAGACTCATCTCCACCCGATGCGCGCAGAAATTGCACTTGGCTGCCGTGTTGTGGCTAGGATCGATGTACAGAGCATCGTACGGACAGGCTTGCATGCAAGCTTTGCACCCGATGCAGAGCCGATTGTCGAAATCAACGATTCCATCGGGCCGCCGGTAGAGCGCACTGGTAGGACAGATTTCCGTGCAGGGGGAGTCGTCGCAGTGATTGCACCGCATGACTCCGAAATGGCGCGAGGTGTGGGGGAACTCGCCTTTTTCAATATGCTTTACCCATGTGCGGAAAACACCAACGGGCACTTGATGTTCTTCTTTGCACGCAACCGTACAGGCGTGGCACCCGATACACCGGTCCTGATCGATGACAAATCCGTAGCGCATCCGTTGGCGTCCACTCTCCTGCAGCAAGGGTAAAGATATTTCGGCTTCGACATCATAGCTGATTCTCGCTATCGCAACTGTTCTAGCTTGCATCCTGCCATCGGCGGTCAGCGGTTTTCGTATTGCCTTGGGTATCAGTTACAGTGACCAGAAGTTCATGCTGCATCAGTGGGCTCGCGTTTCCCACCTGCAGAAACTGGTGTTCGTAAGAAACGCTGGCAGGATCGATCTCGTCGTCGCCAATGTCAAAGCCGTCGAGATTTGTGGTGACGCGCGCGATTACCTCATTCCCTTCAGCTTCAACTCCGATCGTAATATCGTTTCCTGCGATCGCTCGGCTGCGCTGAATCGAAAACTTCATAAACTCCTAACCGCCCTCCTGATTGGAAAATATACCAGTATCAGATCACGAACTGAGTTTGCGCCACAAAGCCGCTTGATCGACCTGCGTTTCGGCCACAAATTTCCGATGCAAGGGGTTTGCAGTCACCGCAAAGCCGACTAAGATAGACCGGATTCTAGTCAACTACGTCATGGAGGCATGTGATGAAAAGGGCAGCTTCGACTCTTACGTTGGTTCTGGCGGTTGCGATTTTAAGCGCGCCGGCATGGACTCAGGAAACAGCCAAGAAAGGTTCGGCTCCCAAGCCCGCGCTGAGCCCGTCGCAGGTTGTGCTTGAGTCGTGGAACGATATTGGGCGGAAACTGATCGCCATGGCGGAGGATTTTCCTGAGGACAAATACGACTTCAAACCAACTCCGGCACAGCGCAGCTTTGCCGAACAACTCCTCCACGCTTCCGGCGCGAACTATTTCTTCACCAATCTCTGTCTGGGTCAGAAACCGCCCGCCGAGGAAGATCCGAAACGTGATCAGTACAAAACCAAGGCAGACGTGGTTTCCTTCGTGAAAAAGTCATTTGCGGATGGCGCAGCGGCCATCAAGCAGAAGGGCGACAAGGGAATGGCCGATCTTGTCATTGACCCCGACAGCAACCAGCAAGTCCGCGTGTCTGACATGGCGTATGGGTTCATCGAGCATTCCGGAGAGCACTATGGCCAACTCGCAGTCTACTACCGGGTCGCGGGCTTGGTGCCACCGGAATCGCGGCCAAAAAAATAGCCGAGCACAACCTAGTTCTGAACGCTCATGCGGTCGTCTCTGCGGGCGCGGCGCTTGCTTCAGGCCTTTAATTGACGCCTCCTGTGTTGGATTCCGTCCAGAGAAATTTTTCACGACCATTGGCAAGGAGAACAGGATCGAGTCATTGATGTCGATCCCGTTCTTCAGCCTGAGTGGGCTTTGTCTGACCCACAATCTGCTATTTAAAGTTGATGACGCCGAACAGGCCATTCGCATAGCCGTTCGGGCCCGCGGTGAAGAATAGTTGATTGGGTTTGCCGTTCATTCCGCCGCCTTGGCCGAAAGCCAGCGCCCAAAGGCCGCTGATGGGAGCCAATGCCACGCCCCAAAGTGCCTTGAGGTGCGCCGGAGCAATCGGGGGCGACTACCGGCTCTTCACGCTCCCGGTCAATTTGCCATGGGATGCGCTGCGCCGGAAAGAACTAGTCGTCATCATCCAGCTTTATCGAGACACGTACTACAGCCGGAACTCCTTCGTGCTTGAGACCCAAGTCAAGGAGTTTGCCCGGCGATGTGACCTCGCCTACTCGAAGACCCGTGCCGCGTTGAAGGAACTGGAAGACAAGAAGCTGGTGCGATTGACCCGGCTGATGAAGGATCAGAAGATCAGCGAATGGGGAACGAAGATCGAATTGATGGACCCGATGCAATCAGGGAAGACGCTGTGGGAACTGGCCGGTGAACACGAGGTTGAGTTCGAATCCAAGACGCCGGAGGAATGGTACTCGCTCATGTTCTACGGGAAGCCCGGCAAGGTGGAGAATCGTCCAACACCACCTCTGATTGACCCCGGCGACCCGGCGCAAATCGGGAGTCGGGGTGGGCAAAAGCATCCGTGCCCTCTGAGGCGGCTTACGTGGGTGAGGACGAAGATTGGTGGATGGGAGCAGAAGGAAGTGCCTTGCAACGGCAGCACCAGCAAAGAGCGCAACAAACTAGTGCTGGCCTTCTACGACACACCTGATGAGTATGGCCGCATGGATTCTTGGAAGTGTTTCAAGTGCGGGAAGGGTGGAGACTGCCACTCGCTCTGGCTGCGGCTGTGGCCGGAGTTGAAAGGCAAGCTGGCAGGGGTGGGCCCCTTCTCAAGCCGGTACGAGGCATTGAAGGCGCAGGAGGCCGCTGACTATGCGGCTAAACTCGACGCAGCGAAAACTGAGCGACAGCGGGAGTGGGATCAGATGGAAAACGGAACGCCATATGACGAGAACGAGGAAAAAGCACCATGGATAGCATGACCTTACTGGAGAGAGTTGCGTACGCAAAGACGCTGTGGACGATGACGTTCGCAGATCACAAACTCACCCTGCCCGAAGACGCTGCTGCGCACGCGAGGGACGAGAAGGCAATCAAACTGTGGGGCGATGCAGCAAGACCTAATTTTCCAGAGGACAAAAAGCATGCGTAAGAAAATTGCCGACATGACGGATGACGAACTGAACCTATGGATGATGGGGTCGTCCTCGCGCAAGAAAATCCACAAGCTGAAAAAGCGTCTGCAACTGCGAAACGAAAAATCAGCGGCAGACCGGAGAGCAGTCGAGGCACTGTTTCGACGCATCGTCAAGCTGAAGGCTAAGCAGAACAAATCCGTGAAGGCCGCTGAAAATCGCTTGCTCGAACGCAGAGCGCGGGCGATATATGTTCGCGCCGAGCGCGAGCGTATGAAGCAAATCAACGCTGACCTGCGTGCAGGCGTACGCCAAGAAAAATTGCGCGAGAAACATTTCACGAATCGCACATCGTTCAAGCATGTGGTCCACTCCATGGCGGAAGCGCAACCGAATGAAATTTATCGCTACCACCTCGGGCTGTGCAGTTTCGTCCACCTTACGAAGGCACTGCGCAGTTTAGGCGCACCGCTGGAAGGGGACTTCCGCAGACCATCGTTCCACATGAATGACTGTCAAGTTTTCTTGCAGGGAAACTGGACGCCGATTCCGATCCACGGCATTGACGGTGAGCAGGCATTCGTTCCCGTTGCGCCAGTCGAGCCAGTCAGCGTTACGCCAGAGAGCGTAGAAACTCCGGTCGTAGAGGAGACCGGCCCCATCAACTTCACCGAGCGTACCACGTTCGAAGAGTTGATGTCGGGTCGCGTCATTGTGGCGACCCTGCGTGAGCGCGGTCCTCATGAGTACAGGAACGATTATTCAGTGAAGCGGTTAGATCACGACAAACTCTTCTACGCGATGCACGCAAGCAATGCACGTCAATGGCACCTCATCCCCGGCCAAGCCGGGCCACCGCCCGAACCGCAGCCGAAAATCTATACATGGCAGCAGGGATACGAAGCCGATGCACCGGCTGAGTCACAGCCGGTCGAGCAACCGCAGACCAGCGAGGAGCGCATCGCACGCATGGCGCAACTGGAGAAGGAAATAGAGGAGTTGAAGGCCATGATGAAGGAGAAAAGCAAAGACGTGCAGACTAACTGACGACCAAGGCTCACGCACAACTTCATCGACCGCACCGGGCACGTCCTTTGGGCACATTCGCACGATCTCTCTCAGACAACTTGAACAAGACAAACTGGACACGGAACTCGGCGACAACACCATCTCGTGCCACACGGTGCGGCACTACTTCTGCAACGATGTATCTCGTCCGTGGCGGGACGCTGCACAACCTTTAGCGGATCACTGGACATAAGACGAATTTGCTGTGGTTCCATGAAAAACGGTATCACCGGTATCAGTTCTGCGCTTCCATCGCGGGAACGCTCATCGGCCCAGATTGGCCTCGAAGCAAGGCGTTAACAGGAAGTGCGGAACGGGTTGAGCACGTCAGAGCGGTCAGGATCGAGTTCCGTCCCCAGATTCGTTCCGCTCGCAGGCGGGCATTTCTGGCATTAGATTGCTAACCTCTTGGGAAGCAATCCGAAGGTCACGGCGTTATTTCTTCCAACTGATCTCGTGGTTTTCAAAGTCGAAGCCGATTTCTTCCAGGTGTAGGCCCCCCACGCTCAACACGCCATCGAAGTCGCGCCCGTCATCTCTTTGGTCTGCCACCATAAAGCCTCTCTGTGGGCCAAGATTTTCTTTCCCCAGGTGCAGGTCTGGGATCAGTACCGCTTGACGTTGAAAATCTCCGCCAACATTCTTTGCCTTGGCGAGCCTTCCCGCCGGCAGCGAGATCGGGTTCGTCAGGCGACTTTGGAAGAGCATCAAGGCTGAGGCTCCCGTGTCGACCAGCAACCGTACTGTCCGGTCGTGCAGCCGCGCTTCCACGGTTATGAAAGATGGGCCGGTTTCGAAGGAGACGGTGGACCGGGATCGTTCCGCCGGGCGGCCGAATCGCACACGTTTGGTCCTGTAGTTGATGCTGAAGCTGGTCTTGCCCAACACATCCAGTCCAACGATGGCGTCAATTCTCCTTCCTAGGGTTTTCTCCAAGGTGGAAAGGTCCTGCACCAGGACTGGAACGTTCTCGACGGTGTCGTTTTTCTCAGGGAAGGACATCGAGAAATTGGTCATCACCGAAGGGGTGTCACTGACCAACTTTGAGAAGATTGAAATCTTCGAGACCGCCGTGATCCACGCCTATCATCCGGATTTCCAACGCCATCACGAAAAGCGAATCGGCACCCACCTGAAGAAGCTTAAAATTTCGGCAAAAGCACGAGAGGCGGCTCTGTCGTTCCTGAAACAGAACCCTTGATAGCCTCGTGGGTGCCCCATTGTCGATACTAGACAACGGACTTATACTCGAAACCTGAATCAATTTTGCGTTGTCCAGCAGTCACTGCCGCTTCAATCGCCGCCTCTGCCGATGGGAAGACTCCCGGCACGTAGAACGCCCTTTCAGTTACACCTGTTGCGTCGTGTTCTTCGATGGAGAATTCCGAGTCCCAACCGCCGTCTTTCACTTCGGAGGATCGGGCTTCAATCACACGACCTTCATATGCCTGCCGGACTTTCATGCGCAGCTCTGCGAAGTTGGATGACCCGGCGCGGCTGAAAGTAGCGAGAAACTCCTTCGCTGCCCGTTGGGGTCCCCATGACTGCATTCCCTTGAGCGCAGGGTATACTGCCCGGCGTGTGGAAACGGCATAATCTGTCATTATGGAATCATTCATGGATGACGCGAATCCGGAAATTCTTCCACCGGAACCCACAGGGATCAGTCCTTTACGCCCTACGACGTGGGAGAAACTTAAGCCAAAAGTTGTCGTTTCTTCCTGCTTCCTTGCTGGGGGAGGGTTTGCGGCATGGATGTTCAGCCAGTTTTTGCAGGCGCGTGGGTTTACCAGTAAGGTAGGCTCCAGAGTTTTTCTTGTCTTAGCCTGTCTCGGCGTAGCTGTTGCTGCTTTCGGTTTGACGCGCCTGCTTCCCAAACGAAATACGTGGTTCGTTGTGGCGTTGATCGTAATTGCGGTGACGGCAGTTCTATTTGATCAGTTGATTCCGATGCCTTCGCAGTTCGCCTCAGCGACCCTGCATTCGCGACCGTCGGATTGGCGGACTATAAAGGATTGGCAGAAAGCAGAGTTGGCTCCGATCCTAGAACAGTTCCCTAATAACACTTTGCGTATTGTTGTCACTTCTTCCGCGCCTGACGAAACTTGGGACTACGCGAATCAGTTTAGGGACTTCTTCCATGCCCACAAGTGGAACGTGATTGGCCCTGAGACGGCTGCGACGAATCAGATAGTGCTAAATATCCAACTTTCCCTAAGCGAACAGTATTGGGCAAAACAGCGTCCCGAAGCCTTCGCTGCTGTTGAAAGCCAAATGCGATTTGTTGGTATCAAACTCAGGTCGAGTTTCGTAATCGATCCACTTGTCTCGCCAAAAGAATTGGTTATGTGGGTTGGGCCAGAAACTCCACTAGGCTATCCGGAACACATTCCCCTGCAACTCAGCATGGCTTGTCAGCATCCGCTTCAATTCACCGATGACACCATGCACTTTTTTGGTGACTCGAAGGATTTTGTTCGATGGGGGAGGATAGAACCACGAGCCGGATCACATTTTCTTGCGGGACAGAAACTGCTAGTGGTTCTCAGTAAACCAGCAAAAAGCGTTGCAACCTCAAATCAGTTTCAGGTACAGGCGCTCGGTGTAGCCATGCCACGGCCAGATGCACTCGACGTCACGGTGTCGAAGGAGTTAAAGACGGGTGAGTTACTGGACATGAAGATAATCTCGGACGAGGAATTGAGAGTTAAGTGTGCTGAAGATCGTTCATCAGAATAGGTGTCATGAAGCAGATTGGATACATCTGAAAGTCGACTCGCGGTACATGCTTGACCGTGTACCTGATCCGATCCGCACACCGGGCAGACATCCATCACGGGCAGTGCGTTGAGTCGGTCTAAATCTGCGATTGTCAGCAGCACACGAATCCCGGGCGACATGGTCACTCTGATTTCACTTCCCGGAGTGTTTTCAGCAGGGCGTTCAAAAACTGCAGCACCTGCTCCTCAAGTTCTTTTGGACTTGGCTTATGCTTAGGTTCTGCTCTCAACTGCAAAACACGATCTAGTGCAGCTTCTAGTGCCTCATTTTTCCGTCGAGCCATGCTGTCTCCTCTGTCTCAATCCCGCACGCCTTCAGAAAATTAACGTCTGCCAGTCGCTTACGTACCCTGCATACGTCTGGCCCTTCATTCACAGATGCAATGAAAGCTGCCAACCCACAACCAGAGGCGTGCTTCCCGTCACCCCCGCCGCAAACCTCGCAAACAAAAAAGCTCATGCGAGTACCAGTCCTTCGTCCTTCATGCCCTCGGCTAATCCCCAAGCGTATCTGTGCTCAACCACGAGAGCGTTGCCGAACCACTGGGCGTCGGATTGAACATGCTGGTCGATCCATTCCCTTGCCTGTGGCGTCAGTGGGCAGAACAGGAATACGGTTCCTTCATTACGCACCAATAGATCGGGCGTAGTCTTGGGTTCGATTTCCATGTGATTTCGTTTGCAGGTCCTTTCCACCTGCCGCATCTGCCCTAGTGGGCGACCACCGTGGAACGCCTGTCCTGTCCTCGGTTGGCGGAGATGCCGCGTGGGCACCCCGCTCTTGATGCACGGTCAGAATCTCAGATTGTTCGGAGCCTGTCTATGGCCTTTCCGTGCTAATACCCAAAAACGACGGACCAGTTGCCAAGGTCAGCGTCTTTGCTTCCGCAGCCAATCGATGACTGACCCGTCCTTACTCACCACTTCCAGCCGTCAACACTTTCTGCTCCAGCAATCGAAGCCCAGCCAGACCTTCTTTGGGCATCTCTTTGACGTACGCCGCAGTGGTGGTTGAAACATTGGCATGCCGGAGCACTTGCTTCGCTGAGAGAGCATCGCCCGTCAATTCCGTGAGCAGTGTTCCCGTTCCGCGTCGGAACGCATGTGCGCCATACCATGGCAAGCCAGCCTTCTCGACAACTGGAACCACCTTCCTCTGACACACGCTTTTCAAGTCCGCAGGCTTGCCTGCGCTATTGGGGAAGACCCAGCCCGTCTTGGGAAAGCCAGACGCTGCATTCCAGCGTTGCAGGGCACCCACCATCGGGGCAATCAATGGCACTGGAGCCGCGCTCGACTTCGACTTAGGTGTGCACTCCTTGCCGCGCACAATGGCGCGTTCGATAGATACGTGCGTTGGCTTGAAGTCATCCCACTTCAAACCGGAGACTTCGCCGATACGCAACCCGCAGAAGTACAGTAGCGACAGCATGCATTGAATGTCCGGCTCCGCTGGAAACAGGTTGATGATCGCCAACGCTGTATCCAGATCGTACGCGTGCGTGGGCTTGGGCTCCTTCGTGCGGATCAGCGGCTTCATGTCGTGGCATGGATTCGTCTCAATCAGTCCCGTGTTCACGGCGTACGTGAAGATCGCGCTCATCAAGTTCTTGGTGTTGGTCACGGTCCTGCGACCCAACTTCTTTGCGAGAGTAGTCAGCAACTGACTGCCATGGTGAGTGCGATAATCCTTCAGCTTCACGCCAGCGAAGTGCGGCTTCAGGTGCTGATTCCAGATTTGCTTGTAGCCCCAGACGGTCGATTCCTTGAGCCCGCCCGTCCCGCTGATGTGGGGAAGATATAGCGTCTCCCAGAAATCCGTCACGAGCATCGCGGCCTTCGGGTCGGCAGGTTTACCCGCGCCGTCGTTGATGGATTTCATTAGCAGATCGCGCAATGGCAGGATGGATTTCTTGCTGCGGTGCTCACCCCGGCTGTTGCATTGCTCGTGATGTCGCTCCCCGTTGATGGCGCACAACGTGACAGTTTTGTGGACTCGCTTGGCGCTGGAACTGTCGCCTTCAAATGTGCGATACTTCAAGTACCATGTGCCGCTGTACTTGTAGATCGAACCGCTTTGATGACTCATCGAATCCCCCGATTCATGAGTCGATTATAGCGGATTGTTCTAAGATGTTCTAAGTATCTTTGGTAACTTGTTTGTTTTCAGCCGGAGAGGTGGCCGAGTGGCTGAAGGCGGCGGTTTGCTAAACCGTTGTACGGGCTAACACCTGTACCGGGGGTTCGAATCCCCCCCTCTCCGCCATTACTTTAGTTATCTAGCACTTGCAAGCTGGTGATACCTACACTGATTCCGAGTTGAATCGGGGGTATCATCCGTGGCGAACACCCAGAGCAAGGAAGTAAACCTCACCAAGCGAGTCCAAACCAGCAAGGGGCTACGCTACTGCCCTGTGGTCCTGGCTGCGAATGGCCGCGTCAAGCCCGATCTGGTCATTGTGAAGGGCCAGCAGGAACGACACCCTGAAGGTGCGTATTACCTCGAATGGCGTGAGCGCGGCAAGCGCGTGCGGCTATCGGTCGGGAAAGACGCAGCCGACGCCAGTTCGCGTCGCCAACGGAAGGAAGCTGAGCTTAACGCTCTGAATAACGGCGTCGCCGTTGTTCCTGACAATGGTGATAACGGGCACAGGTCGGTCGCGGCTGCTGTCGCTGAGTTCCTAGACGAAACGAAACTTACCAAAAAGCCGAAGACATTAGCCGCATACACGACCGCCCTGAATTACTTCTCTGAATCCTGCCCGAAGCTGTACGTTCACGACATTGAGCGACGTGACATGCTGAAGTTTTCAGCGTTCCTCCGGGATGTGAAGAACCAGTCACCGCGTAGCGTGTACAACAAGTTGAGAACGGCGATGATTCACTATCGCTCTCTATTTGAGGAACTGGTGCAGGTACCAACAGTTGTGGAAAGCCTTCGACACAGAGAGGAGCTTCGATAACTCCTCAGCGGTCAAAGCTCGGCCGATCTTCTCGATTTGATCTGCAATTAACATCAGCAAAAAAATCCCACTACGCGACAATGGCGTGCTCAGTGTTGCGTCGGTTCAGTCGGTCTAACTTCCCGTGTTGTTGTTAATGTGGTCTGCGACGGCCGAAGCCTTGCGATTGCAGCCGGCGCAGGAGGGGCACCGTTTGGCGCCCCTGCCTGAATGTGCGGCCGCTCCATTTAGCCGCATGCCGTCTGCAATCTCACTGCCTGTTCCACCCTCCAATTAGTTCCGCGGCATTTTTCCTGGACGGTCATGCAATATTTCATCCAGTTCATCCCAATCGTCGGGGTCAGTTACCACGCTGACCTTGGAGCGGGAAGCCGGTGTCAGACCGAGTGCGTCCAGGTACGTCTTTCGGATTCGGGCCGCATCATCCCTCGCACGGATGGACGGGTTGGCTTTCATGCCTTGCTTTGTGACCACCGTGAGACCATGCTTCTGCACATCGGCATCGGCATCGTGATAGTGGCCGGCGTACCGGGCAGCCATCTCAATCACAGCGCGGTCCGCTTCGGAGATGATGCCCAGATCGGTTAGCTCAGCCACGATCTGATCCCATTCGCTCGACGCCGTCGGTGACAAGCCTTCTGGCTTATCGGGTAGGCCTTCCTGTGCGGTCGGCTGGTTTTCGTTGGCGGGGTCTTTCGTGCCCCGCAGTTTATTCAATTGTGTGGTGTTCGGTCTTCGTCCGCCCATACTCATTCCCTTTCGCAAAAGTAGTTTTCATTGCCGCGCTATGCTTCCACCCCGACCAGTTCCAACTATTTGCCGTTGGGAATCTGGACGCTTTGTCCGTCGGGTGCGGCCTCGACGCCATAGAGCCGAATGCGCAGCTTGCCGTCCTTGGTGACCGTTCCTAAGTTCAGGACCACTTGCTTGCCGATGAGCACCTCGGAGTCAAACTCGTCGGGCACGTTACCTAGAATCTGTGTCAGCACGGCCGTTAGCTTCGACTTCTCATGCAGGGATGCGGTCAGCGTTTGCGAAATCCGCTTCTGCCTACCGCTGGAGCCACATTCCGCCAGAACGTAAACGATCCGGCACTGCGATCGATCGCCGAACTTCGTGTCCTGAATACCGATGTCCTCAAACTTCGCAATCACCGCGGGATGCTTTCCCGCCGTGGCCTGCTCGAACTTCGATTCACCCTTCTTCAACTGCATAACTGCTACCTCATTCTCGCCCCTAGCCGGAGCGTGGCTTATATTCCTAACTTCGTTTTTTGCTGCTCGCTCAAGTACGGAAGCAGTCTTTCCCGCTTCCACTCGTCCATCTCCAACACGGCATCCACCTCCTTCTGACGGCGAGTAGAAACCCGGAACTCTGACGGCTTGTGGTCGATGCCGTGTATCTTCAGTCGCCATTGCACCAGGGTCATCTGTTTTGGGGTTAAGTATCGGCGCCGTTGCCATTGATCCAGCATGCTGCCGAAATTGAAGTCTGTATCGACATCGGCCAACTCACTAAGCACTCCGCTAACATGGTCTTCAAGCATCCCGTAGCAGCGGGCGAGTATGTCATCTACCTGCTGGGCACGGGCCTCCGCGTCAACTACATCCCCACGTTCATCTTCAACTGCGATACCGTTATCCGGGTCAAGCAGACACTCCCGGCACGCATGGGGCACTTCCTCGTCATTGCTAGCGGGATCGTCGTTGCCGGCTGGACTGACCCGGAAAGCGTTGCCAGCTAAGACCCCGCAGATGTCGCAATACTCTTCCTCGCGGATTGCTCCCCGCCACGTTAATTCAGCCATTCAGGCCTCCTTTTCCCCGAATCCGTTCACAAGTTCACAACGTTTTCCCAAGAGTTTTTCTATTACTAACTACCTTCTTTTTTTCTCTATAAAAACTTTCAGGAAAAGTATGTGAACCTGTGAACGGGTTAAGCTTTCTGACTGTGCTCGGGCCAACTTACGCCCGCCCAACCCCAAGCTAGTAAGCCTCGCGGCCCGCGTTGAGTATGTTTTGCCCCCGTCGCTTGCAGGATGGCGGCTAGGTCGCGGGACTTGACGGACGCCCCCGGTTCCCCGACCTGGCTCACGAACGCCTTCAATCCTTCCGCCAGCTCCTTATCTGAGATAAACCCGTCGTCCCGCTTCACCAGACACTCGTCGGCGAAACGCTGGGCGTAATCGGTTTCCTGAAAGAGGCGGTCCGTCGCGGCCTTCACCGAATCGGGAACTTGCAGCCCGTTCTGATGCCAGTCGGCCGCGGCTCTAATGAGACGCGCGAGGATCCCTGGCAACTCTGCGCTTAGCTGTTCACGGAGAAGCGGATTTACACGTCCGTTCTCGTCGGTGTACCGCTCTCGGAATTCTATGAAGATAACCCGGGATTTCATCGCGCCAGTTTTCTCCAGCGTCGGCGTGAAGTTCATGTCCGACCATATGTGCCACGTCGGCTTCTTCTTTTTTTGCACTTCGTAAACCACCGCGCCCGAGACCATGTCGCCCCCAGTGAGCGTCTTGATCATGGAGGTGTTGAACTGCTTGCCTTCGTCCTCGCTGGCTTCCCCGATGGACACAAACGTTTTGCCCTCGATCTGCCCGTACGTTCTCCGCAGGTCCGAGTTCGTGTTTTTGCTCAGCATGACTTGATCGAAGTTGAGCGGTTCTGCAAACTCTCCCATGACTGAACTGAACACCGAGATCAATGTGCCCTTGCCGTTTCTGCCTCGTTGTCTCAGGTTGGAGTTCGCACGTGAACCGAGAATGAACCACACGTGTTCCCGCACCACGCTCGACATGGAGTAGCCCAAGCCACGCTCCAAGAAGTCGGCGCGATCCCGCTCACCGCTCATAATGGAGAGTCGAAACTCATTCCATATCGGCGTGTCCATGCTGAAGTCCGGCGTCACCTTCAGGCACCGGGAGACATAGTCCGAGCGTCGCATTGCTCGAACTGTCCCCGACGCCAAGTCAGCGACCATACCCCTCGGCAACCCACGAAGTAGAGGATTGGAGTCGAACTTTTCACCCGACACTGATTTGCCCGCGGCGAAAATAAGACCGAGGACTAAGTTGCGTACCCCGAGTTGAAATCTCCATTCGAGGAAACGGAGGCGGTAGTCCTTCTTTTTTTCGTCTTCGGGCCCGGGCGCTGGCATCTCCAAGTGCAGTCGGCGACACACTCTTCCGATGGCACCGTCGAGCAGCCGGTATTGTTTGTCATTGCGTGTCCAACGGGTGCCAACCCATGCAGCGAGGTGCATCTTGTCCTTGCCCCCGTCGTCATGCACCCCGAGGAAGTCCTCCCCGTGCAGCCTCACGAAGAATTCGGCGACCCCGGCCTCGGTGCAGGTGTCGGGGAAGCGGCCCATTGATCCGGTCAGGACATCACTCGGCTCCGGGACTGCTTCGTCTTCTTCGAGAACTTCAATTACGTCTTCGTTCATTTCTTCCACAGAATCTCTCCATTCAGCCGCATTGGCCGCCCGAATTTTCGTTCTACCGCTCGTGACCATTGCGACCAACCTAAGGCGCAACGATTGTGAAAACACTGCACACACCGAACCCCGTCTGCAGTGATGCCTACGCCACCGTCATGGTCATCATGGAGAAGACATGGCGAGGTCAGGATCAGGATCTTCCCGTTCGACTGTGTTCGTACCTCGGTGATCTCTGCACCCACCTTGTCGCAGAATGCCTCGAACCTGCGGACGAACTTTTCTTGCGCCTCGGGACGCGCAACGCCATCTCCTGCGCTCTTGACCTCGGGCACGCCGATAGCATCACAGAGAGAAATGAGTTGTTCCCTCGTCACCGAGGTCTGTTCTCCCGGATCCAACACCGTGGCCATCCGCCAAGGTCGCTCAGGATCATTCCCTCCCTTACGATTCATCGTCCCGAAGTATCGGCAGAGTTGATTGAGCGCATAGCGCCCCACGTCAATGAAGGAAGACCGCTGCTTCAGTGCGGTGAGGACTCGTGCCACCAGCCTGATGTTCTCCGGCGTCGCTTCCAAGTCCGTGCGAGGGCGCACTTGCACACCGCTGCCCGAGATGCCGATTGGCGACCGCGGCCAACCAAGCGTTGAATGCAGCCACTCGCGATCAGCCATCGCTTGATCTATCGCCGCTTGCAACTCTCCCTGCGTGCTCATCACGCCCTTGGACCGCGGCGGATCATAGTCATGCAGCAGCGAGATGTAGCGTTGCTCCATGTGTCCGTTCTTGCAGCGAGGTCCGCCCGTCAACCGTGACGGATTCAACGCCCGGCCAATAGGGAGCGTAGCCACTCGGTTGCCGGTGGACCACACCGACGTGTAACGGTCCCCCAGGGCGGCTATGGCACCGTCAGCAGCGTCCGCCCGGTCGAAGCATCCCGCGACCAAAGATCCATTAGGCCGTAGGGCAGCGATCTCGTGGACGCCACCACCAGCGAAATTGAGTTCTCCGCTCATGCTGCTTTGGCTCCGTCTTCTTTCGGCGCCAATGGTTCGAACCCGGGCGCAAAGTGGATGATGACGCAGCGTTTCGTCTCCGTGTCGAGCCGAGCTAGGTAACGCGGAACTCCACCAGGAAATCTCTTTGTGGGTTTGCCGTAGCCGACCAGCAGCCGTATCAACTCACCACGGGCTACCAACTCGGCAAAGCGCGGACTGACCGAAGCGTTTTTGTGCTCGGGAATTTGTTGCTCGGCTTCGCCGATCGTGATGCCACGTTGTCCCGCTGCTCGGGCCAAGGCGAGGATCCGTGCGCGGAGCCTGGATGCAAGTTCAGTGTTAGGATCTGAGTTTCGTACCGTCATTAGATTCTCCTCTACTATCGGTACAGGGTCCGCAGCCCATTGAAAAGATTGGGAAAGACGCCGAAAAATACCCGAGACAGGAAACGTGTCTTTTGATATGATTTATTTAATGGGAATACCGTCAAAAAAACGTGGGAGGCCGCGCAAGTTAGACCCCATATTACTTGCCCTTGGTGAGTGTCCCGAGAAGTGGAACCAGTATTTGTGGGACACTTACGGCCTACCTCAAGACCCGCAACCGCGAGACGAGGTCAGTGAGACAGCGTTTGTTGATGACGACGGCGTGCTGTCCCCGCTTGAAGATGTAGCCGGTGGCCAGATCAAACCGTATGAAGAACCGCCCAAAGGATTGGGGAAAGTCCGCGCCGAGGACAGCGGCCCTGAATGCGTACCCACAGAGCAGTGGAAGCGTTCTTTGGCTTTTTTTAGGGTTATCGTTTGCATCTGGGGGTCCAAGCGCAACCTATCCGAGCAGGAACGCACCGAACTGCTTAAATATGTGGACGACCATCGGCCAAGCGAACCCTTGCCCATCTTCCCTGAATCTCTAGGCACGCCCGATGAATTGTTGCAGCGATGGAAGTGCAGGGAACTGGAGGTGAGCCTCACGGCCAAGAATCGCGCTACTCAGATCTTTGAAATCTGGTCCACGGGACTACGAGAGCACCTGGACGCGCAACCCGACGATGACCCTGACGATGCCCTCGACGACCCGCCCGGCCATTGGGAAGGTCGGGTATGGCACCCAGCCTCGGCAAAGGTGGAAGGCTCGTAACTCCCATCCGTTTCGAGTACGTTGAACCGCGCCCCGCCTACGGATGACTAGTAAACCAATAGACATAGTAATTCCCACCCATTTGACGAATGTGCAAAACGAACAGACGAAGGGCCTGAACACGAAAAGCCCGTAAAGAAATCACCCCCATACCCCACCTGCGTTCAGGGCTTATGTAGCTGAAAACTCCCAACTGCCGCTCGTCTTGTCCACGCATGTCTTCTTCTTACCAGCTCTGGTTGTAGAAACAAGGAGAATGTTCTGGTACAGGGAGCGTTTTCTTGTGATCATTTGACTGTCCTATGCGCATTCTTCTAATCGGCGGGAATGGATTCATCGGGCAGTTCGCTGTGGCCGCATTAAAGCAACAAGGGCACACGCTGGGGATGTTTCACCGCGGCACGTCTGGCGCACCCTCTGGCGTGGACGAGATTCGGGGCGACCGTCATCAACTCAACGCTAGCGCTCAGGAACTGCGGCGCTTCGCTCCCGATGTCGTGATCGACCTAGTCATGAGCTCGGGTCCGCAGGCGAAAGAGCTGATGAACATCTTCCGTGGGGTGGCTCGACGCGTGGTCATGTTGAGCAGCATAGACGTGTACCGCGCGATAGGCGTTTTTCACGGCACGGAAAGTGGCCCCTTGCAGGAGGTACCGCTTACAGAAGAGTCGGAGCTGCGGCGCAACCTGCATCCTTACCCAGCAGAGAGCGTGCAGCTCCTGCGCAAGATTTTCCCTTGGGTGACGGACGATTACGACAAAATCCCGGGGGAGCGCACCGTCATGAACGACCCTGAACTTCCCGGCACGGTGCTCCGGCTGCCCATGATATATGGACCCGGCGATCGGCTGCATCGTTTTTATCCCGTGGTGAAGCGCATCGCCGACGGACGGGACCACATCATTTTTTCCGAGGCGCTGGCCGCCTGGCGCTCGCCGCGAGGCTATGTGGAGAACGTAGCGGCTGCCATTGCGCTAGCTACCACAGATGATCACGCCGAGCGACGTATCTATAATGTGTGCGAGGAACCACCGTTCAGCGAACTGGAATGGGCGCGAAAAATCGCCGGCGAGATGCAGTGGAAAGGACAGTTTGTCGTCCTGCCAGCGGAGCGCACGCCACGTCACTTGCTAAAATTCGGCAACGTTGCGCAACACTGGACAGCGAGTTCGGTGCGTGTTCGCCGCGAGCTTGGGTACGAGGAGCCGGTAGCGATTGAGGATGCGATCCGACAGACGATACGTTGGGAGCGGGAGAATCCGCCGGCTGACACGTCACCGACGCAGTTCGATTATGTGGCAGAGGATGCGGCGGTAGCAGGCCATCACGACTAAGCTTGATAACCGAGTCATCTTCGCACTGGCGTTGAAATCGAGGTTTTTAAGCAGTCTGACTAGTACAGTCACTACAATCAGAACTTGTCATTCGACTACCGCCGTGTCTTGTGTAACCGAACGTTACTATCCCCGGTTTCTCACCAGGCCCGGTCCTCGGTACAGGTATGGTTGAGTTGGTCTTCGTCCCGACACAACCTGAAGACAGGGAATCCAACCGCAAATTTGGAGCGCATCCGTGCGTGCAAACCCCGACCGACAATGCTTATTTCCGCAGACGTTCTGGCTGGGTAAACTCAGTTAGTAAACACCAGACTGACTCGTGATCGATTTTTAACGGCGCTCATATAACGACTACTACAATCAGAACTCGTCATTGGACCCGCGCCATTCTGCTGTGACCCCACATTAGGACGAACCTCCGGGATACTCGCTCAAGACGATACGGAGTCACGTGCACCGGCATCTGCAGAGTAAAGCCCATGATGTACCAGCCACGACGTCATCATCGCTATCGGCCGATGTGCAAGCACTGGCAAGTCTTGAAAAAAAAGAACCATGCATCGGCGATGCCAGCTCTTCGACAATTTTCGCCTCGATAGTACGGCCCTCGGGTGAGCTGAAGTGGCAGGGTTATGGCGGATTAACGCTCAGGCAGTACAAGTACCAAAGTTACTGGTGAAGTAAATCGTCTGCGTTGGCAATTTGTGTCAAGACGCTTGTGAGATTGCGTCAGTCTGTGTTCGGGGCATGTCTCTTGTAAGATGAGAGATTAGGAAGGAGTGCCACTATGAGCGGCAAACTATTCATTGAACGACGAGAGAAGGAAGGCGACTACGCGATTCGCAGACCCGACTCTGACAGGGCTAGGGGTCTCGAGGACACGCAAGCGGACGCGATTGATAGAGCACGCGAGATTGATCCTGACGCTACCATTGAAGTGGAGCGAGTTCGCAACACGAACAGAGGATCACGCGACCATTGGCGTAGGCCGTAGGTGGGCCGTGGCACGCAAGCGAATCTTCTTAGACGAGTGCAATAGCGATCTTGGGCACGTATTCGCGCCGAAGGATCACGTTTTCACGGCGAAGCATTTCGGCATCTTAGGCAAGGCTGACCCACGAGCGATAGACGCAGTCGTCAAGAAGAAGTGCTCGATCGTCACAGTCAACAAGGACTTCTTGAACTACTACCGGGATCACCCGATGTGAAAGGGTAAGTGGGGTAAGTACGGTTACGGCCTCATCTTCCTAAAGCACAGCAAGCTGCTTTCTCGCGACGAGCAACTACGAAGGGGCATTCGCGCCCTGGCGTGGAACGACACTCGTGATCATGATGATCTGGTTTGGGTCTCCGCCGAAGGGAAGACTCGATTAGAACGTCTATGCCATGAAGAGTGTGCGAAGGAATTTCCGAGAGAGCAGACGGAGTGGGACTGACGCTTATAGCCTATGGCCTTTGACGTATTGGCCCCCTAGCACGTTCGATGCGGCGCATATTTTAGTGACGCACGCCAAGGCCGATCCGCGCAACGGCATACCCCGGCCGACCACCAGCACGGTATTTGAGGTCGCAGTGAACGGCAAGATTCATCACGTGGCGGGGAAGGACCTGCAGGGGCGGATTCTTAAGGAGGAGAGGAACGCAGGGCCCGCGCGGGATTCTGTTTTCGCGACGTCCTACGCTGGATGATTTTCGACGCTGATCCGGGCCAACGAGTAATCGGCCCATGAGATCGTCCCACAGGACTGCTCCGGTTGTTCGCGGGTTCTTATGAGGCAGATTACGTAGCAGTGTTTAGAGCGAGCGGGACGCCTTCCACTCCAACGGCGGTAACTCCGAATCCGCGACATGCTTCAGGTATACCCTGGCGTACTCTTTTGTTTTGTCCTTGCCCTGTTCGATATCTTCAACGGCTTCCGACGGGGCAATCCAGCTCTTCGTGTTGACGTTGTAGACGGAGGCCTGCGTACCCTGGGCATTCTTCTCGGAGAAGAGCCGCAGATGTTCTTTGCCGACCAAGACTTCGGCCCACACGCCCTCGGTTAACATTGCGGGAAAGGAACCACCGCAACTATTCTACGCCAAGGGCCATTCAAGAGGCTGCTGATCAAGCATCGAAAGTTCGCCGGAAATGGTGCAGCAGCCCTCGGACCGGCCAATTTCTCAATGAGCGTAATTGATTCCATGACAATGTCGGCTCCCACGCCCGAGTAAACTTTGGTGGTGCAAAACCAACCAAAAGGCTCGGAGAAAGGAGCCGAACATGATCATTATAGGATGCGATTACCACCCGGGCTTTCAACAAATTGCGTTTGTGGATACCGACACGGGGGAGTTTCAGGAACGGCGACTGCAACACCGCGAAGAAGCGGAAAAGTTTTATCGCGATCTCGCGGCCCAGGGAATGCAGGTGCGCGTGGGGATGGAAGCCAGTGGACAGGCGCGCTGGTTTGAACGGTTGCTCTCGGAGTTGCACTTCGAGCTGTGGATCGGAGACGCAGCGGAGATCCGGACGAAGCGAGTACGCAAGCAGAAGACGGATCGCCAGGATGCGCAGTTGATTCTGCGGTTGATGCTGGAAGATCGCTTCCCAAAGATCTGGGTGCCCAGCTGGGAGAACCGGGATCTGCGGCAACTGCTGTGGCATCGGCATCGCATGGTGCAGGCGCGCACCCGGATCATGAACCAGTTGCAAGCGGTGGCGCTGAACGAAGGCCTGCGCTGCAAGAAGCGATTGTGGCGGGAGCACGGGCGGCAGCAACTGGAAGCGTTTCGCCTGGCACCGTGGGCCAGCCGGCGACGGCGCGATCTGCTGGAGCTGATGGATCGACTGAACCCGACCATCGCGGAGTTGAGCCAGGCGATCGAGCAGGAGGTGGGGAAGTGTCCCGAGGCGCAGCGACTGATGACGCATCCCGGAGTCGGTGCCTTGACCGGGTTGGCGTTCGTGTTGATCATCGGCCGCGCCGAACGGTTTCAGTGTGGCAAGCAGATTGCGAGCTATCTGGGACTGGTGCCGTTGGAGGACTCCAGCGGACAGCGGCGTCGGCTGGGACACATCACCAAACAAGGCAACTCTCTGTTGCGCTTCTTGCTGGTGGAAGCGGCGCAAGTTACGGTACGCAGCGACCCGGAATGGCGCAGCAAGTATTTCCACCTGGCCATGCGGCGCGGAAGGAAAATCGCGAAGGTCGCCATGGCCCGGAAGCTGGCGGTTCGCATGTATTGGATGTGGCGCAAGGGATGGAATTACGAGCAGTGGAAAAAGTTCGGTTCGCACGCGGGACAACCCGGACATCGCGATGGTGTGCAGTCGATCACCGAGTAATTGATTGGGTATCCCGCTCTCCTTTTGCGGGAGAGTTCGAAGTAGTAATCATGATCGCGGGTGTGACCGAAGAGATGCATGGGTCGGACTGAGTTCCTGACCTGAAAAAGGATTACGAGCGAGCCTACGGTTGGAAAGGCAACACCATCTAGGAGAGCGAAATGGCGCTCTTCTTTGAGTGCATGCAGTAGTGTGCTCGAAAAGTGCTTGACACGGGCCGACATTGTCAGAGACGCGATGTTCCGACAACAATCTGCCTAAAGGCCCCTAACAAAGCCTCAGCTCCCGCCAACACAAACTTGAGACTGCGACTTATTTTGAGGGGGATGACGGTTTCTCCGGCTTGTTTACGCAATGCGTAGAGGAAGGGGTTACCGAGAGACTAGCCTCGGGGGCAGAGTCTTTTGTCTTGACCGCCAGTTTCGTCGGGAGGAGAATGGGATGTTCGCTCGCATCATCCCCCCGATGCTGTTCGCAAAGCCGAGCAGGCTTCCTATCTGTCGAGAATCTCATTTGTGCGTGTCTGAGCTTCGCCCTGAGGAGGGATACCAATGACGAGAAATCGAATCTGCGCTCTGTTTGCAGGCGCGATGCTCCTGCTGGGCGTCGGGGCAAGCGCTACGGCACATGCCCAAACCTATACGGACCTTTACAACCTTGGAAGCATGAGCGACGACCCGACGGACCCGGGTTGGCTGGGCCTTTTCGCCCAGGGCCGCGATGGCAACCTGTATAGCACTTCGCAAACCGGTGGGAATGGTTTCGGTACGGTCTTCCAACTTTCTCCGGCGGGGAAGATGACAGTGTTGTATTCCTTCCAGAACAAAAAAGACGGTGCCTTTCCTAAGAGCGGCCTGACGCTAGGCACCGACGGCAGCTTGTACGGTACCACCTCTGCCGGTGGCTCTGTGGGGTATGGCACAGTGTTCAAGATCACCACCGACGGATCCTTCAAGGTGCTGCACAACTTCAACGGCAACACTGAAGGCGCACCAGCCGATACTCCCCCGATCCAGGGCATCGACGGGAACTTCTATGGCACCGTCAGTGACGGTGGAAATGCGGTCTTTGGTACGGTGTACAAGATGACGCCCTCGGGCAAAATGACCGTCCTCTACACCTTTGGCGGTATGGTCCGGTATCCCGCGGCGCTGATCCTGGGTACCGACAGCAACTTTTACGGCACATTCCTGGGCGGCAGCGGTGCAACGTTGACGGTGGGGTGTTCAAGATCACGCCGCACGGCAAATTCACTGTGCTCCACAGCTTTGACGGCACGGATGGGCAAAACCCTATGGGCGCGATCATTCAAGCCACCGACGGAAATTTCTATGGGACCACCAGAGAGGGAGGATCGAGCAGCGATGGCGTGGTTTACAAGATGACCCCAGCCGGAACTGTCACCGATCTTCGTAGTTTCGCTAGCGACGGGAATGGGTTTGCACCTTTCGCCGGCCTGGCGCAGGCAACCGACGGGAAGCTCTACGGCGTCACCACCACGAACCCCGGCACTAGCTACGGCGTCCTGTTTCAGATCACATCGACCGGTACCTACTCCGACCTTGTTTTGTTCACCAACACCACTGGCAAATTTCCAGGAGCGAATCCACAAGTTTCCCTTTTCCAGCACACCAATGGAACCCTCTTCGGAGACACTTACGGAGGCGGCAGCGGGAAGCTGTGTTTTTGCGGCGTTCTTTATAGCCTAAACATGGGGTTAGGCCCGTTCGTCAGTTTCGTGGGTCCCGATTTCTCGGGCAAGGTCGGGAAGACCATCGAAATTCTGGGCCAAGGATTCACCGGGACCACAAAAGTCTTGTTCCATGGAGTCCCCGCAACCTTCGCAGTCGTTTCCGAAACTTATCTGACCGCGGTGGTTCCTGCCGGCGCGACCACGGGATCTGTAACCGTAAAAACACCTGACGGAACGCTGACCAGCAACAAGATTTTCCGGGTCACGCCCTTTATTCAATCTTTTAGTCCCCCGAGCGGCCCGGTGGGAACGCCCGTCATGATTACCGGAACCAGCTTCACCGGCGCGAAGAAAGTGACTTTCGGTGGGGTGAAGGCCACTAGTTTCACCGTGGACTCCGACACGCAGGTGACGGCAACTGTTCCGACGGGGGCAGTAACCGGGAAGATTGCGATCACCACCCCGGGAGGGACCGCTGTGAGTGCCACAGATTTCACCGTGACACAGTGAAACTTCAACTCGTGGAACTTAAGAGCACGAAACCGCCTTCAGGGCGGCTTTTCTTCGCACTCCGCTAGGGACGCACGGTAGCTTCTGAGAACGGCGTTTGCGCTCATTGAGGGGATTTGAGTGCTATCGGGAGTGGCTGTTGAAAAACTCGCTCGCGAGAAATCCGCAGAAATTTCATCGCGCTAGGATGCCCTATAAACGACGTTCTCGATTTTGGTGGACATTTTCTATCCCTCCGCGGGTACAGTTTTTTCAAAAGAAGGACTTTTTCAACAGCCACGGGATGTTACAACAGCTATCCGAGTCCGGTGCCGATAGCGTGCTACCACAACCTTGGAATCAGGAAGCCCGTGTGCCGGCGATGCTCCTCGAAGGCTTCCCCAAATTGCGCGGCTAGCATTGATTCTTCTTTCCTCGCTTTGATCCAATAGCCCAGAATGATCAAGCCAACCCCCAAGAGGCATCGCCACTGATCAATCGCCAAAGCTCCGCCGACCGCGGCTAGATCGATTCCGGAATAAATGGGGTGCCTAAAATAAGCATAGGGCCCAGTACGGATAATCTTGTGGTCCTCTTTGAGAGTGACTCGTGCGCTCCAATACTGTCCCAGGTGCCAGCGGGCCCACAGAGCGATAGCAATGCCGATCCAGGTGAGTGCGACGCCCGCAACGGCCAGAGCATACGTCCGATGGACCACGCGATGGCCAAGAATACCGATCCCCGCTGCGTCGCTGAAGAGCAGAACAAAGCCAAGAACCTCCAGAAAAAGGATGCCGTAGCGTGAGCCAAAGGATTCCTGGCTGACTGTCCTGCGCGTCTTTAGTGCACCTGCGGCCCAGTATGCGACAAAGACGATCCACGGAACTTCAATGAGATAACGCCAAATCATGCTTCGAGCACCGTCAGATTCTCGCGGGCGCGTTCAAGTTGCAGTAGCTAAAGCGTAATCGTGAACTCGACCAAGATTATAGTAGGCAAATACTTCCAGAGAGGTGTTCCAGGGTTTCTGGGGAGTGAAGGATGCAATTGCGGCCTGCCTGCTAAAGGTAGTGCCGAGCGGCCATAGTGCTCCCCCTTCAAACGTCAATGAGCGCAATCGAGATTTTGCGACAACCATCCGCCTGGTGGGGCCAGGAACACTTTGCAGTTCTCGGCCAACCGAACTCGGGAAGCACCAGCCCGACTAGGTGGTCTTTATTTCTTCGCACTAGTGGCGGAATGTGCCACAATGTTGTCGATGTAACCCTTCGACCAGACAGAATCTGCTTCTCAATCAGGAGGAGACATGAAAATAAGAACAATCGTGCTGACTCTGGCCCTGTGTTTTATCGGAGTGACAGTGTGCTTCGCCCAGAGCCCTTTTATGGGCACCTGGAAACTGAATGAGGCCAAGTCTACATTTGCGGCTGGGATGCCGAAGAACAACACGGTCGTCTACGAGGCCGAAGGCATCAATGTGAAGGTCACGATAGATGGCACCGACGGCGCGGGCAATCCAACGCATAACGAGTGGACGGGCCAGTTCGATGGCAAAGACTATCCCGTCAAGGGCGATCCCACTTCAGACTCGCGCTCCTACACACGAAAGGGCATTCACGAGTTAGATTTCGCGGTGAAAAACGGCACAAAGGTTACGACGACCGGTAGGATTGTCGCATCCGACGACGGCAAGAGCCGCACGGTGACCGCGCGCGGAACCAATGCGCAAGGCAAAAAGTTCAAAAGCACGACGGTGTACGACAAGCAATAGCCCGCTGCATAAGCGATTCAAGGTTTTGGAGTTGCTCCGTCGGGTGGGGGCCAACACTGTCAGGGCGGGGAACCGCTGAGGCTCCCTAGCAGCCCGGGGTGCAAGTAGCGGATTTCCTGCGAGTCGGGCGACGTAGTCGGCTACGCGATCTCACGAAGCACTTGGCAACGGACGCGGAGATTCGGCTTCTGCAAAACCGCGCCTTATTTATCCGACACGGGAAGAGTAAGTACAGGGTCAAAACAAGGCTGCCGAAGCGGTTCTTCCACTCCCGCGGCGTGCCCGCGCCCAGCAGTTGGCGCAGGATCAGGCTTAGATTGAACGCGCCCACGTGGATCAGTTGCCGCTTCCAAATGTTTTCCTGTCCGCGCAGATGGCAGCGCCGCATCGCGCCCGTCTCGTAGCAGTGCGCGAAGCTGCGCTCCACTAACTCGCCGCGCCGCCGCAGTAAACTCTTGCCATACTCACCCCGCACCCGCCGCCGGTTGGCATACACCGCTTGCTGCTCGGCCTGTTTGCCCGCCCAGTTCCGCCGTCCCTTCTGTTTCTTCTCTGGGATGTAACTGCGCACGCCATACGCCTTCATCCGCCTCACCACCGCGCCGCTGTGATAACCCTTGTCGGTCACTGTCTCTTCGATGCCGGCCACGTTCACCTTCGGCGCTTCGTGGGGCCGCAACTCCGCCTCGCGCCCGACCTGCTCCGCCACCGCCATCCCGGCTTCGCACAGCGTCTCATCCAGCGTGGCCGGGTCGCCCTGATCGGCGCCTTGCAGCGTGACCGCCAACACCGCGCCCGTGTCCAGATCGACGGCGTGCTCGGCTTTGTGCGCCAGATGCGTGCGCCCATCCTTCATCTTCGCGATCCGCGCATCGCCATCCGCTGGGCTCTTCCACTCCTTATTCGACGTCCGCTTCTTGCGCTTGCGATCCAACCGCGCCAAGTCTTCCCGCGTCGGGGTCGCGATGCCCGAGGCCTTCGCCAGCCCCCGCAGAAACTCCTCGTAACTCTCGCCCGTGTCCCGCCGCACGATCGAGCGCATCGCCGCGTTCGCCTCCAGCGTCGTCGCATCAATCGCGATCCGCTGGCCTTTCAGTAACCCACGATCGGCCAGCACGCCCAACACCCAGCCGAATACTTCGCGATGCGTGTCCAGATCAATCAGCCGCCGCGTGCGCGAAATCGTCGAGTGATCCGGCGTGTACTCGTCCAGCGCGATGCCCACAAAACGCCGCAGGGCCAGCGAGTCCGCCAACCGCCAGGCAATCCCGCGCTCCGCTCCGATGCCCTCGAAATACCCGATCAGCAGCGCCCGAAAGTAAATCCCCGGCGTCAGCGACGGACGCCCGTTCTTCTCGGCATAAAACTTCGCGCACCGGCCCTCGACAAACTCGTCGAAGCCCTCGGCCTCCAGCAACTCATTCAAACGCTGATAGAACGGATGCCCCGGAGCTGATGCCAACTCCGTGTGCGCGATCCACAAATCTTCTTGCTTCTCCCGCTGCTTGCGCGTCCCCATCGCCATGCGCCGATTCTACAAACCAAGCCTGTGGATACCTCAACACTTTCTGGTCACGAATCCGAACTTGCACCACGGGCTGTTAGAGATAACTATCGCAAACGGCCCGTTACACTCATTGAGAATTACTTGTTGGGCAGTCCCGCCCGCGAAAGGTAATCCCCCGAGACGCCAAGCTGTTCAACAGATCGGCGTAGATGGAGTTCACTTTTGCGCGCTAGCTTCTTCCACGATCCGAGCAGCGGCTTGGCTGAAATCCTCACGTGCTTTTTTCCCCTGATTCTGTGGGGGACGGTGGGACGACTTCTTTTCGAGTTGATCAGCCTCTCGCTGTGCTTTGTCGGCTTTTGTTCGTTTCTCTGACATGCATATATTTTCCCACAGGCGGACGCATGGATACTAGGCAGCCCCGCCCATAAGTGCTGGTCCCCCGAAGGCTCCCCGTCACCGGGACAAAAGCGCAAAGAGCTCCCTCTTTTGGAGTTGTTGGTGTAATGGCGGTATTTCGCCAACCACGAGCTAGTTTCCGCCTCAACCTTGCACTGCGCGAGGATGTTGGCCGGATGACGCAAGTCCCCCGCTTTCGACGCTACTGTACTGCGTTGAGCTTCTGGTAGAGCAACATCGCCACGAGTACCAGCAGAAATACCCCAGACCCGATGCTAAACACACGCACCGGGATGGTAAGCCGGTTGACCTTGGCTAACAGTTCCGTCTGCTCAGCGTGCATGTGCGAACTCGTGTCATCCAGAAATAACTGGTCATCCCTGTGCATCGTGAGTGTGCTCTTGTAGATCAGGAGGACGATCAGACCAATTGCGAAAACTCCGAAGATCACCGACACGACAGTCAGCGTCATAAGCCACCTCGGGCAGACCTCGCCACCCTCGGCTTCGCCATTTCCTTGATAACTTCGGCAAGGGTCGCTTTGGCCGATTGCTTTTGTGTTTTTCTCTTAGCCACACACCCATGATTTCAGAAATCCGTGACGTTAACTGGTCAATTTGGATCAAGTGGCCTTTTGTCTAAAAAGCCGGATGGTCGGAGACGAAAGCTGGATAATTGATGTAACCAGGCATAGCCGAACTGTGGCCTTCCATTCTGATTGCGATCTCAATCGTAGCCTTGCCCTCAAGCTTTATCGAGGCGCCTTATAAGTAAATCGAGTGAACAGCCCGACTCAGGGTACACTCGGATATTCCTTCAAAGAAAAGCAGAACGAAGAATTCAAGATCTGCTCCGCACGGCGGAGGCTCATTGCGGGATCGACGAAAACACGTGCGCGTTCATATCAAGGCTAACGTGATTTGCATCGTGGATTCACGGACGATGCGCGGAGTAAGCCGGAACATCAGCCAAGGTGGGATGCAGGTCGAAGTACCTAACCTCAAGAGGAAGGATGCAGTCCAACTGACATTTCGGCTACCTACTTCTCATGCACTTGTTGATGCAGCGGGTGCTGTGGTTTGGGCTGTCGAGCGGCGACACGGAATCCGATTCAACTATATTGGTGAGCAAAGTCAGCAGTCGATTCGGCAATTCATAGAGCAACAAATCGGGCACTAGCGCACAAAATTATGCTCAAGATGTGTGCCCAACTCTTTCGAAGCGCGTATTCGGCTGAAAGGTTGGGCATTAGCTGTCACAGATCGGTAATCTTAGAGCGGTGCGAACGGCAGTTGGCGCTAACAGGCAACAACAACGTTTTCGAGTCGGCAATTAAGCACTGGGCGCGTCTTCACTTCCGTATCTCAAGCCAAGGTCGCCATCGTACTGCCGGATAACCCCGTAGCACTCGCAGGCAGAGTCTTCAAGTTTCTTGCGGTTCACGATCTCCACTGCGCCACGGGTGTACTCGATGATCTCCTTCCTCTGCAAGACACCCGCTGCCAAGCTCACGGTAGATCTATCTGTCCCTAGCATCGTTGCGAGAAAATCATGAGTGATGGGCAGCGACCCTGAATCCACTCTGTCCTGAGTCATTAGCAACCACCGCGCAAGACGCTGCTCAATATCGTGCAACCGATTGCACGCGGCTGTTTGTGCAACCTGCATACCTCGAATTGCGGCATAGCGACTCAACATCAATTGCAGGTGTGGAGCGGATTCCAAAATGTTTAGCAAAGCTCCGACCTCGACCCGAAACCCGTCCCCCGTGATTTGTACCACCGCTTGAAGCGGGCTCCTGCTCAGGCCAACAGCCGCCAGTGTTCCTGTACAGCCCTCATTTCCAAGTATGCCAGCTTCGGCCGTTCTTCCATCTTTCATTACGACTACCAGCGAAATCAAACCTCGATTCGGAAAATACGCAAATTCCAGCTTTCCATCTGCCTCGTGGAGGACTAGATGGTTTGGCAAGCTGACATATTCGAGATGAGGACGAAGTGAGCTGTAGTCGCTATCGGAGATCGATAGAAGTATTTTGTTGCTGACTTGCTTCCCCGCGGTATGCGTCCGCTCGCTAGGCCGGGAATGAACTCGCCCGTCATGGCGTGCGAGACAGAAAGTCTGGTCGGGCATGGCGAACCCCCTCTCGAAGACCTATCAATACTATGCTAGATACGACCCTGACAATGAGCAATACTGACCGCTTGAAGACGCACCAAACGTGGCCAACACTCAAGCAAATCCCCTAATTCAAACGAGGCTCGAAATCGGGTTCTCACGAAGAGAAATCTCCTGCGTATGTTGGATGCCCAACAGACCATCCAATTTGCAGATGTAAACATCGCTCTATGGCAAACCGCGTTTCGTCCCTCGACAGCATGCGGGTACCAGGCATGGGTCGGGCGGCGAATGGGGCGCAGCGACAAAGGCGGCCATGAGCCGCAAACTAGTGTGGATTGAACAACAGCGTTTTCGGGGTTTTGGTTGCTCCGAATGTGGCTGGCGGTTCAGACCTTCTGGAGCGCCCACCGGCACATCGTACGATGAAATGATGCGCAACTTCGAGTTGCAGCGCGACAAAGAGTTTCCATTGCATGTTTGTGCCGATCACCCAAGAGCCAACGGCACGAAGGAGCAAGAACGCTGAATAATTCACCATGCCAAGATTGGGAGAAGCTTTACCGCGCCGCACTCCTCGAACGTGACCGGAGCAAGTTGCTGCAGCGGATCGAAAACGCCGAGGCCGCGATTCTCGAGCGATCGCGAAGTTTATCAAAGTCACTAGGGTACGATGGAAGAGAGCGGGACTTCATTACTCGGGCACTGCACATCTTGAGCTTGCTGCGTGAGCCTGGGCAAGAGCCGTAGCCTCACAGTTGCTGCTGGGAAGAGTCCGCTTCAAGTGGATAGTTGTTGTAAACAGGCCATGACTGTGGCAAAAGTAATCGAGTTCTAAATACCGAACAACTTCCGAAAAAGCGTGAAATGGGCTTCCCCTGAACAACGTGGGAAGATTATCGAGTTCGATTCTCAGATGAAGAAATCGGCTTAACAAGAGCCACTCGCACTCACCGTCTTCCCCACAATACCCCGAATCACCTCCGCCTCGCGCTACCATCGTACGCTCGTGCGACACTTCCACTCGCGTGCCACCAGGGGGCACAGCCGGGCCATTTCTTCTCATAGGCAGCAGACTTAGCATTTCGGGTGCTGACGGGCTAGGTAACTGCGAAGCCGCAGGCCCATTCTCCGGCAACGGTTTCATGTGGGAGGCCTCGACCCGTCAGCTCCAAATTATGAGGCCCGTGTGATGCATCTCCACCCAAACCGCCATACTGCCTGTGCCTTAAACGCACTCGCCAAACACTGATGCACTTGCTTTGCCTAGAACGGGGGTCTAGATTCTGAACGATGCCTGCCCTGCCACCTCAGGTTCCTTGGAGGCGCTTCCTCGGCGTTCTCCGGAAGCTCGGCTATACGCCGCAAAAGGGGAAAGCGGGTTCGGCACGGTCGTTCTGTAACCCGAGCCGTAGTCCGCAGATTGTTTCCTTCCGGGAACCCCATCCCGGGCAAAACATGCGCCAGCGCATGTTGCACGAATACCTTCGCAAGCTTCTCCTCTCCCCCGATGAGTTCATCCGGCTGCTGGAAGACTGCTAGAGCGGGCGCGCAAACGACAACTCGTGGCCATCCGGATCAGGCATGTGGAAGTAGCGTTCTCCCCAGGAGGCGTCTCGCGGACTCTCCGGATGAAATCCCTTTCCTCGCAGGTATGCGCAGAATGTGTCCACGTCGGTCACGTAGAAAATCAGCCGCCCCCAGTGGGTCACCGGTTCACCCTGTTCCAGATTCAGGATTGGATAGGGCGCGTCTTGGGTCCGAAGAGAAGAAAAACATTGACCTTCGCCTCCGTAGATTATCTCCATGCCCAGAACATCTCTGTAAAATCGCAGGGACTCGGCCATGTTCGCAACCCGAAAAGTCACCGCGGAAATCTTTCCAACCCGCATCGTCATACGTCAAGAGTTTACCTCCGCTGCGCTTGAGTCTTTTCTCGGGCGGGCATAGCCTGAGTTTAGATAGGCCGAGGTGGCTTATGGCCTACGTCATTGCCGAACCCTGCATCGGGACAAAAGACACCGCCTGCGTCGATGCCTGCCCGGTAGATTGCATCCATCCCAAGAAGAACACGACCTATGACGACGGACGGCCAACATTCGACGACGTTCCTCAGCTCTACATTGATCCCGTAGAATGCATCGATTGCGGCGCCTGTGTGCCGGTCTGCCCGGTCTCCGCGATTTTTGTGTTGGATGACCTGCCCGAGAAGTGGAAGAAATATGTGCAACTGAATGAAAGCTACGTCAAGGGTGGCAAATTCACAGCCGAAGAGTACGCCAAGCACCCAGTCAAGTAATCTGCCCTGATGTGGCACTCCACTGCAAAGCAACAAGACTACAAATCCTACTTCTCTGACCGATCCAACTACGTGCCAGTTTGTGGTTGGAGCCGATGACAAGGATTCAAGTCTCGAAGCGAGTTCTTGGAGCGGGCTTTAACGGTCGTCTCGCATCAGGAGGAAAACGGCGGAGTGCCCAACGAATCTTCACACGCGATTGGTTGAGCGGCTGAGCTTTGTTAGGACATGTCCAAGTAGGCTGAGTATGGTAGTGATCGAAAACCGGACTCTTCGTGCAGCAAGGTCGAGGAGTCGCAAAGCAAATAGGTAGAATGAGTCGGCGCAATTAGACTTCCTCAACGATGATCGTGAACTTCGCCGAGCGCGCGCACAACCACAACTGGGAACTGGATCCAGTCGTCCGATCCTTGCTGGATACGGATTTCTACAAGCTCCTAATGTTGCAGTTCATTTGGAAACACTACCCGAAAATGCGAGTGTCGTTCGCGCTGTTCAATCGGACCTCTCGGGTGCGTCTGGCCGACGTATTCGCGAGCAGGGAGATTGCCGAGCAGTTGGAGCACGTTCGAAAACTCCGGTTTCGAAAATCGGAACTGATTTGGCTGGCCGGAAACACGTTTTATGGACGACGTGGAATCTTTGAGCCGGCATTCCTGGAATGGCTGGAGCAGGATTTCAGACTGTCGGACTATGCATTATCCATCAACGACGGCCAGTTCCATTTGTCCTTCGAAGGCTATTGGGCAGAAACCACGATGTGGGAACTCTATGCGCTCTCTGTCTTAGATGAGCTTAGGACGAGAGCCAATATGAAAAAACTGAGCGAGTTCGATCTCGATATCTTGTATGCCCGGGCGAAAACGAAACTCTGGAGCAAAATTGAGCGACTGTGCGGCCTCCCCAGTCTGAGCGTGGCGGATTTCGGAACCCGGCGCCGGCACAGCTTTCTGTGGCAGGAGTACGTCGTCAAGGCGATGGCTTCCAATCTCGATAGCGGCTTTGTTGGAACGTCGAACGCTTTTCTCGCCCATAAACACGACCTTGAGGCGATTGGAACGAATGCGCATGAGATCCCGATGGTGCTCGCTGCGCTGGCGAAAGATGCCCAAGCCCTGAAGGCTTCTCAATACCATGTCCTCGACCTGTGGCAGAACACGTACGACGGAGCGCTCCGGATCATGCTCCCCGACACCTTTGGAACAACTCAATTCTTGAAGAACGCGCCTGACTGGACGGCAGATTGGACCGGCCAGCGTATGGACAGCAAAAATCCGTACGTGGCAGGCGACGAATACATCGAATGGCTGAAGGGACGCGGCCGGGACCCACATGACAAGCTCGTCATCGCCTCGGACGCTCTCGACATCGATGAAATCATCGCTCTCCACGCTTATTTCGGTGGAACGCTGAAGGGGGATGCGACTGCCCAGGAATTCCGCAGCGCCGCCGACTTCCAGGATCGGCAAAAGTGGATCCCGGGCCACCGCATTCGATTCAGCGCCGGTTGGGGAACTTTACTGACCAACGATTTCCGCGGCTGCGACCCCAGAGGTAGCAGCGAATTTGATCCGATTAGCCTAATCTGCAAAGTGTCCGACGTCGAAGGGCGGCCGGCGGTGAAGCTCTCCGACAATTATGCGAAGGCACTCGGCCCGCCGGCGGAAGTCGAACGTTACCGGCGCGTATTCGGCACAGCGGGAATGACAAACGCTTCCTTGGTTGCGTGAGGTAGCAGTGCGCCCTTCGGGCCACGACCTTTCTGATCACTCGCTGGCTGCCGATGTCCTCCTTCGACAAGAACCAGACGAGGAAGAAGAAGAAGAAGGCAAAGAAGCCTGCCAGTGTTGTCTGTTATTTCCCGTCCGCATTGCCCCTGTTCTGGTTCCATGGCGGTATAAGACTTCTGTAATCTTCGTGCCCCGCAGCGCCGCGGGTTATTCTGTACCCATTCCATCTCAAGGTCCTACATAGTCTCATGACGAATTACTTCGCGCCTGGATTTTCGTGGATAGCACTGAACTGGTGGATCGTGTTGATCGCTTGTGCTGTCGGAATTGCGGCTACGTGCAGATCGTGCCTGGAAACCGCTGAGGCCCGTGACCAACGAGCGCGGCGTAAGCAGAAAAAAGAACTTCGCGCACTCGCTGATAAGATTTCGAACTATGCCCGCGATGTCTATCAACGCTACCCAACCGGAGACGTAGTCGTCTGCGAGCGCGACTTAGCAGAGCAACTTCGCAAGCCCTCTGACGCTGTTGCCACCGCACTAAACCTTCTCTTGGGCGAACAAAAAGTCCAAAGGGCTCCTCTCAACGGGTATTGGAAGCTAAACGGTTGATCTCAGTTGTCAGGCAGCTTCTCGTGCCTAGAGAACGGAGTTGGGTGTCCTCTTTGCAGGTCAGTGGCTAGGCAGGTAGATGCCCAAGAAAAACGAAAGCGCCTCTGACTCGTAATTAAGAGTTAGAGACGCCCGTCGAACAGCCCTCCCCCGAAGTCTGCTCAATCACAATCTAACGTGAGTGGGTCCACATCGGGAAGGTCACGTTAGGAACAACGGGCTGGTTACGGCTGAGACTTGCAAGCCGTTTTACGCTGCCTTCTTCTGCTGCTTTCAGGAGAATTCTCGTGACAATCTTGAACGGCGGGAGGATAATCCGTTGCCCCGACTACGCGGTTGGTCTTTCGTCAAGGAGACGACAATGCGAAAGTACACACGGGTTATCCTGTCTACTCTTGCAATTGCCCTAGTGACGACCCTTACGGTAACTGCGGCCGATGCACCTAAGTTAACCTTCAAGTTCACTAAGGCCAGCGTGCCGGGGGCAATCCAGACCTATCCCGGCGGGATCAACAACGCAGGTGTCATGGTCGGACAATACTATGACAGTGCAGGGCATTATCACGGCTACCTTCTTAACGGCAAAAAGTTGACCGAACTGGACGACCCGGAAGGTAAACCAGGCACCACCGGCGCCAACGGTCTCAATCCTAACGGAGCGATTTCGGTTGTCGGCTATTACACCCGTTCATCCGACGGCATCCAAGCTGCATTTCTGTACAAAAACGGAAAATATACGACTATCCCGGCTCCTAAGGCTTATAGAGGTTTGAATCCTTTGTCGATAAACGACAGCGGAACGATTGTCGGTGTGTATAACGACTCCAATGGGCTGGCGCGTCCATTTCTCTTAAAGGGGAAGAAATACAAAACTCTGAACATTCCCGGTGCCAGGTTTGGGTTTGCCACGGGCATCAACAACGCTGGCTGGATCGTCTTGTGGTGGTCGGATGCCAACGGCCATGTTGAAGGCTCTCTTACAAAGAACTACGGCAAAACCTATAAGACGATCAACGTCCCCGGGGCGACAGACTCTTATCCCGGCGGCGTGAATAGTGCGGGCGACATCATTTTTGAATGGCACGATTCCAGCGGCATAGCCCATGGTGCGCTGTTGCAGGGTGGGAAATATTACAAGTTCAACTACCCCAAGGCGGTATCCAGTTATGCCAATGGGATCAACGACGAGAACACCGTAATCGGAGGGTACAAACTCAGTACCAATGGCCCCAACGCTGGCTTCAAAGCGACCTACTGAATCGCCACGCGTCTTCCGGGTGTGGCTTGTAACTCCCCTCCAGCAAGAAAATACCGATTCTTCAATTTGAATCGGCTGTGCGATCACGCCGGTTCGTCGGCGGTTCCAGATCCAGATCACTCTGAGAGACGCTTTTTACAAGAACAGACGATTCTGAATCTGGGTGAGTTTCACGCGTGCGGAGCATTCCTCGTCGTCGTTCGCCACGTGGTTGATCCGCGTGCTGATCGGATAACACCGCATTAGTAGAGCATCAAACGGCTTCAACATTTCCGATATTGCCGCGATGTTGGTCATCCCCGGATCGAGCCACAGATCGTAATTATCTGGATCAAGGATGACTGGCATACGGTCGTGGACGGTTGAAGTCACAGCGTTCGGGGTCGTAGTCAGAATTGAGCAAGTCTCCACCGCGTTGCCCATTGGGTCCCTCCAGCGATCCCATATTCCGGCAAACGCGAAGGGCTCCCCTTCGTTCACCTCAAAACAGTAGGGCTGCTTCGTTTTCCCCGTCCTCTGCCACTCATAGAAACCGTCCGCGGGGATCAGGCACCTACGAAATTTCAAGGCATCGCGGAATGCGGGCTTTGTCCCCGCCGTTTCGGACCTTGCGTTGATCATCTGGGCCGCTACGGACGAGTCTTTCGCCCATGACGGAATTAGTCCCCAACGGAGTAGAGACAATTCCCGGATGGGTTCCTTCGGATTCTGACGGATCACTGGGACGGGCTGTGTGGGGGCGATGTTGTAGCGGGGACTCCAATCCGCTTCTCCAGAGACGCTATCGAAGTACTCTTCAACAAGTTGTTTCCTCCGCGAAAGGCGATAGCGACCGCACATTTGGAGATCATGTCAGATCACGCGAGCGTTTGGCGTACGGTGAGCGGTTTGCGCCCGCCACAAGGGACACACCGGACACAACTCCCACCTAAAACGCCGCGGCTAGTGAAGTGCGCTGAATGAGGTCTTGGGTTCAATCACAGCGTAGGTGGCGTTGTATTTTGCGAAGTTCGTCTACGACAGCACGCCGAATTTTTTCTCCTTTTCGCTTGCCAGCGGCAACACGGCTCACATACGAAGGGTCAACTCCAAGCTTGTCAGCCACGCGGCGATAAACCCCGGCGTGAAGCCTGTGCGCCTTAAGTAAAGCGTTGTCATGTTTCGTGCCAGATGGCATGAGGGGAGTTTACTCTCCCGAAGTCTGGCAGTCACTGACGATGAAACGGGAAGTCTTCAAACTGTTTTTGACCGCCGCGACTCTCGGCACTTGGAACAGCGACACTCGTAACGTGCGTCATGTGGTCGGGCGGTGTGGCCGCACTTGCCACAAATCAACGTTCCGTCTACGTGGATAACCATAGGTCGGGATTCGTTGGCCAGGACGCAATAGGGACACCGAACTGTCGGTTTACTCATTCGACCCGCCGCGTGCTGTGTTGAGTCCAATCCCAGTGACCATTGGACCCACAGCAGCAGCTATTTTATTCCGGAAGCTCGTACGACATTTCCACAACGGTTGGGTAACTGATGTCGCGTATGATTGCGCTGACAACGTTTAGTTGTTTGGGCCGCGTGACTGACTGGTAACAGGAAACTCGCGGTCTATTTCTTTGTCCCGTGAACGAGTCCCGGGTTTCCTCTGAACGTCTGGCCAGCTTTTATTCAGCGTGGAAAGTCTGCAACAAAATCTGCAGCTGTAGGAATCGCCGTTCGAGTTCCTTAGTCATCTCCGACCGCGTGGGCTCAGGGATGTGCGGAAGGTCAAGTGCCACGTATTCGTCCTCGAAATCTGCGAATGCCCACTTGAGCGCGGAAAACACACGCCACGTGTATCGCTTTTCCAGCGGTAGGTCCCGAATGACTCGGAATGCGGCTTCGAGTTCCGCACCGTTACTGCCGTATGCCTTAATCAAGTAATCGAGATACGGGCGGGTCCCTTCCGAGGTTGCGAGTTCGTGCGGCAGCGGGTCTACTTTGATGCCTCTTACTGAAACATTGTGCATTTCCATGTGGCCCTCCCTCTAAGCGACGAGCAGATCAGGTCTATCAGCGTCAGCGAGTATTGAGCAACCTCAACTCGAAGCACTTCCGGCAAGCACACCTGAAGTTCTTGTCGCTGGGTATCGCCAGATGGCCGCACTTGCCACAGGCGAATCGCCCATCCCCAGCGAGCGCCATCGGCTTAAATTGATCTCCCGAAACGCAGTAAGGGCAGCGAACGACGATTCCTGTCGCGGTGGCATTCACCGCGTACGGCAGGCTTGCTCTAAGGTTCTGCACCCGCGAATCTTATCGGTTGGACATTACAGGAATGTGAAAAGACGAGAGTTCTGATGGCCCATTTGTGCTGCGCCTTAACACAGCTGTGCCATTTACGATCTTCAGCGGAGTATCTATTGTGTGGTCTGAACAGTTCTTGGGGAGGGCTGTTCGGGAGAGCGTTCTTGACTCGATGGAGTCTTGGCGCTCTCCCTTCTCGCTTAGGGCGGATCTTCGCAACAATCCGACTAAGCCACCTTCTTTTGCTGCGCCTTCAACTTTGCCCACCGCGCACGTTGAAACGCAGCGATCTTCCTGCGCGCTGCTGGGACATGGGGCGCTTCACCGGAGCCGAGGCTGGCGTCTTCGCAACTCCGATTGGCTCCGATTTTTCACGAGCCCTCGCCCATCTTGCCTTTTGCGCCTGCGCCATCTTGCGCCGTGAAGCTGCCGATATTACTCGCGTCGGTTGGTTTGTCCCGAATGTTCCCGAACCATTTAATGACTCGATCACTGAAATCGCTTGATCGATACTCTCTACACGTGCCTGTGCCTGCTTGCGTTCAGCACGAAGTTGCTGAAGCGCACTACTTAGGTTTCCCATTGTTCCCCCTCGGTATTTGACAGCGGCTTATTGTAGAAGGTTGGGTGTCATGCTACCTAGGGAGACTCTGAATAAGGTCTCCCCTTTCCACAAGGATATAGAGTAAGTTGCGCCAGATGAGATCGACGAACAAACAACAGAGGAGTCTGGCGACGATGAATGGTTTTGAGCGGTACACGAAAAAGACACGACGGCAGGTGTTTTTGGAAGAAATGGAACGAGTTGTCCCGTGGCGAGAGTTGTGCGCGCTAATCGAACCCCATTATCCCAAGCCGGGGAATGGGCGCCCGCCGGTGGGAGTGGAGCGGATGCTGCGGATTTATTTTCTGCAGCAGTGGTTTAACCTATCGGACCCGGCCGTGGAAGAGGCCCTGTATGACTCGCCGGTGATGCGGCAGTTCGTGGGGATCGATCTGGGGCAGGAGCCGGCGCCGGACGAAACCACGGTGTGCAAGTTTCGGCATGTGCTGGAAGAACATCGACTTGGGGAAAAGATTCTGGGCACGGTCAATCTGCACTTGCAAGCCCGAGGAGTGCGCATCACCACCGGCACGATCGTGGACGCAACCATCCTGCACGCGCCTACGTCGACCAAGAACCGAGAGCAGCAGCGCGATCCGGAGATGCACCAGACCAAGAAAGGCAAGCAGTGGTTTTTCGGGATGAAGGCCCATGTAGGAGTGGACAGCAAGACCAAGATCATCCATACGGCGGTAGCCACGCCGGCCCATGTGGCCGACTCCAGGGTGCTGCCCGATCTGTTGCATGGGGAAGAAACCCGGGTATGGGGTGATCAGGCTTATCGCGGACAAACGGAGGTGATCCAGGAATGCGCACCCCGGGCGCAGGACCACACGCACCGTCGCTACCGCTATAAGAACGGGATTGACGAGGAGGAGCGGGCGAAGAATCGGACGAAATCGAGCGTGCGGTCCAAGGTGGAGCACGTATTTCAGGTGATGAAGTTGAAATTTGGATTTGTGAAGCTGCGTTACCGAGGACTGAAGAAGAACGCGCATCAGCTGTTCGTGATCTGCGGGTTGGTCAATCTGTTTCTGAGTCGTCAGAAGCTGCTGACAGCGAGCGCGTAGATGAAAGCCGGTTCGATGAGCGAAGGCGGAGCCAAGAAATCCAAATGGAAAGCTAGGTTAATCAACCCACCATGGCTGAGGTACTAGACTTGCGCAGTCAGAAACTTACTTATTCAGAGAGTCCCTAGCAGCCTTCGGATGAAGTCAGGTCGTGTCAGGAGTGCTAAGCGATTTTGATAACTTCCTGCTTGCCCGTTAGAACGAAGCCGCTGGCGCGGCGGACGCTGCCGCGTGGGTGATGTCGGCAGTTCTTGATTCTCAACTCAGATAATTTGTGGGTCACAAGGAGGTGTCCCTGTGACCCATCTACGCAAAATGATGCTGGAAGAACTCCAGCGACGTCATTACTCTGAGGCTACCACACGGCGTTACATTCGCTTCATCGAGCGCTTCGCCCAGCACTTCCACCGCTCGCCCGATCGCCTGGGACCGCAGCACATCCGCGAGTACCAAGCCCAACTCTTCACCGTGCACAAACTGACTCCGGGTACGGTAACCAACCACCTCAGTGCCCTGCGCTTCTTCTACATCCAGACGCTCAAGAGGCCCTGGAGCATTGCCGACACTCCCTATCCCAAGAAGCGCTATCGCCTGCCCACCATTCTCAGTCAGGAAGAAGTAGCACAGCTCATCGATGCTGCGCCGACTCCCTTCTATCGCACCATTTTGATGACCCTTTACGGCACCGGCGTCCGCCGCACTGAGCTCACGCGCCTGAAGGTCTGCGATATCGACAGCCGACGCATGGTCGTGCACATTCAAGCCGGCAAAGGTGAGCAAGATCGCGACGTGATGCTCAGCCCCGTCCTGCTCGAGGAACTGCGCGCTCACTGGCGTCGCTTGCGCAAAAAGTCCGTCTGGTTATTTCCCGGCAACCGCTGGCACAGCGGGGATCACCCCACGGATGACAAGACGCCCTACCACGCTTGCGTCGAGGCCGCCCGCCGCGCCGGGATTAAGAAACGTGTCTATCCTCACGTACTCCGCCATTGCTTTGCCACCCATTTACTTGAAGCTGGCGCTGACCTGCACACCATCCAGATCCTGTTAGGCCATCACGATCTGAAAGAAACCGCTCGCTATCTCCACCTCTCGCAACGGCACCTGCATGCCACGCCCAGTCCGCTGGATGCGCTGGTGCTGAAGAAAGGCAGGTCGTCCGAGGAGGAGTAGATGAGTCGGCCACAGTTAGAGGTGGCCGACATCATTCGCAGCGCAGGCACAGACTTCATTGAGCGCAACCGTCACTGGCTCCGCTGGACACATATTAAGGTGCTGCGTGCCATCGCACGCTGTCGTACGGCCGCACTCGGCGGCCATATCGATCAGTGCACTCGCTGCGGACATCGTGCCACCATCTCGTACAACAGCTGCCGCAATCGGCATTGCCCGAAGTGTCAAACCGGTGCCCGGGAACGCTGGATCGCGGGACGTCGCCGCGAACTGCTGCCCACGCCCTACGTCCATGTCGTCTTCACGCTGCCGCCGCAACTGGCTTCGTTAGCACTCCAGAACAAGAAAGTCATCTATGGGTTGCTGCTTCGGGCCAGCGCAGAAACTCTACTCGAAGTGGCGCGCAATCCCGCTCATCTCGGAGCCGAGATCGGCTTCTTCGGCGTGCTCCATACCTGGAACCAGAAACTCCAACTTCATCCCCATGTCCACTGTGTCGTTCCCGCCGGCGGACTCTCCCGCGATCAGGCCCGCTGGATTCGCTCGCACCCACGCTTCTTTCTTCCCATCGCTGTACTCCGGCGCGTCTTTCGTGGCAAGTTCGTCGCGGCTCTTAGATCTGCTTTCCAGCGTGGCCAACTGCACCTGGCCGGAGAACTCGCACCGCTCACCCATCCCAAGTTCTTCGCGGCCTGGCTGCGTCCGCTCTTCCGCAAAGATTGGATCGTCTACTCCAAACCACCCTTCGGCGGACCCGAGTACGTACTGCAGTATCTCGGCCGCTATACCCATCGCGTCGCCATCTCCAACCACAGACTGGTTTCATTTGACGACGGCCAGGTGACCTTTCGTTGGCGCGACTCCGCTCACAACAATGAGCACAAGCTGATGTCGCTATCACGCGATGAGTTTCTCCGTCGCTTTCTCCTTCACTTGCTCCCCAAGGGCTTTGTCCGCATCCGCCACTTCGGCTTCCTCGCCAACCGAAGGCGCGCTGCTCTGCTGCCACGGTGCTTCGCCGCTCTCCACGCGACTCCCCCGAAAAACGAATCGGAAACCTCAACCGCTACAGCGCACCCGCTGTGGCGCTGTCCCAAGTGCGGTGGACCGATGGCCGTTGTCGAACGATTCACAGCCCCACAACTCCAACTCCGTTCCCCACCGCTCCTGGCCACGGCTGCATGAAATCACTCACCCACCCACCGCACTCTCGGCGCGCTTCAGAGCGTTTCGCCGAAGTCTGTCTCCATAGCCCCCAGACACCTTCTTCTTGTCCCTGCCTCGGCTCACTTCCGCCATCGACTCGTCTTTGCACAGGTGCGCCGGCTGCTACTTCAGCGGCCTTGACCACTCCACCTAACTTCAACCCCTATGCCTCACTCCATTCAATTTGCATAGGTCCCGCGTCCACCGCGCCAGCGGCTTCCTTCTGACGGCTTTTTCGAACGCGACGCCTCACACTTTCTTTCAGCCTTGAGCACTCATCCCGGCGTCGCGTCCGAAAAAGCACTAGCGTGACTCGGGCGCAATCCCGGGGCAGCGATTATGACTTGCGAACGGGGGCCTTCTGGCATTTGCGGACACTTTTCCCGGTGTTACTTGAGTAGAACCAAATCGCGTGGATCAGATCCCCGCCTCCTGGCTGAAATACTGGTAATCCTCTCGCCAGCCGCCTTGGCCCAGGCCGATGGTTTTGTAACACTCAATGAACTCAATTGCGCGGATGAACTTCACCATCGTGAATCCAAGCTGCGTTTCGACGCGAAGTCGGAGCGGTGCTCCGTGCAAAATCGGCAGTGGCTGGCCGTTCATTTCGTAGGCAAGAATCGTTTGGGGATCTTCCGCCAACTCCAAGCGAATCGTGCCGTAGAAGTACCCCGGTCCTTGGGCATGTGGCTCCGATGTGGATTTATTGTCGAACGCGTAGAAAACGATGTAGCGGGCGGAGGGAAGCGGATGGCAAAGTCCGACGATGTGATGCAGAGATACGCCGCCCCACTCCGCAACGCCCGACCAGCCCTGGATGCAACAGTGCTTGGTAATTTGAGTTTGTTTCGGCATTGCGCGGAGATCCGCCAGCGTTAGATGCAGCTGCCTCTCGACCAATCCACCGATTTCCAGGCTATAGTTGGCAAAGTTCTCGCGTACCATCGCCAGAAAATATTCTTCTTTCGGCGGCCGGCCGTTCACCCAGAAGTGTGGCGAGATGTCCGCAGGTGAATAATGCTGCGCGGACATTTCGTGGCCGAAGAGCAGTGAGCGCACCGGATCGGTGATCAACTGGGTGGCTTTCTGGACAAAGCGCGGGCGACGACGCGAACACACGGTTGTCACAGTATGGATGACCACTATGCCGGTCAACCCGGACAGCCAGACCACAAGAGCAAGCGTCAACTGCGCATCGTGTGTCTGTCCCAGAACAATAAGCGCCAGCTCTCTCCGAAAACCATGCAGAGCCACAATCGTGACGTGTCCAATGAAAAATACGATGAATGAACAAAGAGCCAGGAAATGCAGACTCCGTGCGCCCTGCCGTCCGTGAAAGATCCTGATATACCACGGGAAACGAGCGGCGACGGCTGGGGACATCGCCACTCCCGTCGCAATGCTGAACGGCGCGAGCAAGAATATGACTGCCGCGTAGCTCAACTGTTGCAGTGCGTTGTATCCTCCCGGGGTTTCCACGACGTGAAAACTCAGATAGCTAAGCATTGCATGCCATGCGTCCGGGACGATCTGCCAGGAACTCGGAATTAGCCGTCGCCACTCCGGCGTGAGGAAGAGCATAACCACGTATGTCAAACCTGTCAGCAGCCACGCGAAATCCGCGAGAAAGTGCCAGTGCCGTCCGAGACCTAGATTTTCGTGGCCTGGCAGGGCAATGACGGACGGGAATGAACTTTCCTCGTCACTCGCCGTCCAGAGTCGGTCATCAGGTCTCTGCTTCTTCGTGAACTTGAGCCATTCGCTACCCGGCGTGCAATGATCGTTCCAGTAAAATCTCGGATGTGCACTCAAGATCTCGAGACCACTGCGGATGAGAAGCGAGAGGAGAAGAAAATTGAAGAAGTGCGCCGCCCGCAGCCACAATGGATAATCAAGAGGCATCTTTGATCACATTCTCAAACCTTGATTTTTCGGTTCTTTCGTATCTCCCTCGACAACCAACTGGAGGAACTCGCCTCGCTTCCACGATTCCCGGCCGGGTACGTGATGCGATCACCTTGGACACGTGCAAAAGGAATGAGTGCATGAACTTGGGAACGCTTCATGCTCATAATGTCGTCAACCCGAATCCCGCGAACAGTCAGCGCATCGGCGATAAGGGAACGGTGACAACGCCATGGAACCGCTTCCGCACACATAATCGCGCTCCGCTTCTGCCCGGCCAATTTCAACAATCGGAGTAACCCTGCTTCGAATTCCGAGGTCTGCATATAATCAGCAAAGCCACGAAATGAGGTATTGCGCCAGCCCAGGTTCGTCGAATCGCGTCGCGCATGGCGTAAGCCCCCGAGCTTTCGCAAGTGCACGTAGCCGATCCTCGCGGCCCGCAGCTTTTTCGACAAGGTCTCCCGGTTGAACTGAGGGTTGTGTCTCGATCGCGGGACACTGCGTACGTCGATGACGCGCTCGACGCGGTGCGCCCGCAGAAGATCGAGGAACGCTTTCCATGTACGGGTCGAATGCCCAATGGTCAACACAGCGGGCATTTCTGGAGCTTTCATACAAATCAAGTCCTCCGGTCCGCGTCGCTCACGACCGGATCATCGTCAGCAGCATTTTGAATCTGCTGAGGGCCTTCAGAGAGTGAGGTTGATGTGCTGGCATGAGAACCGCTTCGCCTGCCGTCGTCCGTAGTGGCTTGCCAGAAACCGCAATTTCCGCTTCGCCCTCCAGCACATGTGCCACTGCGTCGAAAGGAGCGGTATGCTCGCTTAAGCCTTGGCCCTCATCGAAGGCGAACAGCGTCACTGTTCCTGTCGCGCGGTGGACTAGCGTCCGGCTGACAACGGCTCCTTCCTGGTAATTCACGAGGTCGATCAAGCGGACGACTTCCGCGATGGGCATTTCACGCCTACTCTGCTCCTGCTGCACCCTCATCTTTGGTGACCTCCACTGCCGCCACTGTCTCGTCTTACCGGCCCGCTTCCATCAATGCTTGCGGCATTATCCGCACCGCAACCTCGGTTTTCCGCTGGCCCTCACGCTTATTCTTCGAGGCGCACCCAAACTCTTTGAATGCCCGCCTGTCGCTTACTCGGGCCTGGCGGACCAGGAACTAGTCCAGGAACTTCAAGACCGTATCCTAGTTAAAACCTTGGGAAAAAGTGCTTCCGGTCAAAAAGGAACACATTTGGATTTCCAGCCCTTGGCATGACTGTGGAAGTATTGTCGGCAATGCGGAAGTTATCTCAATAGGCGGCTCCTCGCGATCTAGTGCGTGGGTGGGGTGCAACTCGCCGCATATGTGGAGCGATCGAGTCCGCATCCAAGGTCAGGCAGTTTGGCAGCGCTGGGTGGTGATACCAGTGATACCCTTTTCATGGGAAATACAGCGAACAACAGAAACTATAGAAACTGGAGCCTAAGATCGAATTCGCTTGTAACCTGGTGTGGGCGCGGGTATTATCGCGGAAGTGTAGTGTTCATCGGTACTTGCGCTGGACGGCGGTGATCGAATCCCCCCTCTCCGCCAGATTTCTGCGCGACCCGTCGTTAGCTTGAATCAGTAACTTGGAGTTTGGACAGAGCGACCGCTCAAGGTCCTGACCCTCGCAAGAAGTGGCGTGTCCTATTCCTTCAGTGCTTCGGTTCCGACCACGGCGTCCCAGCCGTCGCCCGGATTGTATTCCGCCATGGCTACGGCGACATCGGCGGTCTTTTCGCCCAAGTCCTTTTGGTGGACGGTGCCGTCTTTGTCGATGATGAAGGTCATGATTCCCGAATTTCTGTATTCCGCGGGATAGGCGAGAATGGCAAAGCCGCCGGTCATCTTTCCATCGACGATGTAATCCTTCGCACCGCCTTGTGCCTTGTCTCCTTGCTTGGTCAGTATCTGGAAGTAGTAGCCGTTAAATGGCTGGGGCTTGTCGCCTGCATTGGTGTAACCCGCGGCTTTCGCGAAGTCGCCCAGCTGGCCGAGGGGGCTCGGAGTCTGGCCTTCTGGAACGTGCCAATACAAGCCGTTGTGTTTGCCTTCATCGCTGACGAACCTCTGAGCGTATTGCTTTACTTTGTCGCCATCGTGAGTCTGGTTGAAGTATTGCTGCTGTGCATCGGCGATGGCGCCGGACGCTGCGATTGCGGTCAACTCACCCTTGCCAATGCGACGCGCGAGAATCTCATCCTTGCCCGCCGCAGTGTCGAAAACCCACTGGCCCGAGGAATTCTGTCCGAGAGGAATTGGGAAAGGATAGTTGTCTGCGCCCGTGTACAGAATCTCGCCACCCGCCTTGATCTTGCCCCAGCGATGCATCTGGTCATAAGCAGCGACGAAGTCCTGCAGTGCATCCTTATCTTTTACCGGATCCCCCGAGAGCAGGACCTCCTTGGCGTCGGGGCCGAAGATCGCAAGCAAAGCACTCCGGTCGCCGGACTTCGCGGCGTCGATGAAAGCGGCCCCGGCGTCTGCGGGAGATGCGAAGGCCTTCTGAGTTGCTGGCTTTTCCGTGGCGGCGGTCTCCTGTTTGTTGCAAGAGAGCAAGGAACCCACCAACACGACTAGCACCACCGTCATACAGAAAGGTGAGGCAAGAATCCCTTCTATTCTCTTTATTATTCCCGACATACCGATCCTCCCAAATCGCTTTTCATGCTTGTGCGCTACGGGTTCTTTTCTAGCGCCGGAACCCGCCGCCTCCGCGGAAGCCGCCACCACCAAACCCTCCGCCTCCGAAGCGGCCGCCGCTAAATCCGCTGGATCTCATGCTTCCCCAGCCGCGACTGCTCTCAGCCCTCGAGGACCACCCGCCGCCATCTCCGAAGCTGCCCCCGGAGTGCCCGCTCATGCCGCTGAAAGCGTTCGATCGTCCCGCGCTGCTATCGTGCTGTGCCCAGGAGTTCGAGGCTGAGGAACGATTCGCGTCGAAGTTCTGAGCACTCTGTCGGTTGACGTTCACCGTGTTTCCGCTGACGTTCCGGTTGTACGTGTTGCCGCCGCCGTGGTAGTTGTTGTAGTTGTTTCCGCTATGGTTGTATGCGTTGTTATAGCCATAGCCACCGTGGTAGGCACCATTGTAATAACCGCCGTGCCACGCGGAATTTCCGTAGTACGCTCCGCCGTGATAGACCACCGCTGTGCCGTGCCAGCCGCAGTTCCAGCTGCTATACCCCCAGCCGCAACATCCGCCGCTCATCAAGGCACCGACAGCGATCCCGGCGCCGAACCCAATGATCCCAGCTGCAGCTACATCTCCTGCGCTGTACCCGGGCGTCACATAGGGCGTGCCGTAAATGACTGCGGGGTTGTACTCGGGAACGTAAACCACTTGCGGGTTGGCCGGTTGAATGACAATCGTCTGTGGTGACTGCTGCACCACGGTGATCTGGGAGCTGGACTTGAGATTGCCGGCTGTTTTGGCTTGCGCGCGCAAGGTCTGGATCGCGGTCATTACCTCCGCCTGCTGGCCGTGATAAGCCTCTCCCAGCGAGGACGTCCAGGTGAGATTGTTCGCCAGGTTATTGAGCACCGAGGGAAATTCCGTGAGTGCCTTCACGCTTGCGTCCCACGATTGTTTGTTCACCGCCTGCATTAAAGCACTTCCCGTCAGGCTCTTGTTTTGCTGCATCCAGTAATTCGCAATAGCGATCTGGTCAGGGAATGTCGACGCGGTAAGAATCTGGGCTACCAGAGAATCTGGATATAGTGCAATGGGCGCAACCAATGACTGCAACTCGGCCGCGCTTTGTGGAGCAGCGTCAGTGGGATTTCCGCTGTCAGCAGGGGGAGGCGAAGCAGCAGCTTGATATCCGTACAGCGTCTGTGATGAGGCGGCGAAGAGAACGAAACTTAGTATCACCGATAAAATTTTCCTGGCGTCTTGAGGGATCATTGGACCGCTCCAGTTGATGTCATGCACTGACAGTAGTCGTTTCGAATCTCGCCTGAGTTCGAAGTTGTGATCGACAACTTTGGTAGTGCGCTAAGAGGTTGGACCCCGAGGCTTCAGCAAAACGGACTGGGGAGGGCCCGCACCGTCCGAAGCCCCGAGGGTTCCAAACCCGCCTACGCAGCTACGGCAGGCTGATCCGGCTGGTGGACGTTCAGCTCTTCTGCGCCAGTGTTGGCAAGGATGCGGCGTGCCGTCTCCGCTTCCTCAGCCGTTCCATGTGCGATGAGCAAGAACTTGCCAGCCTTGATCGAGCTCTCGTACTTCAGAGCACTGTCCTTGGGGATTCCAATGCTGTAGAGTCCCGCGCCCAGCGCAGACAAACCGCCAACTACAACAGCACTCTCCAGCGCGCCTACAATCCACGCCACCGCGGAACCGGCCACCATAACCGGGCCGACGCCGGGAATCACGAAGAACGCGGATCCCACAAGCAGGCCCCAGAGTCCACCCCAAAACGCACCCTGCTTTCCCCAATGCTTCATCCGGTCGCCGGCGGAATAGTAGCCGACAACTTGCTCCTCTGTGTGGTATCCCTTGCCGACAATCGCGAGCTTTTTGATGTTGAAATCAGCTTTCTTGAGCAGGTTGATTGCGTTTTCGGCATCGGAATGCTGCGGGTAGACTGCGACAACCGAGTTTTCTTTGCTATCGATTTGTGTCATTTTCTTCTCCTATTTCGGACGACCGCGCCAGAACGGCGAATCAGGTGAACATGCATTTGAATTCAAAGGGAGCGTGTTTGCGGCACGCTCCCTTTTTTGCCCGACCTTAGTCGCTCGAAATGGACTTCGGCATGTTGTTGGGGTCCAGCGATGGTACCGGGTTCTTAGGATGCTGCAGGTCCGGTATCAAGTCGTTCGAGGCCCCACCTGGGAATCGCTGGATGTTCGGATACTTCATGATCGATTTATCAAACTCGACAAGCACATATGAAAACAGCGCGGCCGTCCAGCCGTTGTCCTGGCCGGTATATTTCCCCGGCGAAGTAGACAGCGCGCGCATGGGCGCGGCGCCGTTGAAGATCATGTCGTATTTCTCGTAGGGATCCATGGTCAGGTTGTACACGGCTGGAATAGAACCGGTGTTTTCGGTGGGCCCCAGCCAGGAGTCCTTTGCCGTCCAAATGAACTTCCACGCGATGTTTAACCATGGCTCCTTGGGATCGCCGCCGATGTCGGTGCGTATCGCATGGAGATACTCGCCGTTGATGAAGATCCACGACTTACGCGCTGAGTGCGGTGACTTTCCCAGGATGTAAGCGCTGTTGTCGATACTGTCGAAGTAGATAGGCTTGCCGTTGTTGTCCTTCATTTCGCCAACGGGCGGAGGAGTGATGCCTGCCATCGCTGCTAGTGTCGACCAGCAGTCGATGTGGCTCATCATTTCGCCGTAAGTCACGCCGGCCGGGACGTGACCGGGCCACCACATAATTCCCGGTACGCGCCAGCCGCCTTCAAACGCTGAGCCTTTCTCACCGCGAAACGGCGTTGTCCCAGCATCGGGATAGGCATCCAGCCAGGCGCCGTTGTCGGCGCTGAGGATCACGATGGTGTTGGGCGCGTCGGCACGGATCTCATCCAGCACCTTGCCGATATCGGCGTCCATTTCCATGAGGGAATCCGAGTAATCGCCCAGGTGTGATCGTCCTCTGAAATCTGGCGCAGCATTAGTGGGGTTGTGCATCTTGATCCAGTTCACGTCCATGAAAAACGGCTTGCCGCTTTTGGCGTGGTCCTTGATGTAGGTGACTGCGTAGTCGGCCATCCGTTCATCCATTGTCGCCATGTAGTCGTAGGTGATCGTCGCCATCCTCGTAGCAGGCTTGCCGGCGACCCCTTCCCACTCGCCGAGGTTCACCACGGAATCCCACATTTTTTCGAATTCCGCGTTATACGACGGGAACCAGGGATGGAACCACTTGTCGGTATCGGGATACGAATAGACGCCTGCGTAGTACGCGGCGAACTCTTTCATCTCATCGAAGCCATGCTCGATTGGGTAGGCCGCGGGCTTGTCGCCCAAGTGCCACTTACCTGAGAAGTACGTGGAGTAGCCGTTCTTCTTAAAGAATTCGGCAATGGTTGGAGTTTCAGGTTTGAGGTAGTTTTCATCGCCCGGGGCAACCACGATCGATAGCGCCGAGCGAATCGGGATCCTTCCGGTGATAAAAGAAGCTCGACCGGCCGTGCAGCTTGCCTGCCCGTACCAACTGGTGAAGACCGCGCCTTCCTTGGCCATGCGATCAACGTTGGGCGTCGGATGACCGTTGGTGGCACCACCTAATGAATAGGCGCCGAAATCATTCCATCCAGTGTCGTCCGTCATTAGCATGACGATGTTGGGTTTCGTGTTCTGTGCGGAACTTAGGGTCACTCCGCCCGGCATCAAGAAAGTTGAAACGGCGAGCGCTCCCAGTATTAGTCGAATGCTTGTTTCAAAGTTCATTTTTTCTCCTCTATCGGTGTCGGCCGCGGAATTTCGCCCTTGCGGATTTATCAGTAACTAGCTTGATTGATCAACCCCGTTAGACTGGAGGACATTCTGTCCGTCGTGAACTGGCAAAACTTGTAGGATGCGTCCGAAAAAAATGACAATCGCCTATCTCCGCGCCACCATACGGTAAGAGCAGGCGGGTGAAAAAAACAGGGAAATCGCTAAGAGCCAGCCACGGCCTTGGCCTTCACACGACGATTTTCTGTACGACCTTGCGCCCTCTGATCGGCTGCTGGATCAATCGCGCCCACGCCTCCTGAGGCGATCGTGTGCCACAGTTCTTGCTCCTTAGATATGAGTTTGGAACTTGTTGGCTTTTAGTTCTTCGGCTACTCATTTATCCCAGGTCGGCCAGTGACCATTGTCGTCGTAAGGTGAGGGGTGGCTTGCGATTTTGAGCGGGTCCTCATCAACTCGGGGACCGATCTTGCGTCGATACGAGGTACAAACCAGAGAACCAGAAGACCACGAGTTCAAACAGGGTGAAACTGCAAGAAATACCAGTCCGCCAACTGTCAGTTTTGATAGTTTTCGATCACGCTGCTTTCCCGATATGTTTGTCACACTCGCTTAGAGTGGTCGCATCTCCCTGTCCAACGTTCGCGACCCGAAAGGAGGGTTGAGTTTGATCCATTTCAGGACCCGCAGTGTCCTGCTCGTCTTTGTCGTCTTGAGCGCGCAGGCTTTCGCGCAGACAGATGCCCTAGCCTCGTGGAATGACGGGCCGGCCAAACAGGCAATCCTCAACTTTGTGCGAGTGACCACGGACCAATCGAGCCCGAAGTTTGTCCCACCTGAACAGCGCATCGCGGCTTTCGATTAGGACGGCACGTTGTGGGTCGAGCAACCGATGTACACCCAGTTCGTTTACTGTCTGCAGCGGGTCCCAACGGTGGTCGCGAAGAAACCGGAATTGAAGAACGTCGAACCCTTCAAAACCGTGCTCTCCGGTGACAAAGCTGCGATGGCAAAGTTGACGATGCCGGATCTCGAAAAGATTCTTGCCGCAACGCTCAGCGGCATGACAGTGCAAGAGTTCAACGGGCAAGTGAAACAATGGCTTGCCACCGCTAAAGACCCACGTTGGCACCATCCGTACACCGACCTCGTCTATCAGCCCATGCGTGAGGTCATGCTGTACTTGCGGGCAAATGGCTACAGGACCTACATCGTGACCGGCGGTGGCCAGGATTTCGTGCGCGAATATGCGGACGAGGTTTACGGCGTCCCACCGGAGCAGATCGTGGGCACCGCAGGCGAAACCAAATTCGGTTATGACAAAGACGGCGCGCCGATTCTCACCAAAGAGCCCAAGCCATTTCTGATTAATGACGGCCCCGGCAAGCCCGTCGGCATCCACCTCGTGATCGGGCGTCGGCCCTACGCGGCGTTCGGCAACTCCGGCGGCGACCGGCAGATGTTGGAGTACACGCGAGCAGGGGAAGGCGCGCGCCTGGCAATGCTGGTATTGCACGACGACGCCAAGCGCGAATACGCCTACGGGCCAGCCCAGAAGCTGCCAGACTCCAAAATCGGCACCTTTCCGCAAACCTTATACGACGAAGCCAAAACAAAAAGGCTGGCTCGTCATCAGCATGAAGAACGACTGGAAGAGCATATTCGCCTTCGAGCCATAACCGTGCGGAGAAACGACGGCGCTCCGAGGGCAGCGTTTCTCCGGAGCCTGATGACGATCAGAAAGAGCAGAGGCTGATCCATGACAACCAACAAGCAATTTCTTTCGATCCTCTTGAGCGTGAGTTTGGCGCTTGCAACCTGGCCCCTGGACGGATGCAAGAAGGAGAAAGAGTTGGCGCCTCTGACCGGCGGTCCGAATGCCCAGGCTCCCGCCACGACTTACGCCGTGCCCACGGCCGATCAGCTTTATCAGCTTGTCGCTCCTATCGCACTCTTTCCCGATAATCTGGTCGCACAGGTTCTCGCCGCTTCCACCTATCCCGATCAAGTCACCGCCGCGAATACCTGGCTCCAGCAGAACTCGAATCTCAAAGACGGCCAGCTCATGCAGGCGGCCGACCAGCAGACTTGGGATGCCAGCGTGAAGGGTCTGACGCAGTTTCCTGACGTGCTGAATCAAATGGCCACGAGCCTATCCTGGACGTCCGCCCTTGGCGATGCCTATTTCAATGTTCCCCAAAGTGTGATGAACGCCGTACAGGTGATGCGTCAGCGCGCCCAGCAAGCCGGCAACCTGAAAAGCAATCAGCAACAAAATGTAACGGTGCAAGATCAGGCTCCGGGTGCGGCGCCGCCACCAGACTCCTCGGGTACTCCGGAACCTACGATTGTGCAAGCGCCGCCGCAGACAATCATCATCCAACCGGCCCAGCCGCAGGTGGTGTATGTGCCGACCTACAATCCGACGGTCGTCTATGGAGCCCCGGTTCAGCCATATCCCGGTTACTCGTCCGGTGACATGGCACTCGCCAGCGTGATCTCTTTCGGTGTCGGCATCGCCGTGGGTGCTGCCATCGCCAACAACAACAGCTGCTGCGGGTGGGGCTGGAACTCGTGGGGATGCGGCTGGCACAACTCGACCGTGGTCTACAACCACAACACCTACATTTCCAACTCCAATACGTTCGTTAATCGCAACAATTATTACAACCGCAACAACGTAAACGTGAACAACATCAATCGGAACAATATCAACACCAACAACATCAACCGGAACAATATCAATCGCAATAATCTCAACGCGAACAATTACCGCGCCAACAATTTCAACAGCAATGCCCGCAACAGCAACTTCACTGCCCCCACTTTCAATCAGAAGTACGATCAGCCGCAGTACAGGAATGACCGGGGAAATCTCGGACAAGGCAGCCGTCCCGGCGCCGCCACCCAGCCCAACTTTAATCAGCAAAACCGAGCGGGCACGAACCAGCAAAATCGGCCGAATTTCAATCAGAATCAGAGCCGTCCGAACAATCTGAATCAGGCCCAGCGCGAGTCGGCTCGCGGTTACGGACAAGAGGCCAATCGCGGCAATAGCAACGGCGCTTTCAGCAACTACAGCCCCGGCGGCAACGCCCGGACTAACAGCGCCCGCGGTCAGCAAAGCCTGGCGGAGAATCGGGCTCCGGCAGGCGGGGGCGGGAATCGCGGCGGCGGCGGATCGCGCCCTCAGCCTCAGCCGCGCGCGAACGGCGGACGCCGCCGGTAGCTCAACGTAGTCAAGTTAGGGTTTCGAGATCACGTGCAGGAGAACGCGTTTATGCAATCCCTAGAGCACTTTCAGTTACGACTTCAGTCGCGGCCAGTCGCGATCCTGCATCCCTTCGCGTCGCTAGCAGCTATCCTGCTGTTGGCGCTGATTGCTCCGTTGGCTCGTGCACAACAGGGAAATGAAAAGACCTTTGCCTCGCCCGGCGATGCCACTCTGGCTCTTTACACTGCCGTTAAATCCGGAGACAGTCAAACCGTCGCCGCGATCTTTGGTTCTAATTCAAACGATATCCTCCACACTGGCGACGAGGTTGCCGACAAGAACATGGCGGATAACTTCATCCGTCGCTACGAGCAGATGCATCGCGTAGTCATCGAACCCGACCAGACCGCTACCTTATATATCGGCGCGGAAAACTGGCCTTTTCCCATTTCAATCGTCAAGAACAGCAGTGGCACTTGGTATTTCGACACCGAAAGCGGCAAGAAGGAAATTCTTCAGCGGCGCGTCGGCACCAATGAGAACGATGCTATCGAAATCCTGCATGCTCTGGTTGACGCGCAACGCGACTATGCTTCCGCGATACATGATAGCGATAAGACAAAACACTTTGCGTTGAAGTTCATCAGCGATGAAGGCAAGCAGAACGGCCTCTATTGGAAGACCGGTGACAATGAGCCGGCGAGTCCGATCGGTCCGCTGCTCGTTTCCGCGACCAACGAAGGCTACAATCCGCAACAAGGCAAACAGGCGCCCTTCCACGGATACTACTATCGGATTCTCACCAAACAGGGTGCGGCCGCGAAGGGCGGTGCTCGCGATTACGTGGTTGACGGCAAACTCGCTCGCGGCTTCGCTTTCGTCGCCTACCCCGCCGAATATCGCAATTCCGGCGTAATGACTTTCATTGTGAACCAGGAGGGAGTCGTGTATCAAAAGGACCTTGGTCCACAAACATCGGAAACTGCAGCCGCCATGAAAGAGTATGATCCCGACGAAAGCTGGGAGCAGGTTGACTAGCCCTCCTGGCTCAGATCGAAAATGAAACACCGAGCTTCAAGTGCGGACTTGCGCTGCACGCCTGTGTCAAATTTAGCCTGATACAGAACGATTCTATGAGTGAACTTCGCTCTTCTCTGGCAGAGAATTTCTCCCTCACTCGTGGAGGTCCGTTTTATTGGCTTCAATTGCGGTTTGGCCGCGCCCGGGACGAACGTACGCGTGTTCTCCGCAGAACGTTGCTTGCGATCGTGATTACCTGGTTGCCGTTGTTAGTTCTCTCGCTCATTGAAGGGCGCGCTTACGGAAGCATATCCAAATCCCGTTTCTCCGTGATTTCGCCGTCAACGTGCGCTTCCTGGTCGCCCTGCCCATCCTCATCCTCGCCGAATCGAATATCGACCGCCAATGGAGAGGCCTCGCTCTGCACTTCCTGAAGTCCGGGCTGGTAAGGGAAAAAGAATTGCCATCCTTTGAAGTGGTGATCCAACGAATCACCCGCCTTCGGGACAGCGTCGCGCCGGAAGCAATCATGATTGCTCTGGCTTATTGGCCTTCTCTGTTCGTCTCGCACACCGAGCTGCTGATGGGGAATACTTCGATTTGGCATACCATGACTTCCAGCCATCCCAGGGCAACGAACTCTTGGGCGATCCTGACGCTTCGTCTCTGATTGACTTGGGCAGCAGCTTCCAGGTTGTGCAGGACATGAAACCGGTGCCTATCAATAAATCCACCCTCATTACTCTCCTCGTGGCCGCGGCGTTGCCGATGGTTCCCCTGATAGTGCTGACGACGCCAGCCGACGAGTTAGTTCGTGCCGTGGTGAAGATGCTCGTGTAAGGGAGGCTGGCGGCAGTCTGAAGGAAATTCCGACTTCTCAGTGCGTTGGATTCGGCATTCCCGAATTCCGTGCCACTTTCAAAGAGCCACCGTCAGTCGTGCCCATCGCCTGAGCCTGCTCACGAGTCACCACGCAGCGAAAACCAAGATGGTTCGTGCCCGTGCTGATTTCGCCTTTACCCCGCGTTCCGACCATGTAGCGCGAGCAGTACTGATCGGTGCAGAGAAACGATCCACCGCGATGGACTTTCTTTTTCTCGGTTGGCTCCGCCGGATCGAACGGGGAGTCCGGTCCTTGCGGATTGCGAGTCACGCCTCCGGCCGCCGCGAGTTGCTGGTAGTAGTCGGGGCGGTACCAATCGCTGGTCCACTGCCAAACGTTACCGGCCATGTCGAACAGGCCATATCCGTTCGGCGGATATTGCGCGACCGCCGTGATTCCGACGTGCCCATCATCTCCGGTATCTTTATTCGGGAACGTTCCCTGATGGGTGTTTGCCATCCATCTTCCATTCGGGCGAAACTCTTCACCCCACACATACGGCTTTCCGCTGAGTCCGCCGCGCGCCGCAAACTCCCACTCGGCCTCCGTGGGTAGTCGCTTCCCCGCCCACTTCGCGTAAGCCAAAGCGTCCTCGTAGGCAATTTGCACAACCGGGTAATCTCCTTTGCCTTTGATGTCGCTCTCCGGACCAAGCGGATGCCTCCAGTTCGCCCCATGGACGTAGCTCCACCACTGGAAGTGATCATTCAGCGGGACCGGATGGTCCGGCGGAGAGAATACGATTGATCCAGCAACCAGGTTTTCCGGCGGCGCCCCAGGATAGTCTTCAGCCCGCGGCTTGCGCTCTGCAACTGTGACGTAACCGGTCGCCTTCACGAAGGCTTCAAACTGCTGGTTGGTGACGTCGGTCTTGTCTATCCAAAAGGCATCGACGTAGACGCGGTGGATGGGCCGCGAGTCCTCCGTAGCTTTCATGCCAACGTCATTCATGTCTGGAGCGTCTGCCGCGCCCATGGAGAACTCTCCACCGGGCAACCACACCATCCCTTCCGGCGCTGTCCCGGGAGTCGACGTATGGTTTGGAATTGTTGGCTGAAATCCCAGGATGGGTGAAGGAGGATGCCCTGCGTGCGCGACGGATTCCCTGCGGATCAAATACAGAATACAGAAAATAACACCCAGCACCGCGAGCGCCGAAATCAGTACTACCTTTCCGCTGACGCTCGTCGGTGCTGTTTTCTTCTTGGCTTTTCCATTACGTTTCTTACTCATAATGCTGGCTCGAGCTATTGCGCCGGCGGCGGTAGAGTCAACGGCGCAGACATTCGGAAGCTCAGTGCCGATTCCGCCGGAAGTTCAATCTGCTGGTTTCCCGTCAGTGTCCCTCCCAACAATCCGGCGCCAGCACCGACCAGCGCACCAATACCGGCTCCTTTGCCTCCGCCTGCAATGCCTCCAATCAAGGCGCCGCCGGCTGCTCCGCCGCCGGTTGCGACTGCAGTCCTCTTGCCCTTGCCCTTGACCGTGCTGTCCCATGCGCTCGTCTGGATGTGATAGTTTTGCCCCCTCACCGTAATACTCGTAAGCGTCAGTGTGAGTTCACCCTCGCCTTTTATCTTGCCCTTTGCCTTGGCCGCGACCACCGTTCCACTGACGGTTGATCCCGCCGGTATCGCGGACTTGCCTGCAACACTCACAGGTTGCGCCAGCGTACCCATGAACGTCTGTCCCGTCTGACTTGTCTTGGAGCTCAACGCCTGGCCAGTTGTAATCGTAAGAGTCGTTCCCGTCGGTACAACAATGGGCTGTGGTTTGGGTTTCTCCACCGGCGGCGGAGGAGGTGGTGGCGGTGCGGCGGCCGCCGCCGCTGCGGCAGCAGCCGCTGCGTCCGGTTGTACCGCAGTCTGATCATCTACGCCAGCAGCTCCTGGTTCTTCCCGCGCGATCTGCTCCACCTTCTGCTGAGCCGCCGGACTCTTAACCTGACCGGTCAGGGTAACCTTGGCATCCTTGGCCGCCACGTTGACCTGCGAGTCCTTTGTGTCGGGATCCGCAGCGATCTTATTCTGAATGTCCTTCGCGATCGTATCGTCGCTCGGCTTTTTCGAGCATGCAATCGACAGCCCAAGCAACGCGGTCAAGAGAACAATTGAAATAGTCTGCTTGTGTATGCGCATAGTTCCTCCTCAGATGAACTGGCTTATCAGAAATCTAGATCTCCGCCGAGAACGTAGGGCGCTTGGACCCGGGACGCGACTAGCCAGCGGGACCTCCAAAGGCCAAAAGCTGCATTGGATTGCAGCAGGCCTCGGTTGATGAACCAAGGTTAACATGATCGCAGGCATGCCGGCAGACTCATGAACGACAAGGACGGCAGACTAACACTAAAACAGCAGGCGTGTCACTAGTAGTTCTCGCAGTGGAAGGCTTGGGGAAAAGCAATTTAGCCTTGTTTCCGTACCTGCGCAGCCTCTGCCGTCTTTCGTGGGTCCGCGGCCGGACGCCGGATCGACTCAACGTCTTCGGCCAAACCAACCGCAAAAGATCCACCTCCGTTAGTCTGGTAATGTTCTGGGCCATGCCCCGGAGGTCGAAATCAGCGTGAGAAGAAAAGCTACCATGAACATCCGAACTATTATTTTGATTTCTGCCCTTCTTGTTACTGCGCCACTCTTCGCGCGGGATAAAACCGATGTGTTGATCATGAAGAATGGCGATCGCATGACCTGCCAGGTCAAGGGACTCAGCGGCGGCGTGCTCTACGTGAGTTTCGATTACATCGACGGTACGGCCTCCGTGCAATGGTCGAAGGTGGCCCACCTCGAAAGCAATCAGTTGTTCATCGTGACCAAAGGGGATGGCACAGTATATACAGGCCGGCTCAACACACCGGAAACTCCCGCTGGTCAGCCAGTTAAGATTGAGGTAGTCGAAACTCCGGAACATGAAGTCACGATCGATAGAACCCAGATCGTCAAAATGGCCGAGACCTCCGACCGCCTCTGGCAACGATTCAACGGAGAGATCAGCTCGGGCATCATTTATTCCAAGGGCAATCAATCCACTCAATACAACGTGGCCTCCGACGTCGCCTACGTTCGCGAACGCTGGAACGCCGCAGCCAACTTCAGTTCAAGCCTTGCTTCCAGCACCGGGACCAACGTTTCCACCCGCAACGATCTGCAACTCGGAGCCTCCCGTCTGCTGCGCTGGGACAATTACTTTTATGCCGGCCTGGGCAATTTTCTGCAGAGTTCGGTGCAGGCCATTCGAGTGCAATCTACTCTAGGCGGGGGCATCGGACGTTACCTGAAGAACACTAACAATGCGACCATTTCAGTGCTCGGGGGATTGGGATGGCAGAGCACGGCCTATGACCCGTCGATTACGCCGCTGGGTCAGCAGAATCTCGCCACGGCGGTGGTTGCCGCGGAGGTAAAGCTCTTCAAGTTCAGCAAAACCAACCTGAACATAAGTGCCACGGTGTTACCGGCCCTGTCGCAGCCCGGCCGCGTTCATTTCAATACCAACGCGTCCTACTACGTGAAGCTTTTCAGCAATCTGAAATGGAATCTATCGTTCTACGGCAACTGGGATACCCAGCCACCCGCCAACTTCTCCGGCAGCGACTACGGCACAAGCTCCGGGGTGAGTTGGACATTTGGCAATCGCTAGAGACAGCGTTAGCTAAGGTTTTGGCGGCTGCGGCTTCGGATCGCGCAGCGTCCATACAAAGCCGAACGCAATTGTTCGTCCTTCCGGACGGGCTTTCGCCGAATACTCAGGTTCATACTTGAAAAACAAGTTAAAGCCCTTCGTCGGAAGAATGAAATTGCTTTGCACACCAACGGCATGAACCGAGTAGTAAGGAAACACGGCGGTAAGACCCTGATTAGCAGTAACCTGCCATTGGTCATAGCCTACAACCCCGAGCTGCGGTAGTCGGCTGAAGTCTTTTTTCAAAGGAAGAATCTGTCCCAGTCCCCACTCGTCTGTGAAGGCCTGGCCGGATGTTATGTCGATTTCTCTCTTCTTGCCATGGATCTCCCAATCCGTGGCCAGACTCAAGCTGGTACCCTTGTTCTTCGTCACATAAAACGTAGTGCCGGTAACGAAGTTATTGCCCCAATACCCGGAACCGACGTTATTTCTCGCCCCGGGAGAAAATTTTCCCGTCGGCGCCACAAAAGCATAGCCCACCCAAACGTCCGCTCGTTTGAAATTCCAAGCCAGGTTCGCAGGTTGTATCCAGGTGTCGGCAAAACCTTCGCCTCCGCCATTGAGGGGGAACTGAGCCGGCGTTATGTCCGCGGTCAGGGAACCATTCGCCAGATTCAACGATGCCATGGTGAAAAAATGCCCGCCGAGAATCTTCTTTGCCGGTACGTAGTAGAAGATGTTTTCCACCGCCCAAAAACTATAGGTTCCCGTGACCCCGGGAACCGAGTTGCCCGATGAATTCTTCAGGGAATCAGCCGAGTAATTAATGTCCAGGCTGGCAAAAGTAAATCCTGGATCCGGCGCTACGCCCGCGTTGAGGCCGTACTGCCCCGGCACGTATTGTCCTTTCTGTTGCGCCATCATCAACGATGTGCTGCCCACGAGCATGCAAATAGCAAAAACAATGATCAGTCCAGTCTTGATTCGCATATGCTTCAACCCCGCTCCTACTTCTCGATTTCCGTTTGCAGGCACTCTTCTACCCATGCCGGTTCCATGGTCTACATCTATCTTCGGATTTCTAATCGATGGAGAAAACTTCCGCGACTAGCAGAAGTCCTATTTTGTCCGCTCTACTTGGATGGAATTGCGTCAGACAATTCTCGCGTGTCCGCGAGCGGTTGCGTCCCACTGGGAAGGCCGTTTTGCTGGAGCAGATACGCGAGCAAGTCAAGCGACTCCCGCGTGCTGAACGTCGTGCCCGCATATTGCGCCATCGGTCCTTTGATCTCGCCCCACACCGTCAGCAGCTTCGCTCCCGCATACAACTGTTGCCACGACGCGCCCTTCAGAGCCGGCCCCGCTCCGCCCTCCAGATTCGCGCCATGGCACTGAGCGCACGACTGCGCATAGCTCTTAGCTCCCGTCGCGGCCTGCTCATCGCTGAACCATCCACCCTGTTTCCTATTTCCCCGTTCGTAAACGTGTCCAACATTGCGATGGCACTGCAGACAATCAACTGCTGTAGTGTTGATCACTTCCTTGTGAACCAGAACTTTCATCTGGCTGCGCGCCCCACTGAACGAATCCAGCTTGTGACACCCGCGGCAGGTGATGTAATCGTGCGAGGTGAGGTAATTTTCGAAAGTAGCCCGCAGCAGGGGACGGCGCTTCTCCCACTCTGCCTGGGTAGCGATCGTCCTGTGAGATTCATTCCAGAAATCCTTGGCGCCGCGGTCCGCCTTGAACCAAAGCAATTTCACGTACTCCACCGGAGTCGCCCGACTCGAATCATAAGGAATGTGACATTGCCCGCAACTGGCGCTCACCCCCACCAGGTTGGCGTAATGCGGTCCTTGTTTATACGCATCCGACGCCCAGGTCATCGAATGGCAAAATGTCCCACAGAATTGGTTCGAGCTCGACCACACCACCGCCGTGTCGGTCACCGCAACCAGAAGAACGCCCAGCCCTACGAATGCGAAACCCGACAAGACAAACGAAATCCAGCGATGGCGTCCCTGCCTTTCGTCCAAAGTGTTTCTCTCCGGCTCTACACCCACTTATACCCCCGAGCGGAAGCCTCCCCGAACTGGCAGATTTACCAGAGTCGATTCACCAAAATGACTGCCAACAATGACTGCCGATCATGCGTACATGTCCCAATTCGCACCCTCAGTGACCCTATGTCCCGTTTGCCCTGAAGCGCTACCGGGCGAAAATGATTCATGCCCAACCATCGCTTGCTGAACCAACCGTCGATCCCGCTTGCCTTCCTTCTGAGCGTACTGTTCGCGTTGTTAGCGACCGGTTGCGGAGTTTCAACCAACCAGTCCCAATCCGGTGGCGGAAGCAGCGGTGGTAGTGGTGGCGGAGGCGGACAGAAACAGGCCGGCGCCTGCAATGTCGCTTCCACCGGTCAGGGAGCGAGTTTGAACGGCTTTCTTCCGTTCCCCGCCGACAACCTCTGGAATCAGGACATCTCCAGCGTCCCGGTCGACCCGAACTCGAACGCCATTATCAACTTCATTGGTCCGAGCATTGGCCTGCATCCTGACTTCGGCGCGGGCCTCTATGCCGGATCGAGCATGGGTATTCCGTATAGTGTAGTCGGCACATCGCAGAGCCCCGTGGCCATCAACTTCACCGCCTACGGCGACGAAAGCGATCCCGGCCCAATGCCCATTCCAGCGAATGCGCAGATCGAGGGCTTCCCCAATCCCGGCAACGGCGACCGCCACGTGCTGGTGGTCGATAACAACAACTGTTTTCTGTACGAACTCTACAGCGCTTCGGCCAACAACGACGGCAGCTGGAATGCCGGCTCCGCCGCGGTTTGGGACCTGCTCAGCGACGAGCAGCGCCCGTGGACCTGGACCTCCGCCGACGCCGCCGGACTGCCCATCTTCCCCGGACTAATTCGCTACGATGAAGTAGCCGCCGGAAAAATCCAGCACGCCATCCGCTTCACCTTGCCGCAAAGCCAGGCTGCGATGGTGCCGCCCGCCTCCCACTGGGCTTCAAACTCCACCAACTCAATCGCCCCGCCCATGGGAATGAAGCTTCGGCTCAAGTCGAGTTACGACATCTCCCAGTTTTCAGCCAACGTTCAAGTCATCCTGACCGCACTGAAGAAATACGGGATGATCATGGCCGACAACGGCAGCGCCATGTACCTGAGCGGCGCTCCCGACGACCGCTGGGACAACAACGATCTGCACAATCTCTCACAGGTACCGGCGTCCGCCTTCGAAGTCGTGAAGATGAATCCGATCTACACCGCGTCCAACGTGCCGCAGGGAGCGGCTCCGACCATCTCCAGCTTCACCGCGAGTTCCACCAGCGTGAGTTCCGGTACCCAGGTGACCCTGAGCTGGCAAGCCAGCGGCGCATCCTACAACATCGTCTCGCCGCAGCTCGGAGCAGTGCGCGGCACCAGCGCTACCGTCACTCCGACCCAGACGACAACCTACACCCTCTATGCAACCAACCAATACGGCCGCACCCAGGCCACGGTGACAGTCACAGTGCAGTGAGGTGGCCGTGGTAATTCTCAGTCAGCGCCAGGGTTGTTTGCGACAGTTGAAAAAACCTCCCCGCCGCAAACAGCAGCTCGCCGGAGTACCCTCGCGTTTGGGCCAATCTAGGATTCTGGTTCCGCTGCAGGACGGCACGACCTACCAATCTTGCCAGTAGCCCACAAACAACTCAGAAGGTAGTTTCGCTAGGTAGGTTCGTTGTAGGTAAATGCGAACAGAAATCGCCCGTCCGGAGTCTCGTAAGAACATCCACGAGTCGAGAGCTAGGATTTCGATTGTGGTTTGTGTCCTCGTTTTGTGTGGCTGTTGTTTTTTTCAGAGCACGCCGGCAATCGCCCAGGGAGAACAGCCGGAAGCGCATCCCGGAAACAGTTCGGGTCAGGAAGCCACGCCTTCTCCCGCGAAGCCGCCTGAGCAGTCCGATCAGTCAACCGCGCCCGACAAGTCTGAGGCAAAACCAAAAGAAAAGGAAAAGCGCGGGTCGATTGTAGCCGCGCCTCTACCGATTTCGAGCCCCGCCATCGGCTCCGGAATCATCCCGGTGCTCGGATATATTTTCCCCTTCAGCATGAAAGACAAGATCTCCCCACCTTCCGTCGTTGGGGCAGCTGGTCTGATTACAAACAACGGCAGTCGCGGCTTTGCCGTTGGAGCACAACTCTACATGAAAGAAGATCGCTATCGGATCACCGGCGGCTATGTCCATGGAAATATCGACTACAACATTTACGGCACGGGGGTGGCGTCAGATCTGAAGTTACCCCTCGTACAAACCGGCCATGCGTACTTCGGCGGCATCCTGCGCCGGGTTTGGCACCAATTCTTCATCGGTCCTCGATTTTTTGTCGGAGAATCGCTTATTACGCTGAAGCCGAACACGGTGACAGGCGTCCCCATCCCTCCGGACCTCGGGCTGCAGACCACCCTGACATCCGTTGGCGCAGTCGTGACACGGGATACCAGTTCCAACCGCTTCTATCCGACCGGCGGAACTTTTTTCGATTTCGCAGCGGACTTCTTTTCTCAAGGATTGGGCAGCAAGTACTCCTTCCAGTCGTACAAAACTACATTTAACTACTATCGAAGCCTGAGCGAGAAACAGGTCCTCGCCTATAACGCTTTCTTCTGCGCGACCGGCGGCGAGCCTCCCTTCTATGGAAACTGCATCTACGGTACCAACAGCGAATTGCGAGGCTACACTGCCGGAAGGTATTTCACTCGCTTCATGCTTGCGACAATTGGAATACCGCCTGGAACTGCCCATGCGACTTGGCCTGGTCGCATTTGGCGGCCTTGGCGGCGTGATCCCCGGCAGCAGTCAATTCGTGGAGAGCAACAAGTTCTTGCCCGGAGGCGGTGGCGGGCTGAGGTTTCAATTAAGCAAAAAGTATCACGTCAATCTGCGAGCCGACATTGCCCAGGGAACCGACGGTCACACCTTCAGCATGGGCGTTGGCGAAGCCTTCTAACGTTGTCCCGCGTTTCGCTCCTCGTTGCCGTATTCCGCAACTTTTTCAAAACGACGTCTGACGAAGTTTGAGCGCAGAATAGAGCCAATCTACGTTGAGAGAGGCAAGCGGTTGTTCGCCGCTTGCCTCTTTTTGCCCCTCAGGACGGTTAGCTAAACTTGGACACGCCTACTACTGAATTGTCAGTGCTCCTGTGGATTGTTGGTTTTGATAAGTGCCCCACTTATCGTTGTCGCCGAGCACTATTCCTCCCATCGCTGAGAGAGAGAAATTCCAGGCCAAGTCGGCATCGGGCGGCGCAAGGATCAAAACCCAATACTTCTTGCCTTTAGTCAGCTGCGCCGCGCAATTAAACGACACAACCTGCGTATTGGTGTCGGAAAAAATGGGCATGTTCCTCACCGTTCCCTGACATAAGCGGTTCGCCTGGGGAGCGCCATCCGGATTGGTGCATGGCTTATTCTTGCAGTCCCTGGTGAGGATAACCAGAGATCGGTTCGTGCCCTGCACTAAACCAAGCCCCAAGCTGATTTTGCGGGTGGTGCCCGTCTTCAAAGACGTGAACTGGTTGGCTGGTGTCCATTCCCCGCCGCAGCTCTTGAAGCCGTCGCAAACTGCGTACCCAACATATTGCTGATAACCGCCGGTACCGATGTTGTTATAAAAAGGGTGGGCAACCGGCTCGATGGCTTTCGCAGTCGGTTGCTGGGCTGGAGGCCTGATGGCTACTGTGGTGGCGCCACCGTTGATGTGGATGACTCCCGGTTTGCTGTCTTGAGCCAGGACCGTCATGCTGCCCAGCACCAGCAGGGCAGAACAAATTGCAAACTTTTTGTTCACTCTGGTTTCTCCATTTCGAAATTGATCAGGGTAGTTGAACTCGCTCATCGCGCCAGCGACGCACAGGTGACGGAATGATTCACTCTGATTACGGCGACCGAATGATAATCCACGAAGCGGAGCCTTGTCCTTGCGCCGGCGCAAGGACGGCGATAACTTGGGAGCCTATCGCATCCCGCCGGAGACCGGCCTTCTCATCCTATCTGATAGCGTAAACCATCAGCAAAGGCAAGCGACCAGGACAACTCTCTCGCCTATTGCAGCTTCGCCTACTCCGCTTTGGCCTCCTTCAGGATGGGGACGTCGGGGTCGGCGTCCTTCCAGAGGGTGTCCGCCAGCGGCAACGGTTCGCGATTGAGAATCGCGTCGTAGATCGTTGCTTCGCTCTCCCCTCGAAACGGCTGCTTCCCCGTAGCCATTTCGTACAAGCACTGCGCCAAACGAAAATAAATCTGTCCGCGTGTCCAGTTCCTTCGCCCGCGCCTGCTCCGGTGACATGTACGCCACCGTCCCCAGCACCGATCCTCGGCCCGTCAGCGGATCCGCGATCAGCGCCGTTTCTTCTTCGCCGCCTTCCGCATTCGCTGCCGGCCGCGTTCCAGTCAGCTTCGCCAGACCAAAATCCAGGACCTTGGCGTGTCCGCGTGTCGTGACAAAGATGTTGGCAGGCTTGATGTCGCGATGAACGATCCCTTCGGCGTGTGCCGCCTCCAGCGCGTCGGCAATCTCAATCGCAGGCGTTGGCGGAACTGGCTCGTACTTCTGAAAGTTGAATGGAAAGTTGGCCAGTGTCTTGGCGGTGAAATCACCGTGTCGCTTGTTGACCCGCGAAAAGGAGGTTTTGAGTGTAATCGGGATGTTTCGACAGTTTGAGGCATAGCTTGGTCTTCGGCAACTCGGGACCTAAGCCCTAGCAGCCCGTGGCAGAACTACGGAAAATGCGCGAGCGGTGACGAGGTGTGCGGCACCGGAAAGAGGGTGCCATCCGCAGGCTAGTCGGGCGATTAGGTTGCCGGGTGAAGAAACCGCCCGCCATCCAGCATGACAAAGAGCGCAAGAGTCGCGAAAATACTTGTCCCACGCGGTTTTTAAGCTCGCGCGGCGTACCCGCTCCCAGCAGCTTGCGCAGAATCAGACTCAAGTTGAACGCTCCGACATGGACCAATTGCCGCTTCAGAATGTTCTCCCGCCCTCGCAGATGGCAGCGCCGCATCCCGCCCGTCTCGTAGCAGTGCGCGAAGCTGCGTTCGATCAACTCGCCGCGCCGTCGCAGTAAGCTCTTGCCGTACTCGCCCCGCACCCGTCGCCGGTTCTGGTACACCGCCTGCTGCTCTGCACGCTGGCCTTGCCAGTCGCGCCGCCCTTTCGGCTTCTTCTCCGGTATGTAACTGCGCACCTCGTAACTCTTCATCCGCTGGACCACCGCACTACTGTGGTAGCCCTTATCCGTCACCAGTTCTTCGATCCCCTGCAAATGGACCTTCGGTTTGTCCTGGGGCCGCGACTCGGCCTCGCGTCGGATCTGTTCTGCTATCTGCTCACCGGCCTCGCACAAGGTTTCATCCAGCGTGGTCGTGTCTCCCTGGTCGGCGGCCCGCAGCGTCACCGCCACAATGGCTCCCGTGTCCATGTCCACAGCGTGCTCCGCTTTGTGCGCCAAGTGGGTCCGCCCATCCTTCATCTTCGCTATCCGCGCGTCCCCGTCCGCCGGACTCTTCCATTCCTTGTTCGAGGTTCGCTTCTTGCGCTTCCGGTCCAACCGCACCAGGTCCTCGCGGCTCGGCGTGTCAATCCCGGACGCCTTCGCCAATCCTCGCAAGAACTCGTCGTAGGTCTGCCCAGTATCGCGCCGCACAATCGACCGCATCGCCGCATTCGCTTCCAAGGTGGTCGCATCGATGCCCATCCGCTGTCCCTTCAGCAATCCCCGTTCGGCCAACAATCCCAGCACCCACGCGAACACCTCGCGATGCCGATCGATGTCGATCAACCGCCGGGTCCGCGAGATCGTCGAGTGATCCGGGGTTTGCTCGTCCAGTCCAATCCCCAGAAACCGTCGTAGCGCCAGCGAATCGGCCAGCCGCCATGCGATCCCACGCTCGCTATCGATGCCCTCGAAATATCCGATCAGCAGTGCCCGAAAGTAAATCCCAGGTCGCAGCGATGGCCGTCCCAGCCGCGCGTGATAGAAACGGGCACACAATCCTTCCACCAACTCATCGAACCCTGCACCCTCCAGTAACTCATTCAACCGCTTATAGAAAGGATGCCCGGGCGCTACCGCCAACTCCGTATGCGCGATCCAGATGTCTTCTTGCTTCTCCCCGCCGCTCCTCTTGCTCATCGCCATGCGCGCATTCTACGAACTATCCCTGTGGATCACATCCGTTTTTCTTTCACGTACCCAGACTTGCACCACGGGCTGCTAGGGCTGTCTGAGAAGCGAGCTACGGCGTGATCTGAAATACCGAGCCGAAGGTCGTGTTCTCGTCGGCACAACGGTCTCCCGCAGTTGTTCCGTACAGCTTCCCCACTGTGTCGAAGATTACACCGCCCTGCGGACATGCTCCCGGACGGTCGAAGAAGCTATGCAGCACTGTCTCGCGCCATCCGCCGCTTGTGTGCGGCGATAGCCTGAAGACGACGCCACAGCCGAGGCCGGAACAGAGAGCGAGATTGCCACCAAGGCTAGTCGTACCGTACACGCTTCCCGGCTGGTCGGACTTAAGGCCCGCAAAGGGATAGCCTCCGTCCCTGCCGCCTTTGAACGTGTGGAGCACTTTCTCCGTCCAACGTCCGTCCGGGTTCTGCATAAGTTTGAAGACAGTGCCGCAACCGTAAGAACAAATTTTTGAACTGCCACCTTGGAACGTAGTGCCATAGAGATTTCCGACCGAGTCGAAGATTAGGTCCGCAGAGGGAAACCTGCCGTCTTGGCTGTTTTGCCCGAATGAATGGAGTACGTCTTCGGTCCAACTCCCGTCCGAGTTTGGGGTCATCCTGAAGGCAACGCCACCAAAAGCGCGGCCTCCAGCCTGCGTTGTGCCATAGAGGTGTCCGCCTGCACCGATGGTCAGTCCGGCCTCGGGGCTGGCCCCGTCGCTGCATCCCTCGATAGCGCAAAACGTGTGCAGCACGCTCTCCCTCCAGGTCCCATTCTCTTTGGGCGTCAGCCTGAACACAACACCACAGCCGTCGCTGCATGGGGTGAGATTGCCCCCGAAATACGTTGTGCCATAGAGACTTCCTGCTTCGTCGAAGATTAAGCCCCCGGTAGGCACCCACCCGTCGCCGCAGTTGGTCAGTGGGCAGAACTTATACAGCACGTTTTCGGTCCAACTTCCGTCTGGGTGATGGGTCAACTTGAACACGACGCCACAGCCATAGGTGATGCCGCCGCTACACCAAAGAATACCGCCCCCAGGAGTGGTGCCGTACAAATTCCCCGTCTGATCGAAGATCAGTCTGGCGTTAGGAAACGCCCCGTCAGAGCAGTTCGTGAGGGAGCAGAAGCTGTGGAGCACGCTCTCGGTCCAGGTTCCGTCCGCGTTGGGTGTTAGCTTGAACACGGTGCCCGCGAGGTAATCACCGCCTTCTTGGGTAGTCCCGTAGAGATTTCCCGCCCCGTCGAAGATCAGAGCGGTTTGAAGACTGCCTCCGTCGCTACCACCCGTGAACCTGTACAGCGTTTTGTACTTCCCCGCTGCCCGTGCGCCCGGCGCTAAAACGAGACTTAGGAGGAGAACCACTACCACGAATACAGGAGCCGCCAACCTCCGTGAAAACTGTTTTCCGGGCACCAGACTTCTGCACGTTATCCCACGCATCGAGTGACCTCACTTGAAATGCAAAAACAAACGGGAAGTGTTCACTTGCTCTAACGAGCGGCAATTATGCACCTGATTCCTCTGGTGGATCAAGATGCATGGGCTTGCAGATCCCTCAACTGGCGAAATCAAAACCATTACACTCAAAACCCGAGTCTCGGGAGTCCGGTCCATTCTCCACCCTCGCTAGGTCCACTCCTACCCACTCGGTTCGGATGACCCGAGGGCAGAAGTGTAGCATTTTCCCCTCGTGCCCCTATACCCCACCAATGAAAGGAGAGGGAATGATGGCAGATCAAATGGATCGTTGGCGTAAAATCCGATAGCGCTCGTTGGCCAAAATCATCTCTGCTTGCCCGGAAGGATTCGAGCGCGATTTATTTCCCGGCATAGTGAACCAAGAATTTCTTGTCAAGCCCCCTGAAGCACCCAATTCCATGCAAACCACTCTCTCTAAAGCGAATATATTTCTGGAAAACATGTCATGTTTGCCCCATTCATCCAGTTATAATAGAAGTAGGAATAAAGCAGGACGGGTTAATGCTGGCATCTTGCCGGGCGGTCATAAACTTCCTCGCTCACCGCTAAGTCCTTTAGAAGAGATATTTTAGAACGGTATCCCAGCTTCACTGCCTGTTTTCATGGACTTGCGAGGCAGCGAGGCCCTGGATATCCCCCGTCCGTAAGTCCTTTAGAAGGGATATTTTACGAGGGTATCTCGAAAACAGATCCTTTGTTTTCACAGATCTGGCAGGAAAACGCGCTTTTTGGCCTATATACCCTGTACTATACAGTAATTGTAATCGCAACAATGTTTATTAATTAGTAATCAAGGCTGGCGGTCTTACTTGCCGGAAGTAGCAGCCGCAGGCTTCAGATCATCGGCCGCTTTGGTGAGATCGTCGACCGCCTTGGAATCGAGTTGATAGAGCGTGGAATCGTTTTCTCGCTTCGCGACGTACTTGTCGCCGGCTTTCGCGATCGCGACTTTCTCAACCCGTTTGGCGTTGTTCGATGTCACCGTCAAATCGATCTGACTTTCGGTGAAGCCGGAGTCAACGAACTTATCAGCCGATAGATCGCGGATCTTTTCGAGGAGGTCGTCGACGCTGGCCGCGTCCATCTTTTTCGCGCTGCCCGACCACCAGTCCTCTCCGCCTTTAGTCAGGAAATGAGTCTTCGATCCGGTGCGTATCTCAATTTTGCTGGGATCGTCCGAGCCGAGGTCGAACAGCTTCTTGTTGCGGAAGTCGTCCAGGCTCTTGTCGACCGCCTGGCCGAGCGTGCTCGGAACTTTGTAGACGCCTTCTACAGCGCTCGACTTCGCATAGTAGCCGTCCTTGATCTTTCGGACTTGCAACTCCTGCGTGCCGGACTCCGCCGTGACCTTCGCCGTCGCGACGGGCGTTGCCGTGACAAAGAGTGAGCCATTCTTTTTAGCATCGTCCGATGCGCCCAGCTCCATCTTCGCATCGGTAAGGGCGCGGACGAGGTCATCGACTTGTGAGCTGTCCGCGCGTAGCGGCTGGGGCTTGACGATCTGCCATTCGTCTTTGTTCCGGCCAAACGCGATCTCCTGCTTCTTCGCAACCAGATCGACCTCGCTGATCTTGTCAGGATTCAAGGTCAGCAGGCGCTTGTCGCGCAGATCGTTCGCCGTCTTGTCGATGCTGGTCTTGTCGAATTTCGGGATGGTGAACACGCGCGCATCGCCGTCAAGCTTGGCGTACATTCCACTCCCCGCGGGCGTGTCGTCGCCCAGCAGAAGCTTCTGCGTCTTGTTTGCCTTTTCGGTTAAGTCCACTTCGAGATTCGGAGTCTCCAAACCATACGGAGCCAGGCTACTGGCTTTCTCTTCCACCACGCGCTCCGAGTTGAGAGATGAAAATGTGCCAAGCAGGCTGGACACCGCGCTCTGATCGGCAGCGAGCGGCATTGGAGCAGTGATGTGCCACTGGCCCGCGGCATTGCGCTCGACCGAAACTTGTTCGGCGCCGTTCTTCTTCAGGTCGAACTTGGTAATGTCGCCTTCGTTAACCGCAAGAATTTTGGGCGGCGCGTCGGCGGACGCAGCGGAAGTATCCGCGGGCTTGTGGCGATTCGACCAGTACAGGGTTCCGGAGAGTCCAGCTAAGACGATGGCGGCGACGACCAGACCACGCAGTTTCATCTACCGCCTCCGCCACCACACTGACACGCCGGCAAAAACCACGACCAGCGGCAGCAGGAACTGGCTGGTGATGCGAACCCAGTTCTGCTGAGCGGCTGTCATGGTGATGCGACGATCATCTTCCGGCTTGGGACGGATCGAGATCAGATCTTCGTCGGACGCCAGCCAGTCGATGGTGTTCAAAGCCAGATCGCTGTTGCCATTGAATTTGAGGAACGAGTTCGCCGCCCACGATGAACTGCCGACTACGACGAACCGTCCCTGGGCATCCTGCTTGCCGGTGTTGTAAGTGCCGGCGGCGGCAATGGTCATCGGTCCTTTTTTGTTCTTGGGATCGTTCGGATCAACCGCCGGCGAGCTCAGGTTGGTTGTCGCCAGACTGGTGCCTGAGGAGTCGAACATTTTTTGCACGGTGGTCTTGTCCCCGTTTTTGATCTCGATCGAACGCGACAGCGGGAATCCGGTTGCCGTGCCCTTCATGCCATTCACGATCGGTTGAGAATCGTAAGAAGTGACCAGAGCCACCTGCGGACCGAGCCCCGCAAGCTGGCCAATAGGATTCAGGTCCAGAATCAGATCCTTGTTCATGGTAACGCCCCAGCTTTGTAGAAGGCCGATGAGCGCGTCGTTGTCGGCGATATCGGAGCGTCCGATTTTTAGTGGCGGATCAAGCATGAATAATGCGCGTCCGCCATCTTCGACGTACTTCTTGATGGCGTCGACTTCGGGCTGCTGGTAATCCCGAGTCGGTCCTCCGACTACCAGGGTCGTGCAATCGCTCGGCACTTCGGCTTTCTGCAGCAAGTCAATCGACTTCGCTTGATAGTTGTCTTTGCCCACCAGTTCTTTGAAGTTGGAATAGCCGTTGCGTTCGGAGTCTTCGATCTGGTGCTCGCCGCTGCCGGCCGCGAAGCACACGGTGCGGGTTTTGTTTTTCAACACGCGGATGAACGCACCCGTGATGCCTTCTTCCGTCATGCTTTTGGCTTCTTCTTTCTTGTCGCCAATCTGCACCAGAGCGGTTCCGTAATTCTTGATGCCGGCCTCGCGAGCCTCCTGCGGCTTCTTGTCGGGGTCGATGTAATCGACGTGGACCTTGGGGGAAAGCGACGCGTACTCGCCAAGCAGGTCTCTCGCGTGCTCAAATCGCGTGCCCTGATCGAAGTAGCGAATGCTCACATCCTCTTTGAGGCCCTTGACGATCTTCGCCGTCTGCTCGGAGAGGCTATAGCGCTTGTTGGACGTGCCGTCGTAAGACTTGGCATAGCGATCGGCCAGAACGTTCACGATGACGATCGCGGTGATGACAACCAGGACGTAGACGGCAGCATACGCCGCGTATTTCGTCTGCCTGGCTTTTAGCAACTGTGTATTCAATCAAGACCTCCAGCGGAGAGATTCCATGGAGCGGGCGGTAAAAAACAGCCCGAGGAAAATCACCGTCACATAAAAGATTGCGTCCTTCGAATCGATCACGCCCTTGGCGAAGGACTCGAAGTGCGTGATGACTGACATATACGCGAGCGCCTTCGCCCACGTGGCGTTCTCATAGCCACTGACCCATCCCAACACCCAAAGGAGGAGACATACGCCGAAGGTTGCGGCACCGGCAATGATCTGATTCTTGGTCAGCGTCGAGATGAATGTGCCAATCGCCAGCAGCGCTCCCGCCAGCAGCATCAACCCCAGATAGCCAATGAGCAGCGGCTTCCAATCGGGCTTGCCGTACTTGAATAGAAACGCAAAGTTCAAAGCCGCAACCAGCAGCATGCAGGCGTAGAGGCTCACGGCCGCGAGCCATTTTCCCAGGATCACTTCGATATCACGGATCGGCGAGGTCGCCAGCAGCTCAATAGTGCCGCTGCGTTTCTCTTCCGCGAACAGCCGCATAGTGATCATTGGAATGAAGAAGAGCCCAATCACGCCGACGTTCGCAAGCAGCGGTCGAATGATCATTTCGTTGAGATTCATCGGCATCATCTGGCCGCGCATCTGCGATTCCATGCCCATCAAAACGAAATAACCCAACGAGTTCCAGAAGAAGAACCCGAAGATGAGGGCGAACATGGTCAGCAGAAGATATGCAATTGGCGACGTGAAGTAGCTGTGCAGCTCTTTGCGGCAGATGATCAAAACGTTTCGCATTTACTGTGCCCCCTCGACTGCGACTGATTCTTTTTCTTCTTTGGCGGCTGTTTCCGCGCCCGTGAGTTGCAGGAAGATTTCTTCCAAGCTCATGGCGGCGGGACGAAGCTCGTTGAGGTCCCAGCCGGACTCGACCACCGCACGCGCCAGATCGCCGCGAACAAAACCCTTCCGGCTCTCGACCTCGAAGCTGTTGCGGTTTCCGCGGCTCCCTTTGGCCACGACTCGACTAACGCCTGCAACCTGCTCCAGACGGCGTTGCACGGCTGCGAAATCGAGCGTGCCGTTGCGTCCGCTAACCTCGACCAGCACCGATTCGGCGCCGCGAGCGCGGTTTTGCAAGTTGTGTACGGAATCTGTTGCGACCAGCTTGCCTTTGTTGATGATGAGCACTTGCTCACAGGTCTGTTCGACTTCCGGCAAGATGTGTGTGCTCAGAATGATCGTATGGTCGCCGCCGAGGCTCTTGATGAGGTCGCGGGTTTCGTTGATCTGCTTCGGATCGAGACCGGCGGTGGGTTCATCGAGAATCAGCACATCGGGATTGTGAATGATTGCCTGCGCCAGGCCTACGCGCTGGCGATAGCCTTTCGAAAGCTTGCCCAGTAGTTTGTTCTTTACATCAGCGACGGCGCAACGATCACACACGTAATCGAGCCGACGGCGCAACTCCGCGCCTGAAAGTCCTTTGAGCTTCCCAACGAAGGTCAAGTATTCCGCGGTTTCCATCTCCGGATAAAGCGGCGGAGTTTCGGGCAGATAGCCGATGCGCTTCTTGACCTCGAGCGGCTGCTCTAAAACATCGTAGCCGGCTACGGTCGCGCCGCCCGACGTCGGCGACAGAAAACAGGTCAGCATGCGCATGGTCGTCGTCTTCCCGGCGCCGTTCGGTCCGAGAAAGCCTACGATCTGGCCTTTTTCAACCTGAAATGAAATGTGATCGACCGCGGTATTACGAGCGTATCTCTTGGTAAGCTCTTTAGCTGTAATCATAAGAGGTTTTGTCGCAAGGAATCAGGGTTTGCCAACGCCCGGAACCGTACCACTGTTGAACAGTTCAAGGCTGAACTTATATGTTAAGAAGCTGAGACCGACAATGTCAAATCCGGCAGCGCGACTTTTTCAGCCCTCAAAGGAGATCCATGAAATACCGTAAACTCGGCCGTACCGGTTTCGACGTAAGCGATATTGCCCATGGACTTTGGGGAATGAGCGGTTGGAGCGGCTCGGACGACCGCCAGTCGCTGGAGGCGTTGCAGTTGGCGGCTGATCTCGGCTGCAACTTTTTCGATACGGCTTGGGCTTACGGCGAGGGCAAGAGCGACGCGTTGCTCGGCAAGATTTTAGCGGCCAATCCCGGTAAGCGGCTGTACGCAGCTTCGAAAATTCCGCCCCGCAACGACAAGTGGCCAGCTTCCCCAAAAGACAGGTATCGCGACGTATTTCCCTCGGAGCACGTTTTCAAGTATGCCAAGCTGATCCGGGAGAAGCTGGGAACCGATTCCATTGATGTTCTGCAATTTCACGTGTGGGACGATAGCTGGACGGATGAAGCCGAATTTCGCGAGACGGTTGCGAAGCTGAAGAGTGATGGATGGATTCGCTTTTTCGGGCTGAGTCTCAATCGGTGGCAACCGGAGAATGGCATCAAGGCAGTGCGGACCGGCCTGGTGGATGTCGTTCAGGTGATTTACAACATTTTCGATCAGTCCCCTGAAGATAAACTCTTTCCGGTCTGCCGGGACTTGAACATTGGCGTGATCGCTAGAGTGCCGTTCGATGAAGGCAGTTTGGGCGGTAAGATGACGGCTGAAACGACCTTCCCAGCGAGCGACTGGCGATCAAAATATTTCAGCCCGGATAATTTAAAGAAAACGATGGCTCGAGTGGACAAACTGAAGCCGGTAGTTCCTAAAGGCACGACTCTGCCGGAGGTGGCGCTGCGATTTATCCTTTCAGACTCGACGGTGAGCACTACGATCGCGGGAATGAGGAAGCCGGAACACGTCCGCCAAAATATTGGTGCAAGCGATGCGGGACCACTCGACGCAAGTTTGCTTCAGACGCTCAAGGGGCACCGCTGGGATCGCACGCCGCAGCCCTGGTCGGACTAGCTATTGAGAACGCCTTCGGTCGTGATTCGACTGGCTTTGCAGATTTCCTCCGCGACTTTGACTACCGCCTCACTGCCGCGGACCGGACCTTCCTCTGCCATGACCGAACTGGCAGCCAAGGTGAAAAGCAGAGCATCCTCCTGCTTGTCAAAATAAAGAACCACCTGATTCGCTGCCATGAAAAGTACCTCCTACTGATCGTTCTTAGGAATGATAGGCCGATTCCCTGCGGGAGTGACATTATCTCTCTTGGTGCGCTTTACTCGGAAGGGCAAGTGTCTGGGTTTTGGAACGGTTTTGGCGAAGCACGCTCACCGGGCGAATCCAATTCCGGCCTCGGGCACAGCCACGGGCACGAAAATGCTACATTGGAAGGTCTCATGTCTGCTCCCGTATCCCGATTCGTCAAGGCTTGCAAGCGGCAACCGGTTGACCGCACGCCGGTCTGGTTTATGCGTCAGGCGGGCCGTTACATGCCCGAGTACCGCGCCGTCCGCAGGCAATATTCGCTGATCGAGATCTGCAAGAAGCCAGAGGTCGCGGCCGAGGTGACGATCACTGCCGCCGAGGCGCTGGGCGTGGATGCCGCCATCATCTTCGCTGACTTGCTACTCCCGCTCGAGGTCATGGGGCTTGCGTTTCACTTCTCAGCCGGCGAGGGCCCGGTCATCGAGAAGCCAGTACGCACCAAGGAAGACATCGCCCGACTGCGCACGGATCACGCGGCCGATCTGGGATACGTCAGCGAAGCAGTTCGCCTGGTGTGCAAACATTTTGGAGAGCGTTTGCCAGTGATTGGCTTTTGTGGCGCGCCGTTCACTCTCGCCAGCTACATGATCGAAGGCGGCGGTTCGCGCAACTATGTTCACGCCAAGAAGATGATGTATTCATCCCCAGCGGTTTGGGATGAGTTGATGCGAAAGCTGGTTGCGGTCGTCTCTGAGTATGCGGCGGAACAAGTCAATGCGGGCGCCGATGTCATCCAGATTTTCGACAGCTGGGTGGGCTGCCTGAGCGTTGAAGACTATCGCCGGTATGTGCTGCCGCGCACCACCGAACTGGTGAAGGCGCTGCAAAAAACGGGCGTTCCCATCATTTACTTTGGGACCGATAGCGCCACCCTTCTGCCTTCGATGCGCGAAACTGGCGCCGAGGTGATTGGCCTGGACTGGCGCATCCCGCTCGATGAAGGATGGCGGAGTCTGGGCTTCGAATGTGCGGTGCAGGGTAATCTCGATCCAGTTCTGCTGTTCGCGGACTGGAAGGAACTGAAGTCTCGCGCTGAAGACATTTTGCGTCGCGCGGCCGGACGTCCGGGGCACATTTTCAATCTCGGTCATGGCATCTTGCCGGAAACGCCGGTCGAGAATGTAAAGGCGCTGGCCGAATTTGTGCAGCAGCACTCGACGAAAACTATTCCCGCCTCGCGATAATGGAGTACAGATTGGTCAACACGGAAAAAACTGCTGTCCTGTTGCTGGCTCATGGCAGCCCCAACTCGGTGGAACAAGTGCCCGAGTTTCTGCTTCGAGTGACCGGTGGACGGCCGCTTCCGCCGGCGGTTGTCGAAGAAGTGAAGCATCGCTATGGTCTCATTGGGCGCTCTCCACTGACCGAACTAACGCTGAAGCAAGCAGAGAGTCTGGGGCGCGAATTGGGAATGCCGGTGTATGTCGGCATGCGCAACTGGAAGCCGTTCGTCGCCGATGCAGTGCGCGACTTGGTTTCAGAGGGTATCGAGCACGTGGTTGCGATCTGCCTCGCGCCGCAAAATTCGCGTACCAGCGTTGGTCTTTATCGTTCCGACCTTGCCAGCAACCAAACTCCTTTTACCGTCGATTTCGTTGAGTCCTGGCACGATCATCCGTTATTGATCAAAGCGTTCGCAGAAAAGCTGCGGACGGGATGGGATCGCGCGTGCCGCGAGATGGGCTCGGGGAAAATGCCTATTATCTTTACCGCGCACAGCGTTCCCGAGCGCACGATCGCGGAAGGCGACCCGTACGAGAGCCAGGCGAAGGAAACGGCGGCACTGGTGGCGCGCGAGACTGGGCTGACTCTTGAGGACTGGCAGTTTGCGTTTCAAAGTCAGGGCATGTCCGGTGGAGCGTGGCTGGGGCCGCGGGTGGAAGATACGATTCTCAACCTGAAGGAAAAAGGCCATGGTGCAGTATTTATTGAGCCCATAGGATTTCTTTGCGATCACGTTGAAGTTCTCTACGACATCGACATTGGTTTCAAGCAATTTGCCGAGCGGCACGGTATGCGTCTCTGGCGAGCCGAGTCGTTGAATGATTCTCACTTGTTGGCCGCGGCTTTGGCGGATGTCGCAAGATCGCGGCTAGTCGCCGTCGCGGGTCGCCGCAAATGAAACGCATTGCCATCGTCGGCGGCGGAATCTCAGGATTGTCGGCCGCCTTCGCGCTTGAGAAGCATCGCCGGGCCGGCGCTTCGCTGGAATATGCGCTGTTCGAATCGAGTTCGCGTCTCGGCGGAGTCCTGGTTACCGAGTGGGTGGATGGCTGTCTGCTCGAAGCTGGGCCCGATTCGTTTCTCACGGAAAAGCCCTGGGCGAGCGAGTTGTGCCGCGAGGTCGGACTAGGCGATCAACTCATCGGCTCGAATGACGCGGACCGCAAAACCTACATTGTGGTGAGGGGAAAATTGGTCGTCATCCCCGACGGCCTGATGTTCATGGTCCCCACCAAGATCACACCAACCGTTCTGTCGCCGTTATTTTCATCAGCAGCCAAACTGCGGATGGCTCGCGAATGGTTTCATCCTCCACGCAAGGCCGAGGCGGACGAGACTGTGGCTGCATTCGTCGAGCGCCACTACGGGCCCGAGATGGTGGATCGTCTCGCCGATCCGCTGCTTTCCGGCGTGTACGGAGGCGAGGCCAGCCAACTCAGCGTGCGCGCCGTGCTACCGCGCTTTGCCGAGATGGAAGCCACACACGGCAGTTTGGGACGAGCCATGCTGGCCGCGCGCAAGAAGATGCCGCAGGCATTTAAAGCTGCCGCGAGACCGCTGTTCACTTCTTTGAAAAACGGAATGCAGCAAATGGTGGACGCGATCGTTTCTCTGCTTCCTGCGTCGGTACTGCGGTCCAACACTCCGGTGCAACGCATTCAACGGCAGAGTGGAGGCTGGGTGGTTTCTGCGGGCTACGCGTCGGATGAATTCGATGCGGTAATTATCGCTACTCCAACCCAGATGGCCGGTGAACTGGTCGGGTTGGATAGCGCACAGTTGGCCTCGGAGCTTCGAGGCATACAGTACACTTCGTCGATCACAGTGAATCTCGGGTATGACCGCGCAGTGCGGGCGTCACTACCGCCGGGTTTCGGGTTTCTCGTGCCTCGCAGCGAAGGGAAGCGCATGCTGGCGGCTACGTTTGTGCATAACAAGTTTCCGCACCGTGCTCCGGAGGATCGTGCGTTGCTCCGATGTTTCATTGGCGGCGCGCGCAACGAGCAAGTTCTCCACGCGCCCGACGAGGAAGTTGTGAACGTTGTTCGCGAAGATCTTCGCCAGATCATCAAGCTGAAGGCTGATCCGCTTTTCACTCGTGTTTACCGCTGGAGGGGCGCGATGGCGCAATATGGCGTGGGCCATTTGGAGCGGTTGCAGCGGATCGAAAGCCTGTTGCAGCAACTTCCCGGCCTTGCGCTTGCCGGCAACGGATACCGTGGAATCGGCGTGCCTGATTGCGTCCGCTCGGGAAGTGATGCCGCGAATAAAGCGATGCTAGCGGTTGGATTGCCCGAAGTAATGCCTGCCGGGTTCGCGTCCTGAAATGGGTACTCCTTCAAAACAGAATTACTCCCGTAACCGGCAGTAACCATCTTTTGTTGCAGAAACCCACCGCCTGGTTCAGGGTTAATACATCGTGGGGGATTCTGTATGAGCAAACCAATTCTGGCTGTTGCTGCACTTGCGGTGTTGGCCTTTACTCCTCTCTGGGGACAGCAGGTACAGAGCGGCATGGCCAACATGAATGCTTCCGACATGCACGATATGCCGGGGATGGGCAACGACGGCAGCGCTCACGCCATGCATTCCATGGAAGGCCGCCACATGGATATGGGTGCGCACATGAAGATGACCACGCTGCGCGACATCAAACCAGGGGATCAGGAAAGAGCCGACCAGGTAGCCGAAGCCGCCCGCAAGGTCGCAGAGAAATATGCGGATTACAAGCTTGCCCTCGCCGACGGCTACAAGATTTTTCTGCCCAACCTGCCGCAGAAGCAATATCACTTCACAAATTATTGGTATGGATTCGAAGCGACCAAACACTTCAATCCCGAGCATCCCACTTCGCTGCTTTATGAGAAGCAGGGCGACGGCTACAAACTCATCGGCGTGATGTACACCGCCCCCAAGAATGCCAGCGAAGACGAACTCGATTCGCGCATTCCGCTCAGCATCGCCCAGTGGCACGCGCACGTGAACTTGTGCGTTCCTCCTGCGGATCGAAAGAGAGAAATGTGGGGACCGCAACCGCAATTTGGCTTGCAAGGTTCGATTACGACCAAGGAAGCCTGCGACGCCGCCGGAGGCAAGTTCATGCCTCAGATCTTCGGCTGGATGGTGCACGTTTACCCGTTCGAACTAAGGCTGGAAGATGTCTGGTCAGTGGAACGGCAGGCGCACAACCACGTGGACTGACTATCGGGAAAAGGCTAGGTTCGGGGAACAGATTCCTCTATCGCATCCCTTAGCTGCCGCACGGACCAATCGATTTGATCGGCAGTAATCACGGCCGGAGGCGCGATTACGACGTGATCGCCCGAGTCTCCGTCTACACAGCCTTGCACGGGATAAACCAACAGTCCTCGCTCCACAGCCGCCTGAGCGACGCGACCGGCGAAATTCAGGTCCGGCGAAAACGGCTGCTTCGTGGCTTTGTCAGCGACGAACTCCACACCCCAGAGCAACCCGATCCCGCGCACATCACCAACGGAGTTTGCGTCGCGCAAGCCTTCAAGTGCTGAGCGTAGTGTCGCAGCTGTCGAACCTTGCCGTTCAGAATCGGCCGCCCGTACGAGTTCTTTCTTCTGCAAGAGCTTCAGCACTGCGCTGCCCGCAGCCATCGAGATCGGATGCGAGTTGTAAGTAAAACCGTGCATAAAGAATCCAGAGCCGTCGGCGATTGCGTCCGCTACTCTCTTTGAAACTAGGACCGCGCCCAGCGGAGCATAACCGCTGGACAATCCTTTAGCCGTGACCAGGATGTCGGGTGCGATGTCCCAATGTTCGACGGCAAAATTTCTGCCGGTGCGCCCCATGCCGCTGATCACCTCGTCGACGATCAGGAGAACCCCATGCCGCCGGCAGATCTCCGCCACACTCTGCAAATATCCGGGCGGTGGTATGACAGCGCCCAGCGTCGCCCCGCTGACTGGCTCAACGACAAAGGCTGCAACCTCGTCGTTTGCGGACTCGATCGCCTTCTCGAGTTCAGCAGCATACTCTCGCCCGCAACGGCGACAGCTATCGGTGCACTCAAATGCACAACGATAGCAATACGGAAATGCAACATGAGCAAATTCGCGCACCATCGGGCGATAAATCTCACGCCGCCGTTTGTTGCCCGAGACCGACACCGCTCCCAACGTCGACCCGTGATAGCTCTGCCCGCGGCTGATCACCTGGTAGCGTTTCGTCTGTCCGATCTCTACCTGGTACTGGCGCGCGAGTTTCAGCGCGGTCTCGACGGACTCCGAGCCGCCGCAAGTGAAGTACACGCAGCCACCTTCAAAATTCTTGCCTGCGAATTCAAGTAACTCCGCCGCATATTCTTCCGCCACGGGAGTCGTGAACTGGCTGCTGTGGACGAACTCCAGTTGTTTCGCCTGCGCCGCCATCGCGGCTGCGATCTCTGCTACTCCATGCCCGATGAAATTCACCGCCGCAGATCCGGAAAAATCGAGATATCGCTTGCCGCGCGCATCCCAAAGGTAAACGCCTTCTCCTCGCACGGCAGGAGGAAAGGTCCTGCGGAACGAGCGCCGCAGAAGGGCGGAATAAGAACCGATAGCAACCGAATCCGGCACACTTCGGATTATCCGGCGGGTTGCGCGTGTGTGTCAAAAGGTCTGCCCGGCAATCACGATTATTGTGGCGCCGGCCCTTTGAACTTCAGCGTTGTCATTCCGAGCGCCGTTCTTTGGCGCGAGGAATCTGCATATTCACGATTCGCAAGCTACAACGGATTCCTCGCTTCGCTCGGAATGACAATTGGGTTGAGAAGACAGCCGAGAGTGCCCGCCCTCACGTGAGCATTCCTATGTGCGAGATGAACCACGCGGCGTAATAAGTACAGAAGCAAGCCGGCGTGTAGAATCGCCCCTTGATGGCGAATTCCCCAAATGATGGACAAGCCGGCAAGATGAGTGTCTCAGCCCGCTGGCTGCGCCTCTTCCAGCCATCTCATCAGCACACCGCTTTCTCAGCGACAGTGCTGTTGATGACCGCGATGGTGCTATCGCGCATTGTCGGGTATCTGCGCGAAGCCTATACCGCCTGGGCTTTTGGGGCAGGCCCAACTACAGACGCATACATCGCGGCCTTTCAGATCCCCGATTTTCTGGCCTACCTGGTCGCGGGCGGCACGATTTCGATCACCTTCGTGTCCATCTATACCCGTTTTCTCGCCGAAAGAAGAGAAGCGGACGCGCAAAAAACCTTCTCCGTCATCATCACCGTGATGACGCTGGTGCTGGGCATCGGCGTAATTGTTTCGGAAATTTTCGCCCCACAGATCACGCGCCTGATGTTCCATAACTTCAAGCCGGCGGAACTCGACCTGTGCGTGCATCTGACGCGCATCCTTCTGCCCGCCCAGATTCTTTTTTACGTCGGGGGAGTTGTTTCCGCGGTGCTTTCTTCGCGGCGGCTTTTTCTGTTCCCGGCCTTGGGGCCGCTGGTCTATAACGCCTTCATCATTCTCGGTGGCGTAACGCTTTCTCGGTCGATGGGTATAGCGTCGTTAGCTTACGGCGCGCTGGTCGGAACGTTCGTCGGACCGTTCCTGATCAACGCCATCGGAGCTGCCCGTGTCGGCACGGGTTACAGCGTCTCCTTCGACGTGCGCAATTCGGCCTTTCGCGAATGGGTCCGAATGTCGATCCCACTCATGATTGGAGTCTCCCTGGTCAGCGCCGACGACTGGATTCTGCGTTATTTCGCTTCGGATTCCCCGGGCGCGATTAGCCACATCAATTACGCCAAGCGACTGCTGGCCGTACCGATTGCGATCCTTGGGCAAGCGGTCGGCCAAGCTTCGCTGCCGTTCTTTGCCCGCCTGTTTGGCGAAAAGCGCATGCAGGAGTTCGCCGACACCGTGAATGGCTCGGTCTACCGCACTGCCGCGGCTGCCCTTCTTGCCTCGAGCTTGATGATGGCCGCCGCCCTCCCGCTGATCGACCTGGTATACCGGTTGCCGCACGGGCACTTCGTTTTCGCCGATTCACAGGCTACCGCTACCTACTTCTTCTGGTTTTCCGTCTCGCTAGTGTTCTGGTCGGCCCAGGGGCTTTATGCGCGCGCTTTCTACGCCGCTGGAAACACGCTTACCCCCATGGTGGCCAGCACTCTCGTTACCGTCGCTTCGATTCCAATGTACCGGGCGCTCTATCATGCGTTCGCATCTGTCGGACTCGCGCTCGCCTCGGACCTGGGGATCGCCGCCAACTGCTTAGCCATGGCGGTTTTGTTGCATCAGCGCAAGCTGGTCGCGTGGAAAGAGTTGCAATGGGGAGAGTTGGGAAAAGCGGCGATTACTGCAGTCGTGGCGGGATTGTTGAGCTATCGCGTCGCGCGCACGGTCGCCGTGAGCGGCAGCCGCATTGCTGACATCGAGGCACTGGCTCTGATCGGCGTCACTTGGGCAGGGGCGGTTGCGGCGGGACTGTGGTTGACTCGCTCTGAGTTGCCCGGCGATCTGCGCCGGCGTAGAGGAAATACAATCCCGCGTGTGGTAGAGACACAAACCGAGGCACTCACTAAGGGGATTCAGCCCTAGACAAGATTCGGCTCTTCAGGCCTCGGAGAATCGATTCCGAGACCTGAGAGCGGCAGTCCTAGGCGCGAGCAGCCGCGGCTTCCGTCGCAACGGCCGGCGTCTTTACTTCCTCGCCATTCGGTTTCTGGCCGCCCTTGCGAATATCGATGCCACCTTTGAAGAACGCGCCATCTTCAATCGAGATGCGCGCCGCAACCACGTCGCCAGTAAGCGATCCATCGCTGCGAATGTCGACCCGGTCGCTGGCCGTCAGGTTGCCACGCACTTTCCCCAGCACCACGATTTCGCGGGCGTTAATGTTGGCTGCAACCACCCCATTGCGGCCGACCGTGACCCGGTTACCCGCAAGGTTGATGGAACCTTCCACGCGTCCATCGATGTAAAGCGATTCCGAACCGGTCACCTCGCCTTTGATCACCAGCGATTTACCAATGGTCGCCTGGTCCGCCGTGCTGGCCACAACTGCCGGACGTGGCGCGCTCGCAGGCTCGCTTGGTGCCGAGGTCACCGGAGTAGAAACCGAAGGACGCTCCGGCTCGCCTGGCCGGGAGGGTGTCGTAGAAGGCTGATTAGTGGGTTTCCACATGTCGAAAAATTCCTTTCCTCACGAGTAGATTGAAGGTCGAACCCGCATTTTGGTGACCAAACAAATTCTACTCCCGCTCCCAGCCTCAAGTCTTGTGGAAATTCTGTGCTTTCTGCACTTTTCAACCCTTTCGTAACCTTCCGAGGCAACAGCGAGCGGGACCGGGAAAAATGTAATTCCTCCCGTCGAAGGGCAGTTCTTATACGTCGCGGTTCTCGCAGGTTCAGTCATCACTCCGAAAATTAATCCCGCGCCCGGTTTTTGATCCAGATCGGCGAGCCCACGAATCCGAAGGCTTTCCGAAGTTGGTTTTCCAAGAACCGCAGGTAGGAGAAGTGCAACTTCACCTTCCGGTTAGTGAAGAGCACAAACGTTGGCGGAGACACTCCCGCTTGCGTCATGTAATAGATTTTGACCTGCTGGCGTGCCGGCACCGAGGCACGCTCAAAGTCGACGAACTTCAGGAAGCGGTTCATCTCCGCGGTCGGAATGCGCTTGCGGCGCTCTGCCGCGACCTCTTCCAGGGTGGGCATAATCTTCTCCGTGCCCTTGCCCGTGGCGGCGGAGACGAATAGCACGGGCGCATAGCTGAGGAACTTGAGGTCGTACCGCACTCTTTGCTCGTAGGCCTCGCGATCGGTCGGACTCTTACTTTCCCGGATGCGCGTAGCTTTCGAATCGCGCCCGGACTTCTTCTGGCCGCTCGTTACCAGGTCCCATTTGTTCACGATGACGATGACGGATCGCCCGCTCTCGTGGGCATAGCCGGCGATGGTGGCGTCGAGCGCACTGACGCCTTCGGTCGCGTCAATCACAAGCAGCGCGATGTCGGCGGCTTCGAGATGTTTGCGCGCCATCACGACGGAAAGCTTCTCCGCCATCAGATGGGTTTTGCCCTTGCGCCGGATTCCCGCGGTATCAATGAAGCGGAAGCTCTTGCCGTGAACGCTGATGACTTCATCGACCGCGTCGCGGGTCGTGCCCGGGATTGGCGAAACGATAGCGCGCGATGTGCCAGTCAGCCGGTTCAGCAGCGTTGACTTGCCGACATTCGGGTGCCCAATAATCGCAACTTTGGTTTCCTTGGGCTCGGGGGGGATTTCGGCTTCCGCTGTGTGCTGCATCTCGTCGCCAGGCTCGGCGTATGCAGGTTCGGTGAAATTCTCGGCTTCGATGCTCGCGGTTTCAAGTTTCAAAGCTTCAAAGACCGCCTCGAGAACATCATCCACACCGCGCCCGTGTTCGGCGGAAACAGGAAATAACTTCCTGATCCCCAGGCGATGGAATTCGTCGGTAAGCGTCTGCTGCTTGTCGCTGTCAATCTTGTTGACGGCTAGAAACAGAGGCTTGCCGCCGCGAAGCAGCAGGCGAGCCAGGTCGAGATCGGGCGCTGTGAGTTCGCTTCGTCCGTCCACTACCAGAATGATCGCGTCAGCCTCTTGCAGTGCAACCTTGGCCTGACGAAAGATTTCTGCCGGGATCAATTCCTTTTCGTCCGGTTCGATTCCGCCGGTGTCCACGATGCGCAGGCGGCGTCCCCAGAAGTAGGCCTCGCCATAGAGTCGGTCGCGGGTGATCCCGGGCTCGTCACCGACGATGGCGCGCCTTGAGCCGACGATTCGATTGAACAGGGTGGATTTCCCAACGTTGGGGCGCCCAACGATAGCAATAGTAGGAACACCGGCGGTGGCCGGCGCGCTCATCGAGTTGGGATTGATTCGGGTCAAAGGCTTCGGCCACGATTACATAAGCAGTGGCTTATTATAGAGACTCCGTGGCTCCAACCTCTCAGCCCGTCCCCGCCGGGATCCCCGGCCTAAAGAAGAAGGACGTTTCGCTCTACCAGTTCTTTGCGCCCGGCGGAGTGCTTTCGCGAACTCATCCGGCCTATGAATTCCGACGTGGACAGCTCCAAATGGCACAGGCCGTCGAGCAGGCCCTCGCAGAGAAACGTCATCTCATCGTTGAGGCAGGGACGGGGACCGGTAAGACTTTAGCCTATCTTGTCCCTGTGATTCGCTCAGGCAAGCGCGTAATTATTTCCACTGGCACCAAGAACTTGCAGGAGCAGCTCTTCCACAAAGATATCCCTTTTCTCGAGCAAGCATTGTTTCGGGATGGCGACGGTCGCCTGAGTGTCTGCTACATGAAAGGCCGAAATAACTATCTGTGCCGCAAGAAGCTCTATGATCTTACCGATCAGCCCGTGTTGAGCGGCTTGGAGGAGATCGGGCACTATCGCGCCATTGCGGCGTGGGAGAAGACAACTCAAACCGGGGACCGCGCCGAGCTCGCGGAACTGCCCGAGGCCAGCGCTCTCTGGCATAAGATCGACGCGCGCTCCGACGCTTGCATCGGTCAGAAGTGCAGCTCGTGGGATAAATGCTTCATCACCGAAATGCACCGGCGGGCGATGGAAAGCGACATCATCATCGTCAATCACCATCTGTTTTTTGCTGACCTGTCGATCAAACAACAAGCCGAGTACGCGCCGGACGCCGGCATTTTGCCGGAGGTGGACGCAGTCATCTTCGACGAGGCCCATGAACTGGAAGATGTGGCTGGCAGCTATTTCGGCGTATCCGTCACCAACGGGCGCGTGGAAGAGCTCTGTCGCGATGTGGAAGCCTCCCTCCAGCACAACCACATGCTTTCGGCATCGATTTCGGGGGCGCTGAAGACCCTGCGGGAACGGTCGATGTTTTTCTTTGCCCTGTTGCCTCAGGGCGAAGGCCGCTTCTCTTTTGAGAACCGCCGCGATTTCCTGGAGGAAAACGGCGAAGAGTTCATGGCGCTGCAGCAATCGTTCACTCGGCTAGGCTCGGAACTGGAAACCCTGCCGTCCAAGCCAGAGGAAGTTTTCAACTTTGCCAGACGCACGCAGGAACTCCAGGTGCAGTTCGGTTTTCTGATGGAATCGGAGGACCCAAACACTGTCTTCTGGGTCGAGCGCCGCCGCGGCGGACGCGACAAGTTGAACTTCTATCTGCAGGCCACGCCGATCGATGTGGCCCCGATTTTGAAGACTTGCCTGTTCGACAAACTGGAGTGCGCTGTTTTGACCTCGGCCACTCTCGCCGTGGGCGGAGGCTTCGAGTACATGCGGCGACGGCTTGGGCTTGAGTATGCCCGCGAATCCGTTTTGCCCTCGCATTTCGACTACGCGAACCAGGCCCTGCTTTATGTCCCGCCCGATCTTCCCGATCCGCGCACCTCGCAGTTTGCCGCAAAAGCAGCGGACCGCATTCGGCGATTGCTTGAAATCTCGCGCGGGCGGGCATTCGTGCTGTTTACCAGCTACGCCCAAATGAACGATGTTTACCAGCGCCTGCTGGGTGAGCTCGACTTCCCCATGTTGTTGCAGGGCGACGCGCCGAAAAGCGCCCTGCTCGAAGAATTCCGACTGACGCCAAACGCAGTGCTCTTCGCGACGTCGTCGTTCTGGCAAGGCGTCGACGTTCAGGGAGAACAACTCAGTTGCGTGATCATCGATCGCCTGCCTTTCGCCGTGCCCAGCGATCCGGTCGTGGCAGCCCGTGTGAGGTCCATCGACGCCGAGGGCGGCAATGCATTCTTTCAGTACCAGGTGCCCGCAGCCGTAATCACGCTGAAACAGGGCTTCGGCCGCCTCATTCGTTCGCTGCACGACCGCGGCCTGCTGGCGCTCCTGGATAACCGGATTCTGAAGAAACAATACGGACGCGTGTTCGTCGAGAGCCTGCCGAATTACCGCAAGACAACAGAACTGTTAGCCGTAGAGGAATGGTTCGGAGCTGCGACGGGGCAGCCGGATCTTCAGGGAAGCTCTGATTAAAATCGCGCCCGCGCCCGGTTGGACACTAGACGGAAGCGAACAGTTAGGCGGAGCTGATCATCGCACCAGCTTCATACCGGCAGCGCTGGCGGCGTTCCGGTCGAAAGTGACAGTGTACTCACATTCCGCCGCATGGCCGCAGCGTTCGATGAGACAGTCGGCAAAATCAGCATGGCCCGAGTTGAACTTCCGCAACGCCTGGGCAACGATTTCCGCTCGCTCAACCACCAGTTCTTTGCTCCGTAGCAAGGTCTCCAGAACCTGTTCAATTTCGTTCTTGCTGAAACGGTAGGAAACCTCCAAAACCCAAACCAGCTCCACGACGACGATCACAGATAGGAATCCCGGCGAGTCGGAGGAGAGCGCGTCCATCACTCTGACGGCAGCGGCCGTTTGGGCGGCATCGTCGTGGGTAAGATAGCGGACAACAACGTTCGTATCGAGTCCGATCATCGCCCGCTTGGTCAATGGGACCCGGATGCGCGTCTCGCGATGGCGGCGTTCATCTCTTCAATTGAGACCGGCTTGCTTCGTTTGCCTCGAAACAGTCCTTTCAGTTCCCGCACCGAGCGCGTAGCCGCGACGAGGGCGAATTGCCCCTCACCCTGCTCCACGAATTCCACGCGATCGCCCGCCTCCAGCCCCAGCGCATTGCGCACCTGCGCCGGTATGGTGATCTGGCCCTTCGACGTGACCGTTGCGACTGTCATCTAGGTCCCCAATATTCTTTACATCATAGTAAGGAATTATCGAATTGTCAAGGAACAACGCGGATAGAAAGTCCGACGACCTTTAAGCCCCTTTCGGAGTTCCACCGCCCTTCGGTGGTAGCTCGGCAGAGCATGTTGTTTCTTCACGATACAATGGCAGATCAACAGCCTCAGCCGGACAGAATTAGCCGCCGCGGAAAGCACATGCTTACTGCGGATTGGGCGGACATCAGAACCATAGGTAGAGAGGAAAGCGAATGCTTAGAAGTGTGTGCGTGGTGGTCGCAGCAGTTTCACTTATTACTTCACTCGGGCTATGCCAGAACCAGGGTCATTTCGACGGCAGCTTCAACGGCGCAGTGGTCTTTACTCGGTCATCTACAGCAAATGGAATTCAACAAAGCGCGACCATTGGGGCAAACTATTTCGGCACCTTCCGCTTCCGATTCAAGCCCAAGTCCAAGAACTCGCTGATTTTCAATTACGGCTACATGAAGAACTCTCAGATCTACCAGACCAACTTCGACTACCACCAACTGGACACGATTCACGAGTACACCGGCGCCTATGTCCGCAATTTCTACGAGAAGGGAAAATTCCAGCCCTTTTTTCTGGTCGGGGCCGGAGCGCTCGGATTTTATCCTCGCAGCACCTGGGTTTTTTTCGCGAATCTGCAGCCCAACAATATCCCGAATCGTCAGCAGATCAATGTAAACCCTCAATCGCAGACCGAGGCCGCGCTCCTGTATGGCGGCGGCGTAGACTACAAGCTCCCCTGGAAGTTCGCTCTCCGGCTGCAGTATCGCGGACTCTACTACAACAATCCAAATTTCAAAGTGAACACCCTGAACGGAGGCGCGATAAGCTTCGTAGCGGGAAACAGAGGCCACATGGCCGAGCCCTCGGTCGGGCTGGTGTTCAGGTTCTAGCGGGGTTTAGAAGGGCAGAAAAAGACCGATTCCGATCCGTAGCTGATTCTCAAGAGTTGAGTGCAGCCTTGCGCAGCTTCCGGCTCTCCGCCAGCAACGCCATCGAGTGCATAAGGTTTTGCAGGGTAACGATGCCAATCAGGCGTTCATCCTCAACCACCGGGATGATGCTGAGATTGCGAGCGGTCAGCTTGCGAAACGCCGAAGCCAGCGATTCCTTTTTCTGCGCGACTTCGAAGATACGGTTCATCACCGCCTGCACGTAACCATTCCCCTCCGCGCGCAACGCCGCCAATATCTTCTGTTTCGAAATCACTCCCACCATGTCGCTGCCCCGAATGACCGGGAAATCGTCCTGCAGCGAGTGCACGGCTTTCTCCAGCGCGTCTTCCAACGTATCGGCCGGGGATAGCGTGGCAAAGTCGGTCAACATGATATCTTCGAGGCGCACCGTTTCGAGCACCGACTGAAATACCGCCGACCGTTCCTCCAGTTGCGCCGCAACGAAGAGGAAAAATCCAATCATGGTGAACCAGATATTCGAGAGCATGCCGACCAGCATGAACAAGGTCGCAAAAGCCTGGCCAATCGAGACTGCACGTCGCGTCGCCCGAACCGAATCCATGCGGCGGCTGAAGACAGCCCGCAACACCCGGCCCCCGTCCATCGGATACGCCGGCAGCAGGTTGAATAACGCCAATCCCAGGTTCGACCAGACCAAACTGCGGGGCAGGTTTCCCGAGTAAACATAAGGTTTCGCCCAGAGGTGAACCTGAGGCGCTACCGCCAGCAGCACGCCCCCTGCGACAACCGCAATGACAATATTGACCAGCGGCCCCGCCACAGCAATGCGTATATCCCGCTTCCACGTCAGCATGCCCGGCTCAAGCGGACGCTGGGTTTCATCGAGCAGCGTGACTCCACCGATAGGCAGCAGGATGATGGCCTTCGCGGGAATGCCGGCGCGCATGCTGACCAGCGCGTGTCCCAACTCGTGCAGAACGACACTACCGAAAATGATTCCCACCAGAGCCAGACCGCGACCGGCATTCGCCGGACCATGCGCCGCTGACTCCGTAAGCCAAACGAAGATCAGTAGAAAAAAGAAAGTCAAATGGACCCGAAGTTCGACTCCGAAAATCCGGCCCGCCGGTATAGACCAATTTCTCATCTAAACACCTGCAACTTCTTCCTACCTCTATTCTATATAGTTTAGACGCCGCAGCCCGGTCCGAAGGTGCGGACGCGATAATCGAAAGTGCTGCGGCTGCCGTTGACGCGGCGGCAGCGCAGGACGGTTGTATCAAAGTCATCGAGCATGAGAGTAATTGCAGGAAAATATCGAAGCCGCCATCTGCGCTCTCTACCCGGCCTGGACCTCCGTCCAACCGCCGATCGCGTGCGCGAAACGCTATTCAACGTGCTCACTGCAGGAAACCCAACAGCGCTTGACGGCACAGTCTGGCTCGATCTCTATGCTGGAACAGGAGCAGTCGGCATCGAAGCCCTGAGCCGCGGCGCCGGCATGGTTCACTTCGCGGAGTCGTCCGTGAACGCAGCGCAGCTGATCAAACAGAACCTAACCTCGCTGGCAATAGCAACCGGCTTTCAGATCCTCAAGCAGGATTCGATCCGCTCCCTGCGCACACTGGAAGCAAGTGGAGTCGTCGCAGATTTTGTCTTCCTCGACCCCCCCTACGACATGGAAGACGCCTATCGTCGAACCCTCGAGGCACTCTCAATGTCGCGGCTGCTGAAGCCCGAGAGTATTGTCATCGCCGAACATCAGAAGAAGTTTGATCCCGGAGAAACCTTCCAGCCGCTGCATCGCTATCGGAAGCTCGTCCAGGGCGATGCCGCGCTGAGCTTTTATCGGCAGACTCACTAGACGTTCTTACATCAGGAGTTCGTTCGTCCGCCGCACAATCGGGTGCTGCATCTCCTGCAGATCGTTCTTGACCTGGTTGAGCCCGTAAACACACTGCTCGAAGTGACTCGACAGGCTGGCAAACAGCGGCGCCACCTTCGTGTATTCGAAATGCTCAAACTTGGAGACGATGTAATAGCTCTCCTTCCCGGCTTTCATCCAGTCAACAAAATTCTCCACCCGGTTGCGCCGTAACCGGAAGTGATTGATGCTCTCCGGAAACATGCCCGCAAAGAAGAGCGTGTAATCTCCGATGTGCTTGCGAACCTGGCGCTCGCGATCGAAGGAAGGCGCAGGCCCATAAACCGGATTCGATTCAATCAGCATCTCGCCAACATCAGTCAGCGGCTGGCCGGCACCGTTTCGTATTTTGAATAACTGCTCGACCTCGCAAAACTCCGCCATCAGATGCGCAACGTAATTCACGATCTGCGGGTCGCGGATCCCAATCTCCTCGGCATAGTGCCGTCCGATCAATTCGACAAACAACTGCTGCAATGGATGCGATTCCGGAATCATTTTCAGGGCCCCCGAATCCCGCCTCCCAAGCGGGGTTCCTTCTGCTGCGCGATTTTTATCGCGACTTCAGCCAAAACGCAAGTGACTTTTGTAAGTCACAGCTATCTACTTTTCTCATGGTGCGCAACATGCGCAAAGGGTTTCCTATTAATTCTTGGCAGCCGCGAAGGTCGACTGCTGATCGTTCGCCTGAGCCTCAAGTTACAATCACCTGCAGGAGGTCTTTTCGCTCTCATGGAACGACGAAACATTTCGAGCGGCACTCCCTGGGAACCGATCGTAGGTTACTCGCGTGCGGTGAAAGTTGGTTCGCTCGTGCATGTGGCCGGAACCACCGCCACCGGCGCCGACGGCAAAGTCGTCGGCTTGGGCGATCCTTACGCCCAGACTGTGCAAACCCTGAAGAACATCGAATCCGCTTTGCAGAAAGCCGGCGCGACTTTGAAAGATGTCGTACGCACCCGCATGTTCGTGATCAACATCGCCGACTGGGAAAAGATCGGCCGAGCCCACGGCGAATTCTTCCGCGACATTCGTCCCGCAACTTCGATGGTCCAAATAAGCGCCCTGATCTCCCCAGACATGCTGGTCGAGATCGAAGCCGACGCAGTGATCGGCGCAACCGAGTAATGGCGGATAGCCCAGACAATCGCGCTAGTTTTACTCTAAAGGGTGCCCCTCGATAAGAGCGAAGGCTTTGTCAAGGGCACACTTCTTCGGCTGTGTGATGAGCTCCGTCACCCCAGCCGTCATCCTGAACGGACGCAAGTCCGCGAAGGATCTCGCGCACACAACGACAACCCTCTCTCCGCAATGACGGTGCCCCACTGTTCCGCGGAGGGTGGGAGGCAACCATGATGCTGCCTGCGATTGAGGCCGACGCCCTCATCGCCGCAGTTGACTAGTGCCCACGTAATCCTGGCCGCCCCGTCCGGATCGTCGAGCTAACTCCGATTTCGGATACCGTGGATCCCGCAAGTGCCGCGACAAACCCGCCCCTGAACAGATAGATCGTAGCTCCCGGAAAAGCGACTCCGCTTCCATGCTAAATTGAGCCCAAAAGGGCCTGCAGCTCAACGGTCAAAACAGCAGACAATCCAGCAGCGGCTCAAACGACGTCCGTGCGGACTGGCAGTTTTGCCAGTTCCTTGTGGTGCTGCCGTGCTTATACTTTTATCCGCACAAAGTGTGCGGGGTTGTAAGCGAGTGATTCGAGCTAAGTTGCCCTGAGCTGGAAGCAAAGAATTCAGGGTTGAAGCTCTCCACTGGGCCTGAAGGTCGAATTCTTACTTCAACATTCTTGATTCGAAAGCGAGGGTCAATGAAAAACTACAAGGCTGTTCTCGGATTGTTGAGCACTTTGTGCCTCTTGACGTTCACCACGCCAACCATGCACTCCCAAGATAAGAGTGCTCAAGGCACGGTTCAAGTCCACCTGGTTGCCACCAACGAGGCCCAGCGTGGTGACGAAGTCCCCACTCTGCAGCAGGGCGACGTAAAAGTGAAACAGGGCAAGAATTTCCTCAAAGTGAACCAATTGATTCCGGCCAAGGGCGACAATGCCGCGCTCCAACTATTTATCCTGATCGACGACACCCTCGACACCGGCATTGGAAATAACCTCAACGATATTAAGGATTTCATCAAATCCCAGCCTGCGTCTACCGTTATCGCTGTCGGCTACATGTCGAATGCGGCCGTCCAGGTCACCCAGAACTTCACCGCCGATCACGACCTCGCCGTCAAGGCGGTCCGCCTGCCGCGCGGGAGCCTGTCGACCATGGACAGCCCCTATCTGTCTCTCATCAGTTTGGTAAAGGGATGGCCTCAGCAGAAGGTCCGGCGTGAAGTTCTCATAGTGACAGACGGCCTCGACCGGCTTCGCGGAGTGCAGCCCGCCCGCCCGACCGCCCAGCCCATGACCCCCCGTTCAGGACGCACGCCGCTGGGATCTCCGGCCTTGGGCCCAGACTATGGCCCTGTGTATCACAGCATGCCCACCATGAGCCCCGACGTGAACTCTGCCAGTGAGATCAGCCAGCGCTACAACGTGATTGTTTACTCGTTATACGCTGTGGGCGTCGGACGAGCTGCCCGAAGTTCCTGGGATCTGCAAATCGGCCTTTCTGGTCTCACCAAGCTCGCCGATGAAACCGGCGGCGACTGCTTTTCTCTCGGCACTTCGACTCTGGTCAGTTTCAAACCCTACCTTGACCGCCTGCAGAAGCTGTTTGACAACCAGTACTACGTAGTTTTCCAGGCCACTCCGGGAAAGAAAGATGGATTGCAGCGTGTCAACCTGACTACCGAGGTGCCGGATTCCGAGATAGCCGCCGCCGACAACGTCTGGGTTCCGGCAGCCAAATAAGCAATCGTGAGAAATAACCTAATGCTTAGTCCTAATTTGGATGGGTACAATGCCGGGGCGTTCGAACCCAAACAGAAAACATCACTGCCGACAAGAGGAACAAAATCCATGAACCCAGTGCCTAAAGATCCGCACCGAGGTTTCGTTTTCGATCCAGACGAACAAAGAGTCCATCAGCAGAACAGCCCTCGTTGCAAGCCCGCGCGACGGCGTTTCTTGCAACTCGCGGCCGGAGGCGCCTTCGTGGGCTGGATAGGAACGGCAGCGTCGCAGTTAAGCTCCCCCGAACCAGTCCTCGCGCAAAGCACGCTCACTCCAGATGCTGCGCTGGCGGAACTGATGGCGGGGAACGGGCGCTTTGTGAACCGGAACATCACGTCCGACGCCCAGGATCTCACCATCTTGAAGCAAAACAACGCCGAGAAGCAGGAGCCCTTCGCTGCGGTGCTCTCCTGTGCCGATTCCCGCGTTCCGGTGGAGTTGGTTTTTGATCAGACCATCGGCCACATCTTTGTAACCCGAATCGCGGGCAATTTCGCCACTTCAGAGATTATCGCGAGCTTGGAGTACGGGGCGTTGGTATTGGGGACTAAGGTGATCCTGGTCATGGGACACGCAGGCTGCGGCGCCGTGAAGGCGACGATCCAGGGTGCAGAAGTTCCTGGGCAGATCAGTGCGCTCTTTCCCCATATTCAGCCGGCGGTCGATCAGGCCGGGAATAATCTGGAAGCGGCCACTAAGGCGAACGCCAAGATTCAGGCGGCCCTGCTGGCGGAGTCGTCTACGGTCATCAAGGGGCTGGTGAAAGACGGCAAGCTGAAGGTTGCGTCAGCGTACTACGAGATTGCCACTGGTAGCGTGGCGTTGCTAAGTTAGGCGGCACACCATGACTCCCTCAGCCACACCTTATGGACCTTCTGGACTCGGAACTTCGCAAGATCGGGCACAGCTCGGCTGTTGCGAGCGGACAGTCTTGGTTCTGCGCGGGATCCTGAAGGCGAGCGAGATACCAAGAATTTCATTCGTGTCCCAGCCACTGGGCAGGTTAACCGGCTGCAGTAAGTAATAAGGCCGAACCGAAAACGAATCGGCGAGGGGCAGGCGTACTCCTGCCTGGAAGCGGTTCTGGGTGTAACTGCTGCCGCCATTGGCGAAGGGGTTGTTTCCGGGAACAATAAAGAACTCGTTGCTCACGACCAGCACCGGCGGCCGCGACGTGCGAAGCGGTAAGGTATATTCGACGCCAGGGCGAAATCGAAGACGTGCGGAAGCAGGCCGGTTATCAACAAAGCGTCCCTCGATCAGCGTTCGGAGTGTCGGCCGCCACGGGCCACGGGAGGTACTCAGGGTGAGGTTGAGCTGCAACCGGTTTTCGTAAGCAATGTTGGGATTCCCAGGAAAGCGCTGGTAGCGATAAATCGGTATCAGCGTGAACCACGGCCGCAGACGGAAGGCAACGCCGCCTTGAACGAAGTACTCGTACAGGTTGGACATTCCCTCGTCGAGCCGCTCGTGAAACTCGACATCCAGAGACTTATTCGCTGAAAGGCCAGTGGAAATTCCCTGATCGAGCCAGAGCCCTATCTGCTTCTCATCTTCGGGGTCCTCAGGCAGCTCTTGTTGCTGCGCCCTGGCCGGGACAGCCAAGAAGCAACTGCACAGCACCGCAATGACACAGACGATGTGTCGCCGCGTCGTCTTCAAACGTAACCTGCTTGAGCCGTCTCCCGCGCCGTGGGACACGTGCGGTAGCCGAGCGAAAGCACCGCCATGAACCAATTTCACTTTTTGCAGTCGCCAGATGCTGGCTGCACTTTCACGACCTTGAAGTGAGGCGTCGGTCGTCCCGTCATCCCGCTATCAGTGCTCGGCGTCGCGCCTCTGTCTCCAGTGAGGGTGACAGACTTTCCGACATAGGAATCAAGGTGAACCGTCGCGCTATAGACCAGGTTCGTGATCCCTTTTTCATCTACGAGTTGGTATTCGTTAGGCTGGCCCGTGCTGGTCAGGCAACCGGTAATTGTGCTGTAAGTCTTTGTTTTTGGGGACTGACTGAAAGTGAGAGCTGGCGCAACCATCAGGATCGCAAACACAAATAATTTTCCTCTCATGATTCACCTCATTCACCTCCGCCGCCGAATTTTACAACAAAGGAAAAGGAGAGGAACTGGCAAAAGTAATAGGAACTGCCAGGGCGTCAAAATTACACACATTGACCTGCCCAGATTCTCAAAGAGTGGAATCGCCGGTTTCGACAGCTAGGATGGGTGGCCCACCCTTTGTGTCCGTAGGTCTGACTTGCCGCCAGAATGAGTGGCCCTGATCTTCAGCCCGGTGGCCCAACGTTCGCGCCTGTCCTTTGCGCACTAACCTGGGTTTCAATGTACTTTTCTGGATGGCGGGAGCCGAAGATGTCAGAGGTTGAGGTACCGAATGGGGCAGCATCCAGTAGAATATCGTCGCGGAGAACCCATAACCTTTCGACGTGCGGACAGCACTCCGTGCAGATCGTCCGATTCGCAAAATCTTGTCAAGCCCCCGTAAGCCCCCAATTCCCCGCAACCCCCTCATTCCACTACAAAAATAAAGTTCCAAACCATGTCATGTTTACCCTTGGAACCTGCCATACTGGTATTAGAGGGTTGATTGGGTTGAGCTAGTCCAGCCGCTCGCTCCAAGCTGTGCGACCCATACTAAGTCCTTTAAAAGGGATATTGTAGATATCAACCCCAGCCCGCTCCACCAGTTTTCATAGACTTACGAGAACAACCGACTCGGAAGAAGAGATATCGCCTCCTGTAAGTCCTTTAGAAGGGATATTTTGCGGGGGTATCTCGGTTTCTCGCCCAATCAATTCATAGATTTAGCAGAAAAGCGTATTTTCGAGGTATATACCCATTGCAAATTGGTTAAACACTTGCCCAGGGCCCGGACATAACCCGAGCAATTGCAGCACAGCCAGACCGGACGTGTGGCCCAGCCTTTCGCGTTCTGCTAAATTGAGCCAGGGGCCCGTAGCTCAACGGTTAGAGCAGCAGACTCATAATCTGTTGGTTGTAGGTTCGAGTCCTACCGGGCCCACCATTTCTCTGCTGTATGAAGAACTTGGCGACGAGCTGTTAGGCTGCATCGCCTGATTTAGTAACATTTAGTAACAACTCTCCAGACACGTGCGCCAGTGGCTGCCGAAAATCCTCCGCCTCCAAGTGATCGTAGGTGTTCATGGTGATCGTAGGTTTTCATGGCCAGCGTCACTCCGCTGTGCCCGAGAATCCCAGAAATCACTTTTGGATGCACCCCGCTGCGTCGCATGTTCGTCGTAAGCGTATGCCGGAATTGATCCCGCTGCAGACGCGAGACGAATCAGTTTCGATCTTAACGGAATATTGATGGCGGCCTATTGGGCCTTTCTGGTGGAAAAAGATGGTGGAATCTTTCGCGAGGCCAGGACTGTGGTACTAGCCAAGCTGGCACGGTTGGCCACAACCCGAATACCCGTTAGCGCCTTTAAGTCCGAGAACGCCTGGAAAGAATACTTAAAGGGAAAGCACGTGCAAGAAAAGGAGAAGCCCCTGAGCGCTCTGCGGCGTTTGGTGGAAAATGAAGCTCAGCCCAGAGCCCCTTCTCCGTCATCTAAGCCTCCAGGGAAGAATCAAAGCGTCCTTCGTCGTGGTCTAGGAAGACTCGCCTAGGAATGATCCGGTATCGGGAGATACGGGAGTTCGGGTTCTACAACACCAACCCAGAGAAGAGAGAAGATCTATAGAAACTATGTCTTTGCCCTCTTGTACAAGTCCGTATCATGCAAGAGTTGCTGGTGTGATCAGGTGTTTGCCTCGGGCGTATGCCGCAGGTCGTGCCCCAGCGAGTAGTTTAAAAATGTGCGGATCAAGGCAATCGCTGCCAGTTGCCCGATCTCCGTCCAGGTGGGGCTAATCGCGCTCTTCAGGATATCGGCTGCGAGCAGAAACTCAAGCGCGAGGACCAGCCAACCCGCGAACCTTCGGAAGACAACCAGCGGATCGACTCTGGTCTTCGCCCGCACGAATGCCTTGAGAGGAGACCCTATCGCTTGGAGCGCGCCGATCACAATCACCACTACTGCAGTGAACTCGCTGCATGTTGCAACCACAGCTGCGATGCTTTTGACGGTTTCTAGCATCTCGTCTAACCTCTTCTCGTATATCGGTCACAATCGTCAGAAATACATACTGAGCACGAATCCCAATGCATTGACCTGTCGATTAGGAGAAGTCCCAGTGTCATTCTGATGTTCATAGTACGGCTCGACCTCGTACCGCTCGCGGAATGGAAAGATACAACCAACACTCTCGGCTGTCCTGCTCCATTTATCGATATTGCCGTCGTAATAAGCTTCAGCCCGAAGGTAGGGCGTCAAGTGATAGGAACGCATGGCCAGGGTCCTCTCTGCCGTTAGCCGGTTACGATATCGCCAGGCGAGTACGCCATCGATAAACCTAAGATCGGCACGGTTTCGATCAGACAGTAATACGCCCCTGACAAGTGGGTACCGTCCTGTCGCCTCCAAGATGCCGCGATTCTCCGTAGGCCCGCTAGTCGTTGGCATGTAGCGGTATCCCAACCTCAGCATCAACGGCCTGTCCTTCGACTGATCCAACTCGAAGATGGTAATTCTTTTCAATTTGAGCAGGGGCTTCAACAGAAAGTCGATATTCGGTCCAATCTCGGAATCCGTGCCCTGACGATTCTCTTTAGTGGCAGAAGCAAAGAACGAGACGCGCACATTCGAATTCAATCTTGCGTAAGTATCGACCTCGGGCCAAGCTTGCAGCGACTGCGTTTGGGCTGTGAGCGGGGCGCTTAGTATCGCAAGTAGAAGTCCCAATTCCGTCCCCCGGAACAAGCAAAGAATCCAGTGCTTCTGCGCCTGACTCTGAAAAGGCACGCGTTCATCCCCCAGCTTTAGCGGCTCTTCTCGCAAGCGAACGACCCCGGATCAGCGCATAAACCGTGAGCAGCATATTCGGAGGAATCATCAGCGCGCTGAGCGCCACCAGCGGTGCCTGCACGGCTGGGTCGCGCAGCATATTCGGCGCCATAAGGAGGCACAAGGCGACATTCCGCATGCCGGTTACGGTGGCAAGCAAAGAACGCGTCTGTCGCTCCGGCCCTCCCGTGAACCAGCCGACGGCCATCGAAATGAGAATGAAGAGAAGCATGTAGAGAACAGCTTCCTTTCCCACTGTGTTCATCGCATCCTTGCGCATGCTCATCATGAGGATCACGACCACGAAGAAGCTAACCAGGCTCAGGAGCGCGCAAAGCTTCGATAGCCTGGCTGCCAGACTTCCCCACCTGCTGCGCACGAACAACCCCACTAGAAGAGGAAGAATCAGGCACACACCGATAAACACTAGGGGGCGACCATACGGGATGACCAGTGCGATGTCTGCAGGGTGTACAGCGGTGAACAGGACTGGAGAAACGAAGATCGCAATGAAAGACAGGAGAAACGTGCTAGTCGCAGCATATAAGGAGGCGCCCTTCAACTTGGTAGTAAACTGCAGTGCGCTTATTCCGCCTGGCGTACAAGCGAGAAGCATAAAAGCAGCGGCACTCTCCGGCTTCAGAGGTAAGGTTCTGGCCATGACCACGCCAATGATGGGCACAAAGACAAAGTTTGCAAGGAGGGAACGGAAGAGAAATCCTTTTGACTGCAGGAGAGATCGCAAGTCGTCTAAGGTGGTTTGCATCCATACGCTGAGCAAGGCTGTGATCAAGAAAACAAATGCCAGCATCCTCGGAAGCGTGTCCATTACGAACAAGGTATTTTTCACCTTCGCATAATTCGATAACGTGTCGGTTCGACGCGCAACGTTTTCGGTAAGGCCATCCGTCAACGCGACGGTATCGTAACTACCGGCAGATTCTCTTTCGAGCCGGTGTCGGTCATCGTGAATAAGTTCATAAGTAGTGCGAACGTTCTCTTTGAAGCAAGGTCACTGTCCTCAATCCAGAACCAGGTGTCGCGATATCGGACACTGACAAAGGCATCGGACGGTCTATTTTTTGCACTGTGAACGCGAATCATGGGCACGACGCCAGGCAGCGTGCTACCTGCTTCGACCCCTGGAACCGCGCGATGCTTTGCCACGTCTTCCGGCGGTACCTCAACTTCCGCCGCCATGTTCTGCAACAGTCCGATAATTGAACGCGTCATAACTGCGATCTCTGTATCATTCGACGGAATTGGAGCGGCGATTATTTTGAACTCTGTCGCGTCCGGACTCAGGTGCAGCAATCGCCGTAATTCCGCCATCTCAGTCTGAATCTCCGGAGGGACGTCGTTATTGCGGAACGTCAGCACACTTGTCTGCTGCTTGTTGGCATCTTCTTTGACATAAAGTCTCACCGTCTCCGAAAGCTGAATGCGGCGAAGCAACTCCCGCACTCGATGGAAGTCCGGATCGGCGGGTCGGATTCCATCCAGACCTGCCTGTTCATTCCGCAAATCATTGATCGACTGCACAGAGGAAAGCAGGATCGAATCGGCCGGGGCCCCGTTCTGGATGGTGGCGAAGACAGTCGCGGGCGGTAGTGGGGTCGTCAAGCCCTTGATGTAGGCATTGCCGGTGAGGGGCGTGTAGGTGATCGTGGGGCTATTAGAGAACGTTACTGCTCCACTCAATGCGGCACCACCAGCCGTTCCGCTCGGGTTAATGGTACCTCCCACTGAAGCACCTTGCGACAGCGTATAACTGGCCACGATACTTCCGACGTCGACGTAGACCGGAGGATCGAGATATCGCACTTTAATGATGTTCAGCAGCGTTTGCTCTTTCCATGAGTCGGCCAGCGAGATGCTGTATAGCTCTCGGTCCCGTGGGAGGGACTGAGGGCCCACTTTGGGGTGAATGCACCCGCTTGTCAACAACGCGAAGCCAAAGGTTAAACACATGGGCAAGATGAGGGCTCTTTTTCCCTCAATCGAATTGATCATGGCAAGCATAGTCATCGAGCGCCAAAGTGCTTGTCGTTCTCGTTACCTTGAACCTGAAGGTGCCCCAAGTGCGAACATCAGCCGAAGGGACCGGACCTGATGATGATGCTTCCGAACAGCAGGGCACCCAGAATTGCTATCACGCATGCCACGATAAAGCTCAGGTCCCATGGTTTATAAGGCTGATCGGTTCTCAAATTTCTTACGTAGCTCCAGTGTTGGATTGAAGCGATGACCACCACGAAGGTTCCGAGGCCGGTGAGCACAAGTCCGACGTTCCGCGGTGCATTCGGCCGCAAAACCGGTACTGTGCTTTGCTCATCAATAACCTGCAGGAATTTATAGATGGTGAAGCCGAAGCTGATCATGGAGAGAGCGGTTCGCACCCATGCCATGAGTGTGCGCTCGGCAGCCAGTCGGGTGCGATCCAACGCTAGAATGTCTGCTGCTTTCAGTTCTGCTTGCGGCATCATCTTTTCCTAACGGTCTTATGCTGCACTCTTTGCTGGTTGCCGTGACTTCAAGTCCACCGTGAGCATTGCCCGTGACAGCATCCCGCCAGAAATATTCCGGGCTTTAAACCTGTTCTGCAAAAGAACACGGGTCGCGTAGTAGCCGCGTTGGCCGGAGCAGCAAATGACATGGATCTCGCGGTTGCAGGGAAGTTCGCCGAGACGCGAGCGCAACTGACCCAGTGGGATGTTGACCGCATCCGGCACGCACTCAACCACCAATTCCGCCGGCTCGCGCACGTCCAACAGAAATGCATGGTCAGCGGAGTCCCAGTGGGTGAGCACCATGTCGCCCCGAAGCACATCGGCAGCGACCATTCCGGCAAAGTTGACCGGATCCTTCGCACTGCCAAATTGCGGCGCATAGCAAAGTTCAGACTCTTCGAGGTCGTAGATGGTCGCACCCATCTGGATGGCCATAGCCAAAGCGCTGATCCGCTTGTCCACCGCCGGTCCGTCTTCCCCGAGCGCCTGCGCTCCGAGGACTCTCCCGTTGGACTTCCGGAAGATGAACTTCATCCCAAGCATCTTCGCGCACGGATAATATCCAGCGTGCGAATTAGGGAAGAGGTAGATTTTCTCGTAGTCCGCGTCCCCGAGCCTCTTGAGAGTCTTCTCGCTGACACCGGTCCAGGCAGCCGCGCCGCCAAACAGCCCGATGATAGAAGTTCCCTGGGTGCCACGGTAGCGGGAATCGCGTCCAGCGATGACGTCGGCAGCGATCCGCCCCTGCCGGTTCGCCGGTCCAGCCAACGCCACCAGACTCCACTGCCCCGTCCCGAAGTCCTTCACCTCAACAGCGTCGCCTACGGCGAAGATGTCTGGATCGCTGGTGCGCATGTGTTCGTCCACGCGGATGCCTCCACGTTCGCCGATCTCGAGGCCGGCCATCTTGGCCAGTGTTGTGTCCGGTCGCACGCCAAGCGACAGGATCACGATGTCGGCGGGATACTTCTTGCCGGATTTTGTCTGCACCTCGAGCGCACGGCCATCCAGTTGGGTGAATCCGGCGACCCCGTCATTCAGCGCCAGGTGAACGCCATGCCTTGTCAGATGACCCTCGATAAGATTGGCGATCTCCCGGTCGAGCGGGGCCAGCACCTGGTCGAGCATCTCGACGAGCGTCACGTCGAAGCCGAGATGGACTAAGTTCTCCGCCATTTCGAGGCCGATGAATCCGCCGCCGATCACCACCGCATGGCGCACAGGCTTCACCATTTGGATTCCCGAATAGTTGAACATCCCAGTAAGGAAAGTTGTGCCACCTTCCACCCACTCGCGAATCGTTCTGGCGTCCAGCACGGTCCTGACATGAAAGATCCCCGGCAGATCGATGCCCGGCAGCGCCGGACGTATCGAGGGCGCACCGGGCGAGAGCACCAGTTTGTCGTACGACTCAGTCGTGACCGCACCGGTTATGACATTGCGCAGGTCTACCGTTTTTTTCTTTGGTGAGATGGAGATCGCCTCGCAGTTGGTCCTCGCATCGATCGCAAAGTGTGCGTGGAAAAGCTGTTCACTCGCGACAAGGAGACTCGATTCCTTCGGAATCACGCCCGAGACGTGGTAGGGAAGCCCACAGTTCGCATACGAAACGTATGGCCCACGCTCCACCATGAGGATCTCGGCCTTCTCATCCAGCCTGCGCAGACGCGCCGCACACGATGCTCCGCCGGCCACTCCGCCAACGATAATCACCTTCATGATTCGCCTCTCCCATTACCCAGCTATGCCGCTCTTGGAAGCACCATCCTGTCGGGAGTGAGTTTGTATGTCCACGGACACCCCGAGTTCTTCCATCCGTTCTTCAGTCGCTGACCCAGAAAGACGCTCTCCGAATCCTCAACCGCATCGCCCTCCATGCCATCAATGATTTGGTAGACGTGCTTGAACCCAGCCTTGGCGAGGAGGTTAACGGCCATGGCACTGCGGCCGCCGGACCGGCACATGATCAGAATCGTGTCGTCGGGCTTGGCCACTTCCTTCACCCGCGAAACGAAATCGGGGAGAAGTTTCATCGGGAACTGCCCCTTCCCGGCGTCCCACTCATACGTCTGAGTGGCGATGGGGATTTTCCAGGCCATGGTCGGATGGCCGACAAAGAGATACTCTTCGGGGGTGCGCACGTCGAAGATCATCACCTTCTCAGGCTCGGCCTTCCACTTCTCCCACGCTTCCTTCGCTGTCACATAGAGACCCAACTCAGTTTGCTTGCCTTTGGGAATATTTTTATTTGGTTCAGTCATATTTGTTAACCTCTTTCTTGAACGTCGGCCTTGGGCCGCATCGATTCGCCGCTCTAGGCTGAACTGATGACTAGTTCTTTCCGAAGATCTTCACTATCCCCGCATAGCTTCCACCGTTGACGGCTTTGAAGCCACCAGCTTCCAGGATGTCTTTCGCCTTACCGGCGCGCTCGCCCGTTCCGCAATAAGTCACGAGCGTCTTATCATGTGGCAATTCATCCAAGTGACGCTTGAGCCTCAACAAGGGGATATTCGTCGCCCCTGGTGCAACCCCCTTCCTGGCTTCTATTTTTGTGCGAACGTCGAGAATGAAAGCTCCATTCCTGATCAAATCCGTGATTTCTTCCGGTGGCCTGACAGATGTGGCTCCACTTCCGCAGAGCATTTGTTTTAGTATTGACATTGCTTCCTCCCTCTACCGCGATCTTCTAGCGAATACCTACTTGTGTTCCGGAGGTCCTCTCAGGCTGCCTCTTCAAAAACCGCCTTTACGTTGCCCCTACGGACCGCGCGATCAAGGGCCGCATGGTCTTTCTCGTTCTGGTCAGCATACACAATTGAAAAGGCCGCAATCGCCTGGTCGAAGACATCGCTCTTGCCCATATATCCGCTGAGCAATGGGGAAAGTCCGGACCGGGCATGGGAAAGAGCGAGGGCCTTTCCGCACCACTTGGCGTAAAGATCCATTTCGCTGTGCCGGAAGCTCTCCACACGGATGCTGATCTTGATGTCCCTAAGCTGGCGGACGAAGTAGTGGCGGCGATCGCGGATGCCCTGGGTCCACCCGAGGAACATGTCGCTGGCGGGCTGCATGAGCCGGTACCCGTCCACGACCCGCTGGCCATGGTTAGGGAAAACGCTCGCGCCCGCATACGGCTCCAGCACCGATGCGCGCGCCTCCTTAATCTGGAGGAAGAGGGGGTCGCCCTCGCCGGCCATGAAGAGGAGAACTGCGCACGAGGTTCCGACGCTCCCGATCCCCACTACCTTCATGGCGGCGTCCTTGATTTGGTAGCGGTCGAGCAGAGACTGGTGAGCAGTCGATAGAGTGGCGCGGTACTCGGCGAATGCATCCTTAAGGTCCTGCTGGACCTTGCCCGGGGGATGGCCCTCGGCGTGGAAAATCGTGGGAAGCTGGTCCCTGATGAACGCCATCTCGCCTTTCGCTTCGACCAGCTTCGGAAAAATCTCCTCGCCCCGGCTCTTCGTCCGTTCCTTCTCAATGCGCTTAATGGCTCGTTGCCGAGAGGCGAAGTCCTTGATATTTGCCACCAGTTCGTCCGCAACCAAAGCGTAGTACCAAAGGTCCAACGTCTTCATCTTGCTGAACTCGGCCATCGACTCGCGGTAAGTGCCGACACAGTTCGCGACCACATCTTTGGCGGTGCCGTCACTCAGGCCGTTGTCCCGGCATGCGACAACGAAGCTCGCGGCGAGGCGCTTGACATCCCACTCCCATGGCGCCGGGAGAGTCTCATCGAGGTCATTGATGGAGAAGATGACCTTCCGCTCCGGGGTAGCGAATCCGCCAAAGTTGCAGAGGTGGGCGTCGCCGCAGCACTGGACACGTACTCCAGTGGATGGTGTGGAGGCCAGGTCGGCCGCCATCGTGAGGGCTGCCCCGCGATAGAACGTGAACGCGGAGCGGACCATACGCCCGTGGCGCAGGGGCAGCAGGTCGAGCAGGCGCCCTTTCTCTGACTCCAATACCAGTTCGACGGGGTCCCGCCGGCCGGAGGGCGCTTTCCAATCAGCATGGGCCTGCCGAGGACAGGTCCCCCGGAGCGCCTTGCCGGTGGCGTACCTCTCTGCGTGAGTGCTACCAGGCCGCGCCTCTTTCGGTACAACCTTTAGTCTCACACCGCTTGGTTTGGGGGTCTTCATCTCAAGCATGCATCCTCCTGAGGCTTCCTTTGAGTCAGCGTCGGCTGTCTTGTCCTTGCCTATCAGGGCAACGGCGCGGGGACAACGAGGCCGAGGGAAGAGTTGCCTCCGTAGCGGCAGCTCTTCCCCTCGAAGTCGCGCCAGCAAGACTGCGACCTGGCTGGCGTTGGTATTGCCTGTCCTTCAGCGCGACAGTCACGAAGTGCAGGCGCGCCTTCACTGGTTTTTGGCTACCCGATCCGCCCTCCAGAAGCTAGCGACTTAGCCGTCTCCGGGAGGCTTGTGGTCGTTTTTTTCTTCCATTCCTCTTCCAACAATTCTCTGGCAGCCTGTTCCAGGAATTCCGGCGCTGCCCATTTATGCACGTCGAAGTCCTTCTTGATGTAACCGTGGCTCAGCATGAAGTCCTTCCCGATCTCGACGGAGACCAGATTCTGGGCAGACAGGTTGGGCACCATGTCGATGTGCTCAATGCCTCTATACGTATCGTCAGCATCCAGGTAGAAGGTCTGCTTGTCGAGGATTGCTGCTGCAGCGTGCTTGTTCTGATTGGACCAGCGACCCACCTTGATCATGCCTTTCATAAACGTCACGGCGAGCTCAGGGTGCTTCTCCGCCATTACGTCGGAGCAGGTGATGACGGCGGGGATGTTGGCTACCTGCAGGGTCCAGTCCGGATACCTGGACAGATCCTCGATCGCCTTGAACTTGCCCGTCGCCTCTTGGAGATGCTGGAAGGGTTTGCTCTGTGTATAGATCGCATCGACGATGCCCTTCTCCAGTCCCGTTTCCAGAGGACGGAAGGCCAAGTCGTGCTTGTGATCGCGCTTAAGCCACAATTCAGAGGGGTTTTCCATTGGCGTAAGCATCTCGGGATTGTCATACCAGTCGTCTGCGTAGGGGAATTCCACGATCTCCACGTCCTTGCGGGTCATGCCGTTCATGCGGAGCATCAACTCGATGCCCTGTTCTTCCTGAATGCGCCACCAGTCGTTCTTGATTGTGTTCAGGCTCTTCGTGAGACCGATCTTCTTGCCTTTGAGATCGGTCATACGGTAGACATTGTCCCGGGAGCGCACCAGCATGCAGCCGCCCTCGTGTGGTGCGTGGGTCACGCCCAGAAGCCTGGTCCTGCGAATGTCGGCGTGTACATGGACCGGGGGAAACAAGCCACCGAAGCGGATGAGGTTGTCGAGGTTGTGGATGTAGTGCGGATACCAGTCGTTCTCGCGAGTAGAGCGAAGAAAAGCGTATTTGACGCCGATCTTCTTGTACTCTTCCCTGGTCCAACCCAGTTCCTGGTCAACATTGCTGGCTGACACGAGGGGACAATTGGTGTAGTACACCTCTTTCCAATTCAAGGGTACCGTATTGAATTTCTTTGTTTTTGGTGTGGGAACTGCAGTTTCTTCAACTAACGTTGCGGGAGCCATATTTGTATTTCTCCTTGAGATAGTTTCTCTGCACAACACTGAACCGTCGTTCCCGACTCAACAGGAACAATCCTTCACTACAGCTACGCGAAGCCAAGGTCTGATTTCTGGCATGCGGAACCGGGGCGGAATAGGATAAAGCCCACTAAAGTAGAGCAGGGCCGCCGGGTCCCCACAGTGACGTGCGACATACAACTATGTGACATCTCGATTCGCAGAAAAGGCGATTGCTCACAAACTTCAGCCAGGGTTCTTGAGAGGGAGTGTGAGGAAGTCATCCGGAAGTCAAAAGCAGACGGGCCGGTAAAATCGAGCAGCCGATTGTGAACTTGTTGAAGTGAAACGATCCGATTCAGTGCTGCGGTAGGTGAGTCTAAGCATAAACCCGAAGTGAGGTACCGCTTTTCGCACCAGAACTCGTGATCTACGTCACAGACCAGGGCCTAACGCGTTGCTATTCTCTCCCGTTCATGGTGAGCCATCCTTCGCGTGATGCGATTGTGGCGAACGCAGATATGAACGCTGAGGGAGATAGTCTTGGAGAGAATTCGACCGACGATCATGATTGCTGATGACCACACTTTTGTGGCCCACGCGTGCAAGACGCTGCTTGAACCCGAATTTGATGTTGTAGCTACGGTGGGTGACGGACGCGCGCTGGTGCGCGTCGCTGCTAACTTGAAACCACAGGTCGTGATCGTAGACATCGGCATGCCCCTGTTGAATGGACTCGACGCCGGCAGCCAAGTGAAGGAGCTGCTGGGCTCAGTAAAGTTGGTGTTCCTGACCATGAATACCGATCCCGCTCTGGCCGCCGAGGCATTCCGACGCGGAGCTTCCGGCTACCTCCTAAAGACTGGAACAGCTGTGGAACTGATAACCGCAGTCCGGGAGGTTTTGCGGGGCAGATCCTATCTCTCTCCGACAATCGCCAAAGAAGCAGTCGATTTCCTGTTGCACCCGGACAAGGAATTTATCGGTGAAGAAGAACGCCTTACCGAGCGGCAGCGCGAGGTGCTGCAGTTGCTGACGGAAGGCAAGTCGATGAAGCAAGTCGCCTGCGTCTTGAACATATCCCCTTCCACCGTGGCTTTTCACAAGCTCCGGATCAAGGAAGCATTGCATGCTGGGAACGATTCCGATCTGGTGCAATACGCAATCAAGAACCACGTGATCGCTGCCTGAGCATGCCGTAGCGTGGGTAGTCGATAGATGCGTCGGAGTCTGGTTCTTTACGCGAATCAGCATTTCTGGTCACGCAAAATCTACAATCCCGGTGCGAGGTCCCAATCGCAGAATCCAACAACCCGTCATTGGGGTGCCGCTTTATGCCGAAACTCGTGGCGAGTAAATGTGTACTCAGTGCCACAATGAAAACTCGTCACAAAACACCCCGAAAACGGCCTATTTTGGGTGACGAATTGGTGAACGCGTTGTATGCGGGAAAGCAAGACAAGCAAAGGGTATTAGGTTGTGGATCTCAGAATTGACACAGTAAGAGTTCTTCTGCGTGCATGCGATCAACTTCGTAACATCCTTCGTAACAACCTCGCCTAGAACTATCTACTTCAGCCAACTTAGAACTTCGGGAAATCGTTGAAACCATTTGCATTTGGTTGTTGAGAGGGAATCTGTTGGTTGTAGGTTCGAGTCCTACCGGGCCCACCAGCATTCTCGGCGTAAGAGAAGTCGTTCAGCTGAAGCCGGAACACCCGAGTCCTGTCTCGGGTTCTGTCGGCTGCGGCGGATGCGGCTTACCAGCGACTAGACGGGCAGAGGAGTGGTCGTCATGGCTGGGCTCCGCTTGCGGGGACACCACCGAGCGATGCCGAAACAGCAGAGTCGAGACTTCACGCCCCGCTTCGAGACGCACCCAGACATACTCGCCACAACCCACGATCCGTACCTGCTCGGCACCCAGCTTCAAGGCATATCCGCAGGTAATGTGGGCCATCGCAGCCGGGTCGCGCCAGCTCTCAAACAGCAAATCTCCGGCTCGCGCCTCGTGCCCCATGCGCTCCAATTCCCGACCCATGCTGCGGGAGCTGATCAGACAGGCCTCGGTACGGCAATCGAGCATTTGTTCAATGGCATAAAGCGCGCTGTAGTCGATTCCATCGCAGAAAGCCACGTAAAAGGTGCGAGTTGAAGCCACGAACTGTATGGTTAACATGCGGAAGCGCTCGAGCAGCCGGTAGGGCAACAGACGCCCGCAAGCGAAATCGCGTGGCGCCCTCCAGGCAAGAACCGGACAAGCCCATTGCAGTCCGAGCGCCGTCGTCACTTGGGTTTCGCTGGCAAAGCCCAGGTCTTCCAGCCACTCGCCGATGCGGCGATGCCCGTTGGCGCGCTGAGCTTCGAGCGCCGTTCGCAACTGTCCATGCGTCAACTGCCCGCGCGAAAGCATCAGCAGGCCGAGCGGAACCCGGTGTCGGACCGGGGAAGCCGCAACCACTGATGCGCAGGAATTGGCAAAACACTCTCGCGCCGCGATTTCAAAGCATTTCGGAGCACAATAATAAGGAGAACCTCGCAACCAGATATCGCCGTGCCACCAACTGATGCGGCGCCAAACGCGACGCATGAGATTACAATCCCGCTGGGCACACCGCGGATGAGCTTTCTGCCAGCGACTTCGCGCGCCCGCGAGCCGTGCTCCCCAAGCCATCATCGTCCTATGCTCCGTCTGACTACGCCGATGCCAGCGGAGCCACAGTCTGCCATCCAGCAGCAGTTCGACGGGTTCCTCAACCTGACGATCGAGTTCGACCACCGAACCCTCGCCCAGTTCCAGGATGTCGCGCAGCAGCAAGGTACGTTCTCCGAAGCGCAGTGCAACTTCCAGTTCCACATCCATCAGCAACTCGAGATTGCCGCCGTCCGCCGCGCTCAGGGCTGCACCGGGCTTGTCTTCTTGCTTCTCGTCTGTTCGCTGGTCTTCCGAGGGACGTGCCGCCGCTTCCAGCGCCGCATTCAGTGCGGCGCTAAGCTGCCACTCCATCTGCAGGGGGCAAGCGGTGCCAACGCCGGAGGTCAACCATCCGCTGGCACCCGCCGACCAGGAGGGCGGCACGGCGGATTCCAGCCGCAACTGCACTTCTCCCCAACGGGGCTTCAGCGCGGTCGCAGCTTGGCCTGCGACTTGCCGCAGCAGTTCCTCAACGGCTTCCTGGTGGTCAGGTTTGAACTCGCTGGCCGCATCCTGAGCTTCACTCAGAAAAAGCTGGGCCACCCCTAAAGCGCAGGGACGCGGAATGCGCAGGCTCATCTCGCCGCGCAACGTTCCGGCGGCGACCATGACGACCCGGAGATCAGTTTCCTGCGCCGGCTGGGTTTCTGCTGGAGCCTCCGCCAGAGCTTCCACGGGAAAGGGTGCGCCGGCAATCTGGCTCAACACCTGGGTAAGGCTCTCGGCCCAGACCTGCATGAAGGAACGGGCTTCGGCATCGGGCGAAGTAGGAATCGGAGTAGAAGAAGTTTCGTCCGTCATGGAGTCTATTTCCTTCCGGGCTCTGGATGACGTTGTTCCAACACTTGCGCTGCGCGTAGCCGGCCTCGCCGCGCCACCGTCGCCACGAACATCTCACAGCCGCTGACTCGCAACGCCGCAGGCTGGTGCGACGGGTACTTCAGGGTCAGCAGTGCGCCCGGCGCGAGATGGGTCAGGACGGGAAGCGGCACTCCAGGGATATTCATTCCCAGCTCCACGGGAAATGGGCAGGCGAGCAGATGCTGGCGCAAACGCTGCTCAGAATCCGGCCGGGCCCGTATTTTTGCGCGCACCCAGCCAGCCGCCAGCTTGCGCAAGAGCGCATTCGAAACCACTGCGGGAAAAACCAGATTCAGCGTACCCCGGCTCTCTGAGACCGTGATGTCGAAGGCGAGCGAAAGCGTTTTTTCGTCCGACGGCATCAGGCGCTGCACCTGCTCTGCCTGCTGTCGCGCCTCGAATTCGAATTCGAGCGCCAATACTTGCCACGCGCTCTGCAGCTCGCGGCAGATGATGCGCATCACGGTCTCAAGAATCTGTTCTTCGATCTCAGTAAGTTGGCGTCCGGGCAGGGAACTGCTGCCCTGCCCGCCGAGGAGAACGTCAATCAAAGGAAAGGCAACCGCGAGATCCAATTGCAACAAAGCCGTCGCGCCCACCGGAGACAGTTTGCAGCTGGCCAGATAATTCACATACACGTCCACGACATTGGTGCAGGTGTCGAAGGACAAATTCCACACGTGCTCGATGATCATGGCGCGGGTGATTCGCCGGCCCGCGTTGCGCATCAGGTATTCGAGCAGCGCAAATTCTTTACCGGTCAAATCAATGCGGCGCCCCGCCCGCTCGACCCTGCGCTCGACCCGGTCGAGCTTCAAATCGTCCACCGTCAAGACCGATTCCGCCGGCAGATGGCACCGCCGCAGCAGGGCCCGAATCCGTGCCGACAGCTCCGAAAAGGAGAACGGTTTGCCCAGATAGTCATCCGCCCCCAGATCGAGGCATTGCACCCGGTCCTCGACCCGGGTGCGCCCGGTCAGCACCAGGATCGGCAGGCTCGGCTTCCGCGTGCGCAGATAGCGCAAAATGGTAACTCCATCCAGGTGTGGCAGGTTGAGGTCGAGCACCACCAGGTCGTACTCGAATTCGCCCGCCATAGAACGGGCCTGCTCTCCATCGTTGGAAACATCCACCGCATAGTGTTCGGCGGCAAGGCCTTTCTTCACAAAACTGGCGAGTGCGGAATCGTCTTCAGCAATCAGAATGCGCATAAGGTTTCTCTAACTTTCACCTCCGATTCTAGGCAGGAAGCCGCCGGAAATCGGAAATTCCGTCGCGCACGAAAGTCTCTGTCTTCCCCAAACGGGAACGTTGCCTCCGGAACCTGCGCAGCCACTAACCTGCGCTTTCCCCTGCCAACGATAATTCGTTGACACCACTTTGCGGCCAAAGGATCATTCCAGCGTGGAACTGGGAAGCAACGGAAGGCTGAAATCCCTGTTTGTGCCGGGAGGCATACTGCTGCTTGCCGCAGTCGTCTTGTTGTCCGGCGGGTTGCTCCCGGTTTCTGCGGCTGCGGTTGACTTTTACTATTACGCCACGTTCACCGCGGGCATCGTTTTGGCCTGGCGCTTCAACTCCGGTCGCGTCCTTTTCGCCCTCATCATGCTGCTGCTGGCGCACCGCGCTATCGAGTTCTTTTCCCCTGGGAGAGTTGTCTCCGTTGGCCCAGGCCGGATTGCCTTCGAAGCGATTGCCTTTCTGGTGCCACTCAACTTCATCGTTCTTTCGCTGGCACGCGAGCGCGGTCTCTCAATTCCCGCCATCACTCCTCGCCTGGGATTGTTGTTCCTCGAGTCTGTCTTCGTCGCGATCATTTGCCGTCCCGGAGCGACCGCCAGCCCTGCGCTGCTTCACTTCGCCTTCTTGAATCGATCCTGGTTTCATTGGACGAGAATCCCGCAGCTTGCCTTGCTGGCGTTCGCCGCGGCTTTCGGAATCTTGCTCGTCCGGCTGTTTCTCTATCGCAAGCCGGTAGAAAGCGGCTTGTTGTGGTCGCTCGTCGCGACGTTTCTGGGATTGCAGGCAAACGCGGTGGATCGGATCGCGATTGCCTATTGGGCCACGGCGGGATTGCTTCTTGTCGCGTCGATCATCGAGAACACTTATGTCCTCGCCTATCACGACGAACTTACATCGTTGCCCGCGCGCCGTGCCTTTAACGAAGCACTGTTGCGGCTCGAAGGCCCTTATTCCATTGCGATCGTCGACATCGATCACTTCAAGAGTTTCAATGACACCTACGGGCACGATACCGGAGATCAGGTCTTGGGCATGGTCGCGTCCCGGCTGGCGCGAGTGAGCGGCGGTGGGCAGGCGTTTCGGGTTGGCGGGGAGGAGTTTTCAATCCTGTTTGCGGGGAAGTCGATGAAGGAGGTTGTGCCGCATCTTGATTCGCTGCGAGGTCTGATCGAGGAATCCAAGTTTCGAGTTCGCAGCACGCCCGAGCGGCGGAGCGCGCCTCGCGGGGCTGGACGAAGGATCGAGGACAAGAAAGGCGTTGGCCGACGAAAGCCAACCCGTCCTCATCGACCTCTGAAAGAAGCCTCACCCGGCGAGCTCTCTGTTACCGTGAGCATTGGTGTTGCGGAACCGGGCGGGAAGCTTCGCGAGGTGGAGCAAGTGATGCAGGCGGCGGACAAAGCGCTCTACCGGGCCAAGAAGGCTGGCCGCAATCGGGTTGAGATCGCCGGCGAAACCCGCGCCCGTGGCTCGAAGCGCAGCATCGCGTGAGTTACCCGTAAGTAAACACGTTGTTGATTGTTTACTATTCGGTATAGGGTATATATCCCAAATTTTGCGTTTTCTTGCCAGATCTATGAAAACAAAGGATATGTTCTCGAGATACCCCGCTAAAATATCCCTTCTAAAGGACTTATGGACAGGGATATCCCGTCTCTTTGTGTGCTGCTTCCCGGTAAGCAATTGAAAGTAGGTTTAGCTTCGTCTATGTCCTGCTGAGACATCCGGGTTTGTTCTGCGTTTGCCATTATCAGTTCCGTTCTTAGCAGCGGACAGGACTGTCCGTTCTACACCAAGCGATACGCGGGCGAAGGCGCCCGCGCCACACCTTCAAATGCCATACTTCTATTATGACAGGTTGAGGGGGGAAACCTGCTGCTTTGTCCAAAGTTTATTTGGAATGGAATGAGGCGATTGCAGGGAATTTTGCGGTTGGGGGCTTGACAAGAAAAAAGCCCGCTCCAGCAAGGAGCGGGCTTTCGAATTGAAAGAGACTCACTGGCCCGGGCAAACGGCCTTTTCATCGTTCTGGAAGCTAAGCCATTTGTTCGCCGAGTCGCTTTTCGGGGCTCCAAAATAGCCGATGTATACCAGCGACTGGAGGTTATAGGTAAAGCCGTTGAGCTTGTAGGGAAAGGCTCCGAAGTTGGCCCTACCCTCTAACGGGTCCCCGACTTCCAGGATGCTGTTGTCCTGGCAGTTGACGTGGTTGTCGACGAATGGATCATCCATCCACTCGCCTAGCTCGTGAGACATAGCAGACACGTCTTGAGAAAATGCGCCCACTTTGTCCACGTACGCTGCGCTCGAGTAAGTCTGGCCGCCGGGTTGTCCGCCATTTGCGTTGTGATAACCGCCAATGCAGCATCCACCCGAAGTGAGATAGGTGTCATAGAAGATAAAGAACGGGAGGATGTTCGGAGTTACTTTGAGCTTGCTCATGATGGCCTGAATTGCGTTGTCGTATAGGTTGATGTCAGCGAGACCTACCGTCACGCCGAACTCATTGCCGACCGCGCACGAACCGCTTGTGTTGCAATTAATGGTCTGCTCAGGTTTAACCACAGCCTTCATCATGACGTGGTAGCTGGTGTTCTTCTTGACGTTCTTGCCCCACCAAGTTCCGCGCTGGAAGGCATCGATGTACTGGGTGTTGCCCAGATCGATGCTGCCATTCTTAAAGTCGATCCCGGTCTGGAATAGCGGCGAAGCAACCGTGTTTTGGGTTACGGTTTTTCCGTTGGACACTTTCGTTTTGTTTGGATCGAAGGTGTGGTTGCCATGGTTCTTGTCGAAAACGAACTTGATCGGAATAACCCACGCTGTGACCGTACTGGTGACGTTGGTCTTGGAAGGATCGGTGCCAACCATCGTGAAAGTAATCTTTCTGTGGGTGAGGTCGGTGAAGCTACCGTTCCATTGGACAAGTTGCTTTCCGGGGGCCGCGGTGGGATTTGCCGAATGCGGCGGGCCAGCCACGAACATGGGTATGGGATTCGGATAAGGAGAATCCTGGGCTCCCTGGGCCAGAGCAAGGCTGGCGCATGCCAGTAACAGAGCCGCGGTCAAGGCGAGTGTAGCGAAACGTCTATTCATTTCTGAGTTAGTCTCCTGTTTTTGAGTGAAGTCAAGAAATCCTCAAGCAACTTTTTCCTCAGCGGTCCAAAGTGGGTGACGGCGGGAACAGCGTGAGGCTTGGCGATTCTGAACGGCCTCGCTACGGAAGTCAACCCAAAAGTTGTCAACTGTTTGCTGTCAATGAAAAATGTTGCATATATTATGCAAACTGAAGAAAAAAGCCCGCTCTGCAAGGAGCGGGCTTTCAAACTAAGAAGAAAATTACTGGCCTGGGCAAACGCTCTTTTCATCGTTCTGGAAGCTCAGCCATTTGTTCGCCGAGTCGCTTCTTGGGGCGCCAAAATAGCCGATGAATACCAGCGACTGGAGGTGATAGGTAAAGCCGCTGAGCTTGTAGGGAAACGCTCCGAAGTTGGCCCTGCCCTCGAGCGGGTCGCCTACTTCCAACTGGCTGTTGTCCTGACATCCGACCGTGTTGCTGCCGAAGAAAGGATTGTCCATCCACTCGCCGAGTTCGTGAGACATGGCCGACACATCCTGGGAAAATGCGCCCACTCTATCCACGTACGCTGCGTTGGCGTAAGTCTGGGCACTGGGCGGACCGCCGTTATTACTATGGTAGCCTCCAATGCAGCACCCTCCCGACGTCAGATAGGTGTCATAGAAAATGAAGAACGGGAGAATGTCCGGGGTCGCTCCCAGCTTTTTCATGAAGCTCTGCACGGCGTTATCGTAGAGGTTGATGTCCGCAAGGCCTACCGTCACACCAAACTCGTTGCCGACCGCGCAGGCGCCGGTTTGGTTGCAATTGATGGTCTGCTCGGGCTTGACCACAGCCTTCATCAGAACGTGGTATTTATTGTTCTTCTTGACGTTCTTTCCCCACCAGGTTCCGCGCTGGAAAGCGTCGATATACTGGGTGTTGCCCAGGTCGGTCGCGCCCTGCTTGAAGTCGATGCCGGACTCGAAGAGCGGAGAAGCGACAGTGTTTTGCGTCACCGTCTTTCCATTGGAGACCTTCGTCTTATTCGGATCAAACGTGTGGTTGCCGTGATTCTTGTCGAAGACGAACTTAACCGGAATCACCCACACCGTAAACGTGGTGGTGACGTTGGTCTTGGAAGGATCGGTGCCGGCCATGTGGAAGGTTCGCTTGACATGGGTCAGGTCGGTGAAGGTGCCGCTCCATTGGACAAGTTGCTTGCCTGGGACCTGGTTGGGCGGGGCCTCGTGGCTGAATGCTGTAAACATGGGAATGGGATTCGGGTACGGAGAATCATTAGCGGCCTGGGCGAGTGCCAGGCTGGCACAAGCCAATAACAGAGCGGCGGTCAGGGCGAGTGTAGCGAAGCGTCTGTTCATTCTGATTTAGTCTCCTGTGTTGAGTGACGGTAACGAAATCCTCAGCAAAGTATTTCTCGGCGGCCCAGAGTGATTGGCGGCGGGAGCAGCATGAGGCCTTGCGATTTTCAACGGCCTTGGAATGGAAGTCAACCGGAAAGTTGACGACTGATTGCTATCGATGAAAAGTGTTGCATGTATTATGCAAGGTCAGGGAACATGGAAAGGGATGCTTAGGTAAATTCGAAATACTGCACGCGAGATTCCTCGCCCCGGTGCGGGGCTTCGGAATGACGACCGTAGAAAAGGAATGAGGATGTTTGAGAGAGGAATGACCGAGTTCGGAGGTTAAAACCCCTTCCCATTACGCACGTGAAAGTGAGTTTCGCCGCAGGCTGTGAAATGGGCTCCGCTGCGAATCACTCGTTTTGATCAAAGGAAAAAAGCCCGCTCCACAGGAAGCGGGCTTTCGAGCGGGTGAAAAATTCACTGGCCGGGACAGACGTGGCTCTCGTCGTTCTGGAAACTGAGCCACTTGTTCGCCGAGTCGGATCTAGGCGCGCCGAAGTAGCCTATGAATACCAGCGACTGAAGGTTGTAGGTGAAACCATTGAGCTTGTAAGGGAAGGCTCCGTAGTTGGGGCCGCCCTCGAGCGGGTCGCCCACCTCTAGCTGGCTATTGTCTTGACATCCCACGGTGTTGGCGCCGAAGAAGGGGTTGTCCATCCACTCGCCGAGTTCGTGAGACATGGCGGAGACGTCCTGCGAGAATGTCTTAACGTCCACGTAGGCCGCATTGGAATAGGTTTGGTTGGCGGGCGGAGGGCCGTTGCTGCCGTGGTAGCCGCCGATGCAGCAGTTGCCCAATCCTATTCCCTGCGTCAGGTAAACATCGTAGAAGACGAACAGCGGGAGGATGTCCGGAGTAGCCCCCAGCTTGGTCATGAAGCCCTGCACTTTGGAATCGTAGGTGTTGATGTCCTCGAGGCCTGCAGTAATATTCGGGTCGTTACCGAAATGGAAGGTGTCGACCTGGCAGCTGGCATCGTTGCAATTGATGGTCTGCTCTGGCTTCAGTACGGCGTTTAACAGAACGTGGTAATTGCTATTCTTCTTGACGTTCTTTCCCCACCAGGTGCCGCGCTGGAAGGCGTCAATGTATTGGGTGTTGCCCAGGTCGGTTGCGCCTTGCTTAAAGTCGATGCCGGCGTTGAAGAGGGGCGATTTCAAGACGTTCTGAATCACCGTGCGTCCGTTCGACAGTTTGTGTTTGCTGGGATCAAAGGTCTTGTTCCCGTGGCTGGCGTCGTAAACAAACTTGATTGGGATAACCCATACTGTGAAGTTGGTGGTGGTGTTGGTCTTGGAAGGATTGGTGCCTGCCATGGTGAAGGTGCGCTTCACATTGGTCAGGTCGATGAAGCTGCCGTGCCATTGGACCAGTTGTTTGCCAGGGACCGACTTAGCCAATTCCGGGTGCTGTACGGCGGTAAAGCGGGGCACTGGGTTCGCGGAAGGATCGTTTTGGGCATCCTGAGCGAAAACCAAAGTCGCAGAAGCCAGCAGCAGCGAAGTAATCAAGGTGAATGTAGCGGAACATCTTGTCATATCTGATTTACTCTCCTATCTTGCGTGACGGCAAGGAATCTCGAGTGGATCTTTCTTGGCCGTCCGGAATACTCAGCTGCGGGAGCAGCAGGAGAGAAGCAATTTTGTACGGGCTTGGGGACGAAGTCAATCTGTAACTTGTCAAATATTAGGCAAGGCATTGCAGCTATTGTGCAATTTTATGCAATTGGTAGGACTAATTGCGTATCATTTCAGCAAACCGACACGGTCATTCCAAGGGCCGTCCGTTTGAGCGAGGAGTCTTGCATTCTCGCGGCTCCGAGCGACAGCAGATTCCTCGCTTCGCTTCGGAATGACAAGCTGGTTCACTCCGTTCGGTTGTCGAGGAAATCAGATTCCTCGTCGCTTCACTCCTCGGAATGACAAGTTAGAGGGCGGGACAAATGATTCTAGAAAGTTACGCGAACGCCTAGTTGGGCGGCGAATGGAATGCCAACCGTGGTGCCGGGGCCGAAGAAATCTCCCAGGCCGCCTGCTGGCACGCCAAGCTGGCTCAGGCTGGTGATCGGCTGCAGCGTCGTACACGACGGATTGGCGCAGATATGGGTGACGTTGCCTGATGCCGCTTCGCTCGGCGGCACTGGAAGCGCGGCCACATTGGTCACGTAATTTGCGCCTGGGTTATTGCGGTTGAAGAGATTAAAGAATTCGATAAAGGGGATCACCGACCAGCGGTCGTGGAAGTTGAAAGGACGGGAGACCCGCAGGTCAACCTGGACGTAGGGAGTGCCACGGAATTTGTCGAGGCTGGTGCGGACTCCGTTGACCTCGATGCGATCGCTGTTGTCAGCGAGCGTGATGGTGAAGGGACGGGCGGTCTCGGCTTGAATGAGGGTGCTCAATTGGAAGCCGCCGGGAATGTATGCCGTTCCCGCGAGAACGAAGCGGGAAGTTACGTCCTCGCCAGATGGGCCGTAGTCGCCCTGGCGAAAAGGATTCAGAGGATCGCAAACACCGTTGACGTAGTCGAAGAGTTCTCCAAGGACGCAGCCCCAAGTCTGTGCTTTGGACAGCGTGTAGTTTGCGACCAGGTTGAAGCGGGTGCTGACGTTGCCTTGCAGGTGGACCAGCAGAGCGTTGTAGCTTGAGCGGTTGTCGGACTTGAAGACGTTGACGTCAGGGACGAGATCCTGGTTGGCAGGATCGGGCGCGAAGAGCGAGGTGCCGGCTGCGTAGGGGTACGCACGGTAGCCGTGATTTCCCTGCTCGTGGATGTAATCGGCGCTCAGGGTCCAGTTGGCGTTGAAGGCATGCTGGACTCCGGCGCTGGCGTGAATGGCATACGGCGTTTTGTAATTCGGATCGATGATGTTTCCAACGCCGCCATCGACAGAGCCGGGAATGCATCCGGGATCGCCGGGATGGATGCAGACACCGGGAGGAGCATTGACGGCTTGAAAGGCGGTGACCCATCCGTTCTGCGCGAGATCGTCGTAGTACATACCGAAGCCGGCGCGGATGACGGTGGTGCCGGATTGGCCGGGAGAATAGGCGATGCCGAGGCGCGGGCCGAAGGCTTTGCGGTAGTCGTTGGCTACGCCGTTGATCAGATTAATGCCGAGGGACTTCAGCGTCAGGTACGCAGGATTGAAAGCTTGACTGCGGCCGTCGGCGGTCAGCAGGCCGAAGGTGGTGTCGTAGCGCAGGCCGTAGTTGATCGTCAGATGCGCAGTCGCGCGCCAGGAATCTTCGGCGTACAGGCCGAGGCGCTGCACATTTTGCGAGAAACTGCCGTCGCCGGCTGGCGTTGCAGTGCAGGAGACGTCGGCGGGCGGGTTGATGCAATTCAGGTTGGCGTAAAACAGCGACGGATTCGCCGCGTAGAAGGTTGGGTTGTTGGTGTAAGCGAGCAGAGTTTCGGCGGTGCCGGAGAGCGCGCCGCTCAGAACGGGCTCGTGAATGAAATTGACTCCGAATCTAACGGCATGGTCTCCCGAGGCACGGCTGACGTCGTAGCGGAATTGATATTTCTCCTGATTGCGCAGTACCGGGAACGCGGTGATCGGCGTCATAAACTGTTGGTCGCCGTAGGTCTCGAAGCCGGAGATAGTTTGCGATGTCGAGGTGAACGGAAAAGCCAGCGCATAGCCCAGGTCGGAGTTACGGGCTTCGGTGAGATGCAATCCGCTGGCGGTGAAGACAAAGCTTCCCAGCCAGTTTGGACTGAAGGCGTACGAATTGCTGATCACCATGTTCATGTAGTTGTTGTGCTGCTCGGCGCCGGTCGAGGGAAGCGTGGCTTGCTGCACCAGTGCGTTGTGGGTGATGTAGTTGTCGATGGCGGCGCGCAGGAACCACTGCGACTTTGACGATTGCGCCCAATCGAAACGGGCTGTGCCCAGATAATCGCGGAATGGGACGGGGACATTCGGAGGAACCGGAATCGTAGTTGTGTCGGGGATTAGTCCGGCCGCGGCCAACGAAGCCAGCGCGTTGAACTGGGTCTGGCTGGCGGGACTGTAGGCGATGCTGGCATTCTCATGAACGTATTCGAAGGAGGAGAAAAACCAGATCTTATCTTTCTTGATCGGTCCGCCGATGGTTCCCACGTAATTCTGGCGGGAGAACGGTTGCTTGGGATTGGGCGCGGGATTCTCGATTGGAAAACGCGCGTTGAGGTCGGCTGCCCGTTCGTAAAACGCAGCGCTGCCGTGCCAGTCGTTGGTGCCTCGTTTCGTGGTGATCACTACTGAGCCGGCAGTGGTACGTCCAGTGTCGGCATCTTCCTGCGCTGTGCGCATGGCGAATTCCTGAATGTCGTCAGGGAAGAAGTTCTGCAGGAATCCACCGATGTAATCGTCGGAGTTGTCGCCACCGTCCACGGAAAGCTCGTTGTTCAGTCCGGAGCTGCCGCCCGTGGAGACTGCAGTGATGCGGGCCTTGGTCGGGTCGGAGGGCTCGACCGGCTCGGTTCCGGGAGCCAGATAGGCGATGTTCGCGAAGCTGCGCGCCGCCAGCGGCAGATTCTGCAGGTCTGCAGTGGACACGTTAGCCTGATGTACCACGCTTGCGAGGTCAATCTGCTGCGTGGTGATAGAAGAGGGATGGGACTGCACGTTCACCGTCTCCTGCACGGTGGCGGCGTTCATGGTGACCGTAACATCACGAACGGAGCTTACAACCACGGCCACGTCGGCCTGCGCTTCGGCAAAACCTTTGGCGTCGACTGTGATGTGATAGGTTCCCGGCAACAATTGACTCAGGCGGAACTCGCCGTGGTCGTCACTCTTGGTTTCACGCTTCAGGGATGATCCGACGGCTTGCACCGTGATGTTCGCGGCGGGAACACGGCCGCCAGTTTGATCCTGAACATCACCCCGCAAGGTTCCGGTGGGGTTCTGGCCGTAGGTCGCGGGCGATAGCAACGTCGCGAGAAGAGCGAAAGTGGCACTTCTGAGCAGGATGGCGTTCTTTGATTTGGACTGCATCTGATCTTGTTTCCCAGAAAATCGGCGGCTCGGCACGGCGCCGCTGCTGGATTCTTGTCCTTGTTTAAGGTTGTCGCCCAAGAGTGGAGGCGAGTGGCACGAGACTAGCTTGGGCTTACCAGCTACTACCAGAGCTCGTAGGATCGGAGTCCCGTGACGAGGACACTTAATCAGGCTTTCTGTGCGGCGGCCACGCGGGGAATGCCTTGCAGATCGTTTGTGATTTGAAGATGCTTCCATTGGCCGAGCAGAGGCCTTACGCGGTCTGCGATGGTTCCGCTGATCTCAAGGACGAGCCAGCCTCCGTGTGTCAAGGACGTGTGCGCTTGTGGGATCAGGCGTTCAATTACTTCCAGTCCCGTGGGGCCGGCGAAGACTGCATTACGCGGCTCAAACTTGCGGACCTCCAGTTGTACCTGGTCTGCTTCCGACTCTCCCACGTAGGGAGGATTGGACACTACGAAATCGAAGGTAGCGGGATTGAGGCCCTGCAGCAGGTCAGCCCGATGGAAATGAATTCGGCTTTCGAGTTGATGGCGGGCAGTATTGGCTTGGGCTACTTCGAGGGCAGCGGGAGAGATGTCGGTCGCGTGGATCTCAGACTGAGGAAGTTCTTTAGCGAGCGCTATGGCGATACAGCCTGATCCGGTGCCTACGTCGACGATGCGGGTTGCGCCGCCGGGTGAGGGGGCCCGGCTTCCATTGAGCCGCAGCACGGTTTCGATTAGGTGCTCTGTTTCCGGGCGCGGAATCAGCACCGCGGGCGTGACGATCAGATCCATGCCCCAGAATTCCTGGTGGCCGGTAATGTATTGTGCCGGGACTCCCCAGACGCGCTGGGCGAGAGCGTCTTCATAGCGGGCTTGTTCGTCGGCTGGAAGTTCGTATTCGGGATGCGCGAAAAGATAGGCGCGGTCGCGGCCCAGAGTGAACATCAGGAGCAATTCGGCGTTCATGCGGGGCGAGCCGACGTGGGCTGCGGTCAAGCGGTCCACCGCCGAGGCGAGCACGTCTTTCAGAAGCACGGCAACTATTTGAACACAAGAGTCGAAAGACGGCTGTTTCTGGTTGCACTCCCTTCGACTTCGCCTTCCACTGGAACCGCTCCCGCTCCTGCCGATGCATATACGTGATGAGCACACCGCTCCCGCAGTGTTTTAGCTGGTTTTTGGCCGAATTCTGTGCTAACTTCTCGGCTCGATTTCCGATGCGTGCTCTCTTCAATCTCAAGGAACCTGCTCCCGTCCGCGACCCGGTCCATACCGATGTCCCGGACGTTCACGGGGCCGAATTGGCTTCGGTCTACTACGGCCGCCGGATGGCGGGCGATTTCTACGATTTCATCCGCGTTACTCCCAACCGCGTCCTTTTCGGGCTGCTCGACGTTGCCGGTGGCCTCGAGGATACTCGCGCCATCCTCTCGGCCGCGCAACACACTTTCAGAACCGCCGGGCCTGAGTTGTTTGGACAGCCTGACATCAACGATGCCGACGCAATGATGGAACTTTGCCTGCAACTGAACCGATCCATCCTGGAGACCGCGGGCGGGGTCCGCTCGTGCCCGGCCTTTGCCGGCTGCTACGACGAGAGTCTGGGCATCGTTTGCTATTTCAATGCGGGCCATACCCCCGGACTCGCCCGGGATCGCAATGGCATTACCGAACTTCCCGCGACCGGCCTGCCCTTGGGATTGTTTACCCACATGGTCTCGAATGCTCTCATGGTTGCGCTTGAGCCCGGAGCAGCCCTTCTCGTGAGTTCGCGTGGAATTGTCGAAGGCAAGCGCAAGGGCGAAGAGTTTGGATTGCAAAGAGTGAAAGAAGCTCTTCAGCAATCCAACGGCGCCGGGGCGAAAGAGATCTGCGTGTCCGTGCTTGACCAGATCCAGCAGTTTATGGGAACCGCTCCGACCCACGACGATGTGACCGCTCTCGCTCTCGCTCGAAAGTCCTGAAGGCTCCGCTTGCGGCGCCAGCGCCATTGGCCATGCGGGTTTGCCTAGCTTCTTCGTCAATGTCACAATGCTTCTATGCAAAAATCTTTCGTGCTAAACGTATTCGCGGTGGGGATTGTATTGCTGGGCAGCGTCCTGGCGCAGATTCCCGCAGCCCCAACTCAACCATCTTCGCAGGCACCTGCGGCGGGAAGTCCAGCCCCTTCCGCCTTCACAAACCAAAAAGACAAAGTCAGCTATGCGATCGGCATGAACATTGGAACGAACCTGCATCGGCAGTCCCTGGATGTTGACCCAAACATCCTCTTGCAGGGCCTAAAAGACGCGATGGCGGGCGGCAAGACGCAGCTTTCCGAAGAAGAAGCGCGTGCCACACTGACCGAACTGCAGAACGAAATGCGCAAGAAGCAGCAGGAGAAGATGCAGCAAGCTGCCGACGAAAATAAGAAGGAAGGGGACGCGTTCCTCACCGCGAACAAGGCAAAAGCCGGGGTCGTCACTCTGCCCAGTGGTCTCCAGTACAAGGTTCTGACTGCGGGGACCGGCCCGAAGCCCACAGCGAACGACTCCGTGGTCTGCAATTATCGTGGCACGCTCATTGATGGAAAAGAATTTGACAGCTCCTACAAGCGCGGCGAACCTGCGACCTTTCCGGTTGGCGGCGTGATCAAGGGCTGGACCGAGGCGCTTCAACTCATGCCCGTGGGATCAAAATGGCAACTCGTGGTTCCGTCCGATCTGGCTTACGGCGAGCGCGGTCAGGGTGGGGACATTGGTCCCAACGCCACGCTCATTTTTGAAGTGGAACTGCTCTCGATTCAGAGCAAAGACCAGACCAAGGACAAGAAATAAACCTCGCACGAATCGCCGCGGACAAGGGTCGCGTCCCCTCCCTCAGCGGAAGGAACCCGTCCGGTTCGCGGCGTGGGCTGCGCGTTGGGGAGGCAGCGCAAAGAACACCGCCAACGCAACATTCAGAAGCAGGCTCACTGGCACGTTCACCCATGCCACGGCAACACAAACGAGATATAGCAGCGGCCCTACGGCATATTGTGCGGAGATTTTGTTAGCCGCCGCTGCATCCACGTCCTTGCCCAGCGAATTACTGCTAGCGTACCTCCACAAGATGTTGAAGAAGACCGCGATGACGAAATAAGTTCCGTGATACAGAATCGCCGCCGCCCGCTGATCGCTTTGGCCGAGATGTTGCGCCAGCACCGCGGTGGGAAACGGAACTGCGCACACCCCGAGCAGAAGAAGCAGATTCAAGAATAAAAGCGCGTTATCCGATCGCTTGATGCGGGTGAACAAGCGATGGTGATTGATCCACATGATCCCGATAAAGGCGAAGCTGAAGACAAACGCAAAGTAAGACGGCCACTGGCGGAGGAGTTGCACAGAAAGATTTCCGCTGCCCGCGGCTGGGATCTTGATTTCGAGGATCAGCAGGGTGATGGCAATCGAGAAAACGCCGTCCGAGAAAGCTTCAATGCGCGCCGTTTCTTTTTCCATGGGGAAACTGCCCAATCGTAAGACGACAGGACACGCACTGCCGACGAACTATTTTTGTGTCTTCTTCCGCGAAGGCGAAGCATTCGGAGGCTTCGTCCCGACCGGCGCCAGTTCCTCCGCCGTCGTGAAGATCGGCTCAATGTCAGTTGGGATCCCCTGCAGACTATCCAGTGCCTTGCGCAACGCCGGGCGCACAACACCCAATTCGTCCAGCATTTTTTTCGCGGCCGCATAGTTTCCCTCAGCCTCGATGGTCAAAAGATCGTGATCGAGATCAGCGATGGCGGGCTTGATCTTTTTCATGTCCACCGAGAAGGTGCCATCGGCGCTTTGCACGAACGCGCCCTTGTCCGTGAGGTAATTGAACTGGATCGCCATGCCTTTGCCGTGAGCATCGTTCAACCCGAAGCGAAGACTGCGAAACGCGGAAGCCAGATAAGTGGTGTAGAGCTGCCGTTGCGCCGCCTCGTCGGAAGGTAGCGACTTGCTCAACCCCATTTCTTTCGCGTGGTCCATCATGTACTGCAGGGCGAACAGCCCGGTTACGTCAGCCTTAGGCTCTTCAATCGCGCTGTACAACTCTTTCAGCTCTTCGCGAGGGGTAGTGTCGCGCCCCTGAATTTTGATCTGGTGCGGCCCCAGTCCATGCATCAACTCATGCGCCAGAATGTGCGTGAAGAATGGCTCAAAGCTCACATCGACCATCGCCGATTTGGACAACGTTCTCCGCGCAATGGGCAACAGCACGCTGCGAAACTTCGCTTCCTGCACATTCTTCAGCATCACTCGCTTGCTGCCCTTTTGTTGCACTACGCGGTCGTCATTCGGCAGGTTGTAAGCCGCGGTCTGCACCCCATGCGCGCCGTCTCCCGCGCTGAGAATCTCGTCCACTACTCGAATCGGCGCCGCTGCCCCCAGTTTCGGGTTGCGGTACTGTGGATCGATGGGCAAATTGTTTTCGATCTCCTGCAAATGCTGGGTGAAAATCGAGAGCTTTGCGGTCTCATCATCGTCGCGCAGGTTTACATAAGCCTCGAAAGCCGCTTTGTAGCCGAAGAGCTCGTCATTGTAAGTTTCGTAGGGGCCAATTGTGATGTCGAGCGGCGCATCGAGATCCATCCACGCCATGTCACTGTCGTAATAATCGTTGGAGAGAAAAGCATCTGCGCGGAGGGTAAGAAATTTCTTTAGCGATGCGTTGTCCGTCAAGCCCGCGGCTTCGCGAAGCAAGTTTGCCGACCGCGTGAGGTCATCCGCATGTTGCTGGCTATAGGGAATGGCCTGCAGGTTGTTCGGCGGCTTGCTGTTCTCGCGCCAGCGAATCACGGTGAAAAAGCTCTTCGCCTGTTCCTGCTCTTTCGGAGACAACTGTGAAACCCAGCTCTCAAAGGCATCTTTTGTCATGTTCTCGGGATAGAAATTCCCGCCCAGAGGCTTGCGCGGGGGCACGCCCGGCAAGAATGCCTTGTACTCGTCGATGTCGGACCACGGCCCCTTGTTGATCCAGAAATAGTGCAGCCGCGCCTTTCCCAGCGGCGTGGTCTCCTTCTGCAAGCGCGCGTAGAGTCCAAGATTGCCGTCCCACATTTGCTGCAGGAAGATGTCGTTCAGAATCCGCGCCGCCTCAATCATCTTGACCAACGCCTGCCGATCGCCAGAGGAGAGCATCGACGTATCCACCCGGAGCGGGGTTGGGGCAAAACGGCTCGCCATCTTCTCCAGCTGCGCCATGTCAGGTACTGTTTCATTCTTCTGTGCTTGCATGGGAACACCCGTTGCCACCGAAAGTAATACGACGATAAGACAAGCGAAGACCTTCACAATTTTTCCTCCCATACTCGCCGGGGGTGCGGGGCGAAAACGGATCATCATAGCAGGAGCCGCGGTAGCCGCAGGCAGACCTCCAGAGTTACAATTTACCAAGCTGGTCAATTAAAACCTGACCGGGGTGCTCCTGGCCGCGATTCGGCCTGCGGAATTCTTATGCGAAAACTTCTTCCTTGCTTCCTCCTTATTTCAGTCGCGGCTTTGTCGATTCTTCTGCGGGCCGACGACGAGGTGATCGAACAGATTGTCGCCCGCGTCAACAATCAGATCATCACCCGCAGCGAATATCTGCACAGCAAGGATGAACTGAAAAAAGAAGCGCAGCAACAAGATCCGGTCAACGCGGACAAGTTCATCGCCGACCACGACAAAGACGTGCTGCGCGACCTGATCGACCAGCAATTGCTGCTGCAAAAGGGAAAAGACCTGGGCATTACTGCGGATACAGAAGTCATCAAGAAGCTGGACGAGATGCGCAAGGACATGAAACTCGACAGCATGGAGGAACTGGAAAAAGCTGCCCAGTCGCAGGGAATCTCCTTCGAGGATTTTAAACAGAACCTGCGCAATCAGATCATCACCCAGCAGGTCATCGGCAAAGAGGTGGGCTCAAGGCTGGCCATCAACAAGGATGAAATCCAGGCCTTCTACGATCAACACAAGGCCGACATGGAGCAGCCTGAGACCATTCGCCTGAGCGAGATCCTGATCTCCACCGACCCCAAGCCGAATGACACCACCGACGAGGCGCAACGTCTGAAAGCCGCGCAAGCCAAAGCCGACGACCTGCTTGACCAGATTCGCAAAGGCGCGAAGTTCGACGATGTCGCCAAGAAGAACTCCGATGGGCCCACCGCCGCCCAGGGCGGCGACCTCGGCGACTTCAAGCGCGGCACGCTTGCCAAGGAACTCGAAGACAAGACCTTCTCCATGAAGGCCGGGGAAGTGTCGGACGTGATTCGCACCAAGCAAGGATTCGTAATCCTGAAAGTCGTCGAGCATCACAACGCTGGAATTCCACCCCTGAGCGAAGTCGAGCCGCGCGTCCAGGACGCGCTCTACATGAAAAAGTTGCAGCCAGCATTGCGCGAATACCTCACCAAACTGCGTGAGGACGCGTACATCGATATCAAGCCCCCTTATGAAGACTCAGGCGCCAGCCCCAACCAGACCAAGCCCATAGAGACCGCGTCCAAAGATCCCAACGCCAAGGAACTCAAAAAGAAGAAAAAACTGGGCATCTTTTAGGTTAAGCTTGGCCTGACGCCATGAAGGAATTCTTCCTGTCCGATTGCGGCCACCACGAAAACAAAATCATCACCTCGAGTTTCGTGGTCGTCTCCAAGCAGGTCAAGCCAAAGAAGAGCGGAGAGCCCTATCTGGCACTGATCCTCGGTGATCGTACCGGCCAGCTCGAAGCCAAAATGTGGGACAACGTCGAGGACGCCATCGACGTCTTCGAGCAGGAAGACTTCGTCAAGGTTAAGGGCCTGCTCAACAAGTACAAGAACCGTTTCCAGATCACCATCCACAAGATTCGCCGCCTCGGCGAGTCGGAAGTTGACTTCTCCGACTATTTGCCCAAGACCACAAAAGACATCGGCGAGCTCTGGCAAACCCTGGCAACTTTCGTCGCTTCGTTTCAGAACGCGCACCTCAGGCTGCTTGTGGAAGCGTTTATGTCCGATCCGGAAATTGCTGAGGCCTACCGCAACGCTCCCGCTGCCAAGACCTTGCATCACGCATACATCGGAGGGTTGCTTGATCACGTGGTCTCACTCTTCCGTTCCTGCGACCTGATGTGCCGCAATTATCCACAGATCAATCGCGATCTGCTGCTCACCGGAGCATTCCTGCACGACATTGGCAAGATTCACGAGCTCACTTACAATCGCTCGTTCTCCTACACGACCCGCGGACAGTTGCTGGGCCACATGATCATCGAACTCGAAATGCTGCAGGCCAAACTGGCGCAGTTCCCCGACTTTCCCCCGGAGCTGAAGATTCTGGTCGAGCACCTCATCATCAGCCATCACGGAGAATACGAATTCGGCTCTCCCAAATTGCCCATGTTCCCCGAGGCCCTGATGCTGCATTACCTCGACAATCTCGACTCCAAGATGGAGAGCATGCGCGCCCACTTTGAACGCGAAGCTGGATCGGAAGGCCCGTGGACGGGCTACAACTCGTCGCTGAGCAGACCCCTGCTGAACTCGGCGAAGTTTTTGGAGAAAAAGCCTGCCGTCGCGGCCGTGGATTCGAACGCCGCTGCGAGTTCGGAAGTGGCGGCGACAGAGCCGACGACGGAAGCGCAACCCCTCGAAACCAAAGAGCACTAGCTCCTTGCTGAGGACCGAGAACCAGAAACCGATTTCCCGACTTCCCATGCTCGACTTCACTCGTTTCAAAGTCCTGACCTTCGACTGCTACGGCACCATGATTGATTGGGAAACTGGCATCTTCTCTGCGATACGCCCAATCCTCGCTACCCACAACAAAACAATTACCGACTCAGGACTTCTGGAGTTGTACTCCGAACTGGAGCTCGCGGCTGAGACCTCCGCAGAGAAAGGAGAATTCAGGCGCTATCGAGACGTCTTGCAGTCCGTGGTCTGCGGCTTCGGTGAACGACTCGGATTCAAGCCCACCGACGCCGAAATTCGTTCTCTGCCAGAATCCCTGGCGAACTGGCAGCCATTTCCGGACACGGTGGAAGCGTTGCGCAAACTCAAGACTCGCTACCAACTTGCGGTGATCTCAAACGTGGATGACGATCTTTTCGCAACAACCGCCCCGAAGCTCGGAGTGGCCTTCGACCAGGTAATCATCGCCCAGCAAGCCGGCTGCTACAAGCCGTGCATAAGAATTTTCGAATTAGCAGAGAAGCGGATGGGCGTACGCCGAGAGCAATGGCTTCACGTTGGGCAAAGCATTTATCACGACGTGATTCCCGCGCAGTCGCTGGGCCTGGCGACCGTCTGGATAAACAGACCCTCGCCACGCCCCGGCGCGGGCGCGGCCAAAGTAGCCTCGGGAAAACCCGACTTGGAAGTCCCCGACCTGGAGACCCTGGCGAAGCTGGCTGTTTAAACGATTTCGATGCAAGATTCCTGCTCTCGAAGCGCGCCCGCTGTTCACAGGTCCTCTCCTCAGGAACGATACTGTGGAGGTCTCGGCGGCAGCCCAGGCGAGAGATTCAACTTCTGCTGAACTACACTCTGCGCTAACATCGTGAGCTGTTGTAGCGACCCCGCGATACTCTTAATCGCTACGATCAAGTCCTGCTCTTGTTGCTCGGTCACGTCTGCTCTCCTTTGGCCGCCTGATTTCTTTCTTCCAGCTACGCGATTAAACTAATAAGCTTGAAACCGGAGATCATATGGCAACTGCTACAACTCGCGCCAACCCGCTCTCTTATCTCACCGAACAACTGGACGATCTCAAGGCCAAAGGCACGCACTTCCGCTTGCGCGTGCTTGACGACGAACAAGCCCCGGTTTGTACATTCGATGGCAAGAAGGTCATCAACCTCGCCTCGAATAATTATCTTGGCCTGACCACTCATCCCAAGCTCCGCGAAGCCGCGCTTGAAGCCACGCGCAAGTACGGAGTAGGTTCAGGCGCGGTCCGCACCATCGCCGGCACCATGAAAATCCACATGGACCTCGAAGAAAAGATTGCCCGCTTCAAAAACGTCGAGGCCTGCGTAGTCTTCCAATCAGGATTCGCCGCTAATGCCGGTACGGTGTCTGCCGTCCTCGGCAAGGACGATTTCATAATCTCCGACCAACTCAACCATGCCTCGATCATCGATGGCGCCCGATTGTCGCGCGCCAAGATCCTCGTCTTCGAACACAAGAACATGGCCCAGGCGGAAGAAAAACTGGCCAGCATCAAAGACGAACCAGGGAAGAAGTTGCTGATCACCGATGGTGTCTTCTCGATGGATGGCGACATCGGCCCACTGCCAGCATTGTGCGACCTCGCAGAAAAATACAGCGCCATCATGATGGTCGACGACGCCCACGCCTCCGGCGTCCTCGGCCGAAACGGACGCGGCACGATCGATCACTTCAAAATGCACGGCCGCGTGGACATCCAGGTCGGCACGCTCTCGAAAGCCATCGGCGCTCTCGGTGGATACGTCTGCGGCACCCGCGACCTGATCGACTTTCTCTATCATCGCGCGAGACCGTTCCTGTTCTCCACCTCACACCCACCCTCGGTCGCAGCCACCTGCATCGCCGCCTTTGATGTCTTGGAAAACGAACCCGAACGCATCGAGAAGCTGTGGGAGAACACCCGCTTCTGGAAAAGAGAACTGGCCCTCCTAGGCTTCAACATCGGCGGCCAGACCACCCCCGCGAGCGAGACCCCCATCACCCCCATCATCATCGGGGATGGCAAACTCACTATGGACTTCTCCCGCGAACTTTTCAAAGAAGGAGTGATGGGCACCGGCATCGCCTTTCCCACCGTCCCCGAAGGCAAAGCCCGAATCCGCACCATCATGACCGCCACGCATACGAAGGAAGAGTTGGAGCGAGCGTTGGACGTGCTGAAGGACGTGGGGAAGAAGATGGGGATTGTTGGGTGACGAGACCTACGTGGTTTTCAAATTAGTGGAGATGAAGGTACATCGGATCGGAGCGATATTGCTTGCGCCTCGTGTCTTCCACGATGAACCGGACTTCGACACGCTGCGACCCTCGAAGATCCACCGGGATAGGGCTCTCACCCTTTGCTAGGAAATGCCCGCGGAAGGCCTCGCCTGGGCCTAGTCTTCCGTCCTGATAGCGGCGGTGGTTCAGGACCTTCTCCCGTGACACCTGAATTGGTTCGGGGTGAATCTCGTAAAGCTGCGAGGGCGGGTCAAGCTCCGCAGGATCGAAGATAGGTTCGAGGGTACCGTCCTTCCAGGGTAATTCGAGGTCCTAGTACGCAATAACAATGTTGGCTCGTGGAGAATCGTTGCTGATGACGACCTCAATGGAAAAGGTGGTAAACCATTTTGGGTTACCGCGACTCGGTCGGAGTATTCATCGCCGACTTGACAAATCGACAAGATCCGCTTGTTATCTCGACGCCAGAAGTAGACAGCCCAAATCAGCGCCGCTAAAGGCAGCGAACAATTCTTAAGGATTGTGCAAAGCGTGATGGAGCATGCCATCGCTGAGATTGACCCACGCTCATTCTAGCTGACGACTTCGGGCATTTCATGAACCATGCACATTCTCAACGCGCGGCCGCGGCCAGTTCTCGCTGGACAACCTGTTTGTTGGTCTGGGGGAATCGGGCCTTCGCTTCAATCCCCAGCCGTCCGGCATAGTAGAGCAGCTTGTCCACGCTCTTCTTGGCAACTTTCCCGTTGAGCAGCTCGCTGACACGCGGCTGAGGTTCTGCCAGGATCACCTGCAATTGCTTCTGGGAATACTTTCGCGCGTGCCTCAGGATGGCTTGGTACAGGTCCGCCTTGAACTTCAGGGCCGTGGCCTGCTCGGGTGAGAATCCCAAGTCATCGAGCACGTTGCCCCGCGTCACGTGAGTTGGCCTACTGCGTCCGCCAGCCATGCTTTTTCTCCTCGATCATCCGTGCCCGGACCACCTTTAGACGCTGACGCGCCACGTTGATTTCCTTCATGGGCGTTTGTCGGCTTCTCTTTTCAAAACAGTGCAACACATAAATCACATCGCGAACTCTCGACAAGTAAATCACGCGATACCACGCCCGATCATCCTGATCCCGCAGCTCAAACACTCCCGGACCGACAGAACTCATCGCCCGATAGTCGGTTGGCTGCTGCCCCTGCTGCAACAAACGCAAGTCAAATCCCAAGTTGTGCTTTGCTTCATCTGGAAACGAACTAATCACTTCTTTGGAATCTCCTTCCCAAGCAATTACCGCGTCTTTGGGAGTGCTGGAGTCCACTCGTCACCAATGCAGCATAGCACTAATTGCGACAGAAATATACATCTAAATGTATAACATCCTTAATCCGCTCGATAAACAATCTTCCCGCTCACAATCGTCGCAACAACTTTCCCCGTGAGCTGCCAGCCATCGAACGGAGTATTGTGCGATTTCGAGCGAGACCTGCCTGCTTCAAACGTCCAACGCTTTCTGGGATCAAAAATGGTGACGTCGGCGTGGTTACCGCGCGTGAGCGTGGCTCGGCCTCGCAGATCGACGACCCGGGCGGGGCCTGCGGTGAAGAGTTCGACAATTCTTGCCAGAGGAATCTTGTGATCGCGGTGCAGGCGCGTAATGGCGAGGCCGAGCGCGGTTTCGAGTCCTGTAATTCCAAACATGGCGCGCTCGAACTCGATGATCTTTTCATGCGGGGCATGAGGGGCGTGATCGGTTGCGATCGCATCAATCGTTCCATCGGCGAGGGCCACCAGGATGGCTTCGCGATCAGCGCTCGAACGCAGCGGCGGATTCATCTTGAAGTTCGTGTCGTAGTCGCCCACGTCGGCGTCGGTCAGGCTGAAATGGTGCGGGGTCACTTCACAAGTGACGCGAGCTTTCCCGCGCTTGCCACGCCGGACTGCTTTCAGCGCGTCTGCAGTCGAAAGGTGGGCCACGTGCAAACGCGCTCCGGTGAATTGCTGGGCGAGTTGGATGTCACGCTCCACCACGGACGCTTCCGCGGCTGTGCTCATGCCGCGCAGCCCCAGACGGAACGAGGTTAGGCCGTCGTTCATTGAGCAGTTTTCCGTCATGCGCGTGTTCTCGGCGTGTTGAATCACAGGAAGATTGAGTCCGGAAGCCGCACGCAGTGTTTCGCGCATGATGGTATCGCTGAGGATAGGGCGGCCGTCGTCGCTTACCGCGACCGCACCCGCACGCTGCAACGCTCCGAAATCAGTAAGCACGGCGCCCTTGCTGGCGTGGGTGGCGGCGGCAATCGGAAATACGTTGACCGCCGCCCCTCGCTCAGGTTGCTGGATCCAGGTAACCCATTCAGGTGAGTCGACGACTGGGGCGGTGTTCGGCATGCAGCACACAGAAGTGAATCCGCCGGCCGCCGCCGCCGCGGTTCCGGTTGCGATGCTTTCCTTGTAGTTCTGGCCGGGCTCGCGCAAGTGCACGTGGAGATCGATGAAACCAGGGGCGACGATGAGGCCGCGGGCGTCGAAGGTCTTGTCGGTGCCGCTGCGGATCTTGTTCGGAGCCGCGACCTCAGCAATTCGGCCGTCACGCAGCAACACGTCCATGAGTGCGTCCAGCTTCGCGGCGGGGTCGATGACGCGACCGCCTTTGATCAGCAGAGATCCCGATTTTGATTTGCCGTTTGCCATTTGTCGCTTGTGAATGTCGCTCCCCGCCCCATTGATTCGGAACAATTACTTCACCTGACGCTTACCTCGCTTTGCCCAGCGCTTTCGCCAGAATCGCCATTCGCACCGGCACTCCGTTGTGAACTTCTTCTACGATGACCGACTGCGGGCAATCCGCTACCTCCCATGTGAGTTCGAGCCCGCGAATGATTGGGCCCGGGTGCATGACGATCGCGTCGCGCTTGGCCATTTTCAAGCGAGCGGTGGTCATCTGGTATCTGGAAATGTAATCCTGCAGGCGCAGTTTTGTTCCGGCGAGGCGTTCTTTTTGTACTCGCAAAACCATGATCACGTCAGCACCGCGCACGGCTTCTTCCACGGTACGGGTGATGTGCACTCCCGGAGCCAGGCTGGTTGCCACTTCGGGAAGGAACTCGGGCGGCCCGCAGAGAGTGATGCGAGCCCCGAACTTGCTCAGCAAGTGAATCGCCGAGCGGGCCACACGGCTGTGATAAATGTCGCCCACAATCGCCATCTGCAGACCCTTCAGCGTTTTCTTGTGGCGCAGGATGGTATAGGCGTCGAGCATGGCCTGCGTGGGATGCTCGTGCATGCCGTCGCCTGCATTGATGACGGGAATATCGAGATGCGTGGCCATCAACGTCGGGGCGCCCGCACTCGGGTGACGAATTACGACAACGTCCGCGCCCACGGCCCTCAGGGTGTATCCCGTATCCAGCAGAGACTCCCCCTTTTCGATGCTCGATCCGCTCGAAAGCACAAGGGTTGTCATTGCGCCGAGCGATTTGGCTGCGATTTCGAAAGATGTGCGAGTACGGGTCGAAGGCTCGTAGAAAAGAAGGAGCACGCGTTTGCCCCGGAGCAACGGGCGCGGTTTCAAAGGATTCATACGACGTGCCAGCGCGAGCAGGCCGAGAATCTCGTTGGCATCGAGATGTTCGATGCCGAGAAAAGAGCCGCGTGCAGCTTTGTTCATCGTTATCCGAGAAGCCTAAGGCTAAAACCCCAAACGCATGTCAGGTACAAACCCAGGGGCTCAAGCCAATTCAAGTTGATGGACTGGCGGCATGCCTGAAGCATGCCCTGATAAGAATCACACGGGTTTCTGCGACCGACTCGCGTGCTTCTTGTTCTTAGATTTCCTTTTCCACCAGCAGAACTTTTTCTGCGTCGTCGATCTCGCGCAACTGAACCTCGATGATCTCCTGGCTCGTGGTTTGCACTCTGCGGCCTACGAAGCTGGCTTCGATGGGCAGCTCGCGATGGCCCCGGTCGATCAGCACGCAGAGTTGCACCTGCTTCGGACGGCCTTGTTTGAAGAGAGCGTCCATGGCGGCGCGCACCGTGCGTCCGGTATAGAGGACGTCATCCACTAGCACGATATTTTTGCCGGTGATGGGGAACTCCATCTCCGTCTTCTGCACTACCGGCGCGGCTCCCACGGTTGAGAGGTCGTCGCGATACAAAGTAATATCGAGCGTGCCCACGGGCACTGGCGTCTTTTCGATCCGGCCGATCATCTGCCCGAGGCGTTGCGCGAGGAATACTCCGCGGCGGCGGATTCCGACCAGTCCAAGGTCGGCGGCGCCGCCATTCTTTTCGATGATTTCGTGCACCAGCCGCACCATGGTGCGTTCGATTTCCGATGCCGACATCAACTGCGACTTTGCTCGCAGGTTGGCTTGGCGGGGTGAGGTTCGCGCAGTCATGAACGCTGCATCATACGCGGCGAGGGGAGGTTGGAGCAAGGTGGGGACGAATCCTGGCCGTGCTCTGCCACGGAATGCCGTGCATTTTCCTCCGATCATCGGCCTCCGCCTTCAGTGTTGAGAGGCGACACCAAGCTGTGCGAATGTGATGATGTGCCCGGCTGGGTCTTTGATGCCGATCTCTTTCGCGCCGTAGAACGTCGTCCGAACGGGCATGACAACCGGTGCCCCCTTCATTGCGCCGATAATTCCCTCAAGGTTGTCTACCTCGACGTAGAGAAACGACGGACCTTTGCGGACCTCGGGCGACACTTGAGAGACATCTTTCTCGGCGCTGGCGTAGGTCTGGTACATGAGCTCGACATCGCCTTTTTGTAGCATTGCGAAGGCGAGCTTGTTGCCGTCGGGTACGTCCACGGTCTTCTCGAATCCCAGCCGTTCCACCCAGAACTTCAGGCAGGGCTCGATCTCTTCCGCAAACAGGATTGGCGTGAGTTTCTTCACGGTCATAGGCTCCCCCTTTTTCTCCGCTTGTGGTTGCGCCGCAGCGACGAACCACATGAAAGACAACAACACCAGAGTTGTGAAACGCATTTCGATTTTCCTCTTGCAATCTCAGGTAGTCTTATTTAGACTAGCAATCAGGATACAAATCCGGAAGACGGATGTCAAGCGATCTTTCATATGATTGTTGCCATATGCTCGCTGCCGCTTGAGCTCACGATGGCAAAGGCAGGCCGGCGTTTAGGCTTTGGAAGGGCGCCGTTTCCCACCCGCGCCCTCCCACATTCGCCAAACTGACTAAGGAGAATGTTCATGCCCACCGAAGAACGAAGACTACGAGACCTGGTTTCCATTGGACCGGCCATGCTGCGCGATTTCGAGTTACTCGGCATAGGCAGTGTGGCCCAGCTGTCCCGTCAAAACCCTGAGAAGCTTTATGAGAAGCTGTGTCGAGTCACCGGGCAGGCGCAGGACATCTGTTGCCTGGATGTTTTTTGCTCCGCGGTGGCGCAGGCGCGGAATCCGCGGTTGCCGCGGGAGAAACGCCAGTGGTGGTATTGGAGCCGCAGACGAAAGGCGCGCGATGCCAGCCAGGAAGCGTGAACTGACGACTCCAGACCTGGTCCTGCTAAGCCTGCTGGCGGAGCGACCCATGCACGGCTATGAGGCCAACCTGGAATTGGAACGACGGCAGGTGCGGGATTGGGCGGGCATTTCGCGACCGCAAGTTTATTATTCGCTCGAAAAGCTGGCTCGATTGGGGCTGGTGCGGGCCGGGGAAAACGATGCACCCCAGGCGGGTCCGGAGCGACAGGTCTTGGTGACTAATGCAAAAGGCCGTGCGGCATTGGCTGACGCGCTCGAACGCGAAGACTGGACCACGCAACGGGAGCGGCCGCCGTTTCTCACCTGGGTTGCGCTCTCCTGGCAGGCACGTCCGGGTGTGTTTCAGAAGCAAGTGGAGCGGCGGCGAGCGTTCCTGGAGAAAGAGTTGGCGCGAGAAGAAAGGACGTTACGTGCGATACGAAAAGAGGTGGGGCACCGTTTCCATGAAGCGGTCTGGATGGTCAGCCTGACGATTCAGCAGTTTCGGGTGGAACTGAACTGGTTACGCAAACTCGCGCGCGAAATTCATCGGCGGGCTGGCGCTCGGCACGCGGCTCATCGCTAGTAAGAAGGTTGCCGCAATTCAGAAGAATGCGCTGCGGAGCTTTGCTCCGCCCAGACGGGCAAGGCGTCCATCCCCACACGAGCATCGAGCTTACAAACGTTCTTTGCGGTGCAGTAGGAACGCTCCGACGGCGCCTCCGATGGTGGAGAAAATCAGGAAGGCGATCAGGATCATGATGAGAGTGAGAATCATGATGAACGTAAAGCCTTCGGGAGTGTTGAAGAGATCGAGGACCTGCTGCACGTGCGGATCAGGGCTGCGGGCAACGTATTGTTGAAGATAGTTCAAAAAGGCGTCGTGGATTTCTTTTCCCGAGCGGAAGGCGGTCCACAATGCGAGAATCGCTGCCAGCACACCGAATCCCAGGCCGCCGGTGAGAGCTCCCAGGCGAGCTCCCATGCCGGCAGTAACAGGCGTTGCAGGGCAGCGACGGCGGTAGATCAGCACCGTGAGAAAACCGGCCGCGAGCATTCCCAACCCGGCCGGCAGGCCGAGGATCATGAGGAAAGTCGCAGCCAGCACAGCCATTCCGGCCGAGGGCAAGGCGTCAGACCATTCAAAAGTGGCAGGCAGTGACGCATGCGATTCATACTGCTCGATCGCGTTCTCCGGCGTCGCTCCGGCGGGAGTGAGCGGTGCGGTTCCGGTGACCCGGATTTGGGGAGCGTTGCATCGCGGGCAGAAAGGAGTACCGTCCTCAACGCCGGCGCCACACTTATAGCAGGGATGTTCCACTCACTTTCACGTTACAGTAGAGGCCTGCGGTTCGCAAGAAAGGCACTGCGCGCGGTCGCGGACGTCGCTTCGTTAGCTCCCATAATCCTTAAATATCGCCTTGTTTCCCCCGCGTGCGTACGTACACCAAAGCGAAGGTGGATCCGTTGCCCTTCTCTGCCGGTTCGACGGACACCAGATGCTGATGATCCTGGGATCCAACTTTCAGCTCGACAACTTTGCCGGTGTTATCGCCTTCGCACGCAACCTCTTTTGAGCCGTTGGAGTCGTCCTTGCCCGAATCCACATGAACGTCCCCGCCGCGCTCGTTGGTGCGGCACTCGATTACCTTGCCGTATTTCTTGAGCTTGTCCCGATAGAAACCGATGATCTTGTCGGGAGCGTCTTCCGAGTCGTAGTTGAGGACTATCAACTTCATGCCAAATGCCGCAGTGGCTATGGCAATGTTAGCGCTGTTCCTGCTTTCGTCGTCGTGCCTCAGTCGCGCGCCAGGATAGGGCGGCAAACCGACGTCGTGAATGTCGGCATCGTTGCCCAGATGCAGGTCCCCGGCTGAACTGCGGATATCGAGATGCTTATCGCTGTCAGTCTGCTGAGCTTGAGCGTTCATCGCGGGCGCGCTCAACAGTACGGCGAACGCGGCTGCCAGAGTCAGTGCTCCAGATCGAAACATGCCATCCTCCTAAATATCAGATTCCTTGCCACGCATTCGCACCCAGACGATGGAGAAGTCGGAGCCCTTGCCTTCCGGTTCGACCGCCACGATGTGTTGGTTATCATCAGTGCCGGCCTTCAGTTCCACCGTCTTGCCGCTGTCGTCGGAGTTGCATTTCATCTTGCCTCCAACGACGTACCCCTTCTTGCCGCCGACCCCTGGCACATCGTCATCCACTTTGAAGCTGCTGCCACTGCTGTGGCATTGCAGGACGTCGCCGTATCTTTTCAACTGGCCCTGGTAATAAGCGATGACCTTATCCGGCGGATCATCGGACAGGTACTCGATCGCAACGACCTTCAAGCCAAAGCCGAAAGCGGACAGATTGACGTTGGCGTTTTTCTCATCCCCATCATGAGTTTTGGGCTTCTGCCGTGCGCCAGGGTAAACCGGGAGGCCGGTGTCGCGGGCATCGGCATTCTCGTCCACGTGAATTCCGCCGACCGGAGTACTGATGTCAACTTTACCGTTGCCGTTTTCCCGATCTTTCACGTTTACGCTGCACCCGAGCAGAGTCAGCCACACGGCAAAAGCCACTGCGATCATCAACTTCGTCTTATTGTCCAATAGCTTTGGAATCAGCATGTCGAAAACCTCCTTGCGCGACTTCCGCGGGACGCTCGATCCCGTCGCCGCGCTGCGCGATGTTCGGGATGCTCACCGGGAGATGTCCGCGGATCGCAATCTCGCCGAACAGCGCCTTTGCCGCGCTGATTTCGGAAACGCCTGCGTTGGAAAACGTGCACAAATAATTCTGCACTGCAGGGAAATCCTGTGCCAGGTAAGGGTTTCCCATGGCGAGCATGACCGTTCTTTCGGCGGCGTGATCGAGGATCTTCTGCAATAGGGCGCCGCTCGCGTCCGACAGGCCCACCGGGTTGGCCGCTCCGTTTGCGCCTTTCATCACTTTTCCCGGCACCGGTACTTCATACACCGCGGCGATCACCGCGCGCGCATGGTCCACCGCTTTCAATACATCGTCGGACATCGCCGCTGCGATCCGTGGATCCACATAAATCACATCGGCATCCGGCACGCGGTCGCGGATCTGGCGCTCCAGCTTTCGTCCTGCTTCCGTGCGCATATCGTCGGAGAAGACTACGGCGACCGTGGTGTCGCGCACCTCTTCCACTGCTTGATACGGAAGCGCGGGCTTGGAGGTTCCGGATGATTTCAGGGGCAAAAGTTTGCCATTGTCGCGGACCAGGGCGACCGAGTCATCTGCAATTTGCTGGCCAAGCGCGACATTCGCGGGCTTGCCAACCAGAGTGGAGACCGCCTGGATATTTACCAGGCGGGTTTTGTAAAGGTTCAGCGAAGCCTTTGCTTTCAATATTTTGAGAACGGAAGAGTTGAGCCGCGCCTGCGAAATCTCGCCGCTGCGAACGGCCTCGACCATCGACCGGTAGGATGCATCGAGATCGGCCGGGATAAGCAACACGTCATTGCCCGCCTTGAATGCGTCTACCGCCGCCCGGCCAATGTGCGCGCCGTAGAGTCGCGTGAGGCCCGCCATATCCAGCGCGTCGGTTACCACGATTCCCTTAAAACCCAGCTGGTTCTTCAGCAGCCCGGTTACGATTGCGGAGGAAGTCGTAGCCACGCGGTTAGGATCAGGATCCAGCGCCGGAACGGAAACATGGGCCACCATAACCGAGTCGACTCCGGCTGCAATCGCCATCTGAAAAGGCGGCAGCTCAACCGATTTAAGCCGCGCCGGGTCCCCCGTCACCTGCGCCACGCCTAGGTGAGAGTCGGTTGCGGTGTCACCGTGGCCGGGGAAGTGTTTGACTGTGGTCAACATTCCATTGGCGCGGGCGCCGCGAATGTACGCCGTGACCAGTTCTCCAACCTGCTGCGGATCTTCGCCGAAGGAACGCGTATTGATGATCGGGTTCGCCGGATTCGAATTGACGTCGGCGTCGGGAAAGAAATTCCAGTGCACGCCGACGGCGCGAGCCTCCTGCGCCGTAATCCTGCCAAACGCCTCGGCGTACTCCAGTTTGCCCGCGGCTCCGAAGGCCATGGCGTGGGGAAACTCCGTGGCCCCGTGCAGCCGCATGGTGACTCCACGCTCGAAGTCAGCCGCAATCAGCAGCGGCAGCTTTGAGTCTTGCTGCAGGCGTTTGAGCAACTCGGCGGCTTCGTAAGGCTGGCTCCGATACAGAAATGGCGGGTCCCAGGGCACGGTCATGGTGAAACCGCCAAGATGGTATTTGTGGATGTCGTCGCGAAGCTGCAGATACCCCGGAGCGTTGACATTCAAGAACTCAGCCCGCACCCACACCACGAACAACTGCCCGACTTTCTCTTCCGTCGAGAGTTTGCGCAGCGTTTTCTCCGCCCACTGTTCCCCCCCGTGATCGAGGTGAATGGGACCGGGCTGCTGATATTTCTCCGCACCAAAAGCGATGCAGACCAAGACCCAAAGAACCGCGAAGACAAGCCCAGTGTGTCGAAGCATGAGCAGACGATAACACGGGATTGCGCGTCCAACCGACTCCAGAAACAGACGTCATCCGGAAGCCGGCGAAGCCGGGCGAAGGATCACGCGCGCAGTACCCAAACTCTATAGGGAGCTGACCAAGCCTTTCATTCTGATCTCACCACGGCCGCCGCGGCCAAGATACGGACCAAACTCGTCCGTCCGAACGCCGGTGCCAGCCGATGCGTCAAGTCTCGGTGACAGCTAAAGCGTCAAAGGAACCCTTATGAAACGCTTCACCTTCTTCTTGGTTGCTGTTGCACCCATGGCCGGCCTTGTCGCCCTCACCGCCCCTGTGCCGGGACACGCAGATGAACCATCGCCATTACGCTCAATGACCCGCCCGGCCAATTCCTCAAAACGTGTAATGGCCTCCCTTGAAAAGAGCCGTAACTCACTGCAAACAGGGTTGGCGTAGAAGCTCTTTTCATCCTTCGTTGTGACCGGAGTCCGGTCATGCTGAACCGGTTACATCAACAACCAGAAATGAAAGTGGCTTAGGAAGGACAACGCCCTCGAATTTGCTACACGCCTCGTGGAAGACGCGAGCGGTTCGAGGGCGATGGTCCGGGTGTTAGTTCACCACCTCAAACTCGCCGGGCTTCCATGTCTTGTCAAACCACGGTTGAAGTGGGCCGTAAAGACGCAGCAGAGTGTTCCAGCCCTTCCCCGGCACCGTCTGCACCCAGTTATTCTCGTGGCCAGCCGGGGCAGTCGGGCCAAAATAGACATCGACCGACGTGTCAGGATTTACCACGATGCCTTTTTTTTGGCTGCCGATGCTGGGGAACTGCTCGTCGGTTTGAAGTTCGGACCGTGTCTGGTTGTCGTAGACGACGAACGACCAGAAAGTTTTCGCCGGGATGTTGGGCGGCAAGTGAACCTTGTAGGTCTTGCTGCCGTCGAGCGGCTTGCCCTGAGAGTCCACGAACGCCGCCGCATACTGCGAGCCAACCCCGACTATCTTCGCCGCCATCGCCGGCGTGATGCCTGTGGCGTAATAGAACATCATGGTGCGGGCGTCGAGATTACGCACCCCGGGTTGCGAAAGAAATTCATAACTGCCACCGACGAACGGTGTACACCACGCACTGTTCGGGTAGAAGTAGGCTTCTTTCATACGGCTCTTGAAAAGGATGGCTCGCGCTGTAGCATTGCCTACTGCGGCTGAGTCCGTGAGAATCGTCTTCATGCGGTCGTCGGGCGCGAACGGCTTGCCCTTCTCGATGCCGATGGCGGCGAGTAGACCGAGGGTCTCCGGGTCCGAGGCATCGTTCGGTTCCTCTTGCACGAGATGGTTTACTTCTTCGAAGTACGTGAAATCGTTTGCATGGATGGTATTGAAGGCTTTACCCGAGACGTTGATGAACTTCATCGGGGGCGGGTTCTTCGCCTGTGCCAGCGGATAAACCTTCGCGAATTTCTTGCTGTTCTCGACTGCGGGCCGGGTGTCGCCGTTCACCGTGAAGCCTCTCCAGAAGTAAACGTTGCCGAAGGTCTTCGAGCGCATCACGAAGTAACCATTGGGAACGTCACCTTTATAGTCGGGCGGCAGCAGGAGGAATTTACCGCCCTTGCCTTTGTCAGGACCAGCATTGCCGATATCGCCGACATAATGGAACCAGAAATCATCCACAATGCCTAAGATGTTCGGCGGGCTCTCAATCACCAGCGGTCCATCCTTCAAATCCAGCCACATGAGGTTATAGACGGTCTCGGTATTGGGAGTAAGAAACAGCGACTTCGAGTCCATCAGGTTTTCCATGATGAGCACAGTCTGGTTGTCAGTCGCCCCTTGGCTGCGAAGCCCCTCACGGAGAGCATAGAGCGACGCACCCGGCATGGCGGTGAGAAACGCCTGCACGCCGCGCTCGAAGTCGAGGTTGTCGTAAACTTTCTGGACGGTGGCATCATCCGGAAAGCCGTCGAAGAACTTTAGATTCCCGATGCGCGTGTCCACGGAATCCGGTGTGGTGATGGATGGCGGGATCGGCGTAGTCATTTTCATCTTCGGTGGCGTCTGGGCGTGCGCTGCGGCCAAAGCCATCGCGCCAGCAAGCGCGACGGCGGCCATGTGTCCTTCACGTTTCATTATTTTTGGTCCCCTTGGGTTAGTCGGTCGTTCATTTCACGAGTTCGATCTCGCTTGGGCGCCAGGACTCGTCGAACAACATTTCCGAGCCGGCTGCAACCGACGAAGAAGCGCGTTCCAGACTGGCAAGACGCAAACGAGTTTGCAAGTATAGAACCTGCTTCGACGAGCCAACCACTGGGAGAACTTACAGTTGACAAAGCAAAGTGGGGTTCGCGGCACTCACCATCGGATCGTTGGCGTAACTCGCGATTGCGCTCGTTAACCTCCGAAGTTGAGCCCTTTGACGATGGAGTTTTTTTCACTCCTTCATTGGCAACGGGATACACATCGAAACAGAAGGTCACCATAGGATGGTTGCAAGCCCTTGCATCTGGCGCACTTTGGCAGCCGGGAGTAGAATCTCTGACCAGCTTGAGCTAGGGAGGACTACCCAGATGATTAGCAAGATGAACTGTGCTGCGATTGCGCTGGCGTCAGTGATACTGGTGTCCGCTGCATCAGCACAGACGTATACGGTGACCCCCCTGGGTGCATTGTCGGGCTTTACCAGTAGCTATGCCGATGACAACAACTCCTCTGGAATGGTAACGGGCTGTTCGGACAACTCGACGCCGCCGACAGTTCCATGCGCGACACTCATAACTGCCGATGCCTTCCTGTGGAGCAGTGGTACAGGCTTCCAGGATCTGGGCCATCTATCCGGCGACGACTCGAGCGTCGGTTATGTCGTCAATGATTCGGGCGTGGTGGTGGGCTCCTCAGCGAATACCACGACAGGTGCGTACCACGGATTTGTCTGGACCCAAAAGAGCCGCATGGTTGGCTTGCCTGATCTGCCAGGTGGCAGTGGGTACACGTTTGCTACGGCGATCACTTCCAAAGGCGTAATCGTCGGCGAGTCAGCCACCAGCAATGGCGATGAGCATGTGGTTTTGTGGACCAAAAGCCAGGGTAGCTACCATATTCATGATAAGGCCTGCTTGCTAGGCGCCCCTTACTGTTACGCGGACGATATCAACGAGAGCCTTCAAGTTACCGGCACCGCCTACTTTTTCAACAATAACAGCAAATACCACGCGTTCCTTTGGAGCAAGGCGAAATGGAAGGACCTGGGAACATTGAAGGGAGGCAACAGCTACGCAGTTTGGCTCAACAATTCGGGCACGGTTGTCGGCGCCTCCACTTCGTCCAAGTATCCCAATGGAGTGGTCGTGTACTGGGACACCACTGGAATACACCCCATCGGCACGCTCCACGGGGGTACATCTAGCGCACCCGGCTTTATCAGCGACTCAGGGCAGATTCTGGGAGACTCAACGGTCACGGGAGGCGCGAGTCATGCCTTCATCTGGACCAAGGGAACGGGTATGAAAGACCTGAACAACATGATTCCCAAGAATTCAGGCTGGGTTTTGCATCATGCATCCTCGATCAACAGTTCAGGACAGATTGTCGGCTATGGGGCGATCAATGGCGTTGATCAGGCATACCTGCTCAAACCAAAAAAGTAGACGATTATCGCTGGACACCATCGCGCGGAAGCGGCTTTCTCCAGGTTGAGATGCTCGACCGCGCTGGTGCCCCAACCATCCGCGTCCGTTCTTTCGACGCTTACCCAAGCTAAGGAATACGTCCGCTAGTCCAAGGCCATTCCCGCCCCCTATGGTCTGACCTGGCGAATCCCCGCTTTCGACCACTATAGTTTTCCGTTGACTTTAGCCCACGTATCCAGATAACATATTGACAAGTGGATTAGCTGTTTGATAACAGCAGGCTGCATCCAGCTCTTTGACAATTCTCGGGCATTCCCGTCGTAAAGGCGCCGACATCCCATCAACGCGTCAGTTTCCGGCAAAAACCCCTCAGCTAAGTCCTTTAAAAGAGATATTTTAGAGGTATATCCAAACTCCCTCAATCTTTTCATAGACTTAGAGAGGTTAAAAACCCCTCAGCTAAGTCCTTTAGAAGGGATATTTTACTTGGGTATCTCGAAAACAGACCCTTTGTTTTCATAGATCTGGCGAGAAAACGCATTTTTTGGGTATATACCCTGTACTAAACAGTAAACAACCTCGCCGGTCCCACGAATGAAGGATCGCGCAGCCAGGACACATCCGCTCGGCGGATATACTGGGACTCGCTATGGCTGTGATCGTCTCCATGCTCCGGGGCGTCAATCTTGTGAGCCACAACCGGATTAAGATGGACGCGCTGCGGGCGCTCTATGAATCGCTCGGATTTCGGGACGCGCAGACCTACGTAGGGAGTGGCAACGTCGTTTTCCGGACCAAGGCGCGGAATCTTACTACGCTGGCCAAGCGAATTGAAGATGCGATCGAGAAGAATTTCGGTTTTCGCCCCCGCGTCATCCTTCGCACCACTTCCGAACTTAAGGACGTGGTTGCAAGAAATCCATTCCGAAACCGGCGCGGCATCGAGCCTGGCAAACTTCTGGTGACGTTCCTCGAGAGCCATCCTGCTGCCGAGGCGCTGGAGCAGGTTCTCAAGATCAAGGCCGACCCCGAGGAAATGCACATCGACGGCCGCGAGGTCTACATTTATTTTCCCGACGGCATGGGCCGCTCGAAGCTTTCGTGGGTAACGGTCGAGAGGAAGTTGAAGACGGCCGGTACGGGCAGAAACTGGAACAGCGTCACCAAGCTGCTCGAGATGGCTGAGAGGCTCGAAGCTGCAGAGTGATCCGTAGAAACGTAGCTAGCTACTTCTCTACAGTCAGCGCTATTGCTTTTTGCTGGATGGCTGGATCGTCGCCGAAGCCTTCGAGCCACGCTACTTCCGGTTCGCGACGGAACCAGGTCATCTGGCGCTTGGCGTAATTTCGATGCGCCTGCTGCGCCGCTTGCGGCGCGGCTTTGGCGTCGATTTCGCCGCGTAGCAACTGCATCGCCTGCTTGTATCCCAGTGAGCCAAGGGGGCGAGCGGCATCACCGTATTTTTCGACCAGGCATCTGGTTTCCTCGACCAGTCCTGACTCGAACATGCGCTCTGCGCGCCGGTTGATGCGGGCATAGAGCGCGTCGCGGTTGGGATTCAGGCCCAGGCGCAGGATGCGGAACCCGGCCAGCGGATTGCGCCCCTGCTTCCACATCTCCGTGATTTTCCGGCGCGAGGCGAGGCAGACTTCGATCGCCCGGATGAGTTTGGGAACGTCGTTGGCGTGGATCTTTGCGGCGGCGTCGGGATCGAGGCGGCGAAGCAGACGGTGCAGGTAGTCTGCGCCGTTTTGTTCCACGCGTTGACGGAGCCTTTCGCGCAGTTCTTCCGAACGTTGAGGACCGGGAAAGAGGCCGTCGAGCAAAGCCCGGAGATAGAGTCCGGTGCCTCCAACCACAATTGGCACGTTGCCCCTGGCTTTGATTTCGGCAAGCGCCTGCCGCGCCAGACGCGCATACTCCCCGGCGGTCATGTAGCCCGTGGGATCTACCAGATCGAGCAGATGATGCGCGACGCGTGCGCGCTCGGCGGCGCTTGGCTTCGCCGTTCCAATCTCGAATTCGCGGTACATGGCGACCGAATCACAATTGACCACTTCGCCATGTAAGCGCTCCGCGAGTGCGACGGAGACCGCCGTCTTCCCGCTTGCCGTTGGACCCAGCACTACGATCAGAAGCGGATCGCGACCCACGATCAGCGCGCGCCCCAGGCAATTTGATGCCAGTAGCGGGCGAGGATCAGGATCAAAATTAGCGCTGCGATCACCAGCAGCCCGGTCGCTTCCAGCGTATAGACCTGCGGCGTGCGGTGGTGTTCGGAGGATGGGTGCTCGGGCGGCTGCGGATCCCTCTGTCGTTTTGGGCCCGACGCGGGCATAACAACATTGTAGCGCCGGAAGGCAACGGCCTCCCTCGAAATTTACTGAAGGCGGTCGACTTTCCGTGAACTGCGGTGACCAATATTGCGTATCACCGTCTAACGCCGCGTGGGAGTGTGTCCGCCCGGCTTCAGGAGAAATCTATGAAACGTTTTGCTTTGCTTGCGTTGGGACTTTGCCTGGCTGGCGCGGCATACGCCAGTGCCGATGAGTGGTCCAAGACCTACACGATTACGGGAAAACCCGACCTCCGCGTGGAGACCTCTGACGCCAACATTCATGTGGATACCTGGGACCAGAAGACGATTGAAGCTCGCGTGACGTCCGAGCATTACAAGATTGGCGAGCATGGCCTGAAGATCGAGGAACATCAGACAGGAGACTCGGTCGAGCTCCAGATTCATTTTCCGCACGACGTTCACATCATCAATTTCAACTTCCATGGCTACCGGGTTGATGTCGAGATCCATATGCCGCGGGAGGGGCGTGTGAATCTGCATACTGGAGACGGTGCCATTCGCCTGGCGAATTTCAAGGGCGATATGGACCTGCAGTCCGGCGATGGTCATCAGGATGTTGATGCAGTGGACGGCACGCTACGCTCGCGCACCGGAGACGGGCGGATTACTGCCACTGGACGATTCGATGTGCTTGAACTTAGTACCGGAGACGGACGCATTGATGCCCGGGCGCTGTCCGGTTCAGCCGTAACTTCGAACTGGAACCTCCACACCGGAGATGGAAGCGTTACCCTCGAAGTGCCCGCCAATTTTGCTGCCGACGTGGACTTGCACACCAGCGACGGACACATTGAAGCGGATCTCCCGGTATCCGTCGAGGGACGTCTCAGCGAAAGGAACATTCACGGAAAGATCAACGGTGGCGGGAATCTGGTTACGGTTCATACCGGAGATGGCTCGATCCATTTGCAGAAGTCTTGAGGGAAGCTTTCGGCTTTCAGCCAGTTGATGCCAGTGTGTTTGGTAAACGTTGGAATTTGTGTGCGATTAGCTTTGGTCTGGGAAACAGAATGCATCGTGTGACATTCGCCTTGATTTGTTGTGCTCTGATGCTGCTTGCGATGGTCGCAGGTAGCTCTGTCGTGTCGGCACAGACTGCTGTGGGAAAGTCGCAGTCTGTGCTCGACGTCAACTCCATGGACACCAGTGTGGATCCGTGCGCGGATTTCTTTACTTACTCCTGCGGCACATGGATCAAGAAGAATCCGATTCCGCCGGATCAGACTTCATGGAGTGTGTACTCGAAGCTCGACGACGACAACAAGGTTATTTTGCGGGAGATCCTGGAGAGCGCTGCGGCACCGGCACCGGACCGCGATGCGGTGAAGCAGAAGATCGGGGATTACTACGCAGCTTGCATGGATGAGAAGGCAGTCGACGCCGCTGCGATCAAGCCTCTGCAGCCGGTTCTGGACCGCATTCAACAGATGCAATCCAAGCAGGAGATTGCCAGTGTGGCCGGGAGCATGGTCGCGAGTGGAGCGCTGTTTCGGTTTCGCTCCGATCAGGACTACAAGGACTCGGCGCAAGTAATTGCTGAGTTAGACCAGGGCGGGCTCGGGCTGCCGGATCGCGATTACTATTTCAAGACCGATGCCAAATCGGTCGAACTCCGCAACGCCTACGTCACCCATGTGCAGAAGATGTTTGAATTGCTGGGCGACAAGCCCGAGGCGGCCGCGGCCCAGGCGCAGACAGTCTTGCGCATTGAAACGGCTCTGGCCAAAGGATCGCTGACGCGGGTGGAGCGGCGGGATCCGCAGAAGCTGTATCACAAGATGAGCGCGCAACAATTGGATACGCTAAGCCCGTCGTTTCAATGGAAGACGTACTTCACCAAAGTCGGCCTGCCTTCTGTGGAAGCGCTCAATGTGGAGACCCCGGAATTTTTCAAGGTGCTGAATGCGGAGCTCGAACAACAAGGCCTGGCGAGCTGGAAGACTTATCTGCGCTGGCATCTGGTGAATGCCAATGCGCCTTTTCTGTCGTCCGATTTCGTCAACGCCGATTTTGATTTCTATGGCAAGACCTTGCAGGGGCAGCAGGAACTGGAGCCGCGGTGGAAGCGCTGCGTGGGTTATGTGGACAACGATCTGGGGGAAGCTTTGGGGCAAGCATATGTGGAGCGAGCCTTCAGCCCCGAAGCCAAGCAGCGCGCCAAGAAGATGGTGAAGGAGATCGAAGATGCCATGGCGCAGGATATCAATTCGCTATCCTGGATGACGCCCGCGACGAAACAGCATGCGCTGGAGAAACTGCATACAGTCGCCAACAAGATCGGCTATCCCGACCAGTGGCGGGATTACAGCGCGCTGACCATCGCTCGCGACGATGAGATGGGCAATGTGCTCCGCGCCCGCGAGTTCGAATTTCATCGTCAACTGGCGAAGATTGGCAAGCCGGTGGATCGCGGCGAATGGCAGATGACGCCGCCCACGGTGAATGCCTACTACGATCCGCAGATGAACGATATCAATTTTCCTGCGGGCATTCTGCAACCGCGGCTGTTCGATGCGAATTCCGATGCTGCGCCCAACTTCGGCGACACCGGCGCCACCATCGGCCACGAACTCACGCATGGCTTCGACGACGAAGGCCGCCAATTCGACGCTCACGGCAACCTGCGCGACTGGTGGACGCCGGAAGATGGCAAAGCTTTTGAGCAGCGTGCCAGTTGCATTTCGGATCAGTATTCGCAGTACACAGTTGTGGATGACATCAAGATCAACGGAAAACTGACTTTGGGCGAGGACGTTGCCGACCTCGGCGGTCTGATCATTTCTTACATGGCGTGGAAAGAGGATATCGAGGATATCAAGGAGCAGAAACCGGATCCGATCGAAGGATTCACGCCGGAGCAACGATTCTTCATTGCTTATGGGCAGAGCTGGTGCGCCAGTACCCGCGACGAGACCAAACGCTTACGCGCTACCGTCGATCCGCATTCTCCGGACAAATACCGCGCTAACGGCGTGGTCTCAAACATGCCGGAGTTTCAGGAGGCATTTCACTGCAAGGCGGGTTCGCCGATGGTGAGAGAGAATCGCTGCAGAGTGTGGTAAGAGAAGACTATCCGCTGCTTATGCAAAGTTCAATCACCTCTCGGGCACGGTTCATCAGCGTGTCAAGGTTCTTCGCTTGGGTGTGGCACCCCCGAAGGGCGGGTACGGTGGCGACGTAATAGCCCTCTTCGTCACGTTCGATCACGATGGTGAATTTTCGCTTCGACTTCACGAGTATGACTCGGATTCTAGCACGGAAAACGAGGCTCTGGGACTGCGCTCTACTGCAGATCCGATCGGTCGGGGTTGTAGTAGAAGGCGAATCGCAATCCGAGATACTGGCCGCCGAACTCGGTAGGTAAGGGCGGAAATGGATTGGAAGCGCTGATGCCGCCCCAAGCACCGCGATCGAGGGCCACATCGCCGGAGGTCGCGACCAATCTCATTCCGGCAACTGTGCCGTCTTTGAGAATGGCAAACTCGATCGTGACTTTGCCCTTTTTCATTAGCGGCGCGCGCGCCGATTCAGGAATCAGGTTGTACCAGTTCACTCTCACGTCGTGCAGCACGCGTTGCAGATAAGGACCAAAATCCACACCCATGGTGTCGGTGAGAACTTCCAGCGGTCCCATTGCGGCTGTCGGCTTCTTGCCGAGACCGAGGCCGTAGTTTCCGCCATCGCCGCCATAGCCTCCACGATTCGCGGCCGCAGCGCGAGCGGCTTGTTCAATAGATGAACCTGCGGACATTGCGCCGCCGCCAAACGCCGCCTGGGGAGTCAGGGCCGGCGGGGGAGTCTGCAGCTTTGCGACCTGGGGTGGAGCGGGCGGTGGTGGCGCCGATGGTTGGGGCGCAGAGTTCTGGGCCGCCGCTGGAGCTGGTGCTGCCTCTGGTTGCGGATTTGGCGGTCCGCTTGGATTCGGTCTGCCCGGACGTGACGCGTCCAAAATCTTCTTGAGTTCCTGACGATCCAGTTGGGGCGCGTGCGAGGTGGCGATGCGGTCCTTGTCCGAAATGATGTTTGTGTCCGGACGCTTGGTCACTTTCTGTGCATCGGGAGGCAGTTCGAGATAGGTCAGGTCTTTCTGGTTTGACTCGGGGCTCTCAACCACCACGGCTCGCCGCGGCATAAAGCCTGCCAACTTCTGTGAGTTGACGATGAGCAGTACGACTACCAGGTGGACGACTACCGAAATCCAGAAAGCCTCGCGCCGGCGCGATTCGGACAGATCGTCCTGAAGCTTGATGATCAGAGCGGGCGCCTCGACCATTTCGCGATACGCTGACTCCCAATAACGCGCATCGTACAAATCTCCGCCCTCCTGAGGCCGCGCTGCTGGCGTCGAAGGAACCGGATTCACTGGCGGAATTTGCGTGGTTGACATCGAACAACTTTACCTGCTGGTTAGACACGAACAGAGTGGCAATAGTTGTAAGGACAAGAATTCCCTACGCGCCTGCCTGTTTCGAATCTGCCGTCGCGAATTTGATGGTGCCCACGGCCCAGTATTCTTATTTTCGCATCTTTCCTGCGAATCCGCGAAGCTCTGAAAGTGTAAGAACTAAGGATTTGCATCCAGATGGTTAAATACGGTCCAGGCCGTTTACAAAACTTGACATTTCAGCGGTCAAATCAGGCGTGCAATCGCTCCAGAGCGATCTTTTTTCCATGCTCGCCAATCGAGGCCACGATGTCGAGAGCCACGGCCAAAGCGCGGCGTCCTTCTTCCAGAGAAACCGTTGGCGGGGAGTGCCGCTGCACCGACTCAAGAAACGATTTCAGTTCCGCATGCAGCGGTTCTTCTCCGGTAGTGGAAGGCTTCGCCATCTGGATTTGTGGATTCACCGTGGGAATTCCCGAAGGTTCATCCTGACCGACACTGAAGACCAGGAGATCCTGACGCCCGTAATCCAGCGACACGTACTGCCTGGGTTGAAAAAAGCGCAACTTGCGGACGCGCTCGGTCGAGACCCGGCTGGCGGTGAAGTTGGCGACGCAGCCGGAGTCGAATTCAAGCCGGACGTTTGCGATGTCTACCTTGCCGGAAAGGATGGGCAACCCAACCGCGCGGATTTCCTTGATGGGAGAATTCACGAATGACAAGACAATGTCGAGATCGTGAATCATCAGGTCCAGCACGACGTCCACATCCAAAGATCGTGGAGTAAATACGCTCAGGCGATGGACTTCAAAAAACATCGGCCGAGTAATGACAGGGAGGGCAGCGCGCACTGCCGGATTGAAGCGCTCCAGGTGTCCGACCTGACCGTTGCGGCCAAGTCGTTTTGCAGTGCGAACGAGTTCGTCGGCTTCGGCGAGGGAAGTGGCCAGGGGCTTTTCGATCAGCACGTCGATGCCAGCCTCCATCAACTGCTGCGCGGTGGCGAGATGCTGGCTGGTGGGCACTGCGACCGAAGCAGCCTGGACTTCGCTGTGGGTGGTGATGAGTTGTTCGATTGAGCCAAAACCGCGGCAGGCGAACTCTCGCGCCACGGCGTCAGCGCGTGATGTGTCCGGATCGACCACTCCGACCAGTCGTACCGGCATGCCTTCCTGAGCAAGCTGGTGATAAACCCGGGCGTGGTTACGTCCAAATACGCCCACGCCAATTACGGCGACGTTGATGAGGTTGTCAGTCAGTTCTCAGTGCTCATGCGGCAGGTTGCCGGGAGACTTGTTGATTTAAACACAAAAGACGGCAAGATCAGCGGAGCCCAGTGATGCGAACCCCCGGTCATTGAGTTTGCGCCTTTTTAAGCAGCGCGATCTGGCCGGCGTGGTAGAGCTCGTGCTGGACGATGCCGCTGAACAAATAGAAGAAATTGTAGTAACTCTCGGTCTTGCCTGGCACTTGCTCCTGCAGGCGCGAATCGGGGAAGGCAGCGACAGCCTTCGCAAGCTCGTTATGAGTTTGCTTCGCGTGTTCGATGGCTTGGCGCCAGGCCTTATCGCTGGCCTCCTTTACCCGGGGAAAGTTTTCTTCGTCGCGTAGTTCCACCGCTGTGCCACCGGTCCGCTTCAGAACGGCGCCGTCCCAAGCCGCAATGTGGAGAACGAGTTCCCAGATGCTATGTGCGTTCTTGATTGGATGCGCCGCTGCCGTCTTGGCGTCGACACCATCGAGTAGTTCGAGGAGGGAGTCGCCGTGCCAGGCGTCTCCATCGAAGGCGCGGCGTATTTGGTCGGCAAGACGGGTGGTTTCAGACATAAGGAACTCCTGCAATTTTGTTGTTAGAGACAATCTAGTCTGCCACAATGGCGATCTCTGCGGCATCCGCTGCGATGGCGATCGCGTCGCCGTCGAGCAGCAGGCATCTCCCGGCGTCCAACGCCAGACAAGTTGCGCCTGCTTTCCGCATTACCTCAATCGTCTTCACGCCAATGACCGGAACATCGAACCGCATATCCTGATTCGGTTTCGCGATTTTGACGACGGTCAGGGCCCGGCTCAAAGTCGAGGGGTCGTCGCCGACCGAGGCCATGATCTGGCCTGCGCGTTCGATGGCCGCATCGGTGCCCTCCATGGCTTCGACGGCGACGCAGGCCGCCTCGGCCACGATGACCGTCTGGCCAATATCGAATTGCGCCAAATGACGGGCGAGATCGCGCCCGTAAGCGATGTTCTTCCTTTCTTGCTCGGTAGGCATGCGCTTGGTGAGCACTCCGGGTTTGGCCAGCAGCGGCTCGAGAAGCGACGTGGAGTTTTCGAGAACGATCCCTTCATCCGCAAGGACCTTCGCGACCGCTCCCAGCAGAGAATCGGTATTGCGAGTGCCCAGCGACAGCAGAAGCTTGCCCAGACGCCAATCCGGGCGAATGCTGGAGAAGATCTGCTTATGCTTCACTTGTCCCGCCATGACCGCGCGATTCACGCCTTCGCGCTTGAACGTCTCGATTAAGTTGGAAAGTTCTCCCAGCGAAAGCCAGTGAACGGCGGTCGCGCCGTGGGATTCGATTTCCGGGAAAGCCTCTTCTTTGATGGCGGCGACGATGACTTCATAACCCTGCGAGCGCGCGGCGTCGAGCACGAGAAAAGGAAAGCGGCCGTTGCCGGCGATGAGGCCGAGCTTTTTTCCGTCAGGCATCGCCGCCAGTGTAAATGATAAAGATGCTCTAGCGAGGGGAACGGACTTTCGTTTGCTGGGACGCCCTCTCGGCGAAACTCCCTGCAGCCGTGATTGCGAGTGTGAGATTTCGGGGTCCTTCGACTACGCAGATTCTCCGCTTCGCGGACAATCTGCTGCGCTCAGGATGACATCTTGATTGAGGGATGACGCAGCGTGCTACTTAATCACTCCCCGCTCCGATTCTTCTATGAACTTTATTAGCAGCTCCACGTCTTCTCCATGATCTGGCTCTGACTTCAATTTCTCGAGGGCCTGTGAGGTATTGAGCTTCGAGGCCAGCAGGACTTTGTAGGCATGATGGATTTTGCGAATACGCTGCTTGCTGAATCCACGACGCTCGAGTCCGATCGCATTGAGTCCATAGGCCTGTACGTCGCGGGAGGCGGACGTCTTCGAAAAAGGAAGAACATCGCGGGTGATCGTGGTTCCACCGCCGATGAATGAGTGGGCGCCAATGCGAATAAAATGGTGAACTGGACAAAGCGCGCCTACCGTGGCCCACTCTTCGACCGTAACGTGCCCGCCGAGGGTCGCCGCATTGGCGAGAATGACGTGGTCGCCAATTACGCAATCGTGGGCAATGTGGGTGTAAGCCATAACCAGGATGTGGTTGCCCACGCGGGTCAGTCCTCCACCCTTCATAGTGCCGCGGTTGATGGTGACGAATTCGCGAATCTCGTTGTGATCGCCGATTTCAAGGCAGGTGTGTTCGCCGGCGTAGGTCAGATCCTGCGGCGCCATTCCGATCGAGCAGAACGGAAAGAAGGCGTTGTCAGCGCCAATTTTCGTCGGTCCCTCAATCGCCACGTGCGAAACCAGATGGCATCCTTCTCCTAGCTCAACCTTTGGTCCGATCACACAGTAGGGGCCGATCTTGCAGGTGGAATGAATCTTGGCGCTCGGATCAATGATGGCTGTGGGATGCGCTTTCATCTTCCACCAACCATGGCTGATAGGTCGCGGGCGATCATTGCGAAGGTGGCTTCTCAGCGCGAGCCCGATCGACCAGTCTGCAAGTCACCAGGGCTTCGGCGGCGAGGGTGTCTCCGACGTATGCGGTCCCTTGCATTCGTCCAGCATTCCCGCGCCAGACCTTGACTACGACCTCGATGCGCAGTTGATCGCCGGGAACCACGGGACGGCGAAATCGAGCGCGCTCGATTCCGGTGAAGAGCACCAACTTGCTCTCGCGGTCCTCCACTTCGGTAAACAGCAGGACTCCGCCAGCCTGGGCCATGGCCTCTACGATGAGGACACCGGGCATCACTGGGAGGCCGGGAAAGTGCCCGGCAAAGAACGGTTCATTAATCGTGACGTTCTTAAGGGCCACAATGCGCTCCCGGCGCTTCAGGTCGAGCACGCGATCGATGAGCAAAAAGGGAAAACGGTGGGGGAGGATGCGCTGAATGTCATTGACGTCCAGCGTGGTTTTGCCTGCGGCGGGGACTTCGGTTGCAGATTGAGCAGTATCGGTCATTCTGTTTCTCGTTAATGTGAAGAGCGAAAGATGAAGAGCGAAGATTATACTGTACCGCGCACCCTCAAAACCTTCCGGAAAAGGATTGCATGCCGAAGAAAGTCTTGAAACAAACCCAGAACGAGATCGTGGCGCAAAACGATGTCGCCGAGCGGCTGAGATATTTTCAGGAGCGTAATACTGAGATCGTCCAAACCATCCGCCAGTTGGTCGAGACCGAGTCGCCCAGCGACAACAAGCAAGCGGTCGATCGGTTGGGGGCGCTCACTGCGGGCAGGTTTGAGGGGCTCGGCGGACATGCAAAATTTCACCGGGTGCAGAGCTTTGGCGATCACTTGCAGGTGGATTTCGACGGATCTCGCGGCGGAAAGCCCGTGCTGCTGCTGGGACATCTCGACACGGTGTATCCCATGGGCACGCTGGCGACCATGCCATGTCGCGTGGCCGACGGCCGCTTGTTCGGGCCGGGCGCGTTTGATATGAAGTCCGGCATCGCGTTGATGCTGCATGCGATCGAAGCCCTGCGATCCTGGCACGAGGACACGTTGCCGCGACCGGTAAACATATTGCTGGTGTCGGACGAGGAAGTGGGCAGCGAAACTTCAAGAAGGATCACGGAAAATCTGGCGAAGAAGTCCGCCGCGGTCCTGGTGCTGGAGCCTTCTCATGGACCAGGAGGAGCAGTGAAAACGGCTCGCAAAGGCATTGGAGAATACGTTCTGGACGTCACGGGCAAGGCTGCGCACTCGGGGCTCGACTTCGAAAAAGGCCAGAGCGCCATTCTGGAATTGGCCAGGCAGATCATCGCGATCTCGAAGCTGATCGACATGAAACGTGGTTTAACGCTTAACGTGGGGACAGTGCGAGGTGGCACGCGGGTGAATGTGATTCCCGCGGAAGCAAGTGCGGTACTCGACGTGAGAGTTGCGCGCAAACAGGATGCAGCGGGCATCGATCGCAAGCTTCGGTCACTGAAGACGTTCAATCGCAAGTGTAAGCTCGAAATCACCGGCGGAATGAATCGTCCGCCCATGGAGCGCACGCCGACCGTGGCTGCGCTCTTCAAAAAAGCTTCGGAGATCGCCAAGCAGTTGGGCTGGAAACTCGAGGAAGCTGCCGTGGGCGGCGGCTCAGATGGAAACTTCACCGCGGCGCTTGGCATTCCGACTCTTGATGGACTGGGTGGAGTTGGAGAAGGCGCGCACGCAACCCATGAGTCAATTCTGATCTCCGAGTTGCCCCGGCGTGCGGCGTTGCTGGCGGAACTGATCGCGAGTATCTGAACCCCCACCGTGCTAAGATCCTCACCCGGCGCGTTTTCCGGCCCAGAGGATTCCACAACATGAAGACTTCCCGTGTAGTTTATCTTTTGATCGCTGCGTTCGCGACCGCTTGTATAGCTCTCACAGTATCTGCCCAAACCGATACGACGGTGCGACATGTTGCCAGCAGAATCCCGGTTTTTGGCGCCAGTCACGAACTGTGCGCTGAACGCCCGGCGGACGCGATTGGTCATCCTGCAATCCGCGCCCTCAGCCCCAAGGCCAATCCTTGGAAGCTGCAGGCTACGCTGTCCGGAGCTGTGATCCACGACATCTCTTTTCCGACGACCTTGATCGGCTACGCCGCCGCTGAGCTGGGCCAGGTATGGAAGACGACCAATGGCGGCTCGAAGTGGACCGAAATCATGAACCTGGGTTTTCCCTATTACTGGTATGGCGTAAAAGCCTTGAGTGCCAAGGACGTGGTCGTTGCGGGTTTCAACGACTCCAACTTCGAGGGAATCATTCGCTGGAGCCACGACGGCGGCAAAACCTGGACGCATGACATCATTTTGACGACAAACGGTTGGTCGTTCCGGGTTCGATTTGCCAACCACAATGATGGGCTGGTGCTGGATGGTCTGAACCTCAAAGCTGCCAACGCCGCATACTATACTTCGGATGGCGGCGCACATGTCTCGGACTGGACGGAGGTCGTACCCGACCCGAACGGTGGATGGTTCGGCAACCAGTTCAGCCTGCTTAGCAACCTGCACGCCCGCGCCTCCGGAATCACTTACTGCGACAGCTCCGACGGCGGAGTGAAGTGGACTTGCCGTCCATCCATTGACTCAGTATTCGATGGCCCTACGTTCTTTAAGAACGAAAAGTCCGGCTGGGTGGGCGGTGGGGAGATTTCGCCGAAGGTGGAGGGCTGGGTTCATCGCACCACGGACGGGGGCAAGACCTGGAGCGGACGCACTCTGGATGATCCTTGGCCGATTCGTGAGATTCGCTTTTTGACTCCGACCATCGGCTGGGCAGCGGGCGGAAACTACTCATCTAACGTAGGCGGCATGTACTTCAGCCGCAATGGCGGTAAGACCTGGTCGCTCGACGCGAATACGGGCGCGGAAATGGATGCATGTGACAGCAAACCCGTAGGTACTAAATTTCAGGTGTGGTGTGCCGGTTACAACGGTTCGTTTAACGGTGTGGTTTATACCCTGAAAGGCATCGGAGCCGAATAGCCCGGGAGATGCGGTCGGACTCAATCATTCTTTGACTACGTAGGTGGGGTAAGCCTAGACTTTCTACAGGGGTGTTGGCATCTTTTCGACGTGTTCGCTGAGAACTCGGCAAGCCCCGTAAGGAGGACTTCACTATGGGCGGCAAATTGGGTTTGCCTGAGATTCTGTTGATCCTCGCCATAGCTCTGCTGATCTTCGGTCCGAGCAAGCTGGCAGATCTGGGCAAGGGATTGGGCGAAGGCATCAAGAATTTCAAGTCGGCCGTAAAAGACGGGGAAGAGGAAAAGGACAAAAAGTCCTAAGTCCACTCACCGCAGGAATGCAGTTTGCTACGTTTCTCTTTAGGTCGAGCCGTGCTCATGCAACATCTTGCACACCAGCGATACCGGCAATCCGACTACATTGCAGTAGTCTCCTTCAATGCGCGAAATCCAACGTGAGGCTCTGCCTTGGATGGCATAGGCTCCAGCCTTGTCCATGGGTTCTCCAGTTACGAGGTAAGACTGGATATCGTCAGGGCTGAGAGTTTCCATGGTGACGAGCGTTGTCTCCGATCGTACATCCTCGAAATCGTTCTCATTTTTCGATTGCGGACCAACCAGGCAAACTGCCGTAATTACTTCGTGGGTGCGACCCGAGAGCAAGCCCAACATGCGTGCGCCATCGCCGACGTCGCGAGGCTTTCCCAAGATCTGTTTCTCCACGACAACAATCGTGTCTGCACCAAGAACGAAGTCATCTGGCCTTCGGCGAAACACAGCCAGAGCTTTTTCCCGAGCCATGCGTTCGGCGAACGCTCGTGGCGCCTCTCCTTTCTGGGGTACTTCCGGAATATCGGTTGCTTGCACGACGAACGAAATGCCCGCGTTGCGCAAAAGCTCCTGACGACGCGGCGAGGCAGAGGCGAGGACGAGCATGGAAGCGATTATTCTAGCCGAGTGTGGCGGAGCGATTCGAGAAACGATTTGCCAGAGGATTCCAGCTTTCGCTCCAGACGTTCTGTGCAATCGCAGGCGCCGCACGCCCAAGGTTCCGAACCGTTCTGGTCGCGGCAATTGCGGCGATCGTGTGCATCCTGGACTCGCGTCAACTCAAAATACTTTTCCCAATAATCGCGCTCTTCCTGCAGAGGAGTCGGACAATAGCAGATCTCCACCCAGCGAGTTGTTTTGTCCGGGCAAAACCTGGCCTGCTGCATGTTTTTCAAGTACTCGCCCTCTGCCACCGAACCCTGCCCCAGAGTTTCGTCATTGATCGCCTTCAGCAGAGATTGCTCGCAGCCGCGTTTCACTCGCGCCCTGACCAGATAACGCATGAAATGTATTTTACGCTGAGCGTCTCGCAATTGAATGATCGCGAGGCCATGGTCAATGAACCGCGTCGGCAACGCCTGCTAGAATCAAAGCTTGACTCCCGCAGCTATGGACGCCGCTTTTATTCGCAATTTTGCCATTATTGCGCACATCGACCACGGAAAATCCACGCTCGCCGACCGCTTGCTGGAGTTGACCGGGTCGCTCACCGCCCGTGAGATGCAGGCCCAGGTGCTCGACTCCATGGACCTCGAGCGTGAGCGCGGGATTACCATCAAAGCTCATGCGGTTCGAATGATGTATACCGCGCAGGATGGCCAGACTTACCAGCTGAACTTGATCGACACTCCCGGCCATGTGGATTTTTCTTATGAAGTGTCACGCTCGCTTGCGTCCTGCGAAGGTGCTTTGCTGGTTGTGGACGCTTCGCAAGGAGTCGAGGCCCAAACTCTGGCGAATGCATACCTGGCAATTAATCACGGCCTCGAAATTATTCCGGTCATCAACAAAATTGACCTGCCCAGCGCCGACATTGCGCGTACTAAAGAGATGATCGAAGGCGCCGTGGGGCTGGATGCATCCGACGCGGTTCTGATCAGCGCAAAAACTGGTCAAGGTGTGCCGGATGTGTTGGAGGCTATTGTCAAACGCGTTCCGCCGCCCAAGGGAGATCCCGAAAAACGGCTGCAGGCGCTGATCTTTGACTCCTGGTTCGATCCTTACCGTGGCGTGATTGTGCTGACGCGTGTGTTTCAGGGCACGCTCCGCAAGGGACAAAAGATTCGTCTGATGTGGAACGGTCGCGTCCTGGATGTGGAAACCTTGGGCGTGCTGACTCCCAAGCCGGTCGAGATCGACGAGCTGCGGGCGGGCGAAGTTGGATTCCTGATCGCCAACATCAAGAACGTGGCCGACACAAAAATCGGCGACACCATCACCGAGGAAAACAATCCCGCCATCGAGCCCTTGCCTGGCTTCGAAGAAATCAAGCCGATGGTCTTCGCGGGGCTCTATACCGTCGATGCGCACGAGCACACCCAGCTTCGCGAGGCGCTCGAGAAGTTGCGGCTGAATGACTCGTCATTTTTCTTCGAGCCAGAAAGCTCGGTTGCGCTCGGATTCGGCTTTCGCTGCGGTTTCCTCGGACTGCTCCACATGGAAATCATTCAAGAACGGCTGGAGCGCGAGTTCAATCTGGAGTTAATCACAACCGCCCCGGGCGTGCGTTACAAAATCTACAAGACCGACGGAGAAATGGTCGAAGTCGACAATCCCTCACGCTGGTTGCCGCCGAGTGAGATCGCCAAAATCGAGGAGCCGGTGATTCTGGCTACGATTTTGACCAATGAGGAATACGTTGGCGGGATCCTGAAGCTGGTCGAGGAGAAGCGGGGCAAGCAGAAAACCTTCGAATACGTCAGTTCCTCGCGCGTGATGCTGCACTACGAATTGCCGCTGAACGAAATCGTGCTGGATTTTTACGACCGCCTCAAGTCCGTTTCGCGCGGCTATGCATCCCTCGATTACCACCTCGCCGATTATTGGGAATCGCCCATGGTGAAAATGGATATCCTGGTCGCGGGCGAACCGGTGGACGCGCTTTCCATCATCGTGCACCGCGACTTCGCCTACGAACGAGGCAAGGCGCTGGTTTCAAAAATGCGGGAGCTGATTCCGCGGCAGATGTTCGAGGTGGCGATCCAGGCCTCGATTGGCGCCAAAATCATTGCCCGCGAAACCGTACACGCGATTCGCAAGAATGTGCTTGCGAAGTGCTACGGCGGCGACATCACGCGCAAACGCAAGCTTCTCGAGAAGCAAAAAGAAGGCAAGAAGCGCATGAAGCGCATCGGCCGAGTGGATATTCCTCAGGAGGCGTTCCTGGCGGTGTTAAAAGTTGGCGAGGACAGTTGAGTAAATGTAGGCAGGGTCGTGATTGCCCGTGCCGCCCACGATAATCTCTTTCACCGGCGCCATGAAATTTAGAAGGAGCATCCTGAAAAGACGGCATGTCGAAAGTGACAGTGGAGGTGTATTGGGCGGTCGCTTCTCGGTACAGTTTGTCGGGCTGTATAAACTCAGATACCGGGAAGAGGACCGCTCTGCTACGGCGCAGGTTGAGCCGCTTAAAGGAAAAGTAAACTGGACGATCTACCTAGATACGATAGTTAGTTGGGATCCACCTTTTCAAGAGATGATTCTAACGCCAGCGCAGCTTCAACAAATTCGCGCCAATCTAGTCTCAGCCCTGGACTCGATGGGCGTGCGATATGTAGCATCCGGTATTCCGGGTACGAAATGATGGTTCCGATACTCGGAGGTTAGACGATTGGAGGAGGGCGGGAACGCACGAGCGAGGACGCTTGCCCCTAGAGCAAACAGAATGAACTGACCATGATTTTCCCCAAGGTTTTCGCAAATGTTATCTTGATCTGCGCCGCCTCTATTCTATCCGCGCAGACGCAGTCGCTCGAGTTACACCCACAAATCAGTCTCCCCTTCCGCTTCGTCGCCTACGGCGACACCCGCTTTACCGATCCCAAAAACACCGACGCTTCCAATCCTGTGGTGCGCCAGATGCTGGTGCAAGCCATTGCCGACGCCCACCCCGCGTTCATCTCGATTGGCGGCGATATTGCCTACCGAGGCGATGACGCTAACGACTGGAAAGTCTGGGATAAGGAAACCGCGGTATGGACCAAGGACAAGATTCCCGTTTATCCCGCGCTCGGAAACCATGATCTCTATGGCGATCAGAAGATCGCGCTGGCGAACTATTTCCAGCGCTTTCCGGATTTGCAGAACAACCGTTATTACTCGGTGCGTGCTGCCAATACGCTTCTGCTTGTGCTTGACAGCTCCCTCGACGAAACGACGGGTCCGCAGGGCCAATGGCTGATCCATGAACTCGATACTCTGGCGAGCGATATCGATTTCGTTTGTCTGGTGCTCCATCATCCGCCTTACACCGATTCCTCAGACCAGGCATCTGGCGGTGGGCACTCAGCCAGGTCTTCCGAGCAAGCTTTGGCCAAAATGCTCGCGGACCGCCAGCCGCACACCCGTGCCCGTTTTGTGGTGATCGCCGGACACGTCCACAACTACGAGCGTTATGAGCACGGTGGAGTGCTTTACCTTGTTACCGGCGGTGGAGGGGCCCCTCCTTATCTGATACCCCGCCAGGCCGGAGATCCGCTGTTCGGCAAGGACGTAAACTACCATTACCTGCTGGTAGAAGTTGACCGCGGCAAGATGAACATTACGATGAACCGCCTCGAGCTGGCCGACGGGAAGGCCAATTGGACCACGCCGGACTCAGTAGAGATTACAGCGCCTAAGGCGATGCCCGCAAAAACTGGCACGTGACCGAAATTCACTGCCCGCCAGCCCTCGCCGCGGCAAACCGTGGAACCACGGGAAGCGCTCGAATCAGTTGGCGAGTATAGGGATGTTCGGGATTCTGGAACAACTCAGCTGTTCTCCGACACTCAACGATTTCGCCCTGATGCATCACCGCCACCCGGTGGGCGATGGTCGCAACCGAAAGCAGGTCGTGAGAAATAAAAATAATACTGATGCCGAACTTGGCGCTGAGGCTGGCGAATAATTGCAGAATCTCTGCTTGAGTGATCAGGTCGAGAGCGCTCGTCGGCTCGTCGGCAATGAGCAATGCCGGACGATGCAGAACTGCCATGGCAATCAGCACGCGCTGCGCCTGGCCCACACTCAATTGCGAAGGGTATCGTCGCAGGAATTCCGGCTCGGCAGCCAGACTGACATTCTCCAATGCTTCCCGTAATGCCTGCCTGCATTCCTCTCGCGAACCACGCCGATGAACGTTCCAGGCTTCTTCCAGTTGCGTGCCGATGCGAAGCGCCGGATTCAGCGAAGACATGGGGCTCTGCAGGATGAGGCCAATTTCTTTGCCGCGAAGAGATCGAACTTCCCGCTCCCTCAAAGTCATCAGATCGCGGCCATTGAAGTGAATCGAACCCTGAGCCTGGCCTCTTTTCAAATAAAGAAGCTTCAAGATAGCCAGCGCCAGCGTGCTCTTGCCGCAACCGCTCTGGCCCACGAGCCCAAGAATTTCCTGCCTGCCGATGTCCAGTGAAAGGTCACGCAAAACGTCCGGCTTCCCTGGATAATTAACCGAGAGTCGCAGTGACAGCAACGGTTCCGCATCCATCAGCGACTCCTGGCGACCTCGCTAGTGAGCGAAAGTTGATCAATGTTCCAGTAAACCTGTGGCCTCAGCACTACCGGATGCGCGTTGTGCACTGCCGGCGACACCGCCGAGAGCGCATTCTTGTTTACCAGATAAATGAACGGCTCCTCTTGCCACGCGATTTCCTGAACTTTGTCGAAATCTTCCTTGCGTTTCCTCGGGTCTAAAGTAGAGGCCTGTGCCCGCATCAACTTATCGATTTCCGCCTCCCAGGCGGTCGCGGGAGCTTTCTGGTTGGGGTTCCACTGGTGATTCTCGGCGGAACTGAGCCATATCGTCATCTGCGCATTCGGATCGAGTTCGTCGTTCACGAGGCCAAGCAGGCAAGCCTCGTAGTCGAATGTGCTCGTAATGCGTTCGATAAGCGACGGAAAATCCAGGGTCACAACGTTGAGCTTGATTCCAATGCCCACCAAATCCTGCTGGATCATCGTCGCCATGCGCTCGCGGTATTTGTTTCCGGCATTGGTGATGACGGAGAACTCCACCGCGTGTCCTTCGCGATCGCGCAAGACGCCGTCTTGACGGTGGAATCCATCCAGCGCCAGACGCTGCATCGCTGACTTCTGATCGAAAGGATGTGCCTGGAGCTTGGCGTTGAACCAGAATTTGTTCGCTGGAGATACTGCTCCTACCGCGGGACGCGCATGTCCGCGGAATACGATTCGGGCGATGTCTTCGCGGTTGATGGCCTCCGAAATACCTCGCCGGAAGTTCGTCGAAGTGAACCAGGCTTTCTTGTACTCGGGCAGCGGAGATTTGGCGACTTGATTGAACCACATTTCTTCGGAATCGAGAGACGCCCCGGCATCGCGCGCCATCGATGGATCCTGAGCGGCCACCTTGTCGAAATATTCGGCGTCCAGCGAATTGATGAAATGAATTTCTCCGCGGGTCAGACGCAGCATTTCGATATCGCGATTCTGCTGGATATCGAGACGCACGGACTCGATATAAGGCAGCGGGCGGCCAGAAGGGTCTTTTTCCCAATAGTTTGGATTGCGCTTCAGAATCAGATACGACCCTGCCTTGTTCTCTCCAATGAAGTAGGGACCCAGCGCTGCCAGCTCTTTTTGCGGAGACTTGGCGGACATGATCGCTACTTGATCGAAAAGCCGGGCGAGGCCTGCGATCGGCGCCGGGAAAATGATGCGAACATGGTTCTTCGGGAGAATGACGGTTTCGACTTTCCCTTCCGACGAACGGAAAGCATCGCCGGTCGGCGAATGCAACGCCGGGTCCATGAGCTGCTGCATAGTGAAGGCTACGTCGTCGGCGGAAAATGGAGTTCCATCCGAAAAGCGCAGTCCATCGCGCAGTTGAAAAGTGATCGTCTTTCCGCCGTTCGTAACCTTCCACGAGGTAGCGAGCTCGGGCTCGAGCTCCTGCGTCATGCGGTTTACCCGAACCAGCACGCCGCCAGTCAAATAGCGGACAGTTTCTGAAGCGTCGTCCGCTGCGAGCAGTGGGTTGAGTGTTTTGGGCTCGGAGCGCAAACAGAAGTGCAACTCGCCGCCAGACTGCGCCAGGGCATCGCTCGAACTGAGTGTGAGCAGGGTTATCAGAGCGAAACTCGCGAAGATTTTCTTCATACCGCCAACTCCTCTTTAGTCAGGACAAGATGAAAGCTGCTTACCACCAGAATGAACAGAACGAGCGGAACCAACTGCCACGGCTCGCCGGAAACAGTCGAAAAGCTTTCCAGCTCACGCAGAAGGCTCCCCCATGAGGGCAGGGGCTCCGCGACTCCCAGGCCGAGAATCCCGAGGTTGGCTTCCGTCAGAATGAAAACCGGCACCGAAATCCAGAATTGCGCAAAGAGCACGGGCTTCAGGTTGGGCACAAGATGACGCCACAACAGTTGAAAGCCGCCGCTACCCGACGCTCGAGCCAAAAGGATAAAATCCGATTCCGCGAGCATGCGTGCGTCAGCGCAGATGATGCGAGCTGCTCCAGCCCAGCCCAGGCATCCCAGCATGGCGAAGGTGATCAAGACCGAAATCATCGGCGAAACGTTCAAAGGTAAGAGTGCGCGAACCGTGATCAGCAAGAAGAGCCAGGGCAGAGACAGGAAAAGATCGGTGCCCGCCATGACCAACCGCTCAACCCACCCGCCAGCAAATCCCGCGATGCCTCCGATGAAAGCGGCCAACAGACTCGTCAGCAGCGCCGCGGCCGGCGCCAGCAATAGCGAGACCCGTGTCCCATAGAGCACGCGCGCGAAGCGGTCGCGCCCTAAGTCGTCAGTACCCAACAGATGTTGCCGAGAAGGTGAGGCCCCAGGCTCATCCCGAAATTGGTGCGCATACGATGCTGGCGCAATGATGTTCGCCAGCAAGCATCCGGCCAAGACCGCCAACAAAAAAATAATTGCAGCTGTGCGCGCCCACTTCATGCTTCACTCACGCGAAAAGTTCTGCCCATCAAGTCGGAAGCGGAGTTTGCCACCAGCGTCATCAGGGTGACGATCATGGTCAGATTCACCAGCAAAGGCACGTCACGCCCCAAAGCCGCTTTCCACGCCAACTGGCCAATCCCCGGAATGTCACACAGAGCTTCCATAGGAATCGCAGCTGTGAACGCGACACTCACCGTGACCCCGAGCAGGGCCAGAAGCTGCGGCGCTGCAGTCGGCAAAATGTGCCACGCCAGCACGCGTATGTTGTCCAAGCCTTTTGCTCTCGCAGTCAGCACGTGGGGCAGTGCCGAGCTCCGCGCCAGCAGGTTTCGCGAATAGCGAAAGATTTTGGGGAAGACGACGAGCCCGAGCAGCAACCGCGCAGGCGCTTGCGCCAGCACAAACAGCAGCGCCAGTACAGCCGCAGGCATGCAAAGCAGCATTCCAACGAACAGACTGCCCAACAGGTCCAGAAACCAGGCTCGCGACATCACAATCGCGACCGCCAGCAGGAAGCCGGAACTCCACCCCAGCGCTAATCCCAACGCGACTGACTTTAGGGTTTCAGGTAAGCGCTCGGCGACAAGCTGCAAAACCGGCCGTTGCAGGGTTCTCGAATTTCCCAGATCGCCATGCAGGAGCCGCTTCAAATACTGAAAATAGAAAACCGGAAGACTGGGTTCGCTGGCCCGCGCCTCTCGCAGCGCGTGAATGCTTTGTGCGTTGAGTCGCGCATCCAACTGTTCCTCGTCCGCGCCGAATCCAGGCGCAATTCGCACCATGGTCGCTCCGAGAAATCCGCCAAGCAGGACGGTGAGCAGAATCTTGGCCCCGAGTTTTGGCAATGCAGATAGCGTGTCGATACCTCTACGAGGCATTTCGGATCGTGGGCTGGGCCAAGCCCTCGTGCACACCACTTACCCAGGCGGAGGACTGAAACTACGGATCTAGCTAGTGATATCAATCAACTTGCGCGAGAGCAATCACTTGCGGTGAACCGCAAAAACTTAAGTAATGCCGGAAACGACTTCAAGAGCCTCTAAGGGCGGGTCGATGCTAACGGCTGAGTGCTCTAGAACCCGGACTCAAGACGAACTTTACTTTTCGCCTTCTATCTCAATCGGAACCGCTTCGCTCAAGTTTTGGTCGGATGTTCCCCAAACCACCGACGATCCCCAGAGCACGCTGTAACCGTTGTCGCCGCTAGAGCCCCAGGGAGCCGACGATCCCCACAATACCGACTCGCCCGCTACGCTCGTACCCCACAGCACCGACGTACCCCAGACCACCGAGGTGCCCCACATGACCGAACCGCCCCAGAGCACGGACGTACCTTTAACCAGATATACGTTTCCACTCCTGTCGCGCGCCACGGCTGGCGATCTCGCACTACCAATCGTCGCTGGCGCCAAGTCCGTGCTCGACAGAGCCGCCTGGATATCAAGATATCCAGCGCCTACGGTGAAGATGTCGTACTGGCTGGTGTAGCTTTTGCCAGTCGTAGGATCTTTGGCGGTGCTCGTCCGCGGAAAAGTTTTGTACGCGCTCTTCATCAATCGCGCTTTAATCTGGTCCGGTGTGAGCGATGGAGTCTTCTGAACCAACAAAGCGACAGCTCCGCTTATAACAGGCGTAGCCATGCTGGTGCCGCTCAGCGTGAAGTAGGACGAAGCGCCCTTGGCGTTAGTGCTGTACGAACTCAGGGCAACAATGTTTTTCGGAGACGCCTTCACCAGAGTCGCATTCGAAGACGCCAGCACGGAAATCGCCATGTTGCCTGGAGCAACGATATCCGGCTTCACAACGTGGTCGATCAGCGTCGGTCCCTTGGAGCTGTAACTGGCAATCAGATCGTCAGCGCGTGACGAAGTGCCCATTGGTTTCATCGCGCCCACTGTGATCGCATAAGGATCGTTTCCCGGCGCGGCGATCGTGCCGTATCCGTCGGTGCCGGCCGAATCGTTGCGTCCTTCGTTGCCGGCCGCGACCACAACCACGATGCCCGCCTTCCACGCCGCTTCGACCGCCTGGCACAGCGGGTCAAGCGTATAGCTCTCGTAAACCGACCGCCCCAGCGAGAGGTTGATCACGCGAATGTTGTACTTGCTCTTCAAACTGATCGCCTTCTGAATTGCCGCGATCACCGCGCTGTCTCGCCCCGCCCCATTCTGATCGAGGACCCGCAAGTTGATCAGGTTCGCGTTATCCGCAATGCCCATGAACGTCTTGCGAAAATTTGTGCCCTTCGAGTTCATCCCATTGCCGGCAAGAATGCCGGCAACGTGCGTTCCGTGTCCGTATAAATCGGCGGCGGTATTCGGACCGCTGGCAAAGTTCTGGTTGTACACAATCCGCGATCCGGTCCCGCTCGACAGGGTAAAATCTTTGCCACCGTTGATGCCGCTATCGATAACCGCAACCCCGATGCCGCTTCCACTGAGATTTTTCGACCACGCGTAAGGAGCTAGCACTGCCTGGTCATACAGGTCGGTGACAGTTGCCGTCGCCCAGACCGGGCGGTCGAGCGAAACGTACGCCACGTTGGAATCTTTGGAGAGCGCTTTCAACGAGCTGCCTTTGATCGTAAAGGCCCCACCGTTGATCATGGGCAAGTTCCGTTGCAGCGTGCCACCTCGGGCAATCACTTTGGCGAAATGAGCCTGCGTGGGAGGAACCCGGTACTGGACAATAACGTTCAGCCACTGCTGCGAGGATTGTTTTTGCAGATCCCTCGAAACCCTCCGCGGCGCTGCAAAGGCGGAGGTCGTACCCAGGATCGCGCACCAGAATGCCAGGTGACGAACTCTCGAAGTGACCTTGGTAACTCCCGCCATAAAGCTCAAAGCTCCCTACGCCCGATGCACCTCAGGCGTACGAGCTATCGGTGCACGCCTGCAACCACGGTCAGGAAGATTGAAACATTGTCCGGCAAAGACTTAAGCGGATTGAGTTCAGATCATGAAGGGACAAAATGTCCCAGAGCTCGAGCGTCAGCCAATTTGGCCCTATGCGCAAAGTCCAGGTAACCCCGGACGCCTCGTCCCGTGGACTCAAGGAAATCTCATTAGGATTTGTATCGTGGCACTACGGAAAACTCGGATCAGACAGGGCTGCTAGTCACCGTCACCCACTAGAGAGGCAATTCCCAGCCTTCTTCCTTCATCCGCTGATTCGTCCACTCCTGCAGTTCTTTATAAACCGCCGGCTCGATGACCACGAAAGTAGCCCCCGCCCGCCCATCCAGATCGGCCCAGACAATTTGAACCTTCGCATCAATGCGGGTCTGACTCTGTGGCAGCACAAAGCTGATATCCATCAGCCCCTGCGATCGCCGCGGGTCCGGCAATCCTTCCAGCCCCATGCCGCCAACGCTCAAATTCACCGCCCTGGCTTGTATCTCTTGCCCTTGACCATCCTTAAGCATCACCGGAACATTTACCTTGGCCCGGAAAAACTTCTTCTGTTTAAGGCTCAGTGTTCCGAGAGCCCGGCTCTTGTCGCTTGGCGCCGCCGTGATCTTGTATTCCCCCAGCTTCCGGCTCAAGGTCCTGCGTGAAATCCCGAGCTGTTCAGCGGCCTTCGCCCGATGTCCTCCGGTATTTTCCAGCGCCTTCATCACCATCTGCCTCTCCATATCCTGGAGATCGCCAGAGGGTAAATGAATGTCGGCCTTTTGTTGCTCGGCGGAAAGTTCCGCCTGCACTTCCGTAGCTCCAATCTCCGGTCCAGACGCGGCCATCGCAACCTTCGCCACAATGTTCCGAAGCTCGCGGACGTTTCCCGGCCACGAATGAGCCTGCAGCGCCCGCAAAGCCTCCGCATTGAATTTCATCTCCGCAGACTTCAACCGCAGAAAATGCTCGGCCAGGGCCACGACATCCTCCGGCCGCTCTCGCAACGGCGGAACTCTGAGCTCAAACTGGCTCAAGCGATGAAAAAGATCTTTGCGGAAGCGGCCTTCGCGCACCGCCGCTTCGAGATCCTGATTGGTCGCCGCAACGATCCGCACATCCACTGTGATCTTGCGATGCCCGCCTAATCGGTAATACGCCGCTCCATCGAGCACCCGCAGCAGCTTGACTTGAATGTGGGAAGGCAGTTCGCCGATTTCATCCAGGAAAAGAGTTCCCTTGTCGGCCAGTTCAAAGAGTCCTGGTTTTGAAGTATCGGCGCCGCTGAAGGCGCCTTTCTCATAGCCAAACAATTCGCTTTCGACCAGGTGCTCCGGCAGAGCCGCGCAGTTAATGTCGATCCAGGGTTTGCCGTTCCGATAGGAAAATTCGTGGACGCTGCAGGCGATCAGTTCCTTGCCACTGCCGGTTTCGCCCGTAATCAGGACAGTCTCAGTGTGCCCCGCCACCCGCTCCACCATGGCCATAAAGCGCTGCATCGAGCCACTGGCCACGATGAATTTGGTGCCGTGAATTTCCCGTTGAACGATCTCGCCCTGGCCGATCTCGCGCTGAACCGCCGCCCCTGCTTCCAATTCATCCCCCACCGACTCCCCGCACACACCTCCCGCGCGAGCACCGTGCGGCCGCGCTGGATCCCGAGTCGGGCCAAAGAAAAAGCTAGTCGAGCGCCAGCACCTTGCGGCCGCGCTTGATTCCGAGTCGGGCCAAAGAAAAAGCTAGCACAGCGCGCCGGGAACTCAGGTGTAACGGCCGGGTCCAAGCGGTGACGAAGGTAATCCGGCGACCCTCCTATGGGCGTGGCCATCAACGCCGGTGCAGTCGGTGCCAAAAAGACTTTGCGGAAAACTAGCCATGTACTGTCGCTTTTGCCAATAGACGGTGCGGCAGGGTGGCCATAGATTGACCAACTAAATCACCGAAGGTGCTTATTCTATTTATTTGCTGGACCGCTCTCGGACGAGAGCCGTCTTCCTTTGGGACTGGCTGATTGCACGCAGGATCGCGGAGGACTAAACTTAGAAAATCATTCGAGGACATCATGAATCATTCGATATCGCAACCTGCAGTCCCACACTGAGACAAAGGTTCGACTGCTTCGGTCCGAGCGGAAGATCGAAGTCGAAAAACTGGAGCAACTCAAAACAAAACTACGGGCAACCGCGAACGCCAAGAAATCGGTAATGCAGGCAGCGTAGCAAACTCAGAACCGCCAGATCGCCGCGCTTCGTATTGTGCAGCCTTGCTCGTACTGGCCTTGGCGCAAGTCTTGCCGTTCGGACCCTGAGGCCTATTCCATTGTTCGGTTCTGGGTTCACTGCCGTTGGTCGCCAACAGTCTCACCCTGGCCTTCTTGACGCAATCTTGCGCAAACAGATTTGCTCCGTTGACTCGCATCTTGCGCCCCTCCTAGGGAAGGCCGCCGCGAAGTTGCGCGGAAAACTTGGCGAGTCGCTGGCCTCGGTCACAAAATACAACCAGTCCCTGAAAGAGGCGACGACCTCATCTCTGGAGGCTCTGCAGCAGTACAGCGAGGATCGGAGAGTACAACTGGAACAGGGGGACGCCGCGGCGATTCCCTATGCGAAAAGAGCGATCGAACTGGACCCGGACTTTGCAATCGCCTATGCTTCCTTGGGCGCCAGCTACAGCAACCTGAACCAGGCGAGCCTGGCAAGGGATAATTTTCGGAAGGCCTACGAATTACGCGACCGCGTGACCCAGCCGGAACGCTTCTTCATTGAGGCTTTCTATTACGGTTACGTAACCGGCGAAATCGATAAGGCTATTCAGACCTATACGGAATGGGCGCGCACCTATTCTGGAAATTACGTTCCCCATGGTGACTTGGGAGACAGTTACAACTTGCTCGGACAATACGGGAAGGCAGCCGAAGAAACCAAAGCAAGCCTTCGCATTGAACCCGACGACGCGATTGCCTATGGGAATCTTGCCGACGATTACCTTGCTTTAGATCGAACCCAAGACGCTAAAGCTGCCTTGGACGAGGCCAGTAGGCGCAACTTGGATACTCCCGACCTTCACTTGTATCGATATCACTTAGCGTTTCTGGAAAATGACCTGCCCGCTATGCAAGAGCAGTCCTCGTGGGCGACGGGAAAACCCGGAGCGGAAGATGGGCAGCTATCCGATGAGTCTGACACGGAAGCCTACTACGGGCGCCTGCGGACGGCCCGCGAGCTCACGCGACAGGCGGTGGAATCGGCTTAAGCGAAACGGAAGCGTCGACACCGCGGCACTTTGGCAGGTCAACGAGGCTTTGCGGGAAGCCGAGTTCGGCAACACCGCCCTCGCACGCAAGGCTGTTGCCGACGCGATGGCTTTGAGCTCGAAGCCTGATATCGAACTCTTAGCGGCTCTAGCCCTCGCACGCATCGGCGACACAGTACAGTCCTCGGCTCTGGCCGACAAAGTCGCTGCGGAATTCGAACGCGACACCATGATTCAAGCTTACTGGCTGCCAACCATCCGCGCCGCCATTGCGGTCGATCGCGGCGATGCTCAAAAAGCAGTCGAACTGTTGAGTATGTCTTCCGAATACGAACTTGGGATGCCCGTACAATGGCCGTCTCACGGAACTCTGTACCCGGTCTATGTCCGCGGCGAAGCGTATCTCCGCACGGGCGACGGTGTGCAGGCCGCAACTGAATTCCAAAAGATGATCGACCATCGCGGCATCGTCGCGAACTTTCCCCTGGGTGCACTAGCCCGTCTGCAATTAGGTCGCGCCTGCAAACTGAGGGGCAATGCCGACAAAGCCCGCGAGGCTTACGCTGCCTTCCTTGTGGTTTGGTTGGACGCTGATCCGGATATCCCGATACTGAAGCAAGCGAAGGCGGAATACGCCAACCTGCAGTAAGCAACAGACGTGGCTAACGAGATCTTAAGAATTACGATCTCCGTGTGGGCGACTGGCGTAACATCTCTGTTACACTCGTCGAATCGGACGCAAATGTCGTGCTCCCGACCCGGCCCTCCGTTCCCATGCCCGCCTCAGGCCAACGGGGATAGGAATTCCGGGCCCCCATGCTTATCCGCAGATTTCTGCGGTTGTTCCCGAAACGGGAAATGCCCCTCGATTAATCTCGCCTTCTCCCGCTTTTTCCCTTGACTCTCGTGCGCACTTCCAGTTAATCCTGTAACTGTACGGTCAGCCTATAGATAATACCAGAGCTGCTAACTCTTTTATCCGGAATATTTTGCATATAAGTCCTTCAAACTCAAAGATCTGCATGGTAGTGCACCCCCAAATCCATGATTCCAAAAGAGCAGGGGGAGGGGGGGGCCGGCTAACGAATAAGCTAACAGCGTCCTTCGGAAATGCACGCTGCAAAAAATTCGTGAAAAGCGTGAAAACTAAGGGTTCTCCACAACTGTTTGATCTCGAACAATCACCAGGCTGCTCCAGGTCATTCAGCCTAAACGCATCGCCGAACTTCGGTAACCTTTCTGCAACTCTTCCTCCACTCAGGTGTTCTAATTTCTAGAGGCAGCGGTATCCAGTCAGCAGAAACGGCTGGAGGGAACACGGCGGCAACTGGCGGTGTTCCAGGGGGAGTCGGGTCATGAAAAATCTCGGGCGTTTCATTCAAGTCAGCTTTTTGGCAGCATTGTTGGCAGCAACAGCGGCAACGCTATCCGCAGTAGCCCAAGACACAACCGCATCTGCGGATCAATCAACCGCCTATCCCCAGAATCAGGCGCCTCCTCCCCCCGCAGATCAGACGGCGCCTTCACCTTCAGGACAGCAAGTCGATCCTCCGGGAAGGGCTGCCCGTTTGGGATACATGACCGGATCGGTTTCGATTCAGCCGCAAGGCACGGGCGACTGGGTTGACGGTTCGGTGAACCGTCCGCTGACTATCGGCGATAACGTCTGGGCTGACAAAGACTCCCGCGCCGAACTGAACTTTGGCACCGGCGTGATGCGGATCAGCTCTGAGACCAGTTTGACCCTAACCAACGTCACCAACGATGCCGTGCAAGTGCAATTGCACCAGGGCACTTTGAACGTCCACGTTCGCAAGATCTACGGCGGAGAAGTGTACGAGATTGACAGTCCGAATCAGGCATTCACCGTGACCAAAGATGGCGACTACCGCTTCGATGTCGATCCCGCCGCCGACACAACCGTAGTGACGGTTTGGAAAGGCGAGGGCGAAGCTACCGGACAGGGCCCGGCGGTTCGCCTGCAAGCTGGACAGCAAGCTCGCTTCACCAATGGAAATTCCCTGACCAATCAAATCGGTGTTGCTCCGAAGCCGGACGGCTTCGATGAATGGTGCCAGGTCCGTGACCGGAGCCAGGACAACTCCGTCTCCGCTCGCTACGTCGCTCCGGGAGTCGTTGGATCTAGTGACCTCGACGAATACGGAACTTGGCGTCAAACGCCTGACTACGGACCAGTATGGGTTCCGACTGCAGTTACGCCGGGATGGGCGCCTTACAGCACCGGACACTGGGCCTGGGTTGCTCCCTGGGGATGGACCTGGGTTGACGACGCCCCGTGGGGATTCGCTCCCTTCCACTATGGCCGCTGGGTTTCGTTTGGTGGATACTGGGGCTGGGCTCCGGGACCTTATTACGCGCGTCCTTATTACGCTCCTGCGCTGGTGGCTTGGTTTGGTGGCCCGGGGTTTGGTGTTGGTTTCGGATTCGGTTTCGGTGGCGGATTTGGCTGGTGCCCGCTGGGTTGGGGTGAGCCATTCTTTCCGTGGTATGGTGCGAGCCGCGGGTATTTCCGCAACGTCAACATCAGCAACACGCACATCACCAACATTACGAACATCACAAATAACTATTACAACAACAGAAACGGTGCCAGTCTCTACGGAAGAAACGGAATTCAAATGCCGCGATACGCTCGCACAGGAGCATTGACGGCTGCTTCGCGGAATACTCTGGAGCGCGGTCTGCCAGTGGCCTCGAACGCGGCCCGGGTTTCACCCAGCGCTTTGCGAAACCTGTCCAGCGCGAGCATCAGCCGGCCCGATGTGTCTCCGACGCGCGCAAATATGCTTGGACCGAAGGCGGGTCTGCCGGCCGCAAAGCCATCGGCTGGGGTTACATCGCGACCGACGGTCAGCCGAATGACTCCGCCTGCGAACTCCGCAAGGCCAACTGGTCTACCGAGCAGGGGAACGTCTCCGGTACGTACCGCAAGCCCGTCACCGAGTCGCGTGCCTGAGGGACCATCAACCAGCGCACGGTCCATGCCAGCGCCGGCCGGACGCTTTGTACCTCGACCGCCGCAGAGCCTCGGAAGCTCCAACAGCGGCGCGATGAGTCGCGGCGTAAGCAGTCCGGCGATGAACCGGATCACTCCGTCGGAGCCCGCGCAGACGGCGATGAATCACAACGTTCCTCGGCCGCCACAGAGTGGCACGAGGTCGGTGTCGGAACCTTCGGCGTCGAGACCTGGCGTGGCGTCTTCAAACTCGCCCATGTCGCGGTCGGTGCCTCGGCCACCACAGGGTAGCGTCAGCCGGCCAACGATGAGCGCCCGGAACACAGTTCCGAACGCTTCAGCGGCGCCGCGCCCCTACTCGACCCCATACTTCGGGCGAGGCACACCCAGCAGCACGCCGCGTCCGTCGGGACCGGTTGCCCCTGCGCCGCGCTCTTATCCTTCGGCCCAGAGTCGGGGAGGAAGCAGCTACTCGGCCCGTTCGTATAACGGCGGCGGTTACGGCAACTACGGCGGCTCTCGCGGATACAGCGCCCCGTCCTACAGCGGATCATACGGCGGCCGCGGATACAGTGGGCCGTCGGGCGGACATAGCTATTCCGCGCCGTCGTCGCATAGCTCGGGCTCTTTTGGAGGCTATCACGGGAGTTCCGGAGGATCGCACGCCAGCTCGGGCGGAGGCTCTTCTCACGGAGGCCACGGCCGCTAAGCTTGATCCAGCTCTCGCCGAAACGCCGCCTGAACTCCGGGCGGCGTTTTTTAGTTTGGCGACATCGCCTTCGATGGACTCCTCAGTGGCCCGGGACTTAGTTCTGTGTATACTGCGAGCTTTAGTCCAAGGAGCAGCCATTGAAAACCTTCTTGATCGGCCTGGTCGTCGGCTTGATTGCGATACCGATCTGTGTGTACGCCTACTTCGCCACCGGGAGTGCGCCGGTGGCTACCAATGGGCCCGCTATCCCATTCGAGAAGACTCTGGCGAGCGCGGCGCTCGATGCCCACATCGCGAAGGAGATGCCAAAGGCTGCGCCGGTTCCTGCTGACGAACCCGACTTCGCGGCAGGCGCTGCAGTTTATCGGGAGAATTGCGCAGTGTGCCACGGTCTTCCCGGCGGCACGCCAACCGCGATTGCGAGAGGAATGTTTCCCAAACCACCGAAGCTGCTCGAAGGCACGGGCGTCACGGATGATCCGGCGGGCGAGACTTACTGGAAGGTTTCAAACGGCATCCGCCTGACGGGAATGCCTGGCTTCAGCGAGTCGCTCTCGCAGACCCAGATGTGGCAGGTCAGTCTGCTACTGGCGCATGCGGATAAGCTGCCGGATTCGGTGAAGACGGCGCTCTATCGTCCGACGCCGCTGGTTCCTGAACAAGCGGCACCGCCGGCAGCGAGTGTTCCGCCGCCACCGACCGCCCTACCGACCAAACCCTGACAACGGGTGGCGGAAAACCGCTACAAGCGAAGTAGCCAGTGGGGCTGGTCCGCCGCCCCGAGTGCTCCGCCTCTGCACCAATTCTGGTGCAGAATTCGACTCAAAAAAACTCTCATTTCGGCGCAAAATCTAGAAAACAAAGGACCGGAATTTTTCTTGCCTCCTAGATCTATGGTTCTTAAGGTAGTTAGAGGCAAAATCTTGGAAACATTGGAGTTACGTTGGCGCCAACGCTTGGGCCGCTCCATTTTGGAATTCGTTTGTCGATCGGTTGTCAAAGATCAAGATTATCTCGAAGATAACCATTACGCTTATATGTTATCGCGCGTGGAAGGATGAAAGCAAGAGAAAAGTGGTGGGGCGGATCGATCTGGTTCCATTTTGGGAATCCAGGATTGCCCGAGTTTGATAATGAGACAAGTGGCTGGCCCACCTTTACGGTAAAGGTGGGGACGTCAAGGTCGGATGTCACAGCTTTTCTTTGCCTGCACCGGTAGGCTGGCCTTGTGTCCAACCATCCCCGGCGCTATTACGGCACCAATGAGCTGCATTTCATCACCTGCAGTTGTTATCATCGACAGCCCTGGCTGGCGAGCCGGCAGCGGCGCGATCTGTTTCTGACGGTGTTCGAAGCAGTCCGCCAGCGTTATGGTTTTGTGATCGTAGGCTACGTTGTCATGCCCGATCACATTCATCTCCTGATCAGCGAGCCGGAGAAAGGCGATCCGTCGCGGGTCATGCAGGCGATCAAACAGGGCTTCTCGCGTCGCGTTTTGAAGGCGGTGCGCCGGCACCGAGTGGCCGCCCAGCAGGAATTATTTGCCCTCGGCTCACAGCACGTGTGGCAGCGGCGCTTCTATGATTTCAATGTATGGACGGCACGCAAGCGGATCGAGAAGCTGCGCTACATGCACCGCAATCCCGTGGCGCGGGGGTTGGTGCAGGAACCGGAGCAGTGGCCATGGAGCAGCTATCGCAGTTATGCTTTCGGGGAAGCGGGCGCGGTGCGAATCAATCAGTGGGGCGAGGCCAAGATCAAGATCGCGACGCCGGCTGCATGAGTTCCCACCTTTACAAAGAACGTAAAGGTGGGCCAGCCACCATCTTGCTGTCCTGTTGTCGCCTGAAAGCAGAAACAGACAGTATTTTCAATATGGATTGCCAGGTCAAAGAAAGTGGGGAGTTTCCAATTTAAACCGCACTTTACCCGACGGCAGCGGAATGCTTGAAAGAATCCCAAATGCTTGGCTAGATTTACACATGAAGCCGCTCGCGGAACCTCTTATCAACGAACAGCATTCCCCATATATGGGACCTTGGTTCAATCCCAACCCATCATATGAAAAATGCAATACTGACGTCCCGCTAAACTTTTAGGACGGCACGATGCCTAACCTGTCGACAAGAATTTCGCGAGTAACTGCGGCTACTACAGTTTCCCTGCTTGTGCTAGGGGCCAGTTCCTGGTATTTCGTGCTTCGACCGGCAAGGCAAGTTAGGAGCGGATTGCAGTTGGCGGCCGCAGTTCAGGTTGGGCAGACCACCAAGGAGCAATTCCGGAAAATGGCGATGACATACGGTGTTCGCCCAGACGAAAGTCCAAATGGCTTCGGACTGGAGCAACGCAATCGCTTGTTGGAATATCTTCATCTTGCCCCACAGACAGTCGTCCGGATAGATGCGAGGCTCGGCAATGGCCTAGTCACCGGAATTTCGGTACGTGCTTGGATAGGTGAACAGGGGCAGCTTGCCAACATTGACATAAGCGAATTCGATTCGCATAACACGGGGTGCGGGGACGTGCCTGTGTGCGTCAAACCGACGTCCTCGACCATGCTAACGTCTGTATTCTTCGTTCCTAGTACACCGGCTGCCGAACGAGAGCACCTGCTATCTCTGGATTCGCGGTGCATCGCGAAGCTTGGCGGCTGCAAGAACTCGCGCGAGTTCTTTCCGGCTGCGTGGGAGCATGAACGGCTATAGCGTTGCCCGCGACGGTGTTGCCGTGACCCCTTACCGCCGACACGCTGGGTGCACGAGTACCGAGCTTCACAACAATGCGAAACAGGATTTTGATTACATTCGGGTGCGTGTCACTAGTCAGCTTTCGTCGTCATCAGATCACCTGGAAAGAGTCTGGAACATTTCTTGAACGAGGTTGCCACTATGGTTAGAAAACCAAGCTAGAGGACTGGCGGAAACAGCTGGAGCAAGCGCAGTTTTAAAACGTGACTTTCACATGCGATCAGCGGACGTGTGGCACCGCATGGCACGAAAAAAACAGTCTCCTAAGCAGACTGCGACTAGCTCCGCCGACCAGTGTGGACGGACGCCGCCGTGGAGTTCAAAAAGACGGAATCGCATCCGAGATCTACATCATCCTAGTGATACAGAAGCTCGACAACAAACGAGAATGGCATGACGACAAAGGCCTGGTCGTGCGGCAGAGCACGGTTCCCTCGGCTTGCAATCAGCACTATGAGGTTGACGTAAGGAGACGTTACGCTGTTGGCGACCGTTATTGGGCGACTATCAAGATGGATTCCTGCGTGTCCCAGCAAGAGCGGGCGCGAGCCATAGCAATCAACAGTTCCTGTTTGACGCGAATAGGTAGCTGCAAGACAGTTGAATCGATGATCCCGGACGTACTTGGTAGCCAATGAAACGGATCGTGAATCTTCGTGTCGCCCTGATTCTGTTTGTTGCTGCGCTGTATGGTCAAGTTACACCACCCGCTGCAAGCGAACCTATTAAAGGAAAATCGCGCACGGAGGTTGTCGACGAAGTATGGCGCATGGCCACCCAAGGTGAACTCTTGACGCCGGAGGGCTGGTCCAAAGCCTGCGGATTCTTCACGAGTCCGACTCCCTTTCCAGGGAACAAGGTGATCCTTGTTATGTCTAACGATTGGGGTCCGTCATATGACGATAAATCTAAAGATGACAGTACGGACGTGGAGATGGGCTACTTTGATATGGGAACGGTCAATTCTGCTCTGCGCTACACTCCGCCACTAAAAACGGAATTCGTTAAAACGGGAATTCTGTACCATTTGGTCGCTGTGCCCGCGTACTCGATGGTGTACGGTCCCGACGGAAAGTTGATCGAGAAGAAGCCCATAGGATCTCGCTTTTGGCAAATCCAGGGCTCCTTAGGCCCTCCGTGGACAACGGTGAATACGGCGATTCGGTATGTACTGGAAACGCGTGAAAAAACTACAGATCCCACCATTAAAAAGAACGCCGATCAGACTTTAGCTGAGCTCCTGCGTCTTCACTGAACATGGCGACGTTTGAGAACCTGAAGCGAGATACCCACAAACCAGATAAAGGCGCTTTAGTGTTCTTCGTGCTGAGCCGCGAGGTACTGCTCGACGCTTTGGATTTCGCGGGTCAAGCTTGTTGATTCGACACCAATCGGGTCTGCCTGCTGTGCGTTCTTCAGCGAATCCAGGGCAGAATGAAAATCGCTCACATGTGAGTACAGAGAGGCCAAGGCTCGATAGGGCAAAGCCGGGCTATAACCTGGCGAATCGGATTTCAGCGTAAGGGCTTTACGTAGAGCCGCCTCACCGAGTACGAATTGTTGCCGCTTCTCTTCAGAAGATTGCGCGATATCCGTGAGCCGCTCGTAGCAGAGTCCTTGATACAAGAAAGGCCGCGGGTCATCCGGAAAAAGCACGGCGGCATCCGCATAACGTAATAGCGCTTGGCGATAGTAGGTCTTTGCGTGCCGAGAGCCAAGCTACTACCTCGGTGTGGATCGGGTGAACTGCATAGAGTACGGCACCGAGAACGCCTAGAATTGCGGGAATACCCAGCCGACGATACAACACGATCAGCAGTGATGCACTGATAACAGCGTAGAGTAGCATGAGACGAAACGGAATGGCATCGAAGGCATTGCTGCTATGCGCCATCATTCGATCAAAGAGCCAGGTGGCTGGCCCACCTTTACGCTTTTTGTAAAGGTGGGAACGTCAAGGTCGGATGTCACAGCTTTTCTTTGCCTGCACCGGTAGGCTGGCCTTGTGTCCAACCATCCCCGGCGCTATTACGGCACCAATGAGCTGCATTTCATCACCTGCAGTTGTTACCATCGACAAGCCTGGCTGGCGAGCCGGCAGCGGCGCGATCTGTTTCTGACGGTGTTCGAAGCAGTCCGCCGGCGTTATGGTTTTGTGGTCGTAGGCTACGTCGCCATGCCCGATCACATTCATCTCCTGATCAGCGAGCCGGAGAAAGGCGATCCGTCGCGGGTCATGCAGGCGATCAAACAGGGCTTCTCGCGTCGCGTTTTGAAGGCGGTGCGCCGGCGCCGAGTGGCCGCCCAGCTGGAATTATTTGCCCTCGGCTCACAGCACGTGTGGCAGCGGCGCTTCTATGATTTCAATGTATGGACGGCACGCAAGCGGATCGAGAAGCTGCGCTACATGCACCGCAATCCCGTGGCGCGGGGGTGGTGTAGGAACCGCAGCAGTGGCCCATGGAGCAGCTATCGCAGTTATGCTTTCGGGGACGCGGGCGCGGTGCGAATCAATCAGTGGGGCGAGGCTAAGATGAAGATCGCGACGCCGGCCGCATGAGTTCCCACCTTTACAAAGAAGAGGCTGTTACGAAACTCAAAAGTTTTGTTACAGGTTGTGCTCAGGCCCGAGGCGAGACACAACATCTTGCGATTCAAACTGCTCGATTCTGAGTTTCGTAACAACCTCAAGAACGTAAAGGTGGGCCAGCCACCCTGGAAACATGGGAGTTATCGTGATGTCCGATTGGCTGCGGTTCCGTTTTGGAACTGCAGTAGAGGTGCACAGGGGTTTCCTTTCACCATGATTGGTTCGAACCCAGTGGGTCCAGCGGCAGAGGAGCTGCGCCCGTTGTCAGGTTGTCAAAGAGCGATGATTGAGTAGCTAAAACTAGAACAAAACCGACAAGCGCAAACCCCAGTAAAGAGCGGAAAAACTTGACTCATGTCGGCTAATTTCCATGTCGTAGTCTCCCGTCCCAATCATCGGCTTGACTCGATGTTATCGTACAGGGGAATCGGAATTTTGCCCAAAAAGTCGGCGGTGTGCCCAAGACTTGTTTCATTCGGGTTATTTAGGCAAAGCCGGCACGGAGATTTGCAGCCCCTTACTTTCTAGATTTTGCGCAAGGAAGATTTTTAACGGGAAATGCGCCGAAACCAGGGCAAACTGGGCGGGGTGGTCCGGCCTTTCACGTTCTTTGCCAAGGCTGGGGCTGTTCAGCCCTCATCCAAGGCGCGGGATGTGTCGTCCTAATCTAGCCTCATGCCCTGGGGCCTGAAGTGGTATCAACAAACTCGACAGCTACATTTCATCGCCGTCGCTTGCCGCCATCTCGGGGCCGGCCCCGTTTCGGTCGGACGTCACAGACACAAGTCTAACCCGCGCGGGCCGGGTGCCGTCCGACGCTTTGCGGGTCGGGCGATCGTCATGTATCAGGGAAGTTGCATAGATCCTTTCGTTGGCAGTCCTTCGCTTTGCGAAGGCTGCGCTTCCTCAGGATGACATTGGTTGGATGGGACGCGGTCCGGAGCTTGAGAAAGCCTATCGGCCGGTGCTGTACCAGATTGAACCTGGCGAGCGGAAGTTTTGGCCTTCGCCCCAGACGGCTTGGGTGCGGCCCTGGTTGTCGATGCCGATTTCGAAGTAGTCGCCGAAGGGGAAGTTGAAGCCTTTGGAGCGGATGTAGCTGTATCCCGGCACGTAGCTCGAGATCCTCGATTCAGCGGACCAGGTGGCGCCGCCGTTGGTGGAGCTGCGGTAAAAGGTATTCCACAGCGGTCGGTTGCGGGTATCTTGATGGCGGGTGTCCATCCACGCAATGCGGACGTCGCCTGCGTCGCCAGCCGCGATTGCCGGGAAGGCATGTTCTACCGTCGAGGCCGCGGTCGAAACATTCAGGCGCGTGGACCAGGTGGCGCCGGCGGTGGTTGAGGAAGCAAAGTAGATTCGCTCGGGACTCGTGTCGAAGCGGCCGGAATTCCACAAGGCGTACAAAGTGCCGGCGGCGTCGGAGGTCATGGTGATCTGGGCCCCGAGGTATCCCCGCTCGCAGTGGTAGGCGCCACAATCGGGCGGGGCGCCGGAAACGTCCATGAGCCGGGTTGCCCAGCTTTTGCCACCATCGGATGACTTGCTGATGAAGAGGTTGACTCGGCCTTTGACGCCATCGCTCGGGGTGTATCCCGCCCAGGCGAGGTAGACGTCACCGTGGGTATCGACCGTAGCCCCTCCGGCCAGCGACCGGACCAGCTTCAACTTCGGGCCTACATCCGCGGAAGTGAAGGCAACGCCGCCGTCGTGGGACCGAGCTACCAGGATCTTTCGATCCCGATTGAATCCGACATAAACGTCTTGGCCTCGAACCGTGAGCACGGGCTTATCGGCGTCGGCGACTCCGCGGTTGGCGATGGCAATCGACCAGCTTTGGCCGAAGTCCACCGACTTGGCCACGACCAGGTCGAGCCGCTTGCGTTGCAGCCAGGCTGCGTAGACGGTACGGTGATCGACGGGATCGACTACGATCTGGGGATCAAACTGCCCGGTTCCGGGCGGCGTGATGGTGCGCGGGGGCTGCCAGGTAGCGCCATTGTTGTTGCTGACCGACAGAATCATAGAAGGGAGGGGGCAATTGCGGCATCCCGGCACGCGCCCATACTGGGGATAAAGGGTATAGATGTGGCCGAATCCATCGGCAGCGAGAGCGGGCTCCCACTGATCCCCGATAGTGAAGCCAACCCGGGCCTGAGGGGTAAACCCGGCAATCGCGGCAAACGCAGCGGGAGCTATCACGCTGAAGAGCATGAGAGCGAACGCGAGCCAGAAACTCCTGTATGTGTTGTAGGGAGGCAAGGCCACGAAAACCTCAGGCGAGCTGGGGGGCAAAGCCGCTAAAGTAATCTAACGCGGAAAACCGGGGTTCGTCAACCGCAACCGATCCCCAGGTGGACGACTCTGGGTCCCTGTGGAAAGATAATGGCTGAAAAACTGGGGAAGGGACGTTATACTGCGGAATGTCCACCGGCTAGAGAAAGCTGGTTGGAGAAAGAATAGAGCAATAAGTCTCCGGTGGGGTGACTTCTTACTTTATGGCCAAGGTTTTCACCATTCCGGTTCCTCCTACGCCGGTGGGGCGCAAGCGGCGCGAGCGCACTTCCGATCCTCGCTATGTTGACGGCCAACGGCTGCTGGTCGAAGCCATGAGATATCTGGCGCAGGCCGATCCTATAAACAACCGGGTCGCTATCGAGCTGATCTCCGAGCATGTGCGCACGCGTTTCCGCATGACCGATTCGCCATTGGGCTAAGGTCTTCGCATCCCCAATTTCAGAAATAGATCTTCAGTGCGAACTGAATCACTCGTGGTCCGCGGTCGGACGTAATCTGCCCGAACAAGCCGTCGCCTCCGATCGTGCCGTCCTGGAAGGTCGGGCTGTAGAATTGGACATGGTTGAACGCGTTGAAGAACTCGGAACGAAATTCGAGAGATTTGCTTTCCGTGATCGGGATGTCCTTGATGATGGAAATATCCCAGTTGTTAATGCCTGGTCCGCGCAAAGCGTTTCTTCCCATGTTGCCATACGTGAAAAGCGGCACGCCCCCCGGCGTGAGCAGGGGATCAGCCGGCAAGCCCACGGGGGAGCCAATGGCACAAATCAGATTGGTTGGGTTAAACAGGAAATGCCCAGTTTCAGTTCCGCCGAGACAACTCCCGTTGAGCCCGTTGGCGCTTGGGCTGAAGGTTTCCTGATGGCGCGGGTTGCTGAAAGTTTGTATCGGGCCCGCTACGTCAGGGCGTTCGAGATAGTTATTCAATTCGCCCGAATTGTTTTCCGAAAAGAGAGTGAACGGATTTCCGGATTGGAAGCTGGCAATGGCGGCCACGCTCCAACCGCCGAGTACTTTGCGAGTAAAAGAGTTGCCGTGGTTTCCAATCGGTATCTCCCAGATCGGGCTGATGACCAATCTTTGCGGAGCATCAAAATCAGCCAGACTGCGGTCGAGAGCCGGATTTGCGGGATTCGTATAGGTGGAAGAACGGGCGCGGAAGCCAGAGATATCGTCAATCGTCTTGGCGACGGTGTAGGCCACGCGGAATTGCAGTCCGTGGTTCAGCCGCTGATCCACGGTGACCTGGAACTGGTTGCTGGAGGAAGTGCCTTCGCTGACGTTGGTGTAAATCTGCGTAGCTCCCGATGGGAGACCCGTAAATGCTGGCGATCCTCCGGTGCATGCTGCCAGAGGTCGGGCACAGTCTACGTTGATGGAGTATGCCGTACTTGTCCCGGTATTGCCCTCCGGGCCGAGGAAATACAGGTACTGGGCCTGCAGGCCAGAAGGACCGGTGAAGGACGCGTAGTTGGTTTCTGTGCCGGCAATCGACTTGCGGCTGAGACTGCCTACATAGACCGCTTCGACCATCGTGTTTCTGGCGAGCTGATATTGGAAGCCATAGTTAAAGTTTTCCGCGTAGGGAGTGCGGAAGTGGGGAGTGACTACGTAGGCGAAGGGAAGTGCGGGGGAAAAGAATTTGCCGTAGTTCCCGCCCGCGATGAATGGATACGGATTGGGATATAAACCCTGAAAGGGATCCCCGACAAAAGAACCGTTGGTCGCGCTCAAACAACTGTCGGAGTTGCCGACAACGCCAAAACAGGGATAGTTGTTGGCCACGTAGCCGAAAGGCGGTTGGCCGCCAAATTGTTCATTCAACCCACCGTCCGCGATGTCGTAGAAGATTCCGAAGCCGCCGCGCATTACCAGCTTGGAGTTGCTGAGCATGTCCCAGGCGAAGCCGAACCGCGGAGCGAAGTTGTTGCGGTCGGGGTAGATCAGGCCGCGATTGGGCGTGCCCGGGTCGCCAGCATACAAAAAGCTCGGGGGCGCGCCGGGAAACACCGTCGACTGTTTCCCGGGAAACCATCCGATAATCTCGTTGTGAGGATCCACCTGCGGCGAATTGTATTCGTAGCGCAGGCCATAGTTGAGGGTCAGGTTGTGCGTAACCTTCCAGGCATCCTGGCCAAAAAAATACAGCGAGTGAGTGCGAATTCCATACACTGCATTTGAAAACTGATAGTAGTTGTCGAAGAAGCCGCCGACAAAATCGGCTTGCGTACTCCCGGTAAATGAACCACCCTGCCCGAAGAAGAAACTCCCGTTGTTATAGAAATCGAAATTCAAATTGTTCTGGACCCATCGCAGGTCGGCGCCAAACTTCAGATCATGCCGGCCTTTGGTCCACGAAAGCGTGTCCTGGTACTGGTACGTCATATCGTGAATTTTGGTCGGTCCCTGCGGGTTCGGGCCCAGATTAAAGTTGCCAGTGACCGTCATCAGAGGCGGCGCGGTGCCTTTGGGATCGTCGGGAGTGACGGTCAGAAATCCCAACTGCGAAGGAGAAGTGGTGGTGCTCGGTACGGCGAAGTAGCTGGCGGTGCGGTTGACGGCGAAGCGCAACTCATTGACCAGAGTCGGCGAAATGGTACGGGTCCAGGTGATACTTCCCGATTGATAACGATTGGCATCGGTGAAGCCGGATCCCACGGGCACATTGCCACCGGTGGAGCCGCCGTTGATGATCTGGAAGGGATAGGTATCGGGCGTGTCGTCGAAAATATAAACTCCCGACAAAATGTCCTTGGGAGTGACGTTGTAGTCGATACGGAAGACAAACTGAGTGTCGGTGATTTTAGCTACCGGATCGGAGATGAAGGTATTGCCCGGCCGATTGGGGAGCGGCAAATAGTTGTTGATGTAATTTTTGATTACTGGATCGACCGGCACCTGGTTGTTCGGATAATCATTGCCAGTGGTCGGATCCGTCAACTGAGTGCCCTGCGCGAGCAGTTCGCCGAAATCTCCGTTCCGCTCGGCAGGGCTCAGTACCTGGATCGGGCCGGGGTTCTGCCCTTCGCTGCGGCTCGTACCTTGATAGGAGCCGAAGAAGAACAACTTGTTCTTGATGATGGGAAAGCCGAGAGTTCCCCCGTACAAGTTCCGCCTCAGCACTGGTACGGCTTGCAGAAAGTAGTCGCTGGCATCCAAGGCAGTGTTGCGGAAAAATTCGAACGCGCTTCCGTGGACTGCGTTGGTTCCCGACTTAATGACTTGATTGACGATTCCACCTGACGTGCGGCCGTACTCAGCAGTGTAATTGTTGGTGAGAATCTTGAACTCCGCGACGGCGTCGGGGTTGGGATTGACCACAATGTTGTTGCCGAGAAAGTCGTTGTTGTCGGCGCCATCGAGCAGAAAAGTCATGGATTCCGAACGCTGACCGCTTACCGAAAACGGGTTGGCCGAACCGTCATCCTGGTCGGGAGCAAAGACGCCCGCCTGGAGAAGGCCCAATTGCAGGGTATCGCGGTCTACCAGCGGAAGCTGCAGGATGCGTTCGGTTGTTTCGACTTTGCCAAGGGTCGCGCTGACCGTATCCACCTGAGAAACATCGCCTTGCACCTCGACAACTTGGCTAACAGCTCCGACCTGCAAGGCCACGTCGAGGCGGGCGTTCTGGTTGATTTCAAGCGTGATGCCCTTGCGCACGTACTTCTCAAAGCCCGACTGCACAATGCTCAACTCGTAGGTTCCGATGGGAACCAGCGTGAACTGGTAGAGGCCATCCTTGTTGGTTTTCGTGTTGCGGGTACTGTTAGTGTTGGTGTTTCTAAGTGAGATTTGCGCTCCGGAGATTACGGCGCCCGAGGGATCCTTGACCGTTCCATCAATTTGGGCCGTCGCCTGTTGGGCGTAAACCGGGCTTGAACCGAGCGCGATCAGAAATGTCAAAAGGCTAAGGACAAAAAGTCTAACCGATGAAGCAGAGACGTGCCGCATCACGAATCTCCTTCTTGGCTAAGGTAGCCCAAGTCTGCTATTAAAACGAAAAACTACGCATGTTTTTGTTGGCGGGTATTTTGCAGGCTATGACCCAAGAATGCAAGCTGAAACTTGTGTTGCAAGCGGCATTTACTCGCTGGCGTGACTAACGGTCAACTGCGGAGTGCGATCTTTGCCCTGCAACAAGGCGGCGGCCAGAACGATCAGCACGGGATAACACTCAAGGGTGTAACGCGTTTCTGGATTCTCGAGAGTGCCGAGGAACAGAGATCGCAAGATTACGAACATCAGCAGGAGGCCGAGGTGAGGCGCAAAGCGTCCGCGCAATAGCCCAGCGAACGCGGCGCCCACGTACGCAAGATTGATGATGCCGAGGCCTATGGTTAGAACCAACCATTCCGGATCGTCGTCGAAGTTCCACCATCGCGTATCCGACGGCAAAGTCTCTGTCCGCGGGCGAAGCCACATATCGACAATGCGCAGGAGCGGGAGCTCGATGTAATAGCGCAAGCGAGAATGATGCACACGCTCTGCGGCGAGGGCCGCGAATCTGGCGTCGAGATCGGGCGTCACGTGCTGGGTGTCGTTGTAATCTGCCAACAACTGCGTTGTCTGCTCTCGCTGCGCGGGTGAATCAAAAGCGCGCGAAGGAAGTTTTTCGGGATCCGCAGGGTTTCCCGGCACCATCCAATAAATGTCTTCGACCGAGGCATAGTCGACGATCCACGTTCTCATCCAGCGATTGAATCCTAGCGGCACAAAAGTATTTTCTTCGTTGGCATAGCGTGGCGCGAGTGGCTGGAACTCATGGAACGTACGCAGATTGCGGATCGTCCACGGGAGCAGGGTGGTGAGCGAGACAAACGCCAGAATCAAGCCGGCGCGAAGAATTTTTGGCACGGACACTCTGATCGGCGTCTGATCCCTCCACGACCGCACCAACTGCCAGAAAAGGTATGCCTCGATCACGAACAGGAGCAATGCCCCATCTGGACGCAGCAAGATTGCCGCGCCAATCGCCAACCCGCATCCCACCCACACCGTCACGGATGAGTCCCGTAGTGTATCGAGTCCAACCAGAGCCAGATCCAACGCAAGAACCGTGAAGAATACTTCCAGGGTTTCGGTGAGCGCATTGCCAGCATAATTGGCGAGAAACGGACAAAGCGCTGCCAACAGATAGGCAACTCTGGCAGCGCTGGGAGAAATCAAACGGCGGGCGAGATCGGCGGTGAGAAAGCAGGTGCCAATGTCCACGAACATCTGCAGCACCAGAACGGCCCGGTAATGTTCCATACCGAAGATCGCAAACACCGCAGCCAGGAAGGCGGGATATCCAGGGAGCCGAATGTAGGTGGGGGAAACTTCGTTTATTCCGGTCAGGCCGTAAATGCCATGCTGCAGCCAGTTCTTGGCGATGTCGCCGTACACGAAAGAGTCGGTCGTGACTCCAGGGAAGCGGAAAATGAACAGAAGGCGTAACGCGATCCCGGCGAGGGTCGCGACCAGAAAAAATCGGGGATGTTTGCGCAGCAGTTCGCGCACGGAGGCAATATAACAGCTAATCGCCAAAAGCTGCCCTTCGAGGTTTGACCCGACTTTCTCCGCAGCTATAGGATGGATTTACTAACTCACCCATGGCACAGCCGGTTTTCTACGATCCGCGACAATCCCGCTGGAAGCGATTGCGGCGTCTGTTTGACGTACTTGGCATCAGCGTCATGCTGCTCGTGGTTTTCTTTATTTATAACGCCTTGAGTGGCGAACAGTTGCCGGAGTTGATTTGGCCAACGCAGAAAAAACCCTATCACGCGTTGAAAGAAAACGAAAAGGAGAAGGCGCGAGAACGACGGCGCAAGCAGGCCGCGCTCCGCGGGCATAACAGAGCCGGGGCAAATCCTTCGCTGGGAAAGTTCGATTCCGATGAAGGGGTTCGCGCCGCGTTCTATGCCCCGTGGGACGCGGCCAGCTTCGCTTCCCTGCGTGAGTATGCTCGTCAAGTCGACCTGCTCTATCCCGACTGGCTTCACGTTTTGACCGACGACGGCCATCTGCAGGGGGTCGATGATCAGACCAATAAATACTTCGATGTGATTCAGGGCTCGGCTGTTCATCCCGTGGATGACAAGGTCATGCCCTTCCTGAAATCTGAAAACACGGGCATGGAAGTGTTCCCCATGGTGAACAATTCCGATGGCGTGAGCTGGGTCGACATTACATTCTTCCTGAATGATGCAGAGGCACGCGCTCGCTTCCGGCAGCAGGTAGCCGCATTCCTCGCCACCGACAAATATCGCGGCCTAATGGTGGACTTCGAAGAAATCGCTCCGAAAGCGCAACCGGGGTACATGGCGTTGCTGCAGGAAATCTCCGACGACCTGCACGCCAAAGGCATGAAGTTGTACGTCAGCGTGCCTCCTCACAATGAGGACTTCAACTATCCCGCAGTCGCCAGCCGGGTGGATGGCGTGGTGCTGATGAATTATGACGAGCACTACCCCGAAGGTACTTCCGGGCCAGTCGCGTCGCAAGACTGGTTTGTCGCCAACCTGGAATTCGCCCGTAAAGTCGTTCCCCTGGACAAGCTGATCTGCGCCATCGGCAATTACGGCTACGACTGGGTGCAGAAGCCGAAGCACGGGAAGTTGCCGCCCGACGTGCGCGACACCAACGTCTCGGTGCAGGAGGCGTGGCTGGCTGCGCGCGATTCAGAAGAAGACATCGACTTCGACGGCGACAGCAGCAATCCGCATTTCAGCTACATGGACGAGCAAAACCGGCGGCACGACATCTGGTTCCTGGACGCAGTGACCGCGCTCAACCAGATGCGGGCCGCCCAGCATCTGGGAATCGAAACCTTCGCGCTCTGGCGGTTAGGAGCTGAGGATCGGTCCCTGTGGCGGGTTTGGGATGTGCCAGGCGAGCCTGCAGCTCCCGACAAGTTGAAAGATGTCCTCCCCGGCCAGGACGTCGACATGGAGGGTCAGGGCGAAATTCTGCGCATCGAAGCTCGTCCGGCGAATGGCAAGCGCGAAATCACCGTGGACCCCGCCTCGGGAATCATTGAGGATGAAACCGTCGATCCTCTGCCCGAGCCCTACCGCGTGGCGCGCTACGGCTACAATGCGAAAGCCGTTGCCATCACTTTCGACGATGGGCCTGATCCCCAGTGGACTCCGAAAATCCTGGATGTATTGAAGCAAGAGAATGCTTCGGCGACGTTCTTTCTGATTGGGCTCGAAGCCAAGAATTTTGGTGGCGTTACCTCTCGCATTTATCGCGACGGACATGAGATTGGGAATCACACTTTTACCCATCCCGACATCAGCAATCTTTCGCGTAGCTACATGAAATTGGAGTTGAATCTCACCGAACAGCTCTTTGCCAGCCGCCTGGGAATTCATACCATCCTTTTTCGTCCACCTTATTCCATCGATCAGGAACCGGATACCGAAGACCAGGTCCGGCCGCTTGAAGTTGTGCAGGATATGGGCTACATCAGCGTGGGGAACAAGATCGACCCCAATGATTGGAAAGACAACCCGCGGCACTCGGCTGAGCAGATCGCGGCTGACGTGCTGGCTCACATCCCGCCCTGTGATCCGAAGGACCGGCTGTGTGGCAGCGTGATTCTGCTGCACGATGGCGGCGGAGACCGACGAGAGACCGTCCGCGCATTGCCCATGATCATTCAGGGAGTGCGGGCGAAAGGGGATGAGATCGTCCCGCTTTATGAGTTGATCGGCAAGACCAAGGCCAATGTGATGCCCGCAATTCCAGCCAATGAGCGCTGGGCGGCGCGCCTGGATCGGGTAAGTTTCGCGCTTTGGGACTTCACCACCCACTCGATCGTTTGGATCTTCTTTCTTGGCGACCTGCTCATGACTGGGCGTCTGCTGTTTGTGGGAGCGTTCGCGATTTTCGATCGCTTGCGGCAGCGGCGTTACGTCAGTCCGGCCGGACACACTTCATACCAGCCCGCCGTCGCAGTGCTCGTTCCCGCCTATAACGAAGAGACGGTGATCGAGCGTACGGTGCGTGCCGTGTTGGCGTCGGATTATCCTGGCCTGCACGTAATTGTGATTGACGACGGATCGAGCGACAACACTTTGGAGATTGCACGCCAAGCTTTCGCAGATGAAGAAGCTTCGGGGCGGGTGCTCATTCTGACTAAGCCGAATGCCGGCAAGGCCGAGGCTCTCAACTTCGGCCTCGAGCATTTGCGCGACGAGGAAATCTTCGTGGGCATCGACGCGGATACCGTCATCGCGCGTAATGCAATCTCAAGGCTGGTTCCTCACTTCCTCAATCCCAAAGTCGGCGCCGTTGCAGGAAATGCCAAGGTCGGAAATCGCGTCAACCTGTGGACCCGGTGGCAGGCGCTTGAGTACATCACCAGCCAGAACTTTGAGCGGAGAGCGTTGAACGTTCTCGGGGCCGTCAGTGTGGTGCCGGGAGCCATTGGGGCGTGGAGGACGTCTGCGGTCCGGGAAGCCGGTGGATATCACACTGACACCGTGGCCGAGGACGCCGACCTGACCATGGCGCTGCTGCGAAACGGTTACCGGGTCGAGTATGAAGATTTGGCGCTTGCTTATACGGAAGCGCCCATTAATGCGAACGGCTTGATGCGGCAGCGCTTCCGCTGGTCTTTTGGGATTCTGCAGTCGGTATGGAAACACCGCGCTGCCTTCACCCGCGAAGGAGTGCTGGGCTGGGTTGCTCTGCCCAATATCGTTATATTCCAGATTTTGTTGCCGCTGGTGTCCCCGTTCATCGATCTTATGTTCGCGGTGGGCGTGATTTGGTATTTCATTCAAAAACATTTCCACCCGGACTCGACCGATCCGACGGACATCCAGCGCCTGGTGTTGTTCTTTGCGGCTTTTCTGATTATTGATTTCATAACTTCCGCCATCGCTTTCGCTTTGGAGCGCCGCCAGCCCGAAGCCCGCGAAGATGCCTGGCTGCTCAGCCAGGTCTGGCTGCAACGCTTTGCTTATCGCCAGTTGTTTTCCGTCGTGCTGTTCAAGACCGTGAAGCGTGCGATCGAAGGGCAGCGCTTTGCCTGGGATAAGCTGGAACGCACCGCCAAAATGAGCTTCCGGACCGCCGAAACTCAGGATTCGGTGAAAGTGCCGTAATTTGGGTGTCGTTCCACCCGGCGTCGAGTTGACGGGCTTTTGCCGCGAAAGACGATGTACTCAAATCGGGCTGCTGACGCCGAAAGTCATCACAACAAGTCCAGCGCATCTTCGGGATGTAGGGTATGCTAGATACATGCTGCTAAATGGAAGAGAAGCGATCCTTAACCGTGTTCACCTGCTGAAGGCAGAGATCAGTGACATCCAGAGACTCAACGAGCAATATGCTCAGCAGAGACGAACCTTGCCGGCGCAGCAGAATCATGCCCAGCGCCGTGGCCGGTTGGAGCAGATCGTCGAAGAGCTGAAAGCCCTTACCAACCGCAAGATCCAATAGCGCAATCCGTGCATAGGCGTGGCCCTCGGCTTCGGACAGACTTCTGCTCACTGTCGTTCGTAGAGACGCCAGGATTGTCGAGTGCCCAGCGCACATCAGATTCCTCGTCGCTGCGCTCCTCGGAATGACATGAAACTTGAGGAGCGGATCACGCTCTGACGCGCTCTTTCGCCGGTGCTACAATTGGATGGTTCTAAGCCTGCCCGCGCAGCATCCAATTAGTTTTCGAGGTGCACTTATGGCAACCGTTGAAGCTCCTACACAACCCCAGATTCGCCTTCATCAGGGCCCCTTCGTTAATGAGCCGCTGACCGATTTCACCAAGGACGAGAATGCGCGCAAGATGCGTGCCGCGATCGATAAGGTTCGTGGCCAACTTGGCCGCGAGTACGATCTGATCATCGGCGGCAAGCGGGTCAAGACGCAGGACAAGATCAAATCGCTGAACCCGGCCAAGCCGTCGCAGATTGTGGGTCTGCACCAGAAGGCGGGCAAAGAGCACGTGGAGCCGGCGATGCAGGCCGCGCTCGCGGCTTTGGAGCATTGGAGCCGGACCACGGTCGAGGAGCGTGCCAGCTTGTTGTTCCATGTCGGCGATCTGCTGCGTGAGCGCAAGTTCGAGTTCTGTGCCTGGCTGGTCTTCGAAGTGAGCAAGAACTGGGCAGAGGCCGACGCTGACATCGCCGAGACCATTGATTTCTGCGAATATTACAGCCGTGAGGCGTTGCGGCTTGCGAAAGTGAAGCCGGATGTACAAATGCCCGGCGAGCACGATTCTCTTCGCTACATTCCATTGGGTGTCGGCGCCGTAATTCCGCCGTGGAACTTTCCCTGCGCCATTATGGCCGGAATGACGATGGCTTCGGTCGTCGCCGGCAATACGGTCATTCTGAAACCATCGAGCGATTCACCCACCATTGCGGCGAAGTTTATTGAACTGGTCGAAGAAGCCGGCATTCCCGATGGAGTGGTCAACTTCTGTCCGGGAGCTGGCGCGAGCTTCGGCAATGCCGTGGTTGCACATCCCAAGACGCGCTATATCGCTTTTACGGGCTCGCGTGAAGTTGGCCTTGATATTCACAAGCGAGCTGCGGACAAAGTTCCCGGTCAGCTTTGGATCAAGCGCACCGTCCTCGAAATGGGGGGCAAGGACGCGATCATCGTTGATGCCGATGGAGATTTTGATGCTGCCGTCGAGGGTGTTGCGCAGGCCGCATTCGGTTTCCAGGGACAGAAGTGTTCAGCCTGCTCGCGAGCCATTGTTGACGAACGCATCTACGACAAGTTCCTGGACCAGCTCAAGGCTCGCGTAGAAAAGATCACGGTCGGTGACCCCGCTGAGAATCCGAACATGGGCGCGGTGATCAACGAGGGTTCGATGAAGTCGATCCTAGAGTACATCGAGTATGGCAAGAAAGACGGTCGTCTCATCACTGGCGGTGGTCCCGCCAAGAATGCTGGCGAAGGCTACTTCATCCAGCCGACCGTGATCGCCGACATCAAGCCCAAGTCAAAGCTCGAGCAGGAAGAAATCTTTGGCCCGGTGCTGGCGGTGATCAAATCAAAGAACTTCGAGCATGCTCTTGAGATTGCCAACGACACCGAGTTCGGGCTTACTGGCGCGGTGTACACCAGTTCGCAGGACAAAATCGATCGCGCGGTTCGCGAGTTCCACGTCGGTAACCTTTATATCAATCGCAAATGCACCGGCGCGATGGTCGGGGCGCACCCTTTCGGCGGGTTCAACATGTCCGGTACGGACTCAAAAGCCGGCGGGCCCGATTATCTGTATCTGTTTACACAGGCCAAGTCAGTGGCGGAAAAGATCGTCTAAGAGGCCGCCCCTCCTATCTATCCTGTCGGCGTTCGTCTCGGCATTGCTTTCATCAATGCCTGAGCGTGTCTCCTGCTGACGAGAAGCCCCCAGACGATGCTGGAGCACAGGCTTACGATTGGAAATACAAATCTGAAAGGGTCGTTTCCAATATGTTGCGATAACATCCAGCCCCAGAAGCCACAAGAAAGAGTGAGCAAAGAAACAGTCGCCCAATCCGGGACGGGCCACATGCCGCGCGCATACAGGTAGACGCAAATCAAAGGGATCCCTGCAAAAAGAAACCAAATGGGCCAGGCGCTGGACGATAACGGATCAAGCGCACTTTCGACATAGAGCCAACACGTCGGAAGCGCTCCAATTGCAACCAGGCCTTCAACCATACTCAAGATCGGACGACTGATAGCACCTGATGCCATCAAACGTAATAGTAGAAAGATGACTACGGTAAATCCCGCAAATATGACGAAGATGATAATGTCTGCGCCCGCATGATCGTGAACGGGGCGAGAGAGGCTGTTGATTCCGTATGCAAGTCTCGCGAAAAAGTCGACAAACCTATTTCGCCCGGTTGAAAATTGACTGAGGTAAACTCGCAGTCCAATTGCAACCGATAGTCCTAGGTTCAACGAGAGCAGCGTGTCATTTGAATTGAGAAGGTAATCTCTTTTCGTTACAACCGCATTGTCCAATTTCGATTCCCTCAGAGTGCATTGTTAAAGCGGTAAGCTGCCAGATCAATTGCGAAATTAAAAGGCCGCCCTCGCGGGGCGGCCCAAGTCTCATAACACAAAGCGAACGCCTACGACGGCACGGCCTGCCCCTGCTGCGGTGCGGCTGCGGCCGTGGCTGCTGCAGCTTCGTTCAGGATTCGGTGGTGAATCGTGAACAGTGCCAGCTCCAGCCGATCAGAAACTCCAATCTTGTCATACACGTTGCGCAGATAGTTCTTGATCACCTGCTCAGTGGTTCCGAGTTGAGTGGCGATTTCTTTGTTCTTGTAGCCTTGCACGATAAGCGCGACGATCCGCAACTCTTTCGCCGTCAGGCGATCGCGCACCCGCAGACCGACCATGTCGTTTTCGGTGAGTTCGCTGGGGACAGCAATGTCCTGCACCCAGGTTTCGCCGCGAGCCACCTTGCGCACACAGTCGACCAGCGCCGCGCTGGTTACGTTGCGGTAGACGACACCGTGGGCCCCGGCGGCCATGTAGCGTTGCGTGCTTTCGCCGGTGTCGGCCAGCACGACTACGCGAGTCTTGGCTTTATTTGAGGCTTGCAGTACGGCCAGAAAGTCGCCGTGAAAGCCGCCCGCGATCACCAGGACGGCCGCCCGGAACTTATCGAGCGCCATGAACATCTGTTCCTGGGTTTGCGCCTGCGCCACAATGCGCATCTCGTCTTCAACCGCCAGCACTTTGGCGATTCCTGCGCGGAAGATTGCCTGATTGTCGGCCAGAATCAATTTAAGCATCGCTTCAGCACCTCTTTACCAGTGAAGACAAAACTAGACAACCGTTTACGGGTGGCGAATAAAATCGTAAGAATCGATCACGCAGGCCACGCCCCGGGCCTCCGCGGAACTGCTGCCGCCAGTGGCGGGTTCGTCGGTGCGGACCACGCGTCCCTTGCATTGCACGGTCACGTTTTCCTTGGCACCGGTGACCTCGGGCGGCAGAACGATCTCGAACTCCACGTTGGAGCCCACTTCCAGCGCCGCGTCCGCCCGAATGTAAACTCCGGCGGCGCTCAGATTTCCGGTTACTCCACTCGCTTGTCCACCCTCGTCTGCCTTATGGATCTTGATCGGCAGTTCCAGGGGGAACCTTTTTCCCGTCCGCGCTTCGGACACAAGTCCTCCTAGCTCCTGGCCTTCCTTGCGTGCAAAAGCCAACTCCACTTTGGGTCTCCTGACAGACTCCAAGTTTCTGCTGATTTCTACTTATTCGCCCTTATATCATGGAAGGCACGTCAGTCAAAGGCCTGAGTTACCATCGTAACCTTGGTAGAAACTAGGTTCCCCCTGGCCCTCCGGTCGCTAAAAAGAGGCGACCGGATAACGCCTACACCTTGGGGTGTCGCTTTGTGCGGGCGGTTGGCTGCAAATTATACTGTGCTCGTTTGCCTGTTAACGCGAGTATCCGCGCCCGCAACGCTCACCCGGGCGCAGGCGTGTCCATGGCCGAGGGCGTACTTCACGGAGGGAAACACACGGGAGGCGGCGATGGTAAGTGCCAGAGAGACCAAACCCTTCCCCCACCGGGATACAACCTTGCTGCGAAGCCGGTCTCCTTCCGCAATATCGTGCTCGAGAACCGACCTCGCGAATCGAAAGCCGAGGGCGGCATCCGGAGGCATCGCCGCTTCGTCCCCGGCCAGAATCGCACGCAACGCATCCGGTCTCACCCCCTCGTGCTCGGCCATGGTGACTACCAACTGGGTACACGGGCCGCAGTCCTCGGCAAGAGTGGCCGCAATCTTCGCGGCAAACCAGGCCTCGCGGGGCACTTCCTCGCGGTGTGCGGCGACCCCGGAGATGCGTGAGAATCGAAAAAACGCACGCGGACTCGCATCGTAGATATCTCGCGCATAGCTCAGATCGTAATCAAAATCCCGCTCAAATTTTGCCATCTGCCGTCTTACCAACCATCCCAGCATGCTCTATCCCTCCTTCGATTCGCGTCGTGCAAGCCACACCAGCCATAACACGAGAAAAGCCGGCAGAACCACCGCGGGCAGATCAGCTAAAAGTTGACGTGAGGTTTCACGACCGGCCGTAGTGTCCGACAAGTGAACCAGAGCGTGCAGAGCCAGGAACGTGCCGCCCGCAAGCGTCGCGGGCCAGGCCAACCTCGGAGCTTTAGCCAGCCACAACAAACTTACGCCGACAACCGCATAAGCGCAGCCAATATCGCGTATGAAATGGAAATTGGCAGGACCGGTTTCGACCACCCCGGGAATCGTGGCATACCAACTCTGGGGGCGAAAGGTCATCCAGAGTCCGTTCCCACCAAGGCCTACTCCGAGTAGCCCCGTCAGCCCTCGTTTCATATTTCTCTTTCCTTCTGCCAAAATTAGATGACAGGAGCCGCACTACCGTTACATTGATCGCCGAAGGCGACAGGCGCAGTTTTGACAACCGCGTGTCACGGTCACCGCTATAATCCCACCGAATCAGTCCGGCGAGGATCTTTCGGAGGCTTAACTATCGTTATTCGTTGGTCCCGCTGGACGAAGCCCTTAGGAAAAGGGACTGACAAGGTACACGCAAACCATGCCAACAATCAAACACTCGATTCCAATTGAGGCTTCACCCGAACGAATTTTTCCGCTTATCAGTTCCGGCCGCGGGTTCAAACAATGGTGGGCAGCGGACGTAAGCGAAGACGTTCCCCGCGATATTGTCATGCTTGGCTTTTTCAATCGCGCCACGGTCTACGAATTGCATCCGTTCCGGATTGTCGAGCCCAACTACGCCGAGTGGGCGGTTCAATCCGGCGACGAATGGAACGGTACCCATCTGCTTTTCGATCTGCTGCCCCAGAAGGAAACTCGCACCCTGCTGCGGTTCTCCCACATGGATTGGCGTGCCGAGACGGATTATTTTGTGGCTTGTACGACCACCTGGGGAGAGCTGATGTACCGATTGAAAGCAGCCGCCGAAGGCAAGACGTCCGGGCCCCTTTTCTCTGCCACGGGAATGGCCTATTGATCGCGCCGAGTTGCGGCGTGAGGCATTCGGATGTACAAGCTTGGCATGAATCGAATCGCCCTCGGAATACTGTGCGGCATCGCCTTCGGCGTGATTGATGTGTTGATGACCGTTTTCGGCAACCATCCCGACCGAAACACTGGCATGCTGTTGCAAGCTTTCTCCAGCCGCTTGGCGATCGGGTTGCTGGCCGCAAACGTCTCGCTGCGCGTGCATCCGGTACTGGCTGGCGCCATTGTGGGTTTGCTGATCAGCCTTCCGGATGCGTTCGCCTTGAAAGCGTACATCGGGATCTTGGGAACCGGCCTCATCTTCGGCGCGCTTGCGGGATGGGCTGCCGACGTCTGGGGGATTTAGATCCTCGACGACCTAATCCGGGATGCCCAGGACCCGAGACTGCTAAACTCGCTGCCGATGCCTACGTCCTACAACCAGATTGCGGGCCAAAGCGCGGAACGCCTCGCGGCCCTCAGCGATGGCATATTTGCCGTCGCCATGACGTTGCTGGTACTGGACCTGCACGTGCCGGCGGCGGAGGCCGTACACAACGAGCACGACCTGTGGCACGCCCTGGTCGCTCTCTCTCCCCGGCTCGTGATGTACATGATGAGTTTCCTGACGCTGGGCATTTTCTGGGTCGGTCAGCAGACCCAGCTCAACCACCTTTCGCGCTCCGACCGCAGTCTTTCGTGGATTCACATTCTATTTCTGTTCACGGTTTCAATTACCCCGTTCTCGACCATGCTCCTGGCCGAGTTCCCCGCCTATCGCCTGGCGCTGATCGCGTACTGGCTGAACATTCTGCTTCTAGGCTCGACCCTCTACCTGAGCTGGATGTGTGCCATAGAAAAGAAACTGGTGAAAGCCGACCTGCCGCCCGAGGTACCGGTTGCGATCAAGAATCGCATCGCGATCGGGCAGGCGCTGTACGCCTTTGGTGCGTTACTCTGCATAGTCAGCACTTACTGGAGCATCGCATTCATCGTGCTCGTCCAACTCAACTACGCCATCGCCCCGCGTCTGCCGCGGCGTTCTCGCTCCTAAGCTTTCCTTTGTGTTCCTTTGTGTCCTTTGTGGTTGACGAAGTACAAATGCTGGAACCACAAAGGACACAAAGGAGGCAACGCACGAATCTGATCCAGCTGGAATCAGATTTTAGAAGGCGCTGCCGCCACCGCCGCCGAAGCCGCCGCCTGAAAAACCGCCTCCGCCTCCTCCGCCACTCCAACCTGATCCAGTTGAATTGGCACGCGGAGCCGACACGAAGACCTGATGCATGTCCATGGCCATGCTGTGCATCGAGTTGGAAAAGAAGATTGGATTAAATCCCAGGCCGCCATTGGACGGGACATACCAGGTGGGAGGATCCTGCACGATTCCGGCGAACGCCTGGGCCCACTGATGCTCGACACCGAGCGCCATGGCGTAAGGAAGATACTTTTCGAATGTGTCCGGCGGCATGCGCTTGAGCCGGTCTGCGTCCACGCGGTTCATGAATTCCTGAAAACCCAGAACTGCGACGCGAGTGCGTCCGCCCTGCACGGTTTTGGCGGTCATTTGGCGCGCAAACAGCCACCAGACAATCGCAGAAATGAGTCCACAGGCAATCAGGAGCACAATTGAGTTGAAAATGCTGGAACCCGCAAAGTAGGCGATGGCGAACGGTGCGACCACGAGCACGATCGCCGCAATGCTGTATCCGTTGGCCGAGTCGGGATCGAGCAGATACATGCCCTTGGTTTTTAGCGCGGACTTGATGTCTGCCTGGATCGCGGGCAGTGCCATGTAGAAACGGTTTTTCAGGCTGGAGAGCCGAGTCTCGGAGTTAATCCCAAAAACATTCTCCAGCATAACGCGTTCATGTGGCGCCAGTTTGCCCCACTCATCTCTCGGCTTCAGCAAATGAAATACATAGTCCTTGTGATGAAAGACTAAGCCCTTGTCATCGACCTCCTCGATTTTGACGTAACCACGAACCGCCAGATCGACGAGCGTGCAAGTAATGTCGCGGGGATGAATCGTGTCGTCGAGCAACGTGCCAGCCTCGGCCGGAGTTAAGCCAGCGGGCGGTTCGTACATGGGAGCCACGGAAAGGCCGGGATCGGGATCGCGTCCCTTGTACCACCATAGGGTGAACATCACGGCAAAGGCCCAGAAAGGTAGGAAGACGACGGGATTGCTGCCGACAAACCAGAAGAACTGGGTGAATGCACCGGGTTCTTTGAGAATGCCTTTGGGAATGAAGATGTCGATGGTCATCCCTCCACGCATAGGCAGCGGGTTGTTAGTCTCGAACGAAACTTCAGAACCTCTCACTTCAGCGCTGGCATTGCGTTCGGCTGAGCCGTAATCGCCAGTGAAAGCCTGGGCACGCAGCGATCCGGCGGCCGAACTCGGGAAGCTGACGAGCGCGGAAGCATGATCCATGGGCACCGGCCAATCGTTGCCGGTCACGTTCCAGTAAAACTCGTCGTGATCCTCGAAGAAACGCGTGCCGTTGCGAACCGTGTAGTCGATCTCAACCGTGCAGATAGCATCGACGGCGTCGGGGACGAAAATCTTCAGATCGCGAAAGCCGTTCGCGGTGGAGGATTCGTACTTCAGCTTGTTGCCGTTGCCGTCGGTTACAGCGTTGACGTTCAAGAACAGCGTGTAGTTTGTCCCTCGCGCTCCCGGATATTCGACAGGGATGAAGCGGTGAATGCCGTGCCACTCGCCTTCAAACGCGAGTGAAATACGCTCGTGGACAGCTGCCGAGCCATCTTCGTGAACAGAGATTGTGTCGTTGAAATCAGCGATCCGCCAGCTGCGAGCGAATAGAGGAGAGGCGAGGATGATTAGCAAGATACAGAGAAGGCCGGTTCTGTAGAGACGCAGCTTGCTGCGTCTCAAACGTCCAGCGAACCCATCCTTTGTCATTCCGATGAGCGAAAGCGCTGAGGAATCAGCATTCTGCCGGGCGTGCCAAGAACTGCAGATCCCTCGCTTCCCTCGGGATGACAACGACAGGGAGGCTTTTCGTCCGCGAGTTATCATTTCGTGCTGTCCAAGATAACCCGCTCTTCCGAGACGAAATAAGCAACTCTACTGTGGTCAATGAAGTTCGCTTCGTCTTCACTCGATGCTTTCCATTCCGGGGACTGCCGGGCCGCCAGCAAATCGTCCACATTGTCAAACCAGAGTTCGGCCATGCCGTCGTAGTCGGGCCGATGCCTATCAGAGGGAACGGTCACGCGGCGACTTTGGACCAATTTGCGAAGGCGGGGAATTCGGGCGCCGAGAGGGCCGTGAACATTCTCCCAGTATTGAAAGAATTCCTCATCCGTAAGGCCTGCCCTCCTGCTGATGCAATAAACCAGCTTGACCATGCTCTCCCCGCCTAGAACTTCACTGCCACGGTTTCGCGGTCGCCGGCGTCCGCTTCAAAGAATTGCCGGGCCTGGAAGCCGAACATGCCGGCCAGAATATTAGTCGGGAAGGATTGGATTTTCGTATTCAGGTCGCGCACTACCGCGTTGTAATAGCGGCGCGCATTTTGGATTGTGTCCTCAGTCTGACTCAACGAACTCTGCAATTGGGTGAATTCCTCAGAGGCTTTTAGCTGCGGATAATTCTCGGCCACCGCGAACAGGCTCTTCAGAGCGCCGGTAAGCTGGTTCTCCGCGGCAGCCTTGTCGGCGGGTGAACTCGCCTGCATAGCCTGCGAGCGAAATTTCGCGATATTCTCAAACGTTCCTTTTTCGTGAGCCGCATAACCTTTAACCGTTTCCACCAGGTTTGGAATCAGGTCATGGCGGCGTTTGAGCTGCACGTCAATGTCGGACCAGGCCGAATCGCAGCGAATACGCAACTGCACGAGGCTGTTATACATCCCAACCAGCGCAAAGGCGATGACCACCAGAACGCCCAAAATAATCCAAGCCATGAGTATTTCCTTTCCCCGAGAAGTGGGAATCACAGGGACGGTACCACAGGGGGGGAGCGGGCACAATTGAAGCCGATCGATCCAGCAATAGGTTCGAGGAGAAATTCCAGGGGGGCGCGTCGTAGAATAGGGACATACATGGGGACGCGTCGCAAACGGTCACTTCGTACCGGGATGAGCTTGTGCGTAATCCCGCTGATTCTGTGCGCTGGATTGGCTCGCGCCCAAACCTGTTTTACCGCAAATGATATGGACGCGCCCACGCGGTCTGCCCTCGTCGATACCGCGAAGCGTTATTTCGACATGGCAGCTCGTGGAGATTCCGCGGCCTTGCGACAAAATTCGATTGCGAGTGTGGCATCGGATTTCTCCGGCATCGAGACTGCTGTAAAGGATAATCAGGCGAACTTTGCAGGAGCGCAGGCCACTCCGCGTGCACCGTTCTTATTGAAGGCCGAGGGGACGGCCCCGCTCGAACGCGCCGAGTTTTTGTGCGGCGTATTTGGCAAGAGCGGGCAAACGGCGGACAGCGCGGTATTCGTGATTCCAAACTTGCCTCCGGGAACCTACGCCGTCGTGATTTTGGATGTTCCAAACGCCAAACAGCCCCACACGGTATCGTTCGTGATGCAACAAGAGGGCAAGGATTGGAAGATTGGCGGCCTTTATGTCAAAGAAACCCAAATCGCAGGGCACGATTCGTCGTGGTTCGCCGAACATGCCGGCGCCTTCAAGGCCAAGGGTCAAAACCGCAACGCGTGGCTCTATTACATTGAAGCCCGCGATCTCGCCGTCCCCGTGCCCTTCATGTATACCCAGTTGACCGACAAGCTGGCCGACGAGTCGGAGGCGGTAAAGCCCGCGGATCTTCCCACTGGCGGGAGTACCGTGGAACTGGCGACGGGAGGAAAAACGGAACGGCTGACCGCGTTGTTCCCGCTGGCTGTGGGACAGGATCTGGATCTGGTAGTCAAGTATCAGTGCGCGGATGTTTCGAATACCGCACAGACTTTTCAGGACAATACCGCAGTGATGAAAGCTCTAGTGGCAAAATATCCGGAACTGCGCGACGCCTTTGATGGAGTGGTAGCGCGCGCGGTCGAGCCAACCACAGGCCACGATTACGGTTCGCTGTTGCCTATGAAGGATATTAAATAGCTGGCGATTCTCTGGACGCCTCATCTGGGCAGCCGAGCGATGCAAAGCGCAGCTGTTTTACCCGGTAGGATCAGCTCCGACTTGATCTGCGAACGTGCACTCCTTCGGGTCTTTATCCTCACGCAAACCCAGAAAAACCGGTGCTCGCAATTTCATTCCACCTTCCACCGTTGCATGCGTCCACTCGGTAAACTTGATCTCGGCTACTCGTTCCGGCTTCACCCAGTGCACCCGGGCCGCGTCGACATCCCCGTCAAACGGATTGCGATTGGTTTCCAGCTTTTTCAAGATCTCCCAGATTTCCTTTAGCATTGCCTGGTTGAATCCAGTTCCGGCCTGTCCCACGTGAATGAGCCGGCCTTGTTTGTCATAGAGCCCAAGGACGATCGAGCCGAAGTATTGACGGCTGCCCTCGGGGTCGGTGTAGCCGCCGATGGCGCAATCGACCGTTTGCGTAACCTTGATTTTTAGCCACTCGCGGCTGCGGCGTTCTTCGTAGTGGCTGGCGCGCTTTTTCGCGAGAATCCCTTCCAAACCTTTTTTCCGCGCCACCTCGAAGAGAGCCATGCCCTGCGGGAAATGATCGGAGTAGCGAACCAGTTCGCCGGGAGAGATGATTTGCGAGAGAATTTGCTTGCGCTCCTCGAGTGCAACCCGGTGCAGGTCATAGCCATCGAGATAGATCAGATCAAAGATGTAATACACTACTCGCAACTCGCGCCGCGCGCCAGTTCGCCGCCCGCCTTTACGAATGCCGGTACGCTGTTGCATCAGGCTGAAGGAAGCACGGCCTTGATCGTCGAGCGCGACAATCTCGCCATCAAGCACCGCATTTTCCCGGTTGATGGATGCGGATAAGTCACGGAGCTCAGGAAACTCGCCAGTGAGATCGTTCTGGTTCCGCGAAACCAGACGAACTTTGCCATTCTGGACAAACGAAACCGCGCGATAGCCGTCCCATTTGATTTCGAATAACCACTCCGAATCGTCAAAAGGTTTCTCGACCGATGTAGCCAGCATGGGATGCACGTCGGCGGGCATGGATTTTCGGACGGCACCTTGCGCATCTTTGACGGCTGATGACAGCGATTTCAGCCGCGAAGCCGCCGTTACGCTGTTACTCTTTGGTTCCGCCGATGATCGGTCAGGACGGCCCTTTTCTACGTCGTTTTTTTTTACTTTGCCTTCCTTTCCGCCCTTTGTGGCTTGTTTGCCTTTCTTGTCCAGTTTGGCCAGCGTCTCTGCCAGCCACGGCGCTTTCACTTTCCCCCGCGAAGCTGGACGGCTGCTCTTCCACTCGGCCGAATCCACGTCGCCGGCAATCTCCGCCATCGACCGCTTGCTGAGCACCGAGCTATCGTATTGCTCGATGTCATAACCTTCTACCGCATACTCGTCGTGCTTCTTGATAAGCAGCCACTCCGTCCCTTTGCTCCCCGCGCGGCGCCCCTTGATGTGAACCAAGGCAAAGTCACCCTTGAGCCGCTCGCCGTGCAGGCGAATCTTGAGATCGCCTTTCTTCAACATGTCCGCTGCTTCCGTCTCGGTTCCCGGCACGTACTTTCCTTTCACTGCTTGCGGCGAGAGCGGCTCCCACGTGCCCAGATCCCACACCATCACCGTACCGGCGCCGTAGTTGCCTTCGGGAATCGTGCCTTCAAAATCAAAGTAAGAAACGGGATGATCTTCCACCTGCATGGCCAGCCGCTTGTCGGCAGGGTCCATCGACGGACCCTTGGGCACGGCCCAAGACTTCAGCACGCCTTCCATCTCTAGCCGGAAATCGTAGTGCAGCCGGGTGGCGCGATGTTTCTGAACTACGAAACGGTGGCCGGATTTTTTCTCCAGCTTAGCTGGCGGTTCCGGGGTTTCCTCAAAGCGGCGTTTGCGCTGGTACTCTTCTAAGGGCACAAGGGCATTTTAACCACGAAGGACAACGATGTGCACAATTGCAAAGATCTTCTTGCTGAATGCTGAGTGCTGAGTGCTAAATGCCGATGCTTGCATTAGAATCGCTCGCACCGATTTCCTGAACTATGAAACGCGAATATCCGGATGCGCCGCTGGTGGGTGTGGGTGCAATCATCATCGAGCGTGACCGCGTCGTGCTGGTCAAGCGCGGACATCCTCCCCTGGTTGGCGAGTGGTCGATCCCTGGTGGCGTGCTGGAAATGGGAGAAACCTTGCGGCAGGCGGCGGTGCGCGAGGCTCTCGAGGAAACAGGCCTCGTCGTCAAGACTGGCGAGTTGCTCGGCGTATATGATCGCATTTTGAACGATGCCGACAAGCGCACGCGCTACCATTACGTGCTGATAGATTTTCTGTGCCGGAGAACTGCCGGAGAACTTCAGGCGGCCGGCGATGCGGCGGAGGCGCGCTGGTTTAGCCGCGCCGAAGTTAGCAGGCTTTCTCTGGCAGAGGACACTGCCGAGGTCATCCAGTTGGGTTTCGAGAAGTCGAGCAGTGGAACCGTCTGTTGATTCGATCTCAAAATAGTGTTTTCCAAATTCCGAAAGCGAGGCGACTATGTTCCAACGAATCGTGAACACAAGCAATGACTTCGCATTGACCATCGTTCGCCTGGCGATGGGCTGCGTGTTTTTCGCTCACGGCGCCCAAAAAATGCTTGGTTGGTTTGGCGGATACGGGTTCAGCGGCACGATGGGATTCTTCACTCACCAGATGGGAATCCCGGCACCCTTCGCCTTTCTCGCCATCTGCGCCGAATTCTTCGGTGGGTTGGGGCTCATCGTTGGATTCCTCGGGCGCATTGCGGCCTTCGGAATCATGTGCAACATGCTGGTGGCCGTGGCGATGGTGCATGCGGCGAATGGATTCTTCATGAACTGGACGGGTACTCAGAAAGGCGAGGGCTTCGAATACCACCTTCTCGCCCTCGCCACCGGACTGGCGATTGTCATCAAGGGGTCGGGCGCCCTGTCCGTGGATCACTTCCTAAGCGAAAGGCGTCCCTAGAAAACAGAACGGCCCGCGCTTACGAAGGCGCGGGCCGCCCGGTGGACTGTTTGGGATTGACCAAGAGGTGGTCACTCTACGTGGCCTCTACGGCAACTCCGGGTCCCGGCGCGACCTCACGCCGGGTGGATTAAATCCAAACTCACCGGTTAGTGTGCGGACTGTAGCTGCTTGGCGTGAGCGCCGAGCAGCCCCGCTTAGAGCAACCCGCTCTAAGTCTCAGCCACCTCACCTGGTCTTAGACTCCTACTACAGTTACTACAATCAGAACTTGTCATTCGACCACCTCCTTTCCGGTGTACGCCCACCTTAGTACGAAATCCCCAATCAGGTCAACTGACAAAACACCGCGCCAGTAGACCAGTCTGGCTCTGGGCGCCAGATATTCACAGGAATGCCGACGGGGCAGTGTCCTTGAGCCGTCGTTCACCTGTTAGATCCAAATTCTGTTTTGGTGGCGAAGACTCTGATTCTCAAGCAGACTGGCGCTGACTGAGCGGCTGAATACTGGAGAGGCGCGAAATGGCGGCGACCATCAGGCTCGAAAGAAGTTGCATGGTGGCGACGTCGCGATGGTCAAAGGCATGGGGTGCGCCCGATAGGACTTCGAATACCCCCAGGGTTTTGCGGAAATGGCGCAGCGGGGCAGCCAGAATGGAGCGGGCGCCGAGACGGCGGCAACTGGCCAGATCGACCAGGGGGTTGCGCTCGGCATCGTGGCAGAGCACGACCTCGCCGGTGCGGACACAGTCCGCCGAGATGCCGGAGTCGGTTTGCAGGCGCACTCCGAGATCGGGTGCGGTCCGGCCGGTGCGCGCGCGACAGATGATTTCGTCTCCGTGTCGCAAGGCGATAGCGGCTCCGGTGGCGCCGGTCAGAGACTGGGCACGTTCCGCAATCACGCTGATGGCGGGCTCAAGATCAATTTCGCCGGGATGAATATCCAGTTCATTGCGCGAAACATGCACCATGCTGTGAACTGCGTGCGAGCCCATGGATCGAGCATGGCTGCGCGACGGAGCGAGTGTAGCGAACGACGCGGGAATGCGGTTTTCAGAGGATGACGCTGGGACGGTGCGAAGCAGTTCGCGTACCAGACGATCCAATTCGGCGTCGGCGATCAGGTGAGCCGTCTGCTGTCCGCGCAAAGATCCGCCGAGAACTCGCGACAAGCTCAGCACTGCACGAGAGCCGCAGGCCATGCAGTAGGGAGTGTTGTTCTTGCTGATCAACTCACATTCGACACAAAACACAGCGGTCTGCAAAGTGAGAAAGCTGATGTCCTGCCCGGTGAGCTTCTCTTTCATTTTTTGGAATTCCTCCGCGAGTTTTTCTAGGCGGGTGAATGGAGAAAAATACATGGGACGTCCAGGATTCAGAAGTGACCGGACTGGTTCAGGCCTGTGGATAAACGGAGGCGGAATAGTTAAAGAAGCGTCACTATCGTATGTAAGAGTTGACGATTCCTATAATCAGCCATGCAGCTACGCTCAAGCAGATCACGCGGAGAGCGAGAAGCTCTTTTTCCTGAGGGTCCGACACATAAAAGACGAAATATGCGCACAAATAAGCGAGTCCAGATTGCTGCAAAGAGAAAGAAGATCAATACGGCTATGCGCATTGTGACATGCCCCTCGCCTCAGCTGGCTTGCGCCGCGACCAATCCCGAACGCTGATCAGCGGCGGGCATGACTTCGAGCGCAGGACTCACGGCGCGATCCAAGGCGTCCGCCAATGCAACCGGAAACACCGACGTCAGCAGGTTGATGTCAAACTGCAGTTCACGATCGGTGTAGAGACGGTAAACGGTCATGGAGCCGCAGCGGTCGTTTCTGGTGGTTACCAGATCAAGAGTCAGGCACCAGGAGCTGGTCAGTTCCTGGGCAAAATGGCTGCCGGGCTTGGTCCAGCGTAAGAACGGCGTCTCTCCCCAGCGGTCGATGACACGCAATCCGTTGATGGAGGGGAGTTCGGCGGATTGGGAGTGCAATCGCAAGTCGAAGGCGTCGAAGTCATTTCCCGAGAGCGCGGCCACCAGGATACGGCAAAGTTGCGCGTAGTCTCGAGTGACCTTCAGTTCCTCTGTGGCTCTGCGAATGGCGAGATTGTTGATCAGAATCTGGCGCTCGATAGAGCGATGCGCCACGCGACGCAGTTCGCCAAACTCCACATAGCCGAGATGCTGTACACCGATCCATACTCCAGTGCCTAAAACCGCGAGGACCAAACCGAGCATATCGCCAGTCGGCCACAGCAAGAAAAGGCTGAGTAGCGCGAACAAAGCGGAGACGGCATAGAGAGTAATCACGACCTGCCGATGCGAAAGCCCGCGCTGCAAAAGTTTGTGATGGATGTGCTCGCGATCCGCAGTAAAAACCGGCCGCCCACCCAGAAAACGCCGGACGATGGAGAGTGCAGTTTCCAGGATTGGAAGGCCGAAGGAAACTACTGGGATCGCTACCGCAATGATGGTCGGGGCTTTTTGCGCGCCTTGGAGAGCAAGGGCGCTCAACATGAATCCGATGAATAGACTTCCGCAATCGCCCAAGAAAATAGTCGCGGGGCTGAAATTGAAACGAAGAAAGCCAAGAATCGAGCCCGCCAGCGCCAGGGCCATCAGCGAAACCAGAGACGAACCTGAAACCAGGGCAACCGCGAATACAACCATCGTGGAAAACAGGGCGGACCCGGCGGCTAGCCCATCGAGTCCGTCGATGAGGTTAAAGGCGTTCGTGATAGCGAGAACCCACAGAACTGTGATTGGAAGGCCCACGAACCAGGGAAAACGGTGACTGCCAAACAGTACGGGCAAGTCGAAAATGCGAAGACCGCCGGCAAACAGCATCGCGCCGGCCACAGCTTGCACCGCAAGTTTCACGAATGGGCTGACTGCATGGATATCGTCATAAACGCCAAGTGCAAAGATCAGACAACCAGGCAACAGTATCGTAAGGAGAGTTCTGAATGAGAGTCCGAATCTTGCGAGGTGATGCCAATTCGCTGGCAAAGCCATCGCAAACGTCAGCAGAAAAGAGAGAAAGATAGCAACGCCGCCGAATCGCGGAAGAGGACGGCTGTGCAGGTGGCGATCCAAAGCCGGCGCTGCTACCCATCCACGCGCGTTCGCCAGATCACGCACGTACTTCGTCAACACAAACGAAAGCAGCAACGAGCCTGCAAATATCCCGAGGTAGAAAAGTATCAACTAACCCCTCTATCGAAGTTGAACATTTCCTGGAACCTGCCGCGCCAACTGTATCACTCTCGCGATCCTACAACCATCAACGTCGCGCCACTATTCTCTGTCTTGGTACGCTCACGCGAGTCTGAGAATGTCATCGGCGAGTTTCCACTTGCCCTGTTTGCGATCTAAGCACTGGGCCAGAACGCTGGTCTGTCACTGGTCTTGGCTGTGCTAGACTTTTCAAAAATGGCAATGGATTTTTCGACATCGCTCATGCGATGCAGTGCGGTGAAGTTTGTTTGTCGGTGGTTCTTTCCGTCTCTATTGCTAACGGCATTTGCACCGGGCGTTCCGGGTCAGCAGAAAACGACGTTGACACAGACCACGGATAACGCCCATGTAACCTCGTCAGAGATTCCCTCTGCATATTCCAGGCAGCCCGATCAAGGAGCGACGAACCACTCAAGCTCTATGCTGAGACTTGAGTCGGGGGACTTGGTCGAAGTCGGAGTTTACAACGTTCCAGAACTGACTACCAAGGCGCGCGTGAGTACTAAAGGTGACATTTATCTGCCGCTCATCGACTATGTTCACGTCGCCGGCTTAACCGCAGAAGAGGCGGAGGGACTGGTGCAGAAACGCCTTTCCGACGGTGGTTTCGTGAAAAACCCCCATGTCACATTGTTTGTGGATCAGTATGCTTCGCAAGGCGCGAGCGTATTGGGCGAGGTTGCGAGGCCGGGCGTTTATCCGGTGCCGGGACAGCAACGCCTGTTCGATCTGATCTCTGCAGCGGGAGGATTCACGGAGAAAGCTGGCCGGAGCATCGCAATTACACATCGCGATCAGCCTGACAAACCGATCTCCGTTCCACTGACCCGCAATGTAACTGACGATCCGGAGAGTAACGTCCCTGTTTTGCCCGGAGACACGATCATCGTGCACAAGGCCGATCTGGTTTACGTGGTGGGAGATGTCGGAAGACCGAGTGGATTTCTCATGGATAGCGGGCACTTGACGGTGCTCCAGGCGATCGCTCTGGCAGGTGGGACGACTCGCACGGCAAATCTTGGCGGGGCCAGGATCATCCACAGAGGGTCGGACGGGCTCAGCGAAACTCCCGTGGAACTGAAAAAGATCCTGCGGGCCAAAGCCCCAGACGTCAAGATGCAAGCCGACGATATTCTTTTTATTCCTACCAGCACGGGTAAGGTCATCGCCGGCCGTGCGATGGAAGCCGCGATGCAGGCCGCGACCGCTGCCAGCATCGTGGCCATTCCTTAAAAAAGTTGTGCCTCATTAGAGCGGTGGAAACTCAAGTGGCGCCCCCGTGGGCGAGGACGCGTCGGCATGCATTAAGCTGCTGCCACCGTGGCGCAGCCTTGATCTCTTTCCAACAAATCCTGCAATAGGTCAAGGTATATCCGGGCCGTTTGCTGGCGGGAAAAATACTGAAGGACATGCTGGCGGCCATTGCGGCCCAGGGACTCGCGCAGGGCCGGATCTGCAGCAAGAAGCATGACTGCATCCGCCAGGGCCACGGGATCTTCGGGCGTGACGAAAATCCCTGCGTTTGCTTGCTCCATCACCTTGCGCGCATGCCCATCGACGCCGAGAATTACGGCGCGAGCGCAGGACATGAACTCCAGCATCTTGGTGGGGAGGACAGTCTTGAAAAGCTCTGACCTCTTGAGCAGCACGAGACATGCGTCCGATGCAGTGATGTATGCCGGAATTTTCTCCCGCGGTTGCTGACCGACGAACCGCACGTTTGTAAGTCCCCGAGAACGGGCCAAGGAAACAATGCGTGCTTTCTCGGCACCCTCGCCGACGATCAGAAACAAAACTCTAGGCGCTCTGTCGCGCAGGAGGGCCGCCGCCTCCAGCATCGTTTCCAAACCGTGCGCGTTGCCCATGGTGCCAATATAGGAGGCGACGAATTTGTCTTCTGTCCTCAGCGCACGTCTTACAGCGAGGTTGGGAGTTAGCCTGCTGAACTGGCTGGTCTCGACACCGTTCTCCACCACGGAGATCTTTTCTTCGGGAACTCGCCAGTGTTTGATCAAGTATTCCTTGAAGGCTGGAGAAACGACGACGAGACGCTCGCAGCTGCGATACAGGAATCCCGCGATCTTCGCCAGTGCACGGTGGAGTATCGAATTATGGCTACCGACGCCGACCGCAGCCAGAGACTCGGGCCAGAGATCTCGAACCTCGAAGACAAATGGCACACCATTGCAGCGCGCCAGCCACCAGCCCGAAAGTCCGACCAGCAGTTGTGGTGAAGTAGCGATTACAACGTCAGGCTGATGGAGGAACAGACCGGTGGTGGCCGAAGAGACGCAAAACGAAGTGTAATTCAAGATGCGCTCATGCACTTTGCGATTAGGAAACGGAAACAGCCAGGTGCGCACGACGTTGACGTCGTGGTAGGTCTCACGCGCCACCAAGCGGCGAAACTTGCCACGATATTCAGCTGGCACAATTCCGGTCGGGTGGTTGGGGAACCCGGTCAGAACCGTGACCTCATGGCCATCCTCTGCCCATAACCGCGACAGCTCGGCGGCCCGGCCGGCGGGGGCGCCCATCTCAGGTGGAAAATATTGCGACACGTAGAGAATCTTCATGATTTTCTAGTAGTAGCAAAGCTTGAAAGCGCTTTTGTAACAGAGGGCGCGAGTGCGTTTGGCGCAGCTACGCGCGTAAGTTTCCCATTTATCGGCGTATCGAGAGAATGCCTCGTCTCCGGTGAGCCGATACATTACCCGCAACTGAACGACGTGCAGGCGATGGTAAAAGGGACTGGCCACCATGGGAAGTAACGTACCCGATTGTTCATAGAGTGACCAGAAACCGAGATCGTAGCGATCGAGGTTGGCACGCATTGTGATTACGGCCTGATTGAATAAATCTCGGGCAGTCCTGCTTTGCGTCGCAAGAAAATAGTCGTGAACACCCCATGCCGCCCAGATGAAGCCGTTAAGAATGTGCGTCGGCGGTGTGACAATGTATTCCTCGAACCAGAGTTTGCTATGCGCGTCAGTGAAGGCTACTCCGCCTTCACCGGTCGATCGCGTGAAGCTGGCAAAGGCACGATTCGCGGCATCAAAATACGTTGTGACACCACTTTCGCGATATGCCCGCACCAACAAAGAAATCCCTTGGCCCTGTGCTAGCGCGGAGTACCACGGAGCCTTCAACCGCGAACGATATTCCCAGTCGAAATGGTGATTCCATACCCACAATCCATGTGAGTTTTGCTCAAGATGGTCGCAAAGCCAGTCACTGGCGGCAAGGAGTTTCTTTCTGCTTTCCAGATTCCGGTTTTGTGAAAATCGGTTGTAATTACCCAATCCCCACTGCGCAATCGCGATGGGGTTGTGCTGCAGTCCAATCTTGCCGCGGTAATCGAGCATCGGAATGCCAGTCGAGTCGTGATGCCCTGGGTAGTCCGCTTTCTCGGCGAAGGACATGTAGTATTCACCAAGGTGATGAACGCTCGCACCGGGGTTTTCCTCGGGTGTCTCATACCAAAAGGTGAGATGGCTCTTCCCCGGGACAAGATAAGCGCTGAAGATTCGCCGGTAATATTGCAGCCTACTCACAAAGGGACATTAGCATGAGACGAGCACGTCGCTGGTGACGTGCGGGATTCCCCCTGTGGACCACTTCCGACCAATTTATATGCGCCAGATGCTGGTTTCGAGGTCGGCGGGTTCGACAGCGATAGTCGTCACGGCCAGCAGGTTTGTACTGTTTATGCCGTCCGGCATGAAAGCGTTGCCATATTGAAATAGCCCCATCGGCCAGCGGTCTTTCTTACGTTCGAGTATGGTTTTCCAGAGATCCCCGTCTGCACTACCGTACAGCAACACACGACGGTCGCAGTTGACAACGCTCGGTTCAACCATGGCCGAGAAAAATAACGCGTTACCCACTCGACAGCCGTAGATCGAAGAACTGGCCAGAGCTAATACTGAGGAGAGAGTTCCACGTCGATCCAAACGGTAGATGTGATTAGTTTCGAGCGGCGTGTCAGAAGAAAAGTAGACCGCGTCGCGGGTTGGAACCAATGCAGCGGAGCGGGCCTGCTGGTTGCCCGACAGGATCACGTCGACGGATTTGAAATCGCACGAAGCGCGAAGAATCCGGCATTCGGAACCATGATCTCCCGTGAGCACCCAGAGACAGTCTTCCCATTCGTCGTAGACGATATTGTGTACGTGCCGGATGGCTCCCTGGGCGAACGTATAGGCGACATCCCAATGAGCGCCTCGATCCGTGGATCCATAGATATGAACTTCGTCACGATGCGGGTTATCGAAGTATTCTCCCCAGAAGATACGTTCGCCTGGAGTGCCGGCGATATGCAGAGGACGTGTACCGCGAAGCAGTTTGTGGGACACGCGAAATTCTGTTTCTCGGGGAGCAAGAGTCACGATGGCACCGGGCACAGCTCCGACTAAATGACTTGACGACAACACAGCAAGGGCGTGGAAACCATCGCGAAAAAGACGAGATGCCAGGCGGGACAGCGAAGTGACGGATCGCCACGCAGCAGGCCGGTAGTGTCCAACGGGTTCCCATTCGATAGCGTTCGTATGCGTTCTTACTGTGGAGCGAAGGATGCTATAGCCGCGCGAGCCGTAAAGTTGGTTATTGCACCATGCCAGGGCTCGCATCCGAGGAAAAGTCGCGATGCGCACTGGATTCAGTTCGGCGTTCTGGTTTACCGAGCTTAACGGGGTTACAGGGGCTGCCATGAGTTGCTTGACGTCAGTTCTCGGTTTTCATGCTCAAATAGGGACCGATGGCGAGGACATCCATGCGTGTGCGCTTAAAGCAATCGATGGCTTCCTCGGGCTGGCACACAATCGGTTCGTTCTCGTTGAAGCTGGTGTTCAGAACAACGGGAACTCCCGTTTTGCGCTCGAAGGCCTGAATCAGTTCGTAATAGAGCGGGTTTTCCTCGCGGCTGACACTCTGCAAACGGCCTGTATCGTCGACGTGATTGACTGCCGATAGCTGAGCACGTTTTTCAGGACGAATTTTGTACACGTGCAGCATAAATGGCGATGGATGGTCATGCTCGAAGTATTCGCACTGTCGCTCCTCGAGAATTGAGGGAGCGAAAGGACGAAACCACTCGCGCTGCTTGATGCGCGCATTCAAAATATCTTTCATGCCCGGCAATCCGGGATGAGCCAGTATGGAGCGGTTTCCCAGTGCTCTTGGACCCCATTCCATGCGGCCCTGAAACCAGCCTGCAACGTTGCCCGCTGCGATTTGCTGCGCCACGGCGTCAAGCAAAGGCTTACGTTCCAGCTTGCGATAGCGTAGCCTCGCTTTCTTGAGATCGGATTCTATGGATGCGTCAGAAAACTCGGGTCCGAGGTATGAATTCTTCATCGCGAAGCGGCGCGGCTGATTGAGAACCGTCTGGTAGGTGTGCAGAGCCGCGCCGATAGCCAAGCCTTCATCGCCGGCCGCGGGCTGAATCCACGTACGCCGGAATGGTGTGTGCGTGAAAAGCTTACCGTTAGCGACGCTGTTGAGCGCGCATCCACCCGCCATCGCTAGATTCTCGCAAGGCACACGGTTGTGCACTTGATTAAGAAGATGGAAAAGCACGTCTTCGAAGCGCCGCTGCATGGCATAGGCCAGATCCATCTCACGCTGGGTGATTTCGGCGCCCGGTTCACGCGGATTGCCAAAGGCCTTAACCATCGCGGGGGAAAAGTGACGTGCGAGCCGCACGGTGCCGTCTGGCAAAACCTGCATCCCCTGATTGCTTCCTAAGGACTTGAAGAAGCTGAGGTCGAGATTGAAGCTGCCGTTTCTAAAACCAATCACTTCGCCGAGCCTTTCGCATAATGCATCTGTGCCGTAGGGCGCAAGCCCCATGACCTTGCCCTCATCTCCATACTGCTGATAACCGATGAATTCGCAAATCATGGTGTAGAAGCTACCCAGTGAGTCAGGCAGGAAAACCCGATCCAGCACGTCGATCTGATTGCCTTCGCAGCGAGCCATCATAGTGGAAACGAAGTCGCCGGATCCGTCGTAACTGAAACCTGCGGCCTTCTCCCAGGGGGAGCAGTAATAGGCGCTGGCGATGTGCGCTATGTGATGCTCGAGATGATGCTGCTGGAAGCGAAGCGTTTTGGGATCGACATCGAGTGCCTTGGAAAGCAGCGAACCCAAATCACGCATCGGTTGCTTACGCTGGCGCAGGCGGATGAAGTTCAGGATCTTGGCGGGATTGGCAAGAGCATACTTAACTTTCTCAGCCAGGTTCGCATCGCTGTCCTGACCTATCGCCACATGGTCGATATCCGTGATCTTGGCTCCGGCGAAATCCAGGCAAGCCCTAATCGCAAGTGTCGGAAAACCGGCGTAGTGCTTGAAGCGGTTCAGGCGCTCTTCCGCGATCGCGAAGACGACCTCGCCGTCCTGCACGAGTGCGGCCGATGAGTCGGCGTGAAACATGTTCAGTCCCAGGATCAGCATCGGCGGACGAATTGTCGCTTCAATTTGTTTTCAATGTCTCAGGCACGCTTCTGCGCCACGAACATCAGCAAGGGCGCCCAGCGGCAGCTTCGCTGCGCCAAGCGCGGAAGAGGGCCGCCAAACGGAACTTGTTTCAAGTTCAAAAAGCCACACTGCGCCAGTAATCGCTGAAACTCAAGTCTTGAGTATTGATGCCGGGAATAATCCAGGAACCTGCACCAGTTACGCCCAGATAGACTACCCAACTGATGACATGCGAGCTGTATTCGACGAGCTACGGAATGACGGTTAGGCACCGAAACCAACAGCAGCCCGCCGGGTCGAAGAACTCTGGCGAATTCGATTAGGCAAGCGACTGGGTCAGGTACATACTCCAAGACGCTCGAACACAAGACGCCGTCCAGAGAGCGATCATCCACTGCGAGACGTGCAATGCTTTGCACCCAGGAGAAGCTGAGCCGATCAGGATAGTTCTGAGCTGTAGCAGACCGGGCCGCACCAACCATCCCCGAAGAGGCATCAACTCCGATCACTCTGCAACCGCGTGCTGCGAGCCAGCGTGAATGTGTGCCTGTGCCACAGCCGGCGTCAAGCCAAAAAGTACTGTCCAACTCTCGACCCTCCAGGGATTTCAGCAGGACGGTCTCGCGCATCCGAAACGAACGTTTTCGATAACGGCGCTCCCACTCATTCGCCAGCGACGCGTGATACGTGACCGCATCCGCGGCAAAATCAATCCGGGTTGCGCTCACGCCTTCCCCTTCATGCGTAGCTCGTAGATCTTCGCTTTGATGTGAAAAAACTGGATACCCTGAAACCCGCAATAGATCAGTCCGGGTAACCCATCCAGGAATCCCAGCCGGAAAAAATACTTGTACAGAAAGAACAGAAGAGGCGAGCCCGGCGTGTTTAGGCAATTTTTTTTCAGCCAACGGCGACGCTGGGCCTGGGATCCGAACAAAGAAGGTGGCAAGTCTTGCAGACCGGTTTCTCCCGCGAGCCATGCCTGCGCTTCCCAGTTCGAATATTCATCGTGTTTTAGAATGTAGCGCGAGAGTGAATTCACATTGTGATGGACAAGCGGATTTTGCAACTTTGCCGTCTTTCCATCAACCACCACCCGCTCGTGTGCTTCCATGTCTCCCATCGAAGCGTCTTGATCCTTGAATCGGCATTCGAAACGACCCTTACCACGACGAAGAAGTCGAGGGCTGGTATAGAAGCTGGCATCCCCGTGGCGAAGCACCCGTCCCAGAAAATACATGCGCAAAGCAAAATAGTAGCCGTTGTAGCGAGGATCCTGAACGACTCGCCGAATCTCTTCCGCTGATTCCATGGTCAGCACCTCGTCGGCATCGAGGAGGAGAATCCAGTCATAGGCCAGGGGAAGCGTATCCATCGCCCATTGACGCTTCTTGGGCCAGCCCCCGTGATAATGGAACTGCACGACTTTCGCTTCAAAGGATCGGGCGATCTCCGCAGTTTCGTCGGTGCTGCCGGAGTCGATTACAAAGATCTCACCCGCTCCGCGCAGAGATTCCAAGCAGCGCGGCAAGTTGAGCGCCTCGTTGCGAACAGGGATGATCACGCTCACCGGTAAGGACACGGCACGTGGCGCAGATTGCAGAAGTGTGGGTTCCTCGACGGTTTGCATACTCGCAGTCAAGTGGCTGGGAACATACTACTGCTGATTCTTGCGATTCCCATATGACAGAAAAGGTGACAGAGAGGCTTAGCTTTAGTCTAAGGGTGAGGGTAGCGTCTATTGACTCTCTGGAGACGCTGCTGACCAAAGTGGTTTTTCGTCCGTGCTTCGAAAACCAGTCGGCATAGAATGAATCTCGGCTTAAGGAGTTCCATGCGCATTCTAATAACTGGTGGTGCTGGTTTTATTGGCTCGCATCTCTCGGACTACCTTCTCGGGCAGGGCCACAACGTCACCGTTATTGATGATCTGTCGACCGGAAGTATGGACAACATTCGCGAGGCAAAAGAAAATCGGAGATTTCAGTACTTCATTGACACGATTTTCGACAAACCCTTGCTGGCGGAGTTGATTGATGACGCGGAAGTCGTCTTCCATCTCGCCGCTGCCGTGGGCGTGCTCAACATTGTGGAATCGCCAGTCCGGACGATCGAGACCAATGTTGGCGGTTCAGAACTGGTATTGGAAGTGGCAGCGAAGAAGAAGAAACGAGTGCTGATCGCCTCGACCTCGGAAGTTTACGGGAAGTCCACCAAGTTCCCGTTTTCTGAAGAGGATGATCTGGTGCTGGGGCCAACCACCAAAGGGCGCTGGAGCTATGCCTGCTCGAAGGCGATTGATGAGTTCCTGGCGCTTGCTTATCATCACGAGCGCAAACTCCCGGTGACCATTGTACGTTTATTCAACACGGTTGGTCCGCGACAAACAGGTCGCTACGGGATGGTCTTGCCCAATTTCGTGAAACAAGCACTGTGCGGCGAGCCCCTGACGGTCTTTGGGGATGGCGAACAATCCCGATGCTTCACTCATGTTGGCGACATCGTCAAGGGATTAGTGCAATGCATCTACTGCGATGCGGCGGTCGGGCAAGTGTTCAATCTTGGCAACACGGAGGAAGTGACGATAAACGCCCTGGCGGAGAAAGTGATCCTGGCAACCGGGTCGTCCAGTACGATTGAGTATCTCAGCTATGCTCAGGCATACGGCGACGGTTTCGAGGACATGCAGCGCCGCTTCCCTGACATTTCGAAAGCTCGCGAGTGGTTTGGATATGCACCCACTCAGTCGCTCGACGACATCATCAAGAGTGTGATCGCTTACTGTAGCCTGAAGTCAGAAATCTGTACGGGGCAAGCCGCGGTCGCGTGAGCGGCCTGACATGCCGACGCATCAGCCTCGGCCCCGCCACGAGCTATGTGGTTCTCTAAGCCGCCCACAGGTAGCCACCAGGAGAGCGTGCGAGGCTATGAGCCAGCCCAACGATCTGATCGACGTGATCGTGCCACGAAAACTCACGCGATCGCTTCACGCCGGATTCGGCGAGCGTTTTTCGCAGCGCTGAGGATTGTCCTACCTGCACGACGCGTTCAGCCAAGAGTTGGGGAGAGAAGCGCGGGAAGTACAGGGCCGCGCTTCCACAAATTTCGCGATGCACAGGCAGATCGGACGCCACAACTGGCAAGCCGCACGCCATGGCTTCAACCAGCGGATGCGCGAAGGTCTCGGTGTAGGCAGGCGTCACGTAGATATCACATGCGCGGATAACGTGCTGCAAAAGAGAATATCGAACTGCTCCCAGTTCGACGACCTGGCCGGAAATTCCAAGCTGCTGAACCAGCGCAGTTGCTGGCGCTGTGCGGTAAGAGCCCGAGTTTTCTTCAGCTGATAGTCTGCAGGTCAGGAAGAGGCGGACCTCCCTTCCATGCAAGAGTTTCTGAATATGGGGTATGGCCCGGAGCAAGGTCTCGAAATTCCGGTAATAGTTGTAGTGACTCACGAAGATCAGGCGCAGGGCATCTTTGGCAGAATCAATTTTGGTCTGAATCGCTGAGGGCAATGGGCTACGGTCTTTGAAGAATATCTCCGGATCGAAGCCATGATAAATACCGACAACTTTGCCTGCGGACCACCCTCGCAGCGTATCGGCAAATGCCTTGCTGGGGGCAACTGTGCAATCGGCCCAGCCGATCGATCGCCGGGCGAAAAACCCTCGAGCCATAGTTCCCATCCAGATGCCGTATGCCCTGCGCATCCGAAGATCGTCGTAGAAATCGGAGGAGGTATAGAGCGAATTGCCGGAAAGGAGGATCTGGGGTACAGGCGATCGCGCGATGGCGAAATTGCCGGCTGAGACCAGCACATCCGCGCCGCTCTTTCGGATCATGCGCGGCAACAATGATTGTTCCCAACAGAATCGCCCCGCCGCGCCAGCCGGAATTTCCATACCAACGAATGAAATGTTGGCTGGATTGCCAAGACTGTTCCTTAACTGACGGGTCAGGGCGACCGTAGCCCGAACATCGGGACGGGCAGAGAGATGGGGGACGACATTATGTACATACGTCAATCCGCTTGCGGCGCTCGCGGCGAGACAGTTGAAGAATAAATGCATCATCGACCGGGTGTCGCAATCCCGAAACTGTTGGCCCATGCGCGTGGAGCTCGATTTGCGGCGGGCGCGGCAAAACTCGCCGCCGTCGGCAAAACATCCGCCATGATAAAAGCGATCGTCCAGAAGAAGACGCAAAGGTAGTAGCCGGGAGCGAAAAGCCAATCCTCAAAGGCGGCGTGAACCAAGCCTGCGGCCAGGATCCCAGCCAGCGGGACCGCAGGAGAAAAAACATTCCCGTTCGAACGCATCTGCCGCAGGGCGCGCCCCACGTTCACGGCAACCAGAGTTACCAGCGCGAAAAACGGAGCCCCCCCGGCCAAACCGACCCACTCTGTAATTGCCAGGTAGCTGTTCCCATGCTCTCTGGTGGCCTCGCGAAACGATTCGTAGCTCCCTGATCGCCAAACCACCTCGCTGCTGGTCGGACTAGTTCCAAAACCGCTGCCCAACCACGGATGTTTGTGAATGGAGGCAACCGTCTCGTCCCAAATAGATCTGCGAGAAGCCAGAATGCCGTCCTCCCGGTGCCCTTTATATACGAAGACGGATGTGAGCGACTCCGGAGCCTGCTGGTGTAGAGGAACCATTGCTGCCACAAATGCAGCTAACAACAAAGCCACGCCCAACCCATTGAGCAGCACCCTGTATCGGCGCAGAGCAATACATATCAAAATGCAGGAGACTACAGCTCCCGCAATACCTGCGCGTGCATAGCTACTGAAAAGCAATAGAACGGCGAGTAAAAGCGCAAATGTACGCCTCCAGCGAGTTGTTGGCTGCTCGCTAATAAGAATTCCCCACAGCAGGATCGGGGTCGCGGCCACTCCCATTACAGCGCCCAGGGAGTTTGGGTTGCCGAAAATCTCGTAGTGAAAGATGAAATAGGAAATGGCCGTGATGTAGACAAGCAACTCGCAACCAAGTATGAGTTTCGAGAAAAAAGTTGCCTCTCTTCCCACTACCGCTACTCGCGCTCCGAAGGAATCGTAAAGGAAAAGAAGCAGCAAGCTCATCGCCTTGAGAAAGGCAAGGTTGGGGTATGCCGAAACCGCAGCCGATACGAGGGCCGCCACGACGCAGAAAAGGGCGACCAGATGGAATATCCCGAATGCATGTCGCTGATCTCGGGCGTAGACCACCAAACCGGCAAGGGCACCCACGGAAAGAACCAACCATCGCCCGGACGTCCACGCCGCATTCAATGGCAGGACCATACCGGCCCACAAGAAGACCGCAAGGAGCAGAGGAAGAAATCCCGCCCGGTAATTCCAAATTGACGTCAGAAGGATCTGCAGAAAAAGCAGGCCGGCGAGTTCATCGGAACTGCTGAAATAGCCGGGGCGGAAGATCGCTGCGTATACAGCGAGTACGAACAAGATCGCGACCGGGACCACAAAATATAACCTGCATGAGCGATCATTCATGCAGCGCATCTCCCAGCCGGCGACACCGCCGTTACCACACCAGCGGCCCAT
>CAWIMI010000042.1:0-82716 GCA_963837015.1 uncultured Acidobacteriota bacterium | reverse complement strand
CCAAGGGCTTGCCCGTGGGTACGGTGACGAAAGTCTCGCCGGGTCCGGAGCTTTTTCTGAATATCCGGGTGAAGCCGGCTGCTGACTTGAGCCGTATCGAGGAAGTGCTGGTGATCACGCAGGAGGAGGAAAAGCAACCTGCGGTAGCGGAAGGCGCCACGCCGTTGCGTGCCGCCGACATTCTGGCGCAGCGCCTGCCGTCGGTTCCCGATCGGCCTCCGGATGATCCCAATAAGCCTCCACCTCCGACGAGTGGGTTGAAGATTTTGCCCGCGCCGACTGCGCAGGCAACATCGGGTGCAGCAATGAACCCCAAGCCGGGGGGCGCTGGTGTCGCTAGCGGTCAATCGAGCTCCGGGCAATCGATGCCGACCCAGTTAAGACCGGGCCAGAGCCCGACCACGCCGGTGGCCCCGAAACCGCACGTGGATTCTGGCGGGAGCGCTGGCGCTCCCGGAAGCGTTTCTTCGGCGCCGAGGCAGACTGGCAATCCGCCTGCGACCAAGCCCCTAACCACACCGAAGCCTGCCTCCCCAACGGTGAACGGTCCAGACACCCCTAATGCGGCGCCAGACGGCCGGTCCCAACCCGTCTCCCCGAAGCCTGAAGCGCAACCAAAGCAGCCGGCGACTGAGCCGCCGGCCCAGGAACCGCCTCAATAGCGTGCCGATCACTTACACATCGAATGAGCAGGTAGAGGTTTACCGGTTCAGTCTGCCCGCTGCCATTCTGATCCCGCTAGTCGCCGTATTTCTTCAGGCATTCCTCCCGCTGCGATTTCACTTCTTTTCCATCTTCGATTTGCCGTTGCTAGTGGTGATTTTCTTTGCGGTAGCACGGCGGAGCCCGGTCGCGGGGTTGCTCACCGGAGCCGCCATTGGCTTGTTGCAGGATTCGCTGACCGGCCATCCGCTGGGGCTGTACGGCATCGCGAAGACCGTGGTGGGATACGGGGCGTCGTCCCTCGGCGTCAAGTTGGACGTGGAGAACGCGGGTTCCCGGTTTCTGGTGGTTCTCTTCTTCTACGTAGTGCACGAGATCGTGTACTTCACGGTTGCCCGGGGACTGGTCGGACTGACCCTGCAATGGAGTTGGCCGCGCGAAATGGGCTCGGCCCTGGCCAATGCGCTGCTGGCGGTCGCGCTGTTCGCGCTGCTGGATCGATTCAAGCAGAGAACGTGAAGCAGGCTTCCGGATTCAGTTTTGAAGGTGCAACTTTGCGGGTCTATGCCCTTCCGTTACCACGAAACTACAGCGCAATCCTGTGCCTGGCGGATTACAATAAACTTATCTGCCCGAAAGGACTAAAGTCAGCGCGAAATTCAGTCTGGCAGCGGCCTGCAAGAGCCCAATGCCTGATGTCCGAAGCCTGACACCAGATGTTCGGTCGTGACGAAAAAGTATCGCCTCTGCGCCTGACCGCGGTGCAGTACATCATCCTGGGCATTTTCATGATATTGGCCTACGGATTATGGCGCCTGCAGGTGGTGCAGAGCGACATGTACGCCTCGCTCGCGGAAAAGAATCGCGTGCGCAACGTGCCGATTCTTGCGCCGCGCGGCAAGATTTTGGATCGGGAAGGGCGCATCATCGTCGACAACTATCCTTCGTTTACTGCGCTGTTGTTACGCGACTCCTCGCGCGACCTGCTCGCTGACGCCGGCTTGATTTCTCAGGGGCTGCACCTCGATCCGAAGGAAGTCCGCGACCGTATCCGGCACTTTGCGTTGCTGCCGCAGTACCAGCCGATTTTTCTGAAAGATGACATCACGCCCGATGAGCTGGCGTTTGTCGAGTCGCACCGCAACGAGTTGCCGGAACTCGATACCATCGTGGCGCACCGTCGCCTTTATCCGCGCAACGGATTCATGGCCCACCTTATCGGCTACGTCGGCGAAGTCAGCGAGGAGATGCTGAACCAGCCGCGCTGGGAGTTCTACAATCCTGGCGACGTCGTGGGGAAGTCGGGAGTGGAACTGCAATACAACCAGATTTTGATGGGCAAGAACGGATCGCGACGCGCTATGGTGAACAGCCGGGGACGAGAAGTTCAGCGCCTGGATGAGACTCCGGCGGAAGCGGGTAAACAACTCAAGCTGACTGTGGATCTCGATCTGCAGATCGCAGCGGAACAAGCCTTGGGCGACAAGAACGGCGCGATCGTCGCCATGGACCCACGCAACGGAGAAATCCTGGCGATGGTGAGCCGTCCGACGTTTGATCCTAACGATTTCGCGGTGCGGGTCTCGCGGGACGAATGGAGCAAGCTGGTCAACGATGACGATCACCCTCTGCTGAACAAAGCCATCCAGGCTCAGCTCGCGCCCGGTTCAACTTTCAAAATCATTATGGCCACAGCCGGTATGCAGGAAGGCATCGCGCAGGATATGCACGTGATCTGCAACGGTGGCGCCACATTCTATGGACGCTATTTCAAATGCTGGGTGACGGCCGAGCACCGCAGCCACGGCGTGGTCGAAATCAGCAAAGCAATCTATCAATCCTGCGACGTTTTCTTTTACACGCTTGCCGAGAAACTCGGCATTGACCGCATTGCAAAATACGCGACCATGTTTGGCCTTGGACAAAAGACGGGCATCGACCTGCCACAGGAAGCCAGCGGAGTAATGCCGTCGGAAGAATGGAAGATCCGCAACTTCAAACAGAAATGGTACGCGGGCGAAACCATTTCGGTTGGTATCGGTCAAGGAGCCGTAGCGGTGACGCCGATTCAGTTAGCGCGCGCCATCGGTGGGATTGCCAGCGGCGGCCTGCTGGTGCGGCCACATGTGACCAATCCAAGCGACCTGCCGGCGAATGTCGTTCCGGCTACGGATTCTCCGAGCCAGGTGAAAATCCCGATTGATCCCTCGAATTGGGAGATCATTACCGACGCCATGTCCAATGTCCCCTCGCCCATGGGTACGGCGGGCAGCGCGCATCTGCAGGGAATCGATTTTGCCGGAAAGACCGGGAGCGCGCAGACGGTCAGCAACACTCTCAAGGCCAAGACCGCCAATGGCAAGTCGAAATATAAAGACAATGCTTGGTTCGTGGGAGTAACTCCGCGGAGGAATCCGGAGATTGTCGTGGCTGTGTTATTCGAAGGCGGCGAGCACGGCCAGTTTGCGGCTCGGATTGCTGCGCAGGTGGTTAAGGCGTACGTCGAGAAACAGCGCCGCCAGCCGACGAAGGTCGCTTCTGAGAGCAAGAAAGTGGAGATTGGAGCGGTGTGGAATTCTGTTAGCCCGGACGGAACAGAACAGGACACGTTGCACGGCGGCAGGTTTGTGGTGGATGTGCCAAAGAAGCGCTTGCCGCTAGCGGCAGCAGCACCGGGGGTCGAATAATGAGGGGCAGGCTTGCGAGAATTCCCTGAACATTGAAATGCGATTGTCCGACGCGGAGTCTTTCGACTCCGCATGATCGGTCGCGAGCGACCGATCATGCTGCGGTCAAGGTGACAGATTTATTTTGAAGCGAACGACGAACGATCAACGACTGACTCATGTCACGCTACATTTCATTCCGCGATTTTGACTGGCTGCTGCTGATCTTTGTTCTGCTCATCTGTAGCCTTGGCGTGCTCGAGATTCGCAGCGCCACCGCGCATACCAAGTTCGCCGGGGCGCACATCAGGCAGCTTTACTGGATCAGTGGTGGAATCGCCGGCATGTTCCTGATGAGTTTCATCAACTATCAGAAGCTGCTTGATGGAGTTCATTGGATGTACATCGCTTCCATCGCTTCGCTATTGACGGTCACGATCTTTGGGCAAAAATATCTGGGAGCGCGGCGCTGGATCAAAATGCCCGGCGGAGGACACTTCCAGCCATCCGAGTGGGTGAAGCTCATCCTCATTCTGGCAGTAGCCAAATACTTTGCCGACTTACACCAGAGGGAACTGTCGTGGCCTGACTTCATGAAGGCGGGTGCAATCGTGGGGATTCCCATGCTTCTGGTGCTGGGCCAGCCCGATCTTGGCACCGCCCTGACCTACATCCCGATTGCGATCATGGGTCTATTTCTGGGCGGGGTTCGGTGGAAGCAGACTCTGACCGTCGTGGTCCTGGCGGGGCTGATGATGCCTCTTGCCTTCCACGTGCTGAAACCCTATCAGCGCGACCGGCTCACCAGCTTTATGCAACCCGAGGCCGATAGCCAGGGCTCGGGTTACCAGGTTATTCAATCTCTTATTGCGGTAGGTTCAGGTGGACTTTGGGGGAGCAGTGCTGGCTCCCAGACTCACCTGGCGTTTTTGCCTGTCCCACAAACCGACTTCATCTTTGCGGCTTTTGCCGAGGAGCATGGATTTGTGGGCGCACTGACGGTAATGCTGTTATACTTCATTGTGCTGATGCGTTTGACGCAGAACGCGCAAACGGCGCCCGACCGCGCTGGCACGTTCGTGGTGATGGGTGTGGTGGCTGTGCTTAGCTTTCATATCCTGGTCAACGTCGGCATGGTGGTCGGTTTTATGCCGGTCACCGGAATACCCTTGCCCTTAATGAGTTATGGCGGGTCTTCCGTCCTGTTTATGTTTCTGGCGCTGGGTATTGTGATGAATGTAAGGATGCGCCGCTTCGTGAACTGAGCAGGGGAAGAAGGCAAGGAGAGTTTGCCGCGCTTGCCATTTGCGGCTCAAAACAAGATCACGATCGCCCTCGCGTAAAGAGGGCACTCACCGGCCAGAACAGCAGTGATGGGCCGGACAGGATTGAAGCTAAGGCGCTGCCAGGCGGGTAACGGCCCCCCCAAAGACCTGAGAAGGTTTTTGTGAGAGCGGTCACAAACCTTGGGCAAGCGCAATGCGATAAGTGCAAAAGATTCCTCAGCTTGTGCCACGAGTCCGGCCTCGGACCAACCTCCGAAGCCCTAGCCGTCCCCTATCCGGGACGGATATCGCATCGCTCCATCCGCCCGGCCTTTCCTTGCGTATCTTCCGGTGAAACCTGTGGCCGCTTGCGGCGCAGAACCGGAGTCCGTATGACAAAAGAACTATTTGTGTCTTCTACCCCGCACGAAACCAAAGTGGGGCTGGTGGAAGACGACCTGCTCGCCGAAATCTACCTCGAACGCGAGAATGAATACACCTTAGCTGGATCCATTTACAAAGGCCGCGTAACCCGCGTGCTGCCAGGCATGCAATCCGCATTCGTGGATATCGGCCTGGAGCGCGACGCTTTCCTCTATGTTTCCGATTTCATGGAGTTGCAAGACGAAGACGAAGTCGAGGAAATCCCCACCAACCTGGCTCCATCGCAACCCTATCAATCGCCGGCACGGGCAGAAGCTCAAGCCTCGGTACCGGATGCTTCGAGCCTCCCGCCCGTCGAGGCGAACCCTGTGACACAGGATTCTGAAGCGACCACTCAGCCGGGTGAGAATCGTGAGCGCACCGAAGGCGGTGACAGTCGAGGAGGACGAGGAGACTGGCGCAGTCGCCGCCGGCGGGGACGCCGCGGCGAGCGCATGCCGGAATCCAAGTTTGCCCGGCCCGCGTCCGAGGCGCCGCGCACTGATCGTCCGGACAGTGACCGTCCGGAAAGATCAAATCGTCCCGAAAGAACCGATCGTCCCGAGCGCAGCGAGCGTTCCGAGTATGGTCCGCCTCCGGGATACCAGCCAATCCTGCTGCCGGGTGAGTCGATTTCGAAGTATCAGCGCCTGGCGCAGAGTCAGGCGCGGCCGGAATCAAGGCCAATCGCGCAGAATTCCGATGCCCCGGCGCCCATCACGGCTGCCTTTCCCGAGGATGAGCCATTGTTCGCCAAGCCGGAAGACGGCCGGCCAGCGGTGAGTTCCGATCCTCAGGATCGCGCCAAAGGGGCGGCCGCGAATGCTCAAGTGGGATCATCCGAATGGGACCGCGAACAAAAGCGTCTGCACGAAATGAACGTTGCGGCGGTGTTTGGAGGAGTGGCTGAAAAAACCAAGGTTCACGAAGAGAGCGACCAGCCGCCTTCCATTTTCGAGCATTCGGATGAGATTCGGGTGTCTGCGGCGGCAGAAGGCACAATCGAGGAAGAAGTCATCGAAGAGGAAGAAGCCGATCTCGCCTCGTACGTCGAAGATCTCGAGGAAGACGCAGCCTTCGAAGAACTGGAAGAAGAAACTCGATCTGCTGAACAATATCGCGAGCCGTTGACGCAGGAAATCGCAGCCTCAAGCGAGACTGCACAAATGACGCAACAGAGCCCGACGACCGAGCCGTTTGTTATCGAAGGCGGCATGGACGAACCTGTTTCCGGTGAAGTCGACGAAGCGGTCGCCGAGCAAGAAGAAAAAGAAGCGGAGGAAGCCGAGCTTGAGGAAGCCCAGGCGCAAGCCGAAGCTCTCCTCGACGCCGAGGCCCGCGGCGACGGTACCGTCGACGCTCGGGTGGAAGTCCGAGCTCCAGCGGGAACCGCGGCTTATACGCAGCGTACCTCGCGTCCGGCCTTTGACCCCCGGCGCGGTCAGCGTGGACGCCGTGGCGGGGGTGGGCGACGCTTTCGCCGTCACGAACCGCAGAACGTGCCCTTGATCACCGAACTCCTAAAAGAGGGTCAAGAGATCCTGGTTCAAATCGCCAAGGAACCCATCGGCAAGAAGGGCGCGCGCATTACCAGTCACATCGCGCTCCCCGGACGCTTCCTGGTTTACATGCCAACCGTGAATCACACCGGCGTGTCACGCAAGATTGCTTCGGAAGAAGAACGCCAGCGCCTGAAGCGCATCATCATCAGCGAGCGCGAAAACGGGCACGGCGGTTTCATCGTGCGCACCGCGGCCCAGGGCGCATCCGAAGACGAGCTGCGCGCCGACATTCGCTTCCTGAAGAATCTGTGGTCCGAGATCAAAACGCGCGCCGACAACAACAAAGGCCCGACGCTGATCTATCACGACCTCAACGTGGTCGAGCGTGTGCTCCGCGACCAGGTGACGTCCGACTTCACCGCCATCTGGGTCGACACCGAGCAGGAATACGAACGAGTGCTGCGCTTCGCCAACCGCTTCCAGCCGGCGCTGGTGCGGCGGGTAAAGCTCTACAGCAAAGAAGTTCCGCTGTTCGAACAGTTCGGCTTGAATGACGAAATCAACAAGGCCCTCAAGTCGAAGGTCTGGCTGAAGAGTGGTGGCTACATCGTGATCAATCAGACCGAAGCGCTGGTTGCGATCGACGTGAACACCGGCAAGTACGTCGGCAAGACGGCCCGCCTCGAAGACACCATCGTCAAGACCAACGTCGACGCCATCAAGGAAATCGTTCGCCAGGTCCGTCTGCGCGATCTTGGCGGCATCATCATCATCGACTTCATCGACATGGACGAGCGCCGCAACCGCCAGAAAGTCATGCAAGCGCTCGAAGAAGCGCTGCGCAGCGACCGGGCTCCGTCGAAGGTCTTGCAGTTCAATGATTTCGGATTGGTCGCCATCACTCGCAAACGCGTAAAGCAGTCGCTCGAACGCACTATCGGCTCACCATGTCCGTATTGCGAGTCGACCGGCTACGTGAAATCGGTGACTACCGTCTGCAACGACATCTACGTCGAGATGCGCAAGATGGCCAAACACCTCGATCACGCCGACGTAATGCTCCGCGTAAATCCCGAGGTCGCCAAGGCGCTGAAGAGCAACAACGGCCGCGCCCTAACCGAAATGGAAGAGCTAACCAAGCGGACGGTAATCGTAAAAAGCGATCCCGCCCTGCACCAGGAGCAGTTCGACATCAACTGAAGTTGTCAGCTTTGAGAACGACGGGCGGCTTAGCGCCCGTCTTTTTCATCGCGCGTTCAGGGCATACACTCTCCTCGCGTACCCTCCCAACCCCCTGATTGAAGTCATCCTGAGGCCGGCGTCAGCCGGATGAAGGATCTCGCGGGTACTGCCTGCCTGTAGGGTTTCAGCGCTCGGACCGACAGGCGTACCCCACAGCTTGTGGACAAGCTCCATGGGCTTGACTTTTGCCCCAACCGGCGTCAGGATACGGCCCCGTGGAGTGGAACTCGTCTGGCCTGCATCACCTCTTCAGAACGAGCCGTCAGGAGGAGTCTCCCGATGAAGAACATTCTCTGTGCAGCCGCGCTCATGGCATTACTGATTCCCGCCGCCCTGGCCCAGGACGACCATTTACCCCAGGCCAGCCTGGATCGCGAATTCGGTCTGCAGTGGCCCACCCAGGCGGTTTTCGGAAACCCGACTCACCAAACCCCGACTCCGCCCAACTATTGCAAGCCCTGCCTGTTTTACGCCGGCGATTTCGATTCCAACGCCAGCGACGCCAACGGTCTCGCCAACGAGGTCGATCTCATCGTCAGCACAGGCGCGGCTGTGTATGCTCCTTTCATCGTTCCCAAGGGCAAGGTCTGGACGGTTACCGGCCTGTTCACCAACAATTTTATGCAGTCCGCGCTAATTGATCCAGTGACCATTCCCTATGAAATCCGCAAAGGAATCCCAGCCGCGGGCGGCAATGGCGGGACGCTGGTTTGCCATGGCAGAAAGCATGCCAGCCTCACGGATACCCATTTGAACGGCGGCTTTCCCATCCTGATTCTCGCGACTAAGGTAGAACACATCAAGGGCTGCAGGTTGACGGCCGGGAAGTATTGGATGTCCGTCGTTCCATACTGCAGCAATTCCAACGACAGCGCTTGCCAGAACGACTATCGTGCCTTCGAGGCCAACGATGATGGCGCCATGGCTCACAGGTTCGGACCCCTCGAGCCGGCGAACAACTCGTTCTTCAACTCGGTCTTCTTCGGCGCAGTCTGGGCCCCGAGTTCAAAGTTCCAGTCCAGTTCCCGCTTCGACGACGGTGTAGAAGGAACCTCGGCGAATCAGTAGCCAGACGCGGCGACCGGGTAGGCCGCCCCCCGCGGTCATCCCGAGCAACGCGAAGGATCCGTGCATTTATGCCAGTGTAGGGCGGACACTCCTGTCGCCGCCATTGACTTTGCTGTTAAGCAAGAACACTCAGCGCTTCCTAGCCCTTTCCCCATGCCATCACCACGAACGGTGATGCCGGTCACCGCAAGCGCAGCCCGAACATCGTAGTTTGGGTTCGAGGTTCCTGAGTCCTTCCTCGCAAGCGGGCCCTGCAAAACAAGATCAAGGCAACTCAAAGAATTTCGGATTTCCCCCGACCTAGTTCTGCACTGATCAGCGCTCCTCCGGGCCGCCGCGAAACCCAGCCGCAACCAATTCTGACCCGCCACGAGAGTGGCGGGAGGGCAACATTTCGGAAGCGCGCCGCTCGCGCTTCGCAACCGTCGAGGGAATTCATGGTTCGATTTCGCATTCATTCGATGTGCAGGGTCTTAAGAAGGGGAAACATTATGAACGACAAGAAATTCTTGGCAGCCGCAGGCGCGGCTCTGATGTTCGTCATTGTTATCACTCTGGTCCTGGCGCCCGGCGCGTGGGCACAAACCAAGTACAAGACGCTGTACAAATTCAAGGGCAGCACGGACGGGAATTTTTCCCAGGCCAGCCTAATCTTCGATCAGGCAGGAAATCTCTACAGCACGACCACAAGCGGCGGCGCCGGCTATGGCACCGTCTTCGAACTGACACCGAACCAGGATGGAAGCTGGACCGAGAGGGTGCTGTACAGCTTTACAGGTGGCGAAGACGGGGCCAATCCCTTTGCCGGCCTCATCTTCGACCAGGCAGGAAATCTCTATGGTACGACCCATGCAGGGGGTGCCGCTGGGAGCGGAACGGTCTTCGAGCTGTCACCGAATGCAGGTGGAAGCTGGACCGAGAGCGTGCTTCACGGCTTCACCGGCAGTGATGGCGCCTATCCTGTCGGCGGCGTGATCTTGGACACAGCGGGAAATCTCTACGGCATGACCACACACGGCGGCGCCTCCGGAAACGGCACGGTCTTCAAGCTGACGCCCAATGGCGACGGAAGCTGGACGGAGAATGTGCTTCATAGCTTCAATGGCGGCAGCGACGGGAGCTATCCCGACCACGGCAGCCTGGCCTTCGACGCGAGTGGCAATCTTTATGGCGCGACGGCGGCAGGTGCCAAAGGCAGCTGCTTCGTGTGGGCACGCGGCTGTGGCACGATCTTCGAGCTGACACCGAACTCCGACGGAACCTGGACGGAGCAAGTGCTGCATCGGTTCTCGGGCGGCAAGGACGGAGCCACTCCCGAACCCACATTGATATTCGACAACTCAGGCAATCTCTACGGCACCACACTTCGCGGCGGCACTTATGGGGTTGGCAACGTTTTCGAACTGATGCCAAACGGGGACGGAAGCTGGAAAGAGAAGGTGCTCCACCAGTTCAAAGGTGGCAGCTGGGGCCCCTGGGCTGGCGTGACCTTCGACCAGTCAGGAAATCTCTACGGCACGACGCTGGAAGGCGGTAATCTCAGCTCCTGCAACGGCGCCGGCTGCGGCGTCGTCTTCAAGCTGGCTCCGAATTCCAACGGCGGCTGGAACGAGACTGTACTGCACACGTTCTTAGACCATCCGGGAGCGTACCCCTCTGCTGGCTTGATCTTCGACGCGGCAGGGAATCTCTATGGCACGACCTACGGCGACGGCAGCACGACGTTCGGCTCGATGTACGAGATTACGCCGTAGCTGACCAAGTCCCGCATCCTGTCCAGCCGCGAGTTGTGGCGGGACGAAAACATGAGAGGCGTCAGGATCGCGCTTCTGGGCCGGTCGAGAGCCTTCATTCCTCGATCCGGATTGCATTCGATCCTGAACAGAAGGAGAAATCATCATGAAGCATGCAAAATTCTTCGCAGCCGCAAGCGCGGCTCTGGCGATCGTTATTGTAGTAACTCTGCTTCTGGCGCCTGGCGCCTGGGCGCAAAGCAAATTCAAAACGCTGCACACGTTTAAGGGCGGCAAGGACGGACACGGGGCTTTTGGCGGCCTGATTTTCGACGCAGCCGGTAATCTCTATGGAACAACCATTTATGGCGGCGCTTACAATGCAGGCACCGTTTTTGAGCTAACGCCGACGTCGACCGGTTGGACGGAGAAGGTTCTCTACAGTTTTAACTGTGCGGACGGCTGCAATCCCCAATTTGAGAGGTTGATCTTTGATGGGGCTGGTAACCTTTATGGCACCACGCCTCACGGCGGCGCATATGGGAATGGCGTGGTCTTTGAGCTGACGCCAACGTCGACCGGCTGGTCGGAAACCGTGCTATACAGCTTCACGGGCGGCGCGGATGGCGGTTACTCCTATGCTGGCGTGATCTTCGATGCGGCCGGTAACCTCTATGGCACGACGTGGGTCGGCGGCGCATACGGGGGTGGCGTGGTGTTTGAGCTGACCCCGACGTCGAACGGCTGGTCGGAGAGTGTGCTCCACAGCCTCACGGGCGGATCCGATGCCGCCTTGACCTTCGACCGCGGTGGCAATCTCTATGGCATTACGTGGTTCGAAGGCACTTATGGCTGGGGCACCGTCTTCAAGCTAGGGCCCAACCGGAACGGCATCTGGACGGAGAGTGTGCTGTATCAGTTCAAGGGTGACAAAGACGGGGCGGAGCCACGGGGTCGCCTGATCTTCGACTCCGCCGGCAATCTCTATGGAACAACGGGGAATGCATACACCTCTGGATATGGCATTGCGTTCGAACTGGTTCCGAACTCCAACGGGACGTGGACGAAGCATACCCTGCATCAGTTCACCGGTGGGAAAGATGGAGCCAATCCCATTGGTGGCCTAACCTTCGACCCGGCCGGTAACCTCTACGGCGCGGCCCCGTATGGCGGGGCGGATGGCTATGGGGTCGTTTACAAGTTGACGCCCACGTCAACTGGCGGATGGAAATACAGCGTTCTCCACGCTTTCTTGGATCATCCAGGAGCCTATCCCGATGCTAGCTTAATTCTGGACGGTGCGGGCACTCTTTATGGCACGACCGTGGGGCAAGTGGTACCGGCCGGCCGACGGCGACCCGAAGGGCACAGCAGCAAAATGTTCGGTTCGGTGTTTGAAATCACGCCGTAGCTGGCTTCTCCGGGCCGCTCGGAGCCGAAGCGCTGAGTGGCCGGGAGATTAAAATAAAGGTCATAACTGTCGGATTATTGCCACAGCACTCATGGGCCCCTGCGACCGGGGCTTTGAGTGGGTCGCCGCTTACCGACAGCTACGCCGAGCGGAGCGGCTTTTTCAGCGGTCGTTAAGTCTGCCAGATTTCGTAGAGGTACCCGTCCGGCCCACGGAAATACGCCCATGCCTCTTTATCGTCGCCCAACACGTCAGTCATGAACTCGACGCCCTTGGATTCCATTTCCTGCTTGGCGGCACGCACGTCCTCGACCTGGAAGCCAACGACGGGACAATTGTGGAATTGGTAGTAGCGACTCTCGGAGCCGAATACCTCGAACAGTTGCCCCGATGGCAGCTCAAACTGCACCAACCCTGTGCCATCTGAACGCGCCGCAGCCCGAGGATGTCGGAAAAGAAACGCGAGGACGAGTTCAGATCGCTGGTTCGCACGCCTGCCCACGTATACCCAAGCACACGCACTGGCATCCTCCTGGTCGCACCGGTTGCGTCCAAATGGCAACTGGCGCATCAGAATACCATCTGCATCCGAGTGCTATCGGAACTACGGAGGGACACGATGTCAGAGGCTACTTCCAGCCGGCCGCAAGTAAACGGAATCCTTGAAACGTCGCTCTACGTCGAACGCCCGACACGATCGGTCGAATTCTATCGGCGCGTATTCGGCTTTGAGCCGATCGACCTCGATCAGAAGGAAGGCATCACCGATCAGACCCGACTCTGTGCGATGCGTGCCGGTGACCGCAGCATCTTGCTGCTGTTCAAAAAAGGGACCACTGCGGACACCGACGCCAGTGGCGCAATCCATGTCGCCTTCGGAATTGCCCGGTCGGAACTACCCGCTTGGGAAGCCTGGCTGTCGCAACAGGGAATTCCGATTGAGTCCAGGAAGATGTGGAAATACGGCGGCGAAGCGCTTTACTTCCGCGACCCCGATGGTCATCTGCTGGAGGTGGTTACACCGGGTGTATGGAGCATCTACTGACGCAAGTTCCTCCGATAACTGTTGAAATATCGCGTGGGTGTTGAAAAAGTCACTCACCAGAAAATGCCCGAAAAAACTTGGCGATAGGAAGTCCTAGAAACGACGTTCTCCGTTTTTCTAGACATTTTCCATCCAACTTTCAGTGATTTTGCGAAGAATGGAGTTTTTCAACAGCCACTCGCCATAGCGCTCGCGCAGACGCACGAATGAAAGTATCCGATCTGCCGAAAGGACCGGTTGAGGCGTAATGATTTGTAAGCGGATGGGGGTACAACCTGTGGTCTGCCCATTTCTATTGTTGTGGGCCGTGATTGTCAGCGTTCCTGCACCACTTCCAGTTTTGCCATCAGGCGATCGATGCTTTTCATCAACTCATCCTCTGGCAATCTGGTGCTCGGGCGCGTCGGCGGGAAGCGATTCGATCTTGCGCGCGTAAAGGCCAATGCCGGGCATCGCGCTTAATCCGTGGGCAAAGATGCTAAGCAGCACGGTCACCATGACCGCGAAACGGATGGTTGACTCGCCCTGGAAATGCATTTCCTGCTCCAGATAGACTAGACCGAGAACAATGGAAGCCAGACCGCGCGGGCCGAACCAGCCGATGAAAACTACGCTGGCCGGGCTGAGGCGCGTACCGATGAGCGCGATTGCCACCGGCAACATCCGCACCAGCGTCAGGCTCAGAAGAGCATATAGCCACGAAGCCACGCCGAACTGCGGCCAATCCCGCACCGCCGCCATGCCAAACAGGAAGAACACGCTGAGGTTCAGCAACTGTCCCCAGTCCTCCGCGAACTCGCCGCTGTGCTTGCCTGCGTCTTTGAATCCGATTTGGACCGCCAAGCCGGCGACGAACGCTGCGATGAACATGCTTGCGTCAACCATTTCAGACGCCACCAGGCAGAGCAGCGGCAGCGCGACCACGCCGATTTGTTCGAGCGGTTCCGCCATCCACTGCTTGCGGCGCGCGAGGCCCAGCAACCATCCGCCGGCGAGACCGATTGCGAGGCCGATGAGCGCGCCAAAGCCAAGCTGCTCTACCATGAACTGCATCAGGGCGGCTGATCCACCTTCGATTTTGGCGGCCGCGATGGCGATGAAAAACAGCATGAAGGGAACGGAAAGCCCGTCGTTGAGACCGGCTTCCACGTTCAGCGCCGAGCGGATACGCATCGGCACACGCGGACTGTTCACAATGATCTGTCCCAGCCCGGCGTCGGTCGGCGCCAGGATCGCGCTCAGAATCCCTGCTTCCCAGATGGACAGACGTGGAAACACCAGTCGCGCGGCAAGCGCGCCTAGAAAAATCGTCAGCAACATGCCTGCGCTTAGCAACCGCGCCGGCAGATTTCGGATACTCCGCAAAACATTCAGGTCGGTGCGGCTTGCATCCCTGAAAAGCACCATCACCAGGCCAAGTTCCGCAACCCGGAGTGCCAAATTCGCCGTGAACCCGGCTCTCAGAATCCCTTGCAAGCCGGGAAACATCAGCATTCCCGCGACCGTGAAAACGATCGGCGCGGTGACAATCGTCCGCTCCAGTCGATGCGAGACCAGACTGAAGAGGAACAGGAGTGCAACGAAAAAGGCTAGAGGCACCATCGCCGCATCCTTACCACCTCTGCGCCACCGCTTGGTGCTTCATGCCCGGCTCGGTGTAGCCCTTGGGCTTCTGGCGCCCCGGCAGCTTCGGGGGCTTGTAGCGGACTTCTTCGTAAGGAATGCGGCTGAGGATGTCGGCAATACAGTTCAGACGCGCGCGCTTCTTGTCGTCGGAGGACACGATGTACCACGGCGCGATCGCCGTATCGGTGGCCGCCAGCATGGCATCGCGGGCCCTCGAGTAGTCGTACCAGCGGCGATGCGACTCTAGGTCCATGGGGCTTAGCTTCCAGCGCTTGGATGGGTCCTTGATGCGGGCCAGGAATCGCCGGTGCTGCTCCTTCTCGGACACATCCAGCCAATATTTCAGCACGAGGATGCCGCTGTTCACCAGGCTGTTCTCGAATGGCGGGCAGTTCTTCAGGAAGGTCTTGTACTCCTCCTCAGTGCAGAATCCCATGACATGTTCGACGCCGGCGCGGTTATACCAGCTACGGTCGAAAATGGCGACCTCACCCCCCGCCGGGAGATGCGCGATGTAGCGCTGCATGTAAATCTGGGTCTTCTCGCGCTCCGTGGGCGCCGGCAGCGCGATCAGGCGAAACACGCGCGGACTCACCCGTTCCATGATGCGCTTGATGATGCCGCCTTTGCCCGCTGCATCGCGTCCCTCGAAGATGATCACGATACGTGCGCCGGCCTTCTTTACCCAGTCCTGCAGCTTTACCAACTCGACTTGCAGCTTGAAAAGCTCGCGCTCGTACTCCTTCTTGGCAAGCGCAGTTGTGGTCTCCGCGCTTGAGCTGGAACCATCTTTGGCTTTATCCGCAGACTTGTGCCTGCGATTTTTCTTGGAGTGTTTTCCCATAACCTCTCTCGCGGGCCACAGTGAAATGTGAAAGGAAGATGCTCACAGTCTCACCAACATTCCGACATCAAACCCACCGCCGTTTGCCCATCTTAGCAGGGTACGCGATACAGAAAGCAACATCCCTGCTGTTCCAAGCCATCACTATCCCCGTTCCATCACTACTTCCAATTCCCCCTCTTGCGCGTGCGGTGACTTTGGCATCTCGCTGCAGCCATGGTGAAACTCCTCGCGGGGCAGCGTCGTGCATGGCCGGACGGATTACCGTTGAACTTTCGGTACTAATTACACTCGAATAAGAGCGCTATGTAAGTAAGCTGCATCACATCCCGCCGCTAACTAAGTAGCGTCTGGCTCCGCAATTAGCTTGAGTTAACGGAAGCCGTCCTTCTCCGGCGCAACCGGGCCTAGCCGGGATTACGAAGCATAGGAGCTCCGGGGTGGACTTGCCCCCAAAAGTGAGACAACCGGTTAAGAGACAAAATCCAAGGAATGGAGAAAATGAGTCATGGGATTGTCTCGCAGACGGTTCACACGGGAGTTCAAGCTGGCCGCGATCCAGCGGCTGGAACAGGGTATTTCCATCGCAGAAGTAGGGCGGGCGTTGGAAGTCAACCCCAACCTGCTGCATCGCTGGCGCAGTGAGTTCCGGCAAGGGCCGGGGAACGCGTTTCCCGGCCAGGGGCAGCGGCGCTGGTCGGAAGGACGCATAGCCGAGTTGGAGCGCAAGATCGGACAGCAGACGCTGGAGATTGATTTTTTGAAGGGGTGCTTGCAGCGCATCGAAGAGCAGCGGATGCTGCAGGCATCGAATGGAAATCCGCAGTCTATGGCAAGGTCCGGGAAGAAGTGAGCACGGGCCGCGGACTGACCATGGAACGCATGCTGAAGCTGGGCCGGGTGAGCCGGTCCAGTTTCTATCGCTTCGATCCGGAGCACAAGCCAGGCGCGGATCGGGACATGGAGTTACGGGATGCGATTCAACGCATCGCGCTGGAGTGGCCGTGCTACGGACGGCCACGCATCACCGCCGAGTTGCGGCGCCAGGGATGGACGGTGAACCCGAAGCGGGTGTACCGGTTGATGCGGGCAGACAACTTGCTGTGCGTGCGCAAACGCAAGTTCGTAGTCACCACCGATTCCAACCACGGCCGCAGGATTTATCCGAACCTGGCACCTGCCTTGGTGCTGACCGGCATCAACCAGCTGTGGATCGCGAATCTGACTTACATCCGACTGGCGGAAGAGTTCGTGTTTCTGGCGGCGATTCTCGATGCTTTTTCCCGTCGGGTGATCGGCTGGGCCCTGGGCCGCACGCTCGAGAACGAGCTGACGTTAACCGCGCTGCGCATGGCACTCAAGCACCGCATCGTAACTCAAGGACTGGTGCATCACTCGGATCGGGGTGTGCAGTACGCTTCCACCGAGTATACGGACTTGCTGAAAGAGAACGGCATTGCCATCAGCATGAGTCGCCGCGGCAATCCCTACGACAACGCCGCCTGCGAGTCGTTCATGAAAACGCTGAAGTACGAGGAAGTGTACCGCAACGAGTATCGCGATCTGACCGAGGCGCGTGCCGCCATCGGCGAGTTCCTGGAAAAGGTCTACAACCGGAAACGCCTGCACTCGGCGTTGGGCTACGTACCGCCCGCCGAGTTCGAGGCACAACTGACAGCGCAAAACTTGGAGGCCGCGGCGCGGCAGCTTTCTCTGTGAGTTTTCTGAGGCATGGGAAATCTATCGATCCGATGTCTGGCTGGGAAAACGCCGGGAGCAGGAGTTCAAGTCTACCCCCGGCGCTCATCGGCCTCGATGAGTTTCAGTTGGCTATTCCTTGGCGGGGTGGTCTCCACCAGAGCCCGCCTCCGCTTTACCAACCGGGGACAGTGTGCAGTAAACTCGGTTTGCCGGTCGAGAACTTCGCAGCGAACGGCAAACTATCTCTTAACTGTTTGTCTCACCCCAGGGGGCAAGTACAGGGTATCCTTTCCCTAATTCTCTGGAAGCGATATTTACAGGGGTAATCTAATACGACTGAGCCTTTGTTCTCATAGATCTGGCAAGAAAGTGCGTTTTTTGAGGTGCGACATGATCGCGGAGAAGTAAATGGCAAGCAGCCCGCAGGTTAGCTGGCGTTGCTGGCGCCCAGGCTCTTTTCCTGAGGAACTCCAGTCAGAGTTTTCTCGACCAACTCAGAGCAGTCGTGGAGCTTTTGCAGCGGGGCGCGGATCTTGTCGGCTTCGACTTTGGCTCCGCGCTGTTCGGCTAGCTTGATCACGCGTTCAGCGTTCTGATTCACGGAGCGGCCGAGTTCGAGCAGCACTGCCAACGCATCGGCATGTAGCTTCCACAGCGATGCGGAATTCTCCGAGCGCTTCATCTCTTCGAGTTCCGTGGTCATGCGAGCGACGACCGCGACCAGGCGCAACATCACGCGGGCGACTCCAGCGCGAACGCTTTTCTCCTCCAGATAGTCCGCGCAATACGCGTCGGCCTCAGCGGGCGTGAGCAGGAGATTGAAGAAGCGCATGGGGACGACCTGGCGAAACTTCGGGTCGGCCACGCGCACGAAGATGCGAATCGACTCCTCAATCCTCAGAAGTTTGCTCTCTTCGGTCGAAATCTGTTGCGGTGTCACAGCCGAGCACATGGCCGGAACATCGAGCGCAGGACGTCGGCTCGGGAACGAGGCTATTTTCGCTGGCTTGTTGACCGGTGCTTTTGCCGCCGGACGCACCAATCGCGGGCTGCGTCGGATAGGTGGCCGCTGGTCCAGCGTCTTCTTCAGCTTCGAGATGCGTCGGAACTTGTCGAGTGCGGCGCCGTAGTCGATGCGAAGCAGGTCGCTTTCATGCAGCGCCGCAACATGCTCTACCGTGACGTCCACGCCGTCGACGTTGCCTAGAATGCTGCCGCCCTGCTCTTCGACTACCTCGGCGAAGTTCTTGATCTCCGCCGTTGACTGGTGAAAGAGCGCGTCAAACTTCTTGCCGAAGGCAGTATTGTATGGCGCGAGCGTGGCAAGCACTCCGGGATGGTAGAACGAAGTGTCGAATGACTGTTTGAGTTCGCGCACGCGAGGAATGATTCCAGATTCGAGCAGCGCGTTGAGATCGCGAAAGTTCTCCGCTTCCTGCTGCAGGTGATCGAAGAGTCGCAAGGTCTGCACGTGTTCATCGCTTAGCGACGGAACATCGGCATCGGCGAGAATTTCGAGAAGCGCGATCTCGAACGGAGAAAGCGGCAGCGCGCCATCAAGCCCGTAGCCACGCTGCTCCCACTGTCCAGGCACGCGCGGGTGACGGTAGAGGAAAGTCGTGACCAGGTCCGTCTTGTCGCGATGAACTTCGCCCGCTTCCTTGTTGCGAGTGAAGTAACGGAGCATCGCCTCCGCAATCTCCGGATCAGTGTCGGGTGTGAAGGCCCGTCGCAGCATGGCGGGCGTGATGGCCAGATCCAGCAAACGCAACCAGCGATGCATACTGGACAAGGTTTCGAGAACGTTGTCGTCGCTCTGCAGGGAGATCGCTTCAAGTCCGGCCGGGACCGGCACTTCCCCGTGGACACCCTCCTGCAAGAGCTTCTCATAGAAGCCCTGGACAGTCGCCAGAATAGCCAACTCCCACTTCGGGTCGTCTACCACAGTCGCTCCAGCACACTAATCCCTTTGGATTCAGGGGAGGGCCAAGGTTAGTTAAAACTAAGGTGGGTCCGGGTGCAAGCCTGCCGTAAGGACAGGACACCAAGTAGATAAGGGACATGTCCTGAAGTAACCTTGCGTTAAGTCCTTGAGAATGAGGGCCGTTCCCCGCTTACGATTTTTGTCGATCAAAGCGGCGGCAAATTGTATACTGAGCGGGCAGTTAACGTTGTTTTTAGGGGATATTGATCATGGAGTGGACAGCACCGAAGTTTGAGGAAGTTTCTTTGAATTGCGAAATCAATTCTTACGTCTCCGCCACACTTTAATCTCCGGCAGGGATGCGCATAAAGATCCTGGGCTCGGCCGCGGGTGGTGGCTTTCCGCAATGGAATTGCAACTGCCGCAATTGTGAGTTGTCACGCAACGGAACTTTTAGCGGTAAGAGCCGGACCCAGACCCAGATGGCGGTGAGCAACGACGACCGCGCCTGGTTTTTACTGAATGCCTCTCCCGATTTGCGTTTGCAGATCGAAGCTACCCCGGTTCTCTGTCCGCGAAGTGGAGGACGGGACTCTCCCATCGGCGGGGTTCTGCTGACCAGCGGCGATATCGATCAAATCGCGGGATTGTTGTCACTTCGCGAACTGCAATCCTTCCGCGTGTATTGCACTGCTTCGATCCGGCGTATTCTGCAGGAGGATAACAGCGTGTTTGCGATGCTGAATCGAGTGCCCGAGCAAGTATCGTGGGAGGAGATCGTTTCTGACGAAACCTTCCCCCTGATGACGACGGACGGAAATGATTCAGGAATCAGTTGTAGAGTGTTTCCGCTAGGGAGTCGCTACCCGGCATACGTTTCGCGAGAGAGAGCTGCGAGCCTGACGGCTGAAGAGGCTCTACTCGGACTGATCGCGACATCGTCAACGGGCAAGCGGTTCGCTTATATGCCTGCGGTTCCGGAGGTGGACGATTCCCTGCTGCAGCGGCTTGAGGAATCCGACCTGCTTTTGTTCGACGGAACTTTCTGGAGCGATGACGAATTGATTTGGGTGCAGGGGAGCGGCTCGACCGCCCGCGAAATGGGGCACATTCCCGTGTCGGGTGCGGAAGGCAGCTTGCGGAAGCTTGCGGGATTGCGCCGTCCGCGAAAAGTTTTTGTGCACATTAACAACACCAATCCAATGCTGGATGAATCTGGCCCTGAGTATCGCGAAGCGCGCGATGCAGGCTGGGAAGTGGCGGAGGACGGGTGGAGTTTTGATTTATAGAGCTCGAGCGATGCTATTGCATGGCAAATGCGACCAGAAATGTACGAAGGCGTTCTCACGATACGCCTTTACGGTGAGAATTCCCTGAGTCGTTGTTGGTGGATGCCGCTATGCGCGGGGTCCTTCGACTGCGTTGCCGTCGCTTCGCGCCGGCAACTTCGCTCAGGATGACAGGATGCGGAGGACAGCGTTGAAAGTGGCGGCGGAAATGTTGAGCGACTCTTCGATACTTTCTACTGAGGAGTTAAAGGCGCGCTTACGGCAGGTGGGAGAAGAGCGATATCACCACCGGCATCCTTTCCATCTTATGATGCATGAGGGCCAGTTAAGCCGTGGGCAGCTGCAGGCCTGGGCCTTGAACCGCTACTACTACCAGAGCATCATTCCGATCAAAGATTCCGTCATTCTTTCCCGCAGCGACGACCCGGATTTTCGGCGGGCGTGGCGGAAGCGCGTGGTCGATCACGATGGGGATTCGAATCAGGCAGGGGGCATTGAGCGGTGGATCAAGCTGGCCGAGGCCACTGGGCTTGAACGTCAACGCGTGCTGCGCGGCGACGAAGTGCTGCCAGCGACGCGTTACGCGGTGGATGCTTATCTGAGCCTGGTCCGGAGCCGAAGTTTTCTGGAGGCGGTGGCGTCGTCGCTAACGGAGATGTTTTCGCGTGACCTAATTTCGTTGCGCATGGATCGTTTGCGGCAGCACTATCCGTGGCTTTCGGGCGGGTTGGACTATTTTACGGCGCGTCTCGACCAGGCTCCTGAGGACGCGCGATTTGCGCTGCAGTGGGTAATCGAGAATGCCCATACGCGGCCGGAGCAGGAGCTGGCAATCGCGGCGTTGCGCGCGAAGTGCGACATTCTTTGGGCGCAGCTGGACGCGCTATATTTTGCCTACGTGCAGCCAGGATGGCCGCCGCCCGGCGCCTTTCGGATTAAGGGGGTCTAAGCGTGCCTCGTCCTGCTGATTCCAGCCAGCCTCGTTTCGCTTCCGGTTGCCGATGGGGAACTCAAAGCGAAGAACGAGTCGTTCTGTTTCCCGAAGGCATGATTCGGGTTCAAGGGACGGGGCAGAACATCCTGGAACTTTGCGACGGGCAACGCACGGTTCAGGAGATCGTGACTGCGCTTTCGGAGACGTACAGCGGCGGCGATCCGGTGAAGATTCGCGAGGATGTGGCCAGTTTTCTCGATGCCCTGCAGCAGAAGCGAATCGTCGACTATTAGGACTCAACGCCGTCAGGCTATTCGATGACTCCGAACCCACTAGCGTTGATTGCCGAGATCACGCACCGCTGTCCGCTGCACTGCGTCTATTGCTCGAACCCCTTGCAGATGATGGGAGCCAAGGCCGAGCTCTCGACAGAGCATTGGGTTCGCGTGTTTCGGGAAGCACGCGCCTTGGGAGTTCTCCATCTCCACTTGACTGGCGGCGAGCCTGTTGCGCGGGCTGACCTGAGAGAGTTGGTCGAAGCCGCGCATACTGCCGGGCTCTATACAAACCTGATCACGTCTGGGATTGGCTTGCCCGAAGCGCGACTGGCGGCGTTAGTTGACGCGGGGCTCGATCACATTCAGCTGAGTTTCCAGGATTCACGGGACGAGCCCGCGAACTGGATTGCAGGAACTAAGGCGCACGCCCACAAAATTGTTCTTTCCGAGGTCATTCGGCAGTTCCGGATTGCATTCACGGTAAACCTTGTCGTGCATCGCCAGAACCTCGATCATCTGGACGAAATGATTCGATTTGCGGAACAGCTCAAACCCGATCGCGTGGAAATTGCCCACGCTCAGTATTACGGCTGGGCTCTAAGAAATCGGGATACGCTGCTTCCTACTCGTGACCAGTTGGAAGACTGCATGCGGATTGTCGAGGCTGCGCAGGAACGGCTTTCGGGCCGCATGAGAATTGATTGCGTGGTTCCTGATTATTATGCGCGCTATCCCAAAGCATGCATGGGAGGGTGGGGCCAGCGCCTGGTGTTGATTGATCCCTCGGGGCAAGTGCTTCCTTGCCATGCGGCGGGAGTAATCCCGGGCATGGCTTTTGATAACGTGCGCGAGCATCCCTTGGAATGGATATGGCGAGAGTCCGCGGCCTTCCAGCGATTTCGCGGAGAGCAATGGATGCCCGAACCGTGTCGAAGCTGCGAACGCCGAGCAGAAGACTTCGGAGGTTGCCGTTGCCAGGCGTTCCTGCTCACCGGCGATGCCGCTGCGACCGATCCAGTCTGCACGCTCGCTCCCGCACATCATTTGATTGAGAGTGCGCGAGGAAGAAACGATGATCTCGGGCGAGTCGCGTGGGCTTACCGAACAAATCCGGAATAGAGTTTCCCTTCCAAAAACGAGGGTGAAACCGCTGTAAATGTCTAGAGATTGTAAAAACTTTGTCAACAATTCGTTCGAGGCGCGGGTTAGCGGCGTGGGGAATAGTAAGCTTGTTCAGATTCGAGCGAAAAACTTGCATATTCCGGAGCAGCTATGATTCGAGTAGAAACAACCCGCGACGCAACTTTCCAGCGTGCCCCAGGCACCCTGCATAAGACTCTTCCGTACATTAGTTCGGGGGCGAACACGATGGAGCGAATCCTGGTCGTTGAGGATGATCACGCCGTACAGAAAGCTCTGAGGCGTTTGTTTGAGACGGAAGGATTCGAAATTGAAATCAGCGCCGACGGCCAGTCGGCGTTGGAGGCTTTCCGAAGAATAGCGCCAGCCGCGATCGTGCTGGACTTGCGATTGCCGATAGTATCTGGGCGCGACGTTTGCCGCGAGATCAAACAGCAGGCGCCGTCAGTTCCGATTATTGTCTTGAGTGCTGCCAGCGATGTTTCAGACAAGGTATTGCTTTTGGAACTCGGCGCGGACGACTATGTGACCAAGCCTTTTAGTCCGCGGGAGCTCTTGGCTCGGGTACGGGCTGCGTTGCGACGAACGGTTCGGACTGGAACTGGGGATGTGGTCACATTTGACGGAATCTCAGTGGACTTCATCAAGATGGAAGTCAATCGCAACGGGGAGCAAATCGTGCTCACAGCGCAGGAATTTAAGACTTTGAAGTTCCTGATCCAGAACGCGGAGCGCGTAATCTCGCGCGATGAGTTGCTAAATGAGGTATGGGGATACCAGAATTATCCATCCACCCGCACGGTGGATAATCATATTCTGAAGCTTCGGCAGAAGCTGGAGAAAGATCCGACCAATCCGATCCATTTCCGGACGGTTCACGGAATGGGCTACAAATTTGTGCGTTAGCTCTCAGGGCTGCGCACAATTTGGGCGCAGGGTGAAGCGAGCATGATGAAACTTCGGATGCGGACCAAGTTTCTGCTCTCGATGCTTTTGATCACGGCCGGTCTCACCTGGACCAGCCTGCTGCTGGTGCGCCGCACGGTTCAGGCACAAGTCAAGAAGGGCATCTTCGCGGATCTTCGTAACTCGGTTACGACCTACCAGAATTTCCACCGCGAACGCGAGCTTACTCTTACCCACCTTGCTGAGTTGCTCGCCGACCTGCCAAATTTGCGGGCCCTAATGACCACTCAGCACGAAGCGACCATTCAGGATGCTTCCACTGATTTGTGGCGGCTTGCGGGCAGCGATCTGTTTGTGCTGGCCGACCGCACGGGCAAAGTGGTGGCCCTGCATACGGCGACGCCGGGTTTTTCCCGATCGATGGCGCAGCAGTCGCTGAACGGTCCATCCCGCCAGGAAGGTTCGAGCCAGTGGTGGTTTGGGGCTCAGCATTTGTATCAGGTCTTTTTGAAACCAATCTATGCCGGTCCGGCGTCGGACAACAAGCTGCTGGGATTTCTGGTGATCGGCTACGAGATTGACGATACTTTGGTGTCGCAAGTGAGCCGGATCGCAGCCAGCCAAGTGGCGTTCTATTACGGCAATACCATTGTGCGGAGCACCTTCGACCCTACGCACGAAGCTGAACTTTCGCATCATCCCATGGCGTATTCGGCTCCGGGCACTCCCGAGCCTGAGCAGGTGCAGCTCGGCGATGAACGATTCCTGGCAACCTCCCTGGAACTCGCAGCCGACAAGGCACCGTCGGTTCGCTTGAGCGTGTTCAAGTCTTACGACCAGGCCACGGCTTTTCTGGACAGCCTGAATCGCCTGCTTTTGGCTCTGGGTCTGACTGCAGTTCTAGGGGGAAGCGCTCTGGTGTTTTTCATCTCGCATACTTTTACCCGGCCACTGGGGAACCTGGTAGCTGGTGTCAGGGCTTTGGGAAGAGGGGATTTCCACTATCACCTTGACGCCCGCGGCGGTGACGAAGTGGCAGAGGTAACAGGAGCATTCAACCGAATGCGGGACAGCTTGCTGAAAACACAACAAGAGCTGATCGACGCAGAGCGGTTGGCGACGATCGGGCGAATGGCTAGTTCGGTCTCACATGACTTGCGCCATTCCCTGGCGGCTGTGGTTGCGAATGCCGAATTCCTCTGCGAAAGCCGGTTGTCGACCGATCAGCGAGAAGAGCTTTATCAGGAAATTCGGATTGCCGTCAATCAAATGACGGAATTGATCGATTCATTGCTCGAGTTCTCACGAACCCGGGAATCGTTGCGGCGCACGTACGGGAGCGTAAAGGAATCGGTCGACCGCGTAGTGCAGGCAGTGCGCACCCATCCACGCGTGCAGACGGTGCGGATCACGGTTCGTCAGGAAGGCAACAGCACGGGCTGGTTCGATACCAAGAAACTGGAGCGTGCGCTTTACAACCTGCTATTGAACGCATGTGAGGCGATTACAGGACAAGACGGACGAATCGACATCGATCTGCGCGAAATATCGGGCGGATTGCAGATCCGTCTCTCGGACAATGGTCGCGGGATCCCGGAATCGATTCGCAGCAAGCTTTTTGAGCCCTTTATCAGCTACGGTAAAGAGAATGGAACTGGATTGGGGTTGACCGTCGTCCAGAAAATTATCCAGGATCACGGAGGAGACGTTGTCGTAGAGGAGACCTCCTTTGAAGGCACGGTTTTTCGCATCACCCTACCCATGGTTTCGTCGTCGAGCGCGGACAGCGGTGGGGAAGGGAAGCCCGACCTCCCGCCGCTGGCCCGGGCGAAGAGGGGGGAGTCGGAGTAAGATTTCCGGTTCGGGAAGTACGCGCAACTAGTCCAAGATAGTCTCGCGGTTCACTACATATCGTTCACGGACTTCCACAGTCTTCCTCGGGAGGCGAATTGTGAAGCAGGGGAATGGTTTGCCTGATTGGATGCGGAAACCGAGCCTGGCCGGAGTAATTCTGTTGCTAGGTAGCGTTTTCGGGTGGTCACAGGAATCGAGCTCGGCCGTGTCATCGTCCCAGAACGATTCGACAGCGGCCGCGATTCACGAACTTCAGCAGCAAGTCAACGAACTGCGATCGGCGATGGCAGAAATGCGTTCAGAAAGTGAGCAATACCGAGCCGAGAACGCGCAACTGCGACATGAGTTACAGGCGGCGCGCAGCCCGTCTGCATTGACGCCTGGGCCAACCTCGGGGAGTGCGTACCGGTTGGCGTCGCCGCCAAATGCTGATCCGCCACGCGCGCAATCTGACCCGCCGAAAGCAAGTCAGACATCGTCAGTGGAAGATCGAGTGGCCTCGCTCGAAGAGTCGACACAGCTGCTGAACAGTAAGATCAACGACCAGTACCAGACCAAGGTTGAAAGCGCGTCGAAATATCGCGTGCGGCTCTCGGGCATAGTCCTGTTGAATCTATTTAACAGTCACGGAGACACCGATAACCTGGATTTCCCGAGCTTTGTGCGAGGGCCAGGCACGGGCACGGGAAGCTTCGGCGCAACCATGCGGCAGTCCGAGATTGGCTTAGAAGTGTTCGGGCCAACTTGGGCGGGCGCCAAAGTGTCCGGAAGCTTGCAGGCTGACTTTGCCGGCGGATTTCCCAGCACGTGGAATGGGGTGAACTCTGGAATTTTTCGGTTGCGTACGGCCAGCATGCGCATGGATTGGAAAGACACTTCGATCGTGGCGGGTCAGGACAACGCATTCTTTTCGCCACTGTCGCCAACCTCTTTTGCGTCTCTCGCCGTTCCCGCGCTTAACTATGCCGGGAATTTGTGGGCATGGACCCCGCAGTTGCGGGTGGAGCATCGATTCGAACTTTCCGGGGATCAGAACATATTGCTCCAGGGTGGAATTCTCGACAATCTTACCGGTGGATTTCCTCCGAACGAGTACTTTCGCGTGCCCGGACCCGGTGAACTTACTCGCCAGCCCGCTTATGCGCTTCGGACAGCATGGACGCGCACGGCATTTGGCCAGCCTATGACTTTCGGCGTGGCTGGCTACTACAGCCGGCAGGACTGGTCTTACGATCACTACGTCGACGGGTGGTCGGGCATGGCAGACTGGCAGATTCCACTGGGTTCGCGAGTGTTGTTTACGGGTGAGTTCTATCGCGGGGAGGCCATTGGCGGGATCGGCGGCGATATTAGCCAGACCGTGGTATTCGACGGAGATCCTAATAATCCTGCTACGCCGGTGAAGGGACTCAATGCGATCGGCGGCTGGTCTCAGCTAAAATTCAAGGCCACCCATACACTCGAGTTTAACGCTGCTTTCGGACTCGACAATCCGACGACCTCGGAGGTGCGCGGAGCGGTTGCCAGCCAGGCTTACCTGTTTAATCCCCTGCTGGTTCAAAATCGCGGAGCGCTGGTGAACTTCGTCTTTCGGCCGCGCTCGAACCTGCTGTTCTCGGGTGAGTACGGACATTTGCGAACCGCGCAGCTGAACGATGCTAATAGCGCCGATCAGTTCAACCTGGTCATGGGAATTTTGTTTTGAATATGAAAACAGTTACCGTCTGCTGTCTTTGTGCATTCATGATCTTCGGCGGCTTGGCCTGTGCGCAGGAGGTAACGGTAACTGCAGATGTAGCGTTAGTGACCAGCGGGAAAAATACCAAGGCACGAAAAGCGGGCAATGTTGTGCTCTGGCTTACTCCCGCTGGGAGTTCGCAGGTTATGAGTGTGCCCCCGCCCCGAGCCTCGAATCCGCTACGTCTGGTTCAGAGGAACAAGAGTTTCGAGCCGCATGTCCTGGTTGTGCCCGTGGGTTCAGTGGTCGAGTTCCCCAACCGGGATCCATTTTTTCACAACGTGTTCTCGCTTTTCGAAGGCAAGCGCTTTGATCTTGGCCTCTATGAGGCCGGCACTACACGCGATGTGGTCTTTGACAAACCGGGCGTTTCTTATATCTTCTGTAACATTCATTCCGAGATGAGCGCGGTCATAATCGCTGTGAGCAGCCCTTACTACGGGATTTCAGATCCTCGTGGCCGGGTCACAATTCCTAACGTGCCTCCGGGTCGCTATACGCTTCGAATCTGGTATGAGGAGGCCGTGCCTGAGGAACTGAACAGCTTGACTCGCGAGGTGTCCATTTCGGAGGATGCTTCAAGTCTCGGCGCAATGCGTCTACCGGCAACCGACGTCCCACCAAGTCACCAGAACATGTACGGCCACGATTACCCCCCACCCCTTCCGGATAATCCGAGTTACGAGCGACATTAGCGCGAGGCAGGACTCGTTTTATTGGGCAACCGGCTCTGCCTGCAAGTAACAAGAAAATGACAATTTCATGATGCTTCTTTGACAAATGCCAGCGTGCCACGGCGTTAGCATCTGACAAACGCGAACGGGTGATCCGCTGCTGGCCCGTTCCCGGTCGGAGGTCCTGCGGGACCTCCAATTATTTGCGTCTCTGAAAGACCAATCCTCGGTCATTTTCTTTTCTCTTCTCCAACAGGATTCTAGTTATCTCTCCAGCTTCTTTTCTGCGCTGATTTGTGTTGGGTAAGCACTTGACGACGAGTCCGCGACCTGTGGTCACAGGCTATTTGCAGATTTAGGCAGTCCATCGTTCCGATGCCGGAAGAATACAGTTGAATTTCGCATGTTTATTGAGTACATTGCCATGACTTGAGGTCAAACTATGAGCGGGATCAGCAGCAGCCTTATTTCTCCGCCACGGTATCGAAATCTGCCTCCGCGGCCGCGCTCCGAAGATAAGCGCGCGAAGATTATCGACGCAGCTATGCGCCATTTTGCGGAACAGGGCTACCACGCGGCGCGGGTGGGGGACATCGCTGCTGGGTTGGGCATTGCCAAAGGATCGATTTTCCAGCACTTCGGCAGCAAGGATGGCCTGTTTTTCGAAGCCTACAAGAAAGCGGTGTACTCGTTCTCTCCCTATTTGAAAGTACCGGCGGGAGTTCGGGAGCTTGGTTTTTTCGGGGTGCTGCACTACTGGCTGGTGCGGACCGAGCACATGGTGCGCGAAGATTGGATTCCCTACCGCGTTTATCTCCTGGGACAGTACGGAACCGACCTGGTGCTCAGGCGAGAGATTAACCGCTTTCTGATCGCCGAAGATCCTTACGGACGTGTGGAATTTGTACGCTTTGGCCTGGAACGCGGTGAACTGCGCAGAGATCTGGATATCGAGATGGTCGTTTCCATTCTTGATTGGGTGGTGGAACGATTCCAGGATGCGCTGTTGATCGAGGAACTTGATCCGGGACTTTTTCGGCGCCAAGGCGATGCAGCAGAAAAGAAAGAGGCGCGAATCATGCAGTTCCTGGATGTATTGCGAAGAGCGGTTGGGACTGAACAGAAGAAATAACTTTCGTCGAGCGCGGAACCGGGTGCAGACGCCGGATGATGATGGCAAATTCAGTACGTGACATTCTCGGGACTTACGACGCAAACGCGCCGCTTGCGGAGGCTTCGACCATCCCTGCGGCTTGGTACGTGGATTCGCGCATCGCCGAACTCGAGGACAGGACGGTCTTTGGCAAAACCTGGCAGATGGTTGGACGCGTCGAGCAGGTGGAGCAGTCGGGGCAATTCGTTACTGCCAATGTGGCTGGAGAACCGATCGTCGTTGTGCGAGGGAATGACGGCGTGTTGCGGGGCTTCTACAACGTGTGCCGACACCATGCCGCCGCGGTGGTTACGGAGGCTTGCGGGCAGGCCTCGATTTTGCATTGTCCCTACCATGGTTGGAATTACGGGCTCGATGGATCGCTGAAGGGGATGCCGGAGTTCGACGGAGTGAAGAACTTCGACCGTCAGGAGAATGGTTTAGTTCCGGTGAAGGCTGAGCTGTGGGAAAAGTTTGTGTTCGTGAATCTAGACCCAGAGGCCGCCCCCCTGGCGGACTTTCTTGGCGGCTTGGTCAAGCGCGTAGCGCCCCTCGGGGTTAGCAAGCTACATTATTTCGATTCGCGCACCTACGACATTCATTGCAACTGGAAGGTTTTTGTCGACAATTATCTCGACGGTGGATATCACGTTCCCCACCTGCACAAGGGTCTGAACTCCGTGCTCGATTACAAGGAATACACCATAGAAAACGAAGACCGGTATTGCCTGCAGTCAAGTCCGATGGTGGCTTCGACCGAGGATGCGGCCACCGGGGCAACTCGCAAAGGTGATCGTGCGTGGTATTTCTGGCAGTATCCCAATCTGATGATTAATTGCTACGAAGGCTACATGGATACGAATCTGGTGTTGCCGGTGGACGTCGATCACTGCCGCGTGATTTTCGATTTTTATTTTGCCGATGTAAGCGAAGCACATCGCGAATACAACCAGGAAAGCGTTGCCGTAGGCGCACGAGTTCAGGACGAGGACTTGGGAATCTGCGAGGCGGTGCAGCGCGGATTGAAGTCGCGGTCGTACGGCGAGGGAAGACTTTCGGTACGCCGCGAGGCGGGTGAGCATTTGTTTCATCGATTGCTGGCGGCGGATCTGAAAGCCGGGCTGGGGAGAACCGTCGCCGCCGCGGATTGAATCCGGTAGAGACGTTGCTCGCAAGGTCTCTATTGATGGTCGCGTGGAATGGTTTCCTGCCAGGTCTTCTGCTTTAACATCTGACCATCTTTCAATAACTCCCGCGTGTACTTGTAATAAAAATTCTCCTGATCCGTGGTGACTGACAAGTGTCCCTGCCAGGTCAGCACGCGGCCTTTCAACTCAAAAACGCTTTTCGCCTCGCCTTCTACGGCACTTAGTTCGGGATAGGCATCATTGGCGTCGTAGATGAGGCTCTCGTAGTCCGTCTCTTTGCCCCACGGATAGGTCGTTTCGGTCTTTCCATGCCAATTGACAGTGGTTTTGCGATTGACCTCATCGCGGGTTGTTGTCCACTCTCCGGGGAAAAGCTCGCCCGTGCTGTGGATATCGCTTCGTTCCTCGGACGGCTGCGGCGGCTGAAAAACTGGGGGAACAGCGCCATGGACCGGGACTACGGGAAGAACCAGGCGCGATCCGCTGTTGCCTCCAAGTTCGAGCGACGTAGCCATCGCATACGGAGTCGGCAGAACGATCGGCCACAGCGCGTTCGAAATCGCGACGCGGATGCGATGACCCTTGGGAAAAACCCACGAGGTCAAATGCATTTCAATATCGAGGGGATACAGCTTGCCGGGTTCGAGATCGCGCGGTTCACTCATGGACTCGTGTTGTGCGCCGTTTAATCCCGCGCCGGTAATTTGTGTGACGGTGCCGTCCGGAGCCACATCGGAGAGCCTCGCAAACCAATCGGCCAATGGTGCAGTAGCCGAGGCCTGAAGAATAGCGTGCGGTCTCCCAAGGATCGCGATTTCGCCCTGTAACGGTGCCGAATCATAGACCAGACTGAAGGCATCCACCGGGCGCGGATCGGTGAGCAACTCGCCCCACCAGAAACCTGACTCCACGCCAATCGAGGGAACGTATTTGAGCTGATGAACGTCATTCGCGGCCACCGTGCCAGCGAGCGTGTGATTGGATTGCAAGAACAATGTAGTCGGGGAAACATTCTGCGGGGGCCACTCTACTTCGCGGCGCCATTCGCCGGGGACGGTCTCGAGATTCGGATCGGGCGGATGCCAGTGCTGCATGTAGATCACCAGCCTCGGATCGTGAAGGACGTCCGTGTCGCGTCCCTTGAGCCAATAGTCCCACCACCGCACAGCCTGGTCGCGCCATTCGACGCGGGGTCCAAAATCGGCGTCGTCAGGAAAGCTGTGGTTCCAGGGGCCGACAATCGCTTTGATGGGGGCTTTGGTTTGTTCGAGCATGGCCGGGATGCTGTCGCGGTAGCCATCCTGCAATCCACCAATTAGAAAACTCGGAATTGTGATCTCACTCAGGGGACGAACTGGGCTCCGCCAGAACGATCCATCATGCTGATGTTTCAGGTAAAGCAGTGACCACGGCGCGGCCTCGAAGCGCGGTTCAAGAACTCTTTCATCCAGAGTATAGTCAGGCGCTCCGGTCATCCCGGGGGCCATGTCCATGTTCAATTCGAATTCGTCGATGTGGGCCATCCCGTCGATGTAGTGGATGTCGTCGTGAAACAATTCCGCTGTCGCATCTACCGCGAGAATCGCTTTTAGTTCTGGAGCATGAAGCATGGCCATTTGCAGCGCGTTAAATCCACTCCACGAAATTCCCATCATTCCAACGTTGCCGTTCGACCAGGACTGCCGGGAAAGCCAGGAAATGATCTGCAAACCGTCAGCTTGCTCCTGCTCGGAATACTCGCGGTCGGTCGGAACGCCCTCGCTTGTGCCGAAGCCCCGAATATCGACACGCGCGCATACGTAGCCGCGCCGGGCGAAATACGTGTAGATTCCATAGTCGCGCGCGGCCATGGCGTCATCTTTTCTGTAAGGCTGATATTCGAGGATGGCAGGGAATTTCTCGGTCGGTTTTACACCATTCGGCATATACAGCGTGGCAGATAGACGCACGCCGTCTTTCATCGGGATCCACGCTTGTTCCATGCGGACACCGTACGTCGGGGCAGAGGGAGCTTCAACGGCAAAACTCGGCACGGCACTCGCGATGGCCAGCAGCAGTGGAATCCCGATCCCTCGCATCATATTTTGATCACGCTGCACCGAACGGATTTTCCAGTGACGGACTTTGCGGCGTAAACAATTCCGCACCGTGCTCAGCGATGCGCATGTCATCTTCCAGGGATGCCGAACTCGCCTTGAATGTAGATTCCTGGCTCGTCGCTGAACGTCATGTTTGGCGCCAGCGGAGTCATGCTGCCTCGCACCAGGTACGGCCACTCGTGGCCATCCATGCCGATGCCGTGTCCTAGGCGATGCGTAAAATATTTGTAATCCGGGCCGTATCCGGCATCGGTAATTACTTTTCGGGCTGCCATATCGACGGCCTGGCACTGCACGCCCGGTCGTGCAGCTTTAAGCGCCGTGGTTTGCGCCTGATGAACAATGTCAAAAACATTTTTCATTTTGTCCGAAGCTTTGCCCAGGACAAACGTACGCGTTATGTCAGATTGATAGCCTTCGACGGTGCAGCCATCATCGACCATTACAATCGCGCCCTCGCGAATCAACTGCGGCGCAGCCGAGCCGTGCGGCAACGCAGAGTATCCGCCCACTTGCACGCTGGCTTCTCCGGGGAAGCCCAAGTGCGTGTAGGCAGCGCCGATCAAATCCGCAACTTCAGTCTGCGTCATGCCCTCCCTCAGGGCGTGATAAGTCGCTTCGTAGGCCGTGAGAGTAACTTTATTCGCTAACCGCATTAGCTCAATTTCGTGATCGCTCTTAGCCATGCGACATCCTGCAGTCACGGGCGTGCCGCTGACGATGTTCGCCTGCAGCGCTGCCTGGGCAATTCCGTTGCTGAAAGCGAAGCGCATCGTTTCTTCCATGCCCAGCGTTCCGGTGGAAATCCGGCGATCTCTCAATCCCTGCGTCAGCCGCTGATATGGATTCTCGTCTTCCTGCCATATACGCACATCGGCGCGTTCGCCGTCCGGAGACTTTGCAATTTGCTCCCGCGCCCGCCCTTCTTCAAACGCCGGACACACATAAAATGCCGCCCCTTTGGCTGGCAGAACCATGGCGAACAACCGCTCCCCGCCCCACCAGTCCACTCCAGTGAAGTACTTCAGCGAGGTTCCTTCCATGAGCAATAGAGCATCGATGCGATTCGAATCCATCAGGCGACGCGCTTTCGCCTGCCGTTCGCGTCGTTCCTCAAGTGTGATGGGCTTGGCCTGATCCTTCATGGACTTCAAGGCGGCGATCGACGGCGGCAATGCGGATTCTTCGACATCGCCGCGAGCGAACAAACTCACGCCGAGCATCGCCCAGGAAATGGAGCCCACTTGCACAAAATGACGCCGCGAGATCATTCGGCCTCCAAGAAATTAGGAAGCGACATTATAGAGGGAAATCGAGAATCGCCACCTTTACTGGAGCGGTCGACCTTAATTACGGTGTGTGGCAACAAAAAAGCGGGGAGCTTGTGCGCTCCCCGCCAACCGTTGCAAGATTGTCACGGTTGTTTCTTTCCGCCAAAAATTCCCGGCAACACTTCTGTCCCTTGTATCTGAACTGCTTGCAAGCTCTCAGGCTTAAACCCGAGCGCCTTCAGAATGGTTGGAGCGACTTGCGCCGTCTGTACCGGAGTGGTTAGGGTCCTGGCTTTGAAACTTGGGTTCGAGACCAGAATCATCACGTTGGTGTCGTCGTGCGAGAAGCCGCCGTGTTCCGCCAGCTTTTTGGTGCTGCCTGAGTACGTGACACCCACGTTCGGAGCAACCGCGATGTCCGGGCTTCGCGGATCGCCATTTGGCGGGATGCCTGGCGGGTTGAACAGTTGATTGATAGATTGCCCCCAGAAGATCTCGCCAACGCCCGCAATGTTGCTCGATGTCGGGGATTGGGTTTCCAGGATCCCGACCTCGGTGGCCGTGTTGCAGGAAGATTTCAGCCACAAGAGCGAAACGTCGTCTTCCGTGGGACCGATTTGCCCACCACTGTTCGATTCGGAGGGCGGCAAGCAGTCATCGATCAGCATGCTCGGCGAGGTTGTCACCGGCCCAGACGAGGTAATCCCGACATAGCGTTGAGAATCGATTGGACTCTGACCGTGCTTGGCAGTGATGATGATGAGCGTCGAGTCCAGTAAACCCTGCTTTTGTAGCTCCGCGGTCCATTCTCCGATCGCGGCGTCAACAAACTGAATCTCCTGGAGCAAGAAGGCGCTGGGAGTGCCCATTCCGTCCAGGTAACCGCCCTTGCCCATCGTGGCTTCGATCAACTTTTGTCCTACGCTCACGGTCTGGAAATTCATGCCGAAGATTGTGGGCACTTGGGTCTTTTTCTTACCGTTATGGCTGAGGCCATCGATTTCGTTGAGGATGGCGTTCACCTTGAGAGTGTCGTAGCACTGGATGTTTAGAAAGCTGTTGGTCCAGGCGCTAAGATCGGCCCCCGGGTCCGGAATGGGATCGCAGGCCAGCCCAAGCGGGGTTGTGACACCCTTCAAGGCAACCACTTCCGAATTGATTTCGGGCGAATAGAAATCGTCCAGGTTCGTGCCGTCACCGGGGCCGGCAACCGAGGAGTAGGCTGGGTGCTTGTCGGACCAGGCAGTGTAACCGCCAGCGGCGTGAATCACACCGAAAACTGTGTTCGTCCGGACGAAGTTCCAGGGGTAGACCGGAAGGCAGTTGTTAAACGGATCGCGTTCCAGCCTTGCCGGATCAATCGAGGTGATTCCGCCATCCCCGTTCTTGGTACTGATGCCGTCGACTCCATTCAAGAACTTCTGGTTGATGTCGATGCCCTCTTCATACTCGGTCGTGGTGCCGTTAGCCCGGCCCGCCGTACAAGGTCCGCCCTTTAGGCCGTTGCCTGTAGTCTTAATCGGAGGAGCGAAGACCCGGTCATAGGCGACATCGTAAAACACGCCCATGAGGCGCGGTGTGCCCCCGGTTACAATTGCCATCAAGCCGGGAAATGAATCGGAGGGCCGTGACGTGCTGGTATCCAGATAGTTCACGGCAGTTGCGCCCAGTTTCGCCAGGTTCGAGCAGTATGGCTGTCCGCCGTTTATTCCTTTCACTCCCTGCGAACAGTTGAGGTAGTCGACGGCATGCATGCCATCGATGCTGACCAGCAAGACATGCTGGAATGGTGCAGCAGGGGACTGAGCTTGCGATGCGGCATTGAGCAGTGGCGCGGATACGGCCAGCAGAAAAACTGCGGAGAAAGCCGTGGCTTTCCAGTTCGTAATTCTTGACATTGATTTCCTCCTGGAAGACTTGCAAGAACGGTTGAGTTGCATGCAGGATCACAGCTTAGCTGGAACTTCGTGAACAACTGGCGACGGAAGTATTAAGAAACTGTAAAAAGGCGGCTGCGGTATGCGAGTCACCCATTCGCCGACTACGCCGAGTGGCAAACCCCTAGAATGGTGAGGTGGAAGCCAGATTCCAATGTGCAGGCTGCGGCCAGTCTAATGAGACGAGCGTCGATGAGTCGGCTGGGACTCGGCAGTCCTATATTGAAGACTGCCAGGTGTGTTGCAAGCCGAACCTGCTTCGCGTGGAATATGATCCGGCCGAGCGGGAATTTGTGATTACGGCAGAATTGGAATAGCGTATTGCGGAAAGGCTGAGGCTCGGCCTCAGCCGACTTTGCCAAGAGAGGACGAACCTAATGGGCATGAGCTACAGCACACCGGGGCGAATGGTCGGGCACAACATGGTGACCACGCAATTCGAGTTGGATGGGTTTCGTGTAGTCCGCAGTCTGGGAGTGGTCCGTGGCATTGTGGTTCGCTCCCGCTCCATCTTCGGAACGATTGGCGCCGGATTGCAAACCATTCTGGGTGGCAACATCACGCTGCTGACCAATCTGTGCGAGAAGACGCGCGCCGAAGCTTTTGACCTGATGCTGCAGCACGCCGCCGAACTCGGTGGGAATGCAGTTGTGGGCGCTCGCTACGACGCCACCGAGATTATGCAAGGAGTAACAGAAGTCCTGGCCTACGGTACCGCCGTCGTGGTAGAGCCGATGAAATAGCCGGCAAGATTCAAAGCTGCACATGTGCTCGTTTCAGGCGAGCAGCTTTTCCAGCATCCTCTGCCGGTATTCAAATGTTTGCCTTAGTTTAGGCGCGATGAAAAGCTTTTGACCTAGACCTCCCAGTACGCCGAATCCAGGATCGTATTCAATTGCGTCGCGGACGATCGTTCCCGGCACACCATTTCGCGTCTCCGCGGAGAACTCGTGACGGTGTTTGAATCGCTTGAATGGTCCTTTCTTCTGGATGTCGGCGAAGTGGTGGTTCCATTCGAACTCGATAATCAAGGCAATCCATTGCGCGCGGAAGGGAAGAGAAGCGAGAGGGCGAAAGGAAGTCATGATCTCCGAGCCCACGCCCGCAAGCGAGTTGAGATTCGCGATGACTGGTCGACCCATCGGAACAGTCGGAGGAGGCACGAGTCGAAGGGCAGCCAGTTCGGTTCGAGTCTCCGGAGGCATGATGCGAGGTAAATTGTTGGGATTGGCAAAGAACACGAAGACCTGATCGATCACGGCCGGGACCCACTGCTCGAACTGAACGCGGTAGATCATTCTGAAGGAATGATGTGATATCGAGGGACCGAAACTGCTCGTTATTGGACTATTTGTCGAGGCAACGGCCGATTTCCACAAGTTCGGTACGACTAGGAGAAATCTCCTAAAGCGAAGAAATAACGAATGTTAGAAATCCGAACCAGAGTTCTAAACCCCATCCCTTGGGGTCACCTTCCCAGTTAGCCACAATTTCTGGGGCTTTCTCGATCTTGGCTCGTCTCACTCTGATCACTTATAACTTTCTTGTTGACAACAAACAGCTTAGGCGTAAGATGTGGACAAAAGTGGTAAGAAGTGGTCGCAGCAGTAGAGGTCGTGGGCAGGATTGGAAATCGAGAGGCGCCAGTGGAATTTGAAGCTGACACCCCCATAAAAGGCCCGAACGAACCACAATCGACCAGCATTTTGACCGCTTTTACCTCCCTCGTTCTTGCGGCGATAGCTGCCAAGAGATTTTCGCCCCCAGTAAAGGGCAGAACACATGTTTCGCGGCAATCACCCAACCCGCGTCGACGAAAAAGGACGGCTCAAGGTCCCCGCGGAATTCAAGCGTGTGATCGACGAGAAGTACGGCACGCAATTTTACATCACCAGCCTCGATGGCAAGGTTGCTCAAGTATATCCCTTCGAGGAGTGGGAACGGATCGAGCAGAAGTTAGCGGGGTTGTCGACCTTCAATCCCACGAAGAAAAAGTTTCTGAGCAAGGTGAATTACTGGGGACAGGTAGTCGAAATGGATGGGCAGGGGCGGTTGCTAATGCCGCAACTGTTGCGCGATGCGGCGCAGATCAAGGGAGAAGTGGCGGTGAGCGGGTACCAGACGTACCTGGAAGTTCGCAACCTGCAGGCCTACCGGCAGCAGATGGAAGACGAGAAGTTCACGCCTGAGGATGAGAAGACGCTCGACGAATTGGGCATCTAGTGGGCGAGGGTTCAACAGACACCCCTCAGGGGGTTGGGCATGGCAGTGGAAGGGAAACGGGCCATGTTCCGGTTCTTTTAAAAGAAGCGATCGACTTTCTAGCTATCAAGCGCGGCGGGACGTATATCGACGCTACGGTCGGCCTGGGCGGGCACAGTTTCGAAATCGCAAAACGCCTCGGCGCACCGGGTCATTTGATTGGGCTCGATAAAGATCCTGCGGCGTTGGATGCAGCCCGCGCAAGGCTGGTCTTTGAAGAGGATGGTCCGAAGATCACGCTGATGCATGGTTCGTTCGCCGAAGTTGGCGAGCGGTTCGGTTCCACGAAAGTGGACGGATTGCTGGCCGACATCGGCGTAAGCAGCCTGCAACTCAACGACGCAGTGCGAGGTTTTAGTTTTCAGGCGGAAGGACCGCTCGACATGCGAATGAATCCGCAAGCCGAGCAGACCGCCGATCAAGTGGTAAACCAGGTTGACGAGGTCACACTTGCCAATCTGATTTACGAATTCGGTGAGGAAAGGAGGTCGCGGAGAATCGCCAGAGCCATTGTCCGGTCGCGGCCGATCCGCACAACTGCACAGCTTGCAGATGTCGTATCAGCCGCGGCCCGGCCAATGAATCAGGCAGAAAGAAAGATTCATCCGGCGACCAGAACCTTCCAGGCGATCCGAATCTTCGTAAACGACGAGTTGAAAGACCTGCGGGCGCTGCTCGATGCAGCCCCGCGGGTGCTCAAACCGGGGGGACGGCTGGTGATTATCAGCTTCCACTCGCTGGAGGATCGCATCGTGAAAGATGCCCTCCGCGATGGTGTGAGGCAGGGTTACTACGAGTTGCTGACGAAAAAGCCGGTAACCGCTGCGGAAGAAGAGATTGAACGCAATCCGCGTTCGCGCAGCGCAAAATTGCGGGCAGCGAAAAGAGTCTAGTTCTTCAAAGTTTGTCATTCCGAGCAAAGCGAGGAATCTGCTGTTGGTTCGCACAGTCAAGAAGCAGATCCCTCGTTTCACTCGGGATGACAAGCTTACAAGAGTTTCCGAGACGGCAGCGCCTTTCACAAGACAGGGCGTAAAACAAAATCTTTACCTTCTCTCGATGCCGTCCCGGAGAGACTGAGTGCGGAAAGCAAAGCAAAACGGAGGCTGGTCATGTTTACGGGCACATTGATTGATGAATTGATCTCGACGGTCGAGCGCGCGGAGAGGCACGCTCGCAAAACCACCGACTCTCAGGAGACGAGGCCGGGGTATTGGTACACACCAACGGAGTGCGAACGAGCCTTTGACTCAAAATTACTCGGGGTGGCGTAAATGGCCGCAGCAGCCGCAGCAATGCAAGGCGCGGTTCGAGGTCGGCGACGAAAACCGTGCTGGACCGGTACTCCGGAAATCTACTTCGCCAAGCCAATCGACAATTCGCGACTGGTAAAAGTTGAAGATCCTCGGCGCAGTCGCGAGATGAGGCAGTTCGGCGTAGCGCTCAGTTGCCTTTTTCTGCTGGTCATGACTTACACCTGGCAACACTTCAAGGCCATCGAGTACGGCTACAAGATCGAGTTTATGAAGAATGAACGCAACGGGCTCTCGGAGCTGAATCGTACCCTCCGATTGGAAGAAGCATCGCTGCGCTCTCCGGATCGTATTGACAGGCTGGCGCGACAATACGGAATGCAACCGCCGCAGGCCGGCCAGGTGATCCGTATGGATTCCACCCCGCTGGATGCCGGTGCGCCGGTGATGGCCAGCAATACGGTATCCGTAGTTTCGGTTCCGTAAGGATCTTGGAGGGCGGGCGTTTCGCTCGTCCACGGAAAAAATTGGCAACGGATTTACACGGATGAACACGGATTCGGACAAGAAATAAAAGAGAAATCCGTGGATATCGATGCAAACCCGTGGCCCAGGTTTCTGGCGGCTTCCCTAACGTGGCGGGCCGCCATCTTTTGTTTAGCGAGCGCGACCCGTGGCTGCCAACACACCCCGCAACAGCACTAATCTCCGGCTTTACATGCTGGCCGCGATACTGGTTCTATGGTGCGGCGGAATCTGCCTGCGTCTGGTCTACCTGCAAATCTTTCGTTACGGCAGCTTCGAAAAGCGGGCCATCCATGAACGCGAGCGCACAGAAGAAGTATCAGCCAGGCGCGGAATCATCTACGACCGTACGGGTCGCGAACTGGCGATGTCGATCGCGGTTGATTCTGCTTTCGCAGTACCCACGGAAATCCCCGACTTAGCCGGGACCGTCTCGCTGATTTCGAAGATCACCAATACCGATCCTCGTGAAACTCTGTCCAAATGCAAAACCGCGCGAACGTTTTGTTGGGTTGCCCGTAAGGCAGATGCGGAGACCGCAGACCGCATCCGCGCGCTGAACCTGCGCGGCATTTACTTTCAAAAAGAATCCAAACGTTTTTATCCTAAGCGCGAACTGGCAGCCCAGGTCTTGGGTTACGTCGGCATGGACGATGAAGGCCTGAGCGGGATTGAGCGCCAATATGACAACGAACTGCGTGGCAGCCCGGGGCGAATGCTGATCTCGGTCGACGCTCACCGTAAATGGTTCGGCAGCGTAGAGAAGCAACCAGAACCGGGCGAGAATGTTGTCCTGACAATCGACGAGCAAATCCAATACATTGCTGAACGTGAACTCGCGACCGCAATGCAGGAGACCCACGCGGTGACCGGCACGGTCATTGTACAAAACCCGCACACCGGCGAAATCCTGGCCTTGGCAAACCAGCCGACATTCAACCCAAACCTGACGAAGGAAATTACGCCCGAGCGGTTGAAGAACCACGCCGTCAGCGATGTTTATGAGCCAGGATCGACGTTCAAAGTGGTGACTATTTCTGCGGCAATCGAAGAAAAGTTAACCCGCCCGGATGAAGTATTCGATTGCCAGATGGGATCGATCGTCATCAATGGCATGCGCATTCGCGACAGCCGGCCGCACGGGCTGCTGCCGGTCTGGGGTGTTTTGGCAGAGTCGAGCGACGTCGGTGCAATCAAGATCGCGCTTCGCCTGGGGGAAGATCGATTTTACAAATATATTCGAGCCTTCGGCTTTGGCCAGCAAACTGGAATTGAATTGCCTGGCGAAACCCGCGGCTTGACCAAGCCGGTGAGCCGCTGGTCGAAGGTTTCGATTGGTGCCATTTCCATGGGCCAGGAGATCGGGATCTCCCCGTTGCAGCTGGCTTTGTTGGTTTCGACGATTGCCAATGATGGTGTGCAAGTGCCACCCCGCATCGTCGCGGGGACGACTGATCCGCAACCCACCCCCCAGACGGTTGCGTTTCATCCCGCTGACGACCGACGTGTCATTTCATCGATGACCGCGGCGGAAATGAAGCAGATGATGCAAAAGGTAGTGCTCGAAGGAACAGGAAAAAAAGCGGTCCTTGAAGGATATTCTTCCGCGGGCAAGACGGGAACAGCACAAAAAGTAGATCCGGCAACGCACGCGTATTCGAAGACGAAATACGTGGCCTCGTTTGCAGGGTTTGCGCCCTTGAACAACCCCGCGATCGTGGTTGCGGTGATTTTGGATTCTGCTGTCGGCCTGCATCAGGGTGGACAGGTTTCAGCGCCGGTGTTCCACCGAATCGCGCAACAGGTCTTGGAATACCTGCACGTTCCTCATGATGTAGAGCTCCCCAGGAGCCGGCAGATGCTGTTGGCTTCAAATCATGCGAAAGCGCAGGAACTCGCGGAGGGATCACCGGACCATTTAGGAGAGACCTTGGAGGTCGTGGAATCCTCAAACCCGAGTCCAGTTCCCACCCCGCCGAACACGCTAACGAGTGCCCCGACCGACACGAGCAGAAGCCCCGTGCTTTCGGCCGCACTGCACGAGCGAGAAACTCTCCCAACAGCGACCGCCGAACCAAAACAACCTCCCATGGCCGAGACTTCGCAGCCAACTTTGGCGGCCGCTTCCGATCACCTTCCATCAAGCGGTACGGTTGTGCTGGACGCAGAGCAGGGTGGAATTGTGGTGCCGTCCTTCGCGGGCAAAACCGTACGGGGTGCGATCGAACTGGCAGAGGATAGCAGCCTTGACCTCGATGCCGTCGGCAGTGGCTTGGCCCGCGAGCAGTCTCCCGCGGCGGGATCGCACGTCGCCACCGGATCGCGAGTGACGGTGAAGTTCAGCCGCTGAAATGCTCACGTACGCCGGACACTTCTCGGGCGACTGCCGTCAAGTATCGGGCTCTACGCTCAAGACACGGAATTGGAGTAAGCTCGAACTAGAATCCCAATGAATTTTATTCAGCTTCTGCACGGCGCGGAAGTCCTTGCCCAGAACGGTAATCCGAGTGTGACAGGGCTAGAGTACGACTCGCGCCGGATAAAGCCGGGCGACGTGTTTGTAGCCATGTGTGGTGAGAGCAGCGATGGCAACAAATTTATCGATAAAGCAATCGCGGCGGGCGCAGTGGCAGTTGTCAGTGACTCGGCGAATGAAAAACCGCGTGAAGGCACGGCTTGGGCGCAAGTGCCTCATGGACGCCGTGCTCTGGCGCGATTGAGCGCGAACTTTTATAGACGCCCCGCTGAGCGACTAACAATCACAGGCATTACTGGCACAAACGGTAAAAGCACAACTGCGTTCATTGTCGAATCAATCTTGTCTGCCGCTAATCGCAAGAGCGCATTGGTGGGAACGATCGAATATCATGTGGCTGGAAAAGTCCTCCCCGCCCCGCATACCACGCCAGAAAGTTTAGATTTGAACCGCATCCTGGCCAATGCTCTGGGCGACGGTGCAACAGAAGCGGTCATGGAGGTTTCCTCGCACGCTCTGGCTCAGCAACGCGTCTACGGCATCCCATTCGACGTGGCTGCATTCACTAATCTCACACGAGACCACCTCGACTATCATCAGAGCATGGATGAATATTTTGCAGCGAAGCGGATGCTGTTCGAAGGCTGCGGCACTGATCCGCCACGCGTTGCCGTGCTGAACGGCGAAGACGAGTACGGCGAGAAGCTGGCAAAGGTCAGCAAGAAACGTGGCTCCGAAGTACTGACCTATGGTTTTACGAGCGGAGACCTGCACGCGGAGAAAGTCGACATCACACCGCGAGGTACACGATTCGACCTCGTTACGCCGGAAGACGTCGTGCCTGTCTTTTCCCCGCTGATCGGCAAAGTGAACGTGTACAACATCCTCGCCGCGGCAGGAGCAGCCTACGCGCGGTCGTGCAAGCCGGATGCGATCGCAAGAGGAATTGCCAACCTATCCTCCGTGCCTGGCCGCTTCGAGCGCGTGGATTGCCTGCAACCGTTTACAGTCGTCGTTGACTATGCCCACACCGACGACGCGTTGCGCAACTTGACCGCGCTGGCGAGAGAGTTCGTTCAACAGGCAAAACAGAAGGGAAGAGTTATTACCGTCTTCGGCTGCGGCGGCGATCGCGACCGTGCCAAGCGACCACTGATGGGAGAAGCCGCGGGTCGAGGCAGCGATTTCGTGGTGTTGACTTCCGACAATCCGCGCAGTGAGGATCCACTGGCCATTATCAACGACGCTATGGTCGGCTTGCAGCGCTTCTCCACCAAATACAAAGTGGAGCCCGACCGAAAAATCGCAATTGCTTTAGCAATCCGCGAAGCCCAACCGGGCGATATTGTTCTGATCGCAGGTAAGGGTCACGAAAAGGTGCAAGTCACGCGAGAAGGCTCGCACCCTTTCGACGACGTTGAAGTGGCCCGCCAGATCTTGCGCGAGTCCGGATACAGCTGTGAAGCTGCGAACGCCGCCGCCGGAAAGAACTCATGAAGCTGCCGCTCTCACGCGTTGCCGAGTTTCTTTCTGCCGCTGGCGACTTTGACCCGAAAGCGGTGTCGCAAGGATATTCCATCGACTCCCGCACCATTCAACTAGGAGAGCTTTTCTTTGCGGTCAAAGGCGAGCGCATGGACGGCCACGATTTCGTGAACCAGGCGCTGGGAAAAGGCGCCGTGGCCGCGGTCATTCGTAAAGACCAATTTTCCCGCTACCCACTGACGGATCGACTGATGACGGTGGACGACACCCTGTCTGCATTGCAAACTCTGGCCAGCGCGGTTCGGCGGTTGTGGGGAAAGCCACTGATCGGAGTGACCGGATCGACGGGAAAGACCACGACCAAAGAAGCCATTGCCCATGTGCTATCGACGTGCTTCCGGGTGCTGAAATCCGAAGGCAACTTCAACAATCATTTCGGCCTCCCGTTGATGCTGCTAAAGATCGAGCCGGAACACGACCTCGCGGTTATCGAAATGGGCATGTCGCATGCGGGTGAAATTGCGGCTCTTGCGAAAATAGCCCAACCCGAAATTGGAGTAGTGACGAACGTGGCGCCCGTCCATCTCGAGTTTTTTGAGTCCATAGCGGGAATCGCTCGCGCGAAGTATGAACTGATTGAAGGCTTGCCCGCAGTCGGCACCGCGGTGCTCAATGCGGATGACGAATACGTTTCGCAATTCGGCCGTGATTTTCGCGGCAAGGTAGTTCTATACGGCCTGCGCGCGACCGCAGATGTACGGGCAGAGAACATTCAACCGTTAGGATCAGAGGGATCCGCTTTCGACGTAGTAGTTGGGAGTTGCCGCGAAAAGGCCATTCTGCACCTGGTTGGCACGCACAACATCTACAATGCGCTGGCCACAGTCGCCGTCGGGCTGGAGCGCGGATTGAGCCCATCCGAGGCCGTTGCCGCTCTGGCCTCATTGGCGCCAGCGGACAAGCGGGGGCAGGTCGTCAAGGTGGGTAACGTTACGGTCATCAACGATTGCTACAATTGCAATCCGAAAGCCCTCGACGCTATGGTTGATGCGCTGGCAGCGATGCCCGCAAAACGCCGGATCGTTGTAGCTGGCGAGATGCTCGAACTTGGCCCCGCGGGCGATGACCTTCACCGGCAGGCCGGCGAGCACATTGCGGCAAAGGAAATTGATTTATTGCTGGGAGTTCGAGGTCAGGCGCAACAAATGGTCGAAGCCGCTGCCCGGGCCGGGATGCAGGCAGAGTTCGTCGCCACGCCGGAAGAAGCAGGCGAATGGCTGGCCCGCGAAGCCCGCGACGGAGATGTGGTGTTGCTGAAGGCATCCCGCGGTGTGAAGCTGGAACGGGCGCTTGAGAAGTGGCAGTCGCAACAGTCATCAGTCGGCCGTCCTTAGTCGAGAAGGCACCGCGACTAACGACCAACGACCAACGACGAAACGGAGGCTGATTGCTCTATTGGCTGTTGTACGAAAAGCTGTTTCATTATTTCCCACCGTTTCGCATCTTCCGTTATCTGACCTTCCGGACTGCGTTCGCCAGCCTGACCGCACTGTTCACCGGACTCATCGTCGGTCCCCTTGTTATCAATCGCCTCCGTGAATTTCAGATTGGGCAGTACATCCGCGAGGAAGGACCAAAAGCTCACCAGAAAAAAGCAGGCACTCCGACCATGGGCGGCTTGCTGATCGCCATCTCCATTGTGATTCCAACGTTATTATGGGCTGATCTGACCAATCGCTTTGTGTGGATTGCCGTTTTTGCTACCTCCGCCTTTGCTGCCATCGGATTCAGTGACGATTACATCAAAGTGGTGCATCGCAGGAACCTGGGATTAACCGGGAAAGCAAAAATCGGATTCCAGATTGCGACAAGCGTTCTGATCGCGGTCGCGCTGATTGCCATGCAGACGCGAGGACTTTATTCCACTAAGCTGCTGGTTCCTTTCTTCAAACAATTTCGCCCCGACCTCGTGATCGGAACTTTAGAACATTACCCTCATTTGTGGCCGTTGGCGTTTCTACCCTTTATCGCCTTCGTCGTGCTGGTGATCGTAGGATCGAGCAACGCGGTGAACCTCACCGACGGGTTGGACGGACTGGCTATCGGCTGCACCGTGATCGCCGCCGGAGCTTTGGCGGTGCTTACTTACGTCAGCGGCCATGCGACATTCGCTTCCTACTTGGAACTCGAGCGCATGCCACAGGTGGGGGAGTTGACCATTTTTTGCGGCGCAATGGTGGGAGCGGCAATCGGCTTCCTCTGGTACAACGCGCATCCCGCGGAAGTCTTCATGGGAGATGTAGGCTCACTCGCGCTCGGCGGCGCAATCGGCACGGTTGCCGTCATGATCAAACAGGAACTCTTGCTCCCTTTCATCGGCGGCATATTCGTCATCGAAGCGCTTTCCGTCATTCTGCAAGTGGGATCCTACAAACTTCGCAAAAAGCGTATCTTCAAAATGGCGCCCATTCATCATCACTTTGAGTTGCTAGGCTGGTCGGAGTCTAAAATTATTGTGCGCTTCTGGATCGCGTCGTTGGTATTCGCGTTATTCGCGCTGACGACCTTGAAATTAAGATAAGAATTCGACCTGAGATCTCGTGAATATACTCGACAAACGCGTGCTGGTCGTTGGACTCGGAAAGTCCGGTGTCGCCTCCGCCCTTTTCTTGAAAGCCAAGGGCGCGCGCGTGACGGTTTCTGACGCCAAGCCCCAGGATCAATTGAAAGACGAGATTCCGGTGTTGCTCGATCATGGCATCGCGGTAGAAACGGGTGGGCACGGAGAGAGAACTTTCGGTGGCCAGGACCTGATCGTGGTGAGCCCCGGCGTTCCTACAGATGCACCACCGCTGGTTCAAGCGCGGGCCCTGGGAGAGAACGTCATCGGCGAAATCGAGCTCGCGTCCCAGTTTTTCCCGGGACGCATCGTTGCCATTACTGGATCGAACGGTAAGACCACGACCACGACTTTGGCCGGCGAGATTGTCAACGCCAGCGGGCATCGGGCTGCAGTTGGGGGCAATATTGGCACGCCTGCGATTTCACTGGTCGAAGGTGCGACCGCTGACACCATCGCCGTGCTGGAGGTTTCGAGCTTCCAGCTTGAAACCATCCAGACATTTCGTCCGCGAATCGCCGTAGTTCTCAATGTCACTCCCGACCATCTCGACCGGCACCGCACCTTCGCTGCTTACACTGACGCCAAGGCGCGCATCTTCGAAAATCAGCTTCCAGAAGATTTTGCAGTACTCAACGCCGACGATTTGACCTGCGTTGAGATGGCGGCACGCACTCAGGCTCAGGTCTTCTGGTTCAGCCGGACGAGGGAGGTAAAGCAGGGCGCGTTCGTGCACGATGGCCGCGTCTTCTTCCGCGAGCGCAGTGGCCAGCGAGAGATCATGCTGATCTCCGAGATTCCATTGAAGGGAGCGCACAACGCGGAAAATGTTTTGGCCGCTGTCTGTGTTGGCGCCCTCTTAGGCTGTAAGCCCGACCTGATTCGGAAAGCGGTACACGATTTCAAAGCGGTTGAACACCGGCTGGAACATGTTGCGACGATCCGGGGAGTGGACTATTACAACGATTCCAAAGCCACTAACGTCGACGCGACCATCAAGGCGCTCGAATCCTTCCCCGCCAACATTCACCTCATTCTCGGGGGTAAGGACAAAGGCAGTGATTACACCGTCCTCAACAACTTGCTTCGGCAACGCGTCAAGCGTGTTTACACCATCGGGGCGGCGGCCGAGAAGATCGAATCGCAAATCAAGGGTGCGGTTCAACTCGATCATGCCGAAACTCTCGAAACCGCGATCCGGCACGCCTCCACGGATGCTAAGCCCGGGGATATTGTTTTGCTCGCTCCCGCCTGTGCCAGCCTCGACCAGTTCCGGAACTACGAACACCGTGGAAAGGTGTTCAAGGAAGTCGTGCGAGCCTTGTCTACGTAGTGAAGAGGCAAAACGCTCATCTCTGGCAGGAACATTCCAAGGCAACTCCAACGATTTCGAAAAGTGATATGAATTAGTGTTCTTCTGCGTTCTCGGCGTCTCTGAAAGGTCCTGAACCGTGGCGAAGCGCGTTAGTGTCGATGGCTGGTTGTTTACCGTGACCCTGCTCCTGATCTTCATCGGGCTGGTCATGGTCTTCAGCGCTTCTGCTGTCATGGCGAAAGAACGCTACGGCTCAGGCTATTTTTTTCTGATCCGGCAGCTGGGTTGGGCAGCAGGTGGGATTCTGGCGATGGTGCTGGCGATGAAAATCGACTATCGTCGCTACAAGCATCCTGCTGTGGTTTTTTCGCTGCTCGGAATGACCACCCTGTTGCTGATCTCGGTATTTTTTCTCGATCGTGCGCACCATACGCACCGTTGGTTTCACATGGGGCCGCTCTCCTTTCAGCCGTCTGAAATGGCGAAACCGGCGCTTATTCTTTTCCTGGCATTCTTTCTGGAGAGCCGCATGAAATCCATGAAAGATTGGCGCAACACGGTTCTGCCCGCGGTCATTCCGACCCTGATCTTTATTGCCCTGATTGTCTTCCAGCCCGACCTCGGAACGGCGATAGCCTGCGCCGCCATTACAGGCTGCGTCTTGTTCGTGGCGGGGCTGGACTTACGCGTCCTCGGGTATGCATTTCTAGCGTCTTTGCTGCCGCTGTATTTCCTGATCTTCCACGTCGCCTATCGTCGCGACCGCATCCTCGCATTCCTTAACCCGTACTCGGACCCGCAGGGTCGCGGCTTTCATATCATTCAATCGCTGATCGCAGTGAGCACCGGTGGGATTACCGGTGTTGGTTTGATGGAGGGCAAACAAAAACTTTTCTATCTACCCGAGCCCCACACCGACTTCATTTTCGCAGTGACCGCCGAGGAATTGGGTTTGGTGGGTGCGCTCATCATTGTGCTACTGTTCGCCATCTTCCTGTGGCGTGGGGTTCGCACCGCCCTTCGAACCGACGACATGTTCGGGCGCTTCCTAGCCGTTGGAATCACCAGCATGATCGTGGTGCAAGCCTTCATCAACATCAGCGTCGTACTCGGGCTGATGCCGACCAAAGGCATCCCACTACCCTTGGTCTCCTACGGCGGCTCGTCGTTGCTGGTCACGCTAGGTTGCATCGGAGTCCTGCTCAATATTTCAAAGCAAGCCGAATAAATCACGTGGGGAAGCCGCCCCCGGCTGACCAGCCGAGCAAAGCTCGGCCATAAGCCATGGGAGACCACGGAGCTAGAGGGTTAACTTCCAGCGCATTTCAATAGGCTAATCCAGTTTATAGTCACTGCATGCGGGCAATTCTGGCGGGCGGCGGAACCGGAGGACACGTGATCCCCGCGCTCGCCATCGCCCAGCAACTCCAGAAAGATTACGCCGCCGAGGTCCTGTTTATCGGCACGTCGCGAGGTATCGAGAACCGGCTGGTTCCTGCCGCCGGGTTTTCCCTGAGCCTGGTTCAGGTTGGCGCCTTGAACCGGGTAGACCTGAAAACTCGGATGAAGACAATCTTCGATCTACCCCGAGCCGTATGGGATTCGCGCCGTATCCTCGGGGAGTTTCGGCCCGACGTCGTGATCGGTGTCGGCGGTTATGCCTCCGGTCCTGCAATGCTGGCTGCGATACTGAGCAGAGTGCCCACGCTTGTCTTTGAACCCAATTTTGTGCCCGGATTCGCCAATCGTCTGGTGGCCCCGCTGGTTTCCGGTGCCGCAGTACACTTCGCCGAAACCGGACGCTACTTCCGCCACTGCGAAGTAACCGGAGTTCCAGTCCGCGAGGCTTTTTTTCAGATTGCCAATCCAGGGAACACCAAGACCCTGCTGGTCTTCGGCGGAAGCCAGGGCGCGCACGCAATCAATCAGGTCGTGATGGATTCGGTTCCGTCATTGCGCCAGCGCGTCCCCGGAATTCACATTGTCCATCAAACCGGCGAACGTGACTATAATGACGCTCAAGCGGCCTACGCGAATCTTGCCGACTCGGTTGAGTTGTATCGCTTCATCGACGACATGCCAGCTGCTTTTGCCCATGCCGATTTGCTCGTATGCCGCTCGGGGGCGAGCACAGTGGCAGAAGTAAAGGCAGCAGGGAAGGCGGCAGTTTTTGTGCCTTTCCCGCGAGCGGCCGACGATCATCAAAAGCGCAATGCAGAAGCTCTGGAGCGAGCCGGAGCCGCTGCAATGTTGGAAGAATCGAAACTGAATCGCGAAAGCCTAGTTGGGGTCGTCAGCTCGCTGTTCAGTGATCCTTCCCAGCTGGAAACCATGGGAGACGCCGCCCGCAAGCTATCGCATCCAAACGCCGCGCGCGACATAGCGGCCATGGCTGCCCGGCTCGCAGGAAGAAAGAATTAGCCAGTTATCTACTTGAATAAACATGCTCTGTAAATTGTCATTCCGAGCCGCTCGTAGCCGCGCATCGCGCGGCGAGGGCGTGCGAGGAATCTGCTTTTTCCTTTTGCAGATCCGCGTTTATCCGCGCAAATCCCTGGCCGGCACTTGATCTAAATGTTCGCTAAAATTCAGCGCATTCATTTCGTCGGGATCGGTGGCATCGGCATGAGCGGCATCGCCGAGGTCCTGCTGAACCTCGGCTACAAGGTATCGGGCTCTGACCTGAAGAGTTCCCCGGTTACGCTACGTTTATCCAGCCTCGGCGCCGGAATCTTTGAAGGACACCGGGCTGAAAACATCGTCGGCGCGGAAGTCGTCGTAGCCAGCTCCGCAATCGCCCCGGACAATCCGGAAATCTCCCACGCGCACGCCCTGCACATTCCCGTGATTCAGCGCGCCGAAATGCTGGCGGAGCTGATGCGCCTGAAGTACGGCATCGCCATTGCCGGAATGCATGGCAAGACTACAACCACGTCCATGGTCGCGGCCGTGCTGGCCGCCGGCGAACTCGACCCCACCGTGGTCGTAGGCGGCCGCGTCGACGCCATGGGATCGAACGCCCGCCTCGGCAAATCGCACTATCTCGTCGCCGAGGCCGATGAGAGCGACCGTTCCTTCCTCAAGCTCTCGCCCATTCTCGCCGTCGTTACCAACATTGATCGCGAACACATGGACTGCTATCGCAACATGCGCGACGTCAAGCGCGCATTTCTGGACTTCATGGATCGCGTCCCCTTCTACGGGATGGTCGTCCTCTGCAACGATGATGCCCAGTTGCGGCGCATGCTTCCGCAGATTCAGCGCCGGACAGTCACCTATGGCACCCGTCGTGGTTCTGATTTTCACATCAAACCAGCTGAGTCCGTGCTCAACCCCGGCGAGTACCGCCCGATCAGCCGCTTCCACGTTACGTTCAAGCAGAAAGCTCTGGGCGAATTTCGCCTGCACGTCCCCGGAGTGCACAACGTGCTGAACGCCACAGCGGCAATCGCCGTAGGCATAGGGCTCGACATCAACGTGGAACACATCCGCTCGGCGCTCGAAGACTTTCGTGGGGTGGATCGCCGTTTCCAGTTGCGAGGCACCGCCGCCGGTGTAAGCGTGATCGATGACTACGGCCACCACCCAACCGAAGTCCGCGCCACACTCGCCGCCGCCCGCGAGTGCGGATTCCGCAAGATCCACGTCGCATTCCAGCCGCATCGTTACACCCGCACCCAGTTCCTGATGGACGAGTTCGCCAGCGCATTCCACGACGCCGACACCCTGGTTATCCTCGATATCTACGCCGCCAGCGAGTCGCCAATCGAAGGCGTAACCGGAGAAGCCTTAGCCAGGCGCATCCAGGATCAAGGCGAACAAGAAACCAGCTACGCCGCCACGTTCGCCGAAGCCGCAGAAGCAGTCGCTGCCCGAGCGCAAGAAGGAGACATGATCCTGACCCTAGGCGCCGGCAGCGTCTCGCAATTAGGCCCCATGATTCTGGAAAAGCTGCAAGCCCGCCAGGACACGGCACCCGCCATACCAAACTTGGTCGCAACAACTTCCCCCGAATAACCCCGCGCATCCAGATACCTGGTCAAACCACACGCATAACTCCGGGACGGCATCCACAGTTGATCTCAACCTACGTCCCTTCGTGCTGTTCCAAATTCCGAACAATTCGACGAAACCCGCCGATGATCCATCCCAAGTGCGAAAATGTTTCTTATCCCGATGAATGAGCCTCGCCAACCCGAGCTGAACGGTCGCCGTTATCAACGATACGAACTCGAAACCGAACTCAGGGTAGCTATTCTCGGTGTGGAACACCGCGAAACGCGTGGGCGCTCTCTGAACATTAACGAGGGCGGCATGGCCGGGATCTTCGTCGATGGATGGGACGTCGGCACCTCCGTCGCCTTGCAATTCTCTGTTCCGATCGCCGCCAAACCGGTCAAGGTCAATGGCGTTGTACGCAACCGCACTGGCTACCGCTACGGATTCGAGTTCGCCGGCCTCACCGCCGAAGAGCGCGAAACCATAACCCGAACCTGCCGAACCCTCGACCTTCTGCAATAACTTAAAAAATGTAGGCGCGGGTGCCCCACCGGGTTCCTCCGCTGTCATCCTGAGGCAGGGGAGTCCTTGGCGAAGCCAAGGACTCCCAACGAAGGATCTCTGCATCATAAGCCCAATCCCGCCGTAAAAGCTGACGGCCGGGGAGTTGACAGCTGGAGGCTTAATTCTCCACCAGAATAATCGAACTCTGCTGACCGCTGCAGTTCTTCGCCGGATCGTAGGTCGCCGATCCCTCCCGTTTTCCCTGCGATGCGCGGAACATCAATATCCCGCCTTTGACTTTTTCCGGTAGTCCTTTGAATTGCGTCTTGCCATCGATATTGGTGGCTGCTTCGAGATCAAGCCGCCGAACCCCCGCAAATCCGTAAGCAATGTGCACTCGGACGCGTGCATCGTAAACCGGCGTGCCCTTGGCATCGGTCACAGTGAAGGCGACTGAACAGGCGCCGGCCTCCCCGTCCATCACCGGCACCTGATGCGGATCAGGAGTCTGCTGCGAAACCGCCGTCGCCACAAAGAGAGCAGAGGACAAAAAGTATTTCCCGAACCCGCACACTCCAGTCATGCGCCATCCTCTCCACGATTACACCACAAATACCGGGTACCCCGGGTCTCGCGCCGAGACCTGGGAGACAAGTACTCCAGATTGTCATTCCGAGCAGAGCGAGGAATCTGCTGTCGCCCAGAGCCGTGAAATGCAGATTCCGCCCAACAAACAGAGTTGCAGCGAAATCCATCAACCCGCAAAATGAGCTATGTTCAGAACCAGATTCAAGAACGAAATCCTGGCCGAGTTCGTACCCCCGGTGCACTCCCGCAAGAAACAGAAGGCCATCATTCTGTGCGATGGAATGCCCTCGATTCCGCGCAAACAGAACCTGATGACATTTCTTTCCACCAAAGGATATTGGGTTTTCTATCCCAGATATCGCGGCGCCTGGGAAAGCGATGGACAATTTCTCGATCGCTCTCCTCACGAAGACATTCGCGATGTCATCGACGAATTGCCAAAAGGTGTACGGGACATCGCATTCGGCGAGCGCTTTAAGCCCGCACTCGACCAGATCTGTGTGATCGGCGGAAGTTTCGGGGGTGCAGCCGCTATCCTCGCATCACTCGATCCGCGCGTGAAGAAGGTGATTGCTAACTGTCCGGTCGTAGACTGGGCAATTCTGCGCAAGGCAGAAAAAGCCGAAACCTCCAACCCCAAGTACGCCGCCTACATTCGCGAGGCATTCGGCAACGGATATCGCCTCTCCGACAAGAATTGGGCAAAGCTCTACACTGGCAAGTTCTACAATCCCGCCCATCACATGGACGAAATCACGCCGTCCAAGGTCATGATGTTCCACGCCAAAGACGACCCGCATATCCCCTACCTGGTAGTGAAGAACTTCGCCGATCGCACCGGAGTGAAGTTGAACTTCTTGAACCGCGGCGGCCACGTGAGCACGGAATACATCGTCCAGAAATACTGGCCGCGAATAAAGAAATTCTTCGACGCCGGATAGACGCCGCAAACTAAAAACAAAAGCCGCCAGCTCGTGGCTGGGGGCTGTAGAAACATAGCGAGCTGTGTTTCTACGAGTTCTCGTAAAGCAAAACGCCTTCGGTTTCCTTCGAGTCCACCGGACGGTAGAACAGCTTGTTGTCTCCGAGGAAGACCTCGATGAACGCCGGCCGGGTCGCGATCGTGCCTTGAATCAAGGCCTCCGACAGCGGGTCTTCAATGTACTTCTGCAGAGCCCGACGCAGCGGACGCGCGCCATAGCTCCGGTCCACCAGCGTCTGACTGAGAATCCATTTCTTGGCCTCGTCGGTTACTGTGACGGTAATCGCCTTCTGTGCCAGGTTCTGGTTCAACTGGCTGACCATGAGCTCCAGAATCTGAATCAGATCGCCTTCACTCAAAGCGCTGAAGAGGATGATTTCGTCCAGGCGGTTGAGGAACTCTGGGTTGAACGTGCGTTTGACTTCGTTCTTCACCAGATCCTCGACCTTTTCCGAGATCATGTCTTCCTTGCTCGACTGGAAGCCCAGACCCTCGCGGCGCTGCAAGTGACGCGCCCCGATGTTCGAGGTCATGATGAGAATGGTGTTCTTGAAGTCGACGGTGTTACCCAAACCGTCAGTGAGTTGTCCGTCTTCAAACACCTGTAAGAGGATATTGAAGACATCGGGATGCGCCTTCTCAATCTCGTCCAGCAGAACGACCGAATAAGGCGCCCGCTTCACACGTTCGGTGAGCTGACCACCCTCTTCGTAGCCGACGTATCCCGGAGGGGAGCCAATCAGCTTCGATACCGAATGCTTCTCCATGAATTCCGACATGTCGAAGCGAACCAGAGCCTTCTCCGTGCCGAACATGAACTGCGCCAGGGTGCGCGCGACTTCGGTTTTGCCAACGCCCGTGGGGCCAAGGAACAGGAACGACCCGATCGGCCGGTTCGGGTTCTTCAACCCTGCCCGGCTACGGCGAATCGCACGCGCCAAAGCGCTGATCGCCTTGTCCTGCGAAATAATCCGCTTGTGTAGCTCTTCCTCGATGCGGAGGAGCTTTTGGGTCTCTTCTTCTTTGATGGAAGTAACCGGGACTCCGGTCCAGCGCGAGACCACGTCTTCGATGTCTTCGCGGCCGACGACCCCGGTCGAAGACTCGTCCAAATGATATTTTTCGCGAAGAGCGCGCAGGTTCTCGCGCTCTTTGCGTTCCTCATCACTGTAGAAACGCGCCTTCTCGAACTCGTGGTTCGCGATGGCGTTTTCCATGCGGTGAACGATGAACTTGATGCGCTTCTGCACCTCGGTGAGTTCCTCGGGCAGCGAAGTCTGGCGCAGTTTTACGCGGGCGCCGGCTTCGTCGACAAGATCAATTGCCTTGTCGGGCAGGAAGCGGTCGGGAATGTAACGGTTCGAGTGCGAAACGGCGAAGTTGATGGCGTCGTCGGTATAGGTGACGGCGTGAAACTTCTCGTAGCGGTCTTTGATCCCGAACAAAATCTTGGTGGCGTCAGCCTCATTCGGCGGTGGAACCTTCACCGCCTGGAAGCGGCGTTCGAGCGACCGATCTTTTTCGATCGACTTGCGATACTCGCCCGGCGTGGTCGCGCCGATGCACTGGATTTCCCCTCGCGACAGCGCTGGTTTCAAAATGTTGGCAGCATCGAGCGAACCTTCAGCCGAGCCTGCGCCAACCAGGGTGTGCAATTCATCGATGAAGATGATCGAATTCTGCGACTCCATCAATTCTTTCATGATGGTCTTCAGGCGCTCTTCAAACTGTCCGCGGTATTTGGTGCCGGCGACGATCAACGAAAGATCAAGCGCCAGGATACGTTTGTCGGCGAGGAACGATGGTACTTCGCCATCGGCAATGCGCTGCGCCAGGCCTTCGACGATGGCGGTCTTGCCCACGCCGGGTTCGCCGATTAACACCGGATTGTTCTTGGTGCGGCGGCACAGAATCTGCACCACACGCTCCAACTCGCCGTCGCGTCCGACGAGCGGATCGAGTTGCGAATCCATCGCAGCTTGGGTCAGGTCGCGCGAGAATTCGCTCAGCAGGGAAGACTCGCGTTGGCGCTGAGGCTGGGCTTTTTCCTGGCTGGTCCGCGCCAGTTCTTCCCGGATAGTCGAAAGCCTCAGGCCACGTTCATGAAGGATCTCGGCGGCGAAGCACTTTTCTTCCCGCAACAAACCCAACAGCAGATGCTCAGTTCCGATATGCTTGTGGGAAAGTCGCTCCGCTTCTTCCGCGGCATAGGCAAGCACCCGCTTGCACTCGTTACTCAGCGGGAGGTCGACGGAGGTCGAAACCTTCTCGCGAATCGTGGTGTGTCCCTCGATCTGTTTGCGGATCGACTCGACCGAAGCATGCGAACGCAGAAAACGATTGGTCAGGGCTTTATCTTCTCGCAGTAATCCCAGCAGAAGATGTTCCGTCTCAATATAAGGAGAGCCGAACTGGCTGGCTTCATAGCGCGCAAAGAAGATAACGCGCCGCGCTTTCTCCGTATAACGTTCAAACATATGGCCCTTTCCCCTGATCTCTCGGGGAGCTTCCCGGGTCCATTTGGCGGCCCTGCTCCTCGGATCTCCCTCACCCTAGGTTAAATGGTGCAATCAACATGCCAACCGCTACACTCTTTATATCGCAGGTTTCACCTGCGCCTATCAGTTACCAAAGACACCTTACTTGTCGTTTCTCCGCAACTGGTTGCAACTTTTTTGGACCTTAGCCGCTTTCGTCGGCCTCAGGCAACCCGCGCATCCTTTCGCTCACCACACCTCACGTATCATTCCGACACGTCGCGACAGAAAAGTCAATCGCCGTGACGTGCTACACCGGTAGCGTTTCCGGTGCCACCTCTTCAATTCTCCCCTGCTGCAACCTCAAAACGCGCTGACAGCGACGAGCAAACGCGAAGTTGTGGGTGGCGATCAGGGAAGTGAGTTGATAGTCGCGATGCAACCTTGCGATCAACTCGAAAACTGAATCCGCCGTTCGGCTATCGAGGTCTCCGGTCGGTTCATCCGCCAGCAGGAGCTTGGGCTCGGTAATCAGTGCACGAGCCAAAGCTACGCGCTGTTGCTCGCCACCGGAAAGCTCTCCCGAACGATGGTGCGAGCGCTGTTCCAATCCGACCTCACGGAGCCACTGGGAAGCTTCCCCTTGCGCCTCCTGCCTGGAACGACCCCTTAGCAGGAGCGGCATCGCCACATTTTCCAGCGCCGAAAACTCGGGCAGGAGGTAGTGGAATTGCCAAACAAAGCCGATCTCGCGGTTACGAAACTCGGCTGCAGCGTTCTCCGAAAGCGAACTCAATTGCAAGTGCGCGAAGTATACGTCACCCGCGGAAGCTCGATCAAGAGCGCCGACAATGTGCAGCAACGTACTCTTTCCGGCTCCCGACTCGCCGACGATCGCGAGCATCTCGCCTTTGTCCACCTGAAACGATAAATTTTCAAAGAGCAATAAATCCGTCTTGCCGGACCGGAAAACCTTCTTGAGGCCCTCGATCCTTAATATAGCCTGCTGATTTAGATGCACCCGCAGTGCTCCTCGTCTCACGAATACAGCCCGCCGAGTGATTCTGTACTCGACTCACCCTATTCATTAGCTCGCGGCAGGTTGCCATACCCATTAAAACACGGGTGAAACAGAAACTTCCTGCCCACCTCGGGGACATCTCCTACAAACTGTACTTCAGAAGTCATAGCGCTGGATGTGACCTCGGTCACTGCTGTGCGATCCTCGGAGTTGGGCCCAAGGTCACATCGTCTAAACCCTAACGCATGGTGGCAGAATGACATAAACGGTCGTAGCAGATGTCACGGAAGGGCAAAGGATTGTGTTGATTCGCGGGTGCCGCCATAAAGCGGTTCCGCGATTGAAGGAGCGTTCTGTTCCGAGCCCGAATCTCGTTGCCGGAGGCATCCTTTTACAAATTCATGACGCATGCGTGACATCACAGGTTGGCGTCGGTTGTAGCATACGCGACATTGGTTGAAGCCATTCGACTGATTGTGAAATGCCAACTCGAGAGGAACATACAGCGTATGAAGAACGGGAACTTTCCATCGACTTTGTCACGCGAAGTCCTGTATCTCTTGGCCGCTCTTTCGCTGTCCCTGGCGGCATTCGGAGCGACTGCTCATCGGGCATCGGAAAGGAATGCAACAACACGAGCAAGCCGAGCGCAGGGAGATGGATCTCAATCGGCTCCGGGCGCTTTCTTGGTGCGCAGCAAGTTCGGCGGCGACATTCTCGGCTACGACATCGATCACAACGGCACCGAAGGCATTCTGAGCGAAGGTGTGACGTTGTCCGACGGAAAGCTTCTGGTCGCGACCGAGACCTTCGATCAGAAGACCGGCAAAATCGTTAAAGTCGTTACAAAATTGAACGAGACGTTCAATGATTTCGTTACGATCGGTGTATTCGGAAAAGGCGTCGGCCTGGTCGAAGAGGAACACTCGAAAGATGGCTTTGTCGATAGCCGCACGTACAGCACGCTGAACCCTGTCGAGGCCAACAAATTCACTGGCGTATGGACGCCACCTTTGAAAAAGGACGAGATTCTCGAGAGCGCAAGCGGAATCCCGAACACTCCCACCAGCGTAATCCTTGCCTTTGAAAACGGCGGTAATTTCAATACGATTGTGTTCAGCTCCGATGTTGTCGCGAACACGTTTGGGCAACGCATCCGCCTGAAGGATCCGAATTTCATCTTCAATCATTCCCCCATCGCGGTGATGGATGGCAAGAAGAATCAGGCAATGATTGCCACCGGAGGCTCGGACCCGTTCGGCCCGCCCACCATTGGATTAATCGACCTTAGCACCAAAGCTTTCAGTGAATTTCAAGGCCTGGGAATTGGCCAGGTCAATGGGGTCGCAATCGATCCGGAAACCGGCATCGCCTGTACCGCAACCTCGATTGATTTCAGCGTGGAGTTTTATAACGTCCGAAAGAAACAAGGAATCCTCATCGAAACCCTTCCGGGAGCGGATAACCAGATCGAGAGCGGCGGCGACGTCGAGTTCGACCCCATCCATAAACTGTTCTTCGTCGAGCAATATACTTCGAACGGCGATATCAACGACACTCAACCCCGCATTTACGTCTACGACGAAAAAGGAAACCTGAAAGAAACGATCGGTGGTCTGGTACGCATCCCGATCAGCCCTGTCAACATTGCCCTAAACCCAAACACGCGGACCGGCTTTATCCTTGACGATACTTTGACCGAGCTTCGATCGTTTAAGTATTAGGACGGCTGTCGGGATGAATTTCGGTGCGCGCCATAGCGAGCAGGTCTTGGGAAGGGCCCGACTTCAGTCGGGCCACTCGGTCGTTGAAAGTCATTCATAGCGCAGCGCCTCAGCGGGGAGAATTCTAGCTGCCGACCACGACGGATAGATGGTCGCGATCAGGGAAATTCCAATCGCAACTAGCGCGACCAGCACCCCGTCCATTGCCCGCGGCGCGAACGGGACATAGTCGATCGAGTACACTTCGGGCGCCAGAGACAACAGATGGTAGTGTCCGCCGGTCCAGGATAATGCGTAACCGAGAACCAGGCCGATCGCAGTTCCGACCACCCCGATCAGCACACCCTGCGCAATAAAGATGCGTCGCACCTGCGACTTGCGCGTTCCGATCGAAATGAGCACCGCGATGTCGCGGGTCTTTTCCATGACCATCATAGTGAGCGAGATCAAAATGTTGAGCGCGGCCACGAAGACGATCAGGCCGATGGTAATGAACGTGACCAAACGCTCCAGGCGCAAAGCGCGGAACAGAGCCTTGTTCTGCTCCATCCAGTTTGTGGCCATGAAACCCTTGCCGGCCGACTGCTCGAGTTGCCGTGAGATCTGCTCGGCCTGGTAAATGTCATCCACCTTGAACTCGATTACGGAAACCAGATCACCAAGTCCGAAGAGCTGCTGCGCATCGCTGAGGCGGATGAAGGCCCAGGAGCTGTCATAGTCATAGAAGCCAGAGTTGAAAATCCCCACAACGCGGAAGCGATCGTACTTGGGAACCATTCCAAACGGAGTGAGTTCACCTTGCGGGCTGGTTACCAGCACGACCGAGCCAACGGTGGCGCCGAGTTCGTCGGCCATATCTTTGCCAAGAATGATCGGGGGCATGGCCGCGACGCGGTTCTCCAGGTCCTTAAGGTCCGTGGGAGATTGATTGGCTCGTGTGGCGCGGGCGTCCTCGCCCGCGTTTGCATCCGTGCGATTGGGCAGATCGGTAGCACTCAGTGCGCCGCCGGCAAGCGGTTCGGCTGATCCCCCCGCCACCGTTTTCAGCAGGTCGCTGACTTTTCTTTCTTCGCTCGGGATCATTCCCTTTAACACCGCCCCGCGAGCCCTCGGCCCCCGCGAAATCAGAACCTGTTCGTAGATCGCGGGAGCCGCGGCAACAATATGCGGCTCTTTCGACAGACGATCGATCAGCGAACGCCAATCCTTGATCCCATCGCTCTGGACGCGCAGCAGATTGATGTGGGACGTCGAGCCCAGCAGCCGATCCTGAAGATCCTGGCGAAATCCGTTGTTGATGGCGAGCGCCACGACGAGCGAAGCGACGCCGGCCGCAACCCCGGCGATGGAAATGCCAGTAATGACGCCGATAACAGCCTGACGCCGTTTGGCGCGGAGGTAGCGCGAGGCGACAAAGAGTTCAAAGCGCATGAACGCAGCAATTAGCACTGAGCCACATCGGATTATAGCCTTCCCTCACAGCACGTCCTTCGAAGTGAGAACTGATATCATCCTCCCGCATGCATCCCATTCTCCTTAGTCTTCTGCTCGGCCTCACGGCTGCTGCCGCCAATGTGTTCGGCGGCGCCATTATCGTGCAGAAGAACTGGGATCGCTCCTACCTCAAGTATTTCGTCGCCCTGGGCGCGGGATTCATGCTGGCTACGGCCATCGTCGAAGTCTTCCCAGCCGCCATCGAGCTAAGCGGCAAGAGCGCCGCCTTTCTGGTTCTGGTGGGCTATCTCATCATCCATTTCTTTGAGCACACAGTAACCACGCACTTTCATTTCGGAGAGGAAACTCACAAAGACCAGTTTGTTCACACCCACAAGGGCTATTCGATCCTGATCGGTCTAACCATTCACACCTTTTTTGATGGCATCGCGATCACCGCTGGCTTTCTGGTTTCGAACTGGCTGGGCTGGATTATTTTCCTCGCGATTTTCCTGCACAAGATTCCCGAGGGATTCACCGTCACCTCAGTGATGCTCGCAAGCGGTCAGAGCCGCCGCATCGCCTGGGGAGCCTCCGCGCTGCTCGGCGCCGCGACCTTCGCCGGAGTGCTGGCCATGGCCGTCTTCCACCATCAGGTAAGCTACGGACTGCCGCTGTCGGCGGGAGTAACCATCTACGTCGCGGCCTCCGACCTCATTCCGGAAGTAAACCGCGAGCCGGGTGCGAAGATGGCTCTAGTCGTTTTTCTCGGAGTCGGATTCCTGTTCCTGCTGGATCACTTCGTCCACGTTCACTAGCTTTAGTCCACTAGCTCTTAATCTACCGTGTGCTTCGCGGTGTAACCTTCGCGCGCGATGACCATATACTTCAGGTCTTTTCCCTTCTGATCCTTAATCTTCAAAGGACCTCCGTCGGGCGCGACCACTTCCACCTTCAATTTGCGGTAAGTGCCATCGAGCTTGGGATTGGTCGGGTGATAGGCAATGCTGTACTGATTCCGAATGTCCCCGCCGATTTGCTGGAAGATCTCAGGGAACTCCGCCTGAAATCGCGGGAAGTAGGCGCGGCCGCCGGTCAAGCGGGCGAAGGTGTTCATCTCGTTGTCGGCCTGGAGATAGTCAATCTGGGTAACCGGGATGCCCATGCCGTGCGGCGCCGCCATGCCACGCGACTCGAAATACTCCCGCGATTGCCAGCCTACGCTGATGGGGAAAATGGTCACATCCTTCGTGTTCTTGATCTTCTTCGTAATCTGGTCCAGGTTCAGCTTGCTGAACGTATCGATTCCCGTGGTAACCAGAATGACGTACTTGTGCCCATCGATTCGGTCTACCCGGTCCAGCGTGTCATAAAGAGCGTCAAACAGGTTGCTCTCGGTGAAACCCGGAATCCGCAACTGGTTCAGCGCTCCGTACGCCTCCTGCTTGTTCTGGGTGAAGTCCGCCAGGATGTAAGGCTTGATGTCGTAGGAAATCACCGCCAGCCAATCGCTTTTCTTCAACGTGCTCACGAACGAGTAAGACGCTTGCAGGATGTCGCCCATGAAGACGTAATCCCCGGAAGAGAATTCGACCAGCAGGACTGCGGTAATCGGCGCTTCCGAGATGGTGAAGTTGCTGATCTTCTGCGGCGTGCCGTCTTCCGAAATCCGGAAATTGTCCTGCTTCAGGCTGGAGATGAACTGCCCATCTTTAGTCGTAACCATCACCGGCACTTCCACCACCGGCACGTCCACGTGAATGGAGTAATCCGGCATGCCTTCAATCTTCTTTGGCCTTTCGGGCGGTGGGGGTGGCGGAGGCTCGTCCTTTTTCTTAGGAACGGCATACGGGCTGATGTCGCTCTGTGGCCCGCCATCCGCCGGCGGCGGTTCTTGCCCCTTGGAAGGCGCCGACGATCCTTGATCCTGCGCCCCAGTCAGCCCGGTAAAGCAGCCCAAGGCCAAAATCAACAAAGAGATACGAAAAAGCCGCAGCAACGGAACACGGCCAAACTCCTTGCCAAAACGGCCGAAAACCTGCCCAAATCGATAAGAATTCATTTGAAGCCTCGGAAAATCCCTGTGCTAGTATAGACGCAGAGCTTCGCGATTGGGATGTTTTGCTCGGCTTTCAAAACCCCTCCTCCCAGCAAATCGCGTACAAAGCGCGAAGTGTAATTCTGTGGTTAGAGAACCTGGTTGGCGGTTCTCGGGGAAAATTTGTGGGTGAACCTGTGGGTAAAGCGGTTGGTACGTCTGTTAAGACACGAGTAATTCTCTTCGCCGTAACTGTCTGCTTTCTTCTGTCTCTCGCAACCCAGGCGCAGACTCCCAAGCCCGTCGAAACGATCCCCATCGAACAGATCCATGCCGGAATGAAAGGCGTGGCTTACACCGTGTTTCAGGGAACGAAGCCAGAACCCATGGACGTCGAGGTGCTCGGCATACTGCGGAATGCAAACGGTCCCAAGGGCGATGTCATTCTGGTTCGTCTGGGTGGAACGAAAGCGGAATACACCGGCGTGGTCGCTGGCATGAGCGGCAGCCCCGTGTACTTGAATGGCAAACTGGCCGGCGCGCTCGCATTCCGCATCGGCGAATTCTCGAAAGAACCAATCGCCGGCGTCACTCCGATCGCCGAGATGCTCGAGATCAGCGCACTCGACAAAAGCCTGACCTCGGCGCCAATCGAAGCCACTTCCACCGCTCGTTCCCCGAACAAGACTGCAAGCCCGGGCGACGCCAACGCGCCCTCGGTCTCTGCCAATCGAGATTTCACGAATTACCTGAAACCTATCGAGACCCCGCTGGTCTTCAACGGCTTCTCCGAAGACACGGTGCAGCGCTTCGCCTCCCAATTCTCCGCCGCCGGAATCGTGCCGGTCATGGGCGCCGGCTCGGTCAGCGATGCCAGGCAGCCTGAGCCCATGGAGCCCGGCTCTGCCGTAAGTGCGATTCTCGTGCGCGGCGACATGAATATTGCCGCGACCTGCACCGTCACTTACATGGACACGCAACACCTTCTGGCCTGCGGCCATCCGCTAATGCAATTCGGCATGGTCGATCTGCCCATGACCAAGGCGATCGTGCTTGCGACGCTACCCTCGCCTCTGAATGCCTTCAAAATCGTGAACGCAACCGAGCCCGTGGGCGCATTCGTGCAAGACCGTCACAACGGCATCCTGGGAGAATTCGACAAGAAGCCGGAAATGATTCCGGTCACGCTGACCATCCGTGGCGAGTCCGCTGACAAGCAGTTTCATTACGAAATTCTGAACAACGCCCGCCTCAGCCCGATCGCGATGTCGGCAACGGTGTTCAACGCGCTGCACGGAGTAAACGAGTACGGCGAAGAAACCACTTACCGCATGAACGGCCGCATCAGCGTCGATGGCTATCCCGACGTCGCCATGCAAGACATGTTCGCTGCCGCCGACGGCGGCCAACCCGGCGCCATGCTCGCCGCGATCTCGCTGGGCGAACGTTTCAGCCGCATCTTCGACAATCCCTATAGCGTGCCCGCGATTCACGGCGTCCAGCTTGATTTCAACATCGTTCGCGAACGCCGCTGGGCTCGCCTAGAAAGCGCTCGCACCGACATCACCGAAGCCCGCCCCGGCGACGATATTACGATTGAAGCCATGCTGCGCCCCTATCGCGGCGAAGGCGTAGTGCAACACATTCCCATCCACATTCCCACGTCGACCTCCAAGGGCGCGCTGCGCATTCTGGTCAGCGACGGCGAGACCCTCGACCACTTCCGTCGCGGCTCGTCGCTTCTCGGACGCAAGCTCGATCTCGCCGCCACCATCGCATTCCTGAATAAAGAACACGTCAACAACCGCGTCTACGTCTCGCTGCTCGAAGCCGATCCCGAAGCCATGATCGCCGATAAAGTCATGCCCACGCTTCCCCTCTCCATCATGAACGTCATGGAGGGCATGCGCGGCACCCAGGACATGGTCGTCTCCAGCGAATCCTCGGTAAACGAAGCCGCCACCGCCCCGCTCGACTACGTGGTAGCCGGCGCCCAGGTGCTCACCATCAACATCAAGTAAATTGCGTGAAACGCAACTCCGTGTAGAGCGGACACTCCAGCCCATTGCCTTCGAGCTGATCGTGAGTCCGGTTCGCGGTTTTCGACAATTTTCGCGACTGCGGGCGTAGATTGAACTCAGGACCAGGACGTCATCCTGAGGCCCGCTCCAGCGGGCCGAAGGATCTCGCGCGCAGTTTTTCGCACTCCCCAGCGCGACCCGGGGGCTGGCCAAGCCTTCACTGCTCCGCCACTAACTAGGGTGGGTGCAATAATTCCCAATTCGGAACTAGGTTCGCCGCCCCTGCCGCTTTCTGCTTGACCGCGCGTTCCAATTCCGGCTAACATGGAAATGTAGAACATTAGCTGTTTGATAACAGCGATGAGCTGTCCGGTTCTTTGACAACTTGATGTGGCACCCCCAGCCGAGAGGCCGGGGCATAGGGCTCAAGCGAGATACGTCGCTTGACACGCGCTGATCGGGCGGGATATCCCGAACTCGTTCTACCTGTTTTCAGATAGTTGCAAGGAAAGGACCGCGCGAGGCAAAGGTATCCCCTGCCGTAAGTCCTTTAGAAGGGATATTTTAGATGGGTATCTCCAAAATACATCGTTTGTTTTCATAGATCTAGCGCGTAAACGCAAATTATGGATATATACCCGATATGACAGAGTAAACAGGACGCCAACTAGGTTTACTCATAAGTGATCACTCGCGCCATCGAGTCGCACCTCGGCGTGGTAACCTGAACTCTCCTCCTATAACTTCTACTGAGGTATCCGACTTGATCCGTTCGCGCTGGCTGTTGGCTGTCTTGTCCGTTCTCCTTCAACTTTCTCTCGGCTTCGCCGAGGGCACCCGCACCTGGGAACAATCGAAGTTCGAAGAGCTGATCAAGGGCACGACCAAAGGCGTAGCCGTACGCAGCATCGGCGGCCTTGAACTGGCTCCCGCATTCACGGCGCTGTCGACGACTCCATCGACTTATATCTGGTCAATCGCGGCGGATCGCGACGGCAACCTCTACGCCGCCGCGGGCTCCCCGGCGCGAGTGTATCGGATTACGCCTGACGGCAAGTCGACAGTGATTTTCGAGCCGCAGGAGCTTCAAGTGCAGGCGCTGGTCGTGGATAAGACCGGTGTTCTCTACGCGGCCACCAACCCGGATGGCAAGGTCTACAAAATCGAGCATCACGCCGTTCCGGCGGACCAAGGTTCCACGGATAAGAAATCCGCCAGCAAGACGACGGATTCCTCTTGGAGTTCATCAGTCTACTTCGAGCCCGGTACCAAATACATTTGGGACCTTGTCCTCGGCGAAGCCGGCAATCTGTACGTGGCCACCGGCGATCACGGAGAAATATTCCGGGTCACGCCAAAGGGCGAGCACTCAGTTTTCTTCAAGAGCGATGAGGCCCACATCCGGGTAATGGCCTTCGACACGAACGGTAATCTGATTGCGGGCTCTGACGGCAGCGGGCTGGTTTATCGAATCTACCCAAATGGAGATGGCTTCGTCCTCTACAGCGCACCGAAAAAAGAGATTACCGCGCTGGCCATCGACAAAGCGGGCAACATTTACGCCGCAGGCGTGGGAGAAAAACGCGGTGGAACAGCTGTACCGAGTTTCCCCTCAGCTCCAATCTCGATTCCACCGTCTTCTTCTCCTTCAAGCACCGGGCCACAGGGCGGCATCGTGATCACGGCTGCTCCCGCCAGCACGCCGGCATCTTCGATAGCCTTCCCCATCCCGGGTGCAGGAGCCGCCGGCGGCTCGGAGGTTTATCGCATAGCGCTCGACGGCTCTCCGAGCCGAGTTTGGAATTCGCGCGAGGACATTGTTTACGCACTCGCTTTCGATCAGCGGGGCCGGCTGCTTGCGGGCACGGGAAATCGCGGACACGTTTTCGCCATCACTGGCGATGACGAATTCACCGATTTGCTCAAAGCCAGCGCAACCCAGGTGACCGCCTTCGCCAACGCGCCTCAAGGCGCGATCTACGCCTCGACCAGCAATCTTGGCAAAGTGTTCCTTCTCAGTGCGACGCCCGAATCCGAAGGCAGTTACGAGAGTGATGTCTTCGACGCTCATAACTTTTCGCGCTGGGGACGTGCCGAGTTTCGCGGTTCCGGTAACGTCGAACTCTTTGCCCGCAGCGGCAATGTCGACAATCCCGACCGCAACTGGAGTCCGTGGGCGAAAATTGATTTGCGCAAGGATGGACTTGTCAGCGTTCCTCCGGCCCGCTTCATTCAGTGGAAAGCAGTTTTACGCTCGGGCGATCCTGCGCCGCGTGTCGAGAGCGTCACCCTCTACTACTTGCCCAAGAATGTTGCTCCCGATTTTGATGACGTCACCGTGCAGCCGGGTGTGCGCTACCAGGCGCTGCCCAAGCCTGCCGGCGGAGAGTTGAATGCCGGGACTGCGCAGCAGCCCCACTTCGACACCCCTCCTCCGACCACGCATGACCGGGAATCCATCGGCGTGAAGTGGACGGTTCACGACGACAATGACGACCAGATGGTGTACTCGGTTTACTACCGCGGCGATGGCGACACGCGATGGCTTCTGCTCAAGGATAACTTGACGGACAAATTCTACTCGTTTGACGCGTCGCTTCTGCCAGACGGCGGCTACACGATCAAAGTCCTCGCCTCGGATGCACCTTCCCACTCGCCTGGGCAGGCGCTGACCGCTGAAAAAGAAAGTCTGCGGTTCGAAGTGGACACGACTCCGCCCCAGATCGAGAATCTCGCAGCATCCGTTGACGGAGACAAGATTCACGTAACCTTCCGCGCCGTGGATAGCTTTTCGAACATCAAGCGCGCTGAATATTCGGTCGACGCCGGCGATTGGCAGTTTGTCGAGCCGGTCGGGCAGTTGTCGGATTCGAAGGCCGAAAATTATGATTTCCGAGTTGCGGTTCCGGCGTCCACCGTTGCCGCAGTCAAAGCCGGCTCTGGACAACTTGAGCATGTAGTTGTTGTTCGCGCGTATGATCGCTACGACAACATGAGTTCGGCGAAAACAGTTATCCGTGGAAAATAACTTGATGCAGGCCGTGCGTTCTTCCATTAGATCACGCGGTCACTCGATCACCATTCGTGAGCTGATCGGCCTTCCGCAGTTCGGGAAAGCGCCAGGCCCATATCGCGATCACCACCAAAGTTCCGATGCCCCCGAGCACCACGGCGGGAACAGTTCCAAACCAGTGAGCCGTCAGGCCGGACTCGAACTGTCCTAGTTCGTTGGACACACCAATGAAAAGCATGTCCACCGCATTGACTCGTCCGCGCATTTCGTCCGGCGTGCCCAACTGAATCAAAGTGCCGCGTATGATCACGCTGACCATATCAGTCGCGCCGATCAGCAGCAACGAAATAAGAGAAAGGACGATGCTTCTCGATATTCCGAAAAGGATGGTGCACACCCCAAATCCCGCAACGCACCAGAGCATCGTCGGTCCGGCCCGGCGGCGTAACGGGCGATGAGCCATCAGGATCGCCATCAACGCCGCGCCTACCCCGGGTGCGCTGCGCAGCAGACCCAGTCCCCACGGTCCGGTGTTGAGGATTTCGCGGGCGTAAACCGGCAGCAGCGCGACCGCGCCTCCCAGCAAGACGGCGAACATGTCCAGCGAGATTGAACCCAGAATCAGCTTCTGCCGCCAGATGTAGCGGAATCCCGCGAGCACCGTATTCAGGCTCACGCCTTCCTGTGTCTGCAGCTTCGTCTGCGGTTTGATCCGAACTGTGGACAGCAGCGCCACCAGCGACGTCAGCATCGCGATTAAATACACTGCCGAAGCGCCACGAAAAAATGCGTAGAGAAGTCCGCCGACTGCAGGGCCGAGAATTGTCCCGCCTTGCATCACGCTCGCGTTCCACGCCACCGCGTTAGGGAAGTGTTCTTCCGGAACCAACTGCGGTAGCAACGCCCGGCTCACCGGCCCGCTCAGCGAATTTGCGGCGCCGACCAGTACCAGCACTGCATAGATCGGATAGACCTTCGGATGCCCACCGTGCGTGCCTCGCAACGCGATCTGCCACAACAGGCCCGAGCATACCGCGAAGCCGCCGTAACACAGCATCAGCAGCTTGCGCCGATCAAAGCGATCAGCCACATGCCCGGTTACCAGAAACAGCAGAATTCCCGGAAGGAATTGCGCGAGACCCACCAGGCCGAGATCAAGCGGACGTTTGGTGATTTCGTAGACTTGCCATCCGACGGCAACCGACTGCATTTCGAGCGAAACTTCGATGAGGAATCGCGCCAGTTCGTAAACGGCGAAATCCGGATAGGTAAACGCGATCGCACCCGCGAGCCTGGGATCCCCGGTTGTCGCCATTGCTCACTACTGTGCCACAAAACCAGCCTGTGGAGGACGGGCGCTGTCATTCGAGCGTAGTTCTGCGCGGTCTCAAACAACAGCAGATTCCTCGTCGCTGCGCTCCTCGGAATGACAACTGGATTTGTGGCCGGAGAGCCGACCGACGCTGCGATTAACCACTGTGCCGGATGTGCATTACGTCGCCGTCTTGCACGATGTAATCTTTGCCCTCCAGACGCAGCGTACCGAGAGCGCGGGCGTTCGCCTCTGATCCGGCTTCGAGTAATTGATCCCAGCGGATGGTTTCGGCGCGGATGAAATGTTTCTGTAAATCAGAATGGATCGCGCCGGCTGCGTCTTGTGCGCGAGTATTCACAGGAATGGTCCAGGCGCGGCACTCGTCTTCTCCGGCGGTAAAGAATGACATCAACCCGAGCAAAACATATGTGGTGCGGATCAGGCGGACCAGGCCGCTCTCGGTGAGGCCATAGCTGGAGAGGAATTCAGTGGCGTCGGCGTCGCTCATCTCCGCCAGTTCGGCTTCGACCTTTCCGCAGATCGCCGCTGCGCCCGCATTCGGGCGCGACGCGACTTCCGTGAGTTTGTACTTACTGGCTGCCGCCTCCAGATCTTTTCCGAGTTCGGTGCTTTCGTTTACGTTGAGGACATAGAGAATAGGTTTCTCGCTGAGGAACATGAAGCCACGCAAACGCTTCTTGTCCTCGGGCGTCATCTCCATTTCGCGCAGCGGACGTTCCGATCCCAGATGAGCATTGGCGCGCTTGAGCAGATCAAATTCCTTTTCGAGATCCGGTGTACGCATCTTCTTCAGATCTTTTTCGAGGCGCTCGAGCCGTTTTTCAATTTGGCCGAGGTCGCTGACCATAAGATCAAACTCAACATTCTTGATGTCGCGCAGAGGATCAATGCCGCCAACATGCGGGATCGCTGGATCGTCGAAGGCCCGCAGCACGTGGGCGAGCGCGTCGACGCCCCGCAAGTGGGTGAGATAGGCAGTTTCCTTAAGCGCATCCTGGCCGATGGCGCCGACGTCCACATACTCAACCGAAGCGTGAGTCAGCTTCTTGGGATCGTAGAGCGCGGCCAGACGGTCCAGACGGTCATCCGGCACCTTAGCTACGCCGATGTGCGCTTCCCGCGGGTTGGCATAAGCCTGTTCAGACAGACGCGCCTTGGTCAGAATGCCGAAGAGAGATGTCTTGCCTACCTGGGGCAGGCCAATGATTCCAGTTTTCATAAGATAATTTTCGGTCTAGACGTTGCCGGCAACGTCTCTACCGCAACTGCCAGCTAGCCTCAGTGAGGATAAATGATGAAGCGAACGTTACAAAAACCGATTGCCGCAGTTTTTTGCGTTGAAAGCCAGGAGCCCGGACCTAGAAGCTGGCAGCTGTCAAATACACAACCACCAATCCGAGCAACAGCACTCCGCTTTCGACTCGTGTCGACCAGACGTGCAAACCGTCGAACTGCACGCGGGCCGGGTTGTCGGGAGGGACGGAGTCAATTTCGCCGATCGAAGCTCGCAGTGTATCCATGCGCGGAATGATCCCGAACTGCGAGATTAGGGTGAGCGCCAGCATCAGGCAAATAAGCAAGTGGCGCGCGGCGAAGACCTGTGCGGAACCTTTTGTGAACCGGTTGTAGATCATCGAACTGGCAAGAAAAATCATGCCCGAGACGATGCCCATCCAATGCAGCGTGCCCAGGGACCGCCCCACGACCGTTCCCGCCAGGTGCCGGCTGGGTAGAGTAGAAAATGCCGTTTGAGCAACGACGGGAAAAAATATGAGCCCGCCCAGCCAAACAACCAGTGACAGGAGCATGAGATAACGGAGAAAGGACATCGCAGAAGATTATAGCTCTGCGTCGACATCTTGGAAAAAAAGGAAATCTGGTAGCGCTACCGGGAATCGAAGTTGTGACCCATTGAATTTTGCTCATAAAAATGAGGAATTCTTACTGCTTTCGCACCTTCAACTTACAGCTGACAGAGAATCCCCGATTTTTTGAGCACTCCTTTTTTGCACAATTCATGGTGAAATTCAAGTTCGATTTTCAGGATTTTTTGGGACAAGCTGGGACAAGAAACTGGGGTTCGATACCTTAGCGCTAGCTGCGCGTCTCGCAGTCCCGTCGTTAGCCTGTCGAACCGGTCCGACGACGGAGCCACGCGTTAAGCCCCGGCGAGCCCCAGAGGTATCGGCGATGTTTTCCCAGCCTGAAGATCGGGATTGGATCGGCGGTCCGCGACCGTTTGCTCTGGTCAACGATCCAGCTTTCTTTCACTTTCAGCCGCTCGGCAAGCTCCGCTGTGGTTAACACTTCGTAAGGAAATGTGGACGGAGACGCTTCCTGACTCTGCTGACGATTCCCCATGCTTCCTCTTTTCCGACCGGGCATCAGTTCACCGTCGCACCGCCGCAACACTTCTTGTACTTCTTCCCCGACCCGCAAGGGCACGGCTCGTTCCGACGAACCTTTGGAGCGTTGCGCTGGGATTCAGGTGCATCGACGCCGAGATCGCCTTCCCGCTCTTTCCGAAAATACTCGTAGGCGTTCATCAACCCCGCTGCCATGAAAGCGATGACCTGCTCGCGCTTGTCCGGCGTAATCGGGTCGGGTCGCGTCTCCGGGTCTTCGTCGTGCTCGTGATAGAGCATCATCATCGGGGTCAGGGAGCCGCCATATTTCTCGTCGTTGATAAGCTCAGCCCAGCCGTCGTGTCGCATGTGCATCCCGCGCATGAACCCGCGTGCCCAGTCGTTCCCGTGAAGCTCGCCTTTCCCGTCCTCAAAGATGAGCGGAACATGGATTTCGCCCTTGTAGAGCGAAGAGGCAATCTTGTTCCAGTGCCGCATCATCAGATTCAGAATTTCCTGTGCTTCGTCGAGACCGGAGAACTCCACGACTTCCGACATTTCGCCGCCGAAGACTTCCCGGTTGTATTCGGATGGCATCACGGGTTCCGGCCCGGCGATCAGGGCGGCGAAAAATCCGTCGAGTTCTTCGAGATTCATCGCCTTGCCGCCCTTGCACCTTTTGAGGAAGTCGCTGAGTCGGTCGAGTTCGGCGTCGGTCAGTGGCTCGGGGTCGTTAAGAGTTCTCATCGCATCTCCAAAAAGTTCTGAATGACTCTAGACTCGCAGGCTGTGCCATTCCCCGACTTTCGTGACGCGCACGCTCCCGTCCGGCAACCCGCGCACCGAGACTTTGTCCAACCGCGCAGCCGCATACAAGCCAGAGCGAAATCGGTTGCGGCTCCTCTCATCTGTGCCGATGCCCGGAACATCGAAGTGCTGACCGATTTTCAGCCTGTGAACGCGCTTGGCAATCTTGGGGTACTTGCACGGTTGCTCAACTCGCGGACGGAGATAAGAGTGTCGCAGCGCGATGCAGTGTTTGTTGCCGCATGAAGCATCGACAACTTGGCGGGCAGGGACGGAACCGTGGGCGTCAATCCAGTTGCGCCGCCGCCGACCGTAGGCGGTGGACGGGTTGGCGATCTCTTCGCAATCGCCGTTTGCTTTGTCGGTGAGAACTCTCCCATTGCGAACCGAGGTGCCTTCTTACGCTGTCTTCTTTTGAGCAGCCTTCACCTTCGCCCATCTTGCTCGTTGTGCTGCGGCAATTTTCTTCCGGGCGGCGGCTGACATCGTCTTCTTTTTCGGCATGCTGACGACGTTCTGTTTCTGTCCGGCATTCCTCCGCACCTTTGCCCATCGTGCTCTCTGGGCAGCCGCGATCCTCGCCCTTCCTGCGGCCGACATCCTGCTCCGAGTGCCCGCCCTCTTCCCGTATGAACCGCCATTGAGCGCGGCGAGTGCCGCGTCAAGACGTTCGACTATTCTTGCCGCCTGATCTCGTTCTTTCCGCAACTGCTGGACAACACCAGCCAAGTTAGCCATGAGTTCCCCTCGCCGGGGATTGTATCAAGATGCCATCAGAAAGCCGATTCTACGGCGATTTGGCTGCCCGGAGTGGTTAGGGTCGGCTCGGCGTTTCACAGGTCAAAAACAGCCTTTGTGACCACCCTAGCGACGGTATACGAGAGCCACGATGAACGGGCATTGCTACCCGACAGGCTCTGTCTGCAATCTCGAAGTGGACTATCGACGGCCGAATCGCGGGGTCGATGACTGCTTCGGCGGCTCCGGTGTCCGGTTCGATCTTGCGGCCCCATTGGTCGAACAGCCGCGAGATTCTGCGATGGCCCTCTGACGAATACAGACATTGACTCGCGTTCGCCATCGTGACCCGGTTTATCTGGCCCAGATCGTAATCGCTGATCTCGATGGCGGCAGGCTCAGCACCCCTTTCTAACCTAAGGCACGCACGCTTGTTTACCCGATGCAGCTGTACGAAGAGTTCCAGCGGGCGAGAAACCCGAATCCTTGAATGAAGATTCCCTGAGCGGCCTATAATCCAACGAATGGACTTTCAGTTCCAAGGAGGATACGACGTTGGACAGGTCTGTCTGAATGGACATGTCGCAAATTTCCTTGCTCGCAGCCAGCCCGAACACAACAAGAATTTCTGTTCAACATGTGGTGAAAAGACTATTGATCAGTGTCCACAATGCAAGACCCAAATCCGTGGTCATTACCGCATGCCCCGTGACATATCATTTGTGCCTGAGGTTGCGCCAGCGTTCTGCCACAATTGCGGCAAGCCGTACCCTTGGATGGAGGATCGTCTGCAAACCGCCAAGGAACTGCTCTACCACGACGACAAACTGTCTCTCGAAGAGCGCGAAAAACTGTGGGGTCTGTTGCAGTATGTGATGTCCGATCCCAAGTCGGACATGGTTCCGGCGAAGAAGAAGCTTTTCGAGATTGGCATCGCCAAGGCGGCAGCGGGGACACGAGACGTTTTACTCGATTTATTGGCTAAGTACGCTGCCGAGATGTCAAAACCTTGATGGGCTTAGAGACTACGGCATCAGGCTGGGCCAAACACTTCTTCCAAGAACCGCCGCACAGCCGAGGCTTTCACAATCTGCTCAATAGCGCCGTCCTTATAACAGGACGTACAGATTCCCGCAAACACAAGATTCGGCTTCCAAATCTTTTGAGGCTGATCGCTTTCCCACCAAGCGGCTGAACCGCCGAAACCTTTGGGATGCTTGCTATCATGCCGCTCGTAGGGAACCAGATAATGCCGTTCGGCATCAAAGTTATCGGTCAAAAACTTCGGCTGGTGGAACACAGTACCGCTGAATACGGTTGGACGCAGGGCGATGTCATATTCTGTTTTGGTTCCGACCCTGCGGCTGCCAAGTGGAACATGCTTATCAATCGGGAATCCACAGCAGTGCACTATCTCGCCCTCGGCTGGGTCAATCCAACTAGTTCCGATGTCGAAAAACTCAGTATGCGGCCCCGCTTCTGCCGGGTCTAATTCAATGACGGCTAAATCTTCCCACGGGCACTGATGGATCACCGCCTTGGGGTCTCGGACGGAAACAGCATCTCCAATGTCCTGTGGTTTCAAATCGGCGTCTGCTATCCGCTCAACACCACCCGTTGGCCGCCAGAAGATTCGTAAATTGGATGGTTTCGCATCTGGATGGGGTACGTGCCCCGCCGTGAGAATAAAGTGATGGCTACCCCACCGACCAGCGCAGCCCGTGCCTGCCTCTTCCCCATCGGCTGGACGCTTGGTGACGGGATCAATCCCAACTGTGCGGATACTATTGACGATTGCGACCGTATTCGTCCACAGCCGACTGGAAACAGCATCAGTTGCCTGCCTGTGCAGTTCGTCAATGTTTTCCATGTGTCTCGAACGTGTGCCCTAAATCAAACCCCAAAGTGGGAAACGATAGCCTTAACCATCTGAGCCAACTGAGTGAGCGTTTCAACTATGGGTCGGCCCTGAAAAACCTTCGGCTCGCCGAACGCTATATCAGCGGTAACGCTCATACGCTTATCCGTTTCATGATTGCCCGGAATCCAACCGATTGTATCGCCCTCTTCCAATACGGAAGGCATCGCGAAGTTGTACTCGGTTGGAGTAAGAGAAAGGTTCACTTGCCAACTTCCAACCTTCATGCCAACTGTTGGCAAGAGCCGATGTTTGTCAATGATGTCAAGCTTATGGAGTCCCCAAAGACCGTCGTTCCCTCCACCGTATGGGCATGTCTTATCGATCTCGTCCTTGGCAGCTTGGGGCATTCCCTTTATCTTTCCACCAGCTTCGGATTTGTATTTCTCAACAGTTTCGCAAATCGGAAAGTAGACCCCTTTGGGTTCGATGTCTGCGCTGCGAACAAGCTCACACGCCAAATAGTCCAGTGCGACCCGAAGGTTGTGAACAGCATCTCCGAGAATCAGAGGTATGCTGTCGGGGATAGGCGGAAGGGAGTGCAAAATAAACTCAGTGCTATCCGCTTCAGGATGGAACTTCGGGACACCGACATACGGGTCAGTCCCAAGGAATCTAACCCGTTCCGCATCCAAATCAGCGATATGCTTTTTGCCCTGTTCGATTTTTAGGTGGGCACTCCGAAGATTGAGCGGCTTGGTTGATGGTGGAGCCTGATACATTCAACTGAAATGCTAGCATAATTGTGCTAGCGAACTAAAGGCGAAAGTTGTACGCTGCCATGATGGACGAGGGCCGCAAACGTGTGATCGGAATTATGGCGGCGATTCTAGCCGCACGTAAGCTGGCACAGTACGACGGCGGACGCCGTGTGCCCGCGACCGTAGCAGCGATTTCCGACGCCGTGCGCTGGGCCGAAGAAATTATGCGGGCAATCGATGAACGATTCTCAGTCGGACAGAAGTAAACATGTCACTCAACATCGTTGCTGCTTGGCCAATCGCAATCGTCGGTGTCTCTGACCGACGCGTGTCGGACTTCGGCTCGAAAAAAGCTCTAACAAATCGTTCAACAAAGATGACAGTCTTCGGGTGTGCCGACGCGCACGGACTCATTGTTTACAACGGAATCGGATGGGACGATGCAGGACTCACCCCGAGCGATTGGTTAATGCAACTCGCGGAGAAGAAGCTCTTTGATTCTGGACTCCAACATGTGCTCGACGGTGTCAGAACCGATTTGGAGGCTCGCCTTCAGAAACTTCGCGCAAACTATGGTCCAAAGACGGCGAGGCACACATTCACGTTCGGCGTGTGGCACGAGGGCATCAGCGCCATCTATAACGTCTCAAACTACGAGTCATTGGACGGGAGCGAGGATTTGTTGGAGGGAAGTCAGACTGTTTGGCTAAGTCCGTGGTTGCCGACGCCAGAAGCTCAGATTCGGATATTAACAACTGGTGTACATCCTCCAAAGGCCGACCTGAAGGCCATTTCGCAAACCATCAAAACAAGAAATGCGAATGATGTCGTGGCTCGATGTATCAAAGTCGTGCGGGATGTCGCATATAGAAGTGGGAATCCGAAAGGAACAGTCGGTGCCGCTGCCCAATGGGCGCTTATCGGTCCAAAACGTGAAGAGGTCTGGTGTGGTCTCGACGTTGTCGGCGGTCGTGTCGCGCAGGAGCCGCCAAATATTATCAACATCCACGCCCGCTCGCATGTTGCCGGAACTTTATCGGTGGGGTTTGGAGACCCACAGGGAACCGCCGGAATGATATTCAAGGACGCATACGCATACGCCGTTGCAGCAGATGGAAGTCGAATAGACATTGCTCACTACGACCCGGTGAAAAAACAGCCCGTTTTTTCTGAACCTAAGTGTGGAGTCTGCGGCTCTCCGTGGCCTGCATCGCATCGGTTCTGCGAAGTTTGCTTGCACGACGAGCATCACAGCAGTGGTAAGAAGCAACGTCGAAGGAGATGAAGACTGCAAAACGGATTATCGCTAATAGCGCCTCGCTGTCGCGAGGCGGGCGCGAGCGTGCCTCTCGCGCCCGTCCATCGGTCATTACTAATACGTAACGGTGACTATGACGGGTGCCTCGCCACCGTTTATCCAACCTCTGCAAATGGCGACATTTCCGTAGTGGTCACCCGGAAAGGGGTTGCGCTTGGGACCGCCAAAAGCAGCCATGTACTCGAACTGGTTAGTGCCAGTGATTTGGCATGTGACGCTTTTTACAGGACCGGGCGCTTCGACAATGAGATTCCACTGATCGTAGGGAGTGTTATCCCCGCCGACATGCAACTGCGTTCGTTTGAACTCGCACCAACGTTGGGCAGGTGTGGAATCCTTGCAGTTAGGCCTGGGGTTCCAAGTGATTGTTTGAGCATGGGCTGTGTTCGGAAATAAACAGCAACAAGCACCGAGGACAAGAATACCAAGGACGAGGGTCTTCTTCATCGCTGCACCTTCTTCAGATTGAATTTGCAGCACGCACCAGCAAGGTGCGGTCCCCCTCGGCTGCATGGCGACGGATTGTAGCAGGAGTTTTATCTGTCTACTACATTCCAAGTGTTAAAAGTGATGGCTGCCAATCGCTAAGCCTATTCCGATGCCGATGCCGACCTTCTTCATTATTGTTGTCGCGGACGTGATTCAGGTCGGCTCCCCGTTTCAGAGGAGCAGCCTTTATGACCAGCTTGGAGCGGTGTTTTCCGCGCTCGGTCGCGATGCGTGAGCGGTGGGGGGGCGGTCATGCTTTCAACAGCGGCCGCCTTTGGCGAGTAGAGCCAGCAGTTGTTATGGCGAATCCTCCCAAAGAATGACGGCGCATTGGTCAGCATCATCTTGCCGCTCGGTGTGGCCACAACACACGGACTCACGTCGATGTCTACGGACATGGCTGTTTCCACCGCACACTCATGTGACCCATGAAATTCCCGCCATTCTTCCAGCCATGGCAAAAAGCCACTGTCTCTCGTCCGAGAACTGGGCCGCATTCAAAAGCTTCCATGTGCGTACCGTCGTGGGTAAAGGTGACGGGCACCATGACCGGCCCGGGAGCTTGCCATTCGATATACCACCCGGCACCCACATTCACAGGGTCGCCTCCCTCCCGCTTCCCATTCAGATGTTCATGAGGATAGAAATCAAGGGTGTATTGATATGGAGCGCCAGCCGGACTTTGGTCACACCATGTCAGTGACTTCGGCGGATCAGGCACGTTCGATGCTTTCGCCGTTTCTGGAGGCTTGGGCTGGACAGTCTCCATGAGTGGCACGGTCACGGCAATACTCCTCGCCCGCTCGAATTTCTTGGTTGCCTTCCCCCGACCATTTCCCTTGTCGGCCCAAAAGGTAATTTGGCCGTCGGAAGGAACGTTACTTGGGGGAATCTCGACTAGCACTCCACCTTCAGTCTTACTCTGCTGCCCACCTACCGATGATGTGACGTGAGGGTCTGAAACTACAGCGCCCGTCGCGTCTTCAACGGTAACTGTCACTCTGAACGGCGTGTCAGGGAATGAGGCCACGATCACTGCACCGGCCACAGGGACGGTGATCGCGACGATGATGACAATTACCGCAGCGACCGGGAACCTTGACTCAGCAGATTTTACTTTCCTGCTGGTTCCTAAAAGGATGGCCACGACTGCTGCTATAGCAAATGCACCCAATGCCCACCAAGAAGTTACTTTCGTTGCCGCATCAAATAATCCCTGCGGGAAGGCCAGAGCTACTAAGTTAATCATGGCGCTACTCCGTCGAGCGGAAAACGGAACAAAAACCTATTCTACTGCGTTTTGATGAGCCAAATTTTCTTGAGCAGCCAGCCATGAACGATTGGCGAAAGACTTGGACTTTGGCGGAAAAATTGCCTTCGGCTGAAAGTCTTGAAGGTGCATCACTCATACTCACTTGTCTCTTGCGATTTCAGCCACGCGAGAACAGACGACCGACGAAATCGCAGACCCATCGGAAGCCGCAGGACTGGAATCGGATTCTCACACCTCGCCCGACCGCGATGGCGCGTGAGATTGTAAATCGACGACGGTTTGCATTTGAGCAATTCGGCGATTTCAGCAACCGTAAAGAAGTCGTTCTCGGCTGGTGCCGCTTGCAGAATTTCTGTCCCTGCGTGTGATACCGTGACTACGAATGACGCTGGTAATTCGATGCCTTTTGTCTGTTTGATAGCCTCTCCTCTGATGCTCGGAAGAGGAAGGTAACATAGGCGACGCCTTCTAATCGCAACAATTGAGACCAAATGACCTTGGACGAATTCCGCCAATCACTCACCACGACCGAGCCGCCAGCCGGACTCACTCACGCCCTCGCCGGACTGTGGTGGGATGCGAAGGGCGATTGGACGCGAGCCCACGAATCCGCTCAGCAAGACGAAGGCATCGAGGGTTCGTGGGTACACGCCTACGCTCGGCAGGTTTCAGCGGATGGGACGATTGAAACCGTCCGCGACGTCTTCTAGATGCCGTTCCTTTGTTTTGGCGGCTTTGACCGCCGCCTCAAAGCGCCTTCCTTCTACTGGCTGCTCCTGCGGCTCCCCATTCTCCGTCCACCTCACGTAGAACGCACCTGTTCTCGCCGCTTCAGATGGACTCAACTTGGCTTTGGGAATCGGAATCTTGGCGCTCCAGCACCACCGTCCATCGGTGGTTTTGACGCGTTCTCGGATGCTTACTTCGTGTTTGCCATGCCGTCTAATACTCGCTTTCCGAGGCACAGCTTCGATTTTTGGGACAAATTTTGGGACAAGCATTTCGGCAGGCTGGAACCTTGCTGGATTCAACGGCTTAGAAAGGTTTGGTAGCGCTACCGGGAATCGAACCCGGGTTTGAAGATTGAGAATCTTCCGTCCTAACCCCAGACGATAGCGCCACACGTTTATAATCAGTCGTTTGCGGTAAGTTCGAGCGGCTCGAAGGAGCCAGTTTTCTCAAACTTTTCATTGCGGAGTTGCTGCGGAGCCCTAGACTAGCGGACTCCACGGCAGCCATCGCGTTGCTGACATCGTCGGTGTTGATGATGTGATAGCGATTGAACACCGAGAGCGTCTTGTGTCCCGTGATCTTCATAGCAACGAGTTCGGATACTCCAGCGCTGCGGAGGTTGCGTACAGCAGACCTGCGCAGATCATGAATCGTGAGTCCTTCGTATCGCGGATCGTATGGCTTGCCCTCGACTTCAATGGTAGCGCCCAGCCCGGCTGCTACGCAAGCCTTCACCCAGTTCTTGCGGAGATTCGTCCCATCGAATACGCGGCCAGTCTTGGGCGTCATGCCCTTCAGCATATCGACCAGTAGCGAGGGCATCGGCAGGAGTTGCGCTTCGTCGTTCTTCGTGTCCTCGCCTTCGAATCGGATCAGCCGCTTCTTCAGGTCAACCTGTGACCATTCGGTCTTCAGCGCTTGGCCGACTCGCGTGCCGCAGTAGTACAGCAGCGTGACCAGCGGGCGCAGATCTGCGGCAGCAGCTTTAGCAGCCTGTCGAAGTCCGCCTGCTCGACGAATCCAGTACGCGCGGGCGGTTCCTTTGAAACTCAATGTACGGCACGTCGTGAATCTTCTTCTCGCGCTTCGCGAGGTTGAGCATACGCCGCAAGCACGAGAGGCTGCGATTGATGGCCGAGTTGCCGACACCGCTATCACGGCGCTGGCGCACGAACTTCTTTGCGAAGTCGGTGGTGAGCGCAGTCGCGGCCACGCCTTTGTCGGTGACCGTGTCCTTGCCATCGACGACCGCAGTCGTGTAGCCGGAGAACTTGTCCAGTTCGCCCAGCCCGTTGATGGTCTCGGTGCCGTCCGCCTTCGCCTTCAAACTCTTGTTGCCCTTGGCGACATAACTCTCGATCAGCATCTGGCGCAGATCGGCGTATCGCAGTTTCTTGGACACTGGAGCCTGACCGTTGTCGGAGTTGCCCATCAGCTTGCGAAGTTCGGCCAACGCCTCTTGCTTGACGGTCGTGTGCGTCGAGACCTTGCGCTGCCGTCCCTCGTGATAGAAACAGGCGTACCAATACTTGCAGCCGGGGATCAGCGCAACGCTGCCTTCACCATTCGCTCGTCGTGTTGATTTCTTTCGTGCCATGACTGCCTCCATTGTCCAGCCTACGTGTTTTTTCATTGGGACGCAAGACTTTGCGAGAAAATATTTGGTAATCTGTGCGACGTGACCTTTGGATCAGGCAGCGTACGGCGTGCAGAAGGACGGCCGCCCAAGGGGTCGATAATCTAGCTTCGCGGGATCATCTCAGGGAGCTATGATTTGAACTTGCTAGGAGGGTCGCATGGTCTTAACCCGAACGGAAGTGGAACGATACAGGGCGGATGCTATTGAAATGTTAAAAGTGCCTCCTGAGAACTCCAGCTTGGAGCAAAGAGCAGCGTTCTTTGTCCGTGTTTCGCCAATGGAGTCTTCGATACGGGCGTGCTACAACCAACACCAGAAAATCGGCTGCAAGTGCGAATGGTGCAAAGCCGCAGAAGGAGTGTTCGCTTGGATTGACAAACTCGGTGAAGTTAAAAAAGCCGAAGCCTGACAAATGAAGCGTTCTAAATCCTGAGTCTGCGGTCTTCGGAACTTAGGCTGAGGACCGCCCAGCGCAATACGTACGCAGACGTGCAGGTGAGCCCTTAGCAGGCGCGGCCAAACAGAGACGCCTCGACGTATAGGAGAGCATTATGGGACAGCAGATCAGCCCAGATCAACCCGCTCCAGTCCACAGCCGTCGGATTTGCATCGGTTAGCTTACTTGTCATGCTTGGGCTCCCATGGAACTATCAAGGTCCAGCAACGCTCACAGTGGTGACCGAGGCTTTATTCACAGAATCTCCTCTTCCTTGAGAAATATTTTCAGGTCGGCTATAGGGCGGGGATAGCAGCCAAGAGACCCGTACCATGATTCAATTTGGCCGCCGTCGTAATTAAAATTTATGATCCAGCCGTTTTCATCTTCAGGGCCACTACCGACAAGTTCTTCTTCAATTAGAGGTACTGGTCTCCAACTGCTGTCGTTCGGTCCCCACTCCCACTTCTCCAACTTCCCATCTTTAAACTCCCACTTCCAGACCTGCCCATCTTTTGGCAACCACTTCGTAAAAGGTCCAGATGGAGGAATTTCCACCCGTACGTACTTCTCAGTCATTTTTGTCACAGTGGCTTCTTTGACTTGAGAGAATAGGTGTACGTTGACTTTTTGGCCGATTTTTAAGGCTCTCATGTCCATCGTGCATCTCCCAAAACAGTGCTCGTTAGCAGGCAATGATTTTCAGGCCGGGTATCGGGCATTCGATGGCCATGCTCACGTCCCATCCGGCTGCTCTAGCATGAATCCAATCGTAAAACATGACCTCGTTGCCGTCGTTGTCGAAAAGTACGAGATACTGCCGTCCACACCTTCTCTTCGTGCAGCTACTGCCACCGCAACGTGCCACTTGGTGACCTCTGTCACTACGCCCGAGGTTCCGGCACCGGGAAGTGCGTCGGACAGGGGGACATGCTGACCAACTACTAATTTGCTGGTGTCCATCATTGCCTCGCTTGTTTCATCATGCGATGCAGCGGTTTGGCTGCCCCACGATGTGAGTAGGCTGCGCTGGCTGCGTACGACATACCGACCCGTAGACTATGGCTCCTCCTAACAGTGGCCGCATTCTACTCCGCAGTTGTGAATCCACAGGTTACGTGAGTGCATGTCCGAAGGTAACGGCGCACGGGGTACGTTTTTGGAAGTCCGGCCACGATAGACGAGCTACGACCAGTAGCGATAGAAGGGGACATGCAATAACCCCATGGAACGTGTAATGCGCAGGTCGCGTGTCTCCACGGCGTACTGGGGACGTGTTTGGCATCGCGGCCTCGATACCCCGAATGCCAAAAGGCATGAGAGAAGTGCATAGAACAGAGAGCATGGCGCAGGTCGGCGTGCATCCCGCGTCTCCAGTACGTTTTCGTGTAATGCGCGTCTCAACCCCATGGTCGTGTTTCCACCCGCTGGGCTAGGCTCTGGCTGCTTCAGCCTCGAATCGACCATATTTCTACAATCATGGAAATAAGACTGCTCCGCAATGAAAACTGTGATGCAAGCCAATGCCTGATTACACGTAACACGCACATTATACGCCACTTGTTGCATGAGGACACACGACATCGTATCTTCCGTCCTGCCATGGTCACCCTCCTTTTACATTTGGGACGCTCCATGCAGGCCCGATCACGCGGTACTAAATACGCGGTTCAGTTCAAATGTAAGCCTCGTGCAGGACGAGCCAAGTCATTG
>CAWIMI010000041.1:0-28786 GCA_963837015.1 uncultured Acidobacteriota bacterium | reverse complement strand
TGAGTCGAAAGCCTGGTCTTTGCTGAGCTCTCAGCCGATCCGTGTGTGTTAGTTGTTTACCAGACTCGGGGGCTCCGGGATTCTCTCGCGCTGAGCTCGTGCCGATCGACCGTCAACCTGTAAAACCTGCCTGACGAAGCTCGCGGCGCACCGCGCGAAAGACAGCGTCGAACTCAGGAAGCGCCTCGATCTGATGACCGAGGCGGCCGGTCCAAAGCGCCTTCAGTCGCTGCTCTTTTTTGAGAATGCGATCTTCAATGCCGGCGATGTCCTTCTGTCGGAAACGAAGCTTTTCTGCGATCGCCCCAACTAGTCGCGAAAGGTTCACTCCGGCCTCGACCGTGAGAAACCAGAGATCATAGAGATCCCGCGGTTCATTCCTCGCCGGATCGGAAAGAGCGACGACCTTCTCGGTCGCGATTTCGTTCAGACTGTAGACTGCGACCCGACAGTCTTCGGGCAGGTCTTCGAATTCCGGATAGGCACGTAGGATCGGACGCTGTTCAACCGGAAACAAAAGAACCTCAGAGATGGTGATGTCCACTTTGACGGTGTTTGGATTCGGAAGAGGCCCCTGGTAGGTGAGATAGAAAGTGTGGCTGTTGACATGACTCTGGCGGTCTTCTCGCTCGAATGCGAAACGGATTCCGGAGGCTTGGGCAACGCGTTCAAAAACCTCTTCCAGTCCTTCCCGAATCTCAGCGAACTCGGCCCGGTGCGCCAGCGTGAAATCAAGGTCTTCGGAAAAGCGATAGTCGCCAAAATGACAGCGCTTGAGCGCGGTCCCGCCTTTGAAGATGAGGATCTGGCCGAGCCGGCTCTGGCCCAGACCAACCAGAAACCAAGCGAGGGAGTAATCTCGTTCAAGCACGGCCTCGGGAATGCGGCGCCCTCCGTGCTCCTTATGCAGACGGTTTGCGAGCAGCGAGAGATTTCGTTGCGGGATCATGTGTGTGGAATGGCCTCAAGCTCGGACTTGTCGATGTTCAGTTGCAGCCGCCACCGCGCCTCGAAGCGGCCGGACTTAGGCAAAGTAGGATCGAGCCGGTGGTAGGTTGGAGTCAGTTCTCGGCGCAGACGCTCGAGCTTCGCCGACGGAGCCACTTTGTAGAGTTCAAGCAGGAATCCGATCCGGCGTGTGAGGGCGCCACTGCGCAAACGGTGCGCATAGTCGAGAAGACGGTCGAGCTTGAGTTCACGTCTGCTCATCCAAAGCGCCTTCGCAACCTCGGGGATGCCGCCGGCATATTCAGGCTGCCGCAGTCCATCTAAGATGGTTCGCTCCCGGTCGCTCACCTTGATCGCTTGCTGCTTTGTGATCCAGACCTCGGTGAGGCCGAAGAAGTGGATAGGCTTCACGGTGACGAAGCGATATTCATAGCCATGGATCGTACGTGGTGGTTTGCGGACCGACGTGCTGACATAAATTGTGAGTTGTGGTTGGGTGACCATGCGGAGCAGCTCCATGGCCGAAGCGTGGGAAAGAAAGTAGCCATGGCCGCTGCACAATTCCTTTGCGATGACGTAGGGGTCGCCAATATATTCGGTGGCGCGTCCGAGCTCAAACGGCACTAGGGTGTAGAGCCCGGGACGCAGACGGGTGATGAGTCCCCGCTTCTCCGCTTTGAGAATGAGCGAACGAGCGGAAGACCCTCGGAGCTTCGTGATCTGTTCCACGTCGCGGAGGCTGAACGTGGTTTTCCCTCGTTCGTTGAGCTCCACAAAGAGCCGCGAAGTCTGCCGGCCGAGTGTTTTGCTGGACTGATAGTTCTTGATCATTTCGTTCCCTTAGGAGAAACATTTCAAGCGCAAAATATCATGATATCAGACGCCATTATTGTTGCCTCTCAGGGAACTATTCAAACACGGGATATAACGACAGTCCAAAACGTCTACCCATGCTCCATTGTTTTCAATGGGTTACAAAGTCATGAATTCCTCCGGAAATGCGGCCCCTTTGATGTAAGCAAGACGCCTACGGTTAGTGGGTGCGCTCGGACCCGTGCCAGCTAGCGGTCCGTGGACTCTGATTTCCTATTCGAGAACGTCCTACTTATACCGCTCGACCATCTCTCGCACGCCTCCGCCACTACCACCGCTGCGGAACGAACATGGACATCAGATCAAGATCGATATCGACATTATTCGCGCCGCGCCCAAGGCCGCCAAGCGCGTCATCGAGTTTTTCACCGCGCAGATCAATAACGACCACACCCGCCAGGCGTACATGAATTCGAAACGACGCTTCGCGCAATGGTGCGATGCGCGGTGCATCGGCCATCTCGCGGACGTGCAGGCCTTCCATGTCGCCGCTTTGTGAAAGAACTGCAAATAGAGTTCTTGCCACCAATCGTGAAGCAGCTCCTGGCGGCACTGCGTATGCTGGCAAGAAGTGGAAAAAGGTAAAATGCCACCAACATGATTACTGAATCAGACTTACGCGAGCAGATCGAAATATTCGCCAAAACGATAAGCCGCCAACAGCTCGGGCTCGCCAGCCACAGGCCAGAAAAATGGGGACAACCGACGAGATGTTTCGAGAATGTCGAACGCAAGGTACAGCAGGACGCTGGCCGCGCGCAATTTGGATGGATGTTCCATCATCGTCACGTCGCCGACTACCCAGATTTGGATTACCTCATCGCCGCTCACCATGCCGTTTGGCACGCTCCCACCGGTAATTTGCTCGACGTGACGCCATTTCATCCAGAAATGAAGCATCGTCCGATTTCACCAGGAGGGGACGTACTATTCCTTGTGGATGACAACGCAGCGCCGCTCATTACTGATCGGTTGATGGGGCCGCTGCCGTCGAAGTTTCATCCGGTGAGCAGTGATGACAGGCTACTTAGCCACGTGCAGCGACTGAGCCAGGAAGAAGAAGAGCGCTGCCGCCTGATCTATGAAGGAAAATCGCTCGCCTAATTCGGATGGCTAAATCAACCGAACAAGCTCATCTCCGCCATCCACTTTTGTTGCGCTTTTGACAAGTTGCCGGAGCAGCTCATGATCCCGAATGCGCCGCTTTAACTCCGATGCAGGCCACCTGTAGCGGACGAATGCTGAAATCAGGCCTCTCCTCAGGCGTTCGCACTTATCCCAGTTTGAAAGCCAAGACAACTCCGGGACAAAGGGCTCCACGATGACCCAGGCACTATCGCCTAGAAGTTCTGTCCTTGCAGCCTCATAGACACGCTCGAATGATTCCGAAAGTAGATCAAGAGCTGAAGGAGCTGCGTTATTGAATGCCAAGGCGACCAAGAATGCGGCGATGTAAGTCTGTTCCGCCTCCTTCTTGCTGACTTGCAGATCGCGAAAAGTGCGAAGCCACACGGTGCAATCGCGTTTCGCTACTTTAGAAGAATAGGGAGCAACGATGTGAGCAACAGCAATGAGAGAGTCAAATGATCTTGTAGGTCCAGCTTCAACCCAGTCCATTACGGAAGGCAAGTGGAATCCGAGTGCCTCTCGGGACGTCTCTGACATTGCACCATTGTGGGCTTCAGTCCAATCGAGCGTTGCAAATACAGCGTCCTTGCCCCAGCGGTCTAGGGCGCGTCGGATGAAAACTTCCGATCCGCTTTCCAGAAGCGCGCCAATAATGCCAACCACAAGTGTCGGATCTAAATGGTCGTGAGCAGCAACTGCTTCGAAGAGCTCGCGCTTACGACCCCCGCCCGCACGCCATAGTTGAGCCGAAGAGGCAAGACTGGGCTTCGCCCGAAAAAGAGCGGGCAAGAATTGAGGTTGTTTGCTTGTTACCTGGTGAGCTGTTTCGGGGGCCATGGCTGAAATCAGCCCAGCCATAATTTCCTCACCGAGTGGATTCAGCGTCGATCGAAAGAGTTCCCCCACAAGCCACCGCGCTGAATCCGGGTTCTGAACGCAAAGCTTTTCTGCCCGTTCCTTTATTGACAGCGCATCCACATCAAAACTTTCATAGTCCTGGGTGACGGCGAGGGCGAACAGGATGTCTTGCTCTTCGCGATCGCGCAGCAAACCGTTATTTGATTGGCGCTCGAAGAGAAGAGACTTCAAGCGACGCCCGGATGCCGGCTGCGGAAACACGCTGGCGACCAACGTAATAAGATCGGGAAGTGGCGTCGACTCTCTGATGGCGTCGAAGACGATCATGAATGAAGCGAAGTCTCCTCGCCCGCTGCTGCCGTCAGACACCTTCCAAAGAAAATGTCTCACCGCACCGCCTCCCGGGCACCAGGCATCAGTCGCGGCAGGAATGGCCCACTCCGGGGGGTCAGATGGGACGGAGTTCACGACAACGGGCTCTCCCGAGCCCGCGGCTGCAATTTCAAGCGAGACTTCTCGCGTCAGAGACGTTGGGACGCATTGAATATCCAACGGACGCTTGTCATAGCTGCGAGCCGAAAGCGATCCGGTGCAAAATGTAAAACCCATTCGGAGACTGGGCCACTTCTGCGACCAAACCGCAAAGATTAATTCCTCGAATTCCCTTGACTCGCGCGTAGCAAGCAGCACCGGATTACTCCCTTTGCCGTAATGGAAGGACAAGACCGCTTGCATTTCCGGCCGTGACCCCTTGGGCTGCGGTTCGAGTTGAGGTGTTAACTCCAGCACTCTTTTCTCCGGGATGGGTTTCGCATAGAATCCGGTGGTGGGATGTTCACTTGGACGCTTAAACAGATGGTGTAGAGCGTCTAGCGACGGAATTTCTGCCATCGCAGATGCCGGCACCACAATCGTATGCGTCCAAACGCATCCAGGTCTGGGCATTTCCGGCGCATACCATGTCTTCGCCAACGCATAGGAATTAATAGAAGTCAGCGGATATCCAGTGAGGTATTCCTCAAAACCACGATTCACATTGCTGCCGGAGAGATCGCTCATGCGCAGCACGAGACGGGCGAGGTCATCTGGAACGGTCATTGAGCTTTCCAGAAGGCGATGACCCTCAGAATAGCCGTGAAGCAGTTGGTGCAAAAAAGCACCTTCCGTTTGCATCGTGGGACCCGGTATTTTCAACGCATCAACCATTGGAGCGGTTCGGTTATATCGTGAGCATCTTTAACATTCGACCCGACAAGCGTTACCCGCCGAGCAGGCGCTTTGCCTTGCAGTTCTTTAACTTCCTTGTCAGATTGTCGATCCCTGGACAGCTGCAACGGATAGGTATCTTCGAGGAGCAATCGATTCAGGCGTATTGTCTCCTCGCCTTTTTCTAAGCTCCTAATTTTGAGCAGATCTTTTGTTTCTTGCCGCAACTCGATGGCCCCGAAGAGTCCTTCGTCATAAATGCCCGCTTTAGCAATCACCTTATTAAGATTGTTCGCCAGACGAATTTGCAAATCTTTCAGATCGCCCTGAGCATCCTGCAACGCTGATTGCGCTTGACCATCCAACTGGCTCCAAAGCCAACCGGACACAGGGTCGGCATGTTGGCTCAATCGCCCTGCAAATGCCTTCGCATCTCTAAAATCGCCCACCGAAAGTAACGAGGACGCGTATCGTCCTCCCTGTGCGCTCACCCCATAAAACGCAACGTCAAAAATCTCCTCGTTGCAGTCGACGAATTGTCGGAGCAAGGGCAGCTGACCTGATATCCAATCAGCGGGGGTCGCATGCAGCTTCACCAAGACATCCCAGGCAGAAACAACGATTCCAAGGCGAAATGGTGGTCGAAAATACTCGCGACTTGAGACAAATTGAAGCAAATCGACAAGCTGTACCTGAGTGGGAGCCTTTTCAATGTCCCAAGCCTTCGCGGCAATTTGTGAAGCCGTCTTGGTGGATCCGCTTTCTACAATCGCACCTTCCTGCGCCTTGACAAGGTCGTCGAGCAGATCTATGCGGTGCGGCTTAACAATGTTCTCAGGATGCACAAACAATATCCCGCCAGAAGCTTCTCGCAGACGCTTGTCATAGCCTGATGTGAACTGTCTTGCCGTCCATTGCAATCTAAACGATTCTCCCGAAAGATCCGGAAAACTTAGCCCCACCGCGCGCTCCGTCTCCCGGTCCTTCAGAGCCATCGAAACTACAATTTCCTTATCCGACAGGTTCCTGGGGACAGGTTTATACTCCAACCACGCATCCCGAATTTGGTTCAGATATTTGCTGTCACCGTCCAGCTTCTCAAGGCTTAACCTACAATCGATTTGCGATTGATTAACCATGTACCAAAGTGCCGCAAGGAAGCTGGTCTTGCCCGTGCTGGGAAGGCCGATTAACACAATATGATGCAATAGGGAATCGTTCATGGCTTGGTCGGCGTCGCGAAGTGACGTTGGGCGAACAGTTCGCTTTCACGGGTTCCAAGAGGAGGCTCCGGGAGGAGAACCATTTCTCTTGCCTTGGGGCAATCAGTGATCCATCCGCTCAGTAGTTCCGGCACTCCCTTGCCGAAGCCCAATTTCGGGGCCATCGTTGGCCGCGCCGCGACTTCGCCAAATTTAAGATGTTTTGTACGATTACCGAAGCTTGCGCGGAATTCCTTCTCGACTTCCTCCCGGAATTCCTTATCTTCTTTTTTGTCCCCTTCAGCTACAAAATAGTCGAGCTTTGACCAAACAATATTGATGATGCAGTCCTCCGCGAGCATCGTGCTGTCCATGCAGGACTGCAGAAGTGTTTTGGCCTCTTGCACCATAGCCCAGCGTTTGTCCACACGTACACCTTTCTCGCTGTCCAGTAACAAAAGAAAATTGCCAGCCCGGCGTAAAAAAGTTAGCTCTTTGCATTCATCCGTCGAGTCGCGAGCGTGTTCGTACATCTCTCCGGAAACGTCTGTAAAGAGAAAATCAATTGGACTGCGAAGGGCAGTGGCTAAACAAATTCTCATGTGGAGATACGTCGGCTCAGGTTTGTAGGGAGTGCGTTGCGTGTCCGCGACCAGATTCTCGGACGCGATGCGCGAATGGTGACAACGTTGCTCTAGCGCGGGTAGAGTATTCGACCCCGCGAAGAGATATTCGCCGATCCGCGACCCCTGAAATAATTCGTAAAGACTGGTAAGGAGCGTGGTTTTACCACAGCCGACTGGACCGGCAACGACCACCCATCGAATAGGTCTTGCTGTTGCAAAGGCGATCGCGCTCAAATCGCTCAACTCTTTGCCGCTCGGCAAATCAATAATGTCCGAGACGGTGCTCGCAGCGGTCGATGTAACCGGAGCGACGCCGACCGGAGAGGTTTGATCCGTGGGCACGATAACGGGCGGTACCGGTTGTGGCGGCGTCGTGCTCATGCGTTCTCTTTCCATGACCGGCACAGGAGTGCTTCAAGAAATATCTGATAGGCCAAAATATTGGGCACGATACTAGCGTCAGACTTAATCCCCGTTGCCGGTGTGAATGCCGGCAACCATGCATCGTTGTCCGGCGATGCCAAGGATAGCTTTGCCCCGTGACTGATGGGCATCAAGTCTTCGAGCTCAGAAGGACATCCTCCGCTTGTATATTTCTGGCGCCATTCAATCGTGACATCATTAATTGCATCTTTAATCGAAACGTATGCAGGAAGCTTTTTCTTGGCGCACCGAATTACTCTATCAAGGAAGGCCCTTGCTGCAACTGGACCTGGGATTACGGACGTCAGATCCGCAAGTTCTTTACCAGCCATCAGAGCCACCGCCGGCACGGAGAAGTTTGTCCACGGTTGGCGCTCATCGCGGCTGTACTCGGAAAAAAGCCACCACAACATGTTACTTTCTTCCGTCACAACAGACAGTTCTCGCTGCAGGCGCTGAAGTTCTTTAACCAAGTCGCCGTGTGGACCTCCCAACGCGGAGAGTGCAGCGAAAAGCGTCTTGTTACGTTTGATGTCTGTACTTTCCTCGTCAACAGTTTCAGCTCGGCCAATTGTCCGCTCATTTAAATAGCGCGCGGCGATTTCCGGGATATCTCTTACAGAAGGCCGAGGGCGGAGGTTTTCAGCGGCGGCACTAACAAGCGACAAGGCTGCCAGATCAGGCAAAGCGGAGTCGGATCTTTCGATAACATCTACCAATTCTGCCCCTGCAAGAACAGACAGTTCATGCTCGTTGTCTCGCATCTTGAAGGCCGGGTCTGCTTTTTGAAAAACGTCCTGGAACGCCGCTAGAAAATCATCGGTCGGTTTACCCAAGCGATAGAACAATCGTGCCAGCGAGACAACGTCGTTGGTGTCGGGGCTGTAGTTTTCAATTCCTACCCAACGCTTCGGTAAGATCTCTCCATCTGGCTCCATACCAGCCGATCTGTACCATTCTCCGAAGTCCTTATGCATATTCGTCCTTTTTCTTCACGACCTTGGAAACGGATTCTTGTCCGGCTCCCCGTCCAGATGCTTTTTCTCAACTTCGATCCAAAGATCCGGCAGTTTTCCGCTTTCAGTTGCCCGCTGAAAAAAACGGCGGAATTGTTCAGCAGCCGGTTGATTCTTGTCGTCATCCTGCAATAAGCCAAGTGCCTCTGCAATCGCCATCTGTGAATGATAAGGCAAATCCAGGAATCGAAAGGCTAGCCTACGTTTTGGATTGAACACGGCGGTTTTGCTCCCGACGAACGGTGGGTCTTTCGCTTCGAGCTCGTAAATCGTGTCAAGTGCCACATTCTTGCTCGCCACATCACCGTCCTTTTGCGATGGCTTTTTATCGAAGCCGTCGGCGAACTTAATGAAGTTCGTGCTCGGAATATTAATCAAGTCTTCGACAGACTCTAACCTGAAAATATATTTGTAGTAGCCGCAAGAAATCGGGGTTGCCTCACCCCAGATGGAGCCGCAGCCGTACCGCTTAGCCACCGTACTAAGGAAGTAAAGCAAGGCTGTACCCACCCCTTGGACGATTTGAGGATATCCTTCCGGTGGCCGCGTGATGAATGGGTGTGCTGCCAGGTAATCCAAAACAATGTTATTGCTCCAAGTTCGTCGAAAATGCATCAGCCCAACTACCTTCGAGTCAGAAAACCAATCGCATGTCAGGAGTACACAACCGGCTACTTCGCAGTTTGGATTGCACGCTATATGATCGGCAATGTCCTCGACGGTCTCCGCATACGGCTGAATCTCAGAGTGCGCCTCAAATCGATATACCGCAAGCTGAGCGAAATCCACGGCATCGATCCTGACCGGATTCTTATCCTCGCCAAGCGTCTTCCGCCACTCGGCTAGAAAGCCAAAATCGTGCTGCCCTGCAAAGATGAGTTTTGCAGTCTTGCGGCCTTTGTTCAGTTCAACAGGGAGTTCCATTCTGGTATATGCACTCGACACTATTGTACGTAACATTGCGTGGGAACACGGACGAACGCAAGCGATTGCGGAGGAATTGGGGCCAACGACACCTTCAGCCAGGACAGTCGACTGACTGTCGGTCTGTCCAAATCGGCTGAGCCGCCGACGTTTCGAGGACGTTGCGTGCCGATTGTGTGCCAAACCGAAGCATCTTCAAATGGCCGACATAGCCCGATACTTACGAGAACGGTCAACTAGCGGCTATCCCAGTAGATCTCTCACAATGCTGAGCCATTCCGCATCGAGTGGTTGTCGGCAAACAGGCTTGCCTGCGCGACCATACCAGTACGCTGCATTGCCCTGATCGCCTTCCTTGCGATGCAGATAGGCGTGCACCCACGAACCCTGGGGGCCTTCGTCCTGCTGAGCTGATTCGTGTGCCCGAGTCCAATCACCCTTGGCATCCCACCATAGGCCAGCGAGTGCGAGTGCAAGTTCCGCTGGAGGTTTGGCCGCAGTGAGTGACTGACGAAAATCGTCCAAAGTCATGTTGGGTACTCCTGAGGCAATGATCGAATACTGCCCTCATCAAACCGAGAACGCACTATGCTGCATGAATGGCGCCATCTGAAGCTGATCAATGTGCAACAGCCCAATGCATGAACTACGTTATTCGATGTTGTCGTGCTTCGCGAGATTGTGGCGCCCGCACAGTATCTGGATGTTCGCAGGATCCTTCGAAGAACCGCCCTTCGAGTAAGGGATGATGTGGTCGAAATGAAGGCCGGAAGTCGCGCCACAGGAGGGATACACACAACGTCCCTGATCGCGCTTCCATACCTCGAGCTTCACCCAACTTGGAATCAGCCGATCGTCATCCAACGCGACTTGAGCGACGGCCGGATGCTCGCTCTCGTCGGTGCCTGCGAACTGGAGTTTGAACTTGAAGACCTTCCGGCCTCCCGATTGCTCGGTCCAGCACTCAACCAGTTCGAACAGCCCGTTGTATACCCAAATACCAGACCGTATTTTCTCGTAGACTCTGACTCGTTCTGGAGGTGCCGTTCCGTTCTTGTATTTCCTCACAGCTTCCGCAAAAAGCCCGTTTTGTGTCAGTGAACCTCCGGGATTGCGTTCTGGTTGATCCACTTGTTTGGGGTGCGGCCCGTTCAGAGCTCTCGCAACATCGTGCCCTTCATAAATCAGCACTCGACCCTCGTCCTTGACTTGATCAGCGTATGGAGCCCCCGGACGGAGGCTCATCAGAATAATGCTCTCGGTGTCTCGCAAGCGGAAGTTCATTCCGCGTTGGAGATTGACACCAATTGCGGAACACATCTCCATGTAAGAGATGACATCGCCGGGCTGGAGTCCGGGAGACAAGGTCGCTACTTAATATATCCGCTTCTCGGGAATCACTACTCTCTAGACGCGGGGTGAGCGTTCGGATTGACCCGTCCAGCCTGTCCCAAAAGGCTTCCCGCACCTTTAGAACACCCGATCCGACCCGAACCAAACCTCCTCCCACCGGTCCTCATGGAATCGGCTCCTTCCCAAGGAATAACTCCAACCCAGCATCGGCCGCGGAATTTGCCCGGACTTTCCCGGAAATCAGTATTGAATAGTGCGTGCGTTTGGGTTCCACCCGTTTGCGTTTGACGAGCGTACAAGGCGCCGGCAACGCGAAGGGCATGAGAACCGGCTGCAGCCTTGAAAGGCGAATCTTTGGAAGAGAATCTACATATATACGGTCAAACATCCGCGTCCACGTGGATCGTCCTCACCGCCTCGGCACTATTGGCGGTGAACGGACAGGTGTGCTCACCGCCGGCTCCCAGATTGATTGCGGGAGTTCCGGCGGCCTATTACGAAAACAAAGTACAATGCCCGCGAGAGTCGTCGGGTCAACGGAACGGAGGTTCCGTGGCTCGAAAGCGATACCAGCAGGGATCGCTGATCCTGCGGGGCACAAGGGTGAAGAAGTGGTATGGCCGCTGGCTCGAAGACGAACTACAGCCGGACGGAAGTATCATCCGCATCCATCGTTCGGAGGTCTTGGGCGATAAGTCCGAGTTTCCGACCAAGCGCCTCGCACAACGCGAACTCGATCGTCGCCTGGCGGCGATCAACAACCCCATTTACAAAGCGAAGCCAACTGCGCGGTTCGAGGACTTTGCGGAGAAGTGGAAAAGCAAAGTTATGATTCACCACGAGGGAAGCACTCAAGATAGCGATAAGAGCGAGATTAAGGCTTGGGTTGCGGTCCTCGGGGCGATTCGGTTAAGAGACATCTCAACGGAGGTCGTGCAAGACGTGATCACGCTGTGGTCGAGTCCTGGAAAGGACAAACGTAGCGCGAAAACGATCCGTAATCGGGTCGCCACGCTGCGCCTTCTATGGGCCTCGGCAAAAGCGTGGGGTTATGTTACTCACGACGTCTGCGACAATCTGGTTCTTCCGACCTGGAATCGCGAAGAGCAACCGAGCTTCACGGTGGCACAGGTCAAACAGATCATCGATGCCGCGAACGAGCCATACAAGACCGTCTTCTGGCTGGTAGCGGAGACCGGCATCAGGCGCGGAGAAATCTGCGGCCTGAACGTCGGAGATGTCAACTTGAACGAGCAGGCAATCACGGTTCAGCGAAGCAGGTGGAAAAGCAAACTGAAGCGGCCGAAGAACGGCAAGAAGCGATTCTTCGCTCTCTCGCCGCAGCTTACAGAACGTCTTCGGTTCTACGTTGAGGACAGGAACCCCGAGGAGCCACTTTTCCTGAGTAGGGAAGGTCGTCGCCTGCATCCCGACAACTTCATCAAGAGGCAGTTGAAACCCATCTTGAAGAAGCTCGGTCTGGATGGAGCGGCACATGCGTTCCGACATGGGAACGCAAGTCTGCTCGATCACCTGGCCGCACCGATGAAGGTGCGGCAGGATCGGTTAGGGCACGCCGACCCGCGCACAACCATGGGCTACACGCACGTGATTGGGGACGACCACAGGAAGGTGGCAGAGCAACTCGGGGGATTCTTTGCCCAAGTTCGCCTTAACTTGCCCAAGAAAGAAAGCGGCTCGAGAGATGATAGCTCCCAAGCCGCTGTGTAGCAAGAAGTTGTTTGGTTGCGGGGGGTGGATTTGAACCACCGACCTTTGGGTTATGAGCCCAACGAGCTACCAGACTGCTCCACCCCGCGCATTCATCATAACAACCGGATATCGCAGCGTCAATTTTCGCTTCCGAGTAAATGATCGGTTGATCTGCGCCAATGCAACGTCAATTTTTCAGCTTGGGGCGCTGGCATGCGTCCACGATTTTTGTGGGGTCGATGGCGTTGTTGTCGATCTGTTCTTCGAGGATGGCTCCGTCCTTTCCGATTAGAAAGTTTATGCGGCGCGCGGCTTTGTATTTGTCCACGTAGACGCCGTACTTGCGGGTGGTTTCTCCGCCCCAGTCGCTTAGTAGTGGGAAGGTGACTCCGATTTGGTCGGCGAATGCTTTGTTTGAGAAGGGGCTATCCATGCTCACACCCAGGACCTGGGTGTCTGTCGCTTCCAGCTTTTGTAAATTCTTCTGGAAGTTCTTCATTTGCTCGGTTCAACCGCCGGTGAAAGCGAAGATGTAGAAGGCGAGCACAACGTTTTTCTTCCCTCTGTACTGGCTCAACGTCACATCTTTCAGGTCCGTTCCATCGAAGTATTGCAGCTTGAAGTCAGGTGCAACGTCCCCGACTTTCAGTGCCGGAGGCGGAGGAGTTGATTTGTTGTCGGCCGCTCGCAGCGGGGTGATCAAACACGCCGTCGCCAGCAGCCAGGCTGCTATTGTGGTAATCGTAAGTCGTCGCATCGAGTGCACTCCGTTGGGAAGTGGCGACTATTGTCTCGCAAAAGGGGGGTTGACGCCAGAGGGGCGGGCATTGCCAACCATGTGTGAAACCAGTACATTTCTTTCGGAGATCGAATTTGCGGCGAACACGGAGTCTGGGTTGTGACCTTTCTTTTGCCCCCTCGGGGCTCGGTATTGATCGGTGTTGTACCCATGGCTTGTGCCGCCGGCCGCGTTCTTACGCTGCTTCGCGGCTAGCAGCTCGGAGCGGCATAGCCCAAACCCATGTCCTCCTGAGAACGCCATGAGCCTGCGAACGCTTAATGAGATCTTTTTCGCGGTGGTCGACCGGAATGATCGCGTCGTGGTCATGCATCGGCGGGCTATCCAGTGGGTGTCTATCTCCTCCGCTGAGCTCTATCAGAGCGTCGTGGGTGTGGCTCGGGCGCTGCGGGAGTGGGGCATCTCCAAAGGAGATCGGGTCGCTATCCTAAGCGAGAATCGCCCGGAGTGGATGATCGCGGATTTTGCTTGCCTGCTGATCGGGGCAGTCGTCGTGCCTGTCTATACCACTTTGACGGGGGAACAGACGGCACACATTCTGCAGGATTCGGGAGCGCGGGCGATTTTTGTCTCCACTGAAAAGCAGCTGCTGAAAGTTCAGAGCATTCAGAACCAAACCCAGGTTGAGCGAATCGTCGTCATGGATGGAGTGGAGACGGCCCACGCCGCACACATGCAGCGCCTTATGCATGATGGCCCGAAAGAACGCGACGCGGAATTCGATTCAAACGCGCGTGTGGCCCAAGCCGATGACCTTGCTACCATCATTTATACGTCGGGAACTACGGGCACTCCCAAGGGGGCCATGCTTACGCACGGAAACTTGGCCTCGAACATCGCGCATTCACTTTCTGGATTCGACGTTCGCGCCGGTGAGATCAGTATTTCTTTTCTTCCTCTGTCCCATGTTACGGCGCGGCACGTCGATTTCGCTATGTTGTACCGCGGGGTCACCTTGGCCTACGTTTCTCTTCTCGACCAGCTTCCGCAGGCTTTGCTGGAGGTGTGCCCCACCATCTTCGTGGGGGTTCCGCGGGTTTACGAAAAGATTCATGGGCAGGTAGATCTCAAGGCAAAAGGTTTTCCCAAGAAATGGATCTATCGCTGGGCGTTGTCACTGGGGCGGGTTCACCGGGCCAGTACTCTGACCGATCAACCGCCTGCGTCGTTAAGGTGGAAGCTGGCCAACCGCCTGGTTTATTCGAAGGTGCGCGCGGGCATGGGTGGACGCGCGGGAGTTTTTATATCCGGAGGCGCGCCTCTGGGACGTGAACTGGCAGAGTGGTACGCAGACATTGGCATTCGCATTGATGAGGGTTACGGACTGACCGAGACTTCGCCCGTGATCGCGGTCAACAGTCCTAAGGCGCATAAGCTGGGAACGGTGGGCAAGACACTCCCCAACATTGAAGTTCGTATCGCTGAGGATGGTGAGATTCTGGTCCGCGGTCCTTCGGTTTTCAAGGGTTACTGGAACCGGCCGCAAGAAACCCAGGCGGCCTTTGTCGATGGATGGTTCAAAACTGGCGATATCGGCAATCTCGATAGCGAGGGCTTCTTATCGGTGACGGATCGGAAGAAAGATCTGATCAAGACTTCCGGGGGAAAGTTTATCGCTCCGCAACCACTCGAGAACTCGCTCAAGCACAATGCCCTGATTGGCGAAGCTGTGATCATGGGCGATAAGCGCAAGTTTCCGGCCGTCCTCATCGCGCCTTATTTCCCAGTGCTGGAGGACTGGGCTCGCGCCAACCAGGTTGCCTTCTCTTCGCGAGAGGAACTGGTAGCACATCCTAAAGTGCGGGCGCTTTACGAAGGGATCGTCGGGGACCTGAACCGCAATCTGGCACGGTACGAACAATTGAAAAAGGTGATGCTCATTGCGGAGGAATTCTCTCCGGAGAACGGGGCACTTACGGCGAGCATGAAGTTGCGGCGGCGGGTGGTAGAGGAGCGTTATCGGGCTCGGATTGAGGCGATGTATGCGGAGGCGGAGGCTTCGGGAGTGGTGTCTAAGGATGGGTAGTGCGATTTCGCAGTCCGGCAGGATGCCGATCCACGCTGGATCCTTCGCGGCCTCCGGCCGCCCAGGATGACTGTCAAGTCATCGAAGGAAAGAGGCATGGCTTTGCACAGACCCAAGTTAGGACGCTCGGCGTTAGTCTTTGGGCTGCTGCTAACGATGTACGGCAACGGGTTGATCGGTGTCCTTCCGGCTGGCGCTACTGACCAAAGCAGCACTCGTAGCAGGGTCAGTTGCAAGAGCAACTCGGACTGCCCTTCCGGACAGCGCTGTGGGTTCACGGCGGCCAAGGGTTGCGAAGAGCGGGGCTCGTGTGTCGTCGAGAGCAAGGGCGCCAATTGCTTCGACCCGGGCGGGCGCTGCGGGTGCGACGGTCGGCCGGTCGATCTATTTTGCGTCAAAGGGTCATCTTCCGAGTTTGCTTCGGGGCCGGTCGGTTCAGTGGGACCTTGTCCTCGTCTCTGTGCGAATGGCGAAACGTGTCCACCTCGGCTGGTGTGCGAAAGGGCGTGTGTAGCTTGCCTCCCGACGGCGCGCCGAGAAAGGGGACGGCGGAGAAATGAGTCTAACTTACAATCATTGCCCACCCTTTCGAGGGGAACGCGGAAGGATGAGGTGCCCTGCGCGACCGCATTCCAGTCCGCGCGAGATCCTGAGCGGCCTGTCGGCCACTCAGGATGACGTCAATGGAATTGCTTGCAATCACGAATTGGCAATCAACGGTGGAGGACACGAGTGTCCGCCCTACACGAATGTTTGAGCAGTTTGTTACCAAAGTAATCTGGCAGTGGCTTCGAGGGACGAGCAGAATGATGGGCCTGATTGGACGGGGCCCCAAGATTGAAGTTTGATCTATCCCCCTGGGAGCGGTTCCATGATCGAACGCAGAATTGACCACGTGACTCGCAAGCGAGTCGCGGAAATGTCTCCTGAAGAAATGAGACTTGCACTGCTGGTTTCGGCGAAAACTGGATTGCCGAACCGGCGCGCTTTTGACGAGTCACCCGTGAGTCCCTTCGTGGCGATGAGCGACGTTAACGGCTTGAAGGCGCTCAACGAAAATTTCAGTTACTCCGCCGGCGACATCCTCATCCGCAGATTTGCCGAAGTCCTCACCAGTGTCGGCCTGGACGCGTACCATAATCACGGCGACGAGTTTCTATGCAAGGGCGACAGCTTTCAGGATCTGAACCTTAAGCTGACTCAAGCGCAACAGCTCTTGCGGGAGCAACCTTTCGCGGTTTGCGGGCTGGACAGCCGCATCACCACCATCGAGGGCGCCGATTTTTGCTTTGGGATCGGAATTGATCTGAATGAAGCGGAGGCCTCGCTGAAACGTCAGAAAGAGCTGCTGAAAGAGCTGCAGAAGTAAGGTGGAATGCGGGGGTGGGGCGGCGGGTCTAGTGTGGCATCGCCCAAGTTACACAAAATAAATGTTTTTTTGACCTTCTCCGAAAGTTACCGGCACGCGGTTACCGTCGGGCACCATATGGCCTGAAAGTGCCATTCCCGCCGGGACGGCCTACTGCTAGAGTGGTTCTCGAGCAGACTTCGGGGGAGGGCTGCTTCGACGAACGTCCCAGAAGCTCTAACGAGCGCTGGGGCGTTTTGTTTTGTGCGCAAACGTCCACGCCGGTGCAGTCCCGCTTGGATTCATCTTCAACTTAGTGCTCGCGCTGGAAGCGGTATCTGCCGCGGCGTTCGCGGGCAATCGTCTCCGCAACTTTCAGGAAGGCACGCGCTGCGTGAGACAGGCTCGCGGACTTGCGGTAGATCAGTCGCAGCTTGCGGTGCAGGCGCAGTTCGCGGACCGGGATGCGAATCAGTTCGCCGTGGGTCAGTTCATTCTCCACGCTGATCTCGGGGACCAGCGCCACTCCGTTGCCCATTACTACGAAGCGTTTGATGGCTTGCAGAGTGGGCAGTTCGATGTCCATGTGCAGTGGCGTCTTGTGGCGCTTGAAAGCCTGGATCACTTTTTCGCGATAGGGCGACGCAACATTGTGCGCGACAAATGACTCAGCTCCCAATTGCCGGATGCTGACCTGCTTCGCCGTCGCCAAGGGATGGCTCGGAGGAACCACGAAAATCAATTCGTCCAGGTAGACCACCGTGGCGCACAGCAGCGGTTCCTGTGGATCGTAGGTGAGGACTCCGAGTTCGGTATTGTGGCGCAGAACGTCGTCGGGGATGTGGCTGCCGAGCGAACGTCGCACGGTGATTCTTATCATGGGATGCAGGCGGCGGAACTCCGCCAGCACCGGAAGAAGGTAGAGCGCGGTAAATTCGTTGGCCGCGATCGCCAGCTTGCCTTTCTGCAGCTCTCTTAGTTCCACGAGCGCTTCCTGGGCGTCTCCGCGCAGGTTTAAGAGTCTCTCGGCGTATTCCTGCAGAACGCGGCCAGCGTCGGTCAGCACGCCTTCCCGTGACGACCGGTCAAAAAGGGGCTCTCCCAGTTCGTCTTCCAACTTGCGGATGGACTGGCTCACCGCCGATTGCGTGCGATAAAGCTTTTCGGCCGCTCGCGAGAATCGTCCCTCTTTTGCAACGGCCAAAAATACCTCGAGTTGAGCCAGGTCCATGGAGGCTCCCCCTTTAGCAAAACTTGCACGGCCATTAGCTTTGCTTATAATTATAAATATAATTAATGATAATTATAAGATTATAAGCTTGCTTAATACGCCTGTCTACGTAGGATGGAGTTCTGACCCGTCAGGAGGGCCCAGGCATGGAACGCATCACGATTTTCGACACGACTTTGCGCGACGGCGAGCAATCGCCGGGTTGCAGCATGAATGTGCCGGAGAAACTGCGGATGGCGCATCACCTCGACCGGTTGGGCGTGGATGTGATCGAGGCCGGATTTCCCGTGGCGTCGGAAGGCGATTTCGCGGCGGTGCAAGCCATCGCCGCGGCAGTGCGGCGTCCGATTATCGCCGGGCTTGCCCGCGCCTGTTCCAAGGACATCGAACGTGCCTGGCAGGCTCTTCAAGGGGCCGCGCGGCCGCGCATTCATGTGTTCCTGGCGACTTCCGACATCCATTTGAAATACAAGCTTCGCATCTCGCGCCAGGAGTGTTTGGAGCAGGCCAGGGAAGCCGTAAGCCTGGCGAAGAGTTGGTGTGACGATGTGGAATTTTCTCCCGAAGACGCGACCCGAACGGATCCCGAGTTCTTGTGCCAGGTGGTCGAGGCGGTGGTCGCTGTTGGCGCTACCACGGTGAATATTCCGGATACGGTTGGATTCACCACTCCGGTGGAATTTGGCGAGCTGATTTCCACCATTCGCAAGAACGTGCGCGGAATCGAGAACGTCACAATCTCCGCCCATTGCCACGACGATCTTGGACTTGCCGTAGCCAATTCGCTGGCTGCAATCGCGGCCGGAGCGCGGCAGGTGGAATGCACGATCAACGGCATTGGCGAACGGGCGGGAAATGCGTCGCTCGAAGAGATTGTCATGGCTATGCGGGTGCGTCCCGACCGGCTTGCCTACAGGACCGAAGTCGTGGGCGAGGAATTGTATCCTGCCAGCCAGCTGCTCAGCGAGATTACCGGCGTCGCGGTCCAACCGAATAAGGCGATTATTGGCCGCAATGCGTTTGCGCACGAAGCCGGTATTCATCAGGACGGGATGCTCAAGAATCCGCTGACCTACGAAATCATGACCCCGCAATCGGTCGGCGTACCGGATTCGAAACTGGTGCTTGGCAAGCATTCCGGACGGCACGCGCTGGGCATGCGCTGTGAGCAATTGGGCCATCAATTTGATCGTCATCAGCTCGATGAAATCTACCGGCACTTCGTGGTACTGGCGGATCAGATCAAGCAGGTCGAGGATCATCATTTGGTGGAATTGATCGCGATGGTGCAGCAAGGCCGCGGGACTACGGCCGACGACCGAACACAGTCGAAGCCCGTTCCGATCGCTGCTTCGGGTCTCACGGCAACACGACCTGACGGTGGACACGCGCATTCCAAGCTTCTTCTTTCCATACCAGTCTCAACCGGAGGGCGGATCATAGGTTTGGCGATGAATCCGATCACGGAACATCACGGCGATCAAGAAGACTACTTGTGGGGCGTGTAAGTCGAGATCGACGCGTCGCCCTCGCACTACAATAGACGGCATGCTCCTGAAGATTGCCATCCTCCCTGGGGACGGCATCGGTCCTGAAGTGACCGATGAAGCCGTTCGCGTCCTCGAAGCGACAGCTGCTGTATTCGGGCACGAGCTCAGCCTGAAGAAGAAAGACGTCGGCGGTGCTGCCTACACAAGCAGCGGTGATCCGCTTCCGCAGGATACTCTGCAAACCTGTCTTGCCTCCGGCGCCGTTCTGCTCGGTGCCGTCGGTGGCCCGGCCTTTGACAATCTCCCCAAAAAGCACCGGCCCGAACGTGGACTGCTTCGGTTGCGCAAGGAGCTTGGAGCCTTCGCCAACCTGCGACCTGCGGTTTGCTTTCCTGCGCTCGAGGATTGTTCGCCGCTTCGCCCCGATGCTGTCCACGGTACGGATGTCCTGATCGTGCGCGAACTTCTGGGAGGGATCTACTTCGGTGAGCCCCGCTCTACTGAAGGCGCCCCCGGCAGCCGCACCGCAATCGATACCATGCGCTACCGCGAGCCGGAAATCGAGCGCATCGCTCGCGTCGCCTTTGAATTGGCTCAGTCGCGACGACGCCAGCTCACTTCTGTGGATAAAGCCAACGTCCTCGACTGCTCCCGGCTCTGGCGCGAGGTAGTCACTCGCATCGCGCAAGAATATCCCGAGGTACAACTCCGGCACACGTATGTGGATTCGGCCGCCATGGCGTTGGTCTCACGCCCGACGGCCTTCGACGTGCTCCTCACCGAAAACATGTTTGGCGACATACTTTCCGATCAGGCAGGGGCGATTGTAGGCTCGATCGGAGTTTTGGGATCGGCGAGTATCGGAGGCCCTGTAGGGCTGTACGAACCGGTGCACGGTTCCGCCCCAGACATCGCCGGGAAAGGGATCGCGAATCCGCTGGGAGCGATTCTTTCGGTTGCGATGATGCTCCGCTACTCATTCCGCCTGACCACTGAAGGAGATTGCATCGAAGCAGCAGTCACCTCGGTCCTGCGTTCTGGGTCTCGTACGCGCGATCTGGTGAAGCCAGGTGAGACCGTGATCGGCACGGCGGAAATGGGAAGCAAGATCGTGGGCGCTATAAAAGAAACAGCGAAGCCCGCCCACGCGACAATGGTTCATTGAGGCATCAGACGGGCTCCAGATCAAGAAGAGCTGGCTTTTCCTGCAAGCCTTGCTCTATTGTCCAAGCACCTGGAATCCATACTGAACGTACTGTTCCGGAAGCCATTTGCCGCTGTTCTGACCGCAGTACGTGGTTGATCCTTTGCACCAATAAGCCACTGTGTGCGCCCGCATGTCGGTGCTGTTGAAGGCCCAGGCATAGATGTCGATGTCTTTCGCCGTTGTGCTTACCACCACCCAGTATTGCTTTCCTGCCGTGACCGGTATGCCAGCTTTATCGTTGGCGATAGCAACGGTGCAACATTGTCCGTAGGCTGGCAGCTTCGCGATATGGAAAGATTTGATCGGCTTTCCGGGGACGCCGCTGGCGTCGCTCCAGAGGCCTAACTCGTACCCGGCAGTTCCGCCGCCCTGTCTCCCTGCGGATGTTTCAATCCGCGTCACGGTCGCGTTGGCTTTGGGCGTGAAAGCGACCGCTGCCCAAGTCTGAAAGGGATAGCCGTTCACCCCCTGGTCGATGGTTTCGCCCCAGATGCTGAAGTATGTCGCATTCGGATATTTGCTGAAGTTGCCGGCGATGACTTTGAGGCTCGGATCTTCTTTAGGCGCGCGCGTGATATGCGATGGCGCCTTGGTCGCCCTCACCTCCCGGCCATTCTGGCTGAATACAAAATCGTCTTGGCCGAACGACATTACGGCCATGCTAGCGATCATGAACAGGAGACAAGATACGGAGAGTACGATACTTTTTTTCACTGCGGTTTCCTCCCTGGGAAATTTTGGTTTTGTGATTGATCGAAATGCTGGCTGAACAGCGGGTGCTCGCTCGCTGCCGCGACTTTCCGGATTCGCTGTCAATCCGTCACGGCTGCGATTCGAACGGCTGATCGAGCGTGGGCCGAATGATCACATTCGCCCAAAACAGAGTCAAGCGGAATCCGATCATAGATTTATGAGGGAATAGCATTCTTCTGGTCAGTTAGCCAATTTCGTCGCCAGCCAGCACCAGCGACATTCCTCCCCCCAAGCCTCAAACCTTTGAATCCCCAATAGACATGCGGCCGGCACAACCGACGGCCCTTCCCTTCGGTAACTTGATCGCGCCTCCTTACCCTGTCAATCTTGCCCCGGACGGATTAATCCGTCGGGGGCGAACTGCTTTATGATTTCCGAAACAAAGCTTGGCAGTAAAACACTGCTTTTTGTTCTACTTGCGCTGTGCCTTACTAGCGCTGCCTGGGCCGGCCAATGGACCGCGCTTGGGCCTGATGGGGGCGATGTTCGTAGCCTGACCTACGATCCCCAAAACCCAGATCACATCTTCCTCGGCACCAGCACGGGGAGCCTTTTCACCTCTACCGACGGCGGCAAGAGCTGGTCGAAATTTGCCCACCTCGGCAGCGGTGATGATTACGTCATCGATCACCTCGCCATCGATCCGCAGAACTCCAACACCATGTACGCCGCGGCCTGGAGCGTTGAAACCCAGCAGGCCGGCGACTTGTTCCATTCCTCTGATGCCGGCAAAAGCTGGGACACTATGCCCGCGATGCACGGCAAATCGATCCGCGCCATGGCCATTTCAGCGTCCGATTCCAAGACTCTGGTTGTCGGCGCGGTTGATGGCGTCTTCCGCAGCAGCGACGGCGGCAAGAGCTGGCAAAAGATTTCCGCCGGCAACTCCGACATCCACAGCATTGAATCCATCGCCATAGATCCCAAGAATCCCAGCGTCATCTACGCCGGCACCTGGCATCTGGCGTGGAAGACTGACGATGGCGGCGCCAACTGGCACCACATCAGCAAAGGCATGATCGAAGACTCTGACGTCTTCTCCATCATCGTCGACTCCGCCAATCCTTCGGTCGTGTTCGCCAGCGCCTGCTCCGGCATCTACAAGAGCACGAGCGCAGGCGAGACCTTCTCGAAGATTCAGGGCATTCCGTTCTCGGCTCGACGCACCCGGGTCCTGAAACAGGATCCCACCAATCCCGCAGTTGTCTACGCCGGAACCACCGAAGGTCTCTGGAAGACAGCCGATGCGGGCAAGACCTGGAATCGCGTTACCAATCCGGAAGTCGTGGTCAACGATGTCATGGTCGATCCGCGCAACGCGCAGCGCGTCATGCTGGCGACCGATCGCGCTGGCGTTCTGGCTAGCGACGATGGCGCAAAAACCTTCACCACCAGCAATCACGGCTACGCACATCGTTACGTCACTTCCATCATTGCCGACAAGAACGATGCCAACACCATCTTCGTGGGCGTGGTCAACGACCGCGAACTGGGTGGCGTGTTCGTTTCGCAGGATGCCGGACAGCACTGGACGCAAAAGAGCAAGGGCCTCGATGGCCGCGATGTATTCAGCTTGAAGCAGACCAGCAATGGCGAGCTCGTGGCGGGCACCAATCGTGGCATGTTCATCTTGCCGCGGCACGCCAGCGACTGGACCCCGATCAACGATGTCATCAACCACACTGCCAAGGGCGCGAAGGGCGAAGCGCATTCGATCCTGACCGCGCATGTGAGCGATGTCGAAATCACGCCCGCAGCCTGGATGGCCGCAACCTCAGCCGGTCTCTTTACCAGCACCAATCAGGGCAAGAGCTGGACGGGCGGAGCGATCATGGGCAAACAGGACTTCGTCTCCGTGAAAGCTGACGGGAAAATGATCGCCGTTGCCACCCGCAGCGACGTTCTGGTTTCAAAAGACGGTGGTTCGACCTGGCAGGATTCCGGGTTAGCGGCCCACGTCACCAGCATTCGCGGTCTCATCATCACTTCTGATGGGCAGATCCTGTTCGCTTCCCGCGAGGGTGCCTATCGCAGCCCGAACGGTGGAGCCGGCTGGGAGCATATGCAGAACGGCCTCCCGGACAAGAACATCAGCTCCATCAGCTACGATCAGAGCAATCAGCGCCTGCTGGCGACCAGTACGGAAACCGGCGTGGTCTTCGAAAGTCAGGATGGCGGCCATACCTGGACCCGCGGTCCCGACACTGGCTATCCGTTGCGTCAAGTCAGCGTGGTGCAAGGCCGATTCCTGGCAGCCACGCCATTTGACGGCGTCGTGATCCAACCCGACAACGAGGATCACAGCGCGTCCAACGGCGCATCCACTCGCCGCACCAACTAATCCACCGCAACCAAACGTGGAACCCAACAGGAGCGGCGCAAGCCGCTCCTTATTGTTTTATCGCGGTGGTGCGTGATCTGCTCCTTGCGTTCTGTGCAAGGGGCGGGTGGATAGCGTTACCGCCGACGCAGATCCACCAGCACCACCTCCGAATGTTCCTGTACCCGTTCGAGAACGACTTCAGGTCCGTCCGCGGAAATGTCGAAGTCGCGAATGTCAAAATCCAGAGGAAGGTAAGTCAACTGCCGTTCCGTCCCGGTCTCCACATCCATGGACCAGAGATTCTTGTGTCGAATGTCTCCTCGCAGGAACACAAGTTCCCGTTCCCCCTGCAGGAAGGCTAAGTGTCGCGCCCCACGAGTCAGGGTCAAGGCGGGCAAGGGATGCACGGCGCCGTCGCCAGTAGCAGCTTTAACCGGATATGCGGCGCCGATATCAGCTCCCGAGTACACAACGAAGCGGCCGTCGGGCGCCCACGCGGGATCGACCGAGTATTCCTGCACAAGTATCGTCGGGGGCCGGCCATCGATCGGCACACGGAAGAGATGTGTGATCCCATGATCGTTCGCCGCCGAGGTTATCGACTGCCCGTCGGGCTCCCACGCTGGAACACCTTGCAGGTCGAGCGCATCGCTCGCCACCCGCGCATTCGCGCCGTCGCCCTGCATCATGTACAAGAATGATTGCCCATGCTGGCGAACCGAGAATGCGATGTGATTCCCATCCCGGGAGACTACTGGACCTCCAAACACTTGCGCTCCCTGGCCACTCCACAGCTCCGTGGCGGTCGCGTCCTTAAGCTTCCAGATGCTCTCGCCCGTATTCGTCGCAGAAACATACAGAAGGAAATTTGGACCGAGTCGTGGAGACGATCCTGCGCCGGTTGTCAGCGAGATTCGAGCAGGCGCCAGCGCTTGAGCGGGTGAATCTGCGATTGGCGAACGCCAAAGTGTATTCATCGGACTTGCAAGCGTCACCACCAGACGCCGACCGTCCGCGCTCGCCGCCAGTGACGTATACCGGTCAAGCCCAGAGCTCATTCGGTGCGGAATGCGACGTTCGACATCCATGCTATAAAGCCACGGCCCGTTACCGTCTGAATCGCTCACCAGGTACATCAAAGTGTGCCGATCCAGAAAAACCGGATGACTCACTCGCCCTGCGTGGGACGTGATCCGTTCAGGGGTTCCGCCGGATGGAGGGATGCGCCAGATATCCAATTTGTCGGGGAGAGCGCCCTGGACGAAGTAGATAAACCGATCGTCAGGCGACCACAGCGGAAAGTGCGCGTGCATCCCCGCCGGCGCGGTGAAGATGGGCCGCGCCTTGGCTTGCCGGCCGCCGTCTGACACGAACAACGGATCCCCGGATCCTGGCGTGTGGTACGCCATTCGCGAGCCGTCGTGCGACCAGTCGAGCTCTGCCGCACCTTCAAGGTACGGCATCGGCTGTCCCCCCAGGGTCGGAACCGCCCAAATGCTGATGTCACCTTCGTTCGAAGCGTTTTTCTTGCGAACCCAAAATGTAACCTGAGAGCCATCAGGTGAGAAACCCAGCGTGCGGACCGATGGATTGACCAGTTCCGATTGGCTCCCGTGGGTCAAGTTGTGAAACTGCTCCGAACCCACCTGCGTCACCCACACGTCCATTTGCCCATCCCGATCCGACAGAAACGCTACAAACTGTCCGTCGCGCGACACCGCCGCGGCCTGCTCCACTCCCTCGAACTCTGTAACCGTCTGGAATCGCGCGCCCGCTATCGGGTCTCGCCAAAAATACTCCGTCCTCTTAAGCCACAGGCTGGCGCCGACTGCCAGAAGCACGGCTACCCCTATGAGCAGCGCCCACAGGCGGAGCGAACGAACCCTCTCTTTGGCAGACGGAACCACCGGCTCCGACAGCGCCCGAACCAACCGTCCGGGCTCAACCTGAGGATTCGAATCCCCGTTGCAGATCACCGGGGCGGCAAAGCGGTATCCCTTCCCAACTACGGTTTCTACGAATCGAGGATTCTCCGGGTCATCGCGCAGCACCACCCGGATCTTGCGGACCGCGGTGTTGATGCTTTGATCGACATCAACGAAGACGTCCTTCCGCCAAAGGCGACCGGCAATCTCCTCGCGTGACACTAACTCCCCGCGCCGTTGAACCAACAAGATCAGCAATTCCATAGGGAGCTTTTCCAGGCGCAGTGGGCGTATACCTCGTTGCAGCCGGTAACGCGACTGATCGAGGGTGAAATCGCCGAAATGGAACTCTTGAGGCGTAAACCCTCCAGATATTTCCTAACGTACGTCGCTGGAAATCATGCGCCATAACCCGACAAGAAGCAACTGCACCAGCAACTTAGGGGTCTATCGAAACTTCATCTCTTCTTCATAGGTCCTGCATTGCATACCGGACAGCCTTTGAGCGATAAGCACGCCAGCAATAACTCAGACTTGGAGGTCTGGCATGAAGAAAAAGCATTTGTTGTGTGTGGCACAGATCGGGCTTCTCGTACTGCTGGCAAACATTGGCGCGTTGGCCCAAAATCGGGCACCTGAAAGACTTAAGTTTAGCGGTCTGATCAATGCCTATTCGCCCCAAGGCACAACCGGTCCCTATGAGGTTCGGGGCACATGGAACCTGCAGTTACAGGGAAACTCAGGTAAGGCGGACTTTTCCGCGACCCTGAACATGGTGCTGTCTGACGGTTGGGTGTTAACGCTCGGAGACGGGAACTTTGATCCGAGTGGCCGGAACGCCCATACTCACCACATCACTCTCCGCAATGCCGCTGTTACGCCCATTACCGGCGGATTCAAGATCAATGGTACGGCAACAATTACCGCCAACGGAACGAACAACCCGATGGTTTCACCATCACCCTTGGAGGTAGACATTGTAGGTGGCACAAACGTCAAATTTTCTAATGTCACATTGACCTTCGGGGCGCCGGCCTCAAACCATTTTGGAACCGAGCCTCTTCCCGGCGTAGTTCAGAGGAGCATTCAATAAGGTTAGTTGCACCCGACCGGTGGCAACTGGTTGGGTTCCATCGAGGGGGCTGGCTCATGCTTTCACCAAACACAGAAGTGGGTGCCCTGCCCTTCTCGCGTTCTTCGTGTTTCGTCTCATGACATGCTTTACGAAACGTCTCGGGACATCCTTTACACTTCCGCGCGAGCGTAGCGAGCGCGGGAGTGTAAAAGATGGCGTGGAAGACCATGGATGTCGAAGAACAGAAAGTCCGGTTGGTAGTGGCGGCGACGCGACAGCAGAAGTCGTTTACCGCCTTGTGCCAGGAGTTCGGCATCTCCCGTCCCACGGGATGTCTCTGGCGGAAACGTTATCAAGAGGCGGGTCTGGCGGGATCGCAGAGCACAGCCGGCGCCCGCGGCATAGCCCCACACGAACTTCTGCAGAGTTGGAGCAGTGCGTGGTTCAGATGCGCCAGCGCTATCCCGACTGGGGCGCACGCAAGCTCCAGATCCTGCTGGCGCGAGAGCAGGTGGAACTGACTCGCAGCACCATCCATCGCGTTTTGTTGCGTCACGACCTGGTACGGGATCAGGACCGGCATTCTCAGGCCACAGGCCGGTTTGAACGGGGCGCTCCCAACGAGTTATGGCAGATGGACTTCAAAAGTCCAAAAGGGGGGCTGGCCCACCTTTACGCTTTTTTGTAAAGGTGGGCGACTCATGCGGCCAGTCGGGAAATCTTCCATCTTTTCGTCACCACGCTGATTGATTAGCGCGGCCCTTACCGGCCAGCATCGGCGCTCCCGCCCTTTACGCTGACTCCGCGCCCATTTAGAATCGAAGTCGAGCCGACGTAGCTCAGTTGGTAGAGCAGCCGATTCGTAATCGGCAGGTCAGCGGTTCAAGTCCGCTCGTCGGCTCCATCCTCTCAATCACTTGCGGTCAGTTCACCGCAACCTGCTGCACAACTGCTGCACGAGCTATTCTTGCCTCCAACTGATTCATGGCGTCGGTCACAACTTGGGGCACGGTCTTGATGTAGCTTCTCTGCGTCGTGCTGACGTCTTCGTGGCGCAGAATCGCTTGGATCACTTTGTCCGGCACTCCGAGTTCATGAAGGTTCGTGGCTAGACCGCGACGATATGCGTGCCAGCCCTTCCACTCCAGCCCATTTGCCTTGAAAACGGGTTTGATCACGCGGTCAGCGAGGTTGTCCAAATCCAACGCCCCGCCAATCCTGTTCGGGAACATCCAGCCAGAAGCATTCTCCGGCTTGATCGCGTCGAGCAAGAGCCTCAGAGGCTTGATGATCGGAACGACACCGGGGTCTTCATCATCCTCGTGGGTTTTGGTCTCATCTTTTAGGTGAGTCCTCCACACCGAGCGCCGGATATTGAGAATATCCCCGTCGTCATCTTCCCACCATTGCCCCCGATCTCGCCTTGACGCAAACCAGCGAATGCCGCCACTCCGATAGCCGCCCGGACGACAGTCTGAGCAATTTCGGGAGTGTACGCGCCATCCTCGGTGGGGATGACGATGGGCTTCGTGCCGGAGAAAAGCTCAAGGTGCTTTTCCACCTCCTCAAGAGTGTAGGCAAGGCGCTTCCGCCCGTGCTTCTTCCCCTTGGGATCGTGACTCCAGTCATCGGGTTCACGCCGTCATAGATGCCTTTGCGTTTCGCAAACGTGAACATTGCAGACAGCGTCACCTTAATGTGCTTGTACGTTCCGTGCGCCAAGTCGCCAGTGAGCGACTTGTTCGCGGCTTCGATCTCCCACATAAGGTTTTCACCGTCTACGGTTCTGAAGTCCCTGACCCGACCCTTAACGCGATCTCTGATTGACACCGCCAAGAGTCCTTGTCGCCTTTGACCGTGCTCATAGCCAGCCTCTTCTCAATAGCGGGGAAATAAACATTCTCCACGAAATCAACGAGGCTGACCCGCCTTCCGATGTGAAGCCGATTCGATTGACCCTGTCCATCAACTCGTTCTTTAACGGGATGACCTCGCTCTTCTTGGGGTAGTCCGTCGACTGGCTAACCGATGGGCAACCGGGTTCTTCTCCCATGCTCACGATACCTTACGTACCAGCGCCGTGGACTTAAACAGACTTCCTTGCTGGGTTCTCATCACATGGTTCCTCCATTTTTTGAAGACCCAGCCTTGCGTTGTTGTGTGTTGTTGCCAGCGCGACGTTCAAGCCAACCGTTGAGGTCCGGCGAGCCCCAGCGATACCGCCGATGCTTCCCGAGCCGAAAAACAGGGATAGGTCATGAAGTGCGGTACACCGCTTGCTCTGGTCCATGACCCAGACTTCCTTCACCTTGAGCCGTTGCGCAAGCTCAGCAGATGTT
>CAWIMI010000040.1:0-108747 GCA_963837015.1 uncultured Acidobacteriota bacterium | reverse complement strand
CCCGGGGTGCAAGTAGCGGATTTCCTGCGAGTCGGGCGACGTAGTCGGCTACGCGATCTCACGAAGCACTTGGCAACGGACGCGGAGATTCGGCTTCTGCAAAACCGCGCCTTATTTATCCGACACGGGAAGAGTAAGTACAGGGTCAAAACAAGGCTGCCGAAGCGGTTCTTCCACTCCCGCGGCGTGCCCGCGCCCAGCAGTTGGCGCAGGATCAGGCTTAGATTGAACGCGCCCACGTGGATCAGTTGCCGCTTCCAAATGTTTTCCTGTCCGCGCAGATGGCAGCGCCGCATCGCGCCCGTCTCGTAGCAGTGCGCGAAGCTGCGCTCCACTAACTCGCCGCGCCGCCGCAGTAAACTCTTGCCATACTCACCCCGCACCCGCCGCCGGTTGGCATACACCGCTTGCTGCTCGGCCTGTTTGCCCGCCCAGTTCCGCCGTCCCTTCTGTTTCTTCTCTGGGATGTAACTGCGCACGCCATACGCCTTCATCCGCCTCACCACCGCGCCGCTGTGATAACCCTTGTCGGTCACCGTCTCTTCGATGCCGGCCACGTTCACCTTCGGCGCTTCGTGGGGCCGCAACTCCGCCTCGCGCCCGACCTGCTCCGCCACCGCCATCCCGGCTTCGCACAGCGTCTCATCCAGCGTGGCCGTGTCGCCCTGATCGGCGCCTTGCAGCGTGACCGCCAACACCGCGCCCGTGTCCAGATCGACGGCGTGCTCGGCTTTGTGCGCCAGATGCTTCTTGCGCTTGCGATCCAACCGCGCCAAGTCTTCCCGCGTCGGGGTCGCGATGCCCGAGGCCTTCGCCAGCCCCCGCAGAAACTCCTCGTAACTCTCGCCCGTGTCCCGCCGCACGATCGAGCGCATCGCCGCGTTCGCCTCCAGCGTCGTCGCATCAATCGCGATCCGCTGGCCTTTCAGTAACCCACGATCGGCCAGCACGCCCAACACCCAGCCGAATACTTCGCGATGCGTGTCCAGATCAATCAGCCGCCGCGTGCGCGAAATCGTCGAGTGATCCGGCGTGTACTCGTCCAGCGCGATGCCCACAAAACGCCGCAGGGCCAGCGAGTCCGCCAACCGCCAGGCAATCCCGCGCTCCGCTCCGATGCCCTCGAAATACCCGATCAGCAGCGCCCGAAAGTAAATCCCCGGCGTCAGCGACGGACGCCCGTTCTTCTCGGCATAAAACTTCGCGCACCGGCCCTCGACAAACTCGTCGAAGCCCTCGGCCTCCAGCAACTCATTCAAACGCTGATAGAACGGATGCCCCGGAGCTGATGCCAACTCCGTGTGCGCGATCCACAAATCTTCTTGCTTCTCCCGCTGCTTGCGCGTCCCCATCGCCATGCGCCGATTCTACAAACCAAGCCTGTGGATACCTCAACACTTTCTGGTCACGAATCCGAACTTGCACCACGGGCTGCTAACAGGCGTAGCGCTCAAAACCCCTCAATGAGTAACGGGGATTTTCGCCAATTGGCGACAATTTACAAGCGTGGCCGGTGGAAATGAACCAGCTCGATCGCGAGCTGCGACACTGGGAAATGATCTACAACACCGTCCGTCCTGACCAGGCCCTTGGCTCGGGGTTTGATCGCACAGCCTTGTTGAGCTTGGTTCAAAATCTCTATACTGCACATAAGGAAAATCAGGCTTTTCTCCATGCCCGCCTTGGGTTGGGAGAGGACGCTCTGGAGCCGTACAAGAAAGCCATCCATCGCTGGCTCTGGCCCGACGTTTTCCGACGGCAGGAGACTTCTGTAAGCAAAGCCAAGCAGGCGATCTCTGACTACAAGAAGGCGCTTGGTGACCCCGAAGGCCTGGCCGAGCTAATGGTTTTCTATTGCGAGCGGGCTGCTGGATTCTCCAAAGGTGTGAGCCATGACGATGCAGGCTACTTCGAGGCACTGGTACGAATGTTCGAGCAATCCCTCAAAATCACAAACACATTGGCAGGCGGTGCCCGGACAGTCCTCCTCACCAGGCTAGACCGTGTTCGGAATATTAGTCGTGAGTTTGGCTATGGTGTCGGAGACGAAATGGATGTTCTCCTTTCCGAGTTCGATCGATCCTTTCAGCATAGGGGTGCAGCGTGGAAATAGACGACGAAAAAGTTGACGAGGCTGTGCTAGCTCTGCTGTATCTGACTACATTCAAAGACAAGCCGGGATTGAGGGAGTGGAAAGGTCACAGTTGGGATGTGCTCGATCGCCTCCACGAGAAAGGTTACATCTCTGATCCCGCCACGAAAGCGAAATCTGTATGGTTGACTGAGGAGGGCGCGAAGAGATCACAGGATCTGTTTGAGAAGTACTTTATGAAATAGTTCTCGGAAGAGTCCGCCACCATGGGTTCGGATGTTTTGAGTGTAATGGCTTGATTTCGTAAACCATCGGCGAACAGCGAGGACCGAGGCAGGACTCTTTTAGCTATTGCAGCCGTGCTTATTCCGCTTTGGCCGCCTTCTTGGGGGGAACATCGTGTCGACGTCTTCCCAAACCGGAGGAAACGCTTGGCACGTCCCTACGGTTTGGACTCTTGCAGAAGCACTACATCGGAATCCGTGTGGCCGCGGACCATGGCCAGTTTGGTGCCGTCGAAGGACCAGTGAAAGTCGGTGATTTCTTCCGATTTGAAGTGGGTGATCTGCTTTCCCGGCGAACCGTCGAGTGGTTGGAGCCAGAGGTTTTCAGCGTCCTGGTCACGGAAAGGATAAACCACGGCTTCACCGTCATGGGTAAACCGGACAGCTCCGAAGGTGGGAACCGAGCGTTGCAGGTCCACAAGTTTCGTATTCTGGGGAGAATCGACTGGGACCAATGCCAACTGCTTCTTGGGCGTACCGGGAGACCCAAAGGTTGTAAACGCCGCCAGCTTGCCGTCCGGAGATATATCGAATAGGGTAACGGGAAACTGGGAGAGTCTTTCCGGCTTCCCTCCATCCAAAAGCGTTTTAGTTAGTTTGTCGCCATTCGATCGATCCCTGTAAAGAACCCACTTCCCGTCGGAAGAGCACACGCTCACCTCATCATCTTTGCCATCGCTGATCTGTTTCAAGTTGCCCCCGCCCGAATCCATACGCCAGATCGTCGTGGTCTTCGCACCACCATGGTCCCCGAGCCTGAACAGACTGAACACAATATAGCGGCCATTGGCGCAGGCGGAGGGCTCGAATGCATAGCCGTCCTGTTGTCGCGAGGTAAGCGGTGTCTTGCTGCGAGATTCAAGATTGAAAAGGTTCAAGACGGAGTCCGGAGCGAAAACCATTTGCCCATCCGGCATCCAGGAGAAGCCAAAAAAGAGGGCGCCGGAAGTAAATTGCTCAGTCGTGCCGTTGCCGGAGGCGGATGCAGGCGTCACAAAGAGGTCGTAGTGCCTTTGTTGGAGAACGGTTGCCAAAGTGTGTCCATCGGCGGCGAGACTAAGATCGGAATAGTCGTTTATGTCGTGAGTTACGGCTCTGGCCGTCCCGTCCGGATAGGAGATTTCTACGATTCGCTGGCGAATGTAATTGGTTTCCGGGTCGCCCGACAGGGCGAGCAAACCTCCACCCTTGGGCAGCCACACCAGTTTTGTTAGAAATGCCCATTTGGACTTGTAGAAAAGATTTCGTTTGCCAGTCCCTGCATCGACCGCCGCCAAGCCACTCGAGGCCTCTCCCGGTTCATACATCACGCATACGATGGTTTTGCCGTCGGGCGACCAAGCTGGATAGAACAGGCCTTCACTCATGTTGCCCGTGACCAAGGATTTCCCCTCGCCGCTTTCCAGGGAATAAATCACCAGACGGAACTTGCCCAGTTCCGGGTTGTTGTACGCGACATACGCAAGACTGCGACCATCGGGAGAAAAAGTGATGTTAGTGTCCACATCGGTGACCAGCTTTTGCGGGGTGCCACCCAGGACTGGCGCCCGATAAAGAGACTTCAGCGCTTGTCCCTGCTCGCCGCGGACAAAGTAAAGATAATTTCCGTCGGGAGAGAATTGCACACCCAAGTATTGCAATGGCTCGGGAGGCATAACCTGCGTGTTGCTGTTAGTGGGGACATTGCGCAGCCAAAGACCCTCTCGTCCGTTCTCCTCCAAGACATTCAAGATGTATTTGCCATCGGGAGAGATGGCGACCAGCCGGGCTTTGCCAGTCTCGGTAATCTTGTTCACGGAGAAATTTTGAAATGGAATCGGCCGGGTGCGGGAAAGAAAAGCATAGACGCCGTAGCCGGCAGCCACTACGAGCAAAACGACGATTGCGCTAGTGATGCCAATGCCGAATTTGTGCTGGCGCGCAGCGGCCACCACGGCTGAACTGCTGCTGATGTGCGCGGGCTGGGAAATGGCTGGTGCGGAGGCTCCTGATTGCGCGCTTACCGCTGAGATCTGGCCGCCGGAACCGCTGTCGCGCTTTAGCCGTTGCAGGTCGGCGCGCATCTCCGCTGCACTCTGATAGCGCAGGTTGCGGTCCTTCTCCAGAGCCTTACTGATGATCCGTTCCAACTCGGTGGGCACATCGGGATTCAGCCGCACCACAGACGTGGGAGCGGCATCCAGAATGGCTTTAAAGATGACGGCGGAACTTTCTCCGCGAAAGGGCAATTGCCCGGTGGACATTTCATAGAGGACGATTCCAAACGAGAACAGATCGGTCCGCGCATCCAATTCTTTCGCCCGCGCCTGCTCTGGGGACATATAGGCGACAGTGCCTAGCGCACTGCCGGGACTGGTGAGATGGTGTTCTGATTCGACGGTCGGAGCACTCAGGCCTCCGCTGTCCGGATTCAGACTCACTTTAGCGAGCCCGAAATCAAGAATCTTGGCGTGCCCGTGCTCGGTTATAAAAATGTTCGCAGGCTTGATGTCGCGGTGAACGACGCCCTTGGCGTGGGCGGCTTTCAGAGCATCGGCAATTTCGATTGCCAGCGATAGAATCAGTTCGGTTTCCAGGGGACGCCCCGCAATGCGATGCTTCAGCGTGAGCCCATCCAGAAACTCCATGGCGATAAAAGTTTGTCCGTGCTGGTCATCAATTTCGTAGATGGTACAGATGTTTGGGTGGTTCAAGGCGGACGCCGCTTGCGCCTCGCGTTGGAAGCGAGCCAGAGCTTGCGCATCTTTGGCAATCTGGTCAGGCAGGAACTTCAAGGCGACAAAACGGTGCAGCTTTATGTCCTCGGCTCTGTAGACGACACCCATTCCACCACCGCCGAGCTTCTCGACGATGCGATAGTGCGAGATGGTCTGGCCGACCATGTGCCACACATGCTATGGCGGAAGGGTAGGCAAGTCAATGCAGGGTGTGGAGTTGTCAGCGTCTCAAAGGTCTTGGAGAAACATCCCGATTACGCTCAAACCCCCTCAATGCATTATGAGAGAGCGGCCCGATTGAGAAAAGGTGGGATGGATGGCGCCGCCTGCGCTCCGCTACGCTGTGCAGGGCTGCGCTCCGCTCCGGCGGCGAGAGAGTCAGTGTGTGCGGTGAGAAAGCAGGACAAGAGGGCATAGGCAAATCGGCGGGGGAATGGCACTGTAGCTTGGGAGAAGATAAGCGTTGGCACAAATGATCTTCCCCCAAGGAGGCAACTGAAATGAGTCGCGAGATTAAGTGTATCGGCATGGACGTGCACAAGGAAGCGGTGGTGATCGCGGTCCTCAATAGCAGTGGCAAGCTGGTCATGGAGTCGATTGTCGAAACCCAAGCCAGCAGCATTCTGCAGTTTATCCACGGTCTGCGGGGCGAGTTGCAGGTGACCTGGGAAGAAGGGACGTGGGCGGCTTGGCTCTACGATCTGCTGCAACCCCAGGTGGCGCAAGCGCTGGTCTGCGATCCACGGCGCAATGCCTTATTAAAGGAAGGCAACAAGAGCGACAAGATAGATGCGCACAAGCTGGCCGACTTGTTGCGCACGGGAATGCTGCGCCCGGTCTACCACGGAGAACATGGACTGCGGACGCTGCGCGAGTTGGGGCGCAGTTATCAAACCATCAGCCAGGATCTGAACCGAGTGATGAATCGAATCAAAGCTCTGTATCGTGGCTGGAGCATCCCTTGTGCAGGTACCCGGGTCTACGCTCCGCGCTATCGCCAGGAATGGCTCAACAAGATCGAGCACGCGGGTGTGCGCCGGCGAGCCGAGCTACTCTATCAACAGTTGGATGGATTGCAGGGGTTGCGACGAACCCTGCGTCCCGAGTTATTGGTGGAGAGCGGGAAGCATAAAGCCACGAAACTGCTGCGTCAGATTCCCTGCATCGGTCCGATTCGAGCCGCCCGCTTGCTCGCGTTGATGCAGACCCCACATCGCTTCCGCAGCAAGCGACAACTCTGGACCTATAGTGGGCTGGGCATTGAGACCCGCGACAGTGCGCAATACCGCTACGTGCAAGGACAGCTGCAACGGAGGAAGAAACCGCAACAGATTCGTGGTCTCAATCAGAATTACAACCACGAGATGAAAGAGATCTTCAAGGGAGCCGCGACCCGAGCCAGCTGTGGTGTGGGTCCGCTACACGACTTCTATGTGGCCTTGCTAGACAAGGGAATGAAGCCCGAGATGGCGCGTCTGACTTTAGCCCGAAAGATCGCGGCCATTGCTTTGACACTCTGGAAGAAGGAGGAACGTTTCGACGCGGAACAACTAAAGCCGCAAGCAGCTTGAGCGTTGCACGGAACTCAGGTGGTCTCCCAGGTTTCACGCTTCGGTTGGTGACCCATCGATTCTGGCGATGCTCGGGTTCGAGGGAGAGTATCCATGCGCTCATTAGGCGTTCCGGGTGCTCGAATCAGCACCCAGTCTCCGGCTCAATCCTATGCCCCCTCGGATAACCCAAAAAAGCCATAGGCCTCGAGCCTCAGATAGGATGATGGTTGGCACTTCAGCCAACGGTTGGCTTGCGCAGCTTCGCAACGAATGGTGTCGATCACCGCAACATGAAACCACTCACGGGAGGCCAGCCACTGCGATCCGTATCCCGGTCGTACTCTGTGGCGCTCCAGGCGTTAAAACCAAAACCCTCTCCACGGAAGAAGAAGGGGCCCTGGATGCAAGCCCCGATCGAGGTCTCACGGAGAGGAGTGGAGAAGTGTTTTTGCTTGACATCCTCTCATAGGATGAGCGCAATTTTCATGCTTCGTTGTGACCGAAATATCGGTCATGCTGACCTGGTTGCAACAGTTACTCCGATGCCGAGACAATTGCTACGCTGACCTAGTTACATCAACTATTCGGATCTAGCTGTTCCGATTCGGTTTAGACCTCACCAGGGGCGGTGTGCGTGATCACAGACTGTCACACTATGTTGAGTTACTAATAAACAGACGCCTCTCTGAAGAGCAATTTCCAGAACGTCGGTGCACACCCCCTGAGACGCGAACACAACCCAAGAAAACTAACCTCGCGTCAGTGAGGCATGAGGAGGCCATAAAATGAAAATGCTCAAAGCGTTCAGTATCGCAATCACATTTCTGCTGCTGATGTCGCTCGCGGCTTCAGCACAAGAGCCACAATGGCGCAACAAACTCCACAACGTTACTATCACCGCTTTTGTCGATGGGCGCGATCTCTTTTACATGACTCCCAAGAAGCTCCATTGGCATCATCTGGACTTCGAAGTGGTTGGGCGATACGGCGGACGAAATTGGCCAACCGGCCTATTGATGGATAGGCAGGCCCCGAATACGCAGTACCTCAGTTGGATCCCTGATTGGCCGTGCCACAACTGGAGCTGCGAAGGCGAGGAGGTGGACTCTTCCAAGTTCGCGCTGGACTTCCCGCTCCCGTCCCGGTATCAGCTCGTGGACCTAAAAGTGCTGCAGGCCCCCGATGGCGGATCGGTTACTGTTTACCAGTATCCGAGTGCCGATAACGGATATACGGCGATTATCGACTTCAACGATGATCCTCTCGGCGGCCCCCACTTTTATCAGGTGCAACTCACTTTTGCTGAGGGTCAATTTAGCGGGCTGGACCCTTTGGCGATTGAACAGAAGGAAGGCGACACGGCAGTCTCAACTAAAGCGCCGGAGCGACCCTCCGATGGACTGGCCGCGATCTATAGCAACCTGGGAACGGGAGATAGCGTGTACCACTGCTGTACAGCTTTGACCAGCTCCGGACCCAGCTCGCCCTTGGGTGAAACGGTCGAGGTAGCAAACGCTTTCACGCCTGCCGCCGACGCTGCAATCAGCCGAGTCCAAGTCGCGTTGGGGTATGCGCTGGGAACCAAGGCAATCTCGGTTTCCATTCGCTCCGACAATAACGGCGTGCCTGGAGCTGTGATCAAGCAATGGTCTCCGCCGGACTTCCCGAGCCTCGGACAGTGCTGCACGCTGATGACGAGGGACTTTTCCGCAGGGATACCAGTCATAGGCGGAACACAGTACTGGCTGGTTGTGCGGCAATCCGTGGCAAGTGCTGACGCATGGAACGGCTGGAATCTGAACACCAATAACTCCTCCGGCCCCTTCGCAATAAAGATTGGCGGCGGCCATTTTAGAAACCAAGGCATCCAACAGCAGGGAGCGTTTGCCATCTTTGGGCAATAGGCAGGAGGCTAGCCCAGCCTAGGACAGGCCAGGGTGTCCCGCCCAGACCAAGCTTGGTGGGGCACCCTCGAAATGCTCACGGACTGCGTTGGAACATACACGGGGGAGGTGTCTTTCGTGACCAGCGCCCCCGGTCTGCTTTCAGTTTCAGTTTGTTCGCCAGCGAAGAGCCGGTTGGCATCAGCGTCCCGTCAACATGCTTTTCGTCCGGCAGTCTGTCCCAATCGGATTGCACCCGTACAAGCTTTCAACAGTGGTTCGGTGGCTTCCCCCGAATCGGGGACTTACCTCGGGTAGCTGTTGAAACATCTCGGTTTTCGTCAGTTATGATCTAGGCGAATGCGATCGCGGTCCCCTCTCCCGGGCACGTATCATGCACTGCGCTCCTCCGCCTTCTAGCCTGGTCAGACTGGGCCTGGCTGCTCCCCACGAAGCTGAACCCGCGCAAATTGCTGCACGCCCGCTAAGGTTCCTCAATGTTTTTGGAGTGCTATAACCGCCGAACCGCTAAAGAACCACCGAACCGCTGAGGATGGATCGACCGCCAAGACTTACTTACCACTGTTGACTGTCCGCTACGCTTTATCAGAGTGCTTAAGCACGAACCCGAGTAGAATTTTGTGGTTCGCCACGAAGAACTGTATATTCTAACCGGCTCGCATTGGGTAGGTCTCGAAAGGACATGGTCGATATCTGTTCGACTGTCCGGCAGTCTTCTTAACCAGCTTTCCGTTCCTCCTCGCGCAGCACGCTCTCGCCGAAACGCTCAACTGTGATGCACTGTGGCGTGGCACGCAGAACAAAGCGTAATCAGATTGTGCTCTGAATCATCTCCGGAACGGCTGCGGAATTCTTGGTGGTGGACTTCGAGGTTGGAGCTTGCGCCGCACGACTGACATCTCCAGCCATCGCGCCGTAGCACTTCGTTGCGGAGCCGTTCATGCCGCTCGGGATCGAGCCGCAGGCGAGGCAGCTTCGGTCGCACCCATGTCATGCCGCTTGCTCGGTTACGGAATCCAAGAATACTTTTCTTTGTTCACCTGGAAGGAACTGGAAAAATCGTAGGGCCGACTGTAAGAGCGCGTCGGGATTATCGTTCTCTAAGTTGGCCCCGGCAAGGAAGTCTGCGCAAATCATCTCCAAGCAGTAGCCTCGAGATTTGTCCGAGCCAAGCATTAGGGACGCAGTCTCGATCGCACGACCTTGCCGGTGCAAAGATTCCACCTCACTACGTGCGCATCTGAGAGAGAATACGTCGTTAGCTGGTAGCTCCGGTGCTTGGCCTCGCATCCATCGAAAGACTGGTCCTCTTTCGGGGCTCTGATGCTCCTCGCGTATCCCTCGTTGCCCAAACTCAGCCTCCGACCAGTGATCTGTTGATCATTTCATTATTGGTCGGGGGCTGAGACAACGTGGCCGATTTAGCGTTGATTACTGAGTCACGCCCGGGTGATGTAATCTCTTGGAGTGCGCCGGTGGCTGGTTCAATTCGTCTGCACCGTTTTGATTGCGGCCGCTGTGCCCTCATCAGGTCAAAGCGAGCGCCCTGCCAACTCTGAGACCTCTCCCTACTTGGTACGGGTTCAGCACACAACAGCAGGAAATACTGTTTGTGTTCTCTTGCGCCAGGACGGCCTGTTTCACTTGGAGACTTCCCATGGAGACCGCACCAAGGTATTGGAGGGTTCCTGCCGAGTTCTGAATTGGCGAAGGGTTCAGCGGATGCCTTAGTGCCTTCGGGTTCATCTCTTCTTCTTCCGCCACCATAGTTTCAAAGTCGACTACTCGTCAGAATCACCAGGTTCTAAGTTGGGCGTGAGCCACGTCACATCTTCTGGTGCGATCTTTATGGGACGATGTGCCAAGTCCAAGCTTCTGATCCGAGCGATACAGGGCATGCCTATGCAAGCCGCAGTTACTTCCGCAACGCGTAGAGACGAGCGGGAGTTGCGCGATGCTCACTTCGCAATGCGGCTCTCCCTGATTTTTGGTTTAGTAATGCTGATCGGTAAGACCACGGCGTATTTCATGACGCATTCGGCCGCCATTTTTTCCGACGCTGCCGAGTCGGTCATCCACGTGATAGCCGTGGGGTTTGCCAGTTTTAGTCTTCGCCTCAGCACAAAATCAGCTTCGCCTCAATTCCTCTACGGTTACGAGCGCATTACTTTCTTCTCCGCTGGATTTGAAGGAGCCATGATCGCAGTGGCCGCAATCGCAATTCTTTATGAATCGATAAGGAGGTGGATCGCCGGGCTACAACTGGAGCACCTGGGAACGGGCGCTTTGGTGGTGCTGATGGCCGGAATACTCAATGCGGGCCTCGGTTACTATCTCGTGCGAACCGGTCGACGTACCAATTCACTTATTCTCGAAGCTAACGGCAAACACGTATGGACCGATAGCTGGACCAGTTTTGGCGTGGTGGGAGGATTAGGCTTAGTGCTGCTGACACACTGGAAACCGTTCGATCCGCTGGTGGCTATCGCGGTCGCGATAAACATCCTCTGGTCCGGAGGGCACTTGGTCTGGCGTTCGGCAGTTGGGCTGCTGGACTATTCTGATCCGAAAGCCGGACGGAAAATTCGGGCCAAGCTGGATGCTGTTTGCTCGGAACTTGCCATTCAGTACCATGGCGTACGCTTCCGAACGACCGGATACCGCCAGATCATCGAAGTACACTTATTGTTCCCGCGCCTGACATCGGTCAGCGACGCCCACCGTCTTGCAACAATTCTGGAAGAGCGCCTGCCGCTCGAACTCGGGATGCCTGCAGAAGTTATCACTCACCTAGAGTCGTTGGAAGACCACGCCGATGTCCACCACGAGCAACACTACACCGGGAAACCTGAGTAAGCCTGAGGTTTCTCAGGATCGATATATACCACCCGAGCCGCGGCACGCTATTGCTGGCGGACGGCTGAGCTGGCGAGGCTGTTAGCCTCCGTGTTGCGCTCGCGAGGGATGTGCGAAATGGAGAAGTGGAATGAGCTGGCCAGCTTGCGGCAGATCCAGTGCAGGGAATAGAGACGGGGACTGCGGCAGGTGTACTCGCCCTTCATTTGCTTAACCACGACTTCGGAGTCAGAAAAGACATGAAGCGTCTTGGCTCTGAGGGTCACAGCACATTGCAGGGCTTCAAGCAGAGCAATGTATTCGGCCACATTGTTATCTTGTCGCCCAATCGATTTCGCAATTCTGATCTTGCCATCCTGGGCACCATCCATCACGACGCCAATACCTGAAGGGCCAGGATTCCCCAGAGAGCCGCCATCTACGTAGGCTATAAGATTTGCCATTGGGTCCGTCTGCTACACCCAACATGCGTTAGGTTGCTCTCACAGTCAAGCTGTTTAATTCATTTCCCTGCAACACTGACACGATCTCCACGGACTTGTGCAAGACTCTGTGGAAGACAGGGACGACTCGATGTTAGGTTCGTTAAGGGAACGTGTTTCAAAGGATTGCACCTTCGAGTGTGCAGGTCAGCGCTGGTCGACATTGCACCAAAAAGGGGCGTTGACAATGATCGGGCAACAGCTTACCTTTGCTGCGTCGACGATCGAAAGGGTTGGTTCAAGTAAATTTAGCCAGTCCGAAGTAGATTGGGTGATCAGCTTGGCAGGGTAACTTGCTGGGCGACCAGACCTGAAAAAACCGACGGCTCTGCGAGGAGAAGTTGGGGTTTGGAACTGCAAAAGCAGTGATCGCACCGAAGGGCTGTGACGGTGCATGCTCCACGCTGTCGGCTTCCTCGCAGGAGCTGGTGGCTAGAGCGTAACCAATGTCACAGCCTTTATATTTGATTCTTAACGCTCTCCTCCTCGCCATTCGCAAGAGCGGTTCCCCAGAAAAATATTCTAGTTCCGAGATTTCCTGTTGCCACGCCTGCACGCTTCCTCAACAAGAATTGAGTGGAATGGTTCAAACGGGACTTGGCAGGCACCATCCGCAATGGCCGTAAGCGATTTGAACAAGAAATAATTGTTGGTTGCTTTGTACAATACGAGAGACATGGCAGTGACGATCGAGATGCAGAATAGGGGTGACTTTCGAGCGCGCAGCGAGATTCTTGCCAGTTGTCGAACATGTGCTGAAGAGCCTACCAAGGTTGCGGCGCGAATTCCCAGAAGTTGATCGAACGAAGATCCGCTTGCACATTAGCATCACCCCGTCGAACAAATCCGGGGGCATTTACGAATCCTTTGTCAGGAGTGCGGCATGACTCCGGCGAACGGACGGATGATCCGCCACAGAGAGGCCGGCCCGGGACGCAGCTTCCAGTTCGGATTGGAATTCCTCTTCTTTCACGTGACCGGCAGGTTCAACGAGCAACAAGGTGGCTCCCGGTTTTGAAGCTTGGACGACCTCGGCAAAGAAGCGGCCTGCGTCCGACAGTTCGTGTACTACTGCGAAAGCGAGCGTAAAGTCCACACTTCCCTTCAAGTCTGTGACTCCCAGGGAGCCGGGAGAAACCAAACGGGCGTCCACTCGGTTGAGAAGTCCAGCCTTGGAAACACGCCGTTTGAGTCCCGCCAGCATCTTGGGCTGGATCTCCACCGCCACTACCCGACCCGATGCTCCAACCAGGCGAGCCAGTTCGACAGTGAAGAACCCCATCCCCGGTCCGGGCTCAAGCACCGTCATTTTTTCGCGGACGAAGGGTAGCACCACCTTCTCCGGTTCGAGCATAAGGCGTCGCAGCGGGCTGGCCAGAAAGTAGCCGAGCCACCAGGGGCAGACCCGATGAGCCATAACGACCTCCATACATTCGAAGGAACTGTGTTGAAACGTCACCCGCAAATGCAAATAATTCTTTTGTCTGCGTGACCAGCGGGGTTTCGCCGGACTGGACCGTGGCTTGCGAAACTCACCCTCGCCCTTGCCAGCCTCTGGTGGGGTGCTAAGGGCGATTGGACGCGAGCGGCCTAGCTCTGCGGCGGCACGATTATTCCGTGTCAAGCTTTCCACCTTTATGGGTAAACCAGTACATTCCCTCGTGTTCATGCGCATCTGCCAAGAACCCGAAAGACCGACAATCACTAAGGGATTCGTCGCTACGAAACGGGGTTGAATCCACGTTTCCATTTACATGGAGCGGCTGAGGGGTAGTCGAAAAGAAACCTGTGGTTGCCCCCACTTTTGCGCTTCCCGCCCTGCCGTTAGTAATCGTGATTTCTCGTGACTCATGAGGAGCCAAGTGAAACACAAATATCGAAAACACAGGACGCTGATAACTGTCGTGGCAAAGAAGACCCTGAATGTCGGCGAAACGTCGGGCTCCCACGACACCCTCGCCGTATGCTTTACGACTTGCAGTCGGGATATTTATCAGGAAATCCTTGCCGGACAGCGTCCGACTATGGATACGCAACTTCAGTTGAGAAGTATAAAGGTCTTTGTCAGTTCGATTAGTGAACCGAAAACCGTAAGTCTGACCAGCAGCACCTCTGTCTGCAAATCTGACGTTGGTCGGACTGACATTCAACGAATACGGCCAGAGTATCCAGCCAAATGCTGCTATTCCAACTGCAACGAAACACAAAACAATTCTGCGACTGATATTGCTGTGCAGCCAAGGCGAATGCAGCGTCGGATGGATGCTACATGCAAAGATAGCCACTGATATCGCCACGGTGATCACCCTGCCAGTGTTATCAGCGCTTAACTGCCGAGCCATTAGAAAGAACACGAGAGCCATGACACCGGCCAAACTCCACAGCGCAATATCCCCTCTCGATGTTCGGTCCTCTGGCATCGCGCACACCGCCTTGATCTCCGGTCAGTCGGGTAAAAACAGTTCGTCAAACAGGTATCGCAGCAATTGTTGATCGGCTTGCGATCCGTTCTCCTGCACATTGTGGACGCAGGCTGAAACGTATAAACGTTTCAACCTTTGATGCAGCACCGATACCGCACACTCCCAACGTGATCCCTTTCGGAAGAGCACCATGATAGACTCGTCGGTGGTTGGGAGCAGGATTGTGAAGCGGAGAGTGTGGGCCTACACCCATTGCGTGGGGTGCGCCGCAGCCGCAGTTGCGTTGATTTCGGGTTTGGCACTCGCCCAGACAAACCCCGAACAAAAGCCCCCACGGTCGACCTTTCCGGCGGCGGACTCACAGCAAAGTCCAGAGGCAACCTTCCGAGCGTATACCGACCTAGTTGTCATTCCGGTGACAGTCACCGACCGCTGAACCGATTCGTTCTCGGGCTGCAAAAAGAAGATTTCCATTTGTTCGAAGATGGCTTGGAGCAGAACGTGGCACATTTCTCCGGCGAGGATGCGCCTCTTTCGGTTGGCGTGCTGTTTGATGAGAGCGGTAGCATGGACTATAAGCTTCGGACTTCTCGTGACGCTGTCGCACAGTTGCTGAACACGTTGACCAAAGAAGATGAGGCGTTTCTTGTAGAGTTCGCGGACCTTGCCAAAGTGTCGATCGGATTCACGGGCCACACGGAAGAGATTCAAAGTGCTCTGAAGAACGCTCAGGCGGGCGGTCTGACCGCGATGCTTGACGCCGTCGATACCGGACTACGCGAGATGAAAAAGGCGAAGAATTCCAGGAAGGCAATCGTGGTCGTTTCCGATGGAGGGGATAACCGCAGCCACTACACCGCGGCCCAGATCGAATCGCTCGTTCGCGAAGCCGACGTGCAAATCTATGCCATGGGTGTTTTCGAACCGGTCTTCTCTTTAGGGTTGACTCCTGAGGAAATCACCGGGCCGCGCTTGCTGTCCGAAATTGCTGCACAAACAGGTGGGAGGGCTTTCGCAGCAGCGGTCCCGGGCGATATGCCGAGCGTCGCAACCCGGATTGCGATAGAGTTGCGCAATCAGTACGTCCTTGGCTACTACCCGAGGAACAAAGCCAGAGATGGAAAGTACCGCAACGTGGAGGTCAAGGTTTCGCCGCCCCCCGGGCTTGGTTCTCGCCTCAAAGTGCACTGGCGTCTCGGGTACTACGCACCCGCCCAGTAATTTCCTTGCGACTAGCGGCGACCCCCGTGCATTCCAACCGGTGAAATAGGGTGCACTGGTGAAATAGGCACCGGCGAAATAGGGCGCGGCGTGGAAATAGGGCGCACCGGTATCGAGTGCGGACCAGGAGCGCGTGGAAAAGGTGAAACTCCCCCGTAGGGCGGTAAACGAAGAGGCGTTCGAAATCCACCGAGCCCCAGTCCCACCAACACAGGCAGATAAGTGTAGCCGGGCAAGTAGATGGAGTTGAACCCCGGCTGATCCGAGCTTAGAGAGCTGTAGGTGCTGGACAAACCCGACCCAAAGACAGAAAGACCGAGCATCGGAAAGTAAGTAAAACTGTCAGGGCCGGAATTCGAGGGGTTCATCGAAGCGGGGTCCTGGATGTTCGCCGCGATGGCATTGTCCGCGGAAATCGATTGTTGGCGGCCTTCAGCCCAAGCGCTAAGCGCATCGCGGGGCTCGTCGATCGATCGCTCCGGCACGAGCACGGGCGCGAATGGCACATACATGCCTTGCCCAACCAGTAGCGCCCCCTGATTGCCGTTTGCGGATACTTCCGCCTTACCCTGGAGCACCCACAAGCGCGGGGGATCGGAATCGATTCGGTAGACGCCCCGCTCGAAGAAGCGCACATTCCAATTTCTGTAAATTAACGTGACCGATGTGCCGGAGCTTGGCTCCGCCGAATCCACGACTGCCGATCCCGCCAGCAATTCGACACGGGTATCCGAGAGGTTGTTCGCAACCATGCGAATCGTACTCCTTTCGCCTATACGGACGAAGACATCAGGTGTAAGCAGCACCTCCGCACGGCCTTCCGCCGTGCGTAGTTCGGCACCCTGGGGCACGCTTGAAAATTTTCCCGGATGAGATTCCAATGGCTGGTCGCCCAGGTAAACAGCCCCTTCGACAAAATGGACTATGCCTGAACGAGTGGAGATCACCGATTGTCCGTCAGCGGGAGACGTCAGCACGGTGACTACAGCAAGGGTAACTGCACCAAGGGTCCAAAACGCAAACGCGCGACCGTAAAACATGACACAGCCCCACACAAGTATCTGCCCTGCCGCAGCTCCAGTCAAGAGAACGTATCGAGGGGGTGATGTCAAGCTGCTTGTGTAAATAGGTTGAGGGTGCGGGTTTTCCATTCCAGGTTGAATCTCTGGAAGATGGAGTAGATGATTCGATCGACGCTTTCTACGTTGACAAAGCACACCATGGGCCGGGTGCGGCGGCGCACTTCGACAAAGCAGCGCTCAATCACGTTGGTGGTGCGCAGCTTGCGCCACAGGTGCCGGGGAAAAGCGAAGAATGACAGCAGTTCCGGCAAGTCGCGTTCCAGTCGGCTCACCATCGGCCCGTACGCTCGCTGCCAACGCGTGCGGAAACGGCGAAATGCGGCTTCTGCCTGAGACCGAGATTCGGCCAAGTAAATGGCCTGGGCCCCGGCCTTCACCTCGTCGTAGTCGCGCTTCCGTGCTTTCTCCAGAATGTTGCGCATCTTATGGACCCAGCAACGCTGATGCCGCACCCGCGGATAGACGGTGCGAATCGCCGCCGCCAAGCCGGCGCAGCCGTCGGTGAGAATCAGGCCGAGCGATCGGCCCTCCAGACCGCGCTGATACAGATCCTGCAGCAGCCCCTCCCAATCCGCTTGGCTTTCGCCTTGGCTGCGCAAGAAAGCCAGCAGGTGACGGCTGCCATCGCGCCGGATGCCATACGCCACCAGCATCTGCACCTGTTTGCGCCCCGTGGGTCGCCGCACTCGCAAGCTCACTCCATCCAGAAACAGATAGGCATAATCGTCGCTCAATCGGGCCTGATGAAACTGGCGCACCGCTTCATCCAGATCCCGCGTCAGCTTCGACACCGTCTGTGCGCTCACGGTTTCTCCCGTGATGCTGGCCACCACCCGACCCACTTGCCGGGTACTGATGCCCCGCAAAAACGCTTCCCGGATCAGCAGCGAGACTTCTTCCGCCCGCCGCTGAAATCGCCTCAGCCCCACCGGCAGAAAGCTCTTCTCCCGGGTGCGCGCGATGCGCAGCCGGATCGTTCCGAACCGGGTCACGAAATCCCGCTCGTAGTAGCCGTTGCGATAGATGCGGCGCCGCCCGCGGCGCCGTTCATAGCGTCCCGCCCCGGAAAACCGGTCGCGCTCCCGCTCCGACTGCAGCTCGAAAAACCGCTGCCACGCCACTTGCGTCTGCCCATACAGATCGCCCCAGAAACTCTCTTTCATCTCTGCCAGAAAATGTTGGAAATGCTCCGTGATCGGGATTATCTTCGCCATGGGTGTAGGTCTCCTCTTCGGAAAGGCTTTAGCTTGCGAGGCCAAAGCCAACTTACACCCTCTCGCTTTTTACACAATCAAAGTTACGTCACCCTTCGCACTTTTACGGCAGCACTTCGTAGCTCACAAAAGCAAACTTCTTCGAATCAGGTGACCAAGAGTTGACGTTGATCGTTCCCTGCCCACCGAAAATTTGCGCCAAAGCTTGAATCGATGTGACTGCTCTGGCCGCCTGAGGCATCGGCATCATGCGAAGCTGAACTTTGGTTTTGACGTCGTGTCCGGGCGTGCCTTTTGGAAAAGACAAAAACACCATCCACTTCCCGTCAGGCGAAGGATGCGGGAACCAGTCCTCCCATTCGTCGTTGGTGATGCGCTCGGCTTTGCTGTCGTTAGGACCCGCGCCCTCGGCGGGAAATCGCCAGATGTCCCAACCACCGGAACGGTTGGAATTGACGTAGATCCACTTGCCGTCGGGCGAATAGTCGGGGCCATCATCATTCGCTGGACTCGATGTCAGCCGCTCTTCATTACCACCCCCAACCGGGACACGAAATATGTTGAAGTGATCACTGCGTTTGCCCACGAAGGCCAGCCACTTCCCGTCCGGAGACCAGCCGTGGAAATAACTTGGACTGTTCGAGGTCACTAAGCGGGGTTTCGCGCCATCCGCGGAAGCAACAAAAACCTGCGACTGCTGTGAAGAACCATACCTGGCGGAAAACGCAAGCAGGTTGCCATCGCGCGTCAGGCCATGGTCGTTATTGCACTCATAGCCATCGCCGAGGCCCAGCTTCTCAGGCTGCGCTTTTTCGTCGCCATCAAGCACGAATCGGTAAAGCGCGCCACCAGAGTTGGCCAGCAGATATTTGCCATCGGGAGACCAGTTCGGCGCCTCCCACAGTTTGTCCGCCGTGTAAACCACGTGAATACTCTTGCTCTCGAGATCGTAGATCGAAATTTTGCTCCGCACATTAGTAGGATTCTGATTCGGCTGCGCAGCCTGAGTTTGCCCACCCCGAAAGGCATCGAACGCACTCCAGATGTTGACTACACTTGCGGTGATACCATATTCGGCATCTAAAATAGCGTCGCCTGAGATCTTCGCCGATACACCTTGGGAGGAGACAAGAAGCAAGATTGCCGGCGCGAAAACGAAGCGATTAGACCAACGCGAGTTGCAGTTCATGGCAGTTGTGCACGCGGTGAATCGGGATTTGCGCTCTAGCATACTCGCAAAGTGCAACTGCGGTCTATCTGGTTTGGCGCAACTCGTAAGCAAAAGAGCAGCCATGAAAACCGCAATCCGGAATTTGCTGACGATTGTCCTGCTCACGACTGGCGCACTTCTTTCTGCGCAAGAAGGTAAGGTCGCCTTCAGTGCCCTCGCACCCACCCCGCCGATGGGATGGAACAGCTGGAACAAATTTGCCTGCAATGTGAACGAGGACCTCATCCGGCAAATGGCCGGCGCCATGGTGAAATCGGGCATGAAGGATGCCGGTTACCAATACATCGTGATCGATGACTGCTGGCAGGTCGCACGCGACAAAGACGGAAACATCCTCGCTGATCCGCAGCGCTTCCCTTCCGGCATCAAGACGCTGGCCGACTACATTCATTCTCTGGACTTGAAGTTCGGAATTTATTCTGATACCGGAAGCAGGACTTGCGCCGGGCGGCCGGGTAGCCGCGGTTATGAGTTTCAGGATGCACGCCAGTATGCTGCGTGGAGTGTCGACTACCTGAAATACGATTGGTGCAACACCACGACGCAGGACGCGCCCGCAAGTTATGCCCTGATGCGCCAGGCCCTTGATGCCTCTGGCCGCCCCATCGTACTGAGCATCTGCGAGTGGGGCACCCATAAGCCATGGCTCTGGGCCAAAGACGCCGGCGGCAATTTATGGCGCACCACCGGCGACATTCAGGACCGGTGGGAGGGCCGGGTCAAATGGCCCAGCGGCGATTGCTGCTCGAATGGCGTGGTTGACATCGTTGAGATGGAGAACGGCTTGGAGAGTTATGCGGGCCCCGGCCACTGGAACGATCCCGACATGCTTGAGGTCGGCAACGGCGGCATGACCGATACCGAATACCGTTCTCACTTCAGCCTGTGGGCCATTCTTGCTGCCCCGCTGATCGCAGGCAACGATTTGCGCGACATGCGGCCTGAGATTCGTGAAATCCTCACCAATAAAGAAGTCATCGCCGTCGATCAGGACCCCCTCGGCAGCCAAGGCAAGCGTGTGCGGAAAAATGGCGATCTGGAAGTGTGGGCCAAACAAATGAACGATGGCAGCCGTGCGGTCGTGCTGTTTAATCGTGGCCCCGCAGAACATGAAATTGCCGTGAACTGGGAAGATCTGGGCTATCCCGATCACTTGAGCGCCACCGCCCGCGATTTGTGGCAGAAGAAAGATGTCGGAAGATTTGCAGGCAGTTTCGCCGCTCCGGTTGCGCCGCATGGCGTGGTGATGCTCACGGTCAGACCTTAGGCTTTCTGTGACACAAACCGACAGACCGACGCCTGTGACCGCGCCCTCACCGTCCCGGACGGCTAGCGAGTTGAGAGCTTTGTTCCATAAGTTGTACGGCGCCCATCCCATGATTTACCGGGCTCCGGGTCGAGTCAATCTCATCGGAGAGCATACGGATTACAACGATGGCTTCGTCATGCCTGCCGCCATCGACTTGTTTACCTATGTGGGGGTACGCTCGCGCGCGGACCGCCGCTTGCGAGTCTATTCCGAGAACCTCGGTGAAAACCGCGATCTTGATCTCGACTCAATCCGCCGAGGAAAGTCGGGCCATTGGAGCGACTACATACGCGGCGTGGCCGGCGTGCTTGAGTCCTCCGGATACAAATTGCGCGGAGCGAACCTGGCAATCAAAAGCGAGGTGCCGTTGGGCTCGGGCCTCAGTTCGTCGGCGGCTCTCGAAGTATCGATCGCATTTGCCTTGCTGAACAATTCTCAAATCGAGGTCGATCGCGGCGTCATCCCGCAAATATGTCAACGGGCTGAGCATCTCTACCCAGAGACGCAATGCGGAATCATGGATCAGTTCATCGCGTGCTATGGCCGCGCAGGCCATGCCCTCATATTGGATTGCCGTTCTCTCGACTTCCAGCTTCTCGGGCTACCGAGGCACGTAAGGCTCGTGGTATGCAATACCATGGTCAGGCATGAACACGCGACCAGCGGATACAACACGCGACGCCGCGAGTGCGAAGAGGGACTTTGCGCCCTGTCCGAGGTTGTACCCGGCATCCGCGCCCTCCGCGATGTGACTCTAGATGAACTTGAAAAGCATTCAGCCGGCTTGCGTCCTTTGATTTACAAACGCCTGCGCCATGTCGTGACCGAGAATGATCGAGTCCTTCAGGCTGCCAAAGCACTGGAGAAAGCCGACATGACACAATTCGGCCGGCTCATGGCGGAATCTCATCGCAGCCTTCGCAACGACTACGAAGTCAGTTCGCCTGAGCTCGATCTGATGGTCGATTTGGCCAACGGCCAGCCAGGCGTATACGGAACCCGAATGACAGGCGGCGGCTTTGGAGGATGCACCGTGATCGTCGTTGACGCGGCCCAAGCGGAAGAGGTCCAGCGAAGCCTCGCGCAGCAGTACGAGGCCAGAACCGGATTTAAGCCTACGATCTTGATCTGTGAGCCATCGGATGGCGCTGCAGCGGTTGAGGAGATCTGACGGGAACGTCGCCCCAAGAGTTTCCCACATGAACAGATCATCGATTTTATTCATTGGTGTTAGTGCAATCCTCGGTCTGGGCGCCTGTACTAGGCCGCGGAACGAGCCGAGCGTTGAAAGCACGCCCGACGTTTCACAAGCGATTACCACGCTTCGAGGCGCATACGCCGCATTCAACCGAGGCGATGTCGACGCGGCCGTCGCGTCGCTTGATCCGCAGATCGAGTGGATCGAACCGGCGGAGTTTCCAAGTGGTGGCGCTTTCCACGGACGCGACGAGGTGAAACGCTACCTAGCGCAGTCGCGCGCTCCCTGGGCCGAAGGTAGCAGCGAGCCCGAGCGGTTTATCACCTCTGGAAATCGCATTGTAGTATTCGTTCACGCGAAATTTCGACTCAAGGGCAGCGACCAATGGACAGATGTGAGTCTTGCCGACGTATACACGCTCCGCGACGGCAAAATTGTCGAGATGCGGGCATTCGCCGACCGGCAAGAAGCGCTTCATTGGGCCGGCGTATCCGATCAATCGAGACGTTGAGAATCTGAATGAAATATCCGTTAACCCTCAAACCCGGCGCCAGCTGGATGCAGAGTTCCCCGCATCGACGGTTTAATCCGCTGATACGGGAGTGGGTCGTGGTCTCTCCTCATCGCACCGAGCGACCTTGGCAAGGCCAAACTGAACATCCCGAGGAAAACACCAGCCATCCCTATGATCCGAACTGCTATCTCTGCCCGGGAAATGCTCGCGCCGGCGGGGCGCGAAATCCTTCTTACTCCCAAACCTTCGTCTTCGAAAATGATTTCGCAGCCTTGCAGCCTGACGCAGCAGCAGCCCGAATCGACGCCGAAGGCAAGGGCCTCATTGTTGCAGAAACAGAACGGGGTATCTGTCGGGTTGTGTGTTTCTCTCCCCGGCACGACCTGACTCTGTCGCAAATGTCTCCAGCGGAAATTTGGGTTTTGGTCGATGTCTGGGTACAGGAACTCAAGAATTTGGGCGCTCGCCCCGGCATCAACTACGTTCAAATCTTCGAGAACCGCGGGTCGATGATGGGCTGCAGCAATCCTCATCCCCACGGCCAGATCTGGGCCACGTCGACGATTCCGAATGAACCGCTCAAAGAGCAGCAAGCCCTCGCCGAATATCAAAAGCAGCACGGCAGCTGTCTTTTGTGCGATTACATCAGCATCGAGGACGCTTCGGGCGAGCGAGTGGTGTGTGACAATGAATATTTTCTGGCCGTGGTACCCTTCTGGGCCGTCTGGCCTTACGAAATCTTGCTCCTCTCGAAGCGACACGTGGGGAACATGAGTGCCCTAAACGAATCGGCACAATCCGCTCTGGCCAATATCTTAAAGTCCATCACCCTCCGGTACGACAAGCTGTTCGAAACGTCTTGTCCGTATTCCATGGGCTTCCACCAGCAACCGACCGACGACGTCCAGCACGAAGAATGGCACTTCCATGCGCACTTCTTCCCACCGCTTCTGAGGTCTGCCAGTGTTCGGAAATTTATGGTTGGTTTCGAAATGCTGGGATCGCCACAACGCGACATCACGCCGGAATACGCCGCCGAAAGGCTGCGCAGCGTCGACTCCGCTATGGCCTAGTCGGAGCAGCTTCCGATGCCGACGCCGTGTTGGTAGTTCCCTGAGAAAACCGATTCGGTTGCGGACGGTATCCGTTGCGCGTCCGGATGTGGTACTTCTTCAAACGATCCCCGACTAATTTCACCTGGATGCCACGCCAACCTCGATTGGGATTCGGCTGAGGATAGTAGCTGAGCGAATATAGATGTGCCAGATCATCGCGGATTGAGGCAAAGGCTCTCTGCTCATCTCTCCAGTTCTTCGCAAAATACGCTTTGCCTCCCGTGGCCGCCGTCATACGTTCAAACACCGCGGTAGAAACTGGTTCCAGCTTCGCTAGTTGCGTGCTGATCATGTAGATCGCGGTTCCCGTCGATTGGGCCAACTCAGCCACATCCTCAGGAGGCACCATGCTGGAGTTGTCGGGGCCGTTCGAAAAGACCACAACCACCTTTCTTCCTGTGTAGTGGGATGCGTCTTTTATCGTTAACAGTAGGCAGTTGTAGAGAGCGGCGTCGTCACCCGCCACGGTCGCGCGTACACCACGCAAGACTTGCGCCCGATCGGGGGTCAGCGGGGCAGATCTCGAAAGGTCACGGCTGTAAGAATAGAAGGCCACTTTGTCGGCGCTTTCGAGCGACCGCACAAAATCAGCGATAGCATCTTGTGCAAAGACAAAACCTCGGTACATGTAGTTGCTGGTATCAAACAGAAGAAAAACATTAGCCCCGGCCACCATGGAACCCAGGCTCTGATCTGCGGCAGATACCGAATCGGCTTGATGCGGGTCACCCGCGGGAGAGGATGTTGCTTTTCCCGCGACCGGTGCAGCGTCCGCTACTCTGTACGCGGGCTCATTGCCCTCTCCGAACGTGGCAAGCTTCTGCGGGATGCTGTCCTCGACGACGGCGAAGTCCGAGGGGTGAAGACCGGTAATGTAGTTCCCTTTGCTGTCCGTTACCGCCACGTTCAATTGCACCATGTCCACGACGACGCGAATGTTCGGTTCGCTTTCCTGAGCTACCATCCGGGTTCCGGGGCCCGAAAAGAGGATCAGAACCAAGCCGAGAAATAAACAGCAATTCTTTTTCATATGTTCCTATTCCATCCGCCGCGCTCTTTCCCTGGCGTCAAAAACAGCAAATGAGGACTCCTCTTTATCCCGCTTCCAAAACAACTCTTCACGGCTCGGTAATAGCGCCGGTCGGAGATAGAGAAGCGATCTTACCCTGTTGAAATTCTTGCCCCGTTTCTCGCATAGCACGAAGCATAGCCGGCCAATCCTCGAAGTCACTGGCAAAAATCTTTTCGATCATGCGATGGGTAAGTTGCGGAACCAACTGGTTCAGCATCACAGCCGAATAACCCTTTTCGTCCGCCAGCCGTGCCCAATAGAGATTGTTGGAATCCCATGTCTCCGCCAGCAGCCGGCTGGAATAGCCCTCGAAGGCCGGAAACGGTTTCAGATTGAGCAATTCACGGGAATAGCTCTGCGCCAAAATTGGATGAGGCACACCGAAGTCCTGAGACAGCCTTTCCCAGTTGAGATCGGCGGGATTCTGTCGGCTCAGGCTCTCCAATTCCTGACTCGCCGGTCCCAGGGAAGTAATTTCTCCGGAATACCGGCGTCGAAACTCCACCGCCAGGTAGAAAGTGTCCGCCGGCGTGATTTGCGGATCCACGTCCCCCAAGCGTCCTGAGACCAACGCCTGTTCCACTCGGACAGAAACCTGCGGATCCATGCGATCGGACAGAATTGCCATCACATTAACCCGCAACTCCCGATCTCCGACGGAAGCTGTCAAAAGTTCTTCTCCCGATCGCTGATACAGGGTGATGGCATGAAGTTCGCTCTGGCTCACGCCCCACCACCGCGGCAGAGTGGCATTAATCAACAGGCCAGGGACCAACTCCCTCCAGATCAGGGCCTGAACATTTTCTGGAGCGATGAAATCCTGCTCCACCTGCGCGAGCACGTACGGCAGGTCAGCCAGCGAGCCGACCAGATGGGCTCCGCCTCCCGCCGGAGAGCCTTCGCCGAACAACTGGGAGGCTTGCCAAACGCGATCCACTCCCGAAACTGTATCTCCGGCGAAATCATGAGAGCGGACGAAAAGCGGATTGTTGTGCAGAATCTGAGCCCCCGGCGGTTCGTAGTAGGCATAATTCAGGCCCACCAGAGTGTCCCTCATGAATGGACAGAGTTGGCCCCGAGCATCTGCCAGCTGCTGCTTTGATCCCGGCGACTTGATCACTTTGGTCAAATCCGTCCGCATCTGCAAGTCGGTGTGACGATTGTTGTAGACTCCGGTCGCCAATTGAGTTCGCTCGCCACTGCTGAAAATCGGCCGCGGCATCTCGAACTCCCGAAGCTCTCCAGCCAGTGGGATCAAAGTATCGCCCACCGCCACTCCTCGCGACATCGCGTCCAAACCATCGCCGAGGGCTAAAATTGTATCTAGAGAAACCAGGCGCTGGCCGTCCATCACCGATCGAATCCCTCTGGCGACTTCCTCATGCATCTCTTGGCCGTCAGTGGTCACTTGCTTCGGACCAGCAAGCAAATCGATAATCTCCTCCTGGGAACCGTTCCGCACACCGGTTGACGCCAGCAACAGTTCCGCCAGCGAGTCGCGGCCTGCATCGAAGAGCTGCGGAGACGAAAGGACCTTGGCGAAGGGATTGATCACCTTCTGCCAGGAATCGTTGAGGTCGGAGCTCTTGATTTCTCCCTGACGCGCCAGGATTTGCCACATGCCGACTTCGGCCTGGAATATCCCCATTGCGTTGCCCCGTAAAGTATGGTTGGGAATTTTGCCCAGGCTCTCGGCAATATTGAGAAATCGGGTGATGGATGCGTCGGTTAGTTCTGGAAACTCGGAGAAGATCAGATATTGATTACTGAAGTCGGCGTACCTGCTGGCCAGCAGGAGGGCGGTCTGCGGACTCAATCGGTTCTCCGGCGGCCGCCTGCTGTCCAGTTCACTTAACATCAGATAGATTTGCAGTGCCCCGTTCTCGGTCTCCACTCGACAAAGCGCGAACATCGCTTCTGCCAGATGTTCAGGACTGTTGATGTGGCCGGCGCGCTTACCCCAGTCACGAGCGATTTTGGAATCGCTTTTCTGACGGAGAATCTCTTTCCACACGTCCAGATTTCCGGGGACGTAGGGTTCTCCGTTTGGCTCCCACTGCAGCCTAGTTACCAGAAGCAAGAGAGCCGGGGCTGGACGAAATGCCGGTCTCGCGGCGTCGGGAGAAATTGTCTGCCCGCGAAAAGCCTGGTAGAAATGCCGCAGGCGGACCTCGGTGAAGTGCGCCTGTTGATTCTGACTGATCCGCGACAGCGCATCAAAATATGCCGCCAGCCAGCCATTGTCTTTAGACAGCAAATGGGTGACGAAATCTCTAGGCGAATCTGGGTTTACTCCTACCAAATCCTTCCAGGCAACGTCCGCGCCCGTTCCACCGGGCACCAGCACGCGTCCGGACCGAATGGAGATGTGACTCCCATAGAAATCGAGCACTGCGCCAAATGGCAGCAGCGCCTCAAGCCCCACTGTTCGTCGCAGGGCAATTCTGGTTTCGGCGTCGCTTCGAGACAATGCCCAGTAAAGACGGCACAGTACTGGATCGCGCAGAAGCGTTTCAACCAGGTCTCCCGTACCTTTTCTGCTTTCGTTACTCAGCGATGTCCAATCTTTCTCCGTAAACAACACCGGGACCCGAGAGGAGGGAAATGCATAGGCAAACGGCTTGCCTCCCTCCAGCGTCTCCTCCAAGGCTGGCAGCGGGAATCCCGAGTCGGTCGTGAGGAATGCTCTCTCCGGATCGGAGGTCACCAAAGCCGTATTTTTCTGCCCGCAGTCCTGGCGAACCCGGTAGCCAAGGATGCGCAGCAGAGGCTGGGCTTCGTCGCAATTCGAAACGTGAATACTGCCCACGGCACCGGCGAGAGCCGAGAGTTCTCTGGCCTGGTGAACGTATCGGCTCAAAAGGATCAAAAACTCGGTCGGCCGTCCCCCATCGCGGAAGCCCTCGTAACCTTGCGCAAACACGTTATGAGCGAGCAGAGGAAGGACTTCCTCCTGCGAGATCTTCTGGCTGATGCCGGCCATCCGCAAGAAAGAACGGAGTGGCCCAGGAATCAAGACAGTTGGTGCGCCGGAAGTCTTTGCCTCAGCCTCATCCGGCTGGGAGGGGTCGGCAGTAGCTGCGCTCCAAGCGTTCAACGAGACACAACAGGTGCACAGCATTGCAAGGAACAAGGTGGGTAGACAACGAGGAAATTTCATGGCTGGAGTCCCTCTCCGAACCTTCGATACATCTTGCACCCAAATCTTGACAATCCCTAGGAGCGGAATGATCGCCTATCCCGAGTTCGGCGCATCCATCCTGTTCCTTACTTTCGTGTCGGCCACGATAAACCATCCCTCGCCGTAATCCAAGGCCTTTTCGCGGATTCTGCACTAGAAATTACAACCACTAGCAATTCGGGACGACGTGAGGGCTGATCTTCTCCTTACCAGCGCCCCTATGGACATCAAGATCGATCTTGTTGCGAGGTGCGCGCTGCCCCCAAGTTCCAGCGAAGCAGCAGTTTAGTCCGTTCCCCTTAGCGTTGGACCTCAGCCATCGCCAGTATGGCGTCCGCCGGGCTGAGGCTGAAAGTGGTGTTGAAGGAATCGCGCATGGAAGGGCCGCCATACACGGCGAATCGAATAGGCTCGCGCTAGTACAGTCGCAACAAATTATTGGCTACAAAGCCGCCTTCGACCGCGAGCATAGCTCGGGTCGCAATACGCTCGGCCTTGTAGTGATGCGTGACGTGGAGCAAGTAGGCGGTTCCGACGCCAAAGCCCAAACCGAGAGCCGAGGCAGCCGCCTCGCCCGCTACGCCCCTGGTCACCAACGGACGCATCACCGGATTGGTCTCCCTGAAACCTTCATTCAGGCCATGCTGGGTCGTAATCGCGTCGACGGTGATCTGTCCGGCGAGAATCGAGAAATCGACCTTGTTCTCCAAGCTCCAGAATTTCTGCGAGCTGGAAGGATTCGGTGTGGGGATGTTCGCTAGAAAATCCTGTTGTGCGTGAGCTGCGCCGACGAGCAGTAGGAAGGTAAAGAGTGCCGATTTCATCATGCCTCCAGGGGCGGTTGGAAAAGCCTGCGCGAAAAGCGATTTTGGCCGGGCAGCGCAGCTGCTATAAGAAAGAATATCGGCCGATTGTCCCCGCAGTACATGGCCTAAAAGTGCTCCCCAACATGTCTTTGGTAATGCTAGTAGTAACTTCGTGAGTGGTTACTTGCACCGAGGTATACGGCTGAATCGAGGTTCATGGTTGAAGGTTTTTGGGAGAATCCCCGAGTCTTCCGCGCACGATGGTGAGGGAAGCTGCGGGAAGATTGTATGGGGTGCTTTCCTGGCCAACGATCGTAGATGTGATGGGCGGCCCGTCGGGGTCGGCATAGCCGTTTTTCCGGTCCGAATGCCACACGTACTGGGCCTTCCCAAAGGTGATGAATGTGACCGGCCCCAGAAACGAATGCTGCTGGTCCGCGTCCTGGAACACGATGCGTACCGGATGCGGGTTGTCGTGGTCTTTGTTGATCAGCATGAGCGCCCACTGGCCGTCTGGCCGTTTGAGAGCGTAAGCGGTGACGAGCACGTGTCCCTTGGAATCTTTTACGTCGCTAGCGGCGAGGAAGAGTTGGTGCTCGGCATCTTTTGGCTGGGCCCATTCCTGGGTGATGAGTTGGGCGGCGAAGAACTGAGAGATACGTTGGCGAATCTGGTAATGCTCGTCGACCATGAACATGTGGTACGTGCCCCAGCTGTTTGCGCAGGCGGGATGCGGGGGAGAATAAGGCAAGTCGTGATAGTAGTGAGTGGATTGACCGCCGGCGGTGAGAAAACCTCCGAACGAATCCGCCAGCCACAAAGCGCCGAAAATATCGGGAGCGGCGTCGCCGCCGTGATCGTTGGTCTCCGTGTCGAGCATGGGAATGTTTGGCGGTAATCCGTCGTCGCGCCAGACCTGCATGATATGGGTGATCAACTCCGGCTCCTGGTACAGGTTCTCCCAGGGAGTTTCGCAGCCGTCGTAGGGATAGTGCTCGAAGGACATGAATGACAGATCCTCGAGCCGATTGTGCGCTTTGAGGTAAGCAAGAAAACGTCTGAACCAGGAATTCTGGCCTTGCGAGTCGGGCCAGACTTTGATGTCTTCCGTCACGCCTTCGAAGACCGGGCCTCCCAGCTTGAACTGCGGATCGACGCGATGCAGGGCGGTCGCGAATTGCAGGTAAAGAGTGGCGTAGTCTTCGGGCAACATGTACTGGCCATCGGGTTCTTCACCCATCTCAATGTAGGAGACGGGATAGCCTCGCTTTTTTATGTAGGTCATTTGCGCGGCCGCATCTTCGGGGGTTGCGTAGAGCATGGCGATGGGAATGGTGGCGGGAAGGTTGCGGGTAATGCCGCTGGTGAAGAAGAGGTCGAAACCTGGCTGATCTCCTGATTCCATGCGGTCCGGAGCGACGTAAAGATCGGAGGGCTGATGCCACGAGTCGACCGAGGAACAATAAGTGAGGGTTTGTTTCTGATCGGCGGAGTGATGGAGCAGGTCTTTGAATTTTCCGTGGGCGTCGATGACGCCGAGGTAAAGCTCGCGGACAGCGTAGCCGACGCAGTTGCGGCGATCGCTGGAGCCATGAGTGTCGCAAGTGTTAGAAGATTGAGTCATGAAGATGCGCACGTATTTCGTCGTCACGAGCGAGGACTCGAGATGCAAGGTCGCGGTGCCCCCTTTGCCGTCGGTGATGGTTCCGGAGGAAAAGGTTTTCCATGCGCCTTGGTCCTGTTCGTCCATGGCGTCGCCGTCGCCGATCCAGTACTGGACCTCGTAGGCGCGCGCGTAGGGTTCGGCCCAGGCGATGCGAATTGCATTGATGTTTTGCTTTTTCTCCAGGTTGATTACAACCCACTGCGGATGGAGTGAATCGTCTTCGCCGGTGAAGGCGCTGGTCAGGTACGGATTACTCTTCCAGTAGGAGTTCAGATTGCCGTCGTCGAGCCGCGAATAGCCGTCGAATTCCGTGCCGTTGTTGCGGGTGAATCCGCGGTGTGGGAGCGAGTAGCCGTACGAGTGGCGGATCATTTCGGCGGTAGGAGTTGCGTCGCCACCGAAGTATCCTTTGCCCGATGGATCGCTCCACTTGCCCTTGGGATTCCAATGCCAGGCCTGGACAAAAAGGTCCGTGTTTTGGCGATAACTGATGACGCCCCATCCGGCGGAGAGGATTTGCTTGATCTGGTCGGGGCGAAAGAAAGTGTCGGTGGCATTGCTGGGAATGCGATCGACCGTCGAACCCAGCGCGTAAAGGGGACTGAACTTGTTCACCACGTGCGCGGGCGTGACGTCGACGCGCACGGTTTGTGCGGCGGTGGTATGGTGCAAGGTGAGCAGCACAAATGCGGCGGCCAGGGCTGTGCTCGAACCGTGAAGCCGGCGGCCAGGGCGTGACGATGGCCGAGTTGAACGACAACTTCGGTGAATAAAATCGTGATCTCGCATGACAGGCATATAACGATGACATTCATTCTGCCATGGCGGACGAAATTGTTTTCACGTAATAAAACTCGACCTGGTGCAGGCTTTTTGTATAATTCGGGAACTCTCGCCATACGTTTCTCTGAGCGGGGGCGTTCCCGATGTTGCTGAGGGTATTCAACGATAAGACCTCGCTCGGCAAAGCAGCCGCGGAGCAAGCCGCGACCGCAATTCGACAGGCGATCGCAGAACGCGGATGGGCGCGGATCATCGCGGCCACGGCTGCTTCGCAATTCGAGTTTCTGGATGCGCTGACGAAGGCGGCGGACATCGACTGGACGAAGGTCGAAGCGTTTCATCTTGACGAATATGTCGGGCTGCCGATTACGCATCCGGGAAGCTTCCGCAAGATGCTTTTGGAGCAACTGGTGCGCAAGACTGGAATTACCCGCTATCACTTGCTCGACGGCGTTGCCCCGGATACGGGTGAGGTGTTGAGGCAAGTCGGCAAAGAGCTGGCCTCCTCGCCGATTGATATTGCGTTTCTTGGAATTGGGGAGAACGGTCACATTGCCTTCAACGATCCACCTGCAGACTTTCAGACGGAGGAGCCTTACCTCATTGTGAATCTTGATGAAGCGTGCCGGCAGCAGCAGGTGGGCGAAGCCTGGTTCGCGGATATTTCGCAGGTGCCAAAGCATGCCATCTCGATGTCGGCGCGGCAGATTCTCAAGGCGAAGGAAATTCTCGCAGTGGTGCCAGACACGCGCAAGGCGCAAGCCGTGAAAGCTTGTTTTGAGGGCGACGTCAGTCCCATGGCGCCGGCGTCGATTCTGCGCACCCATGCCAACGCTACGATTTATCTGGATAACAATTCCGCTTCATTGTTGAGTCCGGCATTGCTGAATGTGCTGAAGGAACAATCGCAGGCGCTGATCACTGGTTGACCTGGCCAGTCGCACAACCCATGCCTATTGCGCGGAAGCCGGCGTATTCCATCCCGTCTTTGCGCTGGTGGATTGCCGGGATATTGTTCGCCTCGACGGTTATCAACTACATCGATCGGCAAACCCTCTCGCTTGTTGCTCCTTATTTGAAGTTGCAATATCGCTGGAGCAACAGCGATTACGCCAACCTCGTAATCGGATTTCGGGTGGCGTATGCGATTGGGCAAACGGTTTTCGGCAGAATGATGGATCGGGTTGGCACCAGGCGCGGCTTGACGCTGACGGTGGCATGGTATTCGGTTGTCTCGGTGGCCACTTCTTTGGCGCGAGGCTTTTACAGCTTCGCGGCATTTCGGTTCTTGCTGGGCGCGGGAGAATCAGCAAACTGGCCCGCGGCAACCAAAGCGGTTTCGGAATGGTTTCCAAAACGTGAACGCGCGCTGGCGACTGCGTTATTCGATAGCGGATCGTCGATTGGAGGCGCGGTTGCGCCGTTCATCGTTCTGCCAATTTACTTTCGCTGGGGATGGCGTCCCGCGTTCATGATTCCCGGCGCACTTGGGTTTTTGTGGTTGATGGCGTGGCGCTGGTTGTATTACCCGCCAGAAGAGCATCCCCGGATTACTGACTCGGAGTTGCAGATCATCGTCTCCGACAAGCTTGAATCGGATGCGCAGGTAACGAGCCGTGTGCGAACTCGCTGGCGAGACCTGCTGAAACTTCCGCAGACGTGGGGAACGATCGTGGCCAGGACTTTCACTGACCCGGTGTGGTTCTTTGTCACCGATTGGTTTCCCATCTACCTAGTCGCAAAAGGCATCGAGCTGAGGAGCGGGTTGATCGCGGTGTGGATCCCTTTCATTGCGGCCGACCTGGGAAACTTTTTCTCTGGCGGGGTGTCGGGATATTTGATCAGGCGTGGATGGGCGCTGGGCGCGGCGCGCAAAGCTCTGGTGGTTTTTGGCGGCATCGGAGTCATGCTGCTGATTCCGACAATTCTTACCGCGAATCTTTACCTGATTACGCTGCTTTTTGCGGTTGCGACTTTCTGTTATGCATGTTTCAGCACCATGGCGAACGTGCTGCCGTCTGATCTTTATTACGGCGATTCGGTCGCGTCCGTCAGCGGGCTGGGCGGCACGGGAGCCGGAGTCGGAACCATCGTGGCGTTCAAACTGATTGGATATTTTTCAGATGCACGGGTAGCGACGGCGACGCATGCGTTTGATCCGATTATGATCGTGGCGGGACTGGTGCCAGTTGTGGGAATGATTCTGGTGTTGCTGCTGGTCCGCAACACGAAGGAAACAGAGCAGGGATTGCTGCGACGAATTTGAGGCGGGAGCGCAACGGAGGATTATGGGTTACAGCCGGCTGGACCTGAATGGAAAAGTGGCGGTTGTGATTGGAGGAAGTTCCGGGATCGGCCACGTGCTGGCGCGGGGATTGGCTGAAGCTGGGGCAGACGTTGTTCCGACGGCGCGGCGCATCGATCAGGTGAAAGCTGCTGCCGAACAGATTGAATCGCTTGGGCGAAAATCGCTGCGCGTGACTTCGGATGTTACTGACCGGGGATCGCTCGAGCATGTTCTGCAAACCACGATTGAGGCGTTTGGCAAAGTCGATATTCTGGTGAATTCTGCCGGCTTCAACCAGCGCACTCCGACGCTGCAACTTTCCGAAGACGACTGGAACAAGCTGCTCGACACTAACCTTACGGGTACCCTGCGAGCGTGCCAGGTTTTCGGTGGCCACATGATTGAACGCGGTTATGGACGCATCATCAACATTGCTTCGATGGGTTCGTTCCTGGCGCTGTATGAAGTGGCTGCTTACTGCGCGAGTAAAGCCGGCGTGGCGTCGCTGACAAAATCATTGGCCATCGAATGGGCGCGACATGGAGTGTGCGTGAATGCGATCGCACCGGGATATTTCCGTACGCCGTTGACCGAAAAGCTCGTCATGGGCACGCCGCGTGGGCAGGAGATTCTGTTGCGCACTCCGATGAAGCGATTTGGCGAACTGGAAGAACTGGTTGGGTCAGCGGTGTTTCTTGCGTCGGATGCGGCCAGCTTTGTGACCGGCACTTTGCTGGTGGTGGATGGCGGGTTCCTGGCTAGTGGCGTGAACCAGTAGCGTAAATGCGCTTTCTTGTTCTGGCCGGGAAACAGCAGGTTTCTCGACTGCGTTCCGTCCTGCGCGGGGCGCAGGTCGGAACTACGCTCGAAATGACAGGGCAAAAGTTTACGAGACGGATTTCCTAGCCGAGAGTACTGCTCCGACCAACTCGCGGGCGTAGTTTGTGATTTTGGCGAGATTTCCTTCGCGCAGTGCGGCGGCGTTGACCAGGTCTGCGCCAATGCCGAGGGCGAAGGCTCCGGCGGCGATGAACTCGGCGGCGTTGGCGGCGTTGACTCCGCCGGTTGGAATGAGCGCCGCGTCAGGGAAAGGAGCTTTGAGAGACTTCAGATATTTTGGGCCGCCGACGTTTCCGCAAGGAAAAATCTTGATCAGGCGGGCACCGTTCTGGTGCGCGTTCATGAGCTCGGTAGGCGTGAGGGCTCCGGGGATCGCGAGCTTCCCGCAAGAGTGGGCAGCCGAAAGCACCGGAAAAGACAATCCTGGACTCACGATGAATTCCGCGCCGGCTGCGATGCACTGCTCGGCCTGGGCGGCGGTGATGACGGTTCCGGCGCCGACTAGAACTTCTCTGCCGTATTCGCGGGCGACCTGGCGTATGACCGTGATCGCATCGGGTACGGTCATGGTAATTTCGACAATGGGAATGCCCCCGGCGCAGATCGCTTCCACGGCGCGGTTGGCCTCTTCGACGGTGGCGGCACGTACTACGGGCACGATGCCGATCTCTCCGATTCTTCGAATTACGTTCTCGATGGTCATGTTTGGCTCTTGGTTCAAATTGTCATTAGCGTTCGATTCGCGCCGTCTGAGTTTTCATCACCTGCAGGACTTCGGACAACGTAGCCATGGAAGTGTCTCCAGGCGTGGTCATGGCGAGCGCACCATGGGCTGCGCCACACTCGACGGCCCACTGCGCGTCTTTGCCGGACAGAAATCCGTAGGCTAGTCCGGAGACAAAAGAGTCGCCGCCTCCGACGCGATCGAAGATTTCCAGATTTTCTCGCGTGGGCGCGCGGTAGAAATTTCCGTCGGCGTAGCAAATGGCTCCCCAGTCGTTCACGGACGCAGTTTTCGCATTTCGCAGAGTGGTGGCGACGACGGAGAGCTTGGGGAATTCGCGAACCACGGCCTGGATCATTCGCTCGAAGTTAGCCGGATCGAGCTTGGAGAGATGCGCGTCCAGACCCCCGACTGCGAAACCGAGGGCTGCGGTGAAGTCTTCTTCGTTCCCGATCATGACATCAACGAGCGGAGCCAGGCTCCGGTTTACTTCCTGAGCTTTGGCTTTCCCGCCAATCGACTTCCACAGCGAGGGACGATAGTTGAGATCGTAGGAAACGATAGTGCCCGCGCGCTTTGCCGCTTCCATGGCTTCGCGGGCAACCAGCGGAGTGGTCTCGGAAAGCGCGCAGAAAATTCCTCCGGTGTGGAACCAGCGTACGCGGTCTTTGGCGAAGATCTGATCCCAGTCGACCTCGCCGGGCTTCAATTGGGAAATGGCAGTGTGGCCACGATCGGAGCAACCGAGCGCAGCGCGAACACCAAAGCCCCGTTCCGTGAAATTCAGGCCATTGCGCACGCTTCGGCCAACGCCGTCGTAAGGAACCCACCCGACATATTTCTGGCTCACGCCGCCCTGCAACATCAGGTCTTCGACGAGGCGGCCGACGGGGTTATCGGCGAAGGCCGTCACAATCGCTGTGTCCATGCCGAAGCACCGCCGCAGGCCGCGAGCAACGTTGTATTCGCCTCCACCTTCCCAGGCGCGAAAGTGGCGCGTTGTTGAAATGCGGTCGTCGCCCGGATCAAGCCGAAGCATGACTTCGCCGAGGCTCACCAGATCCCACATGCACTCGTCTTTTGATCGAATATTCAATTTCGCCATGATTTACGAGTTCGCGAAAAACCGCATCGACATCCCTGATTTGTAATTGTTGTACCGGCAACGTTGTGATACGTTCGCCGTCATTATGAAGTTCGATGGTGACGCGGAAAATCTATGACTCGAACCGCTTTGGTTGTGGTCGCATGTTCTTTGTGGCTTGCGCTGATTCTTCCGGCGCATGCACAGCTCGATCTTTTTTCGAAAGAGCAGCGAGTTGAATTTACGCCGGAGTGGCACGGCGATCGCTTTGCGGACGGACGTCCCAATGTGGCGGACGCAGTGCTGGCGCGTTTGAAGGACGTCACCGCCGACGAAGCTTGGGATGTGTTGCAGGATGCCGGTTATCGCAACCAGTTCGAAGGCGGATGGAAGGTGATCAACCCGGGAGCGAGGCTTGTGGGCCGGGTGGTGACGGCGGTGTTCATGCCGCTGCGTCCGGATGTGGATTCGGTGATTCGCGCCAACGGCAAAAAAGAAAATCGCATTGGCGACGAGAACTCGTGGATCATCGACATTCTGAAACCGGGCGACGTTCTGGTCGTCGACCTGTTCGGAAAAATCCGCTACGGCACAATTATCGGCGACAATCTGGCGACGGCGATCTACGCCAAAAGTCACAACGGACTGATCGTAAACGGCGCCGTCCGCGATGTTACGGGGATTCAGGAAATCGCGGGATTCCAGTGCTATGTGCGCGGAGTTGATCCATCGGCGCTGGAGAACGTGATGCTCACAGGAATCAATGTTCCGATTCGCATTGGAGAAGTGACAGTGATGCCGGGAGATATTGCGATCGGCGATCCGGAAGGAATCACTTTTGTTCCTCCTCAACTGGCGGAGAAAGTTGCCGACGACACAGAAATGGATCACCTGGTCGACGAATGGGGTCACACGATGCTGCGCGAAGGCAAGTACACGCCGGGGCAGATCGACGCAAAATGGACCAGGCAGATGGTGGAGGAGTTCAACGCCTGGCTGCAGAAAAAGGGGACGAAGCTCCGAATGCCGGTGCCTTAACTTGGTCGTCGCGTTGTGAGTGCTGCGCATCATGCGTTCTTTTCGTTCTGATTCGATCAGGACGAGTGCTCGCGCAAAATGCCCGAGAGTTGCTGCGCGACGATCTGGTCTTCTCCCGGTTGCAACATGAACGAGTTCATCGCCAGCCCCGGTTTCTCTTCCCCGGACGACATCATGATCGAAGGTTTCGAATTCCTCAGAAATTGCGAGACTTCTTTCGGAGTCAGAGAAATTCTCGAGTCCCAGATGATTTGCATGTGCGGAACGTGATTGGCGATGGCGGGCGTGAAGAACTTTGTGGTCACGCCGGGAATCTTTGTGACTTCCCGAGAAACCAACTCCAGCCGGTCTTGCCACTCTTTGTCTAAAGCGTCGTAGTCGTCTTTGAGGTGGAGTTCGAGGGCCTTGATCATTCCAATAATTTCTTCTTTGCCTACTTTCTGGCCGCGGCCCAGCGTATCTTCGTAAGGACTGTTATTCAACAAGGCGTAATGAACGAGGTCCTGGCGGCCAATGAGCAAGCCGGCGCACTGCGGGCCGCGAATCGCCTTGCCCCCGCTGAATGAGACTAGGTCGTAGCCCATGTTGGTGTAATCCCAAAGATGGGAGATGGGCGGAGTATCAGCCGCGGCGTCATTGAAACACGGCAGCCTATATTCCTTGGCGAGCTTGACCCATTCGTCGACTTTGATCTGCCCAGCATCGTTCGCGTAGTTGGTGAAGTGCATCATGGCCGTGCGGTCGTTCACGGCGGAGCGCAACTGATCGCGAGTTTCGACCTCGATCAGCTTTACGCCGGTACCGCGTAGTTGGTGATCGAAGGGATTGCGGTGGGATTTCTGAATGATGACCTCGGACTTCAGGCCGGTGAGGTCGGGGAGTTGTTTGATCAGCGTCTCGTTGTCGCCGGTGAGGATGCCCGCCAATCCCGACTGAATTGCAGCCGCTGCTCCCGAGGTCACCAGCGCGCTGTATCCATCGGGCAACTTGAGCATCTGCGCGATGCGTTTCCCTGCTGCCTCTTCGAGGCCAGGCATGTGGACGAAATGGCGCGAGGCCTGAGCCATGACGACTTCGACTTCAGGGCGGATCAGCGATCCGCCGAGCATGGTCATGGTGCCTTCGGCGTTGATGACGGTGGTCACGCCCAGCTCTTCGTAGGGATTGCCGGTTTCTCCGAAGCCAGCGACTCCGGTGCTCTTGTTTGCGGGGCTATTCAGGGTGAATGCTCGCCGCGGCATGGCGAACAAACTTGCGAGTGCGGCCACGCCGCCGAGAAAACCTCGACGATTCCACTTTGAATTGAGGCGCATGATGTGCTCCTTTACTTGCGAATACGTGATTACGGTAATGCGAAACTGAAAACGTCGCTGCCTGCGGCAATCGCGGCGTATTGCCTGCCTGCAATTGCGTAACTCATCGGCGAGGCGCTGATCTCCTGGCCGGTATTGAAGTGCCACAAAGGCTTGCCGGTTTGCGAATCGATGGCTTCGAAGGATTCCGAATCGTCGCCGAAAAAAACCAGGCCGCCAGCGGTTGTCATGGTGCCACCCGAGGAACGAGCGCGGCCGATCTGAGGATACTTCCAGGCAATGGAACCGCTGTCGAGATTGTAGGCGATGAGAATTTTCTGCGAAGGTTCTCCGGGGATGTGCTTTACGCCGGTGGAATAGTACATCTCACCTTCTTTGAAACGCTGCGCTTGAGCCTTCGAAAAATATGTTTCGCATTGCTCCAAGGCCATGAAGTAGACGAGGCGGGTAGATTCGTTGAAAGAGGGCGCGAACCAGTTGGTCGCTCCCGAATATCCGGGACACACGCGCGCGCCATCGACAGCGGGCTTGACTTCTGTGCGAATGGGGCGGCCCTGGGCGTCGATCCCCTTTGCCCAATTCAGCTTTTCGACGAAGGGCGTGGCGGACAGAAACTTTCCGTCAGTGCGATCGAGTACGTAAACGTAGCCGTTGCGATTGGCCTGGACGAGAAGCTTGCGGGACTGGCCTTTGTAATTCGCGTCGACCAGGATGGGGGTTTCAACGCCGTCATAGTCGAAAAGATCGTGCGGGGTGAACTGGAAATACCACTTTAGTTTTCCCGTGTCCGGATCGAGTGCGAGGACGCAATCGGTGTAAAGATCGTCTCCCGGGCGCACGCTGCCTTCAAAGTCCGGGGAAGGATTGCTTGTGCCCCAGTAGATCGTGTTGAGTTCCGGATCGTAAGTTCCCGGCATCCAGGTGGTGCCCCCGCCGTGCAGATACGAATTGCCCGGCCAACTGGCGGAGCCGAATTCGCCCGGCGCGGGAATAGTCCAGAATCGCCACGCCAGTTTTCCGGTAACGGCATCGTAGGCGGCCACAAAACCGCGGACCCCGTCGTCGCCGCCGGAAGTCCCGACCAGCACTTTGTCCTTCACCACCAGAGGGGCACTGGTGGCGCCGTAGTTCTTGTTCCAGTCGGCGTAAGCTACATCCCAAATCACATTCCCCGAGCGCACGTCCAGGCACAGCAGATGCGCATTGTCAGTTTCCATATAGACTCGGTTTCGCCATACTCCGACGCCACGGTTTATGTGTCGGGATGCGTCGTCGATTAACCCCGCGCTGATTGGTCGTGAATGCTCCCACAACTCACGCCCAGTCCTTCCGTCGAGAGCGAAAGCGCTGTTGGACGCGGTTACGAACATAACCCCATTCACTACCACCGGAGTGACTTCGAGCCGGCTTGTGTTTCGCGCATGAAACACCCATTCCGCCCGCAACCTTCCCACATTCGTCGTATTAATCTCGGCAAGGCTGCTGTAGCGCCGCCCGGAGTAATCTCCGTTGTAGGAGACCCAGTTCGCAGAGGGCGGCCGAACCAGCAGGTCCTCATTACGCACATCGATGGCTGCGGATATGGGTGAGACTGGCGAGTTCTCGTACGCGAAAGCGATCAGAGAAGTCAGCACAACGCAGATATTCAACGTCGTTCGCATTCTACGAGATCGTCGGGCGTTTCGTAATTGAATTACCATACGGATCACGACCGGCCACTCATCAAGGTCGATTCGCAACTCGAGCCTCCGCGATTCCGCCCTTTCGCAATGCCAAGGCGTTTCCTGGCTGGCCGTTTTTCGGATAACCCAATTCGATTGAGACTCGGAGTCCGGCCTCTTGCACCAAGGGCGCGAGTTGCCGCAAACGGCTGGCCGGCATTCGCACCATAGGCGCGGTCACGCTGAGGCTGGCCGATACGCCGCCAGTGTGATCCCAGATGGGCGCGGCGACGCACCGAATGTGCAGTTCGTGCTCTTCCATATCGCAGGCGTATCCGTTTTTGCGAACCCGGTACAATTCCGTCTGCAGCTCCTGCAGACTCCCGACGGTATTCGGGGTTAGCCTCTTTATTTCAAGTTGGAGAAGAGCTTTATCCTGCTCGTCCTTCGGCATGTAAGCCAACATGATTTTGCCAACGGCAGTGCAATATAGAGGAACTCCTGCCCCGATTCGCGAATAAATTCGTAGTTGTTCCGGCGAATCGAGTTTCTCGACGTAGACCGCGGACAGCCCGTGCCGCACCGTGAGGTGGATGGTTTCGCGCGTCTGATGATTCAGTTCCTGAAGATAAGGCAGGCTGAGGCGACGAATATCGAACTGGCCCAGCGCGGCCTGCCCGATCGCGAAGCACGCAATTCCCAAATGGTACACACCATCTCCTCCGCAGTTCAGAAATCCCGCTCGCAGCAGGTTTATGAGGAAGCGGTGCACCGTGCTGACAGGAAGGCGGGAAAGACTTGCGACCTCCTTCGCCGTCAATCCGCGCGGAGATTCACTGAAGAGGTGAAGAAGATGCAGGCCTCTCTGCAATGACGTGATGTTGTAACTGCGTCCCGAAACATCAGACATATTCGCTTCCGGTTTGAAAATGAAAGTCCGAATTATCTGATGAAAATTGATTTTCTGCAACAGCGCTGCATCACAGCCGGCCAGACTTTTTGACTGCTTCTTCGATCGACTTCATCTGTTCGATCTGCGGATACATGGAATGCTCCTTGAAATCGAGCTGCTGCGCAAGTTTTAACACTTCCTGAGCCGTGCCGGCGGGGACTACTACGACCCCGTCGCTGTCAGCTGTGATAATGTCGCCAGGATTGACCACGACACCGTCACAGCTGACTGGAATTTGCGCGCCTGCAAAACGGTAATGGTGCACCGAGGTCGAGGGCACAATGCCCGTGGCAAAAACTGGAAAGCCGATCTTCTGCAGATAAGCAACGTCTCGCACTCCTCCGTCGATCACAGCACCAGTGTAGCCACGCGCCGCCATTGCAGTACCCATCAACCCGCCCATGCCTGCAATGTCTGCGCCGTCTTCCACTGCCATTACGTAAACCGAATCGGTCGAGCCTTGATCGATGGCCTCCAGCATTCCGTTCAGCGCCGCCGGGTCGTTATTGCCTTCATCTTTCTTGAGCTGAACTGTCCGTGCAAAACCCGCGAACTTCGCGGTAAAGATCGGCCGCATGCGATGACTCATGTACATCCGCTTCCCGGTGAGCTGTTCAAGCGCGTCCGAGACGGAAGCCACTTCGACGCGACGAAAATCCGCAATCAGCGAAGCCGAGTTGTCAGACCCGGACGGTGTGCTGACGACCGACCGAGCGTGAAGCGGCCCGCGGCTCACGATCGCGCAAACCAGGCACGCTGCAGCGACAAGCACAGCGTTCTTACGTGATCTCGCAAAGCGAATGAGTTTGTTCATCCCATCCTCCCTGTTGTATATATGTGCGCGGACTCTAACACTGTTTTTCATCCTAGGGAAGGGCCACACCCACGCGTATCGAAAAGGAGAACAATGAGAATAAAAAAGAAAGTTGCTCGACTTTCCGTCCTGGTTTTTGGAATTGCTCTCACAATTCTATGCGCCGAGTTCGGTCGCGCGCAGGAACACCGGGCAGTGAATTTGTCCAATGCCAAGGGCTTACCCTTCAGTGATGGAATTGTCGCCGGGAACACCTTGTACATCGCCGGGCAGGAGGGGTCGGATGACTCCGGCAAGTTGGTCACAGGTGGCATCGCCGCCGAGACTAAGACGGCGCTGGAAAACATTCAGAAAGTGATCAAGGCTGCAGGTTTTGAGCTAAAAGATATCGTCTCCGTAAATGTGTACCTCGCGGACATTCACGAGTTCGGCGACATGAACACGGTCTACAAAGGATTTCTGCCCGATCCGAAGCCGGCGCGCGCAACTATCCAGGCGGCTGCCCTGGTGAACAACGCTCGCATTGAAATCTCCGCTGTCGCAGTAAAGCAGAAATAAGGGAATGTATCTGCTTGCCAGCGGCCTGCCCCTGGACAGCGGGGCTGGCCGCTTGTAAAACGTTTTAATTCGTTCAAGAAGTTATTGACATTCCCACCATAATTGAGATAAACCGTCGTGTCAGACAGTAAAAATGTTTTCACAACTTCAAGACATAATTTCACCAGATGAGAGAGTTCGAGTCTGGCAATGCATTCGTCTGACTGGAGGTCGGGGCATGCGTCATGGTCAGCGTACTAGCGTCGCAGTGTGCCTGTTTTTATTTCTGGCAATCGGACTCACCTGGGCCAGCATCGCCGGCAGCATTTCCGGGATCGTGACCGATCCTAGCGGCGCAGTGATTTCAGGTGCCACGGTGGTCGCAACGAATACGCAGACTGGAGTCAAGACCACGGTCACTACCGATGCGAAGGGCTTTTACAGTCTCCCCGCCCTTCCCGTCGGCACTTATGACTTGCAGGTAAGCCAGATTGGATTCAAGAGCTATACCGAGAGCGGGCTGGTGATCAATGCCAACTCCGCTCTGCGAGTCGATGCGGCTCTTACGGTGGGCACGATCAACGAGAAGGTCGAGGTCAGAACTGACGCTGTCCACGTGGAGACGGAAAGCACTCAGATGGGCGAAGTGATAACCGGCAAGACCATGACCGCAGTTCCCCTGAACGGCAGAGCTTTCACTGACCTGCTGGCGTTGCAACCAGGCGTTTCTCCCTACAACGCTATCGATACCGGCATGGCTGGCGTCAACGACCGCCCTGTGGACGGCGGGCTGAACTCGGGAAACCAGTCGGTGAACGGGCAACGCGAGGCTGCAAATGGCTTCATGGTGAACGGATCGAACGTCGAGGAAGGCAAGACCAACGGAGCCGCGATCATTCCAAACCTGGACTCAATCTCGGAATTCCGCATCATCACGAACAACTTTGATGCTGAATATGGAAACTACAGCGGCGGACAGGTCAACGTCGTCACCAAGTCCGGCACCAACCAGTTTCATGGAAGTGGATTTGAATTCCTGCGCAACACCGTGCTCGATGCGAAGAACTACTACTCGCTGCCCACGGACAAGACTCCAGTATTTCAACAGAACCAGTTTGGCGGCACCTTCGGAGGTCCGATCAAGAAAGACAAGACTTTCTTTTTCGTCGACTATCAGGGCTGGCGCCAGAATCAGGCGCCGACGGTCAATACCCAGATGCCTTCGCCCGCGAACTTTACCGGGGACTTCTCGGATTCGGCTAGTTCGCTGACCGGCGTTGTCAACGGGCCGTCCTGGGCAAACATGCTATCTCAACGTCTAGGCTATTCGGTTACCGACCAGGAGGCCTATTACACCCAGGGCTGCACCAGCAGTGCGCAGTGTGTATTTCCCAATGCGCTCATCCCGCAGAAGGCATGGTCGCCCGTAGCGGTGGATATGCTGAAGCTCAACTTGATCCCGCAACCGAACGCGCCCAATAACTTCTTTGTGACATCGGCCTACGCGCAAAAACTGAGCGACAACAAAGGAGGAATTCGGGTTGATCAAAATACCCGCTTCGGTAATCTGTTTGCTTATTACTTCATCGATGACTACACGCTGAACTCGCCGTTCCCCAATGGCGGAGCAACTGTTCCGGCGGAGAGTTTCGCCTACAACGCCACGACCGCCGGGCGCGCCCAGTTGGTCAATCTGGGCGATACGAAGAGCTTCGGCGTTTATGCGGTCAATGAGTTCCGCTTCAGCTATTTGCGGAATACGCTTGCCTTGGCGGAACCTCAAGGCGGAGTTGGATCAGCATACAGTCTGGCTAACTTAGGTTTCGTCACCCCCTGGAACGCAGTCACTGGCGGAATCAGTCCGATCGCGCCCAGTCTCGAAGGCGTGCCTTATTTCGTTTTCAATAACTTTCAGATCGGTGTTCCGCAGGTCAGCACCCGGCAATACAACAATTCCTTTCAGGTGCTGGATAATTTCACCAAGGTGATGGGCACCCATTCGTTCAAATTCGGTGGCCAATTCCATTACGATCAGATTAACGAAAGGAACCTTGCGGCCGAAAACGGCCAGTACGGCTTCTCTGGTTCGGAAACAGGCATCGATTTTGCGGATTTTCTGATTGGTGCTCCCGACAGCTTGACCCAGGCAAGTCCGCAAATCCTCGATTCCCGCAGCAAGTATTACGCGTTATATGGGCAGGATAGCTGGCGCGTGACTTCCAACTTCGTCTTCAATTATGGCTTGCGCTGGGAAGCCAGCATGCCCTGGTACGACACGCAAAACAAAATCGAGACGATTATCCCCGGCAAGCAGTCGGTAAAGTTCCCTGGAGCGCCTCCGGGCTATGTGGTTGCCGGCGATCCGGGAGTGCCCCGAACTTTAGCTCCGACACAGTGGCACAACTTCTCGCCTCGCCTCGGCTTCGCCTATTCCCCCGACGCCAAGACCAGCATTCGAGCGGGCTTCGGTCTGTATTACACCTCGGTCGAAGATCTCTCGCAGTTCCTCGAGGTCGGTGATCCACCCTATGGCCTGTACTACGGCAGCGCTGCCCCGCCGCTTCTCGAGTCCCCGTACATAACCCGTTCCAGTGGCCAAAGCGTGGGACAACGCTTTCCCTTTCCATACCCTCCAACTAACGTTTCGCCCTCGAATCCCGACACGACCTTCCCTTGGGCGCAAGTGGAGCCTCTCTCCTATGACTTCTCTTTCGACCACCAAAATAAGTTGCCCTATTCCGAGGACTATGAGTTCTCCGTTCAACGGCAGTTCGGATCGAACACCGTGCTTACCGCCAGCTACGTGGGAAACGAAGGCCATCGATTGGTTACTTCTATCGAGGCCAATCCAGCGAATCCGGCCGCGTGCCTGTTCCTGAACAATCCGGCTAACCTCAATCCAAACTTCGCGGGTCCATGCGGCCCGTTCAGCGAAACTCCACCGTTCACGGTGACCGTTGGGCCCGGCGGAACCAGCATCGGAACCAGCACCCCGTGGGTAACCGCCTCCGGGCAGGTCGTTCCAGCCGTGCGGCCGCTTGGGCCGCTCTTTGATACCAATCCCTTCGTCTCCACGGTGGCGAACTCGCATTACAACTCATTCCAGGCCAGCCTCAGCCACAACAGCGGTTCGTTAAGCTTTCTAGCCGGCTACACGTACAGTAAGTGCATGGACAACGCATCTGGCCTGCAAGATTCCACAAATCCGTTTAATCCGGCCCTTAGCATTTCCCTTTGCAATTTCGACGTGATGCACAATTTCGTTTTCAGCTACAACTGGCTGATGCCCTTCGACAAATATGTCAGCGCAGGCTGGGCTAAGCGGATGGTCGGTGGGTGGAGTCTGTCCGGGGTCACGAACTTCGCCACTGGGCTGCCGATCACGATGAGCGAAAATGATGACAACTCGCTGATTGGAGCCAACGCGATTCCGGTTGACGTTCCGAATTTTTCAGGCGGACACGTGCTGGCGACAACCAACCCCCGCAAGGGCGGCACGTATTTCGACACTTCACTGTTCAGCAATGAAGCACTTGGGCAATTTGGAAATTCTTCGCGGCGCTTCTTTCACGGCCCCGGCCTCAACAACTGGAATATGGCGTTACTGAAGACAACCAAGATCACCGAATCCAAGGAACTTCAATTGCGCTTTGAAGCCTTCAACCTGTTCAACCACGCTCAGTTCACCAACCCCACGGGCGAGATCAACTCCTCCACGTTCGGGGTGGTGACGGGCGCGCGCGACCCACGCATTATGCAAGTGGGGGCTAAGTTCTTTTTCTAGGCTCCTGGCCGCTTTCCATAGGACCTGCGTGAGACTTCGCTTTCCCGCAGAGTATTTCAAAAGGAGCAGTCACATTCGGAAGCGATTCTTTCTGTTCCTTTCAGCAGCGCTGGCCGGCGCCGCCTTGGTGGTTGTGCTGCAATCCGTCGCGCAGCAGTCCTCGAGAACCAAGCCGCAACTCAATTCCGCAAATACTCTGGGACAGAAAGTTTTTGCTTCCACCTGTGCCGGTTGTCATGGGCTGGACGGCCGAGGCAGCGAGCGCGCACCGAACATCGCTACGAAATCCGAAGTACAAAAGCTCTCGGACGCTCAACTCACGCATATCGTTCAGGAAGGAGTGCCGGGAACTGGGATGCCGGCCTTCCACTCGCTCGCCACTTCTGACGTCAGCGCCGTGGTCGCCTATCTTCGAACGCTTCAGGGAACAAACAAACTGATAGCGCTGCCCGGTAATCCGGCTCGCGGAAAGACGCTTTTCGACACAAAGGCGGGCTGTTCCGACTGCCATATGGTTGCAGGCATTGGTGGATTTATCGCCTCGGACTTGACCGGTTATGGGAGCACGCATTCGGCCCAGGAGATACGAACAGCGATCACACAGCCGGGGCCAGCAACGCGCAGTACGTTAGTGATCACACGTGCTGGTCAGCATTACACCGGCCGAATACGCAACGAAGATAATTTCTCCTTGCAGCTACAGTCGCTGGACGGCACCTTCCACTTTTTTCTGAAGGCCGACATTGATCGGCTCGAGTACAACGCACAGCCGCTCATGCCTTCCAACTATGAGTCGACGCTCGACACCAAGGATTTAGACGATCTCGTAAGCTTTCTCATGAGCTCGGCAAAGAAGGGCGAAGCAACACCCCTGGGGGAAGTCGATGAATAGCGGGCCGGAATGTTCACCGTTTAAGGAATCGACTTGGCTCAGAAAAGACGCACTTGTGAATGGCAGAGTGACAGTCATGTGCAGCTGCGTTTGTGCAGCTTTGTTGCTGGTCGCTTTCCAGAACCGGGTCTCCGTGAATGCCGCCCATCCCCCTCGAGAATTTCTGCTACAGGCGGCCTCACCACTTTTTTGGGATCTGCTGGATCACAACGCCCGGCCTAGTGTTGTGGCCACCGGCTTCGGATTCACCGAGGGGCCAGTTTGGGATCCACAAGGATTTGTCTATGTGAGCGACGAGACCTTCAACAAAATCTTTCGCGTGTATCCCAACGGCAAGAAAGAAGTACTGATCGCACTGGGCGATCCCGACGGCAATACCTTCGACCGTCAGCATCGGCTCATCGACTGCGCGAGCGTTTTGCGTGCCGTTATCGCGGTAACTCCTGATGGGAATTACAAGATTCTGGCCGATCGCTATCAAGGCATGAAATTGAATAGTCCCAACGACGTTATCGTGGGTCCGGATGGCGCACTCTATTTTACTGATCCGACGCTTGACTTGGTTGACGGACAGAAACAGGAAATCCCATTCCAGGGCGTCTATCGACTGGATGGCAACGGCAACATAAGGCTGGTCACCAAAGACATGGCGCAACCGAATGGGTTGGCCTTTTCTCCCGATGGCAAACGTTTCTATGTGGACGACAGCGAGAAGAGAAATATTCGCGCGTACGACGTCGCTGCCGATGGCACGCTTACAAACGGGCGAATTTTCGGTGAGGAGCCCGGTGAGAAGAACGACGGCGTGCCCGACGGGATGAAAGTCGATAAGGATGGGAATTTGTTTGTCACTGGACCAAAGGGGATCTGGATTTGGGATTCCAAAGGCAATAAACTTGGGACGATCGTGATGCCGGAGCAGCCTGCCAATCTGGCTTGGGGAGGCGCCGATTACGGCACGCTCTACATCACCGCGACCACTTCGCTGTATCGGCTGCAGACTAAGACACGGGGATATATACCTTATCTCAAAACTCAGTAACTCTGGCGGAATCAATTGGATCAGGAGTATTAGAGTTACCAAAGTAGTACTCAGAAACTGCTGTAGGTCAGGGCTGGGGGGCCTCTAGACGGATCCGGTGTTCCGTCCAGATAATTGTTTAGTGCAGAGAGCAACCCCATTCCGGTTTCGTCGTCTCGGCTGTCTTTTAGCTGTGCCAGCGGTTCTTGCGCTCATCGGCTGTCAGGGCGTTTCCTCTGCCTCGAAGCAAGCCTCTACGGGCGGCAGCGGGGGCCCCGGCCAGCTCGCGGTGGCTCCTACGACGATGACTTTCGGAAACGTGGCGGTGGGCAGCAATTCCATCAAGCAGGGGACTTTGACCGCCGGCAGTTCCGACATTACGGTTACCTCTGCGGCTTGGAACGGCCAGGGATATTCACTGAGTGGAATTACCTTCCCAGCGACGGTGCCAGCCGGACAGAGCGTTCCTTTCACCGTTACGTTCGCTCCACAAACTGCCGGCAGTACGCCCGGCAGTGTCGCATTTGATAGCAACGCCTCCAATTCACCGAGCACCGAGATTCTCTCGGGAAGCGGAACCCAACAGCAATCCTCGCACAGCGTGGCACTGACCTGGGACCCGAGCACTTCGCAAGTGATCGGCTACAACGTGTATCGCCGTGTGGCATCCGGCGGCACTTACGCCCGACTCAACCCATCCGTGAACACAACCACCAGTTACACGGATAGCTCAGTTCAAAGCGGACAAACCTACGATTACGTCACGACGTCGGTGGACGCTAGTAATGTGGAGAGCATGTATTCAAACCAGGCCACCGCTGCGATTCCGTAATCCTTACCCGGTATTGATTTCCATCTCGAGATCTGGGCTGGTCTTGGGCACTGGTGATACAGACTTGGCGGAGATAGAACTGCTTCCGTCGCGCCGGTCGCTTGCGATATTCCACAGGTACATGGCTGCGTAGGCCCGCCACGGTCTCCAAGATTCGGCGCGACGTTCGAGTTCAGCAGTGCTCTCCAGAGCCAAGGCTCGCAGTAGACCGAGGTCGCCCGATGGGAAAGCATCGGGTTCACCGAGGGCACGCATCGCCACATATTGCGCTGTCCATCGCCCGATGCCGGGAATTTCACACAATCGGGTGAGGAATGCATCCGAGTCCACGATGCCGTCGAAGTTGATCCGCCCAGTGCATACAGAACGCGCAAGGGCGCGGATGGTTTCAGCTCGAGCCTGGGGCATACCGATGCTGGCGAGATTGACATCGGCCAGAACCTCAGGTGCAGGAAACAAGTGCGTGAGGTTGCCGGCCGCGGGAAACGGCTGTCCGAAGGTCTTCACAATCCGTCCGGCAAGCGCGGTCGCGCCTTTTACTGTGATCTGCTGGCCAAGAATCGCTCGAACCGCCAGTTCAAAGCCGTTCCAGCACCCCGGTACTCTGAGGCCGGGATGAATTGCGAGCCGCTTCGCTAATTCAGGGTCGCTTCTGAGACCTCGCGAGATCGCCGCCCAATCCGCATTCAGATCAAACATGGAGCGGATTCGCTCCACGATGAAGAAGAGCGAGCGGGGATTTCCAAACTGAACCCGAGCTGCCAGGGCGACGTTCTCTTCGTCAAGGGAGATCTCAAAATGTCCATGGACACCGTTCAACGAAATGGAACGGCGATAAGTGTCAGCTTCAACTACCTCGACACCGGGCGTGGCGCGAGCTGCCAAAAACTTTAACATCGCGTCCCATTTATAAGGCGGCCGGAAACGAAGGCGGAAGAAATACTGATTCTCCGGCTGCGGGGCCGCCTGTCCCACTAGTCGGCGGATTTGGGTTGGAGTTCGCTGATAGACCTTGCGGATGCCCGCATTGAATCGCCTCACGCAACCGAACCCTGAAGCAAGCGCAATCTGGCTCATCGGCAGACTGGTTTCGTCAATTAGCTTCTTAGCAAAGTGCAGACGTCGCGTTTGCGCTACCGCTAGAGGGGTTGCGCCCAGATGGCGGAGGAACAGGCGGCGAAGATGGCGCGAGCCGACTCCCAGGCGTTCGGCGAGAACTTCCACACCGCCATCCTCAAGGCCAGTTTCGCTGATCAACCGCAGCGCTCGCGAGACCGTGCTTGGAGTTCCCAACCAAGCGGGAGTTCCGGGAGAACACTCGGGCCGGCAACGCAGACAAGGTCGAAAACCGGCTTCTTCCGCCGCCGCCGCACTCGGAAAGTATCGAACATTTTTCTCCAGGCACGTGCGTGCTGGACAAATTGACCGGCAATAAACTCCGGTGGTGAGCACGCCGATGAAGAACTTGCCATCGAAACGCGCATCGCGCGACAGCCGGGCTCGCGAACACACCTGCCAATCTAGATTCATAACTCGCGATTTCATAGTAGCCCATCCGGCGGAACAAAGTGGACGTTTTCGGACCGCCACTACTTCGTGGCGAATGGCATTGCCTTTCAAGGTCCGCAAGCGTCCAGCGGGTTGGCATCTATTTCGGCTGATGCGGATTTGCGCTGCGTTGTTTGCCCTTTTTCCGCGGAAACATCGCCTGCTAAGCAGGCGAGATCGAAAAAGTGTAACCCGCAGTTCAATCCTCAACCGCAGAAAACCAATCAATCAGGAGGCACTATGCAATCCAGGATATTGACCTGCATCACTGCTGTGAGCGTATTCGTGGCGCTGGCAAGTCCGATTCGATCGGTCGCGCAAGCGTCCCGGAAAAACCACCAGCCACCCAGATACTACGCGTTCAACCTCGAGGCACCACTCGGGCGAGCGACAGGGGCGGTTGGCATTAACGATCTGGGTTGGATCTCAGGCGGCTCCAATCTGACCGACAACAACGCCGTGCACGCTGAACTCTGGGTCGGAGCTCCGTTCGACCTCGGCACCCTCGGAGGGCCCAACAGCACGGTGGCTTGGCCAAACCACAGCACCCGCGGCGAGATCGTGGGCATTGCCGAAACCGCGGATATGAACCCTTTGGGAGAGGCTTGGAGTTGCTCCGCATTTTTCTTTGGGCCCGACGGCTACATATGTCGCGGATTTGCGTGGCAGGACGGCGTGATGTCCGAGCTTCCAACGCTAGGCGGCTATGACAGTTACGCCGCCGGCGTCAACAATCAGGGCCGCGTGGTAGGGTGGGCGGAGAACACGATTCACGACCCAACCTGCGCAGGCACTCAAGTCCTCCAGTTTGAGGCGGTCATCTGGGGGCCGAAACTGAACCAGATGACACAGCTTCCGCCGCTCGCTCCTGACCCGGATTCGGCTGCCACAGCGATCAATGATAAGGGCCAGGTCGTGGGGATCTCGGGACTCTGTTCCGTTGCTGTCGGGGGCGCGAGTGCGAAGCATGCCTTGCTCTGGGAAAATGGCGCGCCCACCGATCTAGGCAATATCGGAGGTCACGCGTGGAACACTCCGGTCGCCATCAACAATCGAGGCGTAGTCGTCGGTTTTGCAAACACAAGCGGCGATGAACATGCCCCGATTAATCCCACCGCTTTCATTTGGACCAAAGAGCGCGGGATGCGACCGATTGCTCCGCTGTCGGGCGACACGAACGATGTAGCTTTCGATCTTAACGATCGAGGACAAGTAGTGGGTCAGTCTATCAACGCAACCGAACAGAGAGCATTCCTTTACGAGGACGGCAAGATGATGGACCTCAACGCGCTCGCCCTGCCTGGCTCGGCGTTGTCACTGGTCCTGGCCCAAGGGATCAACGATCGCGCTGAGATTTCTGGGACCGCCATCGACACAAACACGGGCGTGGCGGTCGCTTTCTTGGCGATTCCAGTGTTCGACGGAAGCGGCAGCCCGGCTGCCTCTTCAGCGGTAAAGGCCGCGGGCAATGCGCGCAGGGTCTTTCTCACTGAGAGCATGCGAAAGCAGCTTCCAGGCTTCAGCCGCCTTGCACTTGAGGCTGCAGGAACAAAATGATCGAAGGTGGAAGACGGGAACCGACGGTGCGATTCCGAAGTCAAGAATTTGAACCGCGATTCAGGGGTAGGGACAATACCCTACCCTCTTTTTAACGAGCGCGGCGGGAAATAGGTTTTAGCTGCAATTGGGGCTGGGATATTGTGCCATGGTGTGGCACTCGCGGCACTTCGATTCCTTTTCGCGAAGGGAGTGAACATGGAGATTAACATTAAGCCATTGCTTCTTTCTGCCGCGACTGCGATATGGACTGTCGCTTCGAGTACAAGCGGAAGCGGCTGCCGGCGATTCCACTGGCCGGCGGTTCCGCAGTTACTCGCGCGAGGTGTAATGGTCGGCATACTTGCTGCCGTCGTGAGTGCTGCGAACGCGTCAGTTGCTGATGATCAGAAAACTGTCGCTGCACTCGACACCCAGTATCAAGCGGCCGTAAAGAAGAACGATGCCGCCACGATGGATCGTCTACTGGCCGATGACTTCGTGCTGGTGACCGGTTCGGGCAAGACTTACGGCAAAGCCGATTTGCTTCATGAAGCGCGCGGTGGGCAGGTGCTTTATGAACATCAAGAGGACAGGGACCAGACCGTCCGAGTTTGGGGCGATGTAGCGGTGGTTACGGCCAAGTTGTGGGAGAAAGGTACAAACAACGGGAAGCCATTCGACCGCACGGTCTGGTTCAGTGACACTTATGTGCGGACTCCAGGGGGATGGAGATACGTGTTTGGCCAATCCTCGTTGCCATTGCCCAAAGCGTCCTCTGATTGACTTGCCGATTAGACGCGGGCATCCACGCCCGTGCGGCGCCAGGAGAGACTCAAGATGAACTCGATTGCTCGATGTGGCATTGTCACCCTAGTTTTCCTCTTCGTCAGAATCGAAAACCAGGCTGCTGTCTCGTCAACAGCGTCTCCGCCAGCCTCCACCAAACCCGCATCCTGTGTCGCACCAGAATATCGACAGTTTGACTTTTGGATCGGTGATTGGGATGCTTTTGATTTCGATAACCCAACAACCAGGGTCGCGCGCACGCGAGTTGATCTTATCCTCGATGGCTGTGTTTTGCGTGAAGACTACCAGGGCGCAGATGGACACAAAGGTCAGAGCTTCAATATTTTTGATGCGTCCAGGAAGGTTTGGCACCAGAGTTGGGTAACCAATCGAGGCCAGTTGCTGGTGATCGAAGGCAACTTCGAAGCTGGTGCTATGGCTTTAACCGGCGTCGATCACCAAGCCTCCGGACAACCCCTAGTTCGTGGCACCTGGAAACCGGTGAATGGAGGCGTTCGTGAGAGCGCGGTCAAATCAATTGACGGCGGCAAGACCTGGAAACCATGGTTTGATCTTGTGTTCCGTCCGCATGCGCCATGACGTCCTCAGGGTATTATTTGACCATGAAAGAAATCGGTGGCGTCAAGATTCTATTTGTTGCCGGGTTTGGTCCGATCGTGCGAGACGGGGCGAGTCGACAGCTTTACGAGGGAACTTTCGGCATTCTCTTCAAACAGGAAGAAGGCGGCTATCTTCACACGGAAGCTCTGAATGGAGCAAAAAGCTTTGCTCTGTGGCCACTCGCTCACGCGGCGCAATCCTGTTTTGGCAAGGATTCCTGGCCAGACGAGATCCCTGCCCCGCAAGCCTGGCTTGAGTTCGACGTTGAGAACGTTGAAGTCGCGACCATGGAGCTTGAGTCACGCGGCTATCGCATGCTTCTCAAGGCCAAGAAAGAACCGTGGGGCCAAACTGTAACTCGTTTTATTAGCCCGGAAGGACTCTTGGTCGGGATTACTTTTACTCCGTGGATGCGAGAAGAGAAGTAGCAGCTAGTTCCCCTCCCAGGAGTAGTTACCGAGCGACCTCTTACGTCCAATGTGAATCCGGTATGGAGAAAGTCGTGACGAAAAATCGTGTGTGGTTCTCGGCAATTCTGCTAGCGGCGTTGGCAACCGGGTCGGCTGCGCACCTTCATATGAATGACGGTAGTCCGTCGGATTCTGTAGGCCTGCCGAAACTGGTGAACACTTGTGTGATTACAAACGACGTGAACCGACTAGTCGAGTTCTACGAACCTATCCTGAGGCTTAAAGCCAAGAGGCCTACTCAAGACTATGCCGAGTTTTGCACCGCCGGGGGAGCAGTTCTGGCGATTTTCTCAGTGAAAGCACAAGAAAAGTACATTCCTGGTTCGGCCGAAGCGGCGATGAACAAGAGCTTGATTCTAGAATTCAGGGTCCCCGACGTCGATCAAGAGTACCGGAGACTTCAGGCCCTGGTGAAAACCTGGGTCAAGCCGCCCACTACACAGCCATGGGGAACCCGTTCGATTTACTTTCGTGATCCGGACGGGAATCTGGTGGATTTTTACTCGCAGAGCAAGGTCCAATAACGGGCCAATAGTCCTCATTGATTTTCTGAGGGTGATTCAGGACTTAGAACACCGGAACAAGATTGTGTTTCTTCTGGTAGAGTTGGCGGTCGACTGCGCGCAGCACATCTTCGACTTCGCTCCCCGTCACATAAGCTGCAACTCCCCAGCTGAACGAGAGCTGGTAGCTCTTGCCACTGTTGAGGTTCCATTGCTCGAGGGCGCGATGCAGGCGACGGACGGGAAAGTCGGAGTCTTCCTCGCTCGTGTCCGGCATAACGACAAGAAATTCGTCTCCACCTTGACGGAAGACGATGTCACCGCCCCGGAACGTCATGGTAAGTAACTTGGCAAATTCTCTCAGCAGCAGGTTGCCTTCGATGTTCCCCAACTTGGCGTTGACCGAGCGGAAGCCGTCGATGTCAATGGTCAGGAAAGTCAGGTGGCTCGATAGGCGGTTCGCTCGTGCGACTTCCCGGGGAATCAATTCGTTCATCGCGCGCCGGTTCAACAGCTGGGTTAGAGGATCAATCAGCGAGAGGCTTTCCAGTCTCTCGTTCAGGACCAACTCGCTGATCAGCGCCCGGCGAGTATTATTCAGGGTGATTTTTTGTCCGACCAGGTAAATATTGAAAAGCAGAATCAGTGAGATCAACCCGAAGAACAACTGCGGCAGATAAATGTGTTCGATGCGGATGACGCGCTGCGCCCAGATCACGTTCGGCAGAACCAGCGCCAGCATGCCCGCTGTGAGCACGACAATGACGAGGATTACGATCGACCACAACTGCAGGTCGCGTCCGGAAAGCTGCTGAATCTCCCGCTGGATTTGTTCCGCGCGCGCCAACATAGTGGGCGGCGGTGCAGTCTGTTCCTCTCTCTGCTGCATTCCCCCTCCGCTTTCGCGGCGGACTTCGCCCGCGAACCCTGATGTTGGTAATTCTCTAATGGAACTGTAGGCGGGAGCGAGGCGGAACTGTGGTCGTGGGTTACGTTCGTAATCATTCAGCGGACTGGTCGGGGATTACGAACCGCTCGGGTGTCAGGTGTGGGTAACATCTACTAAAACGTTTTTCCCACCCTCTTTGCGTAAGGTGATCTCAAGCGTCTGACCCACAGGAAGGGCGTTGCGCACGTCTCCCTCGAGCGCGAGCGTCTGGGAGGGGCCGCCTCCATCGGTGAGGGTGATGATTGATTTGTTGGGCTGCCCGACATTCGATTCGAAGAAAATGACTTCCTTTACCTTGCCGCGCGTTTTCAGTCGCGACCCGTCCGTGACCGTCCCGAAAGGCTGCCGGGCAAGCGCACTCCGGCTGGGTGCGAATGCGGACTTCCCTTTGCGAAGCTCAATCAGCACGTTCAACCCGAGAATGGCTGAAATGGAGAGCAGGATCAGCGACATGAACAGCCCATCCACCGTGGTCAGAGATCCGAAAATAACTATATAGAGGATGCCAAGGAGAGGAAGAAGCGCGAGGAATAGCGAAGTCAACAAGACCATTAGGATTCTCAGAGAAAGCCGTTCGAGCCCGAGTTACGGAAAACAGACTAGCAGAAAATCATGGAGTTTTGCAGAGCCGGGTTGGGATCACGCGCACTGATCGCGCCAATCGCCGATTTCCTTGAGGCCTTCGCGACGGGTTTGCTCGAACAGGCGGACGCGATGCCGGATGTGTTCGAATTCATGAATGTCGGCCCACACTTCAGCCTGCCAGTGCTCCTCATGAACTGAGGTTTCGCCGCAGGTGGCACAGCGGGTGTGAAGCCTGCGGACTACTGGTCCGGTGGGCGCTGAGTGCGCGGTGGGCAGTTCAATGAAGATGCAGCGCACTTCCTGGATGTTTTCGTCGGCGTCGATGACGTGCTCGTAGCGTAGCAAAAAGCCAAATCCCAGCTTGCGCGCTTCGGCCTCGGCCTCGGAGCGAGTCTGGAATGGTCCGTATTCCGCCCGCAGCTGTTCGACTGAGTCGCAGGCCATCCAGAAGCTCTCTTTTTTAGTGGTCATTTCTTTCCTCGGATTGCGACCGCCGGCCGGGGACATAACAGACACCTCGGACGCACTCCGGGGCCAGTGCAATTGGAATGCCGGAGGCTCATGGTCAAACGCTTGTAAAAGTGCGCCTTCCGGCAACGAGTCTCGCAAGGGAGCAGGCTTTTATGCAAGCTTTTGCAGCGTTTTGCCTTGCCGGGTCGCAACGCTGCCCTCTTGAGTGGTCCATTCGTTCATTGGGCGGCAAAGATGTCTGAAGTAGAATCAGCTCACCTAGGCCCACGGTTGTTACGAATGAGTCGGGTCAGATTTATGGGTAAGCGCCGAGAGCCCCGCAAGGAAACCAGAGTTCCCGTGCGAATTTTCGGGACTGACAGCAATGGGCAGATCTTCTCTGAGAAGGTCTTTACCGTAAACGTAAGTCAGCAGGGGGTCGAGCTGAGCGGGGTCCAAGCCAAGCTGAAAGTGGATGACGTCGTGGGTTTGACCTCTGGCGCGACTAAGGCTCATTTCCGAGTCAGATGGGTCGGTGAACCGGGCAGCGCCCAGGCGGGACGTTTAGGTCTGCGCAGTCTGTCGCCGGAAAAAAGCCTGTGGGACTTTCCCTTGCCGCCACCCGGCTTTGACGCAATGGTTCGCGATGCGCGAGATCGGCGAGCCCACTCAAGAGTGAAGTGCGCCAATTCCGTGGAGGTTTATCGCACCGGCGAGTCTGTTCCGATCCGCATCAGAACCGCCGATCTCAGCCAAGGAGGATGCTTCTTGGAGATGCCCAACCCTCTCGCCAAAGGGACGCGAGTGCGGATTGCTCTATGGGTCAAGGATTTCAAGCTGTGGGCGAGCGGCGAGGTTGTAACCAGCACGCCGGGGTTTGGAATCGGAGTGAAGTTTATCGAGATGACGGAGCCAGACCGAAAGCAGCTCAGGCAATTCATCGAGAGCACGGTGCGAATCAGGATTTGAAATTGCCTGTTTGCTCACGGCGGGCTGGGCGACGGCACGACGAAGAGATGAGTTCCCACCTGTTCCGCCGGGCATTTTTGAGGACCCTCCGCGATACATCGATCAATCGCGGCCGACAGATACAAGTGTTGTACGGGTTTGACGAGATAGGCGTCCGCGCCCAGTGAAACGGCCTCGCGAATCTTCTCGGGATCATCCACGCCGGAACACATGATGACCCTCGGCTTAGGCCGGACCTCCTGCAGCTGTCGCAGAGTCTCCAGGCCATCCATTTGCGGCATTTGCAGGTCGAGCAGCATCACATCAGGCGCATATCCGTGGCGAAGCAGGTGCAAGGCTTCGTAGCCACTGCTGGCTGTGTCCACCCGGTGCGAGTCCACTTCGAGTAACATGCGAAGATAACGCTGGATCTCGGGCGAATCGTCGACAACCAGGACGGTGGCTTTGCCCGGATTACGCGCAACGTACGCCATAAGGGAGTAAGACAACTTTGCTAAATATCCTTACGGTTGTTCACCGCCATTTTCCACCAGCTCGATCGCCACGAGGCTCAGTCTTTCTTGGAGAGCAGGCGTAACTGCGACGTAGCCTGCCCCAAGTCGATCATGCGGCGGTGTAATGGTGCCCCACCTTTAACCGACAAGGTTCGTCCAACCTCAGGGCCGAGCGGGACAGTGACTAGAACTTCGCGTCGGCGCCCGCCCTGCCGGCAAGCGGCCATGCAGGCTCGAACGAAGCATCTCTTAAGACAAAATCAAGACTTCTTTCCCGGTCCACACCTGGCCAGTGGTCGATACCCCCTCACGCTGGGCCTTTTTTTAAACGATTTACTGCGACCACCAAGCTGTCCGATTCAAAGAGATTCCTCCGCATGAATCACTACCAACCGTTTGTGGTCGGAGGTGTGTACTCCGCGGCGCTTCGGACGTCAACCATTTTCGGGAAACCGCAGGCTGTGTGTTTTCATATACATGCGTTCCTTCCACAGCGCACTGCACTAGTGTTGAGGCAGGGCAGGCTGTCAACTCGACCGATAACATGGGTTTGAGCGCATTAGCGGCAACAGCCACGGATTCCTATTCGCCCGCCGCTCTCCGGATTGCCATCTCCAACTGTGAAAAACTAAGCCGAAATCAGTCGTGGCGGGACCTTTGACTTAAACGCCGATCGCTTTGACCTTTGGTCATTCTGCTCGACGGGCATGACTTCCACTGTCTGCCGCGTTGGATGTGGGGCGGCTGCGATTGATGGGGCAGTTCCAGACTGCAAAGCGTCGGGCTCGCGCCAGTGAATGCCACCATGACCGGCGACGTAGAGCGCGAGTTCCAGGCGGCTCCAGACGCCGAGTTTGTCGAATGTATTACGCAGGTAGTTCTTAATCACCTGCTCAGTTGTGCCAATGACGTTGGCGATTTCGCGATTAGTCTGGCCTTCCCAGACCAGCATCGCAACCTGAATTTCCTTGGCGGTTAGCCGATTACATGGTTGCATTGTTCCCTCTGCTCTCTTTGAAACACGGCCGTCGCTAACTTCACGCGCTTGCGGCATTCGGCAATTGGCGGCCTTTCTCACAATTTGTGTGTGCAATTGTGTTCAAAAACCCTAGGAGTTTTTTCAGAAATCCAAACTGAACTGATGGGCAAACTTTCTAACCAGATCGCGCAACGCACAATCGTTCACGAAAGTTGCTTTGCCGACATGTTTTTCACATACTCCCGATAGCCTTCTGAGGCGAACAAAAAACCGCAGTCTACCAAATCGCTCGTGCTCCGAAACTTCATGGTGGCATGCGGTTTAATCTGATGAGCGGATTCCTCGGTAACGTACTTGATGATAGCGTCGTAATATTTTCCGATACCGGGCATCCGTTCCCTATTTTGTAGTGCGGAAGCCAAAGCATTTCGTGTCAGTTTATAATGAAGCAGAACGCAAGATAGATCGGCCAGTCGCGCGTTATTTTGGAAATGAACGTGAGGAAAAATCTCAAGCGGGTTCGCGGGCAAAAACAGCGAGTGCTTTGTCAAGAGGAGAGGATGCCCGTTAATTTCGTTGACCCCAAGCAATGTTTTACGTATACCACCGTCGTAAAGCTCCGTACCCTCGTTAGAAAGCGTATTCCTGTTTCCATACCTCAAAGCAACTTCTGACTCACGATATCGCGTTCTTGTGATTTCGGAAATTGCAAAGTAGGGATAGACAGTCCTTAAGTCCTCCTCCTCGCAATTCTTCACCAATTCGAAAATTGGCCTATCCGAAAACATATCCAACATTTGAGTGACAACGGCCGTGAATGCGTTCCTGTTTAAATATTCGACAAACTCATTTAGCGAAATTATGTTCGAATATGGGTAATCGAAAAATTCATCAATATCCACATCTAGGCACCACCCTCCCTCGACCGAGTGTTGCGCTAGGTATCTTTTGAATATTCCCTGATTCGCTTCTATCGAGAACGTAGATTGACAAATGCTGACGTTTTTGTGTCGTTTTGCTATCGGGATAGTTTGATCGCTTGAACCATTGTCCAGAAGGAAAATGTGTCGAAAGCCCATCTGGGAATAATGCCTGATGAACGATTCGATATAATAGTCCCCGTTCCGGAGTACGCATGTTACTGCAGCTTCGTTGCTCGAGAGGCGAACAGATTTCGGTCCATAAAGATGCCTTACACTCATCGAAATAAACCGCTTTCGTGCCTCATATCTCCACTTATAAGGCGTCAGACGTTTTAGAATGAGTTTTATGTTCACCAGTTATTTTCTGTTTTCAAGAGCTAATCAAAAGCTGCGATAGCAAAGTGCGGACCATCTGGCAGCTAAAAATGGCATTTAGGCGAGACCCTTCTCGCGAAATTAGGAGCAAGGTGAGTGATCGCATACTTGATTGCAAGTTTCAATGTGATCTCATAACCTAAAGCCTTAGAAACAGTCTGTTGTGCTTCTTCGTATCGTTGATTCTCTAGATACCAATTTGTCCAAGCGCTGTAGGTTTGCCGCAAGTTCCGGACAACTCTTTTTCGCACATCTGGTGTAAGCTTTAGATCCAGCTTCATCCATTTCTCACACATGGACTGCTTACCCCGGAGGAGTACCTCTGCTTGATCCCAGGGTCGGCATTCCGAACCTGGAGGTGAGAGGCTACGGTCAACCGTCAACAGTGGTTTGTTGACATAACAAAAGGAGGTGGCGAGAGATAGGCGAAAAAGGAAGTCATTGTCTTCACAACACATGAGTTGAGAATCAAACTGTCCAACCCGTTTAACTAAGTCGGTGCGCACCAGCAGGGCCGATAGCCAGAAGTGATCAAAAGATTTTGCAAGCCTCTTAACAGCGTCAGAGATCACTCCTGTGGTTTTTGTATAGTGCTTACCACTCTCGTAGAAAGCCGTCGTGTTCAGCCCACGGTCATCCACTAGCCTGGCATCTGCGATGCATGCTCCGCACTCATCCTTAAACTCCTCTATGGCACGAATTTGCGATTCGAGCTTTTCCGGAAACCAAACGTCATCCGAGTCCAAGAACGCGATCCAGTCTCCGTAGGCTTCCGCGATCCCTTTGTTGCGAGCCGCACTCGGACCCTGATTGGGTTGGAAGAGGTATCTAATTCGTTTGCCCTTGCCGGGTTGGCGGTTGATCAGTTGCGGAACTGCTTCCCCGGTCCCGTCCGTCGAACCATCGTCGACGACGATCACCTCAAACTCCTGATATGTCTGAATCAGAACACTCGTCAGGGCAGCCTGAACCTGTCGAACGCGGTTAAAAGTTGGAATGACAACCGATATATAGGGTGTGTAGCTCATCAGCTACAAGCTCCAGATCTGTCGCATGTGCGGATATAACTCTTAAAATGCCATTAGACGTGGCCAAGGGGAGGGAGCGGGCCGTCAATACCCGCGCGGGCATCGCGATAACGCAGCGGTATTTTGCTCCAAATATGAACCAGACGCAAGCAAAATGATGATCCGACAAAGTGGTTCACCACAACGCATCAGTGGCGATAAAATCGCGTGATGCCGCCCCGTCCCGAATTGGCATAGAAACACCGCAACTTTTCAACGCGTTTTGAATTTCCACAAGATCGGCGTACCCTTTGCACGGTCAGGATGCAGGGGCAACTCCTGACTACGGAAAGGTGTGCGCCATGTTTTGGGATATTTCATTGGCCGTTCTGGCAGCGCTCGCTCAGGGACTTACGGGATTTTTGGGGTGGCGCGTGACAATGGACGGGGTTAGACCTGAACGGAGACGCTTATATGAATCGCTGTTCCTGATAGCGTCAGTCGTTGGTATAGCTTCTGTTGGCTTTGCAGCTTATCGCGGCAGTCTTTCCTCCGGCGCTTTGTCAGAGTTACGGCATGGCCAAGAACAAGTAATCGCAGATGTGGAGAAGTTAACACCTGGAACTAAACAAGCGATTATGCAAGCGCTGAAGTTGGAGTCCTCTTACCAGCCATTTGCGATGGCATTAGACAAACCGCTTGCTTGGAATGTGACCTTCTACAACACGGGCAACGACTATGCTACGGGCGTTGTGGGCGGTGGGAAAATATTCGTGGCTCCAGACCCGTCTAGGGAAAGCCAAAGCCGCATTGTTGAGGAATTTAAGAACACATGGACCGAATCTATAAATGCAACGAAGGGTTCAATTAGCGGGGCAACAGTGGCCCCGCAATCAATGCCGGACCGTAACAGTTCTGGAGCAGGTGGATTCTGGTTTACCGCAGTTGGGCCAGTCGCTACTCGCGAATTAGCAGATAAAACGCATGAGGGTTCTCAGGTCATATTCATCGTGGACGCCCTAAGATATACAGATTCCACAGGTACATGGGAAATACATGATTGCCGATTTCTTCAGGCTCAGCCGGGAGTGCCGATGAATTCTCCGCATCCAGTAGTGCCCGTTTTTTGCGGAGTGTATCAAGACCGACTTAAAGTGCAGTAAACGCTACTGCGGGGAATTCTCTATGAAGGCGTCAGGCTGGTACTTTGAAGGGCAAAGAGATCAGGCCGCGCTGGCCGCAGAACTGGCGGAGACCATGAAGAAGTTCACTCAATATCCGGCTGAAGTAATTTTCCAGGGTATTGGATTGTTACTAAATAACTAGTTTGAATCCAATGCATTAGATTGAAACGCATTGTAAATTTTTTCTGTCAGAGTCGTTCATTCGTGGTAGAGTGCAATCGAATGCGTGTGTATCGCGCATGTCCCATCGTATCGTAGATAAGCAACACCTTTAGATATCCATAAGCAGTCAACCCAACAAATCTTAAGGAAAAGCTTGTCCAGTGCCCTGTTTGGGGCATGGGACACCTGAAAGCTTTCATGTTCAACACGCTGATCGTTGCGATGTTGTTCGCTGGTTTAATGCTGGCCGCGTTGATCTCGCTGGTCGGCATACTGCTTTGGCTCAGCCGCCGAGTGAAGCAATTTTTTCTCAATGTTTACAACAATTTTTAAAGGAGAACACACGTGACGAAAGATGAAAAGAAATTCAGGCAAGCGGTTCGCACAGTATTGGATTACACCTACGAGGAAGACAAGGATTTCCTTGAAAGTGATGGTGACGAATCTCATATCGCGAAACACCTTGGAATCCTGGAAGACTGGCTTAACGGGGAACCCCTAGGAACCCATTTCCGCGAGTTGAAGAAGCGCTGGAAGGAGGAAAACTGAACGCGCTGATCTCAATCGTAGCCGGTTTGCTGTGGCTGAGTCATATTTCGATTTTTTCTGAATGTTTATCAGGGATTTTAAAGGAGAACTCATGGAAGACGAAAAGGCAAGACGCAGACTCTTTGCCGTGGTTTTCAAACCTGACAGCAACGTCATCATTCAGACCACTCGGGAATTCCCTGAGAGTATGACCGCCAATCCTAAACCATTCTTCCCCGATGGTTACAGCCCTGAAAACGATATCTTGCAATTTCTCCAGGAGACTTGGGACGGAAACTTTGACTTCATGGCTTATGGCCACGTCCGACACACGCGCCAGGGCGATGAATTGCACGATGAATTGCATCTTGAACGCTTCAAGGGGCCGCCTTATGCGCCAGAGCATAAACAAGTCTGGGAACGAACCTGTAAGTCCTTGATCGAAGAAACCAAAGCTGCAGTCTACGAAGCCTTGGACGAAGCCCGAAGTAAGCAGATCGAACGCATGGAGCTTGGAAAACCCAATCGGCCTGCGGACATGGGCATTTACGACTATGAATTTGTGGACAATCGCGGAGACCGAAAGAAAAGGGGGAACTGAACCATGACCAACAAAAATCAGCTGCGTATTGTACGCAAGACGCAGCTTCAACAGCTACACGATCGGATGCCCAACCGATTCAAAAAACCTACAATGACGAAACTACCCGCGGACTTTCTTACTCAGCCTGCAGTCGAAGGCACAAGAGCACATGAATATCTCAGTGGCAAACTTGTGCCCCAGGGATTGCCTTACGATCCAGAATTAAAACTTATCCTTGATGACGAACAGCCGGACGGAAGTTTGCTTTACTGTTTCAAAGATGGAAGCAGTGTGGCTTGGCTTCCGCCGAAGGTAAACTGACATAAATCACTATATGTGGAAAACGCTGGGCCCAATCATTTCGATAGGAATGCGCGGGTTTGATAGGGAACAATAGGGAATGCGTGTATCCTGAAATCTGAAAGATATACATGTAGTGGAGGATGGTAGTCTAGCTTTTGAGCATTCAAAATCCTGTCGAATACCCTTTATTTACAGGCCTTCCGTGAAATATGATGTATAGCTTTAAGTTTGTAGTCCTTGACTTCTTGTGGTAGAATTACATCTGAGGACAAAGATTCTCAGTCAGTCACTTTCCTTGAAAACTCGTTGCGGTAAAGCGTACCCGGCTGGGTGACCGGTGTCTGCGGGACGAGAGTCTTGCTGATCAACGATCCCCGTCTGCGTGCTGGGCAACCGGTCCAGTGTGGCAACACGGTACTCCGTGCCGGTATCGTTCAAAGCAGTATCCGACCTGTGCGTACACACACTGCCAGGCCATTCCTGCTTTCGCTATTCAACGATCTCCTTCCCCTGAGTGGTCTAGGCTAGGCAATTCGTCCTAGGGCTTCTAATTGCGATTGCAACCGGGGAAGTGATTTGCAGCAAACGCAATCATTCCCAAGTGTGTATCAACAAACGTTAGCAAAAGCGCTTATGTCGATTCAAAGAGTTACAGGCAAAAAGAAATGTGTTAACAATCGGACAATTCATGCTACGGTGTTTCAGGGGGGAGTTTATGAAAATTGCATTGTTGAGTCGAGTCTCAACTTCCAAGCAGGACAACGAAAATCAGATTTTGGCGTTGACCGAATTTTCCGCTAAGCAGGGCTGGGAGATCGTTGCCCAGTTCGTGGACACTGTTACCGGGAGTGGCAAGAAATCCCGAACGCAGTTTGAAAAAATGATGCAAGCCGCCAGTCGACGCGAGTTCGACTTGGTTTTGTTCTGGAAGCTGGACAGGTTCAGCCGAGAAGGCACGCGCAAGACGTTGCAGTACCTGCAACAGCTGGACGACTGGAAAGTAGGCTGGCGAAGCCTTCAAGAGCCATATTTTGATTCAGCTGGGGTTTTCAAGGATGTGGTTATCTCCATCGCAGCCACGCTTGCGGCACAGGAGCGAATCACGATCAGCGAACGCACGAAAGTTGGTTTAGCCCGAGTCGTGCGGGAAGGTCGTAAGCTAGGACGGCGACCGACCAAGGTCAACGTCGACCGTGCCCGGGAATTGCAGGCGGAAGGCTTGAGCTTACGTGGCATCGCTCAGAAGCTCGGCTGTGCGGTGAACACTCTGCAGAAAAATCTGCAAGCTGCGGTGTCACTTTGAACGGAAGAAGAAACGGCGCAGGAAAAAACGGGCCGCTGGCTAAGCGGCCCATAGGAGGAAATACAACGCAAGTCAGAAATTCAGGAAGCCTGGACTTCATTCCGAGATAGCAGCTATTTCCCGACCAGTCCAGGCTTCCCCTTCTTGGACCGCATGCTAGCGCTTACTGTCGCTGACAACAGGAATGCCGCGGCAAGGGAAAAGTATAATTGCGCAGGCCCCTTTCCACTGGACCTGTTTCTTTCAGAACAAAAATGCGTATTCGCACTTTTCAGCAATGCTTCCTGTCGCCAGTCAATCATTGCCTTTCCCCATTCCCCGCTTCCCAACTAAGACTTAACTTGTAGGGTCCTGTCCCCTACAAGAAGAAGTTTTCTTAGCTGGTTTCTCCATTGTCTGCAACGAAGAAATCAAAGTCCGTAAGCCGAGGGGTCCAGTCCAGCAGCAACGTACAACTGCTTGTCCAGCGCTCGCAACTCAGCGTCAGTCTTGCAGGCGTTGAACCGTTGTCGGGAAACTTTAGCAACTTTGCCGCGAGGCAGTTGCATGAGAATCGTGTCCGCATCGTCAGCAGAGCGCTTAGTGAACGTGCTTTCGGCTTCATCAATCGCATAGTCGGTGGACTCGAATGCAGCATCCAGCGACTCGAGATCATCAATACGTGGCGGCTGCGGAACTGGTTCGTCATCCGGCAGTCCAGCCAAAATGTTATCAAGATTCATGATTGGACCTTTTCGACGCAACTTTCCTGCCATGCGTTCTGAGCAACCGAGGTGCATCCAGCAATCGTTACAGGACTTGCCAAAGCAGGCGTTGGGAAAGAAGTGGCTGCTGCATTCGAATTGTAAACAAGCGTTCTTTCCGTGCTGGTTTCAGTGTTTGCAAAGTTCCAGTCTGCGGATTCGCCAGTCACAGAGCCAGATGGCGATTGCGGAACTGTGATAGCACCAGTTGGAGGCGGAACGCCAGTACCCAACGGCGGTGCGGGTGAGACATCGGCTGCAGTCGGTAGATAAGTCATTGAGCAATCTCCTGTTTGAGTTGGGCATACGTGCGCAAAAGTTGATTTAGCTGATATTCGCTGGCTGCAAGCTTTGCCGGAAGTTCTGCGATCACACGCTTGGTCGCAACGATCTCAGACTTCATGCGATTGATTTCTTTTTCCGTTTCGACCAGTTGAAGCAATCGCTGAGCGTGTTGCCGTTTCTGTTCAGCCAGGGCTTCCGTGGCTGTGACTGCATCAAATTCTGCTTTTTTCTTTTGCAGCTGATCGCGAATCGCAGCGATCTTACGATCTGCAGGCGTGATCGTAGACTCTTGCGCTGACCGCAAATCGGCTTCCAGCCGCTGGACTTCTTCCGCAAGATCGCTACTGGACTTGGGAACTGCTGTCATTGTTGCCATGTTGCTCCTGATACGCTTTGAAATTGGACTCAATGATTTTGGGGTCCACGGGTTTGATGTTTTCGCAAAATGGGCAACGAACCCAACCCCAATCGGTTACCCATTTTTCGTAACAGGCGTAAACTTTTTTCTTATTGGCGTCAAATTGCTCTGGCGTTACCGCATTGCTAGTTGCAGAAGTTTCCGCAGCGCTTTGCTGTCTTTTTTCTTCCCTTGCAACAGCAGCTTCCGCTAGTCGGGCCTGAGTCTTCAGAATATCGCTTGCGGCCCGGGCATCTCCATTTGCGGCCAAGGAATGGAATAGCTGATCGCAGCGGTCGTAGAGCGTTTCCAGCCTGTCTTCCGGTAGGGATTTAGCTTCAGCGTCAGTAAGTTTCAACGCACTGTGGCGTTTGTGGCGGCTGACGACAAATTTGCTGACGTTCAAAGTTGCAGCAATTTTTGTCAGGCTAACTCCTGACGCGATAAGGCCATCGCATTGGAGTGCGGCTTCAGCCGATGCGCAAATCGTACACGGTCTGCCGGGTTTCATTCAGTTTTAACCCATGCCTTTCAGTCTTTGCACTTCCGTTAGTGGAATCCGCAGCCAGCCGCGATTGCCCGTGCGATACGCCTTTACAAGATTCGACTTTACCCACTTGATCGCAGTACTTTTTGAAATGCCCATGCTGGCGGCAAACTCTGGTATTCGCAGCATTGGAGTTGCAAGCAAAGCTTGATTCTCCTGCTTAGCTGCAAGGAGCGATGCGCTGATGGTTTGAAGCTGGCTGGACCTTGGCATCAATGTGGACATAAAACGCTTCTAGCACAGCAATCTCTATAATTCAAGTTAAAAGTGATCAAGTCGATTAGAATGATCGAGTATGTGTACCGGGAGAAGCGGGAGACGGAGAAAGGGCTGGCAACCGCCTGAGACATTCCTACGACGTACATGGACTAATTCGCAACGGAAATTCACTCCGATGCAAACGCAAAATTTGTCGAAAATGACACCCTGGCGAGACCGTCAGGTAGGAGAAGTAGCAGAAGTAGGCCCATTTCCCTTATACGCGTATACGCGTGTGCGCTATACGTTATATATTATTCTATTAGATATATAGAATATTACTCCTACTACTCCTACCACTCTAATGATTCAGTTACTTGCGACCTACTTTTTCCTGCTACTGTAGGAGCGAATCTCCTACCAAGGGTTTTGACAAAAAAGTTACTAACTTTTTTGTAGGTTACTAACTTTTTTCGGACTCCTACCTGCCGTAGCCTTTGCCTCCTACCTTGCGTAGTCATACTCCTGCTTTTTGGTCGGAGATTTTGGGTCTCTGTTACCTGAGATTACTAATCTGGTAATTCACTCCTCGTCCGCGATTGCGCAATCTCTTCTCTTGCATCATGCCCTTTTCTGACTTAATATCCCGACCGATCACTTCTGATCAGGTGATCGATCTTCACCTGGGGCGACTCCTCAAGGTCGCCCTGGTTTGCCACTTGAGGGGCAACCGAATGTCTGAATCAGACGCGAAATCCATTTATTTCCGCAACACCGTTAACCGCAAGCCTGAACCATTGGAGATCACCTATACCCCAGCCCCTTCAGGGGAAGTCCCCATGTACGCCCCAGTGGCACCCGTGCCTGTGCCTGCAAAGAAGACGCGGAGCAAAAGAGACTGTAAGCCGAACTATCGGCAACGGTCGATCTTGGGGATTGACGAAAATTTAGACCTTGAAGCTTATTCGATTGAACTGGATAAAATTGAATTATGGCGTCAAGATTGGCCGCGCCCGTGGACTGGTCCTACTCCCCATGATCCCCATCACCAAACTTATCTAGCAAAGGGCAAATACCAAAAGCGTCTGCGTAGCGAACGTTACAACACCCTGAAGGCTGCCGTCCTGCATGGGTACTCGTTGATTTAACTTAAATACCTTAAATCGTTTCACGCCAAAAAATCTCTCGTTTCTGAGTTATGTTGTGCCTCATGACTCAGGAGAACAAGCCCTTCAAGCGCACGGTCGCTAAAACTGTTTCCGTGATTCGCTCCAATCTGTTTTTTCAAGCGCAACTCTTGCGCGACTTTGATCAAGAAGAAGCTGATCGTATCGCCCAGCGGCTAGATCGTCTGCGTAGGGACTTGAAGCCTGTAGCAGTAGAAGATGGGAAACCGGTTTAGAAAAAACCAGTGGGGAACCGCGCCACTTTGCCGTTAGAGCGATTCCCCGGAAGGAAACTCACAGATGCGTGATCACTGTACCGCAGTTCAGTTTGGGGCGCAACTAGCCCTGGTTCCCCAGGAATCCATCGAATATTTTGAGACCACGAATCATCACCGCAGCGTGCAAATTTCTAGAGTCATCCCCTGTCACGTATGCAATGCGCCCGTCTGTGTGATCGAAATCGCCAGGCTTCACCTGACTCGCGTCTGTGATGCGGTTCGCGATGCCCCCGGAAAAAGCTGGCACACCGACTTATTCACTGAACACGTTTGCAAGGTCAACTGTCTTTGGGACACCTTCACTCTGCGTCAAGTCATGAAACGTACTCGGCGTCACAATTTCGGCTGTGGTGGTTTTTTCTTTGTGGACGTTCGCTTTGTCGTTCCCTGTGGGCAATGCGGAGAACTGATCGCACCGGTGCGCTTCGATGGCGGTCCCATCGAATTTTTCAAGGTTACGACCTTGACGGTTCCTCCAGAGTTTTGGCTGGACCGTCACACGACACCGGACGAGTACATCGCCAACCTGGGCTATCCCCACAACTGTCGCATATCCAAGGAAGGGGTTCGTCAGTGACTCTTATCCCAGATCGTGCTGAGATTTTACGCAGCCTGCAGCTACTGGTCGCGCCTGGGGATATTTTCGAAATTCGCGCCATCAAGACCAAAAAAGCTACGTTCTCCGGCTATTACAACGATTGGGAACGCGCTGCCGATCAGGCTTTTGACTTGAACGACGATCCTCACATTGCCGCGCCTGTGATCTATGTCACTTTGAATCCATGTCAGCCAGATTTGCTAGCGCGCGCCGTGAATCAGCTGAAGCCCTTTGCCCAAGTCACCACACAAGATGCGGAGATCGTTCGCCGTTACTGGTTGTTGCTGGATTTCGATGCAGTTCGACCTGCAGGGATTTCGTCCAACAATCAGGAACATGAACTAGCCATAGCACGGGCTGCAGCCTGTCTGGAATATCTCAGCGCCCAAGGCTGGCCCCTACCGGTATCCGCTGATAGCGGGAACGGCGGTCATTTGCTCTACCGCGTCGACTTGCCGAACGACGCCGCCAGTACTGAACTGATTAAACGCGTTCTGCAAGCGTTGGCCGCCAAGTTTGACGATGCGCTGGTAACCGTCGATCAGAGCGTTTTCAACGCCAGCCGTATCACCAAACTCTACGGAACCGTCACCCGCAAAGGCTACTCTACACCCGAACGTCCGCACCGCCTGGCACGCATCCTGTGGAACTGACTAGCTACTTTTCAAGTGGTCTCCCCTGAACAGTTGGAGGCCATTGCGGAACCGGATATTGCACCGCGTCCGGTCAACGCAAACGCAAAATCTGAAAAAGTTTTGGAATTGCTGACTGCTTGGGGCTTGAAGGTCATTCGCAGCGAAGCCCACCAGGGCCAGGAAGAAGCCGGTATCATGCATACCCTGGCCGCGTGCCCTTTTGACACATCCCACAAAGACGCGACTGTTTTCGATTATCCCGTATCTGGTCGCATTGTTTTCAACTGCTTGCATAACAGTTGTAAAGGTCGCGGCTGTAAGTAATTGCGTGCCAAGTTTGAGCCTTAGCTGCAAGCCATTATCAGGAATGAGAAAGGTGCTTCTCTCCCGCTGCTATCCAATGCTATCGCCATGCTGTAAAACTATTCAGCATGAGCTAGTGTCTTATGTTTTGATGATCTTGCCCGCATGACCATCGTACATAGTCCTACACCCTGTTCCTTTTTTATTGGCCTTTCTTGGTCAGACTTTGATGACTCCCAAGCATGTGCATTAATGCAGATTAAAGGTCTTCATGTCTGTACTCCGATGGTAGCATAAGCTATTCAGGTAATCGCGCAAAAAAACCGCTTTCACCCGTTGCTTACTTACCTCTTATCCCTTATCTGTTATCAGAAGTCTCACCTGTACAAATGTCTCTCGAACTATTTAGGTGCACCGCGTAATGCTTATACCTGCGCTGTCGGACCGCGCTGTATGATCAGCGCTATCGCGCTCATCTATCAGCCTGTAGTCCAGGCTTACTGTGCCCTCGTGGCCTTAGCCTGTCAGAGCAAATTGAAATCTACCGCCTTTCTCACACTCTCTGTTCGTTATAGCTTTTTCTCTTATTCTATCTACACTTTAGGATATCGTGACTCGCGCGAACTACTGCGCTGCCTTTATCTTGTCTAACTCTCTGTATTATCAGCCCTGCTGCGCTCTGAACTAGAACACGTCAAGAGTTTTCTGAGTTGCCTCGTATATCACTACCGTCCTTCTTATAGTCTACGTTCTATATATGTGCCTCTCTCCTGTGTTTTTTGCTGTACTTCTTATGACTAAAGTCCTCTTGTATATTCAAGTAGCTATCGCCTTTTCTGTCCTTTACTTACTCGCAATATTGATCTGTCTGCTTTGACTCTATATCGTGACCTGCTTTGTGCTGAAGCCCTGACCAGTTACCGTGCTCAAGAAATATTGTGTATTGACTCTGAAGAACTGTAAGAAACCGTCATGCGCTAACAGTAAGAATCTTACTACTTCTATGCCTCAGATGAACTCATCCTGTCATATTGCGCCCTTCCTTTACCTCTTACCTACTCCGAAAACTTTTTGCCAGTCACTTTAGAGCCTTTTTATTCCAGCTCAGAGCTTTTAACTATCACATATGTACTTTTACACTCCCTGTCCAAACCAAGACACTCTATCTATCAATCTTACCTCTATCTATTCCGCAACTGCTTGCTTCATGCAATCTGTTCCCTTATAGCACAAACCAAACTTCCCTTAAATCTTAACTTGCTTTTTTACTGCCTTCTACAATACTTATACTATTTGAACCTTAAAATAATATAAGAAGAGTACTGAACCAATGTTATTCCTATACTCAGATGAAAAAATCGCACAAATGAAAGCCGCGTGTGCGGCTGCACATCTCGAACCGCCGAAACCGCCTACACATGCCGAAAGACTCTGTGAACTGGCACGTGCGAATGCTACCGCAAGAGTCAAAGACCTAGCTTTTGCCGCTGAACGATCAACCAGCTGAGTACGCCGTGTGCTGAAACAGAATAACGTCGTGCTGATCAAGCCGCCAAAAAAACTGAAAATCAAGGCTTCAACGTTATGTCAATGTGGTCATCCGCGTGGCGGTTTGCAAAGAATTTATGCAGGTCTTCCGTCGCACTGCACAGGCGACATTCGTCATCTGCACTGGTCTAATCCTGCAAGCTACACCTGCAACACGAGGCATTGCCTTGTCGAAGGTTGTGGCTGCGTTGATTTCGTATCGCAACCAAAACAGGAAGGAGAGAAAAGCCATGCCTAACTAGGTACACAACACACTAATCGTCAGGGAGGGTGACCCGCAGCAGGTTTAAGACGCTATACGTGATCCCCGTCACGGCGACCACGACAAAGTATTTTCGTTCAACCGCCTAATTCTCGATGCCTACGGACATCCGCGACTGCGGGGAAGTCGGAACGAAGTCCGGCCTCGCTTACAAAATTATTGCCTCCAAGCCTCCCTTCATCGATGACGACAAATACTTCATCATTGATGAATACAAGACGGAATGCGAGAAGTACCGCTTCAACTACTACGACGTTTTCCAGCTCGGGTTGCTTCGCGAGAAGAACCTCCGGAAATATGGTCACCCCGACTGGTGTAGCTAGTCGTGCGCCAACTGGGAAACTAAGTGAGATACCTGCTGCACCAAGCTCTCACCGAGGCCCGAGCACGAATCCAAGGTGCTTTGGTTCGACACGGCATGGGCTCCTCCCTATCCCGTCATGGAAAAACTTTTCACTATGTTTCCTGAGCACGAATTCGAGTACTTGACAGATTCTGTAGAAAACGAAATCTGGTCAATCGACATCGTGCGTGAGGGCAAGATCGTCGAACACAAAGAAGGTCATTACGAGTACGAGGATATCAAGCCGTATGAGCCGTTCACGGTAGAGGACCTGAAACGCATTCCCTTGGATGAAATTAAGAATTGATCGAGAAGTTCGGATAATCGATTGATTTTTCCAGCCGCGTGGGCACGGGGAAAGGAGCCAGAACGCGCATGAATACAACGATTGAAGCAATGGCTCCTTCCCCGCAGTCGCAGAACGAAACAGCGGAGTGTAAGCATGCCAGAAAACGGAAAATTACTAACGCTTGATCAAGTCGCACAGCAACTAGCCACTAGCAGGGCTTCGGTCCGCGACCATTGCTATCGACGCAATCCTAGAATCCCCTGCGTCCGCCTAGGCGGAAAGCGTGCTTTGTTGCGGTTCCGTCCTGCGGATATCGAAACGTTCATCAACACACACTTGTGTTCCACAGAAAAGAGCGCGTAGCATGACGGCCATCTGGAAAATAGCCGGCGGTCGTATGCGCACACGCGGGGGACAGAAGGGTTGGGTTGAATTAGCGCGGCCATAAGTGGTACGGGCATTACTTTGAGTATGTCAAAGACGAACAGGGCCAAGAAAGCCGCGTGCATCGCGGTATCTACCTAGGCGACAAAGCCAATGGTTCATCTGGCTTGGCAAAATGGGAAGCCAAGGACAAACTGAAGGACGCCATTTCCGCTACTCGAAAGCAACAGCCAGTCGGCAACGCACTTACCCTGGAGTGGTTCACACGGGAACGCTTTATTCCCATGAAAATGCCCAAGTGGACCGCTTCCACACAACAGACCAATCTGAATATTCTGAACCATCATGTCTTGCCAAAAGTGGGTAGCAAACCACTGGTGGAGCTATCAAAGTTCGATTGCCAGATGTTAGTGAACGATCTGGCCACCAAGGGCTTCTCATTCTCGATTGTTGACAAATGCCGCATCATGATTGGTGCCATTCTGGAAGAAGCCCTGGACGCTGATCTGATCGGCAAGAACGTTGCCCGTAAGGTCGAAAACCCAGAAACCAAAGCACCCCAGAAGCCGGTACTGGCCAAAGCAGACGCCCGAAAGCTGATTCAGGCTTTGCCCTTGCGCGACCGGCTAATTGCCATGATCGCGGCTTTTTGTGCCATGCGTCCAGGGGAAATCTTTGGACTGACGCGTAGTTCTTATCATGAAGATCATTTCCAGATTCAGGGTACGGCATGGGCCGGAACCTTGCGCCCTGGTAAAGCGAAAACCAAGGGTAGCTTGGCCAAGGTAGTCATCCCGGACATGATCAAGCCCTTGCTGTGTGCCTGGCTGGAAACCTTGCCAAACGTGCCAGACGGCTTACTGTTCCCGTCGACTCAGCCCGGTCGGCCGATGCGGCCTGAAGTCTGGTTACGACGCAGAATCAAGCCAGTTGCCTTGAAGTTAGGGATTATCGGAAAGCTGAATTTTCAGATTATGCGGCGCACGTTTGCGACTCATGCCCAGGAGTTTGGCAGCGTCAAGAGTGCCCAGACGCATCTGCGGCATTCAAATGCCAGTACGACCATGAATGTCTATCAGCAGCCGGTAGATGCTGCTGTCCGCGAAATGGTAAATGGCGTAGCCGAAAGTGTGATGGGATTGCCAGTTACAGGTCGGATTCAGTGAAAAAGTTGTGTTCATTATCGTGTGCGTTTAGTGCCAATAGTGCCACTTTAGGCCCTAGTATACCCGCTGCAAGTGCTTGATTTTACGTTGACCATGCGCTTATCGTCAGCTTCACGCGCTTACGGCCGTCCTTGATTCCGGCCCTCAAAAACAGCGTTCGGAGGTGCTGTTTCACGGTCCGGGGGCTTATGTTCAGTTGCTCCGCGATTTCCTTGTTGCTGCATCCCTCGACCAGCAGATGTAGAACTTGTTCATCGCGCTGCGTGATCTTGATGTCGCTGAGATCCAACATGGCGTTTCCTCTCCCTGAGTTTGCGGAACCCTTGCTTCGACTCTTTCGATTGATGTGAAGTCAATCACTAATGCGAAAGCAGTTGGTTCGCCAAAGTTTCGCCTGCATGCACGGATGGATAAAGACCATTGAATGCATCGGGTTGAGAAAATGACAGGCAGAGTTTGGACGGACTGGAAGAGCCAAAACGGGAGAATCTGTACGGAAACGGTCCAGCGCAAGCTACCGGAGTTCAAGCTTGGCGTGAGTCATCGGTTTAGTGCGTTGCCAAGCCGCGGTCCACAACCAGGAGAGCAAGAGTGGGCTATTCGTAGCGCAGGGCCACCATGGGATCGACTTTGCTGGCGCGGCGCGCGGGAATATAGCAGGCGGCAAGCGCGACCAGGGTGAGCAGGATCGCGACGCCGACGAAAGTTAACGGGTCGGTGGAGCGAACGCCGTAGAGCAGACTTGCTATGAGCCGGGTCAGGGCAAACGCAGAAATGAGACCCAATCCCACTCCGGCCATGGCGAGAATGCCACCGCGTCCGATGATGAGGCGCAGGATGTGCATCCGGTCCGCACCTAAGGCAAGGCGAATCCCGATCTCGTGGGTGCGCTCTCCCACGACGTAAGAGATAACGCCGTAGATGCCGACACTGGCCAGGAGCAAGGCAAGCCCGGCGAAAACGCCGAGCAGAATGATGGAAAAGCGCTGCGCCGCGAGTGCCTTGGAAATAATCTCGTCGAAGGTTTGAACATCGAAGAGAAACTGCTCGTCGTTCATGGCCGTGACCGCGTGGCGAATCGAATCGAGAGCCGCTTGCTCAGGTCCATCGAATCGCAGCAGCACGTCCACACCGCCGGTCGTCTGTTGCATCTCCTTATCTGTGCCTTGCATGACAGGAGCGTAGAGCTGGGCATGCAGAGTCTCTTTATCGTCGACATCGAGGCCCCACTGTTTCACGTGCCCAACCACGCCTACGATTTCGAGGGGCTTATCAATTCCTTTTATGTTGACGTGCTTGCCGATCGGGTTCTGGTGCGGGAAGTATCGGCTGGCGAAGCTTTCGTCGATGACCGCGACGAGGGGTGAGTGTTCATTGTCCTGCGGGGTCAAAAAGCGGCCACGCTTGAGAGGAATTTTCATCGCTTCGAGATAACCGGGTTCGATGGTATAGCGCAGGGTCCAGTTCATGTCCTTATCGTTTGCGGGACGGGCTTGCCCTTCGATCCAGAACAACTCTTCATCGTCGCCCTTGAAGGGAATCGAACCGCCGGACAGGGAAACCGCGCGAACACCGGGCGCGGCGGTGAGGGTGTCGTGGAGTTGACGATAAATGGATCGGGCTGCGTCGGCACTTACGCCGTTCGTCGAGGGCGGCAGGGCCACACTGAAGGAAAGAACATTGTGCGGATCGAATCCGGGATCGACATTCCATAGGCGCATCAGGCTGCGGATCATCAAACCTGCCCCCACCAGAAGGACGAGCGCCATAGCCATTTCGATTACGACAAAAACACTTTGAACGCGGTGGCGAGTGCCACTCATGCTGCGGCCGCCTTCTCTGAGGGTTTCCTGCAAGTTAGGGCGCGAGGTTTTTAACGCCGGAGCGAGGCCAAAGAAAACGCCAGCGAGAATTGAAACCACTGCGGTGAAGATCAACACATGCAGGTCGAGTCCGATTTCTTCCGCGCGAGGCAGTGCTACTGGCAACGCCGCGAGCGCGGCTCTGCTTCCCCAGATGGCGAGCAGCAAGCCCAATGCCGCGCCACCCATCGCGAGAAGGATGCTCTCGGTGAGAAGCTGTCGGATCACGCGTCCCCGGCTCGCGCCCAGTGCGGCGCGGATGGCAAATTCGCGGCTGCGACTAGTTGACCGCGCTAGCAGGAGATTGGCGACGTTCACACACGCAATGAGTAGGACAAAGCAAACAGCGGCCAGCAGCATCAGAAGAAAAGGCTCAATGGTTCCTACCATTTCGTGCTTCAGCGGCTCCAGCACGGCACCTTCGCCAGCATCAGCTTGGGGAAAAACCGCGGCCAAGTTTTGCGCGACGCGATCCATGTCGGCGCGGGCTTGCGCAAGCGTGATGCCAGGCTTGAGCCGGCCCACGGCCTTCATGCCCAACGCGTAGCTGCGATCGTGGAAATAGGGATGAGTCCACTGGCCAATCGGAACGAAGACGTCTCGGTCATCGCGGAAGTTTGGCAGGGTCAGGTGGAAATTGGATGGGGCCACACCGATGATGGTGTAGCCCTCACCATCCAGCGTGATTCTGCGCCCTAAGACGTCGGGTGACGATCCCAGTTTTCGTTTCCAAAAACCGCTGCTGACGAGTGCGACGCGACCGGCGCCCAGTTGGTCTTCCTCAGGAGCAAACGTGCGGCCAAGCAAAAGCTTTATCCCAAGGACGGAGAAAAAGTCTGCCGACAGCATCTCGGCTCGAACTTGCTCGCCCTCGCCGGTGCCGGTGAGGCTGAAGGTGTCAGGGCGATAGGCCGCAATCGAGCTGAACGCGTGATTCTCGCGACGCCAGTCGAGAAAGTTGGGATACGAGATGGAGCCTTCCTTGAAATGCGGCTTGCTCTCGAAGAGCACAACCAGCTTGTCCGGGTCGTGGAATGGCAGAGAGTTGAGGAGCACGCCATTTACGATGGAGAAAACTGCGGTGTTTGCACCGATGCCCAAAGCTAAGGTCAATAACGCCACTGCAGTGAAGCCTGGGTTCTTCCGCAGGTTGCGGAGTCCGTAACGAACGTCTTCGAGTAACGTTTGCATGCGCGAATCCTCTTTATTGTCTCTCGTATGCAAAGCAACTGCACTTCCCTTACCCGCCCGCTAAGCCTCTGATTTGACGCAGCAAAATGTGGGATGTGAGCGTGAGGAGTGTTCGCTGGCGAGATGGGGTGTCCAGAATCGGACAAGGGATGACGCGAGGCTGGGAAAGTGCAATAGTTTGCATCTCGCGCCGATCAGTTATGTTGTGCGATTTCTCGTGGAGTAATTTGGCAGATGCACCCGGGCTAAGGTTTGACGAACGCAAGTGAGTCGCCCTCATAATCCCAAGAAGTGCAAGCACTTGAGTGCATCCACTCGGGTATGGTTCAGGCTGGTCAAGACTGCTAGAATCAAGCGGTTGCGGGTAGAACGCAAGACTGTGGATGGTGGATTGCTAGTCCTATGGCGGAGCCGCACAAGCCGGGAATAGGTGACCAACTGGAGCAAACAATCATAAGTGAACGGGGAAAGCCGGCACTGGATGAAACCACCTTCCAGCAGCTTTTGGAAGCCGCTCACGTGCTCCAGGAACAGAAGGCCTTCGAAGTCGTGCACCGCCCGAGGCGCGATCCCACCGAAGCGCTCGCCCAGGTCGTCGAAACGCAGGAGTATCTGCGGTCGCAAGCCAGCGATTTGCAAGCCGCATCCAATGTCATCGTCGAGCGATTGCAAAAAATCACGCACGCGACTGGAGTGGCCGTCGCGGTGGTGCGTGAGAATCGATTAGAGTACTGCGCGGCTACTGGAGATGCTGCCAGTCTGACCGGATCAAGCCTGCCCTTGGATTCTAGTTTGTCCGCCGATGGTCGACTCACCACGGAATTCAGCCGCGAACACGAGGACAGACCATCAATGGCTTTACCTCTTCATCACGAGGGCAACCTCGCTGGGTTGCTGGAGATCCGCTTTGCCGATGCCGATTCGATTCAAGAGCCCGAGATGCGGAGTTGCCAACTCATGGCGGGATTGATGACAGAGGCAATCGCCAGAGCGGCGGACAAGGAATGGCGCCAGAAACTCGCGGCCGAGCGGGCCGCTATGCTCGAGGCTTTGGAACGCATCAAACCGCAGCTCGAGCGGCTCGCGGTGGAACCAGCAAAAAGTGCTGCTGCTCCGGCGGAAGAAATTACAGAACCCGCGGAAATGATCGCCGAACCAGAGCCAGAAATTCCAGAGCGCGACGTCACTCTTCCGCTCAGCCAGTCGAGTGCGAAGTCGGGCCGCGAAACAGTCTGCCCACAGTGCGGATATCAGTTTGGCGAACAAGAACTCTTTTGCGGCCGATGCGGGACTGCACGGCCGTCTGCTTTGCCTTCGGGAGACTTGCAAAGTAAGTGGGCGTCTCTCTGGCATCTGCAACAGGCAGCCGAACACAAGCAGGGTGAAGAGGACGAAGTAATTCCACCGGCACTTACGGATGCTCCGCCTCCCTCAGAGGTCTCTCACGAACTCTCTGTCGAACTTTCTCCCGAACTGAAGAACATCATCGATCAATTCCCGGACGAACCGGCGAAATCCGAGGCAAAGCTTGAGAGTGACTCCCCTTTAGTGATCGATGGTGAGGCGTCGGAGGATACTCCGGCTTCCGAGTCGGTCCCGGAAACTGCGACGTCGCCACCCCCGTGGGGTTCGGCAACCAAGACTCACGCGTGGCTGGAATCATTGCAGGCCAAATCGGCTGGTGGAATCTGGCTGGCCAAGCATCGCGCGGACCTGTATGTGGGGGCAGCGGTCGTTCTGCTCTTGATCGTGTTGTCGGGATGGGGCATGCGTCCCGCGGAAACTCATGTCCAATCGAAGAATCCTCCGCAGCCCAGTCTCACACTCTTTGAAAGGTTGCTGGTGGATCTGGGCCTGGCGGAAACGCCGCCCACACCGGTTTATCTGGGCAACCCCAACGCCAAGGTATGGGTTGATCTGCACACCGCGCTTTACTATTGCGCCGACTCGGACCTGTATGGCAAAACCACGGGCGGAAAATTTACCTCGCAACGCGACGCGCAGATGGATCAGTTCGAGCCAGCGGCAAGGAAAAACTGCGATTGATCCCTGCGAGAAGCAGTTCTCTCATCTCTCACAACCATGATCGGAAAAAGAAGATCCCCGCGTGAGCGCCACGGAGGTCATAGATGTTTCACCCAGTTTACGTTTTTTGTTCAGCGGATGCGTGTCAAGTACGATCTAGAAAACTCTGAAGGCGTCAAGCTTGAACCAGCGACTCGCGCCGGCGCGCCTCGTGCCACAGAGCGAGTTCAACTCGATTCCAAAGTCCAAGTTTGTCATAGATCACGCGAAGATAATTCTTTACGACATGCTCAGTCGTGCCGATGGCTTCTGCGACTTCACTGTTTTTGAGTCCTTGGGCGACAAGTTCGATGACTCGCCGCTCTCGTTCGTTCGGAATGCGCTTTCCGTAACGTTCTCCTCCAAACATAATTGCCTCCGGTATAAGGTTGTCGCAAGTTTGACTCGTTTGATACCGCCGTCGATTCCAAAGCGCTGGAATAGACGATTGAAGTGCGCTTTGACCGTCCGTCGGGCCATTTTCAGCTGCACCGCAATTTCCGTGTTGTCACAGCCCTGCAGCAGCAATTCGGCAATTTGCTCCTCGCGAGGGCCTAAGCGCACAGGCTTTTCCTCCATTTCAACTCTTCCTTTGGGGTAAAAATAGTAACCGACGCTGCCCAAGGAAGTTTTCCACAGATCCCTTGTTGCAAGCGCCCTTCGCCTTCCAGCCGCAACAGGAATGCATAGTTTTGGCTGGGTCTCCAGAAAATCATAGCATTCACGCTGCCAAGCAGGCCGGTTTTCCTCAGTGATTTCTAGTATCCCATCTCACAACGATGCGATGAAGGTCCGAGTTCGATTGAATGCATGGAGAATGAAGAGCGGCCCCTTGCTGATGACTCGCGAGCCTGCCTGGATTCGTGCCGAACGACCATTTAAGTAACAGAAAATAAATGACAAGGAAGGCAAGCCTCATCAACCACTGATAGACGGTTTGGGCTGTAAATAACGACCTTATACCGAGTCCAGTGCCGATCGTCGCCGATGTTTCGGCATCGGAGATAACAACCCCCGTTTCCAACAATTCCAGTCGGAACCCTGCTTGAATTCTTAGGGCAAAGACCTTAGGACAAAATTCCCCAATCATGTAAGACTTCTGAGAACTAATTACACTTCTTGACAGTCACCTGACCGGACCCAAAGTAGCCTGCTGCGCTCGAGTAAGTAGCCACCAAGCTTCAACTTCAAGGCAGAACCCATGGCGCGGTCCGGAGTGCGAAAAGGGTGAAGCTAAAACGAAGGAATGGTCTACACTAAGAAAATCCTTCCCCAACATGAAACTGTCCGTCGTCATACCGGTCTACAACGAGCGCGCCACCTTACGCTCGGTGGTTGAGCGTGTGTTAGCGGTACCCCTCGAACTCGAAATACTTTGTGTCGATGACGGATCGCAAGACGGTTCCCGCGAAATTCTTTCCGAATTGCATAACCAATATCCGCAGGTCCGGATTTTTCTGCAACCGCGGAACATGGGTAAAGGAGCAGCACTGCGTTGCGGAATTCGAGAGGCAACGGGAGACTTCGTCGTCATCCAGGATGCGGACCTGGAATACGATCCCGCAGATTATCCACTGCTCCTCGATCCACTGGTTCAAGGCAAGGCAGACGTTGTTTACGGTTCGCGCTTTCTCGGCGCTGCCCCGCATCGCGTGCTTTACTTTTGGCACTCTGTAGGAAACCGGTTGCTCACCTTGCTTTCAAATTGTCTTACCAACATCAACCTGACCGACATGGAAACTTGCTACAAAGTTTTCCGTCGTGAAGTCATTCAAGCCATCTCGATTGAGGAAGAGCGTTTCGGATTTGAGCCTGAGATCACAGTCAAGGTTGCGAAGCGTCACTTGCGCATCTATGAAGTTGGCATCAGCTACTGGGGACGAACCTATGAGGAAGGAAAAAAGATCGGCTGGAAAGACGGAGTGCGCGCGGTATGGTGTCTGGTGAAGTATTCGATTATGGAACCAGTCGTCGCGGCCCGCGAAACGGCAACTGTGGAGTCCGTTCAGCGCTCTCCGGCTCAGAAACAGTTACCCGGTAGCGGCAGTTGAATCCCCAATTTCGCGGGCGGGAACTGCACCTTGAGTGCAAAGGTTTTCACATTCTCTGCGAAAGTAGATGTGGCAAACCAACAGCCACTGTTAACTCTCCCATTACGAATCACATAGCGACCTGAATCCGGGCGGGTAAAGGTATCCAAATTGCTCGTAGGGATGCTTGACTCGCTCTGACCATTCGAATCGTTCTTGCTATTGCTACCCTGCGGCGTACGCGGTATTCTGGCGCAACGTTCGTTCCGTTCTCCTCGCTGGTTTCCGTGAGCCGCAAACTGACACAAACATATCGCCTGCATGGCAAACGGTTACAACGTAGTGTGCTAATAAACCTGTAGTCATAAAGGAGCAAGGATTTGATCGCTTCAACCAGCCATATTATTGCGCCGCACGGCGGAGAGCTCGCCGACCTGATTGCGACGCCCGAACGAATCGGAGAACTGAAAGCCCATTCCCGAGAATGGCCGTCCTGGGATCTCACACCACGCCAGATCTGCGATCTCGAATTGCTGATCAGCGGAGGATTTTCTCCGCTGCGCGGATTCATGACACCGGCGGATTACGAAGGCGTCTGCCACAACATGCGGCTCAGCAGCGGCATTCTGTGGCCGATGCCAATCACTCTCGACGTTAAAGAAGATTTCGCCAAGTCACTGAAGCCGGGCAGCAGCAAGGTCGCGCTCCGTGACGCCGAAGGCGTGATGCTCGCGGTTTTGCACGTTGAAGATGTCTGGCAGCCGGATCGCAAGGCTGAAGCTCAATCCGTATTCGGAACCACCAGCGCGGTCCATCCCGGCGTCGATTACTTGCTGAACAAAAGTAATCCCTGGTATGTGGGCGGCCGTCTCGAAGGCCTGCAGATGCCTTCGCATTACGACTTCCGCACTCTGCGTCTGACTCCGGCAGAATTGCGTGCCGAATTTGCCCGTCTCGGTTGGCGGCGCGTGGTCGCATTCCAGACCCGCAACCCCATGCATCGGGCTCATGTGGAGTTAACATTCCGGGCGGCGAAACAGGTTGAAGCCAATCTGCTCATTCATCCATCTGTCGGGATGACGAAACCTGGCGACGTGGACTATTTCACTCGCGTGCGTTGCTACCAGTTGCTTCTTTCGAAATTCCCTGCTGGAAGCGTGAAACTCTCCATGCTTCCTCTCGCCATGCGCATGGGCGGACCGCGCGAGGCTATCTGGCACGCGCTAATCCGCAAGAACCACGGGGTGACGCATTTCATCGTGGGCCGCGACCACGCAGGCCCAGGCAAGGACTCCGACGGCAAACCCTTCTACGGTCCCTACGAAGCTCAGGAACTGTTCAAGAAGCACGAAGCCGATATCGGGGTCACCATGGTGCCCTTCAACATGATGGTGTACCTCGAAGATCAGGACCAATATGTGCCTGACAATGAAGTGACCAACGGCTCACGCGTTCTGAATATCTCAGGGACTGAATTGCGGGATCGCCTCAATGAAGGCCGGGATATCCCCAGTTGGTTTACTTACCCGGAAGTCGTACACGAATTGCGGCGTAGCTATCCACCGCGGCACAAGCAGGGCGTGACGATTTTCTTCACTGGACTCTCAGGCTCCGGCAAGTCAACGATCGCCAACGTTCTCGTGACCAAATTTCTCGAGGCGGGCGGCCGCCCCGTCACGCTGTTGGATGGAGACCTGGTGCGGAAACATCTTTCCTCAGAACTGGGATTCTCGAAAGAGCATCGCGATATCAACATCCGGCGCATCGGCTATGTGGCATCGGAAATCACCAAGAACGGCGGGATTGCGATCTGCGCTCCCATCGCTCCTTATGATGCGACCCGCAAAGCGGTGCGCGGCATGATCGAACCAGTCGGAGGCTTCATCCTGGTGCATATCGCGACCCCCGTCGAGACTTGTGAAGAGCGAGACCGCAAAGGTCTCTATGCGAAGGCTCGTGCCGGTATTCTCAAGGAGTTCACCGGCATTTCGGACCCGTACGAAGAACCCAAGGATGCTGAAGTCGTCATCAACACGGCCGAACTGAGCCCTGAAGAAGCAGCCCAAGAGATCATTTTGCATCTTGAGCGTGAGGGCTTCATCGGAGTGAACGGGCAAGCGTCTTGATCTCTGTGCGAACAAAGTAGACTTTTTAGCGGGTTTTGCATGCTCATCGAAAAAGTCTTGATCGGTTTCGTAGTAGGTACTCTGATCGGTATGACAGGGGTGGGGGGTGGTGTGCTTCTGCTCCCCGTCCTGATATTTGTTCTGAGAATACCTCCGATCATCGCGGTTGGATCCGACGCCCTCTTCAACTTCGTTACAAAAATCGGCTCCAGCGCCGTTCATCTCAACAAAGGAACCGTTCGAAAAAAAGTAGTAGTAGCACTGGCCACGGGCAGCATTCCGGGATCGATACTCGGGGTAAGCTTGCTGGGCCATCTTCGAACCGTTTATGGGACGGGTGTCAATACGTTCATCACAACTGCGGTCGGTGTCCTGTTGATCTGCATTCCGACTCTCATGCTCTTCCAGAACCGGATCGAAGAGCACATCGCCCATCGTTCACCAACCTTGCAGTCTTTTATCGGCATGTCCGCCATCGGGCTGCTGGCAGGCTTTCTGGTAGGCATGACTTCGGTCGGCTCCGGCAGCATTATCATGATGCTGCTCCTGTTGTTCTACAGCTTTTCACCCAAAGTCATGGTGGGCACGGACATCGTACATGCCGTGATTCTCACCGGCGTCACTAGCCTGCTCCATTTCCGCCTGGGGAATATTGATCCGTATCTGGTGGGTTCCTTGCTAATTGGTTCGATCCCCGGTGGACTGTTGGGTTCACACTTAAGCACTCGCCTTCCGGTGCCGTGGTTGAGACGCCTGCTCTGCACCGTGCTGCTCGCAACTGGCGCGCGTATGCTGTGGGCCTGAGGAAGAACTCCCCGTACAAATTATGTCTAACGACTCTAACGCCGAAACTCTGCAGCGCATTCAATCCGCGATCGAAGCTGCGCGAGTCGTTTTCGCTCGCTTCACGCCGGGCGCGATTGAGACCGAATACAAAATCGGCCACGATCCCGTCACCGAAGCCGACCGGGCGCTCGACGCCGTGCTGCGCAAGGAATTGCTGCGCGATGGCGAGGGATGGCTCTCGGAAGAAAGCGTGGACGATTACACGCGTCTGGAAAAGCGGCGAGTGTGGGTGGTCGATCCCCTCGATGGCACCCGCGAGTTCGTTGCCGGAATTCCCGAGTTCTGCGTCTCCATTGCCATGGTGGAAAACGGGCGCCCCGTCGCCGGCGGAATCTGCAACCCGGCCACCAATGAGATTTTCCTCGGATCACTCGAAACCGGCATTACCTACAACGGCAAACCCGCGCAGCCCAGTCAGCGAACCACGCTGGACGGCGCCACGGTATTGGCAAGCCGAAGCGAAACCAAGCGCGGCGAGTGGAAGCAGTTTGAAGGCGCGAACTTCAAAGTCCGCCCCATGGGATCGGTTGCCTACAAACTCGCCCTGGTTTCAGCTGGCATCGTCGATATCACTTTCACGCTGGTTCCAAAAAATGAATGGGATGTCGCCGCTGGAGTCGCTCTCGTAACCGCAGCCGGTGGGTTCGTCAGCACACTCAAAAATGGCCCGCTCGAATGCAACCGCCGCGATCCGCTCATCTCGGGTCTGATCGCCTGCGGCCCGAACCTTCGCGAACCGCTCCTCCAATTGCTGGAGAATCACATGCAGCCAGCGGGTTCGCAGCCCAAGTGAGTCGCGAGCAGCAGACGGCTCAATCTCGCCGGAACTCCACCGCCAGCCTGGTCTTCACTGGCACGGCTTGACCGTTTAGCACCCAGGGCCGGAAGCGCCACCATTTCACCGCATCCACAGCTGCGGCAGCAAGTTCATCCGGGCCGCTGACGACACGCACATCGACCACCGTCCCATCCGTCCCGATTACCGTGTCCAATACCACGACGCCTTGCACTTTCGCCTGTCTTGCAGCCTCAGGATAGATGGGCTCGATCTTATGAACTAACCGTGATTCCATCTCTTGCGCCGGAACATAGGTCGCGCTCTGCTCTAACCGCGTCTGCGCCGGTGGGAGCTGAGCCTCCAGTTCATGCCATCCGCGATCCCAATTCCACCAGCCCAATCCGCCAAAGATAAGGACTGCGCCAAACACGAAGCCCAAGGTGCGTCGGGACCTCCGTCCGCGACTCTTCGCGACCGTGGAATCGCCGGAGCTCGACGCAGGCAAAGCGGAAATCTCAGAAGCGCCGACCGGAAACGCCGGGTTTGGATTCGAGACCGACCTGGTGCGCGTCCAGTGTTCGATCAGCCTCTGCTGTTCTCGCGTGAGGCCTTGAAATTCAAGACCGCATTGCATCAGCGCCTGATAACGAACCACTGCGTTCAGCTGCAGGCGTCCGCCAAAATCCGGCAGATGGAATTCGAGATGTACGGAGTCGCCGGGATGAAGTTCTCCCGCCAGCACCAGGCCAAGGCCGCGCTCGCCCAGCGTGACCGAACGCCCCGGAATCGAATACCGAGTTCCCTCCCGAACCACCGTGACATCGGCGGGAACAGCCAAAGGAAAGCGAGGCACTCGACGAGTGTTTGTAACTCCACGAACTGGTGCCTGCGTTGCGGCGGTACTCATGGCTCGGTTGCCGGGACGGCATCTCCAGCGTCGTCTTCGGCTGAAGGCGCAGTCATCAAAGTAATGAATCGGTCAGGGTTTATCGGGTTGAGTATAGCATCGCATTCGTTGTGCATTGCGTCAGCAAGAACTCCTTGGTAACCTGGGTCGAAGGAATCTGCGCACTCGGCCGCAGTGCACCCCCGCGATGAATCCAGCGTTGCACCACGAGTAACTTTATCCGCCGCCCAATTTGCAGTACCTTTGATACATAGACCAAGAACATACCAAGAACTAGGAGACAACCACCCGGCGTAGTTGCGCCCGTTCTGGGAGATTTGTAAATGAGGCATTCGTCCACGTTTCGTCTGATTCTGGTCCTCGCATTCATCTCAGCTACCTTCGTCGGATGCTCCCGCGATCCCAATGTTCGCAAGCAGAAGTATTTCGAGAGTGGCCAGCGCTACTACGAGAAGGGTCAGTATCGCGAGGCGGCGATTCAATTTAAGAACGCGATCCAGATCGATTCCACCTACGGCAATGCCCACTACCAGCTAGCCCTGTCTCTGCTCAAGCTGCAGCAGTGGAATCCCGCCTTTCAGGAACTCGGTCGCACCATTGAACTGCAGCCGGACAATTATCAGGCCCGCATCGATCTGACAAACCTCCTTATCGCCGGACGCGATTTCAAGCAGGCACAGGAGCAGGCCGACCTGCTCATGAAAGATCAGCCCAACAATCCCAAGGTTCACATGGCGGTCGCGAACCTGCTCATTGGTCAGGAAAACTATCCTGCCGCCATCCAGGAAATGCAGAAGGCCATCTCCCTCAGCCCCGGCGACTGGGAACCATATCTCGACCTTGCGCTGGTCCAGATCAAAGCCAATCAGCTCGACGCCGCGGAAGCCAACTTCAAGAAAGCCGTCGAAGTAAATCCCCGGGAAGTGCAGGCGCAACTGGCGCTCGGAGGCTATTACCAGTCACGCAGCCGCTTCCCCGAGGCCGAACAGCAATTCCGCCATGCTATGGATCTTGATCCCAAGAACCCCGACCCGCCTGCCGCAATCGCGCGCCTCTACATGGTGCAGGGAAAGAAGGCTGAGGCCGAAGCGTTCCTGAAGCAAGTCAAGACCAAGTTTCCCGACAACTCCACCGGCTACCGGATGCTGGGCGACTACTACTTCGCCACCGGCGATCTCGACAAGGCGACCGCCGAATATGGCCTTGTCTACCACGATCATCCCAAGGACCTGCAGGTCGAGAAGAATTATATTCAGTTGCTCATCCTGAAAAACCGCCTCGACGAAGCCAGCAAGCTGGACGAAGCCCTTCTCGCCGCCAATGCAAACGACAACGACGCCCTGATCTACCGCGGACAGATTCAACTTCGCAACGGACACCCTAGCGACGCCGCCCAAACCCTGCAAAACGTGCTGAAGAACGACCCCGACAACGGAGTCGCTCACTACCGCCTCGGTCTGGCTCTCGATCAGATGGGAAACTCCGAGCGCGCCCTCGAAGAATGGCGCGCCGCCGTGCGCCTGCGTCCTGATCTCATCGAGGCCCAACGCGCCCTAGCGACCGCCGCCATCCACAAGCCCGACATGGATGCTCTCGAGCAGGCGGCCAGCGAGATCATCAGGCTGCAGCCCGCTTCGCCCGACGGCTACGCCATGCGCGCGCTCTCGAAGATCAATCGCAAACAATTCGCCGCCGCCGAACAGGACGTCGCCAAAGCCATCGAGGTCGCGCCCCAGAGTGCCGCGGGCTATATCCAGCTGGGAAATTTGAAGCTGGTTGAAAGGCAGTACAGTGAAGCCGGCAAAGCCTATCAGGACGCGCTCGACCGCGATCCCAACTCCAACGACGCGCTCAGCGGCCTGATGAACACCGATCTCGCGCAGAACCAGACCGACAAAGCGATCGCCGCCGCGAACGCCCAGATCGCCGAGGCGCCGAACAACAGCGGCTTCTACAATCTGCTGGGCACCGCGCTCTTCAACAGCAAAAAAGATTACGCTGGTGCCGAGGCCGCGTTCACAAAATCCGCGCAGCTCGACAAGAATAATTCCGACGCCCTGCTCAAACTCGGCCAGGCGCAGGTCGCCAAGGGCTCAATCGATCAGGCCATTCTGACTTATCAGCACGCGCTTCAGGACAATCCTCATGAGGCCATGTTTTACATCCTCATGGGCGAACTTTACGAGCGCAAGCAGGATTGGGCAAAGGCCAAAGACGCGTATCAGAAGGCGCTCGAGATCAAACCCGAAAATCCGCTGGCCTCGAACAATCTGGCTTATGTCATGATGCAATCCGGCGGCAACATGGATATGGCGCTCTCGCTCGCGCAGACCGCGCGCCGCGGCATGCCCGATTCCCCGAACGCCGCCGACACTCTGGGCTGGATCCTGTACCAGAAGGGCGCCTACCAATCGGCGGTCGATCTTTTCCAGGAGGCGCTCAAACTGGGAGAGAAGAGCAAAGCGGCCGACGATCCCACCGTCCACTATCACCTGGGACTAGCGTATGAGAAGACCGGCAAGAACGATCTCGCCCGCCAGCATCTGGAGCGGGTGCTGAAGATCAATCCCAACTACAGCGAAGCCGCCGACGTGAAAAAGCAGCTAGCCCAGCTGAAATCGTAGATCGGTTCAGATTCGCCCTGTTTCCCGATTCGGGAAAAATCTTGTCAAGCCCCCTTGGGCCCCCAATTTCGCTCAACTCCCTCATTGCAAACCGAATATAAAGTTGGAAAGCATGTCATGTTTACCCTGTGAATCTGATAGTCTAGATACATAGGGAAGAAAGAGGCGCAGGCATCCAGCCCGCGCCTTTTGTTTTGTTCGACGCGGACCTGCCCTGAGCGCAGTCGAAGGGGCCCTCGCCCGCGAAATCTCTAACTCAAATTCAAACTAAGGGAGAAGTGTGCGCCCAAGGGGAACGCCGGCGCACGCAACGCTTATGACAGAAAATTCTGCTGCCTCGACAAAGCCGGGCCGCAAGCTTCGATCAATCGGACGCTCGGCACGGTACACCAAACGCAAAGGCATGATGGCGGAATTGATCTTCGTGGTCAAAGCCACCAGCATGGGGTTCGCGGTGAGCAAGCCCTACGGCGACTGCGAGCCCTACGACGTGGTCATCGAGGAAAACGGCCGCGTGTTTCGCATTCAGGTGAAATCGGTTTTCACCACCCAGCGCTGGGGATACAGCATCGCCGTGTCTCGGATGCGACGGCACAAACCCATTGTTCGATATTCCGCGGATGAGATCGACTTCATCGCCGCCTACGTGGTTGCTCACGATGCCTGGTACATCATCCCGGTCGCGGAGATTGGGAGTCTTGCGCACATCCGCCTCTATCCCGAGGGCACAAAAAGATACGATGGCGGGCGCTTCGAGAAATACCGAGAAGCCTGGGACCTGCTCCGTCGAGGAGCGGCACGTCCGACCGAGGTGTAGGGACGTGATGAATTACCTCTCCACAGGAATCCGAATGAAAAGAACGGGTGCCCCACGTCTCGCGCCTTTCGAGACGTGGGAGTTTTACCCTTACTTTGTCATCCCGAGCGTAGTCGAGGGACCTTGTGTCTGTTCGGCGCTGCATAAGCAGGCCCAAGTTTCCAAGAATGCACGACGTTAGGATGGCCCACCCGCCGAAAGTCCGCCATCGGATCAAAACACGGACGAACCGGCACCACGCACCACAATCAACTAACGACGAGGACTAAAACTATGACGATACGAACCGAACCAACCAAGAAGCCGCCATGCCGGCGGACCCCACTAGCCGAACTCCACTGCTGCGCCTGCCGGGGATGCGGCGAAGCAATGCTCCTAGCCTGGGACGGACAAGCCAACAGGTACGGCGGAATGTGCCCCAACTGCGGCGTCTTCTCACCCCTAAGATCAGCCGAAGACGCCAACCCGCCAAGGCCCGCATAATGATGATCACCGAAGAATGTCATCACTGAGGAAGTGCAGGCCTTCGCAACGCGAACGAGTCCGCCTCAGCGGACGGCACCAGACCATCAAAACCTCCAGCCCTCTACCCAGAATGTCATCCTGAGGAAGTGCAGGCCTTCGCAACGCGAAGGCCTGCCGACGAAGGATCCATGCATTACTCGCTGCGGGGGCTGCTCGGACTGCCGCGTTCATTTTGCTCACGAGGATGCCCCGTCCAACCTCGCTTGGGCGGGGGTTTGCTTAGCAGCCCGTGGTGCAAGTTCGGATTGGTGACCAGAAAGTGTTGAGGTATCCACAGGCTTGGTTTGTAGAATCGGCGCATGGCGATGGGGACGCGCAAGCAGCGGGAGAAGCAAGAAGATTTGTGGATCGCGCACACGGAGTTGGCATCAGCTCCGGGGCATCCGTTCTATCAGCGTTTGAATGAGTTGCTGGAGGCCGAGGGCTTCGACGAGTTTGTCGAGGGCCGGTGCGCGAAGTTTTATGCCGAGAAGAACGGGCGTCCGTCGCTGACGCCGGGGATTTACTTTCGGGCGCTGCTGATCGGGTATTTCGAGGGCATCGGAGCGGAGCGCGGGATTGCCTGGCGGTTGGCGGACTCGCTGGCCCTGCGGGCGTTTTGTGGGCATCGCGCTGGACGAGTACACGCCGGATCACTCGACGATTTCGCGCACGCGGCGGCTGATTGATCTGGACACGCATCGCGAAGTATTCGGCTGGGTGTTGGGCGTGCTGGCCGATCGTGGGTTACTGAAAGGCCAGCGGATCGCGATTGATGCGACGACGCTGGAGGCGAACGCGGCGATGCGCTCGATCGTGCGGCGGGACACGGGCGAGAGTTACGAGGAGTTTCTGCGGGGGCTGGCGAAGGCCTCGGGCATCGCGACCCCGACGCGGGAAGACTTGGCGCGGTTGGATCGCAAGCGCAAGAAGCGGACGTCGAATAAGGAGTGGAAGAGCCCAGCGGATGGCGATGCGCGGATCGCGAAGATGAAGGATGGGCGCACGCATCTGGCGCACAAAGCCGAGCACGCCGTCGATCTGGACACGGGCGCGGTGTTGGCGGTCACGCTGCAAGGCGCCGATCAGGGCGACCCGGCCACGCTGGATGAGACGCTGTGCGAAGCCGGGATGGCGGTGGCGGAGCAGGTCGGGCGCGAGGCGGAGTTGCGGCCCCACGAAGCGCCGAAGGTGAACGTGGCCGGCATCGAAGAGACGGTGACCGACAAGGGTTATCACAGCGGCGCGGTGGTGAGGCGGATGAAGGCGTATGGCGTGCGCAGTTACATCCCAGAGAAGAAACAGAAGGGACGGCGGAACTGGGCGGGCAAACAGGCCGAGCAGCAAGCGGTGTATGCCAACCGGCGGCGGGTGCGGGGTGAGTATGGCAAGAGTTTACTGCGGCGGCGCGGCGAGTTAGTGGAGCGCAGCTTCGCGCACTGCTACGAGACGGGCGCGATGCGGCGCTGCCATCTGCGCGGACAGGAAAACATTTGGAAGCGGCAACTGATCCACGTGGGCGCGTTCAATCTAAGCCTGATCCTGCGCCAACTGCTGGGCGCGGGCACGCCGCGGGAGTGGAAGAACCGCTTCGGCAGCCTTGTTTTGACCCTGTACTTACTCTTCCCGTGTCGGATAAATAAGGCGCGGTTTTGCAGAAGCCGAATCTCCGCGTCCGTTGCCAAGTGCTTCGTGAGATCGCGTAGCCGACTACGTCGCCCGACTCGCAGGAAATCCGCTACTTGCACCCCGGGCTGTTAGGCGACGCTGACTGATTCCCGGATTAGGAATGGCGTGCCGCGAGTGTGACGGACAGACTTGTTGGGTTGGGCCTGGTCTCATAGGCTACGCTAGGGCCCGTGGTGTAATGGGCGCACGTTAGCCTGTCCAGCTACAAGGTGCGGGTTCGAGTCCCGTCGGGTCCACAGCGTTCCCTGGCTTTGGTAGGGGAGCTGACGGGGAGTCTGAGGGCGGGCAGGCTCCTCGAGTAATCTTGACTTTCCAATTTGTGTTTGCCGATAATTAGAATTGTAGCTGGACAGGTTACGCCCCGGGCTGAATCGGCCCGGGGTTTTGTTTTTGGAGTGCGAAAAATGGCCGGCGCGTCGTGAGTTCTTGGAAGGGCCAGCAAAACGGCCATTTGGTGTTTGCTTCGTCGCCTCCCACCCTTCCGCGAAGAACGCGGAGAGGATGGGGCACCCGTTTATTATTTGTGATTTAGATTTGCAGTCCAAATGGCTGGGCCACCCGCCCTTTCGAGACGTGGGCGTTTTATTTTTACTCTCTCTCCCGATACTCTGTCATCCCGAGCGGAGTCGAGGGACCTTGTGTCAGTCCGGCGCTGAATAGGCAGGCCCAAGTTTCCAAATCACGCAAACGCCTTGCCGGGGTAGCGGAGCCTTTCGCGTCCGTTTAAACCTCAAGGGTGCCCCGTCCAAGCTCGCTTGGGCGGGGGTTTCCCTCGGCTGAACGCAATCGACTTCCCCACCCTAACGTCGAAAGGCACGACGTTAGGATGGGCCACCCGCCCCGGCAATGGGAGCAGTTGAGCTAGTTTCACTGTTGCTTCGTCGCCTCCCATCCTTCCGCAAAGAACGCGGAAAGGATGGGGCACCCTTCGTTATTTGTGATTTGGATTTGCAGTCCGAATGGCTGGGCCACCCGCCCGGGCTCTCCCCCGGATGCACCCGGACTTCCCCACTCTACGTCGAAAAACACGACGTTAGGATGGGCCACCCGCCATGAGTTGTTATTTACTTCTTTTCACCTTGCGTGCCCTTGCCATTGGGTTTGCTTCCGCGGCCAGTTCTCGGCGCGTTCCTCATGTAATTGACGACACCGGGAACCTGCATAGATGTATACGACGATATTCACGCTATGCACAACTATTGCTTTTGACAGGTGCAGCACCATCTTCCTCCCCGTTGCGGCTCGGAGCTAAGCAGGGCACCCAGGCCCCGCCCAACTCGGGGCCTCCGGGTGGCCTCCTAACGTTGCGTATGTATGTGTAACGTAGACCCCCTGCCTGTGAGAACGGCGGACCGTAAGATGCTTGGTTTACGCAAACTCGGCTTCAATAAGTCACATGGCGAGATCGGTGCCTATCGTCGGGAGTAGTGTTAGTCTTCGGGCGAAGGAGAGGCCGTGCTAAGAAGCAACACAATCAGCATTACGCAGCCAAAGCGCGTCATCGGCCTCTTGTTGCCAACTCTACTCCTGCTCGAGTTCTGCAGTTGCGCGGCCAAGGTAGGGCCGAAGACCCTCGCACATGATCGCTTCGATTACTCCGCGGCGATAACTCGCTCGTGGAAGGAGCAGATGCTCCTAAACATGGTCAAGCTGCGATACATGGATCCGCCCATGTTTTTGGACGTACAGCAAGTGGTGCAACAATACACTCGCGAGGGCACGGGGTCGATCGCCGCTCCGGGTTGGGCGGGGGATTCCACCATTGCGCCTGCTGCCACCGCATCGGGCCGGTGGGCGGAAAGCCCGACGATCACCTACGTTCCCCTGAGCGGCGAGAGGGTCACGAAGAGCCTTTTGCAGCCTGTATCGCCGGCTGCGTTGTTCTCGCTTGTAGAGGCCGGCTGGCCAATCGACGCGGTTTTCGAGATCGGAGTGAGAGCCATCAATGGGCTGCATGCTGGCTCCAGAACCGAGATGCTCAGGCGAACTGGCGATCCTGATTTTTATCGCATGCTCTCAATGTTGAGAGAACTCCAGACTTCAGATTCTTTCAGCATCCGGGTCGAGGAGACCAAAGATGGCGTGGGTTCGCTCTTGGTTTTTCGAGCTCGACCGGCTGATGATAGAACGACCGCGACGGCTCAAAAGGTGCGGGAATTGCTCCACCTCAGTCCCAACGCGCAGGAATTCAGACTTGCATTCGGTGAGATGCCCCAGGACGACAAGGAAATCGCGATGCTCACACGCAATATGCTCGATATCCTGGGCGAGGCCTCGGCGGGCGTTGAAATCCCTGCTTCCGACGTTGATGAAGGTCGAGCGGTGAAGATGGTACCGCTAGGCACTTTATCAGAGTTTCCTCCCAGATTGTTGATCCGTGTGCGTTCTTCAACCTCCAAACCCGACGCAACTGAAGCGTTCACCGCGGTGCCATACCGCAACTATTGGTTTTGGATCGATGACCGCGACGTGTCCTCTAAACGCGGGCTCGGCTTTCTGATGATCTTGTTCACCCTCGTGGAGTCCGGGCCCACACCAGCTCCGCCGGTGCTCTCAATTTCGAAGCCCTGATGTAACTCCGACCGGCACCTTTACTTGCCTAGCTGTGTGAGCGCGGCACGAAAGGGGGCGCTCGAAACCTTAATCAGTCCTGTGTAAGGCGAATAGAACTCCAGAATCAAAAAGATCGCGCCGGAAACAGACAGCACAGAAAGCAACAAACTGGTGACCAATGTCCCATTGGGACGGGCAAGAATGCCGAAGCTGATGAAGAGAGTGGCGAGCCAGAAAACCAGCACCACCAGTAACGGCAGGGAAACAAAACTGGTTACCTCTTCATACTGCAACCAATGCGTTTGTCCGAGACCCAGTAAGATACTCAACGCCTCCGCCTTGAGCCAGCGTTGACGGTCATCCTTCGGGGAGAGCCCCTGTATTTTGTCGAACAGAACTTCAGCGCTGTGATCCGGCGCAGACTTGTCGTTCGACCACAGCCGATCGAGAGCAAGGACGAGCATGCCCCTCAGCGGCTCCCGCATTTCTTCGGTTTCGGGCCCGTAGTGAGCCAGGACGCGGTCCAGTAGGACGATCTTGGCGGACATGTCCCTCAGTTCCTTGTTTTGCGAGTCAAAGAAAACCCTTTGCCGAGCTGACAAGCAGACCGAGAACAAGGGCACACATCGTGGCGACTAGCGCCATCCCCACCTTCATTGCATCTTTTGAGTCGTTACTCAGATGATCCTCGGGCAAAGCGGAGCGCAGGGACATGCCGAGCACGGCACCTCCGAACACGAACGCGAACACGACGCAGCTGATTGCGATGGAACTCATGGTCACCTCTTCGGGCTTAAGCCGTGTTGACAAGGGACGGCAGGATTTCTGCTCTCAGGTGCTAAGTAGAAAACTCGAAATAAAAGGTACCACGCCCGAAGCCCCAGCTCGCGAAGTTCTTCCCCGTCGTCGTTCCAGTTGATGTGCAATTCTTCCGAGCTCGTCAAGAATCGCATTGTCTCGGGACACTCCGAGATAGTCCCAAGCCCACTCCACGAAGGCTTCGATCTTGGCATGGATCGTAGTTAGCAGGGTGGCATGCACCCCGAGCCACGCCGCGAAAGCGATGACGCCTTTGGGTTCGTGGCGATGCTCATACTTACCTTGCTCTTGAAGGCCATTGGCACCTCCTGCGAGCAATGGAGGCACTGAACGGATGGCCGGGTGCCCCACGCCTCGCTTTTCGAGACGTGGGCCGGCGCGAAAGGAGCCAGACCGGCAAAATCCTTTTGCCGATATTACCCCCTAATGGGCAAAAGCCATTTGCCAGTCTTCGTCGTCTCCGCACTTCCAGGCTGGCGTCCAAACACCATCGATCCTGCAATTGCTGTGAGAAACTCTAGGAATGGAAAAGCGGAGACTGCGGGTGCTCAAGTGGCTTGGGACCGTCCCAGCTGTGGGGGTGTGCACGCTCTGCAATTCTGAGTTCAAGGTTCCGGTGACCGCCATTAAGCGGGTGGCGGACGCGCAAGCGGCGCTCAAGGCTCAGTTTGATCAGCACCCATGTAAAGAGGAATAGACGCTTCGATTTTCTGAGCGGCGCGCTTTGCTAGCTCTGAAACACGTAGTCTTTTCTGAGGTTTCGAAGGAACCTCTGTTTGCTGGGAACCAGTCCGGCCTGCCGCTTGGGCTTTTTGTGACATCTCGGCTACGAAGCGGCGAGTCAGGTGGTTGGTGCGACGCTCGGTGGTGGTTTTCCGCACGTACTAAATTCTGCTCCTTCTCGGGCTCCCGGCGCTGCTTACGTTCGGACATGGACCCGAGTAACCCAGTTCACGGTTCCGTTCCCACCCAAAACAAGGGTTTGGGTGCCCCACCCTTTTTCGCGTTCTGGGCGAAAAGGGTGGGTGCGCTTTCAAATTGGAACAAGATCTTGGATGCCCCGGGGTTGAAACCTCTTATTCGTTCGGAGATGGTTTACCGCAGCACTGGACCAAAAATAAGAGTCTAGTCGGCGGCTATGCCTGCGCCGACTACGGCTTCGCGACGGCGGGTGGAGCGGTTGGGTGGGAGGCCGGCATCGCGAATCTTGTACAGCAGGGCGCGGTAGCTGATGGACAATGCGCGGGCGGCCTGCTTGCGATTCCAGTGATGGGCCTGCAAGACTTTCAAAATAATCTTGCGTTCCAGTTCGCGGGTTGCTTTTCTGGTTAGGCTCTTCAGAGAGATGGGGCCGTCAAGGTTGATATCGGGGTTGAAAAATTCCTGCTCGTCGTGCGCGACAAGGTCATTGCTGATTACATCTTCGCTGCCCAGGATCACATAGCGCTTAATCAGGTTCTCGAGCTCGCGGATGTTTCCCGGCCAATGGTATTTCTGCAGCACGCCCATGAGATCGAGCGAGAGCATGCGGGCGCGGCAGTTGTATTTGCGGTTGTAGTATTCGAGGAAATACTGGACCAGGGCCTCGATGTCGCCGCGGCGCTCGCGCAACGGCGGCATGCGGAGATTGACGACGTTAATGCGGTAGTACAAATCCTGGCGGAAAGTTCCGTTCTCGATTTCGATGTCCAGCTGGCGGTTGGTGGCGCAGACAATGCGCACTTCTACTTTCTTGTCCTCCTGGGCGCCGATACGGCAGAATTGCCCGTCCTGCAAGAGCTGGAGCAACTTCGACTGCAGCGCCAGATCGAGTTCTGAAATCTCATCCAGGAAAAGGGTGCCGCGGTGAGCCATTTCCACCCGCCCCGGCTTGGTACCATAGGCGCCGGTGAAGGCTCCTCGTTCGTAGCCGAATAGCTCGCTCTCGAGCAGGGTTCCCGGGATCGCGGGGCAGTTCACCTTGACGAAGGGTCCGGTCTTCCAGGGCGATAGCCCGTGGATCATGCGGGCAATGATGTCCTTGCCGGTGCCGCTCTCGCCGTTAATCAGTACAGGAACGTTCGCGCTCGCCACTTTGTCCATGCGGGTGCGCAGGGACTGCATCGCTTCGGACTTGCCAAATACGACGGCGTCAGGAGGAAATTCACCTAAAGGATGGACTAGAGAACTGACAGAATTCGTCGTTGGAATAGGCATCTTTTTGCGTGGAACTCCTCTACCCACCGTCCAGTGTGCATCCGGAGAGCCAAAGTGGGGAGGGCTGTATTCACGGATGCAAACATTAGTTTAACATTGTTTTGTCAATGACTTACAGAATTTTTTAAGGGCTGCCGTGGAGCGCAAAAGACCGTGGAAGTAGGGCTCATAGCGCCATTTTTTGGTAGGAAAAACTTTTCACACAGAAGAAGTAAGTTTCCTTCGGGCCGACGGCCTGACGGACTTGCCGTTGACCAGCGGGTGAGAGAACTTAAGGCCGAGAAGATGGTAACCATCGACGTGGGTTACCCGGACGGTGCGGGCGCGCAAGACTCTGGAAGCTTTGGGGAAAGAGTTGCCGGAAACCAGGGGAGCGCTTGGGATCTCGAGTGAAACCTGCGCCGACAGCGGCAAGGAGCGACGCACGGCGACCAGGGCACCGCCTGCGGAAATATTCAACGCAGTGGCAAATTCCAATAGCTCTTTTCCATCCTCGTCCCGGCTGCGGACAAAAATGGGAATCGCCAGTGGCAGGCGCGGCCACTTCCGGTTTTCCGTTTCCGGCCTTCGTCGCATCAACCGCATCCCTCGGGGTGAACTTAACTCATTCTTTACCGCACCTTGGGGGCCAAACCCAGTCTGTAATCTAGACGGGGTGCGGAGCAAAACACGGCAAAACCATGCCTTCCAGCGAAAAGGGGCCTGCAAAAACAGCAGTTCCGCGTCAGAGGCTTTGCCACGTGTTCGCCCTTTTTCTGGCGTTCCTGAAAGTCTCTGAGCACTTCGGAATGCAAGCTTTTTCCCTTCGGTGACTACTTCCTTGCGTTTTCCGTTGACAGGGGAAAGCCCATGTCTTAGCATCGCCTGAGCTAGCATTCATCTCAGCGAGTTGAGTGCCACCCTCCCTCGCCGTATAAATCACTGAGCTCCAAAGAATGGCCGCGACGCCTGAAAAGACGTGTCTGCCGCAAGCGAAAGAGTCTAAAGGGGGCTACGAAGAGTTGTGCCCCGCTAAGACCTCCGCAGAAGCGCCCTGTCCCAACCCGGATTGCAGCCAGGATCTTTTGCAGCAATTCAACCAGCTTCAGGAGCGGTTTCAGCGGACTACAAACGCCCTCGCCTCGGCGGCACATGACCTCAAGACACCTTTGGCCATTCTGAACGGCTATGTCGAGCTTTTGCAGAGCGAGAAGCTGGGGGGATTGAACCAGCGGCAGCGTGAAATCCTGGGCGACATGCGCACCAGCGGGCAGCGGCTGGAGCACTTCATTCAGGACTTTCTCAGCTTCAGCGTTCTCGAAATCGGCGAGATGAAGATGCACTTCGAGCCGGCGGACCTCAACGGCTGTCTGTCCGAGGTTTGCCGCTTGTGGTCGCACTCCTTTCAGGAGAAGGGGCTGGCGCTCTACTTCCTGGCGAATGAGAAACTGACTGAGTTTGCTTTTGACGTGGCCAAGGTTCAGCGCGTGGTTTCCAACCTTCTGGAGAATGCATCCAAGTTCACGCCCGCCGGAGGAACCGTCTGGTTGCACGCTGAACCCTACATGTGGGAACGCCGTAGCGCCACGAATCCCGACAATCCCATGGAACGCCGGCGGCAAATGATCTCGCATCCGAACTCGGCGAAGGTGAGCGTATCCGATACCGGCCCGGGCATTCCCGCGGAATACCATATTGAAGTGTTCGACGATTTCTTTCGTCTGCCACAGAGTGAAAGCGAGTTGGGAATGGGGCTGGGGCTGGCGATCGCGCGGCGCCTGATTGCCGGCATGGGTGGCAAGATCTGGGTGGAGAGTGACCCAGGCGCGGGTTGCAAGTTTTCTTTCATTCTTCCGCTTCTGCCTCCATCGACAGCAACCAACAACGTACTAGACCCAGGGAAAAATAAATGAAAGCTGCGGCCAACAACATTCTGCTCGTCGACGACGAACCTGGAATGCTGCGCTACATTAAAACTCTGCTCGAAGTGGACGATTACAAGGTCGAGACCGCCAGCACCGGCGAAGAGGCACTGGAGCGGGTGCAGAAGGGGCTGCGTCCCGACCTGGTGTTGCTGGATCTGCTCATGCCCGGGATTGACGGCCTGGAAACGCTCGATCAACTGCGGAAGCTTCAGCCCGGGGTTAAGGTTGTGATGCTCTCCTGCGTCAGCGACACCCGCAAGGTCGTTCAAGCAATTCGCCTGGGGGCGCACGATTACCTGACCAAGCCTTTTCAGAAGAGCGAACTGGACAACGTCATCGATCAATGTCTGGGGACTAATCAACAGAACTATCCCGGAGAGGTAGAAGAGGTCGGCGACGAAGTGTTCTTCGTTGCCGCGAGTCCGGTGATGCGCAAGCTTCGTTCTCAGGCTGCGCTGGTCGCGAACGTCGACATCCCGGTGCTCATGCTGGGCGAGAGCGGCACGGGCAAAGAAGTCATGGCGCGGCTGATTCACAAACTGTCGCCGCGTGCTCATCGAACATTTCTCAAGGTAAACTGCGCGGCGGTTCCCGCCGACTTGCTGGAGAGCGAATTGTTCGGCTATGAAGCGGGGGCTTTCACGGGCGCGAATCACGCCAAGCCCGGCAAGTTCGAGCTATGCAATAAAGGGACAATCCTGCTCGACGAAATCGGAGAGATGCCTCCCATCTTGCAGGCCAAACTGCTGCACGTGCTGCAGGACCAGCAGTTCTCGCGACTGGGCAGCCGATCCATGATCAAAGTGGATGTGCGTATTTTGGCCGCCACCAACATTAATATTCCCGAAGCGCTCGCCAACAAGCGGCTGCGTGAGGATCTGTATTACCGGCTGAACGCTTTCACCTTGCAGGTGCCTCCGCTGCGAGAACGCAAGGAAGAGATTCCCATCCTGCTCAAGCACTTCATGGCCAACATGTCGGAGCGTTATGCGCGGCCTCCATTGCCCCTTTCCACCGAGTTACTGCAGGCCTGCCAGGAGTACTCGTGGCCGGGCAATCTGCGCGAGCTCAATAATTTCGTGAAGCGCTATCTGGTTCTTGGAGATGAGAAACTGGCCATCCAGGAATTAAGCCCGAAGACCGATAGCAACGGGGCCCAGTTTGATCCCGTTGCGAGCAGTTCGGGAGATGGCGCCGGGGGCTTGAAGTCTCTGGCGCGCACTGCCAAGGACGGAGCCGAGGCTGAAGCCATCAGCAAGGCTCTGGACGAGACCAACTGGAACCGCAAGCAGGCGGCGGCGCTGTTGAAGATCAGCTATAAGGCACTGCTTTATAAGATCCGGCAGTACGGCATCGCTCAATCCAAGAGCCACAAGCTTTCTGCTGGCGCGTAGTTGCTTGCACCACGAATATTGCCCCGCGCACATTACAATCTCGGACAGGCAAGGACTCTCGTCCATTGTGTCCTCGGCAGGATTCTCTAATGACTCGCATGGGAAGACGGTTAGCTCTCATTGTTGGCGTGGTCGCAGCTCTGTACGTCGCTGTATGGGTGTTCGTTGCTGCCACGAGTGTGTCTTCCAACATCGTCGACTTTGGCCCTACGTCCTTTCAGACCAACGCAGATACAAACTTTTTCTATTCAATCGGCAACGAGCTGAAATACTCCGACCGGATTGATCCCCAAGCACCGACACTGATGCGCGGACACATTGAGGACTTTCTGGTTTCGCCCGATAATAAGAAGATCGCCGTCGTTGCGAATGGGCGGCTGGCGCTTGCGACGGAGTCGAGTGTCCGGCAAGTAACCGCTGTCGATTCGATCTACAGAGATCCTAAGCCAATCGGTAGACAGTTTTTTCGAGATGACAACTTCCAATGGTCAAAAGACTCAAAGGCCCTCTATCTCGTTAGGGATGAGTACTACGCCTCCCGAGGGTCGCAGCTGTTTTCGAGCAAGGGAGAATTGTGGAAGTAACGACATTGAATCGGGCAGTCTGCAGCTAGTTCTGAAGCCTTTTTCTGCTTACAGTTACTTCTTCGGCCTCAACTCCGGAATCTACTTTTCGACGCCTACTGATCGTGGAGATTTGCAGCTGCGGTACTTTGATGGAAACACTCTAACCGATATCGACGAGCCGAACGCGCACGACGTTCGCCCTGATAAACTCGCCCGCAGATTCGTCGAATCACCCTTCTACTCGTTTTCTCTTATCGACTACGAGCACGTCGTGCGTTCCTACGAAGGGGTCAACTTGGTTGTTGATGGAAGCGGCGGGCAGCAGAAACTGGTAATTAGGAACAAGTCGTACCTGGCACTAACACAGGGGAAGGGTTTCAAAGGGCCTTTCTATTGTTCTGAGATGTTGAGGAGCGTATTCCTTCCCGGTGATAGGTACTTCTTGTTCAACGTACCAAACTGCGGCAACTATAAGGGCCAGCTCCTCGTCGATACAGTTACGGGAAAGTACCAGCGCCTCCCCGCCGACTCCGTCGTCTACCTCACGCTGAATACTGACACTTATCCGCACTACCGCTTGACCGGCGGGGGGATCGTCGTTAACTAGGATCGCGCGGCATTACCGAACCGGATGGCCAAGTTTCGAGGCCTCGTCTCAGAATCCTCGAGGAGCAGACCTCCCAGCCTCTATAGAGGAGATCGGAAACGGCAGCCAAAAGACGACAAGGAGGCCTGAAAATCTCATTGGCGCCAGGCGCCTGATCGCCGCCGAGACGCAGACATACCCGAAGGAGGATTAGCGATGGGCAGACATCCTTAAGAGTGCAACATTGCGCCAACGGCCACAAATGTAAGCGTTTCGTTCTTGACTATTGATTCGAAATGCGAGAGTCTGTCGCGCACAAGGTGGGTTGGAAATGATCGCCTCCACCATTTCGACACTGATCGACTTGGCTGAACGGGGTGACGGAGTTTCCGCTGAAAAGCTTTTTACCCTCCTCTATGCAGAACTCCATCGTCTAGCCAAGTGCCAACTCGCGCGCCAAGGCATCGTAACCCTCAGTGCCACCACGCTGATACACGAGGCCTATCTTGACATGGCCGCGCAAGAGGGACAGTCTTTCCCTGATCAGGGCCGCTTCATGGCGTATGCGGCGCGGGTCATGCGCGGACTGATCATCGACCATGTACGAAACCGGCTCGCCATCAAGCGAGGTGGAGGGTTCGAGCTAACCTCCCTCACCACCAACGCTGAAGAAAAAATTACCGACGATCAGGAGCTCGCACGCATTAGCCAGGCTTTGGACGAGCTTGCCCGGTTGGACAGCTCGTTATCGCAGGTTGTCGACCTGAAGTTTTTCTGCGGATTCTCCTTCGGCGAGATCGCCGACATGGGTGGTGTGTCCGAGCGGACGGTGCAGCGCAAGTGGGAAAAAGCGCGCATTTATCTGCATCGCCAACTGAGGGCAGATTTGCCGCTGTGAGGAACCAATGGCCACGCTCAGTCCCGATCAATGGCAGCAAGTAGAGCCGTATCTCGACGAGGCTCTGGAGATGGTCCCGGAACAGCGCGCGGCCTGGCTGCTTTCGCTTCGCGAAAAAGATGCAGGGCTGGCTTCCGTTCTGCAGGCCTTATTAGAAAAGCAGCAGCAGCTACGGCAAGAAGGTTTCCTTGAAAGTTCGCCGCTGCCGGCTTCCGGGGGACTGGCTGGCCAGAGCATCGGCGCCTACACGCTGGTCACACAACCGCGAACCCTCGCCCCTGAGCAGATGCACGAACGGCCACACGCGATGGTGCATCCGGTCGCGGCTCTAAGCAATGGGCAACACGACTGAAGGCACGTCGATCGGTTCGTGGGGGCGGCTCGAGGCCAGTTTTTTTTCGTGGCCTCATAAGAGCCGCCCGCCTTTCCGCGGTCTCCAGGGGACATGGCGGCTGCGATAACCAAAAATGTTTCATGAGCTGAGGTAATGCCCTGTGGCCTGATTGCCGGTGATGGTGCAGCGGTTGATCCCGAAAAAAAGCTGTTGGAAGCCACAGTCCGCACTTTATCCGGGCTATTTAATCTATCTACCCCACGAAAACTCCCGGATTTTGGCTACCTTTCATCGGATAAAATACTAGGTTGCCCTAGCGCAACGACCGTTTCCCTCTAGCATGCAATGATCTGTCGGAAAGCGTTCCCTGCAGTCCATTACGAGGGTCTCGTGCGACGTCCGGGTCGAGTCAGCAAGTCTCGCAAAATCAGTGCACCCTCAGCAAGCAGTGAGCGAGGTAGGGCGTTTCCACGTCATCACGGATGACGAACAGCTTTTTTTTTCAATGGCCTTCGTCCCAACAATCGTTCGTAATAGCGTTCACGCGTATAGTTAATGCCTTGTGGCAGCAGTCCAAATTAGATAAAGGATCCCCGACAATGAAGAAATGGTTAATCAACGCAGGCCTGGTGTGCCTGTTCTCAAGCCTCTGCCTATCGGCGATGGCGGCAACCGCAACCTTCCAGACTATCTCCGACCCGGTCACGGGCACATGGACGAACTACGCACTTTCCGGCGATGGCAGCGTCATGGCCGCGAACTACGGCGGCGAGATCTATCGCTGGACCGCTGCGGGCGGATTTGAAGATCTCGGCCCGGGCGATCCCTATTCGAGCTCAATCGGAATCTCGCGCGACGGCTCCACCATCATCAGCGGCTACATCGGATCGGACGGTTTCAGCAGGCCGGCTCTATGGAACGCAAGCGGCCTAGTTGATTTAGGCCATCCCCACAATGGTTGCACAAAGATCGGCAACAGCTGGGGCAGCGGCTACGGAGTCAGTGGCAATGGCAAGGTAGCTGTGGGACTGGCTTGGACTTGCACAGCTGCGGAAGGATTCGAGTGGACAGCGAAGACTGGCAACCTCTCTCTAGGGCATCCGGCCGGCAACCATAGCAGCCGGGCCAGCGCCATCTCGGCCAATGGAAAAACCATCGTCGGCTTTTGGGAAGATCCTACCGGCCCTCGCCGTCCCGTGCGTTGGGTGGGTGGAAAACACGACTTGTTTCTCGGTGCCAAGACGATCGGCGAGGCCACAGCTGTGAACAGCGATGGTACGCAGATCGTGGGACAGTCCCCGGGTGCGAGCGGGTACGAGGTAGCGTTCTTTTATTCGGACAAGCGCGGGTTAGTCAAGTTAGGCACACTCTCGCATTTGGCCACAGATCAAAGCATCGCGAATGGCATCTCCGACGATGGACAAGTGGTGGGCTGGAGCGGCGATCCCTTCGGTTCCGGGATCCAAGCCTTTACCTGGACCCCCTCCTCCCACATGCAAAAGCTCGCGACCGTATTGAAAAAGCTGGGTGCCAAGATTCCTGCAGGCACGACCCTGACCACTGCCGTCAGCATCTCGGCCGACGGTTCTACCATGGCCGGCCAGTACGTCAAGGGCCAGAGGTTTGGCAACTGGATGGCGCACATCACCAAGTAAGCAATTAGAATCCCTGATGATTTCGGGGAACAGGGAGCGTCGCTGTCAGTTTCGGCGCTTCCCAGTGCAGCCGTTTTCGAGGCTGATAACTGCCATTATTGGAGTGTTTACGCTGGGAGCCCTGTCGAGAGGGACGGTCGAGGCGTGAAAAACGGAAGTTCAGGCCACATGTCTGGACAACGACGTCCCCGGGATACCACGATGCGCGACTCAAGTCGCGTTAAGCGAAGACGTGGCCAGAGTGCAGGATGCAGGGCGGCTTACGCTCGCCGCCCTGCGATCTAATGCACTTACGCTGGCAAAGCCGAAGCTTTACGGTTTAATGACGACCTGGGGGTCGGCGAGTACTGTCCCGGCAGCGTCAGTGATGGTGTACTTATAGTGTCCATCGTGAGTGATCACGGTGCACCCAGGCTTTCTGCAGAGTTTCGCCTCCTTCACCGCCGGGCCGGAGCAAACACTGCCTTGCGCGGGGACATGAAATACCGTCTCGGCGAAGGGACTGCCGTTGAGGAACTTAACTATGCAAGCAGCGTCTGAATCCCACTGCACCTCTTGTTTGGTGAGCTTGCTGATCTCTACCGCATCCGGGTTGGCGTTCGGTAGTTGTATTCTGACGTTGACCCACACTGTTTCTTGAAGCGCTGGTGTTGCCATAAATTCACCTCGTGAACAGGATTGGTTAATTGTTTCTGGAACTCGGCCTACGTCTCCTGTGGCCGCTTGCTTTGGATCGCAGGCTTTTTCTCCTGCAAAAGTTGTTCAAATCGTTGGTTGGAGTGCAAGTTGTCAAAGTTCGGGTAGCTGAGGATCAGAGTCGCAGATATGCCCGCGTCGAGGGCCTTGCGCAGGAAGCGCATCGCGGTGCTCTGGTCCTCAAGTTGATTGGCGACCAAGGCCGCGTTGAGCTGGACTTCCGCCTCGGCGGAATCCAGAGCCAGGGCCTGATTCAGATTGGCCCGTGCCAACTGGTTCTCATGAAGCATGGCGTGGTAGACGGCGAGATAACTCAGCAAAAGGGCATCGCGTGGGTTGACATGTAGCTCTTCTTCCCCCAAGGTGATCGCTCTGCGGTAAGCGGTAACCGAATCCTGCCGGCGTCCCGCATACCAGTAATAGGCGTCACCCAGGTTGCCCCAAGAAGAGCGTTGGTGATCGTCGAGCTTCACCGCTTGTTCGTAGGCCCGCGAAGCTTCGGGGAAACGCCGCTGATAGAAGTACGCGGTACCGAGATTGGAATAAGCATCCTGGATGGGAGTGATCCTGACGGATCGTTCGCATACGGGTACGGCTTCGCCGTAACGAGCCGCCATAATATATGCGCCGCACAGGTTGCTATAACCGCGAGCGTTGTCCGGGGCCAGCTTGATGACTTGGGCGAACAGCTGAGCAGCCTCGTCGTATCGTGCCCCGCGATAAAAGAAAGCACCCAGCCAGCTATAGCCCGCCCAATACGCAGGACGGGCGCTAATGGCTCTCCGGTACGTGTCTTCAGCTTCTGTCATCTTGCCTAGATGCTCGTAGGCAAAGGCCAGTCCGCGGTAAGCGTCGTCATTAGTACGGTCTGTCTGCAGAACGTCCTGAAACTCAGCCGCAGCGTCTTCGTACTTACCGGTGCCGTTGTACACGGTGCCCAGGCAGTTGTGGCCGAGGTCAGCGGTGTTCGCTCGTTGGCAAGCCTCCAGCGCCTTGGCTACCCACTGACCGTCATGAGTGTGCTTATATTTTTGCCAGTAGCTCTCTCCCAGGCCGGCATAGCCAAGAGCAAAACCAGGATCACTTTCCAAGGCACGGGTGAACAACTGGATTGCGCTCTCGATATTCTCCGGCTTCTGATATTCCTGCAGATAACCGCGGCCACGCACGTAGAAGTCATAAGCCAGAGGCTGGCTGGTGCCGCGAGATGCAAGAGCGTTTCGCTCCTGGGCGCTAAGTTCCAGATCCAAAGCACGCAGAGCACTGTTTACCACTCGGTCTTCAAGGGCAAAAGGATCGGCCGCATCGGCCGTAATTGTGTCTGCGCGCAGCACGCGCTGAGTTTGTGCATCCACCAGGTTGTAATTGACTCGCACCTTCGTCCCCGACTGGTGGAAGCTTCCTTCCAGAACCAGGTTCACCCCCAGATTTGCGCGGGCTTGCTCAATCGAGGCGGTCGTCAGCGTCCGGATCTCGCTCGGCGATACCACCTGCAACGGATATCGATCAGTGAGCTGGGACAGTTTGGCGGTGAGGGTCTCGGCCAGTCCCTGAGAAAAAGCACGGGCGTCAGAATCATTACTGGCAGCGGTAAATGGCAACACGGCGAGGTTCTTTTTAGCGGCAACTCCGATGGTCTCAGCTCCGACTTCCAGTGGCGGAACACGCCTGAGAGTACTAGGAGCACCATCACCATTATCACCATCGCGATCCCCAAGCGAACTGCGTTTCCTAGCCATCGCCGGGTTGGTAGCTCTTTCGGCGATAACGAGGGATGCCCCGATTCGTGTTGCAAGGCACGCAGGTCGACTAGCAAATCGGCCGCGTTTGTGTAGCGTTCTTCTGGAGATTTGGCTAGCATCTTGAAGACGATTCGTCCCAACTCTGCCGGCACTTCAGGCACGAGAGTTTCCATCGCCGGAGGCTGAGCGTGCAGGATCTGGTCAGCCGTTGCGACCGGCTTGTGACTGTCAAAGGGATGCCGTCCAGTCAACATCTCGTAGAAGACGATGCCGAGAGAAAAGAGGTCGCTTCGGGCATCCAATTCTTGCTCTAAGAGAACTTCCGGCGCCATGTACCCCAGGGTCCCGACACATCCCAGGCTCTGGCGCTCGGTACTGACTGTCATTGCAGCAGGGCTGGCAACTGGGGATTGCCGGGCCAGACCAAAGTCGAGAATCTTGACGTGGCCCGCTGAAGTGAGCATGATGTTTTCCGGCTTGATATCGCGGTGAAGGATGCCTTTTTGTTGTGCCTCAGCCAGCGCCTCCGCACACTGCACCGCTACCGGAAGGAACGAATTCAGCGGCAGCCGGCCAATGCTCTCTAGCCGGCGACGCAGGGTGCTGCCATCTACATACTCCATGACCAGCAGGATTTCGTTGTCCTCTTCCAGGACGTCATACACGCTGGCGATGTATTCCGAACTCAGGGCGGAAGCACGCTGGGCTTCTTGCAGGATGCGTTGCCGCGTCTTAGAGGAGGGACGCAACTCGGGAAACAGGCGCTTGAGGGCTACCGGCCGGTGCAGCTTGGTGTCCTCGGCGTAATAGACTTCGCCCATCCCCCCGGCACCGAGCTTGTGTCCGACGACAAACCGGCCTACCTCGGTTCCCGACAGATCGTCGGGAAGAGGAAATGGTAGCGGTGCTCTGCGGGCACTGCCCATGGTTGACCACCCGCATTAGCTGATCCGTCAGTTACGCCGCGACTCCCTCAAGGGGGCACTTCCTCAACTGCACTGCGCTTCGGTGAAGAAATCGTTCAACTTATTAACGCACATTGCAGGCGAAACATCAGTGACTCTAGTCACAGTATTGCGTGAGATGCTCAAAGCCAAGAGCGGCCAGCCACCCGCCGAACGCCAAGAGTGCCGATGCTCATATCCTGCTTGCGTGCTCTATGCGCCGCGGTCATAGGCCGAGCAGTTCCTTTGCTGTGGTTCTGACTTCGCTCGCTAAGCTCTCGATATGGCGTGTCATGGTCACCTAATCCCACTGCTGAGGCCACCCCAAGAAACTTAAAGCCCTCATCCGGCTATGGGCTTATCTCCGTCGTCGATGGTCGCTGGAGAGAAAGGAGCGACCTGAGAACCCGCATTAAGGGTGAATGCGCTCCATGCAGCTCGCGTGACCGACGTCACGGCAATCTTTGCGCCCAGCAGTCATCAATGAATATGGAAGATCCCAAACTCTGCCATCAAGTAGCCCTCGTGCAACCTACTACCGCTGATGACAGTTGAGAATTACTTCAAAAAGGTCCCAGGGATCGGAGTTCGCAGCATGGACCACGAGGATCTTCGGCTGGTTAATCCGTGGGTCATTACATTTTCCGTGATGCTGGCAACCTTCATGGAGATCCTGGACACTACTGTCGTCAACGTCTCCATCCCTCACATCGCCGGAAATCTGGCAGCCACGATCGAAGAAGGCACCTGGGTGGTCACGTCGTACTTGGTATCTAACGCCATTATTTTGCCGATGGCTGGTTGGTTGGCGAATTACATCGGCCGCAAAAAACTGCTGATGATTTGTGTCGCAGGATTCACTGTCACGTCTTTGTTCTGTGGGTTCGCGACGAGCCTCGCGGCACTGATCTTCTTCCGCATCCTTCAGGGGCTCACCGGAGGAGACCGCAGCCGCTGGCGCAGGCAATCCTTCTGGAAACTTTCCCGCAACAGAAACACGGCCAAGCTATGGCAGCTTTCGGTATCGGCATTCTGCTGTGCTATTCTCGGGCCTACACTCGGCGGTTGGATTACAGATAACTACAGTTGGCGATGGATTTTCGATCTCATTTTTCCGGCGGGCTTCCTGTCTCTGTT
>CAWIMI010000039.1:0-193050 GCA_963837015.1 uncultured Acidobacteriota bacterium | reverse complement strand
GAGCTGAGTATGTTGTAACCCAGCCGGTGTTCGATCTCAGCTTGCTGGAAAACTTCTTGCGTCGGATCGAGCACTGCAGAATTCCAGTGGTCGCGGGGATCTGGCCGCTGGTCAGCGTGCGCAATGCGGAATTTATGAAGAACGAGTTGCGGGTTTCGGTGCCGGATTCCATTCTGCAGCGCATGACTGCAGCCAAAACGCCAGAGGCGGCGCGAGAAGAGGGGGTGGCGATTGCGCGCGAGATGTTGATTGCGGTTCGTGAGATAGCGCAGGGGGCCCAAATCAGCGCTCCACTCGGCCGGTATGCTTTGGCGGTGGACGTTCTCGAAGCTTTGGGAACCTCCCGTCCCACTTCGGTGTGATCTTTGTTAAATCTTCTTTAAAGTGTGCTTTCTGCTAGACACAATCCACCCCCAAGTGGATTAGAATAGGTGTCAGGGGTAGAGTCCCGTTGGCAAAATTTGAAGAGTGCCTCCAGCGTCTGGAGAAGATTGTGCAGGAGCTTGAAAAGGGAGAAGTGCCCTTGGAGAAATCTCTGACGCTTTTTGAGGAAGGCATGCAGCTTTCAGCCACTTGCCGGAAAGAATTGGAGCAGGCAGAAGGCAAAGTGGAAATCCTGCTGAAGCAGAACGGCAAGCTCCAGGCTGAGTCGTTTGAGCCCTTGACCGAGACTGCGGCCGGCAAAAAATAGGCCGCATCGGTTGCTACACCGCTCATCAGTGTTAACGCTGTGAAAGCGTTTCATGCTCGTGCAACGCCGACACAGCCCGATCGCCGTGCCTAGCGGTAGAAGCCTGAGGGAAGTAATGCAGCCTCTCAATGTAGTCCTCCTTCAGAGCGATTCAAGGGTCGCACAGTCTCTTGTCTCCGCTCTCGCCAAGACTTTCACCTCGGTCCGCCAGGTCCAGTCCCTGGGGGAACTGCGCAGCAGCATCGCCAAAAACCGAGCAGGCGTTGCAATTCTGGACATGGAGAAAGCCTCGATCTCGGATATCGCGCACCTGTCCCGCGAGTTTCCGAAAGCTTGCATTGTTTGCACCCATCGGTTGGCGGACGAAGACATGTGGGCGGCGGCTCTGAATGCCGGCGCTGCCGACGTCTGCGCTCCATCGGATACACACTATATCGTCCGAACCGCGCTGAGGAATGCCTCCATTACGCATTCCGCTGCCGCATAAGAAACAGCGTGTAGCAATTCGAGGACGCCTGCCGGCGTCCTTTTTCATTTGAGACAACATTCGCGTCCGCAACCCCCAAGCGTGCTTGCTATACTCACCGTCATGCTCAAAGACACCCTGGAGGCAGGCCGAGAGCTAACAGACGCAGCATTGGAACACCTGCTGCCACCGGCAACGCAGCATCCGGTTTCCATCCATCGCGCGATGCGCCACAGTGTTTTCGCTGGTGGGAAGCGCTTGCGGCCCATTCTGTGTATGGAAGCCGGAAGAATGGTTGCCGATTCCCTTCCCGCCGGTATCGAAGACTTGGGCGCTGCCCTGGAGATGCTGCACACCTATTCCCTGATTCACGATGACCTGCCTGCGCTGGATAACGATGATTTGCGCCGCGGCCGGCCCACTTGCCACAAAGTTTTCGGCGAAGCTATCGCGATTCTGGCAGGTGACGCGCTGCAAACGCAGGCATATGAAACGCTCGCGTGTCTGCACTGTCCGGCCCAGGGTCGGGTGCGAATCGTCAAAGAGATCGCTCGTGCGACGGGTACCGTCGGCGGCATGATTGGCGGCCAAGTAGTCGATCTAGAAGCCGAGCACACCAAGCCCGATTTGACAACGCTGGAGTACATCCATCGTTCAAAAACAGCGGCGTTGATTACCGCCAGCGTCGTGAGCGGCGGACTCTATGCAGGGGCAAACGACGAGGCCGTCGAGAAGATAAGGACGTTTGGGGAATCTATCGGGTTGGCCTTTCAAATCGTCGATGACGTACTGGATATCACGCAGACTTCCGAGCAACTGGGCAAGACTGCGGGAAAAGACACGGCAGCGGAGAAGGCGACCTATCCCGCCCTCTTTGGGATCGACGAGTCGCTGAAGAAAGCAGATTCGCTGGTAGAGAAAGCGTTGGGCTCGCTGGAAAGCTTCAGTACGCGAGCGGATACGTTAAAGGCGCTGGCGCGATTTCTAGTGGAAAGGAAAAAGTAGAGCCGGCATCTTATCGGCAAGGCACGAGAACGGCGGAAGCACAGCACTTCTTGATATCATGACTGCGGCGATGGAGTTCGCCATAACCGCCTGGGCGAATTAATTAAGATCAGGTAAGCTCCGGCTGATAACTCCTACAAACTTTGTAGGGAGAACTTCATCGTGATCGATCTGCTCATCATATCCCTCGGTGCGATCGTCGGCGCCAACGCCCGTTATCTCCTCAGCCGGTTCGCGGCCAAAGAACTGGGGCCGGTCTTTCCCTACGGCACGCTGTTCATCAATATTGCGGGCAGCCTGATCGTCGGTTTCTTCGTTATCTGGACCACCGAACGAGTGCTGGCAGACCCGCGCTGGCGCCTGCTGGTCGTGGTCGGCTTCTGCGGCTCGTTCACCACCTTCTCTAGCTACGCCTTTGAAACCATGGCGTACTTCGAACAGGGACAGTGGCTTCTAGTGCTCACCAACGTGCTCACCAACAACTTGCTGTGCCTCGGTGGCGCGTTGGCGGGCATGGCTTTGGCGCGGGTGCTGTAAAATGCCAGACGCGATGGCTGTTCAAGTCACCATCTATCTCAACGAAGCCGACCAGTGGCATCATCGGCCGTTACACGTCGAGATCCTCAACTACTTGAGGCGTGAAAATGTGTATGCCGCGACCGCGATCCATGCGGTGGCTGGATTTCTTGGGAGGCACCGGGTCCAAACCAGCCACCTTGTAGACGCGGGGGGAAAGCTTCCTGTGATCATCATTTTCGTCGATACGGATGAGCACGTGAACCGCGTCCTGCCGACGTTGAAGGAGATGGCCGCCCACCGCTTGATCGTGCGCGAGAACGTGGTTCTCGAACAGGGGAGCCTCGACTGACATGTCCACCCTTGCCACTTCAGCTGCGCCGCTCGACGTTCTAGCCATCGCCGCCCACCGCGACGATGTCGAACAGACCTGCGGAGGCACGATGTTGAAAATGGCACAGCACGGACGGCGCACCGGCATCCTCGACCTCACTCAGGGAGAAATGGGAACCCGTGGCACAGCGGAGGACCGTGCGCACGAGGCGGCAGAGGCGGCAAAGATTTTACGCGTCGCGTGGCGGCAAGCTCTCGATATTCCGGACGGACGGGTCGAGAACACGTGGGAGAACCGGCTGAAGGTAGCGCGCGTGATCCGCGAACAGCGTCCTCGGGTAGTGATCCTTCCCTACTGGAAAGGCCGCCATCCCGACCACTACACGGCGTCCACGCTGGGATATGAAGCCTGCTTTCTCGCCGGCCTGAGCAAACTGGATGTTAGTGTGGAGCGGCCGTCCTCGCCCGCGAGGCAAAACGACGGTGCCACGAGTCTTCTGCCACACCGACCTTTCAAACTTATCTACGCAACGCTCTACTACGACGTGCGGCCGACCTTCGTCGTAGACATCACCGAATTGTTCGAAGCGCGCTTTCAAGCACTGATGGCCTACAAGTCGCAGTTCAGCGATCAGGAAGCGGGCAAAGATCTGTTCCCTGCTCAGACCGAAATTCGCGCCCGCATCGAAGCGATGGCACGCTTCTACGGCTTGCTGGGCGGAGTAACCTACGCCGAACCATTCCTGCAGAAGGAAGTGGGATTGGTAGAAGATCTGACTTTGATTCCCGTGAAGTCGATTTGAGCGCGGGCTGCGCCTTAGCCGATGACCTCCTCAAAGGATCTCTTGAACAGGCTGAGAGGCGGCGACCGCCGTTCCATCGGTCAATCCAATGAAGTCGTAGCGCTCGTCCTCAGACGACCCGTACTGTTCCTCAACTGATGCAGGGGCTGCGGAATTCAGACTCTCTAGTCCGAATGCGAGCAGCCCACGCCGCGGAAAAAGTATCGTTGCGTAGGCCTGATCTGTTGGAGCCTTTCAAGGCGAAGCTACTGCAAATGCTGGCCGAAGCCACCGAGCAAGAGCTACGTTGGCATCTGGCTCAGATGGTGCCCAGGCTGCGTCTGTCAAAACAAGATCGTGTGCGCGCGGCCTCTGCGTTCCAGCGACCAAAGCTCGATTGTGAAGACCAGCGCGATGCAAGCCATGGCTGATCTTGTAAGCGCCGACGACGAGTTAATGCCGGAAGTAAAAGATCTGTTGACCAAACTCACCGGAGTGGAACAGCCGCGATGAGAGCACGCGGTCGCAAACTTCTGCGCCAATTGCAGCGGAACCGGCTTGAATCAGTTCGCCAGGCTACCTCTTGATCGCCACCGCGATCCCATCTCTGATCGGCAAAATCGTCGTGAACAGGTGTGGAGAACCGTAGACCAGCCGATTGAATTCAAGAATCGCTTTGGTCCTCGAGTCCTGACTCTTCTGCGCAACCCGTCCGCTCCACAGAACATTGTCAGTGACGAACAGCCCGCCCTTGCGCAGACGCGGCACAGCCAGCCGGAAGGCCCGTGGATAGTCTTCTTTATCGACATCGTTGAAGATGATGTCGAACTCCTGTTTATGTTCGGAAAGAAGCTCCAGCGCGTCGCCCGTTGCCATGTTGATTCGCGATGCGACTCCTGCCCTCTCGAAATATCCCCGCGCTTCCTCGGCGTTCTTGCGATCTCCGTCAGTGTAGAACACAAGTCCGCCTTGGCCGACGGCTCGTGCCCACCAGATCGTCGAGTAACCGATCGCTGAGCCCATCTCGAACACTGTCTTGGCGCCGATCATGAGCGCCAGTTGATGCAGAATGCGGCCGACCGCCGGCCCCACGATAGGGATCTTTCGCTCGGCGGCTTCTGCCTCCATCTGCGTGAGGACTTCATCGCGCGGCGGTAGCATGGAATAGAGATAGTCTTCGACAGGCCCGGCTGTGATACCGGACATCTGCCAGTCTGGCTTTTTAGCTTTTGACTTCGGCAATTTAACTCCTCTTGATCGGAATGCTGAGCTGCGCTTCGGCACGGACGGGCGGGACGCCCGTTCTCCATAGGATTTTACGAAATTGTCTCTCCCGGCTTCATTTCTCGCACTTCGACGTGTGGTACCAGTTTCTGCAACTCTTTCGGTCTTCCCGTCAGCACGGGAAACGTTCCGAAGTGCATGGGGATGACCGTCTTCGGCTTCAGTAGATTACAGGCATACGCAGCCTCCCGCGGCCCCATGGTGTAGTGGTCTCCGATCGGAATCATGGCGATCTCTGGCGCGTAAAGCTCACGAATGATTGCCATGTCGCCGAAGACGTTGGTGTCTCCCGCATGGTAGATCTTCACGCCATTGGTGAACTCGACAACGTATCCACAGGCTTCGCCGCCGTAGACAATTTCATCTCCATCCTGAATGCCGCAAGAATGATCGGCGTGCACCATCGTCACTTTGATGTCATCGACGGTCTGGGTACCACCCTTGTTCATGGCCGCGGTCCGCTTAATACCTTTTTTCTCCAGCCATCCGCACAACTCAGGAATCCCGACTACTTTAGGATTGTGCTTCTTGGCGATTTCCACCGCGTCTCCGATATGATCGAAATGGCCGTGAGTGCAGAACAGAACGTCGACCTTCTTAACATTCTTTTCTTTCTCCGGGCACATAGGATTTCCCATCACCCAAGGATCGAGCAAAATGGTTTTTCCGCTGGGTGTTTCAATCCGAAAGGTCGCGTGACCTAACCAAGTGAGCTTTATGCCGTTGAGGTTCATATTTTTAAACAGCACTTGGCACTTAGCACTTGGCTTTTAGCCTTGTAGGAGCCATATGTGAACCAGCGACGACTCTTCTCTGGCAAATGCTGAGTGCTAAATGCTGAGTGCTAGTTTAATATAGTTCGCCGTGACTGAACTCAAGGTTCTGATCTCACGGGAGCAGATCGCTCATCGTGTAGCGGCAATGGGCGCTGAAATCACGCGCGACTTTTCCGGGGAAGCCGTGATCCTAGTGGGCGTGCTGAAAGGCGCGACCATTTTCCTCAGTGACCTGGCCCGCCATATCCAACTCGATGCTACTTTCGATTTCATCGGAGTCTCTAGCTATGGCAACCGGCCCAGCCCAGCCCATGAGTTGCAGTTTGGGTGGGACTCAACTGGAGAAGTACAGCTGACTAAAGACGTCGACCAGTCCATGAAAGATCGGAACGTCATCCTCGTCGAGGACATCCTCGATACCGGCCTCACACTGAACTACTTGCAGAGGATTGTGCAGGGCCATCAACCGAGGGCGCTCCGCATCGCCGCGTTGCTGGACAAACCCTCACGGCGCAAACAACCGATCAAGGCTGATTACGTGGGCTTTAGCATTCCCGACGAGTTTGTGGTCGGTTATGGACTAGACTACGCAGAAAAGTACCGCAACTTACCCGATATCTGTGTAGTCCCGAGGGAGAGTTGATCGCGCTCGTTTCGAGCGTTCTCCGCAGACTCAAGCCCGTTTCCCGGGCTCGCAAATCGCGGCTGATATCATAGGAAAGTGGAAATGGTTGCTACCAAAGCCGATTTTCAATCGAAAGTCGATCCGCTTTTGCTCGAAGTGGCGGACGTGGTCAACACCACGCTGGACTTGGACACCACGCTGCGCCGCGTGGCTGAACTCGTTCGCAAGGTCATCGATTATGAAATCTTTGGCATCTTGCTGCTGAACGAGAAAACCCAGGAACTGTATTTTCGATTTCAAGTGGGATACGCGCGTGAAATTGCTGAGCGCGTGAGGATCAAGGTCGGCGAAGGCGTGACGGGGATTGCGGCGCAGAGACGAGAAGCAATTCTTGTCGATGACGTTTCAAAATACCCGCAATACATTTCTGCCGCTCACAACGTGCGCTCGGAGCTAGCGGTTCCGTTGATCATCAAGAATCGGCTCATTGGAGTCATTGACATCGAGTCACCAGAGCCGAACCACTTCACCGAAGAGCACAAAAGATTGTTGACCTTGATTGGTTCCCGGATGGCAGTGGGCATCGAGAATGCGCGTTTGTACACGCGGACCACCCGCCAGGCGCGGACCCTGGTGCTCCTGAATGAAATCGCGCGCGAGCTGACGTCGATTCTTAATGTTGACGAGTTGCTGAAGCGGATTGCGGAACTGCTCAGCCGCCTGATTGATTATCAGATGTTCAGCATCCTGCTGCTCGATCCGGCTGGCGAGAAACTGCAGCACCGTTTTTCACAGCGCTTTCAGGAGAACATCCAACTCAAACACGAAATCCCGCTAGGAAAGGGCGTGGTAGGCTTCGCAGCCCAGCACAAGCAGGCGGTGCTGGTTCCTGACGTCAGCAAGGATCCGCGCTATGTGCAGGGAAATGCCGAGACTCGTTCCGAACTGGCGGTGCCCTTGATCTACAAAGACAAGGTGATCGGCGTGCTGGATCTAGAGCACACGCGTCGCGGCTTCTTCACGGATGATCACAAGCGAACGGTGACAACGCTAGCGGCGCAGGTTGCGATTGCGATCGAAAATGCGCAGCTCTACGAACAGATAGCCCTTCAGGAAAAGCGGCTCGAGCGCGATCTGGCCATGGCGCGCCAGTTGCAGTTCCGGCTTTTGCCGCCGACGCTGCCCAAGCTTGCGCACCTCGACATCGCCGCCAAGTTCGTACCGGCGCGCGCCATCGGTGGTGATCTCTACGATTTCGTCAACTATTCCATGTCGCGCACGGCCATCGTGATTGGGGATGTCAGCGGTAAAGGCGCGCCGGCAGCGATTTACGCTGCGCTGGTCAGCGGAATCCTGCGCTCTCATGCACCCATTGAGCCGGGGCCAGCGGAAATGCTTTCGGCGGTGAATTTTTCCCTCGGCGAGCGCCGCATCGAGGGTCAATTCGTGTCGCTGATTTACGCCGTATGGGACGATCGAAATCGCACCCTGCAGGTAGCGAATTCAGGCTTGCCTCGGCCCGTCTATTGCCACGAAGGCAAGATCGAGGTCATCGAAGCTACCGGCTTGCCTCTAGGGTTGTTTGACGAAGCCGACTATGATGAGTTCACCTTCCGGGCCAAACCTGGAGACATGTTCGTACTGTTCAGTGACGGCATTCTGGATGCCAGCAACAAAGCGGAAGAACTCTTTGGCCGCGAACGAGTCGGGGAAATCGTCGCCGCAAACCCCCAAGCTTCAGCCGATGAGATCGTGAAATTGATCTTCCAGGCGGTGAACGAGCACGCTTCCGGAGAGGAAGCATTCGACGACCAGACCGTGGTAGCGATCCGAGTCAAAGGCGCTCCCGGAAAGCGCAAGTGATGCGCGCCGTACGACGGCCACAGGGGCGTCCGCCAGCTTTTTCGTACCGCAAGGTGCGGAACTCCGCTGTTTTGGGCCGATCGTCCCTTTCAGTTCTTCATTGTGACCGCGTCTCCCTCGCTGATTTAGCGGCCGACTTCGGCACGCCGCTGTATGTTTATTCTGCCTCGACAATTCGTGAACGGATGGGCACATTCGAACGTGCCTTTCGCAAGGCTCCGCATACCGTCTGCTACTCGGTGAAAGCAAATTCGAACCTCAGCATTCTGCGGCTGCTGGCTGGAATGGGTTGCGGCTTTGATGTGGTTTCCGGAGGAGAACTGGAGCGGGTGTTGCGAGTGAACCGGAGAGCGGGGAAAAAAGTGGTGTTCTCTGGTGTGGGCAAAACTATCGATGAAATGCAAGCCGCACTGAAAGCTGACGTTTTGTTGTTCAACGTGGAAAGTGAATCGGAACTGTGGTCGCTCGCGGAATGCGCAGCTCGGGCGAAAAAGACGGCGCGGATTGCTCTGCGCGTGAATCCCGACGTTCCAGCCGAGACCCATCCATATATCTCCACGGGCTTGCATCAACACAAATTCGGCATACCAATTGAAGACGCCCGAGGGTTATACGCCCGGGCATCCGCGGTCAACTCTTTGCAAATTGCTGGCGTCAGTGTGCACATCGGGTCGCAAATCACGGACGTAAAACCCTTCGCGGCAACCATGGACCGCGTGGCGCAGCTGACACGGGATCTCCGAGCGGATGGTCACAAGATTCGTTATGTGGACGCGGGAGGCGGTCTGGGCATTGACTACGAGAATGGAAGTCTCCCGCAGTTTGCTGAACATGTTTCTTCGTATGCGACCGCATTACTGAAACCGCTGAAGGATTTGAAGGTGCATCTCCTGCTTGAACCAGGCCGCTGCATTGTTTCACCAGCGGGAGCCTTGCTCACTCGCTTGTTGTACAAGAAGAGCAACGGCAAGAAGAAGTTCCTGGTCGTTGATGCGGCAATGAACGATTTGCTGCGACCTTCCCTGTATCACGCCTACCACGAGATCGCGCCCGTCCTACTAACCGATGCGTCATCAAAGGAGGGCGGGCATGAAACTGTCGACGTTGTGGGACCGATCTGTGAGACCGGGGACTTCTTTGCTCGCGATCGCGGACTGCCAATCACGCAAGAAGGAGAACTTCTTGCGTTGCTCGACACAGGCGCCTACGGAATGGTGCTGGCCTCCAACTACAACAGCCGGCCACGTCCGGCGGAACTGATTGTCGACGGCAAATCAGTGAAGGTGATCCGGCGTCGCGAGACTATGGCTGACTTGGTTCGCAGTGAAGTTTAATTCGCCGTGGAATACTGTTGCTTCCGGTCCGCATCCCAAACCAGTTTTCCGCCGACAATCGTCTTTAACACCTTTACGTCTCGAATTCTTGCTGGATCGATAGAAAAGACGTCGTCACTCAAGAGAACCATGTCTGCCAGCTTGCCGGGCGTGATTGAACCTTTCACGTTTTCTTGAAATTCAGCGTATGCCGAACCCATCGTGTACGCCTCGACCGCTTCGGCCACGGTTAGCTTCTGTTCAGGAAACCATCCACGGGGATTTTTTCCATCCAGAGTTGCGCGCGTGACAGCGGCATAGACTGTCAGCAGTGGATTCAGCGGGGCGACATCCCAGTCAGTACCAAAGGCCAGATGCACCCCATGATTTAAAAACGTCCGAAAAGCATATGTCCGGCTGGCGCGGTCATGGCCGATGTAGCCTTCAGCCCATCGCCCATCGTCGATGGCGTGATAAGGCTGCACAGAAGCGATCACGTTCAATTGCGCAAAGCGCGCGAAATCTTTCTCCGCCATGTGCTGCGCATGTTCAATGCGGAGCCGCCGGTCGACTCCGGGACGAGCCTTGTCCAAATCCGCGTACAAATCAAGCACGATCGAGATCGCGCGATCGCCAATGGCGTGAGTGCAGAGTTGCAGACTGGCGGCGTCAGCCTGCAACATCCGGTCGCGCATTTGCGAACGCGGCTGCATCTGCTTGCCGAGCAAACCGGAATTGCTCGCATCATCGCTGAATGGCTGAAAAAAATATGCCGTGCGGGAGCCGAGAGATCCATCCGCGAATCCCTTCAGCGCGCCCGTGCGCAAAAACGTCGACCCAAAAGCGTGCCGGATTCCAACCTTAGCCAACTCCTGCCAATCCGCAATCCCCGGGGCCACGTACACGCGTGCGGTCAACTCTCCGGCCTGCAACAACTCTCCGTAAGCGCGGATGTCGTCGAAGCTGTCATTCTCATCGTTCATGTCCTGAAAGCTGGTTACACCAACGCTGGCGGCGTGCTCCAGCGCACGCCGCATGGCACGAAGGCGCTGCTCGTGCGTCACCAGCGGAATGACCTTGAACACGAGGTCCGTCGCCGCATCTTTCAGATCACCGGTAGGATTGCCCTGCGCATCGCGGACGATGGTGCCGCCCGGCGGGTCAGGAGTTTGTGACGTGACCCCAGCCAGCCGCAACGCGGCCGAGTTCGCCAGCGCCGAGTGGCCATCGTAGCGGCTGACAAACACCGGGTTATTCGGCGTCACCGGGTCAATCATCTGCCGGGTAGGCAGAGCCGGCGGACTCCATTTCGTCTCATCCCAATCGCCGCCCTGGATCCATTCTCCCCTCGGCGTTTTCTTTGCTCGTTCACCAATTCGCCGAACGAATTCGTCGGCGCTGACGGCATCGTTGAGTTGCACTGAGTCGAGTTGCATGCCGCCGCTGACAAAATGCACGTGCGCGTCATTGAATCCCGGGAGAAGCAATTTGCCGCCCGCATCGATGACTCTTGTGGCTGGGCCACGCAAGGTCTCCACGTCCGCATTCGAACCCACCGCAACGATGCGATCGCCGATAGCGGCGACGGCCTGCGCCGTAGGATGAGCCTTGTTCCCTGTCCAAACTTTGGCGTTCGCGACGATGAGATCAGCAGCCGGCTTTGACTGAGCCAACAATAAGTTTGAGAGCGCACAACTCAAGAACAGGATCGCTAGTTTCATTCTTATCTCTTAATTGGGATTGCCTTCCGCTAAAACGAGAACGCGCCAGCCATCTCTACCTCTGCCCCCACTTCAGCTTGGCGCGGAGCACATCGAAGAATGTTCCCTTGATGCGCAGTAGCTTCACCTGATGCTCCGACTTGCGGCAGGCAACGCGGTCCCCGTCGTACATCGGCATGCCCACCTGACCATCAATGCTCAGGTATGCTTCGTCCTGACCGGTGTTGACCACGATCTCGATCTTCGATGTGTCGGGGACCACGAGAGGCCGATGGGTCAGCGAGTGCGCCGCCACTGGCGTCACCACGAGGGCATCCACCGACGGCATTAATATCGGACCTCCGGCCGCGAGCGAGTACGCCGTCGACCCCGTGGGCGTCGAGACAATCAGACTATCCGCCTTGTACACCGAAACGAAAGCGCCATCGATGTAAACGTCGCAATGGTTGAGGCGGGAAATCGTTCCTTTGCCGACCACAATGTCATTAAGTGCGTCATAGCTCGCGACCAGCGACTCCTTGCGAAACACATCGCAGCGCACCATGGAGCGCGTTTCCACGTTGCAACATCCCTCTTCAATGCCTTGCAGAGTCGGATATAGTTCCTCCAAGGGCACTTCGGTGAGGAATCCCAGGGAACCCAGATTTATGCCAAGCACTGGAACTCCAACTTTCGCCATGGCACGAGCCGCGGAAAGCAACGTTCCGTCGCCACCGAGCACGACCACGAGGTTCATAGCCCGGGCGGCCATTTCATCGCGGTCGACCACTTCGACACCAGCCGCATACGGCGCCGTTTCTACGTCCACAACAACCTGGTACTGGTGCTGCCGAAACCAATCGACGAGCCCAGGCACGATGGTTGCCAGTTCCGGTTTGTCCGGCTTGGAAAGGATGGCGGCGGCCTTGTCGGTTGCGGATGGAGGCTTTCCAATATCCATGTGAACTTTGAATTGTACAGAAATTGCCGACAAAATTTACTTTGCACGATTAACCGAAACGCGCAAGGAATGTCAGAAAGCTGCAAATAACAGGAACTCGCGATTCCCTTTACCCCCTAAAATCGGAGACTCGATCATGTCCGTACGTGTGAAATTCTCCGCCATGACCGCAAGACGCACCTTCTCCACCGCTCCCATCTGTATGGCCTCGTCACGCACGATACCTCCTTTTCCCACATGTCCGCGACCCGCTTCGAATTGCGGCTTCGCCAGCACAACCATTTGCCGGCCCCGGCGTTCCTCCTGAGACGTCGGGAATGCCGCCGCGATAACTGCGGGCAGAATCAACGTTGCAGAGATGAAAGAAACATCCACGGAAATAAAATCGACGACTTCGCCCAACTGCTCGCGGGTCAAGTAGCGTGCATTCGTCTTTTCCAGCAGGCGCACTCGTGCGTCCTTGCGCAAACCAAAATCAATCTGCCCGTGACCGGTGTCGACAGCAATTACCGCGGCTGCTCCATGCTGCAGTAAACAATCCGTAAAGCCGCCTGTGGATGCGCCGACGTCGAGACAAACTTTACCTGCCACGTCGATGCGCCAGTGCTCAAGTGCTTTTTCGAGCTTGAGTCCGCCACGACCGACATACTTCAGGCCTTCGCCAAGAAGACGAATGTCAGCTTGCACTTCGACTCCACTGCCGGCTTTTTCTATTTTTTGTCCCCCAACCAAAACCTTTCCCGCCAGGATCAGCGCTTGTGCCCGTTCCCGCGAGCTTGCGAATCCGCGCTCCATTAGCAGTTTGTCGAGCCTGACTTTCAAATTGTCTCCATCGAGTTCTGGCGCGCCTGAGCCTCCAAATTACACCAAAGTGCCAGCAACCAACTCAGTGCAAGGTGTAGAAGCATCTCTTGCTGAGCTAGTTACAAAGATACTTCCCCTCTTTTCCACAGTGTTTTCCACCAAAGTGTTGAAAAGTGCCGTTAAACACTAATCTGATCGGCGACCGAAGAGCACGCTCCCCTGTTCCGACCAAAACTCGCATTCAGACTCTATGGCCCACTCGTGCCATACCCCTTAGCCCCTCGTGCCATTGCGCTCAACTGCGAAAGGCATCATCTTAGTAGTGCACGCTATTCAAAGAAGTCACGAGATGCGAGAGCAGACGACAAAACGGGAAGCTGGGACGAGCTGGGTCAGCTCAGCTTTCGAGAACGATCGCAGTCGATTGGGTCTCGCGCTCGTACTGCTCCTGGTTGCCTTGACTGTGCTGGTAGTGAAGGATCGTGATTTCTGGTTTGGTGATGCGGATACCACCGCCGCCGACCAGACCACGCCTGAGTGGATTCCAAATAGCGTAGCGCAAGCACCGGTGGCTCAGCTCAGCGCAGCGAAAGTACACGTTGCTCCAGTCAAGACTTCCACTGAGTCTCCTGTCCCGGCTCATCACCCAATTGCAACGAATCATACCGCCATGCAGCCAGCAGTAATTCCGCCGCTGGAAGTTGAAGTCATCGCAGGCGATTCGCGCGGCACGGTCCACATGGGCAGCAACTCAGCGAAAATTGAGTTGTCGTCGCCTTCAAGGTCTGGATCGGTGAGTTCGCCGGTTGCCGAGCGGGCTCCGGCCACGGCTGCAGCAGAGCGGGTGCAGATGTCGTTAGCGAAAGCGACGACAACGATGAAACCGCAAGAGATCCCGTATCCGTTGTTGGGCCGCCAAATGAAGGTGCAAGGTTCGGTGTTGCTGCAAGCATTTATTGGAGCCGACGGCACGATCCGGGACTTGCGCGTGCTCAGCGGTCCTCCGATTCTGGCCTCGGCGGCCCGTGAAGCTGCCCGCCAATGGCAATTCAAGCCGTACTTGGAGCATGGTCGGCCGGTCGAAACCCAAGCCAAGATCACAGTAAACTTCACCATCAAAGTGTTGGAGAATGGTGCTCGCGATCAGATGGATACGGTGGTGGCCTTGTCCAGGGGCGGAGAATAATTAAGCTCGCCTTCCTCGCATAGTCCTTCAACCTTCAGCAGAATCCCAAACAACCCTTCGCACCACAATCACCCAGAAAAGTGCGCCGACATGTCTTCCCGTATTGATGGGGCCGTATGAATGGGGCCAACTCACCCCTGTTCTATAATTTTCCACGTTCATGGACTGGGCTCCTGCATCTGCGGTCCGCTGGCTTTTAGACTCGGAGCATGGTGCTTCAAACCGCCTGATCCCTCGCTGGCTCTTCTTGCGAGCGCTCGGCCTGATCTATCTCTCTGCCTTTTTCTCGTTAGTGTTCCAGATTCGGGGCCTTATTGGTCCGGAAGGAATCCTCCCGGCGAACGACTATCTGCAGGCGGTGGCGCATTCGTTCGGTCGTGCCCGCTTTTGGTTTGCTCCATCGCTCCTGTGGTTTTCGAGCGGATCGCAAATGCTCGTTGCCCTCTGCTGGGTAGGGATGGTGGCATCACTGCTCTTGGCTTTGAATGTCTGGCCGCGTGGAACGCTCGCAGTCTGTTTCGTCTGTTTTCTTTCCTTCGTGAGTGCAGCAGGAGACTTCTCCGGCTACCAGTCCGACGGCATGTTGCTGGAGGCTGGTTTCATAGCACTCTTTTTCGCTCCACCGGGATTTCGCCCCGGCTTGGCTGCCGCTCGGCCGCCCGCTCGTGCCAGCTTGTTTCTCCTGCATTGGGAGTGGTTTCGAATCTATTTCGAGTCCGGCGTGGTTAAGATTGCCAGCGGCGAACCCCAGTGGCGTCAGATGACTGCCATGGACGAGTATTACCAGAATGGCCCGCTCCCCACCTGGATTGGCTGGTACGCACAGCATTTGCCGCACTGGTTTCACGCCTTCAGCGCATACGCCACGCTAGCGCTCGAACTCGGTCTGGTCTGGATGCTTTTTCTGCCACGGCGATTGCGGATCCTTTGCTTCTTCATCGTGACGCCGTGGCAGATTGGTATTATCCTGACGGCCAACTACACATTTCTGAATTACCTTGTCCTCGCACTGGGCTTCTTGCTGCTCGACGACCGCCTGTTGCTCCGTCTCGTGCCACAACGATGGCGAGAATCGTTTCTTCGCGGGGGATACTTGGATCGCGCAAAAGGATCCGGGTCAACCGACGCGAAGACGGAATCCGATTCTTCCCACAAGCCGATCGAACCAAGGACACTTGAGCGCAGTCCCATTCAAGACTGGCGAGTGCGATTCCGTCCCCAACTTACCGCACTGAAACTTTCATTAGTAGGCGTCATGCTTGGCTGGCTGTTCTATGCGACCACAGTGGAATTGATATGGGTCGTCTTTCCCACGATCAAACTCCCCACTGCGCCGATCGAGGCGCTTGATCCATTTCGTATCGCTAATCGCTACGGCCTGTTCGCGGTTATGACCCGCGGCCGCTACGAGATCGAGTTCCAAGGCTCGGAGGACGGGCAAGTCTGGCAGGCGTATCCCTTCCGATACAAACCGCAAGACCCGGGCAAGCCGCCGGGCATCTACGCACCCTATCAGCCGCGCTTCGACTGGAACCTGTGGTTCGCGTCCCTGGGCTCGTGGCGGGATTATCCGATCGTACTCAACGCTGAGTTGAGGTTATTGGCGAACGAACCAGCCGTGCTCGATCTTTTTGCCGGGAATCCGTTTCCGCAAAGTCCACCGCGTCAGGTGCGAGCGGTTCTCTGGCAATACTGGTTCACGACGATGAGCGAGAAACATGAAACGGGAATGTGGTGGCGGCGTCATTATCTCGGACTCTACGCGCCGACGCTTGCGCGCGACCCTGACGGACGAATCCGGGCCGTGGAATGGCCCATCGTTGCTCCCCGGCAATGATTCGTGAAATACCGCCAATGCATATTAACCGGCGTGTTGCTCTGCTGGGGCTGGATTTTCCTCATGGTTGTGATTCACGGATAACGGGCCCTCAGTGCGGTTCAACAGCCACAGCAATAGCAGTAGTGCAAACAGCGCCAGCAGGAAAAAGAGAATGCCGCCATGCCGATGCAGGTTACCGTGCAAAAATCCGGGATCGACGTGGGTGCCGAGCATGGAAATGGTAAAGATTCGAATCCCATTCTTAGCGATGGAGAGAGGAATTGCGGTCAGAACGACCACGGCTTTGCGCCAAAATGAGCGGAGAAACAGATGCGCGAGCACCATGCTTGTGACAATCAACATCAAACTCGAACGCAAGCTACTGCACTCCTGGGCGACCTCAAGATTCAATCCCGGTATCGACAACATGACACCATTCTGAGTTACCGGAATACCCAAAGCCGAAAACAACAGAGTGGCCGAGAGCGCAGAGCCATGTTGCCAGAAGGCCACAATCCGACTCAGCGTAAGCTCAGGAATAGGAACCAGCCAGAATAGAAAACAGAGGGGAAAGAATAATGCCTGAAAAGTACGTAGTCCGTAGCAGACGATGAAAGCTCCCAGCCACCAGGTCACAAGTGCAAGCATGCCCCACGTGAGCTGCGCATCGGATTGTGCCTTAAACATGGCCACGCCAAACAAGCCCGCCAAAATCAACAAAACTGCGCCGATGGGGTTGTTCGTCTTGCTGTCGGCTTTCGGCGAAGACCACTCCGTATAGACGAGAGCGGCACTGATTGGGATGATCAGAAGAATATGAGTATATTCGTCGCGACGCAGAGCAAGGACAAAGGTCCCCAAAAGAAGACGCCATCCGACGACGAGAGAACCCGCAACTGCCAGGCTGAACTTCAGATGCGGTGACAATTTTGTCATCTGATCCACTAAGAATATGGCAACATTCAACTATGCAGCGAACATCTCGAACCATGGTAACCCACGCCTCAGTCATTGCCGTGTTGATGCGTGTTATCGAACTAGCTTATTGGGGTCGGTGAGAGCAAGCGGCGCTGAATGCTACCTACTTGCGACCCTTTTCCTTCAGGAAGGTCCCCTCTTGGAGCTCAGCGAATGCTTGCCGCAGTTGCGCCTGCGTGTTCATCACGATCGGACCGTACCACGCGACGGGTTCTTCGAGCGGCTTACCCGAGACCAGCAGGAAGCGGATTCCATCGTCCCCAGCTTGCACGGTAACTTCGTCGCCGCGATCGAATAGGACCAGCGATCGGTTATCGGCTTCCACAGGAGGTGTCGTGTCCGCCCACTTTATCGCTTCGGTCGGTACGGCCAGTGGACCCGACGCGTTGCAGAACTTGCCAGAGCCCCCGAACACGTAAGCGAAAGCATGGCGAGTTGTCTCTACCGGAAGGCTTTTTCTTTTGCCTGGAGAAACCGATACATCGAGATAAATGGGATCGGCCGCGATGCCGTCGACAGGTCCTTTCTTTCCCCAGAAGGTTCCGCAGACGACTCGCACGTGGGTACCGTCGTCGTCCTTGACTTCTGGAATGTCGAGCGTTTTTACCTCCTGATAGCGAGGCGCGGTCATTTTGAGCGACGCGGGAAGATTCGCCCACAACTGAAAGCCATGCATCCGGCCCGATTGATCGCCCTTGGGCATTTCCTGATGAATGATGCCGCTACCCGCCGTCATCCACTGTACGTCGCCGGCGGCGATGGCGCCCTTGTTTCCCATGCTGTCGCCATGTTCCACCGTCCCCGCCAAAACGTAAGTGATGGTCTCGATACCGCGGTGGGGGTGCCAGGGGAAGCCAGCGAGATAATCCTCCGGAACATCGTTGCGGAAATCATCGAGCAGGAGGAACGGATCGAATTCCTTTGTGGTTCCGAAGCCGAAAGCGCGGCGCAGATGAACTCCCGCGCCTTCGAGAGTCGGCTTCGATTGAATGAGTCGCTTTACCGGTCGAATCGACATCTTGTCCTCCCGTGGGAGCTACGCCTTCGGATTGTGGCTCGCCCGGCCTCGCTTATAAGGCGAAAGGCCGGGCGACCAGCAGGCTACGCTGCTGCCTTTTCGCTTCGTTTGAAGAAGGCGAGCAGGTCCTCGTTAATTTGGTCCTTCAGAGTGGTGCACATCCCGTGCGGCGCACCCGGGTAGACTTTCAACGTCGCTCCCTTAACAATCTTTGACGAAAGTAGCGCTGCGGCGACGATGGGCACGATTTGATCGTCGTCGCCGTGAAGAATGAGAGTCGGCACATCGAACTTTTTGAGATCTTCGGTAAAGTCGGTCTCGGAGAACACCTTAATGCAATCGTAGGCGCCCGGGAATCCGCATAGCATCCCTTGCAGCCAGAACGAGTCGCGCACGCCTTGCGAGACCTTCGCTCCGGGTCGATTGTAGCCGTAGAACGGATCGCTGAGATCTTTGAAGAACTGCGAGCGGTCGGCTTGAACACTGGCCCGAAGAGCGTCGAACGCTTCGATTGGCAGGCCGGCGGGGTTGGCTGCCGTTTTCACCATCAACGGCGGCACCGCGCTAATGAGCACGGCCTTGGCAACGCGTTTCGTGCCGTGGCGACCGATGTACCGCGCCACTTCGCCTCCACCCGTAGAGTGGCCGACGTGAATCGCGTTTTTCAGGTCGAGCTTTTCAACCAGGGCTGCGAGATCATCGGCGTAGGTGTTCATCTCGTTGCCTTCCCAGGGCTGGCTCGACCGTCCGTGGCCGCGCCGGTCATGCGCAATGCAGCGGTAGCCGCGTCCGGCGAGAAAGAACATCTGATCTTCAAAAGCGTCGGAACTGAGGGGCCAGCCATGGCTGAAAACGACGGGCTGCCCTTTGCCCCAGTCTTTGTAATAGATCTGCGTACCATCCTTTGTGGTGATCGTACTCATACATTGTTCTCCTTAGAATTTTGATTTTTCCGCGCGCGAACTGCGTGAGAATGTCCCGATCCATTTGTGTGACGGTAGAGACAATCAAAAACAGATCCGACTTACACAACAGGACAACCAAACATGAGCCGGATTTCCAATCATTACTGCCTAACAGGTGCTACAAAGTATACGTCTTCGCTGGCGCGTCAGGAATCACAGGCTGCTTCCGAACCAAGATGTTTCTGATGCTCGTTTCGATGCATTTGTTCAAGGGTTGGACTAATCCAGATGGCAAGTACAACGGAGTCGCGGTTCTTGTTTCCCTCAGCAAATAAGGGATTCGAGTATGTTCGCGGCTAATGCCCGCGAGGATCACACTTCATTACGGCAGAGGTCGCATTACCGCTGCCGCGACGTTCTTCGTCGTCGCGGCAATCGTGGCTGTGCTCGTCCGTAGTGCACCCGGATTCCAACCCGGATATTCCGCTACTCAAGAATCGTCTTCCCTGACGAACCGCTTCCACAGCTGCTAGCAATTCACTGCCGGCGTGCGCTTTCACGACGTAGCCCATCGCCCCGAGACTGATAGCTTCTCGCACCACATCCGGAGAGGATTCCTGGCTCAGAAAGAGTATTTGGGAGCTGGGGACGAGCCTGCGAATTTGTCGAGCGGCTTCGATTCCATTCAGTCTTGGTAGACCGATATCGAGCAAAATCAAGTCCGGCTGCAGTTCGATGGCCTTTTGGACAGCCTCCAGTCCGTCCGACACTTCCCCGACGACGTGTAATTCTGGTGCCTGGGAAAATACCGAAAACACGAAAGCGCGGAAGGGTTGGAAATCATCCACCACGAGAACGCGGATTGATGCTACGGGCAGCACGATCACGCTGGCACTAATAAGGGAGTATGAATCGGCCATTGAGCATCCTCGCTGTAAAGAGTTGGCTTCGCAAGGAACCGTCCTTCGTGGCGCGCGGCGGAGGATGCGGAGTAGCCTGTTCTGCTTGTAGTCCTTTTCGCAGACGAGCGAAACTAGCATTTTCTTTGTTACGCCACATTTTATTGATAGGGGTCAGCGCTGACTGGAGAACCCGGGACGTCCTTCCCGGATTCGCGCCGAAAACCGTGGATCTTTGTCCGCCAGGCGGGCGGCAGCATTGATGTGTGCACGCTCCTTCAACTCCTGGAGCGGCAAGTCCCCGGTCGCCAACTGGTGTCGTTCGTACATCATTTCGTCGGCGTGTCCGTTGAGCAAAATCCGCCAATCCCAGCGCACCCCGATTCCTTCTCTGGCAGCTTCGGCAACTGCGATGTTCGTAGTGCAGTTGTTGGTCAAAGCGTTGTACCACTCGGGCTTACTATGTAGTTGATTGATATGTTCCAGGTATTCTAGAAACAGTCCGCGCGCCTGCTCCGGCTTCGCAACCGTGCGAAACAGATAAACCTCTTCCCCAGTACGGTAGTTCGTGCGCAGCCGGATCAGGTCACGTTCGTCGCTGACAATGTACATGAGTTCGTATTGTCGGAAGAATCCGAGAATCGCAGAGTAACCCTGACCGACGACCTTTCGAGTCTCAATCGAAATAGGAACGTGCCCCTCATCGCCAAAATCGAAGCTGACGATCGGGTGCGCAATCCACGGAGACCCCCAGTACGTTATCGCTATGTCCACTCCGCTTAACCTCGAAAGATTGAAGGTCCGCGTCTCCCATTTGCAGTCGTAGTCGAATTCCGCGCGATAATCGCAGTTGCGGACGTTGTGTATGGTTACCTGATCGCCGCTGACTTCGGCCCAGGCCGTCTCAGCTACATCGGCTTGCCAATTGCGCGAGTTTGACGGCTGGAGGGAGAGCCACCAGGCAAGAACCACAACGAATCCAGCCAAGGGGATCAGGAATGCAAGTCGGCGGTAGAACAGCGCACCTGCGGATATCCCGACGAGATAGATCGCAGCGACCGGCTTGCGAAACGACGCGGACGGCAGATCGAAATAAAAGGCGGCCGTTGCCCACAGCGTGAGGACAACCGCGATCACGGCTGCCACGCCGATTCCGACCCTCCGGAGCCATTTTCTCTCCCGCACTTTTTTCCCCTCTTAACTCGCAGACTTCACAACCCGCGGAAAGACTTCGCAGTATCCGACCTACAATACGCCCTCACTCTCCATCTGCGTCACTACGAGCTTGACCAATCCCTTCATTGTCTTGTGAACGTTGGATGGATTGAAGGTATCCGTGATCCCTGTCCATACCAGCTCTCCGTCGGGCGAAGCGGTGCTATAGACATTCGTCTCGATGCGCACTTTCTTTTCTTCTCGCAGGTAATCGGGCGAATACACAACCGGATACACTACGCGATAGTAGCCATAAAACGTTGTGTAGTATGGAAAAGGCGAGACATAAGGACCGCCGGGTATGTAGGTGACGTTCTTTTCGACCTTAATCAGTCGCGACACCACTACCGCATCAATCTTGTTCTCCCGGATTTGTGCCTTCAGATATTCCAGATCGAGCTTCGTGGCCTCCGGCCTGAGCAAAATAGTGTGGCCAGGAATCGCTGTGACGCCCGTCTGCGCTAACTGGGCCGCCAGCGCGTCTTCGAAATCGGCCCGGATTTCAGTCTTGTCGCTTAACCCCAGCGCTAACACCCGTGTAAATTTTTGGTCGGACGCATAGGCCGGGTTCTTCCAACTCATGACCAGCTTGCTGGACTTCGGGAAAACCAGCGGAACGACCGCAAGTACCAGGGCGATGGCGAGAGCTTTTCGATGCAAGCAGAACCTCGATTTACCAAAAACGTTGTGGATCGCGGTTACTCTATCCCATTGACGGCTTACAAACGTATCAGGTTTGCGCACAGGCTGCACCTGCTTGCACAACTCGCAGAGAAGCTCTAGGCTGTGAGATCGTCGCGGTTCGAGCTTAGAGGGCGGTGAAGCCTTCAGATGAAATACCGATCGGAATCCAAATTAAAACGATTGTTCCTGCTGACAAACGCCTGCCTGGTGGCGTTGCTGCTTGCGACTGCGGCCGTCGGGTCTCAGAGTCCAGCGACCGCTGACGTCCCGTCCCAATTCAGTGTTACGCTGCGCCAGATCGCTGCAGCAGGCCGTCTAACAGATCTTCGCTGGCCCGATTTTTCCGACTACCGGATCCACGTTGCGAACTTCTACGATTCAGCTGGATACTCTTCGGCATGGCTGCGCAACAACCAGCCCACCCAACAAGCGCAAGACCTGATCGAGGTACTGAAACAGGCGGACAGCAAAGGCTTGAACGCCGAGGACTACGACGGTTCACGCTGGGCAGATCGCCTGGCGCGCTTGCAGCAGTCCCCTTCTCAGGAGGACCTGGCGCGCTTCGATGCCGCCCTCACCATTTGTGTAATGCGTTACGTCTCTGATTTGCACATTGGAAGAGTCAATCCCCAGCATTTCAAGTTCAACCTTGATGTCGCGCAAAAGAAATACGATCTGCCACTATTCCTTCGAGAGAAACTCGTCAATGGCACAGATGTGCGTACTGAGTTGGATCGAGTAGAGCCGCCGTTTCCCGGGTACAAGCGCACCCTGCAAGCCCTGCAACAATACATGGAGTTGGCGAAGCGGGATGACGGTGAACAGTTGCCAATTCCCGTGAAACCTATCGATCCCGGCGGCTCTTACGACGGCGTTGCACGACTGACGCGCTTGTTGCGCCTGCTTGGAGATCTCACGGATAGCGGCGCGTCCGAAAACTCAAATCTCTACACCGGCCCTCTGGTCGATGCAGTTAAGCACTTTCAAGCACGGCATGGCCTCGCGCCGGACGGACGTCTTGGTGCGCAAACGCTAAAGCAGTTGAACATGCCGTTGAGCTTTCGCGTCGAACAATTGCGTTTAACCCTGGAGCGCTGGCGCTGGGTGCCGTACACATTTTCTCAACCTCCGATTGTCGTGAATATTCCCGAGTTTCGACTAAGAACGTACAACCCGGACAGCACGATTGCCCTCACGATGAACGTGATCGTTGGCAAGGCTTATCGCCACCAGACTCCGGTCTTCGAGCGGGATATGAAGTACGTGGTATTCCGCCCCTATTGGAACGTCCCCCCGAGCATCCAGCGTTCCGAAATCGTGCCCGCGATCAGAAAGGACCGTGACTACATCGCCAAGAAGAATTACGAGGTGGTCACTCCTCAGGGTACCGTGGTCACGTCCGGGACCATCAGCGACGACGTCCTCCAGCAACTCAGCGCAGGAAAGTTGCTGGTGCGGCAGAAGCCCGGCCCGACCAACGCTCTGGGACTGGTAAAGCTGATGTTCCCCAACGAATACAACGTCTACCTGCACAGCACGCCATCGCAGCAATTGTTTTCGCAATCGCGGCGCGACTTCAGCCACGGGTGCATCCGCGTTGAGAAACCCGCTGAACTGGCGGCATGGGTCTTGCGCGATAATCAAGGCTGGCCGTTGGAGCGAATCCGCGCGGCCATGCAAACCGGAAAAGACAATGTGCAGGTCAATCTCACCAGCCCCATTCCCGTGTTGATCCTCTACGGAACGGCGGTTGTCGATGAGCAGAACACCGTTCATTTTTTCGATGATATCTACGGATACGACGGCGAACTGGAGAAGGTCCTCGCCCAGGGATATCCGTATCCTGGATGAGGGTAAAAGTGTGTTATCGTTGCCTTAGCAGCGGCTAGTTGTCTCCCCCGGGGCGGTAACCAAGATAAGGCGCTTTCCTAAGAATTCCCGCCAGCCTAGCCTTGTTTGAGCTACCATTGCTGTGGCTATGCGATGAATCGGGACCCCAGACTCGGCCAGCGACGGGATGTACCGGGCGACGATGCTGCTGGTGTACGCACGCCGTCGGAGGGAGCTCCTTCTTCCTCCGACTCGAATCTGCCCTCCGACGCTCCAACCTTCGTGGATTATTCGCCAGAAGCGCCGACGGTGATCGACATTTCCCTCGGCGCATCGGGGGGTTCGGCAAGACCTAAACCCAGATCCGTCATAGCTGCAGATCCGACCACACTGCCGCCGGGGATGCTGCTCGCGCAGAGGTACGAGATTGTCAAGATTCTCGGGCAAGGCGGCATGGGTGCTGTTTATAAGGCGACTGATCTCGAGCTAAACCGTACCGTCGCCTTGAAAGTAATCCGCCCCGATTTAGCTCGCGACAAAGCCATCGTGGATCGCTTCAAGCAGGAACTGCTCCTGGCGCATCAGGTGACGCATCGCAATGTCATTCGTATTTACGACCTGAGTGAAGCGGACGGAATGAAGTTCATCACCATGGAGTATGTCGAGGGTGAAAACCTGCTTACCCTCCTCCATCAAAAAAAGAAGTTTTCGCCCGATGAAGCCGTAGAAATAATGCAGCAGGTCTGCCGTGCTCTGGAAGCGGCCCACAGCGTAGGCGTGATTCATCGCGACTTGAAGCCGCAAAACATCATGCGCGACAAAAGCGGTCGAATCCTGGTGATGGACTTTGGCCTGGCTCGCACCCTCGAAGGCGACGGCATGACCCAGAGCGGGGCACTGGTGGGCACTATGGAATACATGTCCCCCGAGCAAGCGTTGGGTAAGCCTCTGGATCAGCGCTCTGACATTTTTGCCCTGGGACTCATTTTTTACGAAATGCTCACCGGGCAGATGCCGTTCAAGGCGGATAGCACGATTGCCAGCCTCATCCGACGTACCCAGGAGCGCGTCGCACCCGTTTCCGATCACGACAACACCATTCCAAGATCGGTGAGCGAGATCGTTACCAAGTGCTTGGAGCGTGATCTGGATCTACGTTACGCGACCGCCAAACAACTGCTGGCTGACCTGGAGACCTGGCAGGGTAAGCGTGCCGGCGCTACCCTGAGTTTCGAGCCTAAGATTGGTCCGTGGGGCCGGACGATTCCTTGGCCATCGATTACCGCAGGCCTCATCGTCCTCATCCTCGCGATTAGCGGATACCGGTTTCGCGACAAGTTGTTTCAGTCATCTCCCAGCCAAACTGTCGCAACCCCGCCAGTTTCATTGGCTATCCTCCCATTTAGAAACGCTTCCGGGGACCCGAATTTGGACTGGCTGGGTTCGAGCCTCGCGGAGATGTTGAGCACCGACGTGGGACAGTCATCGCGGTTGCGCGCAGTCAGCGCCGATCGTCTGCACCAGATGTTCGCGGACCTGCATATTTCGTCCGCGACCATTCTCGACCCGACGACCATTCGCCGCGTGGCTGATTTCAGCAACTCGGACCGGGTCGTTTGGGGGCAATACGCCAAGTTCGGCGATCAGATTCGCATCGACGCCACCCTGCAGGACATCAAGAACGATCGCGCGGTTCCTTTGAAAATCGAGGTTCCCAGCGAGAAAGAAATTCCTGCCGCGGTTGACCGTCTGGCCGAATCCATCCGCCAGAAACTAGCGCTGCCCGACGATGTGCTGAAGGAGTTGAAGGCAAGTTCGTTTCAGCCTAACTCAAGCTCGGTGGAAGCCCTGCGCGATTACAACGAGGGCGTCGGCCTTCAACGCGACGGAAAGAATGTGGAGGCTCAGAAGCGGTTGGAGGCGGCGACCAAGGCGGACCCCAACTTCGCCCTGGCCTTCTCAAAGTTGGCGCAGACGTACAGCAGTTTGGGCTATGACGGGAAAGCGCAGCAGTCTGCTGAAAAAGCTGTAGCGCTAAGCCAGAATCTTCCTGAGGCGGAAAAGTACTTGATTTCTGCCATTCGCTTCCAGATCACGAAGAATTACCCTGAGGCAATCAAGGCTTACGAGAATCTCGCGAAGACCTCTCCCGATAATACGGACGTGCAGTCTGCGCTGGCTGCCTTGTACGAAGCAGCCGGAGATTTGACTAAAGCTACTCAACACAACCAGGCGATTCTAAAGGCGAACCCCAAAGACATCACCGCGACCCTGGCCGTTGGACGGCTCGCCATCAATAGCGGCAAACCGCAAGCCAGCCTCGATCCTCTCAACCGTGCGCTGACACTGTCTGTTCAGCTCGACAACCGAGAGCAAAAAGCCGCCAGCCTGCACCTCATCGGGCTCGCTTACTGGCGGATGAACAAGCCCGAAGACGCCCTGCGCAATTACCAGGATGAGTTGGCCATCTGGCGCGCACTTGATCAGAAGGGAGGCATCGCACTCAGCCTCAACGAAATGGCAAAGGTCCAAGTGCTGTTAGGCGACAACAAGAGCGCCCTCTCCAACTTCCAGCAGGCATTACAAATACGGCGCGAGATCGACGATAAGCGGGGTCTGGGCGACACTCTCGTCGACATGGGTAACTTCTACCTCGATCGCGGGGATCACGATCAAGCATTGAAAATGTACAAAGAAGCGCTCCAGATCCAGCGTGACCTCGGCGACGAGGGCATGCAGGCCATCAGCTTGAACAATATTGGCGCTGTCTATTTTGAAAAGGCGCAATACGAAGACGCGCGCGCCTATTATCAACAGGCGCTGCAACTTCGCGAAAAAGCTAAGGTGCCGCGGGACATCGTCGAGAGCGTTCACAATCTTGCCGAGACTTCGGTCAGGATGGGTGAGTACGATCTTGCGGTTTCGCAATACATGCGCGCCCTTGAATTGTGGCGCAGTCTAGACGATACTCGCGGCGCGGCCATCGAATCCTACACGTTGGGCGTGATGTTCGATTATCAGGGACGGTTCGGCGCTGCCCTCAATTCCAAGCAGGAGGCTCTCAAGACCTTTCAGGACCTGAAGGACAGGACTTACTGGATGGCGGAGATCGAAGGCGGCTACGGGGACGCGCTCGCTCTCGCGGGTCGTGGCGAAGAGGCAGCCCCTTACTTGAACGACGCGCTCAGCCTGTCACGCGAACTGAAGAACCAGGGCATGGAGTCACAGACTCTCGCCTTCCAGGGAAATGTGGCCTATTACCGCGGCGATTACAAGTCCGCACGCGGCTTCTACGAGCAGGCATTGCAGGCGGCAAGCCGCAGTAAGGAACCGGACCGAATTCTCATCGGCAAAGTTGCGCTGGCGAAGATCGGTGCCCAGGACGGATCACCTCAGCAGGTCGTCGCCACTTTTCGTAAGTTGTTGCAGGATGCGGACGACCAGGGTGTACCGAACGTCTCGGTAGAGAGCTCGATTTACATGGCTGAGGCCATGATCAGAAACCACGACAACGTGCACGCGCAAGAGGAACTCGAACGCGCCTTAGAGCGGGCGGACAAAATCGGACTAAAACCGCTGAGTGCCAAAGCGCATTACCTTCTGGGCAACGCTCTCCGAGCTTCCGGCAACCAAGCCGAAGCCCAGCAACACTACCTCACCGCGGTTCAGATGCTGGACGATATGCGCAACGAACAGGGCGGCGAGAAAATTCTGCAGCGCGTGGACTTCAAGACGATGTACGACGAAGCAACGCGTTTGATGCAGGGCGCGAACACCTAGGAGTAAAAGAAAACTCTTCGCAGTTGGTTCGAGCCTCCACCGAAAAATGGGTTGACTTCTTTGGTAGCGTGCCAGGCCGCCTGTGTTTCACGGATTTCGCCTCTAATTCACCAAACGAACCTTTATCAAGGGGCCTAGTTGTCGATGGCTCCGCTTGGCAAGAAAAAAGGGTGCAGGCTTACCCTGCACCCTGTTCCGTTCAAGAACCACGGATCAGTGATATTGGAAAACTGCCGGAGCTGCGACCAGGCCGCTGTCAAACTGCAGCGCCACGCTGACTTGACAGCCCGACAGCCCTTTTACTTTCGTTGCCGTGTTCCAAACGAAACTGTACTCTCCCTTTCCGAAGTTCAGGAGACCTGAGTTGAACAGGGAGGGTAGGGGCGACGACGACGCGATGGTTTGACAAGCGGTGGTTTGAGTCAACGCCGTCAAGGACAGGTACACCCAAGGTGCCGTGCAGCCGGTTCCACTTGAGTTCTTGCACAATGTCAGGTTGGTGATCGGCTGTCCTGAACTGTCGTGGTAATCCCAGCTGAGAGGCACGGGCAATGGCACAAAGATTGGGTTCACTTTAGTGTCCGAGACCGGAAATTCAAATCCGAAGAAATTTGAAACCGTTGTTCCAGGGGGAACCGGTATTGCATTGGGGTCGAAGGCAGTCACGAAACAAGAGTTCCCTCTGCCACCTCCGGTTATAGGATCGGGCACGGTTGCGGTGTACGATTCAATGATATCGACATCGAAGCCAGTTGTAGGACACTGCCCGTTATAGTTCGGGCTGTCATGCTGCCCCAGGAAGTGAGCACCACCGATGCCCTGGGGAAGACTCAGCTTGTCTATGTTGAAGTCGGCCGTTGCCGTGTAGACGAACTGACAGGCATCGCTGTTCGCGGCAGGGCAGTCCAGTTCGAGTTCGACGCAGCCAGGGTTCCCCGCGCTGCTGAAATCAGAGTAAGGAACGCAGGCCAGGTTCGGGAAGTTAGTCGCGCTGAATGTCGAGAAGGATTGTGGCACAGGAGCAACCGTGAGCGTGTCGCCGGAGGCACTGTTGCGGGGCGCGATCTGGAGATCGTCTCCGACAGTAGAGTTTTCCGTGCAAGTGCCCTCGCTACATGTGAATGGGCCAAACGGGAAAATGGTCGTCGAGCCGGCGCTCAGTGCCTTGTTCTCGCCGATCGCCACGACCGTGGTAGGAGTATTCTCCAAGGCGAACCAGGTGGTCCCGCCCGGTGTCCCCCCGACCGGCGGAGCGAGAGGGGCCGTGAACAAAACCTTTCCGGTCGTGAAGTCGGAGCTGATGCCGAGGAAAGTGTTGTTCGGACCTTCGTAGTCAAAGGGGTCTGCGGGATTGCAGTTACTGGTCCCAAAAAAAACACAGGGTCCGTCGCCGTCGAACTCGAACAGGCTTTCCCCTGACGAGGCAGGCGCGTTCAGGATAATGGCACCCACGGCCACAGACGAATTGTTTGTGATTCCAACCAACTGGTCTTCGACGCCGTCATAGGGATCTCCCGTTCTGGCGATCGTAGCGGTAAGGTTTCCCGACGAACCTGTTATGGTGATCGTTACGCCGCACTCCACTGGGAACGCAGTCGAGCACACGTCCGCTTTGGCTGGTGCGGCGAGCAGCATCAGCATGCTACAGAAAAGCACGGCAAAAACCAATTTCTTGATGGTGAGAGCAGCGGCCGGCAGAAGATATCCTTCCGTCCGAGGCTGGCTCTTTTCTTTTGTCAGGGTCAGATTATTCGCAGTCATGGGATTCCCTCCTGGGAATTTTCCGCCTAGGAATTGAAACGAAAATCAGAAACGAAAACTTGGGGTAAGGCTCGGAAGTCTGAGATTGACCGTCCTCAACAGAGTTCCGATTCCTTCGGGGGCAGGAATTGAGTGATCCTACCTGTACTGCTGGCGATAGTCAATGAATATGGTGCGTCCATGCAATGCAGGCGAAGGCCTTTGCTGGCGAGTTCGCGCTCCTTTACAAAGTGGGAACGAATCTGCACATATAGCCGCAATGTTTTGCAGTTCTGCGATCTTGCCGAGCCCGCAGGGTTTGCAATTGGGCGACAGGTAACCACTGGAGGCTCACGCGGGCGGCTTGGCGGCGGGTACGTCTGCAACCTCTGCCTCTTCTGCTTGCTCGACCGCGTAGTCGGCGGGATCGGTTGGAAGTTCAACCAGGCCGGCGCGTTCCAAAGCCCGTAGATATCCAGGGCGGGAATGGCGGTAATGATCGGCCGGGACTTTTCCGTTAAGCCAAGCTGTATCCATAGGGTAGACAAGCGGGTCGAAGATGACCATGTAGAAGTGCCACAGCAAGATCGAGAACGTTGCAAGCAGCGCCTCATAATAATGAACTGCGGTGGCCGCGTCCGAAACCCATTTGGGGAAGTAGCGCAGGGTGAAGTTGTTGAACCACAGCAGGAAGCCAGAGACTGTCATCACAACCGTTCCCCACATGAACGCCCAGTATTCGACCTTCTCCGCGTAATTGAATTTCGCAAAATGCGGCTCGACTTTCGTGAGTCCCAGGTTGTGGGAAACGACGTGCACCAGATCGGTTGCGTCTTTCAATTCAGGCAGCATTGCTTTGAGGAACAAGCGATCTCTCCGATTGATTGCGAGATGAATCACGTGATAAATCGTGGAGGCGATCAGCACAATCGCCGCGGTGCGATGCACCAACCCGCGAAATGCGAAGTGGCTCTCCCACAGCAGCAATGGCCGCGCCCACCAAGCCTCCGGATACTTCAGCGCAAATCCCGTAAAAACGAGGGTTGGAAAGCTCAGGATTACGCCCCAGTGAGCGATGCGGAAGTTTCGATTCATCCGCGACACTTGTCCTCCAGTTTCGTGTCGTGGCTCTCGCCGGATCAACTTCGCGAGAAAGTCCAGCAGGTTGTGCGCGATCATGAAGCCGAGCGTTAGCGGAATCAGAAGCCAATACGTCCAGCGGATCCACTTCACGGCCGGATGTGCGGGACCGCTTGCGGTCAGCACGTGTACGGGACCGATTACGAAATGGTCGCCCGCACCGGCATGACAGGTCCCGCATGTCTTCGGAAGGTTCGCTGCATTGACCGTCGATCGCGCGTCTTTCGACGGATAGATATTGTGCACTCCGTGACAGGAAGCACAGTTGGCAACACTCTGAGATCCGCCTCGCTGAGCGAGCCCGTGATAGCTGTCGGCATAAGAAGGAACACGGTCGGCGGGCAGATTGTAGCGCAATGCCAGGCGTTCATCGCTGTGACAACGCCCGCATGTGGCCATCGATACACGTCCGGCGTTTACCAGCGACCCCTGCTCCTTCGGACCCAGAATTAGGTGCTCCCCATGGCAGTCGCTGCAAACCGGGGCAGCAGAGACACCCGCTTTTATTGCTTGCCCGTGCACACTTTCGCCGTAGATCTTGGCGATATCCGCATGGCATTGTCCGCACGTGGCCGGGATATTCCAGTGGTTAGTCTTGGAGCGTGCGTCTTTCGGGGGATAAATTCCGTGGCTTCCGTGACAATCCGAACAGGTTGCGGCCGATCCATCTCCATCTACAATGGCTCGACCGTGCACGCTTTGCTTATAGAGCTCCACGGGATGCGCGAACGGAATCTTGTGCCGCGAGAGAAACTGCTGGTTGCTGTGGCAAGTAGCGCAAGTGTCAGGCAGATGTCTCTTCGCTACCAGCGATGCCGCATCGTTCGAGGCTCGAATCTGATGGACAAGCCCATGGCAAGACATGCAGCTCGGTGCGTCCGGATCGTGCGCCGCGGCAGCTTGCCCGTGTATGCTTTGGCGAAATTCCTTCACCTCATCGGCGTGACACTGCGCGCATTTTGCCGCGGCTGTCTGCGAAGCAACTGCAACCTCGTGAGGATCCCCGTGGCAGGATTGGCAGGCTATGTCGCCGAGCATGCTATGAATGCTGCCGGACACATGGGAAGCTTCTTCGGTGTGGCAAGTTAAGCATCGAACCTTCGCTACTTTGTCGGGATGTGGGAAATCTTTAATGGTTGTGTGACAGTCGGTGCAGCCCAAAGTAGCGTGAACGCTGGCCGCATGTTTGGTCGGATCAATCGAGATGCTCTTGCCGGTTGCGGACGTCATCCCGGCTTGGCCGTGGCAGGCGAGACAACTCTCGTCCTGCTTCAGCGGATGCGGTGTTTTCGGTTGGGCGGCGACCCGAGCAGGTATCAGCGCACAAACTGAAAAAAGACCGATCGAGAGTAGCAAGCCTAAGGAAACATTCCCTCGCCTGATGATACCGGCCGCGCGTTGCATCCCTTTGAACAAGGTTCAACTCCACAGCTCACATCTACTTCATCCCCAAGTCAGTCAGGATCTTGGGGTTTTCTTCTCCCGCCGCTAGAACCTGATGGCACGCGGAACAATCATTGGTGATGGTCTGCCCATCCGCACTGGTATGGCCACCGTCGTGGCAGCGGAAACAGCCCGGCGAATCATTGTGTCCCAGGTTATTGGGGTGCACGCCCCAATTGACGCGCATGTCGGGAAAAATGTTGCGCAGGTAGATCGCCGCGACTTCCTCGCCCGCTTGTTGCACCAGTGTGCGGCGCGTCTGGTAGATGGCCGGATAATTCGTGCGATAGAAGTTGTTGAGTTCTTCAATGATTCGCTGCTGTCCCATCTCGCGTGTCGGATAGTCCACCTTTAAAACTTCGACCGCTTTCTTCCTGATATAAGGAAGCTCGGGGCTAATGCGCCCGAGCGACATTTGTTTATCGATGGCGTTGTCCGGCAAATCGAACGCATGCGTGGGACGATTGTGGCAGTCCACGCAATCCATCACGCGGTGTTCGCCCTTGTCCAATTGTTGCTGAGTCGGCTTGGCATCACTGGAAATGAATTCGGTGGTCTTCCCCTTATCGTCGGTGTAGTACACGACCGGAATGATCTGTCGCTCGACATCAGTCGAAATATAGTGGATACGCGCTGCGTCGGCGAGGTGGCGTCCGTGGATTCCGACCGAACCTTGCCCGGTGTGTCCGCCCACCTTCAGCAGCAACACATCGGTCTGAGGCGTGTTTTTTTCATCGTCCTTATAGCTGGTGTTGACCAGGAACTTGTCGCCGGTAAAACGCTGCGGCCAGTGACACTGCTCACAGGTTTCCCGCGCGGGACGCAGATACTTTACGGGCGAGGGAATGGGGCGCGAGTAGGTGTGAAACGTTACCGCGAAGACCTGCCTCAAACCGGAAAGTTTTGAACGCACGAACCACCCAGCCCCCGGTCCGATGTGGCACTCAACACAGGCCACTCGCGCGTGGGGAGAATTTTGATACGCCGTATATTCGGGAATCATCACGCGGTGGCAGGTCGTACCGCAGAAGCTGGTCGAATCCATGTACTCGACGCCGCGATAGGATGCGGTGCCGATAATAAGGAGATTGACCACAGTCGCCAACGCCACCCATTCCAGAGTGCGCCTCACGACGGGCAGCTTTAGATCGATGGCTGGGAAAGTTCCCGGAAGTTTCCCACTCCCGCGCAGACTTCTTCGCCTGAGCCAGATACCCAACGGAATCAGGACTAGGCCGAGTACAAAAAAGCCCGGAAGGATCAGAAAGACCAGAATGCCAATGTACGGATGCGGCGGTCCGGGGAGGAAAATGTCGTAAAACCAGAAGGCAATGGTGGTAAGCGCCGTGCTTGTTGTCAGTACAGCACCCGTCAGTGTAGCGGGATTCTGTCCCAGGAAATAAATGGGCTGTAGCCAGTCTCGAATGCGTTCGCGCATGTTCATCGACGACCGCCACTCTCCTCTCCCTTGCAGTTAGGCAACTTAAACACACTCCATGCTTGGTCGCGGATTTGCGGCCGCGCTGGACAATCTCACTAATGTTGAAGGCGAGACTGCCGGAGCTATTTTTTCATCGTGCGGATGTAAGCTACCAGATCCTTAATCTCTTCCGGCTTTAAAGACGATCCGTACTTGGGCATCTTGTTTTTCCCGTTCGTGATGATGTCAGTGAGATCTGCGTCAGACATTTTCTGCACGTCGGCACTTGTGAAATCGTGGGCACCCATTTTCTTTCCCATCGGCGAACCGGTTCCATCCGCACCGTGGCACGCGGCACATTTTGACTTGAAGAGCGTCGATGCATCTTGCGCATGCACTGACAAAGAAAGACTGAGAACAACAGCCAAGGCTGTTGCAAAAGTAAACGCCTGTATGTCAATTCTCTTCATTCTCAAGCTCCATTCGAGTTATTGTTTGCCACCATCGCAAGGAGGATACATCTTTCAGTTGCAATATTGAACTGTTTGCTGGCGAGGGTTCTGTGACCCGGGTCACAGGTCGTTGTTTGTTGCCGGGCCTTGGGGAAGCGGCAAAAGCGGGCAATAAGCAAGTGACGATCAATTTCCACAGGTCGGGACGACTTGCCTGAAACCAGCACTGTCCGCCGAATCGCTAGCTAGTCCTCCTATCTGAGACTATGAATTGCGCGTGATAGACCTCACCGCAAAGTGTGATGCCGATCACGGCATGCCTTTGGGCTTTGGGTTCAAACTAGCGGGCAGGGTGAGACTTATGCCAAAGGATGACCGCAATCTGCTGGAAGTGCTGAAATTCGAGCTGGAGTTTCTTGAGCAAGGCGGCTACGGACGGCTGCCCCGAGAGGCTTGGCGGCCACGGTTTGTCTTCGAGGATTCCCCAACATGCATGAACTTTAACTCGAAGGACCGCGAACCGTGTGACGAATGCCTCCTCATGCAATTCGTGCCACAGGACGCGCGCAGCGAGCAAACGCCGTGCATCCACATCCCGCTGTCACCGACAGGTGAAACGATCGCATCTTTGTACCGTACGGGGACGCAACAGGAGCTTGAGGAAGCGCTCGGCGCCTGGCTGCGGTCGACGATCCGTCGGCTCGAAGCGGAAAAAGCGAAATCAGCGGCAACCGCCGATTCGTCTCGCTAAGGTGTCTCTAAATGGGCGACGATCCGCGGTGCCAGCTCGCGTTCCTACCAATTTTTTCGTCTGTGGCACCGAAGGACTTGCTACTGCCCGACGACTCCCCGAAGACATAGCAATTGCACAGGTCCTTCAACCTACAAAAAAGTGGGCCTTCAGGATGACAACTGGAAGATCCGTAGTTCATTTGCGATTGAGATTGAGAGAGGTAAGGTGTACCCCATCCTCGTCGGCGGGCTCAATCTGAAAACCCAGCTTCTCAATGAGACTGCGCATTTCGACATTTTCACGAAGCATGTAGGCCTGGACGGAGTCTAAGTGTTCGTCCCGCGCCACCTGAATCAGCCGGCGTAGCAACTCGATTCCCAAACCGCGGTGCTGATATTCATCGCGCACCAGGAGCGCCACCTCGGCGGCGCATCTCCCGCGGAGTTTGCTCAACCGCCCGATGGCGAGGATCTCGTGCTCGCCCGTACCCGGCGCGGTGTGATCGGCGACAATCGCAATCTCGCGGTCGTAGTCGATAAAACAAATTCGCCTCAAGCGGTCGTGCGCCACTCGCTGGCTGAGCTTCGACACCTGAAAGTAGCGAAAGAATACACTGCGCTCGGAAAGTGCTTCGTGGAATTTCACCATGAGCGGCTCATCTTCAGGGCGGATCGGCCGCAGCATGACCGGCGTTCCGTCCTTCATGTTCCAGGGCGAAACGTACTGCACTGGGTAGGGCCGAATCGCCGGGGTCGGAAGGGTGCTGTCGGACACACTCTTGTCGTGCAGCACGAAGCGGGCATCGAGCGCAATGAGTTTATCGGCTGAGGCGACCAGCGGATTGATATCCGATTCCTGGATAGCAGGGTTGTCGCCGATCAGACGGCTGAACCGTACCAGCAAAGCTTCGAGAGCTCCAATGTCGACTGCCTTGCGGCCGCGCACGCCGGATAGCGCTTTGAAAATCCGGGTTTGCTCCAGCAAGCGGTGTGCCAGGGTCGTATTGAGCGGTGGCAACGCAAGGGCCCGATCACGATAGATCTCGACCAATTCTCCGCCCGAACCAAAGACAACCACCGGGCCGAATTGTGGGTCTGTCGTGCTGCCAACAATTAATTCATAGCCGCCCATTTTCAGCATGGGTTGCACCGTGACACCCCGGAAGCTTTCATCACCGGCGTGGTCAGTGACGGCGGACCTAATTGCACGGTAGGCCTGGCGCACAGCCATGGTGTCGGGGAGATTCAGCTTAACGCCGCCAACGTCCGTCTTGTGGGTAACAGTCTCGGAATGCAATTTTACGACGGCGGGAAACCCGATTCTCTCAGCGGCTGTCGCGGCTTCTTCTTCGCTGTAAGCAATCCGTGTCTCTACCGTAGGAATTCCACAGAGCACGAGCAGTTGTTTAGATTCGTATTCCGTCAGCAAATTCCGTCCGTGGCCCCGGGCCTCCTCGATGATCGTGCGTATCTTCCGCCGCGCTTCACCCTCCTCTTCCGGGCCTTCGGCAAGTACCGGCGTTTCATAAATGCCACGAAGGTTGTAGGCATGGCGCCACATCAGAGTAAAGATCCGGGCGGCGGTATCGGGGTAAGCGAAGGTTGGAATTCCCGCGGCGTTAAGAATGACTTCGCCGCCGGCGACGGTTGCTCCGCCCATCCAACTCGCAAGTAGCGGTTTGCCGTGCGCATGCGCATGGGACTTTAGCCGGTCCGCAACCTCGGCGGGATTCGTCATTCCTTGCGGAGCGAGGATGACCAGCAGGCCGTCGCTGTTGGGGTCCGTGAGCGCAATCTCCGCCGCGCGCTGATAGCGACCAGGGTCGGCGTCGCCCAGGATGTCGATCGGATTGCCATGGCTCCAATGCGCGGGAAGAAAGTGATTGAGCGCGTCGAGCGACTCGGCGGAAAGAGTGGCTAGTTCACCGCCAGTGGCAATGAGCGTATCCGTCGCGAGCACGGCTGGACCTCCCGCGTTGGTCAGGATGGTAAGTCGCGGCCCGCGGGGTCGCGGTTGTTTGCTGAGAACCTCCGCCATATAAAACAAATCCGAAATGCTGCCTACGCGCAAGACACCTGCCCGTCGAAACGCAGCTTCCAGAACATCATCGCTGCCGGTGAGAGCGCCGGTGTGCGAGGCCGCCGCTTTCGAAGCCGCCTCCGACCGACCGGCTTTCAATACGATGATCGGCTTGGTCAGAGTTACCTCCCGCGCTGCAGACAGGAAAGAACGAGCGTCTCCGATCGACTCCATGTAGATAAGAATGCTCCCCGTGTGCGGATCATCGCCAAAGTAATCAATCAGGTCGCCCCAGCCGATATCGAGCATCGAACCCGTGGAAACAAATGCGCTGAAGCCTACTTGTTCGCGCAAACTCCAATCAAGAATGGCCGTCTGCAGCGCACCGCTCTGGCTAAGAAACGCGACGTTGCCGGGGCGGGCGATGGTTTGAGCGAAGGTCGCATTCAGGCCAAATCGTGGGTTCATGACGCCGAGACAGTTCGGACCAAGAAGCCGCATGTGTCCGCGACTTAACTCCCGGGCGATTTGCTTTTCCAACGCCTGCCCATCAGCCCCGCGTTCGCGAAATCCGGCAGAGATGACGACCGCTGACTTGACTCTTGCAATCACACATTCCTTGACAATCGCTGGCACGGTCGCGGCCGGCGTCACGATGACGGCAAGATCGACTGCCTCAGGCACATCTCGGATGGAGGGATATGCCGTTAAGCCGAGAACGTTTGCATGTTGCGGGTTGACGGGATAAATCCTGCTTCGAAAGGCGGGAATCTGAAGATTGGAGAGAATGGCGCGCCCCACGCTTCCATCGCGGTCCGTCGCACCAACTACCGCGACGCTACCCGGTTTGAAAAGCACATCGAGCGCCCGCGGTTCCGAACGCAGGACGTCGTGTGATGGATCTTGTACTCCCGCTGCCGGCCCGGCCAGTTTCTCGGTCACAAGACTTCCCCCAAGCGGCAGGCGCAAGCGAGCCCCGCTCGGTCTGATTGTACGAATGGGATTGTTGGCAGTCTACGCCAAGCGCCAAGGCAGACGGTCGCCACGGCCAAATGCCAATGAGGTCGTGGTGATCGGCGATGTAGTCGCCCGTAGCGCTCGAATCAACTTCTCACCGTCAGAACCGGACACCGTGCGTGACAAACAACCTCGTGCGCGATTGCCCAAGGCATATGTGCCGCAGCCCGAGCGGACGACGATTGATTCACGCCCATGACAATCAAGTCTGCCTCAATGATGCAAGCAGTCTTCACAATCGAGTCGGGTGCGAAGTCGAAGTCGACCAGGAATTCCGGCTCGAACGGGAGATTCGCATCGGGTGGGATCAAGTCCTGGAGACGGCCGATATACCGCGCCTTCGCTGTTTTCTGCTGCTCGACCAGGTCCGTGCTCGGATACCAATACGGCCCGATGTCGCGTACGGGCACCGGCGGAACCACGTGCAACAACATCAATCTCGCGTGACTCTCCGCGGCAAATGAGATCGCATAGGGCAGTCCATGCAGGGAGGCTGGCCCGAAATCGGTGGCGAACAGAATTCGCCGAAATTCTATCGCGCCTGCCAGGTCATTAGGCACCGCAGGCCCCACAGTCAAGACGGGACAGGACGCCAAGCGGAACAGTTCTTCCGCGACCGAACCAAGAAAGAACTTCTTCAAGCCTCCACGCCCGTGCGTGCCCAGCACCAACAGGTCGATTTCATCTTGCTGGATCAATGCCGAGAGCGTATCCCAGATCGGTCCCTGCTTCAACACTACCTCGTGCGATATGTCTGCCAGCGAGTCTGCCCCCGCAAAGGTCTTCAGGTCGAGTTCTCCCTTCGCCCGGCGATAGTCCAACTCAGCAGGAAGCGGCTCGATCGGGATAAAAGTCCGGGGTTCTGGAACAATCACGTGAACGAGATAGATTTTGGAATGGTGGCTGCGAGCGATCGCCGCCGCGTATGGTACAGCTTTTCTCGATACTTCCGAGAAGTCGGTGGTGAGAAGGATATTCTTGAGTGCGACACTCTGTTTTAGCTCAATGGTTTCCATTGGAATCCTCCTTCCCTCTCTTCCTTGTTTATAGGTCGAAACGAACCTGTAGGCAGTGATCGGAATCACAATAGACAGGCAGGCGGTTCAGATCAGCGATATCCCGCGAGAGAATCCAAGACCGCGCCCGTGGACGCCATTGTCCCTAATGGTGTTTCGCCAACTGCTCCTTGGTGGCACCACGGATTTCACCCGACCTCAGATATTCTTCAACGGCGTCCCGGTACATACAATGACGTTGGGCAGCCAGAATCTTCTCCTGATTGTTGACGATGACATTCAGGGTGTCCTGATTCTTCTTAATCTCCTCCTGACCTTTCAGGATCGAGGCTTGGTTTTGAAGAATCGTCTTCTGATTGGCGAGTATCAATTCTGCCTTTGAGAGGACAGCGGTTGCTGACATGACGTACCTCCTGCGCAAATTTGGAACTTGAATAAACTGTATTCCGGAGCCTGACCAGGTTCTGTGACGGAGGTCACTGTCAGAGGTGCGGGAAGCGATCGGATATTTGGTGAGTCAGAACAACAAAAGATGGAGCGGGAGACCGGGATCGAACCGGCGACATCCAGCTTGGGAACTTAGATGTCTCCCATTGTATCAGGTGGTGACTTCACGTATTTACTGCGTTTTGGCGTATACCTGGCGCGAACATGGCGTTCTGGTGCTGAGTATACTGCTGAGTAAAAACGCAAATGCAACAGTGCCATGCCCATATGTTTTGACCTTCGTTTTCAGTATCAGCGTTGCTAGCAGGCATCAGCATTGAGACCGTGGCTGTGGTGCCGGGGCGCAGTTCCATCAGGACCACGGAGAAATATTAATCGCCCTTCGTGAAGGCCAGGGCTGAATGCAGAGAGCAGGAATCATGTCTGCGTGGAAGTGAGCGCACAGTATACACAAACGCCAAACAAACACATGAAGATTCTGAAATATGTGACGATCGAGGCCACGTTCCCCGAGTTGAAGGGGAGATTTTTTACACCGACCGGGAGAGCCCAAGCTCTAACGTACGTGCAGCGCAGCTAACGCTTTTTGAATTTAGCACGAAATCGCCGAGCGTACGGAGTCCAAACACACGCGACAGCGAAACTTTTTCCCTCCGATTCTTTCCGCCAAGTTTGGTGTCACTGTTCCGGAGCGATTCAACGCAGAACGGTTCCGTCTTCGATGTGATCCTTACATGGGAGGCGTTATTTCGCTGACAGGTGTCGCCCTCAATCCGACCCTGCCCTAGCCTGAATAATTCACGAAATCACTGGTCAAAAAAGAAAGGATGCTCTAAAAGGTAGATGAACACTGGGTTTCGTGGACCCAGCATTCCCTTTCGGAGCATCCATCGCTTGATACAAGGTGTTTTATCACAACTGAACTTCTCCTTCTACCGTCATCAACCCATCCAGGCCGATTTTTCCGGTGGCCAGATTACCGGTGACGCCGGTCTGCTACCGTTGCGAGCCTTCGATCAGCGCCATCATCTGACCCGCGAGTGGGCCGCTGGTCTAAGCGATCCGCGTCAGGGGGATCGCCTGCGCCATGACTCGCTGGCCTTGTCACGGCAACGCATCTACCAGATCGTGGCCGGATATGAAGATGCCAACGATGCCGATCGTTTGCGCCACGATCCGATGTTGCAGATCGTCGCCGATCACAAACTCGGCGACGTGCTCGGTTCCCAGCCCACGCTCAGTCGCTGGGAGAACGCGCCTTCCGCTCGCGATCTGGTGCACACCAACGACCTGCTGTGTCGGCAGTTCATCCGTCTCTGTGGCGACCAAGTCCGCCAGCGCGGCGAGATCCTGCTCGACATCGACTCCACCGACGATCCTACTCATGGCCAACAGCAACTCAGCTTCTTCAACGGTGGTTATGGCCAGCACATGTATCATCCGATGCTGGTCTTCGAGCGCCACACCGGATGTCTGCTGGCGGCGCGCCTGCGTCCGGGTAACGCCTCTAGTCATGCCCGCATCGTGCCCATGCTGCTGCGCCTGGTGCCGCGTTTGCAGTCCGCTTTTCCCGGCGTGCAGATCAAACTGCGCGGTGATGCCGGTTTTGCTCTACCCCTTCTCTACCAGTTCTGCGAGTTCTTCGCCATCGAGTACGCCATCGGCATCCCGGCGAACTGCGTATTCCAACAGCGTGCCGAACCACGGCAGAAGCAGCTCAAGCGGCGCTATCGCCGCACCCAAGTGCCGCAGCGCAGTTTTTCCAGTTTCCGCCACCGTGCCCGCAGTTGGCCGCGCCAGCGCCGCATCTGCTACAAGGCCGAGCACACCGCCACCGGAACCAATCTGCGCTTCGTGATTACCAACTGCCCCGGCCGTGCCGCGGAGGTCTTCGCTTTCTACAATGATCGCGGCGAGTGTGAGAATCGCATCGAGGAATTCAAAAACGGTTTCCGCGCCGACCGCTTGAGCTGTCACCGCTTCCTGGCCAACGCCTTCCGCCTGCTACTGCACGGCTTCGCTTACAACCTGGTCAACCTGTTCCGCCTTCAGTTGCCCCAGCCTTGGCGCTCGGCCCAGATCGAAACCCTCCGCGCCCAACTCTTCAAAATCGGCGCCCGTGTCCGCCAGACCGCCCGCTGCATCCGTTTCCACCTCGCCACCGGCTGGCCGTTTCAGAGCTTGTTTCGCTCCGTCGCCTGCGCTGTCAACAGCGGTTGACCCGTTGGCCTATCTCCGAACTCACCTTCCACTCGCAGTTTCATTGCCAAGCCGTGCTCAAAATCCTTCCCCTCAGGTCGCCCGGCCGTACTACCCCCAAAAAAACGACTGCCCGGCGACTCCGCCATTCCCTCGACGTCCGATCACACATCTTCGCAAGAAAATCTCAGCTCTGATGAATTAAGCAGGCTAGCTGCTTGAAAATACGAAGCTCCCTCCAACGGACTTCTGAGCATTACAACTTCCCTTCAATGCCCCTTGCGGGCATCATTCTCTATCCCTCAGTAAATCTGCCCGCTTAAAGCAACAACACGGGTAGACCAGTAGGCTTGCCAAGCGTCATTGGCGGTGAGCGGGTCTGGCATCGGTAGCTCGGCGAGGTTCCTGTGACTTATCCTGCGGACCCTAAGCCCAACGCCCGCAGTCCGAAGACGATGATCTGCAGCCCGAGTGCCACCTGAATGATTCCCAGTACCGTACCCAGAAGTTGCATAGGCATGCCTGCATATTTCAGCACGTTCTTTGCAAACAGCATGGCGACCAGATTTAGCAACATCAATCCCAGCAAGACTGCGAAAATCTCGCTTCGCGTGACAAAGTCCGGCGTTAACGTCATAAACACGATCACTGCAGCCACTCCATAGGGCGTGACGATCGTGGGGAACGCGAGCGGCGAGACAGCGAGTCTCAGCGAGGGTGTGTACTCCAGTGTCCCAGCAGATCCGCTGGAATCAAACTGGTGCATCACCGTCTGCAGCGCCACGAGAAATAGGATTATTCCCGCAGCGATGGCTAGCACCGGAACAGAGATGTGATACTTTCGCATCGATCTCTCTCCGATCAACGCGGCAAACGCGAGCGCCACACACGAATAGATGAATGCGCGGATGGCCAAACGCCTCGCAAAAGCTTCATCGCCCTTGCGTGTCAGCTGAACAAAGGGTCCCAGAATCTTGATGGGTCCCAGCATCAGAAACAGGAACGTGAAAATTTCCGTGAAGGTCACGATGTGACGTACGGGAGTATCGGGAGACGCCGTACTCTGCCCCATCAAGAGGGTGGGACTAAGAATGCAGACGGACAGGGACGCTGCGGAAGCGATTTTCACAAGCGGCCAGCGGTAGTTTGTCGCACGATGCATGAAATCAACTCGCTTTGAGGAAATCGGCTAAAGAGCAGAGCGAGGGCCGCCACCAGTTGTTAATGCAGTTCTGCGTTTGATGAAATGATAGATGGCCAAGAGGATCAGCGCACCGATTACGGACATGATGAATCCCGCAGACTGGCCTTCCTGGTACCAGCCCAGAAGTCGCCCCAACCAACCGGCGAGGAATGAGCCGGCGATGCCCAGCAGCATCGCAATCCAGATGCCGCCGGGGTCCTTGCCGGGCATGATGAGTTTCGCCAGCGCACCGATAATCAGTCCAATAAGCGCCGTCCAAATAAGACTTAGCATGACTCTCCTTTTACGTACCAGTAGGAGTGCGGGCCCTACTACCGCAAATCTGCTTGAAATGTCGTGGGCAACCGCGACGGTACAGTCGAACTTTGCTTTGCCCAGCTCTATCGGGGCGCGTTTATCACCACGTAGCTCGTATTTCCCCCCACAAATTGGGGCTGATACCAAGTGCTGCCACACTGCTGGTAAGTCAGACCATTCACCACCACGGCCGAGCACGAAGGCGGAATTGTATTAACCATCGAACCAACCACTGCCGCGGTCACTACTGCTGTTGCGGTCACTGCCGCCGCCGTCGCAACTGGGTGGTAACAACATCCACCACCTCCGTAGTAACTGCCACCACGATAGTCGTCGTGATTAACGTTGACATTAACGTTGCGATTCGAGTTGACATTGACGTTCTTATTCGAGTTCACGTTCGTGTTGCGATTGACGTTCGTGTTGCGATTGCTGTTGGCGTTAGTGTTGCGGTTAACGCTAGATTGCGCGCTGCCGCGGGACGCGTGTGCTCCCCCGCTTGTTGGCTTGGCCCAGACCACCGGTATGAACGGCTGGAAGAGGGCAACGATGCAAAGAAAAGATCGGATGGATGGTTTCATGTGTTCTCCTATTACTTTTTGGCATTCTCGGCGCCGGACGGTGCATTTTCTTCCGCCAGGACGATCTTTTGAGCGTCCTTGGGCGGGTCGAACACGAAGGCCGCCTCATCGAACGATGGTGCGAGATTCCAAGTGAGGACGGCATTATACTGAGGTCGTGCGTCATCGGTTAGAGTCGTCAGCACAAGCTTTCGCGGCAGCGGGTAGTCGCCCTGTTGAATCCATACCTGCCAGTCCAGTCCTTCCTGTCGGAAGGCATAATGTTCGCAAGTAACTCCGCCGACTTCGCTAGGACCGACATCCGTCGCGCTCTTTATGTCTCCTTCCTTCGATTGCGCCGTCCCCCAGAAGAAGAGGTCTTCGAGCGGAAGCTGGATGCCATATTCCTGATCTAGCTTGTCGGCAAGCTTGCCGACGGTGGCTGGTGCTGGAACCGTGGCGTAGTAGTTGACTCGCTGGGCCCAAATGGTAAAGCTCGTCCCGTCGTACAAATAGAGGCGATGCTGCCGAGCGTTATTGATCTCAACTCGCAAGCGATCGGGCATGCGCGCAACCAGGTCGACTTTACTGTCAAACTGGATCTGTTGGCCGTCCTCTAGCACATCATCCTTGGTTGTTACCGCCTCGACCTGGAACGCCTTCAGCGAGCGCAGATATTCGCCCATTTTGCGCAGCGTGGCGATGGCATCCGGATCAATGTCTGAGCCCGACGCGGCAGTGGTCGGATTTGTTGCCGCCATCGCTCGTGCCGGAACCTGTGTCGCCAGCATCATCAACGCAGCGGTGAATAATGCTAAGTAACCCAATCGTTTCATAATCTATTTCCTCCTCATATCGAAGACATTAATGCTGGGCGGACCCACCCGGAGTTTCCAAGTTGGCGAAACCGAACCCCGAAGTTGGAAAGTCTGGCCGCCCATTTAATGCACCCTTAGTTTGAAACGTACTCTCGGAGCCGTCACCGAGGTATTCGGAAAACTACTCAGTTAGCCCCCCGAAGAACTACGGTGTCAGCAGACCGGCAAGCTCCGACTGGCTCAAAACCTGGTGGCCGGCAGCGTCCACTGTCGGCCACCAGAGTGCAGCGCCTTCTGTCTAAGGGGAGACTTCTTACGCTGCAATTTTCTGGCCCAGGAAGTCCTTGGCTTTGACCGCTTCGGTGTCCCACTTCTTCAGTTGGTCGGGACTCAGGAAGTTGACGACGCGCTGACGGATCTCGTCGCGATGTGCCGCAATCTTGCCAATGACGTCGGCTTTGGTTGTGTTGGGATTCTGTTGAAGATACTCTGCGATCTTTTCTCGTGCTTCCGTAAGAGCGGAGTGAAGTTTTCCCTTTTGGTCGTCGGTGAGGTTCAGGTCGGCAGCGAAACGTTTCAGTTCGGTCGCTACCTCTTCGCGTTCTACAGGACTCAAATTCATGACATTTCTCCTTTATCGTTGTTAGTTTTTGGTAAGAGACCACTCGGCTCAGTGACAAAATCCGAGTTCCTCAGAGTTGCGGGACGGACGTCGAGTGAAGCACATATCTGCCTCCTCTCAACCTAGAGTCAAGGCTCTTCTTTTGCAGCATAGTTTCCAGACTGTCGGCAAGGTAGCCGGAAAACTACTCTGGTTGCGCCCCGAAGAACTACTGTGTCAATGCGTTTTCATTTCTTGAGATATGTGATCTTCGTCGTGCCGATCGTCCCGTTAAAAGCGAACGGCGCCTGATCGTAGTAGTCGAGCGACACGGGCGAATCCAGATCCGCTCCGATATCAAAGGTTGCATTGGATGTAAAGTGGAGCGACATCGCCCGCGGCACCTGGCCTTGCGCCACAGTCTGACCGTTGACCTTTAAGGTGACATTCATCGGCCCCCCGATGGGGCCAGCCAACTTCGATTCGACTTCGATCTTCGCCTTGCCCGTCGGCAGCTTCTCGTGCGCCTTTATCTTCGTGCGCTCGATCTCGAACAGGTTGAATTCGTAACTGAGGATGCCGCCCTTCACGTAGCAAGTAACGCCTCCGGAAAAACCGGCCAGCGCATACAACACTCCGTTTGCATTCGCCGGTACGTCGACATCCATGACCACGAGACTGTTGGCCTTTCCAAGCTTGGGTGCTGCGGACTCGGGCATCCGCGTCATGGGGCCATCGAAAGTCCATTCGGTGAGAGCCGAGGAGGGAGCATCCTCCGGGTGGAACATCGCTGTCGACCACATGCCACCGCCAATGGGAAGGTTCTTGTTCTTGGTCGACTCAATGAGGAAGAGCTCCTTCATCTCCGCAAGTTTCTGGGGATTCGCAGCGGCCAGGTCGTTTGCCTGGCTCCAGTCCTCATTGAGGTTGTACAGCTCCCACTTATCCGTCAGGGGTGACCATTCCTTGATGCCTTTGGGCATGCCGCCAACCCATGGATCGCGCGGCCCAGGAGCGCTCGCGAACCAGCCGTCGTGGTAGATCCCACGGCTGGCCATGATGTCGAAGAACTGGGTTTTTCGCGTCCCCGGCGCCTTGGGATCAGCTAAACGCGTAGACCATGCTGACGCCGGCGATCGGATCCTGCTCGAATCCGTTCACCACGCGGGGCGGCATGATCTTCGTCAGTTCGTAAATCGTGGGCACGATGTCGATCACGTGATGGAACTGCGGCCGGGGCGTCGGATCTGCCCTGATGCGAGCCGGCCAGGCAACGGCCATCGGCTGGCGCGTGCCGCCGAAGTAGGCACCCATGAGTTTGGTGCCCTTGTAGGGGGTGCTGCCCGCCCAGCCCCATCCAGCGTGGTACATGTTGTCGGTCTTGGGGCCGCCCAGCACGTCGAGTCCACCGAGTTCGTTCAGTGCATCGATGTGCTGCGAGATCTTGGTTGGAATTCCGTTCTGCGCCAACTGCTCGCTGATGGTTCCGTTCAGGCCCTCCGATGAGGAGCCGTTGTCGCCCCAGATGTAGAAGATCAGCGTATTGTTCAGCTTTCCTTCTTTCTCGATTTCGTCGATGACTTTACCGGCGTTGTAATCGGCGTGCTCGGCAAACCCGGCGAAAATTTCCATGAGCCTGCGCTGGAAAGGTCGCTCGGCCTCGGGGATCGAATCCCAGGAGGCCATGGTAGCGGGACGAGGCGTAAGTTGCGCGTCCTGCGGAATCCAGCCCAGGGCTTTAACGCGTGCGAAGGTGCGCTCGCGGTACTTGTCCCAACCGTCGTCGAACTTACCCTTGTACTTGTCGGCCCACTCCTTGAAGATCTGGTGCGGACCGTGCGCGGCACCCGGCGCCCAGTACATGAAGAATGGTTTGTCCGGTTCGTAGGCGTTCTGCTCTCGAAGCCATTTGATGGCATCCTGCGCGATGTCCTCAGTGAGGTGGTAGCCTTTTGGCTTCTCCTCAATGACCTCGGTCGTGTTCCGCGTCAGGGTCGGTTCATACTGCGAGGCCTCGCCGGCGAGGAATCCGTAGAAGTACTCGAAGCCATATCCGGTGGGCCAGTAGTCGAACGGCCCTTTGGAGGTGAGCTCGTCTTCGGGCGTGTTGTGCCACTTGCCCCATGCCCCGGTGTTGTAGCCGTAGTCCTTCAGTACTTCGGCGACGGTCGCAGAAGTCTTCGGAACGATCCCGGTGAATCCGTCGAACTCGTTGGCTAATGCTGAGATCTGCCCGTTGCCGACAAAGGTGTGATTGCGCCCGGTCAACAGCGATGCGCGAGTGGGCGAGCACATGGCGGTGGAGTGGAAACGGTTGAAGGAGATGCCCATCTGCGCCACGCGAGTGAGGGTGGGAGTGTTGATCTCGCCGCCGTACGTCGAAGGCGTGCCCGGCCCCAAGTCGTCCATCAGGATGATCAGGATGTTCGGAGCTCCCTCGGCAAGGTGCTTCGTCTCGACGCGCTTTTTGTAGACGGAATCCGTCATAGTAAGCCCCGCAGTGGAGAGGGACGGTGTGGGAGGGAACGGCAGGATTTCCTGCGCCCCTGCCAAGGGCGCGAATAGCGCTCCCAGCACAGGGGTGGCGAGGGTCAGTAAAGTGTTCCGTTTCATTTTCGTTATCTCCGTGACCGGCTCGTAGGAGTCATCAAAACTTGGGAGCGACCTTGAGGAGCCGTGTTCCCCCGGAGCCGGTTCTTTTCCGGCGCCCGGTGAGGACCTGACGCAGTCACCCGATTACGATGAGATGAGTCGCCTACGGCATTCCATACAGCTTGACCTCCGGCTGGGCACCCCAGTGTGCCTTCTGGTACCAAAGCTCGACGTAAGCGATATCGCGGCGTGCGCCGGGCAGATCGATCGATCGGCTCTCACCTCCGGCCGGAATCTTGTTACGGAGTGATAGATTTTGGTTTTCGTGATTTCCATAAACGATAACTACATGATCGAACTCAACCGCGCTGCCGCTTACGCGTAACTGGATCGCACGAAAGGTATCTTTGCCGTGGCACTTGATCTTGTCATGGTCAACATTGCCATCCTCGCGAGCACTGCCAAGGAATTGCCATCCGCCTCGCTGTGGAACGGTTAGACTGCTGGCAATTCCAATCATCACTATTACCGCTAAGATCAACGACGAACTTCCTCTAAGCACTTGATGCCTCCTGTAGTCCGACTGAGAATCTAAGTCATTCGTTTTTAGTGCAACAATCGCCGAGTACTGCCGCGCTCGCCACTCCTCGATACTCTGACCTACCGCGTGCCGATACCCTTCTATTGACTTCCGGGAGTAGTCTGGCTCAACGCTTCAAGGGCCTTGTCTACGGTGAAACTTCCAGGTTTCTGACGAGGGGGATACTGCTTAAAACTCATCAGAAACTGCCCGACGATGTTTTGCACGGGCACTGCGTAGAAAGAGTGGCGATACCACCACTCGTTATAGCCAATGCCTTCCTGTCCGCGTTCGTAGGGATCGGACCGCAAATCGAAGAAGATCGGCCCGCGCAGGATCTCGAATGGCTTGCGCCAAACGTCGATGCCAGTCGCGTTCTGTATCATGAAGTGAATTTTGAGGTGTGTGTAGCGCATCGCAAGCAAGTCTCCGTCATCACTGAAATAGAAGAATTCCTTGCGATTGGTCGGCCCCCGCCCGGCCAGCAGGTCGCTCTGGTCATAACCATCGAGATGGACCTTGAAAGTCTTGTTGCCGGCCTGATAGCCGGTGAGTAACTTTTCCTTGACGCTCGGGGCGCCGGCTGCCGCGAGTAAAGTGGGCATCCAGTCCTCACCCGACATCATGTCGGTGATCACCGTTCCCGGCTTCACTGTTCCCGGCCAGCGAATAAGGGCTGGCACGCGCCAACCGCCCTCCCAGTTCGTGTTCTTCTCGCCGCGGAATGGCGTGGCGGCAGCATCAGGCCACAGGCACACCATCGGTCCGTTGTCGCTGGTATAGACGACGATGGTGTTGGCGGTGAGTCCAGCCTGATCGAGATAGTCGAGCAACTTTCCAACCTGCGCGTCATGTTCGATCATGCCATCGGCATATTCACCGAGACCCGAGAGTCGATGATCCGCACGGACATGCGTAAAATTGTGCATGCGGGTCGTGTTGAACCACACGAAGAATGGCTTTTGTGCACTCTTGGCACGGTTCATGAAATCGAGAGACGCAGCAAGAAATTCGTCATCTACCGTTTCCATGCGCTTCTTGGTGAGGGGGCCGGTATCCTCGATACGCTGTGTCCCGTCCGCATTGGCATACGAATGCAGCACGCCTCTCGGTCCGAACTTCTTACGGAACTCAGGGTTCTTTGGATAGTCTTCGTTCTCCGGCTCTTCTTCGGCGTTCAGGTGATAGAGATTGCCGAAGAATTCCTCGAAGCCATGGGCGGTCGGCAGGAACTCGTCGCGGTCTCCCAAGTGGTTCTTCCCAAATTGCCCGGTGGCATATCCAAGCGGTTTCAGCAGTTCCGCGATGGTGGCATCTTCCTTCTGCAGTCCCTGGGGTGCGCCGGGAAGACCAACTTTCGACATACCGGTGCGGAAAGGTACCTGCCCGGTGATGAAGGCAGCACGGCCGGCGGTGCAACTCTGCTGTCCGTAGTAGTCCGTGAACAGCGCCCCTTCCTTGAAAAGGCGGTCGATATTGGGGGTTTGATACCCGATAATGCCGCGGCCATACACGCTGATATTGGTGATTCCGATGTCGTCTCCAAAAATCACGAGAATGTTTGGCTTGCTGGTCTGCGCCGATGCGGCGAAAGACCCTGCAATCAGCGCAAACAGCGAGAGCACGTTCTTCTTCATCCGTTTTCCTTCCTTATTGAAGTACGACATTTACCGCTTCGATTTTTCCGCTGAACGGAAATGGGCTCCGGTCAAAGTAGTCCAGCGAAACGGGTGAGCCGAGATCAATTCCGACGTCGAAAGTCTCGCTGGCGGTAAACGCAGCAGGCACTGTGCGCTTAACCATCGCGCGAGCGACCTCCGCCCCATCGACCGTGAGCACTACATCCGCAGGGGCGCCGGGCTTTGCGATCTTGGTGATCACATCGATCTTGTGTTTACTGGGTGCGAGCTTGTTTGTTGAGCGGGCGGTGTAGCGCTCGATGATCATCATGTTGTATTCGTAGACAAGCTGGCCGTTGTCCATGTACAAGGTCAGTCCGCCTGAAGCGCCACCGAGCGCGTAGAGGACGCCGGATGCATTCTCGCCGAACTCGGCGTCAACGGTGACGCGATTGCTCTCGCGACCAAGGCCGGGAGCGGCGAACTCCGGCATGCGGGTCGAGGTCGAGTCGAAGTGCCAGCTGGTATAGGGAGTCTTCACGCGATCTTCCGGATGAATGCGCAGCCAGATGCCGGCACCAATTGGGAAGGCTTTATTTGCCTTCGCTTCCTTCAGGAACAGCGCCTGCATATCTTCCAGGCGTTTAGGGTCCTTCGACGCAAGGTCGTTCGCTTGCGAAAAATCGGTCTGAAGGTTGTAGAGCTCCCAGACATCCTTCCTCGAGTCCCACGTGGCCAGTCCCGGACTCACCGTGAGCCACGGGGTTAGGGGGCCGAAAGTGCAGGCGAACCAGCCGTCGTGGTAGATGCCACGGCTCCCGTTGTTATCAAAGTACTGGGTGTGTTTTTGGCCGGGTGCATTGGCATTCGCAAAGGTATAAACCATGCTTGTGCCATCGATCGGATCCTGCGGGAAGCCGTCCACGACTTTCGGCGCCGTGATACCGAGAATCTGATAGATGGTTGGCGCGATGTCGTTGACGTGGTGAAACTGTGGCCGCGGCGTTTTGTCTGGCTTGATGCCAGCGGGCCAGGAGATCGCCATTGGATTGCGGGTGCCGCCGAAATGCGACGCGATCAGTTTGGTGTACTTGAATGGCGTATCGCCCGCCCATGCCCAGCCAGCGTGGTACATATTGTCCACTTTGGGTCCGCCGAGCGCGTCCAAGCCGCCAATCTTGTTCAACGCATCGAGCTGTTGCGCGACGGCATTGGAAATCTGGTTCTGTGCGAGCAGTTCGCTGATGGTGCCGTTCTGACCCTCGGCGCTGGAGCCGTTGTCTCCCCAGATGTAGAAGACGATGGTGTTGTCGCGAATGCCAAGTTCGTCGAGGCCGTCGATGAGCCTGCCTGCTTGAACATCCACATGCTCAACGAATCCCGCAAACACTTCCATTAATCGCCGCTGGAACGGCCGTTCCGCTTCCGGAATGCTGTCCCAGCCCGGCATGGATTCGGCGCGCGGAGTGAGTTCAGCATCGGCAGGAATCCATCCGAGCTCTTTCTGTTTCTGGAAGGTCCGCACGCGCAGCGCGTCCCAGCCGTCGTCGAACTGGCCTTTGTATTTGTCCGCCCATTCTTTGAAGATCTGGTGCGGTCCGTGTCCCGCACCCGGCGCCCAGTACATAAAGAACGGTTTATCGGGCGCGTAGGAGCGGTGCCATTTCAGCCACGTCAAAGCGCGATCAGCGAGGTCTTCGCTGAGGTGATATTTCTCGTTGTGCGGTGGTTCGACGGGATTGAAGTTCTCGAACAACCTCGGTTCCCACTGGGACGTTTCGCCGGCAAGGAAGCCGTAAAAATAGTTGAAGCCGATACCCTCGCCCGTGGGCCAGAGGGTAAACGGTCCCATTACCGTGGTCTCAGTCGCTGGAGTGTTGTGCCACTTGCCGAAAGCGGCGGTGTCATAGCCGTAGTAGCCCAGAACCTTGGCGAGAGTTGCGGAAGTTCTAGGAATCACTCCCGTATAGCCGTCCCAATCGACAGCACGTTCAGCGATAGTGCCTGACCCAACACGCTCATGATTCCTGCCCGTCAGGAGTGCGGCACGAGTGGGCGAGCAGATCGACGTAGTGTGGAACGTGTTGTAGCTGATGCCTTGGTTCGCAATTCGGGTAAGCGTCGGCGCATGGATCGGGCCACCGTAGGTGTCGGCGAGCCCGAACCCGACGTCGTCCAACAGGATGATCAGGATGTTAGGCGGGTTTTTGGGCAGATGGCTTTGCTCGACGCGGCGCTGGTGCTTCGATTCTTGTAAGGTCGGCGCTGCTACGCTCGCCGAGGGTGTCGGAGGGAAAGGTAAGACAGAACCGTCTGCAGTCGGGCCCGAGGGAGTAGTCCCTTGGCCGTGGGCCACGGCGAATGCCGACGTAGCTAGCAAACAGCAAACTGAGGCATCGCGGATGTGTTTCGTAATGTGGTTCATAGTGTGCTTTTGGCGAGATTCCCTAGTCGTCCTGAAGTGCCGCGGGTGCTCTCCTCATTCCGCGTTGTTTGGCGGGATATCGAGGTGTACGGACTTACCAGAATTCTTGAGCGTGCCCGCAAGAGACGTTTTATGACATAAGTGAGAAAGCTCACGCTTTGACTGTGGCGGACATAGGCAATTACGACAATCCGTAAAACTCGCGGAAACGATGAGTAGGAAAAATACGGGGTATCTGCTTGTCTTAGTTGGATTACATCTGATTGTGGCACTGAAAGTGACTCGGACGGCCACGATCGTGTGGAGCGTGTCACTGTAATCTTTACGCTGTCCAGCTAGTAAAACGTGCAGTAGCTACTGACGAACTAACCGCATACACTACGGCAGTACAGGGGCGTGATTTTCTTCAGCGCAGGTCGACTGCTGCACGAATCAGCTGATTTTGCGATCGCGCGATCGGGCTCTAACTTCTACCAGTGGAGGACCGTATGAAATCCAGAGTCCTGATTGCTGACGACCACCAGCTCTTTGCAGAGAGCCTTCGTTCCCTATTAAGCTCGTCCCATGAAATCGTTGGCATTGCTGCAAACGGCCGGGAACTCACCGAACTGGCAGTGCAATTTAAGCCAGACCTGATCGTGACCGATCTAACGATGCCCCTGTTGAATGGCCTTGACGCCATGCAAAATCTCAAAGGAGCACGACTCCGCAGCAAGTTCATTGTTCTCACGATGCACGCGGATGTAAGCCTTGCCGTGCTGGTATTCCGTGCGGGAGCGTCTGCCTTCGTGCTGAAGACCGCCAGCGGTGACGAACTGAAGGAGGCTCTCCAGATTGTGCAGCGCGGTGGATACTACCTGAGTCCGCAGTTCCCCTGCGACCTGGTCACTGTTCTCGCGGAAGCGGCCCGTCGCCCAGCATCCGACCGGGCTCCCCAACTCACCCGACGCCAACGCGAAGTGCTGCAGTTAGTCGCCGAGGGTAAGACCATGAAGGAAGTCGCATCCGAACTTAAGATCTCGACCCGCACGGCAGAATCGTACAAGTATCATCTGATGGAGATGCTGGCCATTCATACCAATGCGGAACTCGTGCAGCATGCTATCAAGATCGGTTTGATCACAGTTCAGCCACTTGCTGTTTGATGCTGGTCTGATCGTTGTCAGTGCCTCAAGGAGAGGAAGCATCAATTTCTGGAAGTGGGCGTAGCGGACCTGAGGCAACATGATCGCGTTGCTTGACAATTTGCGGGGAGGGAGACGTGAACGCCCGCGCTGTATCACCAACCTTGGATTCCAGCCTGGTGCAATCCTTCATCGAGGCTCTGCCTGATCCCTGTGTAGTTATCGATTCCTCCGGCCGGGTGCTCGCAGTGAATCGGCCCTGGAAGGAGCTCCCTCGACGGAATGAAGCCGCGCGTACTGCTCGCAACCCGATAGGCATCGACTACCTTGCGCTATTCCGGTCCTCGACCGCGGAGGAGCGTTCGGGCCGGGCACTGAAAGGTATCAAAGATGTCTTGAGCGGGCATCTCGAACACTTTGAGCACGAATACATCCGCCCCATCCCACCCACGTTTCGCTGGTTCCGCATGACCGTACGCGCGTGGCGAGAGTTAGGTACAAACGCGATCATCCTCCACAGAGATATCACCTCCGAGAAGTTGGGCGCGGAGAAATCACAGACCCAAGATCAGGAATTCCGTTCACTCGCCGATTCCGCTCCTGTCATGATCTGGATGTCCGGACCAGACAAGGCGTGTATCTTCGTCAGCTGCCGGTGGCTGGAGTTTACTGGGGGACGACTAAAGGACCAACTCGGGGATGGGTGGGTGCGTCTGGTGCACCCTGATGATCGCGAGGGACTCTTGAAGGTTTTTCACACCGCCTTCGACCAGCACCGGGAGTTCGCGCATGAATATCGATTGCGACACAAGGACGGTGGTTATTGTTGGGTCAAGGATCGAGGATCGCCACGCTTCGGCCCGGGAAATCGGTTCTTGGGCTTCACCGGCTCAGTATGGGACCAGAGCGAACAGAAACGGGCAACGGACGAGGCTCATACGGCGACTCGTTACGCGCACCTGGTGCGCGACTTGGCAGGGGTCGCGAACTCCGCGACCACCATGAGAGAAGCACTACAGCGCTCCCTCGATATGATCTGCGAGACGATGAGGTTTCCGGTTGCTCACGCTCTCCTCATCACCGATGACGAGCCCGAACTAGCAAAGTCTGCGCATATCGTGTACGTCAGGGACCGAGGGCGTTTCGCCACTCTATTCGAGATGAGCACTCGCATGAAGTGGCCGACCGACTTAGGTGCACCAGGAGAAGTTCTGCGTACGGGCAAACCCCTGTTTCGAGATATCTTAAACGATAGTCAGGACCACGAGCGCTATCCGCGGGCGCAGGCATCGATTGACGCTGGGCTACGTACAAGTATTCACCTGCCTGTCTTAGTGGACGACAAAGTAGAGGCGATTCTTGAGTTCGGAAGCGAAGAGGCGATTGCGTCCGACGGGGAAGGTATCGAGACTCTGGTGGCTGCCGGCGAGCGGCTTTCCCGGTTCTTTGAACGGCGACGCGCACAAATTAAGTTCCTGAAGCAGAAGGAGGAATTGCAGGTCTCGGCGGAACAACTTTTCGCCATGGCCGGACGTCTCGTTGATTCGCAAGAGGAAGAACGGCGCAGGATCGCGCGTGAAATTCACGACGACTTTACCCAACGGCTGGCCATGGTTTCCTTGAAAATTGGGAACCTTGCCGGGCGCGATCGAACCGCACCATCCAGCGAGTTGGATGCGAGTCTTGAAGACATCAGAAAAGCGACTGCTGCCGTAGCGAATGACCTGCGCGATTTGTCCCACCAACTGCATCCCGCGATGCTGGGATTACTGGGGCTGGTCCGTGCGTTGCGAGCGCAGTGCGAGGAGTTCCAGCGCGCCCGCGGGATCGAGACGGTGTTCGAAGTTTCGGCTTCCGATCAGGACGCCTCACCCCAGGCCGCAATGTGTCTGTACCGCGTGCTGCAGGAAAGCCTCATGAACATTGCGAAGCACTCCGGCAGTAGCAGCGCCCAGGTGAGCCTCACCCGGCAGGCGGACGAGCTAGAAATGCGGGTCTGCGACGCAGGCAGAGGTCTCAACTCTGGCGCAGAGGGCCACGAGGGCATAGGCCTGACCAACATGCAGGAACGTGTACGGCTCCTGAATGGGAAGCTGATCGTAAAAAGCGAGCCGGGGAGTGGTACCGTGATCGTGGTCCGAGTTCCGGTGGTGCCGGGATTCCAACAGTCTCATCTCTAGGGTGTCTCAGCTCGTTGCGAGGCAGCTGATATCTGCGGGTCTAGCTCTTTTAGCGATTTACCACCGATCACAGGACTGCGGGCAACTGGCAGCCTCCGCAAGAACCGTAACAAGGTCACCGGGGAACTTTGCGCTCAGGTAACAACCGCCGCTCCGCACAACCGTAAGAGCTTTCGCGAATTCGTCACCGCTGGCGGTCTTCAGGACAAAGGCAGACGCTCCCGAGCGAAACGCTTCTACCGCGAGGCTTACCTCCCTGTGCATTGTCAGAAAGATGAACTTGCTCGGCAGCCCCATACTCACGAGATTGCGGAGCGCGGCAAGACCATCCAGCAGGGGCATCGAGTGATCCGTCACGATGAGATCTGGTTTAAATCGCACCGCCAGTTCGGTGAGTTCGACTCGATTCGAAGCGATTCCAACTGTTTCATAAGCCGGGCTCAACAAGGAGGACAGGGCTTCCGCATACAGTCGATGGTCATCGGCGAGCAGGATAGAGGGCCGCATTTGGTTGCGCAACTGGCATAAAGTGTTGAAACCCGGCTGCAAAATCCCCGGTTGGAGTTGCATTTGTTCTGACTACACCCATCCAAACGCTGCGTTTCGTCTTACGGGTAACGTCCCGGCCCATCAGAATCGAGGCGCGTTCCCCACTCCCGTAATATACGTTTTGAAGCGATCCTTGCGGTACTCGGAAAACTACTTCCGTAGACCCAGTAGAACTACGGCGTTCCAGTCGGCGGCGGTCTGTGGAATTCGCCTTGCGGGTGATATTCAGAAGCTGAGGTGCTAGCCTGATTGGGCCGACAGGGCCGCCTAGAATCTCTAGGGCGATTAGAACTGAATCGCGGCCAAGCGGGCATCACCTGGCTCAACAGCCCCGCGCCTAGCAATGAGAAGCTGCTGCAGCAATTCCCAATCCTCCTCGACGTCGCTTTCCGATACCTTAGGCGGCCCGCTGTTCCTTAACTCTTCCCGCAGGCGAGCAACCAGAACTTGCTTTGCCAGTTCCGGCGGCGCCGAGCTGGGCAGGATGTTGTACCGCGAGAGTCCGACGGTCGCCGTGGCGTCACCAAGCTTGACCTGCAGCACGGGGTCTCCGGAATCGTCTAGTTGCGGGACAGCCCCAGTTTGCAGTTGCTGCCATCGTTTCCCAACCTCGGGACTTTCAGCTAAGCTCGCACGCTCCAAAGAGTCCAACTGGGTTTGATACAAGCGGCGCTGTGCCGCTTCCAGTGGTGGCTCCAACTTCCGCCGGGGGTTAAAGATCATTGCATTCTGCGCTGGATTGAATCGGTCTGCGGCGAGCGCGGCAACGACGAAACAACCGGCCATAACGGGATGAAATGCAAAGAGCGGCAACATGTACTTCTTCGCCCGGAATGCCGACTCCACGATTCCGCGCACCGACCTGCTACGCCGGATACTGCCTGGCACCTGGGGAATCACGTAACTGGAAAAGTGCAGCTCCGGATGACGCTCGCCGAAGCGTATCAGGCACTTTGCAATCCGTTTCGGGGTGGTGACTCCGAGATCGGTAATCACGCCGCGATGAAGCGCCTTCGGATAGTAAAAGTTGATCAGGTCGCGCACAAAATCTGCGCAATTGTGGGTTACGAAATTGAATCGTCTCCGGTTAGCCGCCAAGTTGTACTTACGGATCAGCCCCTCGTCTTGTTCTTCAGTAGTATCAATCTGGTAAGCATAGATGGTGCGGCGGTAGGAAACCCCTGCGGTTTCCACCCAGCGCCCGCCCGGTGGCTGCCCCAGTGGACCGTCGGGCACAATGGATTCGAGGTGGCCACGACGATATTGGTTTCTGAGAAAATCGGCCAACTTTGAGTCCGCCGAGAGTGGCACACTCTCCGCTCTATCCACCGCGTATAAATAAGCGATCAGGGGAGTTGCGATCCAGTCGTGTCCCGCGACATCCATGTAGCGGCTGAGCACGACCCCCGTCTCTCCCGGAGTGCAACGGCGGAGCAGTATCGGCGACTGCGCACATACCCGCTCCAGGTACACGGCCGCGTGGCCTGTGCCGGCGAAGACGCCATCGTAACCGTACGGCTCTTCCAAGAATAAAGTGACTCCAGCACATGCCTGCAATGCCGCCGAAAGCAAGAAGAGAAGCGTGGCTAACTTCAGCCTTGTCGTCATATGCCCCAACCTTCAGCAGTGTGTTTGGGTGTACAGCACCTTCACGTCAGACAAGGGTAAGTGCCCTCAACTCGCGCGCACAGTACTTAAGAAAAAACCGTCCACTAGAGCCCCCTTCGCAGTTCAAGTAGTCTCAGTTTGCTTCTTTCAGCCAATCGTACGAACCTGTCATTCTCTGCAAGTCGTCAAGTACCGTAAGGCCTTCTTTTAACGCTTGTCTTTCCTCCGACGTGCCAGGGACCTGCTGTAGTTGCTTGGCTCTAGTCCGGATTGCCGCTTGCGCCTCCCATATCCGTACGATGAATGTCACTTGATCGACTTCGAGGAACCGGGTGTTATACAGGCTTGCCCAACTGTGGCTCTCCCAGGACATCAGTTCCTCGGCCTTCATCCTTATCCTCCGACCCCGCATCTGAACTGTTGCGAATAAAGGGGATTTCGACAATCCGTAAAACTCGCGGAAACGGTGGGTAGGAAAAATACAGGTGTAGCAGGTTGTCCGCAGTAGAAATAAACGAACTCATTAGCGCAGTTGAACCTAAAACCCCAGATCAACAACTGCTATCGGGCTCCTCGTGGAGGCAGAACTCTCGTGTAACCTCTCTTAGTGGGTGAACGTGACGTTCAAGCCGGTGGTCAGCACGATGTCATTTTTCTTCAGTGCAGGCATACCCGCGGGCTGAATCGGCGGATTGCTCACATAGATATCGCTGAACGCATTCTGCCATCCCAGCCACTTGCTGATCTTGGTCACGCTGCCAAGATTGAAAGCCGTTCGGTACTCCCCAACATTCTGCGTAAGGTCGGGGTAGTAGTAGAACTTCTCAGTAACCACGGTCGAAGCCCCGAATTTGTGACTGAGTTCCTCTCCCAGCGAGAATGCCATGAAGCTGTTTGTAACCGTGATGTAATCCTCTCGCGTGTAGTTCGGTCCTGCCAGGAAGTCCAGGGTAGTCTTGTCGTTCTTGATGGCGTGGAACCCCAGACCTCCTCCTAGAACGGAGCGAAGGTTCAACTGCTGTAACGCGTCGGTTTGGAAATCGGCGCTCCCGTAGGCAAACAGCCGCGGGTTGAGGTTGCGGGCGTATCTCGCCCCAGCCTGAATCGCGTTTGCGGTCGTGGTTGGAACTGCCCCGGGAGCGTTGTTGGTGGAATACACCGAGTTTGCATACAGCGAGATATCGTCGTGCGTTGTTTTGCGATCGGCAGTGAAGGCCAAGGCCAAATTCGAAGTCTGACTATTCCCGGCGGTGAAGGCATATCCGACGTTTGCTCCTCCCTTCCAACCTTGCAGAAGTCCAGGATGAAGCGACTTATCATAGTCCGCTTGTTCCGCGTCGCTGCGCAATGCGGTTACATCCGCGATCGCTACATTGACCGTTCCCGCCGCCGGGGTTGCTACCGCGAGACTGCCGTCGGCTGTAGTAACTGGACCGACCACGGTTTTTCCGTTGGACAGGGCGACGTGTAGCGGCTGCGTGGAAGTGACTTCCTGGACAGCCGACCACTGCACTGTAACGTCCCCGGCAAACTCGGTTTTGATCAGCAGAGTCTTATCGTCGGATTTTGTGATGGTTCCGGTCAGCCGATCGCCATTCTTCAGAACCACTTGATCGGCAAAAAGCGCGAAGCAGAATGCGAATACTGACAACACCACCCAGAGATGCATCTTACGCATAAGATTTCTCCACCATGAATTTCTTAGACTCTCGTTCGCGAGACCGTGGAACAACCAGACGAAAAGATTAACTCACCGTGAAATCCGAGTTCCTCAGAGTTGTGGGACTTGCCCATGCTTGCTGTAAAGTGCCCGTCGCAGCCGTAAACGCCGTAGTTCTTCTTGGCTCTGAGCGAGCAGGGTGACTGACCCACGCGTAGAAGCCTGTCAACCATCAGAATGATTCACGTCCACGGCCTTCATGAGCTCTCTTGGCGGCTGCGGCGGAAGCATCAAGGGAATTCTCGGCCTGCACTGCCTCCTGGGCATTCCTTGGACGGAGTGTGGCAAGTTGCTGCATTATTTCTTGCAGTCTGATCTTCCTCTTCTCCTTGGCAGTTTGATCCCGATAGCTGTGATATTTCTGACCGCGAAAAATCTGGTTTAGCTCTTGGATGCCCTCAATCTCTCGTCTCAGCTCGGCAATTCGCACGCTGGTCGGCACAGTCATGGAAGGCACGATTGCTGGGCGACATTCTCCGGAGAATTGATACTTACTTCGGTTTAACATGGGGTTTCTGGAACTGTTTCCGTCTGTTTGCGCTAAACCTGTGTCTAGGCAGGACCGCTTGACTCGCAAAATCTTTTTGCGGACTGTCTGTCCGAACGGACGTCGGTTCCCAAGCCTGTTTCAGACTTGGGTCGCCTTCGTCGGTGCTTTCTGCTGTCACCAGCCCTCTGGCTTCGTACCGCTCCCTTTTTTTGATGTAGCGGTCGATCAGTTTTCGATCTTCTCCTTTTCTGCCGCCATCTGGACGCTTCCGTTATTGGTACCGTTGCGGTTTACTAGTGTCGAGAAATCATCCGCCTTGAATGGGTACTGCTGAGCCGATTCCTGTCCGGTGGAACTCAACGTAATGTCCACGCGACGGTTGTTGGCCAAAACGAGGGTGTGCAGTGCCTCGAGAGCCTTTTGTCGCTCATCTTCATTCAGCGCGGGATTCTGCTCTATCAATTGTTTGACTTGATCGGCCGTCAAGTTTTGATCATCGCCGAGTCCCTGGATGTCCAGTTGATCAGTCGGAACGCCCTGGCCTACAAGGAAGTTCTTAGCAACCTCAGCACGCCGATCTGAAAGAGCCTTGTTGTACCCTTCCGGCCCGCGCTTGTCGGCGTGACCAATGAGCGTCAGATGGGCATCAGGCCTGTTCACCAGATATTTCTTGAAGGCATCGGCCACGGAGGTGAGCGTCACCTGCTGGCTTGGCACCAGACCCTCGTTCGTCGCAATCGATCTGGGCACGTTTGTTGGGAAGTAAATGCTGTTGAGGCCCAGGCCAGTATCTGGCCCTTCAATGATGCCAACGATGTGCAAGGTTGCCGTCTTGGTCTCGGAACCGCCACACGCGTTGGACGCACTGAGTGTGTACGTGACGGTCTCATCGACCGGCCCGGGGTCGGTCTTCTTGGGCGTAATTGGCAGGGTACGGCTGCCGCTGGGATCAACGGTTCCTACAGAGTCAATCGAAATCGTCGAGGCGTTTGCGGCGGTCCAGTTCATTGCGGCGCTGCCTTCCTCGACGACCTTGTCACCTACGCGCTTGTAATGGATCTCGGCGGGCGTCACTTGGAGATCAGACTGGACGGCGGTGTTCACCTTGACCGTCGCGGTGGAAGTTGCCGTTCCGCCCGGACCCACAGCGGTAAGTTGATAGGTAGTCGTTTGGTTGGGCAGTACCGATTGCTCACCCGAAGCGGCCACCGAGCCAACCGGAGTAATTTGCGCACTGGGAGCATCCGTCGAGGACCACTTGAGTTGGGACGCATCCCCGCAGTTGACTTGCGCCGCGCTGGCGGTCAGTTCTGCGGTCGGTTTGGCAACGGCCACAGTCGCACTGGCCGTGCCCACAGTGAAACGTGGTAAGGCGGAGAGTTTCTCGCCGCGCGGCCACGGGATCGTCTTGCGAACACCCTTCGGGATATCGATAACCACGCGCTGGTTGGCGGGAACATCGACGGGACCGGACCAAACCTCTTTCTCGGGCCCCAGTATCGTCATCTGATAGGTGCCCGGCAGAACGACGAGTTCCTGCTTCCACGACCAGTCATGGTTGAATTCATCCACGTGGCCGACGAAGAAATCGGGGGTCTTGCCGTTGAGCAACACGGCATCGTGGCCCGCTCCTTCAATCGTCATCGCACCAAATGCCGGCGAAACAGTGGTGCCGGTAGCTTGCAGCGTCACTTCGATATTGGTGACCTGCCCATCGGTGATGGTGACCGTGCGAGTTTCGGGCGCATAGCCATAGTTGACCAATTCCACCTTGTGGTTGCCAGAGCTCAGCTTCAGTGAATGATAGCGGCTCGCTTCGCCGACCGCATGGTCATCCACGAACACGTAGGCTTGCTTAGGAGTGGCGTGAATGACGAGTTTGCCGTCCTGAGCAAGACACGACAGGCCGCCGGTCAACAGCAGCAGCATGGCCAGCGTTGCATTGCGCGAACCTTCACTTTTGATCCTCATGGTTTATCCCCTTCTTAGAACGTACGAATAGCGCGACACAGCAAGAAAGCGAAATAGTTTCCATCCATGCACAGCGTCTATCTCGAGTTCATGCCGGTTTTGCCCATGTGGGGAACATAGTGTGGAAGCCAGCGGCAAGATAATCGGAAAACTACTCGCTAAGACACCCGAAAAACTACAGTGCCGCCACCGCATCTTCCTGCGATTTACTTAGCCGAGACTGACAATCCAAAAGCTCAGAGCACCGACACCGTAGTTCTTCGGGGCGCCAACGGAGTAGTTTTCCGAATACCTTAACGACGGTTTCGAAACTATGTTTCCAAAAAAGGAAAAAGCGGTTTAACGGCGGGTCAGAAACAGCACGTTCCGCCAACCACGGTTAGAAACCAATTCGGCAGGCACCTCGAGGTTATGGGCATGAGTGCTGAACATTCGCAATATCAACAGTGGAGACTGCAGAGGCTGGTGGAACTGCGGTGGCGAGGTGAGGTCATCCAGCGCTGGCTGGACGGCTCCACAACTTCGACCGAATCTAAGGAACAACTACAGGAAATGCTCGATCTCGTGAACTCTGAGCTGCAGGAGCTGGCGGCGGCAGACACCGTCGACGAAGGCAACCCAAACCTGAAACAGGCTGGGTAGCAAACATCCATTTCGGACGGACAGTCCGGAAGAACAGGAATACCGCATATGAGAAAACATTGGTTACGTGCCACGCTGATTGGACTCGGAGTTTTTGTGCTGATCCTGATTGCGCTCCCATTTCTCATCAACGTGAACAGCTTTCGCCCGAAGATCGAGTCGGAGGCGAGCGCCGCCCTGGGGCGGCAAGTTTCGGTCGGCAATCTGAGTTTGTCCCTGTTCTCCGGTCACGTCGAGGCGGATAACATTGCGATCGCGGATGATCCCGCCTTCAGCAAATCTTCGTTCATCACCGCCCAATCGCTCAAGATCGGCGTCGAGATGATGCCGCTCATCTTCTCAAGAAAGATAAACGTGACCGAGATCGTGCTGGAGCAGCCGCAGATCAACCTGCTAAGAGCCGCCAACGGAACATGGAATTTCTCAAGCCTGGGAGGACCTGCTACTAAAAAGGACGCCCAGACCAAGGCTCCCGAGTCGGGCGCACCCCCAGACATTTGGGTGGGCAAGCTGAACGTGGATAATGCCAAGCTGACGGTTGCAAGATTGAATTCCTCCCGAAAACCTCGAGTCTACGACAAGGTAAATATCGTGGTAACAAATTTCTCTCCCACTTCAGAATTCCCGTTCAAGCTGACAGCGCTGCTGCCCGGCGGGGGGGACGCGGACATTTCGGGGAAAGCCGGCCCGATCAACGCAGCCGACACTTCCAAGACTCCGCTGGAGACCGCAGTCAAAGTCGACAACATGAATATTTCGGCCTACGGATTCGTCGATCCGGCAAGCGGCATCGCAGGGATAGCGAACTTTGATGGGACACTGAGCTCCGATGGAAGTCAGGCAAAGGCCATCGGAACATTCACGGGGACAAAACTGACGCTGTCACCCAAGGGATCGCCTGCTCCCAAAACTGTCGTGATCAAGCACACCGTAGATGTGGATCTCGCCAACGAGTCGGGGACTCTAACGCAAGGCGACATTTCTATCGGCAAGGCGCAAGCGAATCTTACAGGAACATTCCACACTCAAGGCGAGACGGAGGTAGTAAACCTCAAGCTGAACGCGCCAGAGATGCCAGTGGAAGAACTCGAGGCAATGGCGCCTGCGCTCGGCATCGTGCTTCCCACAGGTTCCCAGTTGAAGGGTGGCACTCTGTCGGCGAAATTGGACATCGCCGGGCCGGTCGACAAACTGGTCATCACTGGTCCAGTGAAGCTTTCTGACACCAGCCTGTCTGGTTTTAATCTGGGATCGAAGATGGGTGCGATGTCGGCCTTTGCCGGAAAGGCAGTGGCGAATCCCGACACCGCCATTCGCAACTTCAGCTTGGATGCTCGGGTCTCGCCGGAAGGCACAAAGGCTGACAACATCAATCTTGATGTTCCCGCCATCGGGGTGATCACAGGAGCGGGTACGGTAAGCGCGGCCGGAGCGCTCGACTTCAAGATGCTGGCGAACCTTACTGGGGGTGCGGTAGGCGGAGTCACCAAGGTGGCCTCGGTTGGTAGCGGCAAAGGCGGCATTCCCTTCGCAATTCAGGGCACAACCTCGGATCCGCACTTCGACGCAAACGTGGCAGGAGTGGCGGGAAGCGTCGCTACTGGTGCGGCGAAAGGTGTCGCGTCGGACGCGGTCCCGGTCGCGTCAGCTCCAACAAAAGCGGTGGGCGGGCTGATGGGCAAGAAATAGCACCACAACAGTTGAGTAGAGACGGGTAGGACGACGAGCTCCTTTGCCCGTATAGAAGGCAGAGAGTTTCGCCCCGCTCTTTTTTGACGCGGTGTTGTCGAGAGCATGTCAAAGAGTGATGCTTATGTCGCGCAGATCTACTACACCGTTGAGCGCACGGGTTCCCCATCGGGAGCTCATATTATTCGCCGCTCTCCTGTGTCCACTCTGCGCGAGTGCGCAGTCGGATCCTCTAGCGGCCTTAAACGACGCCCTGGAGAAGGTCGTCGCCAAAGTGTCGCCGGCGGTTGTCCAGGTCGAGGCCACTGTACCACGACAGAAGGAGAGCAACGAAGAGGATGACGCCGACCATCCGAAGGCCGAGTTCAAACCAGAGCACGTACTCGGTTCCGGCGTCATTCTCGATCCCTCAGGTTACATCGTCACCAATGCTCACTTAGTCAGAGGGGCAAACGCACTGACTGTGATTCTTGGCAGGAACGCTCGACACGGGCCAAACGAACCTCTCCAAGGCCCGACCACCCTTTCTGCGCGGCTCGTTGCGGAATTCGAAGAAGCCGACATCGCCGTACTTAAGGTTGACGCTGAAGGCCTCCCGACTATTTCTTTCAGTAGGATGAATAACCTCCGTCAGGGGCAACTCGTGATTGCCCTGGGCAGTCCAGAAGGTCTGCAAAATTCGGTGACTATCGGCGTGGTCAGTTCCACGGAGCGGCAGATAACACCTGACCGTCACCTGGCGTATGTCCAAACCGATGCGGCCATCAATCCGGGGAATAGTGGCGGACCCCTAGTAGATATCAAAGGGGATCTCGTAGGCATTAACACCTTCATTATTACCGAAGGTGGAGGCAGCGAGGGCCTGGGGTTTGCGATTCCAAGTCGTCTTGTTCAATTTGTTTACGAAAGTATTCGGCAGGGAGGAAGCGTGGCCTGGGGAGATACGGGAGCTAAAGTCCAAGGGATCACACACACACTCGCGATGGGTCTGGCCTTGCCCCGCGAATCAGGAGTTATGGTAGCGGATGTAGTTCCCGGGACGCCCGCCGAGCGACAGGGCATCAAGGTGGGAGACATCATCGCCAGGCTGGATGGACAGCCACTGGAAAGCGTTCCTCAGTACTACGAAACGATGTACCACAAAACCGTTGGCCAGAGCATCGTAATGGCGGTTCTGCGGAAGTCAGGGTTGCTTGAACTCGAAGTTCCCATTGCGGCTGCACCGGTCGACAATGAGAAGACCGAGGCTTTACCGGGCCCGGCGATCAATCTGATTCCCAAACTGGGAGTCCTCTGCTCTGAGCTGGGAGCCAGGCCTCGGGAGCGAGATGCTAACTTGCGCTCCAGTGCCGGCGTCCTCGTGGAAGCGAAGGCGGTTGGCAGTGACATCCGAACAAACCTGAGGGCGGGCGACGTCATTCGCTCGGTGAACCTGACCGCGATATACAATGTTGCGGAACTGCAGTCAATTCTCGATAAGATCACGGCGGGCACTCCGATCGTGCTCCAAGTCGAGCGCAAAGAGCGATTCCTCTACCTTCAGGTGGATACCGATTAACACCTGTCCGTCGCTAAAGGACAAAAGCCAATCGTCGAGCCGCTTGAACTTTCGGTGGAACAGCCGACGGGTGAACCTGAGCGCACCGAAGAGGATTATTGGTGAAGTCGTGTTGTCTTAACCGTATGGTGTCCTCTGACGTTTACGCTATAGGAGAGCAGACCGAGGGCGCTAACTAGGGCGGGTAACGGGCAAAGCCAACAAGTTGCGTCATAGTGGTCGACTCTGCCGATGCTCTTTACCCGGCTGCACGCATGGAATCGCTCTCCGCACTGAGAGGCAGGCGAACGTGAATCGTGGTACCACGGCTGGGTTGCGACTGGATTGAGAATGCTCCGTTCATGAATTTCACCCGCTCCTCCATGCTGGTCAAACCAAGGCCATCCCCTCTTTGTGCCGCTTCGACCTCAAAGCCTTTCCCCGAGTCGTTAACCGTGAGATGAACTCCATTCGACGCTCCCCACAATTCTACTTCGAGTCGCTGTGCTCCGCTATGCTTTGCCGAATTGTGTAAGGCTTCTTGCAGAATTCGAAAAAGGCAAAGAGAAATATCCGGCGGTAAAAGGCTTGGCAGATCGTGGGTTTTGAAATCGATCTCCAATTTCTGCCGTTCCCCGAACTCTTGGCAGAATGCTTTCATCGTAAGGCTCAGATATTCCAGATTTGGAGAGTGCAACTCGTACGCCAAAGCTCGGACACCCTTCGCTGTTTCCACGGTGTACTTCCATAGTTCGTCCATCCGGCCGCGAAGCTCAACCGTCTGTTTGGGAAGATCGTTTTTGATTTGTTCGAGCTGAATTCCCAACATCGCGAGACGTTGGCTGGTGTCATCGTGAAGTTCTCTGGCGATCCGCCTACGTTCCTGCTCCTGTGCTTCAATCAACCTGTGGCTCATTCTTTCGAGAGCCTCTTCCGCCAGTTTGCGCTCCGTAATGTCCGCTACCATTCCGATCATGCGTACCAGCTTGCCTTGCGCGTCGAAGAATGCACGCCCGCTCGTCTCCAGCCAAATTAGAGCACCATCAGGACGGAGCATGCGGTAAATAATCTGGGTGGTCGGATTCGCAGGAGTAAGTTGGTCAATCGAACCGATCAACAAAGCGTGGTCGTATGGATGGACCCTGTCCAATATTTGCTGACGAGTAAGCTGCTTCGGTGGGCCGCTGAAACCGAGGATATTCACGTACTCCGGGGATCGCAGGATCATGTCGGTTGCAATGTCCCATTCGTATGCATACATCTTTCCTGCTTGAGCCGCCAAACGAAAGCGCTCCTCGCTCTCTCGCAGCGCTTCCTCGCCTCGCTTGCGCTCGGTGATGTCGACTTGTATCGAAGTGGAATGGAGGATATCTCCATTGGAATCTCTAACACCGCCCGCATTGAGAAGCACCGTTCGCCTTTGCCCCTCCTTGGTAATTACGATCATCTCCTCATTTCGAAGCTCACCATCCGCCTTCCATTTCTTAAGCAGGTCCCGCATCTTTGGAACACATTCGGGAGCATAGAGCGCGGAGAGTGGCTTGCCGACGATTTCGTCCTTGGCATAACCAAGAGCTGCGCAAGCAGCAGAATTGGCCTCCAAAACTTCACCGGACAGAGAGACCATGTAACAGAATTCCGGCATCGTCTCAAAGAATTGTCGGAACCGTTTCTCCGAAAGCAGCCGTTCTTGCTCGACCAGCTTGCGCTCGGTGAGGTCAATGAAGGTCACTAGATTGGTATCGCCCATGCAGGAAAGGTGAACCTCAATATGGCGCGTGGAACCATCCTTGCACCGGACCACTACTTCCATCGGTTCAATGTCACTCAAGCTCCTGATGGCGCTTTCTACGCGCGTTTGCCATTCGGTTCTAATTGCCTGCCTGTAGCCTTCATCAGGATAAGCAAGAGGCCACCAGTGAGCCACATCGGGAACATCGTCGAGCGTGTAACCAAAAAGTGCTGTGAACTTGTCGTTCATCAACTCGATCTTCTGCTCTAACCCACGACTGACAATCATCGCGACACTGGAGCTTTGGACCAGCCGCCTGCTGCGCTCCTCGCTCGCCTTCAGCTCTTCTGTGCGGCGACGGCCGGTCACGTCACGAATTGCGCTGATAATGAAAGTGCCAGACTCGGTGGTGAGTGGGCTAAGGCTGATTTCCACGGGGACTTCCGTACCATCTCCTCGCAAGGCGAAGAGTTCCAACCCCGCTGCCATCGGTCGCACACGGGGGTCGCCGAAGAATGTTTCGCGATGGTGCTGATGCTCAGTGCGAAGCCTTGGCGGAATTAGCGATTCGACTGACCGTCCAAGCAACTCGTGACGGCCGTACCCAAAGAGCTTGTCTCCTTGCAAATTGGCAAGAACAATTGCCCCTGCTCCGTCTACAACTAGCATCGCATCGGGAGCCGCCTCAAGCAGCGAGCGGAAACTCTTGTCAGCCCATTCAGGCGGCGGACCTCGACGGGGCGGACTGGTCGTCATAGAACCTCTACGCCAAGTGGTTTAAGCCGCTGTCTGCAATCGACTTCCCCGTAACAACCACGATCAAGTTCTCGAGACAAGACATTGTGTCAGGAAGCGTCATTCAAGGCAACTAAAGCCGACGACGCCGCGTGTGACACCGCACTTTTCCGCGGGCGAACACAGTAGTTTTACGGATACCTCGTCGGCAGCTTTGGACCTAGTGTTCTAGCAGCTGACTTCACAGTCTGTCTTCCCCGTTGATGCAGCATCAACGATTGACAACACAGCCAGAGTGAACCGACGTAAAAAGATGGGTGCAATGATGAACCCAATGTGCACCCGAAATGTCATAGCCGCTACACTCGCTTGCGTTGTGGTGGCAGCGATGGCGCACGCTCAATCCACTCAATGGATTGAAGGGGACAGTGCGCCTTTTAAACAGCCCGCGCCCGTCCAGGGAGGCACACTTGTCGCCCGGGAAACAGAAGCATCTAGTGGCGAACGGGAGCCAGACCGGCAATTGTCAGGGTACATCAGCGGAACAGTGATTGATCAAGGTCGAGCCGTCGCCGTCGGCGCTCAAGTGCGACTTACGCGTGAAGACCAATCTCCAAAACAAGAGGTATTGTCGGGCGACAATGGGCAATTCACCTTTGGCCATCTCCCTCCAGGGCCCTTTCGACTCACAATTACGGCGGCAGGTTTCGAGACCCAAGAGTTCTCTGAAGTTCTGCGCCCGGGACAGGCCTACATTGTGCCGGAGATCATGCTGGCGGTTGCTCCCGTTGTGACCGAAGTGCGGGTGGTCGGACTCACGCAAGTCGAAGTGGCGGAAGCGCAGATCAAAGAACAAGAGAAGCAACGTGTGTTCGGCCTCCTTCCAAATTTCTATGTCAGCTACGTCCCCGATGCAGCCCCTCTCGCGGCAAAGCAAAAGTTCGAGCTTGCCTGGAAGTCAACGACAGATCCCTTCACCTTCGTGGGAGTTGGCGCGATTGCAGGACTTGAGCAGGCGTTAGATGACTTCGGGGGATACGGGCAAGGTGCAGGTGGCTAGGCGCTCGGTCCCGAAGAACTCACCTTCGGCGTTCTCCGCTTCGGTCACACCGTCAGTTACCACCAGCAGCCGATCGCCATGATTCAACCGTAAGCGGGAGGCTTGGAAGTCCGCGACGGAGAACAGCCCTACGGGTATGTTTGTCTCCTGTAAAGTTCTTGCCGTGTTCCCCGAAATAATCATGGGAGGCACATGTCCACAGTTGATCAATTCCAGTTCCCCGTTCGGCGCTAGGCGGGCGACAACCAGCGTGGCGAATTTCTGTCCACTCACCTTATCGCACAAGAAACGATTGACCGCTGCGATCGTCTCCGTTAACGGGTAGTCGCGAGCCAAATGTGAATACAACATGCCTTGCAGAATCGCTGCGACCACCGCTGCCGCAACGCCTTTACCCGAGACATCAGCGACGATAAGCGACAGACCACCGCTCGTATAGACCAGATCGAAAAAGTCCCCGCCGATGTCCTTGCAAGCACTACTGACGGCCTTGACATTGGCGTAGGGGACATCAGGTACGACGGTCATGAGTCGTTGCTGAATGTCGGCGGCAATCGTCATCTCTTGGCGAACGAGTCTCGCAACATTTTCGGCCTTCATTAGGGCCGCATTCTCTACTAAGGTTCCTACGGCATCTACCATTTCCCTAATAACGCCATAACTCACGCTGGAAGGCATGCGGGAGGGGTAGTCTAGACACACGACGCCTTGCACGTAAGGTTGTTGCAGTCCGTCATCATTGCCGCTGTCCTCGCCGTGAAAAACCGTCTGGAACAGCGGAAGACACAAAAACCTGCCCTGGCTATACGACGGCAACTCTTTATACCTTCCTGTGTCGTCGGTAATAATGTCCAGATACTCGGAAGCGCGGCTTGCCGCGTCGTGCGAAATGTTGTTGCCCCCTTCTATTTCTTGACCGTTCGTGTCGCGCCCCGCGAGCAGGTCAAGGTCCCCATCGTTGCGCCGAACAAAAACAAAGACTCGATCAGCGTGAGTCCGCCTTAACGCAGCTTCGAACAGTACATGCAGAACCTCGTCCAGAACGCCGAAGGCATTCAGCTTGCGTGCTGCTTTGAGGAACGCATTGAGCATATCCACGTCGGAGCCACCCTCAGTCGCGGGCTTCCAACTAGCGACTTGGATCAAGAGCTCTTGCGCCGCACTGGCAGGCGGCCGGTCGGGGTTAAAGATGACGTAGATAGCGTCTTGTAGGCCGAACTCAGCGCGGTCATTGGGCGTCAGCTTGCGTCGAACGACGCGTGCTCCGTTTACGTACGTGCCATGCTCGCTGCCTTGGTCGACTAGGTAGATGCCGTCAAGCTCGCGAACGAACTGGGCGTGCTCTCTCGATACACGGGGTTCTGGTATGACTAGATCGCGATCCGTTCTCCGCCCGACGGTAAACGGAAAATGGTCTATAACGACAGTGCGGGGGACGATACCGTTGACGATCCGCAAGAATGGATCCCCGCTCGTCGCAGCGTCGAGTTTGCGCTTTCCCATCCCAGTGGTTCCCATTCAGGATTCACCTTCTGGGCTGCGGATCAAGCCACTCGGACAGGAATACTCTCGCTCCGGGCGCTTCCGAAGGAATCCGCTTCCAGCTCAAAGAATCCGAAGTCTCAATGACGAATGACGTCGTCGAGGATCTCGGCGGCCTCTGTGGCAGTGGGACGCCGCTGCGGGTCTCTTAAGTGCAATCTGAAACGAGTCTTGAAAGAGACTGACTCGAGCTGTTCTGTTCATTCAATCGAAGACCGCCCTCAAGAGCAAGTTTCTCAGTGCATACTTCACAGAACGAATTCCCTACGAACGCTGGTTTCCCGACAAGAATTTCCCAGAGCATCTGGCCGACAGCGTAGACGTCACAGGCACTGCTGAGTTCAGCCCCTTGCAATCTGTTCCGGCGCCATGTAGTGCAGGGTCCCTGCGAAACTGCCTGCAGCCGTTATCTGATCACGATCGTCACGTCGAGAGACGATAGCCAACCCGAAGTCTAGAACCTTCGGGATCAAGTCCTCTTCAGGTGCCGCAATGATGACATTGGAGGGCTTTAGATCCCGGTGAATGACGTCTTGAGAGTGAGCGTAGGCGAGAGCCTTGAACACGCGTAGGCCAACTAACAGAGCATTTGCCTCGGGCAGAGCGCCTGTTCGGCGAACAAACGCGTCCAGCGTCGTACCCTCCACATACTCCATCACCAAATATGGATATTCGCTCATGGTATCGAAGTCGAGGAGGTGCACGATGTACGGGTGCGACAATCTGGCCAAGGCTCGACATTCCTGCATTATCGAGCGCTGGTTGAAGGAGGAGTGAAGCCGCTTGATGCAGACGAGTGCGCCGCTATTAGTATCCTCAGCCTGGTAAGTCTCGGACATGCCACCGCGTCCAAGAGCCGTCAAGATTCGGTAGCGGCATGTCTTGATGACCACATGTTGCGGGACCTCGGTCGAAGAATTCTCTATTGTGAGAGACTCACTAACGGTCGGAATACTGTCTAGGATTTCGACGATTAGGCGGGAAGCCTGGTAAGAGAATAGTGTCATCCTCTGCCCGTCGCCGGATGAGTCTCATCCAGAAAACACGATGGAAGAAACGCCGCGCAGCTAGGAAGGCCGTATCACAGATTAAGTGACGGAAATGGCCGATAGCAAAAAAAGCTCCCAAAGTCGGTGAAGACTCCGGGGCTTTCTTGCAGCAGAATTATCCTCTCACCCTTCACTTCGACAGCATCTTGTCGGCTAACTTCTCCGTTGTCTGCTTCACCGTTTCCTCGATAGCTTGGATGTAGTGCTGCTGCGCCGTCTCCGTCTTCTTGTGGCGCATGATCGTTGAAATGTCCTTCGGGCTACCCAAACTTTGGGCATGGGTTGCAACCGTGCGTCTGAGCACCTGGAAATTCAGCACTTCGATACCAGCCCTTTCAGCCAGGGAAACTAGCACCCGCCTCTGGTAGTTCTCCTTGGTGATGAATCCACCTTCCGTGTTGGGGAAGATGAAATCTTCATCAGCATTACGCGCAGTCTCCGTGTGCCATTGACACAGTGCCAGGTTTGCTGCCTCGGGTACCCAGTTCCTCAACCATGCGTTCACGGAGGTGTTCACGAGCTTTGGTCTTGGTCATGCCCGACACTGGGCCGATGACAAAGGCACGCTGCTGACGCTTACGTTGGCCTGTTTTGTAGTCGATGACCCAGCGGGAAAAGTGCCCCAACCACTTGCCATTTTGCTGCGTGAGATACCCCTGCTGCACTTTCACCCGCTGAGTATCTGCTGAGTGAGATTGGATGTCAATCTCTAAATGCTTGAAAAGATGGAGCGGGAGATGGGAATCGAACCCACGGCATCCAGCTTGGGAAGCTGGCGTTCTACCGCTGAACTACTCCCGCTCACACGGTCAGAACCGAATCATAACACGGGAGTTGCTTCTTGAATCTCATCCATCCGAATTTTCGGAGCCCCCGTTACGGCCCCCGTCTTGCTACTGAACGGCCTCCGTTTTTGGCAACATTCGCCCCAGCATACGACCCTGAGCACCGATTCTCTCGGAATCCATGTGCGTGTAGGTGAGCGTCGTGTCGATGTGACTTTGACGCAGCATCCGCCGCACTACATCAGGGTTCTGTCCTTCGGAGATCAAGAACGTCGCCAAACTGTGACGAAAGTTGTGAAATCCGAATCGGGGCTCATCCTTCCTGATGATCCCGAGCTTGACCGCAACGGGCCTAACGTAATCGGCCACCATCGTGCATGCCGTCCTTGGTTGCTTTCCTCCTAACTTGAAGGACGGAAAGACCCAATCTTCGTCTTTGGCATAGGGCGTTTCCCTCCGCCAGTTTTCGAGGATCGTGGCCAAGATTGGATGCATCGGAACTGGGGCTTTGCTGGCTTTCGACTTTGTTGGCCCAATTCTGCCCCGCACCCAAGCACGCTGTACCTTGATCTGGTTTCTCTCCCATTCAATATCTAACCATTTCAGAGCGAGACATTCCGAGATTCGACAGCCCGTTGCCGAGTCTGTAATGACAAGCGTACGTTCGTACAGCGGCAGGTTCTCCGCTATAGACCACGCCTGTTCCGGCGTCACTACCACAGCTTCGTAATCGCTGGTGGTTGGAACGCTAACCCAGCACATGGGATTGCATCCCTCCTTTCGTGGAATCTTGTTGAACTTCTGCCCAAACCGGTAGATCGCCGACATCAGATTCCTGATCTTCGGTCGAATGCCCTTGGACAGGCCGTCGATCCAGTTTTGGATTTCAAGAGGGTCGATGTTCATGGCCACTCGATCTCCAAATTCGGGCTCTATGTAGTCCCTGAACAGTTGCGCGTGAAGCTCCTTTGTGGACTCTGCTTTGTCCTCCCCCGTCTTTTTCTTCCCGCGGGCGAGGTACACCGCAGCTACTTCGCCGAGTGTGTACTCGTGGTCCTTGGCTTTGCCGACAAGCTTGTTGAGCCCACGCTCCCCGACAGTAGCCCAGCCTTCATAATCCGATAACGAGGCTGGCCCTATTACCTTGGAGCACTCCCGGCCTTCTGCCGAAATCCAGCAATACACCAGCGATCCTCTCTTTCTGCGAAACCATCCCCGTGATTCTCTAGCCATCAGAGTCTCTCCTCCGGCTACTTCGGGGACTGCCGCTGCTGATCTTACTTGAAATGTCACTCTGGCAAAACACCGCTTCACATGATTTCTTCCCGCCCCCAGCAGCTATGCAAGCATCGATCTCGCTCAACTTGTACCGCCACACTTTCCGGGTCGAACCAGTTCCAAGCGCGTAGGCGGGAATGACACCTCGGCGCGTCATCTCCAGTGTTTGGCGACGCGTGACTTTCAGGTGCATTGCTACCGTGTTCGCGTCCACAAAATGCTCGACTTGTATGGTTGAATCCATTCTTATCGTCGCCGCCCACGTGAAGCATTGGAACCCTGGATTTCTCGATTACGTCGGGTCGGCCTCCTGGAATCAAGCAATTCCGCAGCGAGATTCAGACCGCGCGAAATCGTCGTGGCTCCAGCAACACTCAACCACTTCTCGCGCTCAAGATCAGTAGCCTTTGAGAGCAGAGCATTCAGCCGGGGATCGCTGACATGCAGGGGATACATGAACTGGTTGGAGACTGTTGGGGAATCCATCAAAAACAGGACCGTGCTTCCTTCACCCACGTAATCCAGCGCCGCGGTGAGTCCCCGGTATTCCGCTTCCTCCTTTGTCAACCCATCCACCCACTCCACCTGGCTCCTACCGGTCTCGACTTTTACCCAGGCAAATCCAGAACCTTTGCCATCCCGACCAGCGCCTTCACCGTAGACATGGAATACCTTCGGTTTCGGTTGTGGTGGCGGGTTCCGTGGACGAGGCCATTTCAGTTTCTCCCAATCATCCAGATCGAACGCCGTTTCCGTTGCACCTCTCACCGAAATATGAATCAGGCCACCAAACTCGCATGGCAAGCGGCCAGTCCGGAAATGTGTAATGACCGCTTGAGCATCATCTTCGTTTGCCATTTCAGCAATCGTGTAAATCGAATAGAAGTCCACGTCCACAACTGAGCCGTAAGGCCGAAATAGCTCGAAGATCTCGTTTGGGTTACCGTGGTGAGGAAAATTTTGGATTGCCAGTCTTTTCATTGAAGTGACTCCTTCGCCCATCCGGCAGGGTTCCAGCACGGTTCTCTACCTGTGGAACCCGCTTCACTGTTCGCACCACCTGGCCATCCATTACATTTCAGAGCGATCCCAGGTAAAACAAACAATTTCCTTATGATTCGATTTCGGTCTGCGCCGGTCTTCGGGCCTCACGATCCCTGTAGATGAATGCGTTCACGACCACTGCTACAGGCTTCCCCTTGTACTCAACCCCGGTCATGACAACGCCATGACTGCTGGCAACCACGTCCGACTTTCCCGATTTCGATGGGGTTGGTTGTTCGAGCGGCAGCTCAATTTTCAGCCTGTTCCCTAGGCGTTTAACAATCAGAGCCATAGTCACGTCCTCCTTTTGGATCACATCATCTTCAACAACTCCTGTTCGGCCTTAAGTTTTCCTAGCGATAGCTCGGCCACTAAATGCCGCAAGAGTTCGTTTTCCTGCCTCAGGCGCTTGATTTTCATCTCATCAAAAATCCTATCGACTCGCGACTCTAAGTTCGGTCTGCGCCTGGGCTTAGGCTCCCGAGTTTCTGGTTGTTCCTCAATTGTGGCCATTCTTTTTCTCTCCTTTGTGTTGAATCATTTTCACAGGGGGCGCGTACCGTCTTGTCCCGCGCCCCCTGTTCCGATAGCCGATGTCTTGTTTTGGTCTTAGTCAATCTTTCCTTGCGCCTCCAGCCTTTCCAACGTCACTTCGACGAGTATCTTTTTCAGTTTGTAGTTTTCCGTCTCCAGGCGCTCGATCTCCCACTCATCCAAAATCCGGTTGACCCGTGTTCGCTCCTCAAAGACCACTCTGCGCCCGGGCTTAGGTTTTTGACTTGTTCGTTGTTTCTCAATTCTGGTCATTCTTTTCCTCTCCTTTGTGTGTGTATTTAATTGCGATCCAACAATTTCCCGGCGAGATTCCGCTCGCGTGGAATCCATCTGACCTCGACCTCCAGGTTTCGCTCTTCCATCAACCTCCTTGCTTCATCCAGCAGTCGCTTGAGCCTGGGTTCCTTGACCCGAAAGTTGCCATTGAACTGGTTCGATACCAGGGAACTGTCCGTGAATAACAACACGGAACTACCACGCTTGACATACTGCAACACCCCGATCAGCGCTCCGTATTCGGCTTCATTGGACGTTAGCCCATCCACCCGCTCGATCTGCTCCTTATCCTTATCCAAGTAAACCCATGCCCAACCAGAACCCTTGCCATCCGGCCCTTGACCAGCGCCGTCGATGTGGAACACCTTTCTTGATATCTGCGATCCACCACTGCTCATGAGCCTTCACGCCCCAGTTCCTCACCTATTCTTTTTAGTATTTTTACCTCCGGCGATTCGGCATCGTTTGGTGGAACAACGCTGACGGCAACTCTGCACTGACTGCTATCACCGAGCCTCCGAGTGTTGGTCCACCGTGGTTCCCCACCCTTTTATCGTTACCGACTCTGATGTCCCACTCCGCCACGTCCAGATTCCGGCCGATGTACCGGCCCAGGTAGTACGCGGCACTTCGTTCAAACGGAAGTGCTCGACTCCAACCAGCTCTCCGTCGAAGCCATTTTTCCAGGTCTAGACGCGGATATTCGCCCAACCCATCTGCTGCTAGAAGCGCGTGCTGGTGGAATCGGCCACCTCTTCTTCCTGTCTGATCACACAGGATGTAGTCCACCCTTGAACCAAGCTGCGCCGCCAACTGAGAAACGAAATCATCGAAAACCCGATGACCGAAACCGGGACTTGGCATCGTGGAAGCAGGACTAGGGAACCCACGACCCCACGCATAGGACTTGGTGCTGAACGTGATGGTTAAGAAAACTTGCCACAATCCTGCCGTCGTCTGTGTTCCCAATAGATCGAACCAACGCCCAAACTCTTCAGCCGTACACTTCCAGCACCTACAGCCCAGTTCGTGATCTTTCGGAACCATTCATCTCTCCTTCCGGCGACGCGCAGCTTGGGGTATCAAGTCGGAATCGATCCTGACAATATCGAACTGGTGAATTACCCACCAGCCCCACGAACAAAAAATTCTGTACCCCCCTTCGTGTCCTTTTCGGAGGCTAGAGGTAAGCGTCTGACGTAGGCCGAGAAAGCGGTTCTGTGCTAATCTTTTCACCCATTTACCAGCCGATACCTATGAAGAGGAAGATCGAAGAGAAAGCTACGCGCCTTCCGATTGAAGTGACTAAGGCCGTAGAGGATTGGGAGACAAGGCGCAACCTGAACGTAATCCTCAAGGTTTCCGCCGCTCAGAGCGAACCAGACCCGCTCGAAGCGATTCAATTCCTGGTGCGTAAAGGGTGCGGTGCCCGTGACATCATTGAATTGCTGGATTTGTTGCTTGCCTACGGGTCGGACGCGATCTTTGCCAATGCGAAGCGGAAGAGAGAGCGCTGGCTAGACCGAGCGAGTAACCTCGTACTAAGGCTTCGCCGGGACGCGAAAGATGCGGAGGAGTTGTTGGATTTTATCCGTTCGCGCCCTCGCGCCGGGTCACCAGTGCAGGCAAGGGAAAATAACCCACAATTACCTGAAGAGTCGGAGTCGGACTCTGACTCCGACCGACCCTTTCCTCCAGAGATTCCCGCCCCGGCTTCTCCGGCTCAAGCGAATTCATCCGCCCAACCATCTATTTTCGATCTCTTCGATGAAGGCGACTTGTGGGACGTGATGCGCACCTATGCTGATGACTTAGACAGTTATATCAAGATGCAGCAGGGGTACGACTACGGTCTCGAACGTCGCACGCAAACCGGCATGGGATTCCTTGCGCCACAGTTCAAACGGGGATTCGGTGGAACATTGGGTTACCTTGTACTTGCGGCTGAATTGCTCAAAAAAGCCACCGGTACCCCTTGTTACGCTCAACTTTCTACGCTTCTGGCGCGTGTATGCCCGCAAAAAGCTCTTGGAGTAGAGGCACTTGTAAAAAAGATCAGCCGCTTTAAGGAAAGGAACCCGGGGTTCACAGCCGAAACAGAACAGGGTGAGTAAAAGGAGCACCACTCCCTTAGGTGGCTTCAGGTTAGACTTAAACCACCGACCTTTGGGTTATGAGATTCATCATCCTTTTTCTCCTGAGCGATCTTTTGCATTCACTTGCCTTCAAAATCCCACACTTAGCTACACATTCGAGCACATCTTAACACCGCTGGATTCGTGTGATTGCCCGTGGTTCATCCCAGTTGTGTGGAAGTTTCTGTGGAAGCGAAAGAACACTCTGCGAGGCGCTCAGACAGGATGGCGCGCCCACCACTGTACACTTTCAGAATAAGCGTGCCTCACCTCTTGATTACGGGGTCAGCTTCCACACTGTTCCGCAGCCATATGGATTGCCACCGGCGTTACAGTTTGAATCACCCCCATACTGGGTGGTGCCATAAATGTTTCCTGATGCATCTCGGACCAAACGTCCCGAGGGATATGCCCCGTCCGCTTCATCGAAGCTGTGCAACAGGGTTAACGTGCCGTTTTGGCTCAGCTCGTACACCGTCCCATATCCGTTATAGTTTTCATTCCCGCCCCCGAGCGTGTTGCCGTATAGGTTGCCGGTGCTCCCCAAAATCACGCCTGCGTATGGATACGCTCCGTCGGACGGCCCACCAGAGAAGTTGTGCAACACGGTCTCGACCCCTTTTTTACTCAACTTCCACACGATTCCCCTGCCAGAGGAACCGCACGACTCGGCCGTGCCATACAGATTGCCCTTCTTGTCCATTGCCGGTGTTCCGAAGGGATAACACCCGTCCGCAGAACCACCAGCGAAACTGTAGAGCACGGTTTCGGTGCCGTTCTCTCTTAACTCGTAAACCACTCCCGCATTGGAAGGGCCGCCACCATAGGTAGTGCCGTAGAGATTGCCCGCTTGGTCCCGAAGCAAACCTGCGTAGGCTGGATTTGCCCCGTCGGATTGCCCACCAGAGAAGTTGTGCAGCACTGTCTCGATGCCGGTGGAATCCACTTTGAATGCCGTTCCGTAGCCGGAAGTACCACAGTTCGTGGTAGTACCGTACAGATTACCTGCTTGGTCCCGAAGCAAACCTCCGTCGGGAGTGCATCCGTCTGCCGTCCCACCACCGAAGGTATGCAGTACTGTCTCCATGCCGGTTTTGGTCACCTTGAAGACGGTGCCACAGCCGCTCCCGCCGCAGAGATTGAGATTGCCGCCCACTGTCGTCTCACCATAAAGATCACCCGACGCATCCCGGACTAAGCCCGCATAGGGATATCCCCCGTCCGCTCCGCCGGTGAACCTATATAGAACGGTCTCTTTGCCGGTCTTAGTCACCTTGAATACCGTTCCATAGGGGGCATTTACTCCGGTGTTCGCCGTGGTGCCGTAGAGATTGCCCTCTTTGTCACGGACCAAACCTGCGTTCGGAAATCCTCCATCAGATGAATCTGTGAAGTTGTACAGCACAGTGAAGGTCTGCCCCCGCGAGAGTGGAGTCGCGAACATCCCAAGTGCGATCATCACCGTCCAAATCCAGTTCTGATGTTGCGCTGATCTCGTCACGATTAGCCGGACCATCCTTTACCTCCTATCATGAAATTACGAACAACGTTGACCATCACGCAGACTCCAGAGAATCATGGCGATCTTTCGCGGAGTACGTTCGTCGCCTCAGTTCAATATCGCCACAAAAGACGCGTTCTATCCCTACTGGCCGCGCCCCACTACTACAGATGTGTCATAGATTGTCGAGTATCGACGGTAGCGAACCGTGATCTTGGTTCCGGGCTGGTAATGACTAACTTGTTCCTTCAGTTCTGCTACCGTGAACAAATAGTGATCGTCAATTGAAAGAATTGCATCTCCAGCTTTGATTCCCACCTGATCAGCCGGACCACCGGCGGTGACTGAATTCACAGTGATTCCGTCACGCCGGACGTTCGGATTCAAGTCAGAGAACACACCAATGGACGCTTCTTTGAATATCTGAGGACCCTTATCGGAATTGGTGCTCGCGGTGGCGGCTGTCTGTTTTTCGGACACGTTCTGATGTTGTGCATTGCTCCCTTCGATTACACCGAACGTGTACATCTTCCCTGAAGCCGAAATGCTGGCTGACTCGATTCCTGGTGGAAGGAATCCGTACTCACCTTTGGGTAGATCACGCAACGTTATCTTCCAAGTCCTAATCCCGATCTTCTCGGGTTGAAACTCGATTTCATCTCTTTGCGCTCCACCAGAGAGATGAAAAACGCCACCCGTCATACTACGAAATTCACGCCGATCGTTCTTCTCGTGCAATCGAAGCAACTGATATTCCTCCACCGACGTACCTTCCATTGTCCTTATCAAAAACTCAAGAGGGCCTGTGGTCTGCGTGTGGCTCTTGCCCTTCAATACCTTTCCGTTCCGATCTTCCTTTACGATCCCGAATGTGCTGACGTGTTTCACGACTCCGCCACTTTGCCAGTTAACGATCTCCGGCTCTATTTCCGTTAACTTTCCGTTGAGCACTACATATACTCCGACCTCCTGAGGCGGCGTGTTCTCCGTCCCTGAAGCCACGGGGGTCTTGTCCGTCCCGGAAGCAGCCGGATGTGGGTTGATCATCGCCCGAATCACGGCGTCAGACACCTTGGCAGCTTTCAGAACGCGCAGTGCAGCGACGCTGGTGTCAAAATCTGTTGCCTGAGTTGCGTGAATCTTCTCGATGACCACATCGTCAGACAAGCCCAACGAGACCATGTCGATTACATCCTGATTCTTCATCCTTGGGCTTAATTGCTGCCCTGAACAAGGGAAGACCCAGAACACAAGAACCATCGCCATGAGGCATGCAAAACCTGTTCGGTGCACGTCGCAATCTCCTGTTTGTGTTTTAACCGTGGGGTCGGGGGAAGTAACCGGGAACTGTCGAAATATACACTTGCATTCGGTAAGTTCAATGAGCCCTTGGTGCCAGCGTGCTGGCACTGATGAGCTATGTCTTGGAATTTTCAAATAGTTCGCCGCTTCCTCCACCGTTAGCCAATCTTCCATCCGGTACCCTCCTTCCCTGTAATCCTTGTTGTATGCAAACGGTGGCTCCTTAAACCCCTCCCAGAAAGCAAAAACCCCACTTTTTGAGGAGTGGGGTTCGGGGGCTGGGTAAACAACCCCTGTATTTCCCTTATCCACGCGCAACACTTCTCAATTAATTGTTGCTTATTTTAGACTTCGTTTCGACTTTGGACTTCATCTCGCCTTTGGGCTTCGTCTCGTTGTCTGGCGGCATCAAGTCTAGCGTTACAGCAGCACGCACTAACTGAAGAGACCGTGTCATCTCATCGAAGGAGTCACCGAATGTGGCCTCGCTCATGTTCTCAATCGGCACGGCTTTCTGAAGCATGATCTTGGTCTGCACTATCTGCCCGGTTGGAGCAACCAAACTGGCTATGATTGTGCCCATCCTGAGACGCGCAACCTCAAGGGTCAGCTCCTGTTGCACTCGTTCCTGCTGTGCTTTATCCAGCTTTGAAAATGCGACCTGATGCTGTGGAGCAAAGTCCATGTTCGCCGAGAATTGAAAGTATGCAGGTTTCTCCTTGGCTCTGAAAACCTCTATGGGGTCGCCCCCATGCAACCGTGCGATGTAACTGAAGTAGCGGTCTGAGATTTCTTGATGTTCTAAAGTGATCGACAGGTGTTCAGCCCACAGCTTGAGATTTTCTTCAATGTTGCCGGGTGTGATTTCCAGCCGAGGACGCACCAAGATGCCACGTCCCATGAGCGCGAACAAAATCAGCGCGATACATGCCGCACCTAATAACCCAAAGCGAAGTGGATCGGCAAAGTTGGGACGCTTTATCCGAAGATACGCTATCAATCCCCCGCCGCCGAAGATCAGTAGACCGTACAGTGCATTAGAGACAATCCCCTGCCAGATAGCATTCCAATCCATGTGGCGCAATACCTCCGTTGGGGAAATTGTACCGTATGGTGTTTATCCTTACGATTTCCGACCAAAAATGATTGGCAGATGTCAGATCGGACTTAACGATCATGCAAAACTGGAACGGCAGCCGTGAAGTACCATCTTCAGCGGTTAGTTCTTTTAAAGATGCGCTTGAACCATCGCGTGGATCGCTTTTCTTCCCGCTTGCTCGTGCCCAATCTATTTGGATCGAAGATGGAGGTTATCATGCGGCTCGCCTCTTCGTTAGTCTTCGTCCCATCTTTCAATCCTTGAAACGCCTCTGCAACGATGCTGTCAGCTTCAGAATCATCTGGGTGTAGTTCCAGGTGCTGTTGAACACGGGCTGAGATACGCCGAAGCTGCCTGATCTTGTTGCGGGTTTCGTATACTTCTTGGGGATCGAGGTTTTGTGCTTTACCAAGTTCTTCGGCGAGAACCTTGAGGATTGCTTCAGCTTCGGTTTCCAGTGCGGATCGTTCCGATGGCTCAAGACTCACGTTGCCAAATTCGGCCTTGTGTAATATCTCGTCGATTTGTGTCAAACGAGTGTCCAGTTGTCCCAACGTTGGGTTAACCATCGCGCCAACGTTAGAACTGACAGATGCAGTTTGTCAATCTCGGGTCTTCCTTACCATTTCCTACTAAAAATGTCGGCTGGAGGATGTCAGATCGGACTTAACGGTAGGACAAACAATCTCAATTTACGCAAAACACTGCATCTTACTGTTACCGTTGGCGGCTGGAACCGAATTCAAGAAAATCCCCCTCCCGGCACCACAGATTTTTCCCTAGTACGGCTCTACGGTTGTTGGGTCACCTGCACCATCAAGAAAGGGTACATTTTTCTCCCTCCGTAAGTGACTCATCTGCAGGGCCGCAGGGATTGCCGATTTGGCATCCCGAAAGGAAAACCTTTTTGGAGCCCCTACTGGCTTGGAAGGAACCAGACCATTACCACCCGATACCCGGTCAACCAGTGTAATCGGGATTTTACGACCGTCAGCTATGGCGTAATCTCAAACACTGAACCGAAGGTCCTAACTTCATCTCCTGAGGTTGTTCCGTAGAGATTCCCCGCTGTGTCGAAGACGATGCCGGCAGAGGGTTGGTCTCCCGGACGGTTCAAAAAACGGTGCAGCACGGTCTCGTTCCATCCGCCGTTCGAGTTGGGTTTGAGCGTGAAGACAATGCCACAGCCAACACTAACGCAATACCTGAAGTTGCCACCGTGCAGCGTGGTGCCGTAGAGATTCCCCGTCTTGTCGAAAAGCAAGTTCGCGGTGGGATAACTTCCGTCGCTGCCACCCTTGATGCCACCCTTGAAATGATAGAGCACCTTCTCTTTCCAGCTTCCGTTCCCGTTCGGCGTCAATTGGAAGACCAGACCAAATCCAAGGCCATCGTTCCAAGAGGTGGTGCCATAGAGATTTCCCGCAAAGTCAAAAACGAGGCTGGCCATGGGATAGCCTCCCCCCTTGCCCGTGAAGCGATGCAGCACATTTTCCTTCCAACTTCCGTCAATGTTCGGCACTAACTGGAATACCGCGCCACACCCAAACGAGGGATTGCACTTTAGGTCGCCGCCGGCAAATGTCGTGCCGTAGAGATTTCCCTTCTGGTCAAGAATCAGGCCGGATGGGTGGCTTCCGTCATAATTTGCGAAATCGTGGAGCACATGCTCTTTCCAGCTTCCGTTCCCGTTCGGCGTCAATTGGAAGACGACACCGTAGCCAAATCTGCCGCCGTAGTAAGTGGTGCCGTACAGATTCCCCGCTGGGGCAAGGATCACGCTGGCTCTGGGCAAGCTTCCGTCTTTTCCACCTACGAAGCTGTAAAGCACGCTCTCCGTCCAGCTTCCATCCGACTGGGACAGCTTGAAGACCGTACCTGCATTGGAAGCGCCGCCGGATGACGTTGTGCCGTATAGACTCCCAGCTACGTCGAAGATCACCCCGGCATCGGGCCCGGCTCCGTCCCCCCCGCCGGCGAAGCTATGGAGCACAATTTCCGTCCAGCCCCCTTTTGGGCTTGGTGTCAACTTGAAGACTGCACCCAAGTTGTAAGCGCCGCCACTGAAGGTCGTGCCGTAAAGGTTGCCGGACTGGTCGAAGGTCAAGCTGCCTTCGGAATACCTTCCGTCGTTTCCCCCGGTGAATGTGTACAGTGTCTTGAATTCACTGCCCGCCCATGCGTAGGTCCTCAGCACGACGGCTAGTACAACCACCAGCAGAATTGTGCCGAGCGTCCGAAAAATTCTATCGGGCGACATGAAATTCCTCCGCCGGTCAGTGTTGTTGAGCGTCACCAATTCTATCCCCAAACCGTGGCCCTGTGACGACAAGTGACGAAACCAGGCCATAGCGCTCAAAACCCCTCAATGAGCGTAATCGCGATGTTTCGACAGTTATGCGCTGTAATTTGATCTCCGGCCACTCGGCACTCAAACCCCGAGCAGCCGGAGAAGCCCACTACGGCGTGATCTCGAACACCGAACCGAACGTCTTGCTGCCGTCTCCGCCGGTGGTCCCATAGAGATTGCCAACCGAGTCGAGGATTATGCCCGACCAGGGATTAGCTCCGGGTTTATCCAAAAAAGCGTGGAGCACGCGGTAGCTCCACCCGCCGTTCGAGTTCGGCGTCATCTTGTAAACGACCCCATAGCCAGCCGCGCCACCCTTCGTGCTTGTGCCATAGAGATTTCCCGCCTTGTCGAAGGTGACGCCGGCAAATGGCCCGCCGCCGTCCTTGCCGCCGGTGAACTGATGCAGTACATGCTCTGTCCAGGTTCCGTCAGCATTAGGCGTCAACTGGAAGACGTTGCCATTCTGGTCATGTGCGCCGCCCCAGATGGTAGTGCCGTAAAGATTCCCGGCTGCATCGAAAACCAACGCGCTAGTCGGGCTCGACCCGTCCTTGCCTCCGGTAAATTTGTGCAGCACCTTTTGGGTCCAGGTTCCGTCGCCCTTCGGTGACAACTCATAGACGACTCCCAGGCCGTAACAGCCGCCGGGATTGCATCCTGACTTGCCGCCGAATTCGGTCGTCCCATAGATGTTTCCAGCAGCGTCAAAGATCAAGGTCGTTCCATTCGGGTAGCCCCCAGTAGGTCCGCCGCAACAGCCAAAACCGTAAAGTATGGTTTCTGTCCAGTACCCGTTAGAGTTGGGCGTCAATTCGAAGACGCAACCCATGCCACAACCCCAAGTAGTTGTGCCGTAGAGGTTGCCGGATGGGTCGAAAATCAAACCACCGCTCGGCCACGCGTCCTGCCCTGTGAAGTTATGAAGAACGCTTTCGGTCCAGCCACCCTTTCCGTCGGGTGTCAGTTCGTAGGCAGTCCCAAGATCCTCAGGTCCGCCCTGGTTGTTCGTGCCGTATAAGTTACCGGCACCATCAAAGGTTAATCCCCCCATCGGATTACCTCCATCGGTGCCGTTAAAGTAAAAGATGGTTTGCTCGGTCCAGGTCCCGCCGTTGGGTGTTAGTTCGAATACCGTGCCACAGGTAACAAAAGCCTGGCAGCCGGTTTTGCCACCGAGTAACGTCGTGCCATAAAGGTTCCCGGCGGTGTCAAAGACCAGGCCAGACATGGGCTGGTTTCCGTCCTTGCCACCCTTGAACTTGTACAGCGTTTTGTACTTGCTTTGCGACCACGCACCGGGTGTCAATACTAGAGTTACGATAACGATCATCAGAGCCGCGCTCGCGGCTGTTAAAAATCTCTTTTGGTTCATAACGTATCTCCTCCCGCCACATCACGCGGCGCATCTGAATTTCATTACTGTTGGGTTTCGCGGCGGCCCGGAGAGCGCAGATGAGTGCAGAACTAGGTCGGGGGAAATCCTATATTCTCCGAGTTGCCTTGATTTGAGTCAGAACTCGGAGCCTTGCACTCAAGCTAAGACAGCGCGGCTATGCTTTCAGTGACCGGCGTCACTGTTCCAGGTGATGGCACTGGGAAAGCGAAGAGAAGGTCAACTGACGAAAACAGGCCATTACACTCAAAACCCCTGATGGCGAGCCGGGAACTAGACCTTCAGCGCTTCCATCATTGCTGAATTTGTCAACCGGGCCAGCGTCCATTGCGTCGTTCCGAAGTCCGTTGCCAATTTCCGTACGCTTGCTCCCCCAACCCTCAACTCCCGCATCCGTTCGATGTCAGCGGGGTTAAACCTTCTCCGGGGTGGACGGCCAACATGTTTACCATTTCTACGGGCTTGCTCCATTCCCGACTTCACGCGTTCCCTCAGCAGTTCTCTTTCAAACTCCGCGACCGCTCCCAGAATTTGAAATGTCAATCTCCCTGCGGGCAAAGTTGTGTCGATATTTTGCCTAAGAGAAACCAAATCTACACCCAGAGACCTACACTCCTCGCCGATGGTCAAAAGTTGTTTCAACGATCTGGCCAATCGATCCAGTTTCCACACCACGACCACGTCGAATTTTCTTCTCCTCATATCGCTCAACATCTGGTTCAGAGCCGGTCTATCGTTCCTCGCTCCACTTGCTTTGTCCCGATACGGGACATATTCCCAGCTACGCTTTTCACAGTAATCCCGGAGCTCGACCTCCTGCATTTCGGTTTCCTGCTCGTTGGTCGAAACTCTTACATAAATTGCCGCTCTCTTTTCTTTCATGATCATCGTCCTTTACGTTTTCGTTTCGCCCAACGTGCCTTTGCCGCATTTCTCGCAATCTGCTTCCGTCGTCTGGCCGAGACTGTTTTCATTCGGACCTTCGCTGACTTTCGACCCATCGCCGCGAAGTATTCTGACAGTTTCTTGTCAATCATGAGTGCAGTATATACGCAGCCGTTGAGCATTGGAATACAGCGATTACTATATCTCACTCGACAATCCCTTGAACGATATCGTGCAATATAATTCTCGGGGCTACCTCTGGGGCTACAGTGCTAGAATTGTCCATGCAGCCACTGAGGAACACCAAGTCGATTCGATTCGGGCGTCTAAAGATGTATCGGGAGGACCTCGATGCGCTGGTCGCTCTGTTTCAGAAGTCCTGTGCCTCAGTTACGATCTCGGACGAAAAGAACAGCTACGACTCACTCACTGAGATGAAGCAGTATGTCGGGTCTCAGATCAAGGACTTCAACGTTCGAGGAGAGAATCCGAAGGTTCACTTCCTGCTCAATAAAGCTGAGCAGGTACCCAGTATGTCTTCGGGTCAGATGATGACGCAACTCTTTCCAGAACTGAGAACAGAGGAGGCAACAGACGGAGCAGACACCCTGTTCTACGTGGTTCGAGAACATATTCAACTACACCAGAGGACACCAATCACTCCGGCCGTTCTGATCTTTGGCATCATCGCCATCGTAGTTACACTCTATTTGGGTATTGAAGGGTTTCGCTCGTCCCAGTCAAGCCAACAGAGCGTACCGTCCCTCTTGCCGCTTATGTGGGTTTTGGTGTCTGGCGTGATGTTCGTAATCATCCTGATCTGGTCGAACCGTGGGCACTTCCTGAGCTTGGATACGAGACTGGAGTCACCCTCGTTCTTCCTGAGGTACAAAGAGGACTTTAAGAAGCAGGCCGTGACTGCCTTGATCAGTAGCATGATCGGTGGACTGGTTGTCTATTTGCTTGGCCACTACCTAAAGAAGTGATCACTCGCCACGAATCAATCCGCGTCGATGGCCAGCTTTCTTCGTTTGGCCGAAACAGTTTTCAATCGTACCTTCGCCGACTTGCGACCTAATGAGGCAAAGTATTCTGACAGTCTTCTGTCAATCATCACCGCACTATTATACTAAGCCGCTGAGTATATTCAACGCGCAACATTCACAGCTATGTAGATGTTAGTCAGAAGCCCCACCGACAACCGGCCGCGTTTGTGATTCACTCGACCCTCTCTCTAAAATCCCCGTGGCACCCCCTAGCGTGACCGTGGTGAGGACCTTTTAACAGAACCTAGGGTTTTTACCCATCCCCACGGTGACCCCCGTTTCTAGCCCCTATAGTTGGGAATTCTGCCCCATCTGGACTCAGAGTTGTAGTTGGGGGTGATTGTTCGTGTTGCGGAACACTGTCAATTGGGAAAATCCGAGAAACAGCAAGTTGGGTAATTGGGGGTTTAGCGCGATCACCGATTCCAGAGAAGGTTTTCAATTCACGGGGTTTAACACGAACCGGTATCGTTTCGCCTCGTCAGGTCATCGAGACAATCAAACACGAAACCCCCTTCTTGCCTGTCTTCGACATTTCAGTTCCCGAATGGTGTCTTGTGAAGCGGGTCCACGAACTCTCCAATGCAGGTTCCGACCTCTTTCGATTCCAGCCCCCGTTACGGCCCCCGTTCAAATTTTCGCTACCACGTATTATCAAGTACTTGGCAGTCCCCGGTAGCCTAGTTAAGTTGTTGATTGTTTTGAATGAAGGAGAATTGGGAAGCTGGCGTTCTACCGCTGAACTACTCCCGCTCATTGGCGCGAATGGTCAACCTCTACCTAACCAAAAACCCGCTATAGAATCTTTTCTGGCGCGCCTTGCAGAAAGGTCATAGAAATTATCATCCCTCGGGAACTCATTTGCAAGGATTGTTCATTCTCCGATGATTGGGCCTGAGCCGGAGGCTTGCGGAACGGCCAAGCCACCGGGATATCACGAACGTCGGCGGGCTATTGGTGAAAGAACCTTATTTCATCGCGCCGCAGCAGCCGTGCCAACTGCTTCGGAGGCGACTCCAATCACTCGACCCTGGTCCGGTTCCTGCACAAACGCGATCAGCCGCAGATTGCTGGATTCAGATCCGGGGTCCAATTTCAGCCGAACGTCCTGCGAAAAGACTTGCCCTGCCCGAAGTGTTCCAACCCTCACAATGCTTCTGGCTACCGCGACGTGCACCAATGTGCGGCCCGCGTTTTCCCCGTGTGAAACGTGCGATTCCGCATGGTTGACCGCGACTGCTACGTACACGTGCACCTCACCTAAACCAAAAGGCGCAGGCAACAGGCCAGTTTCCAGATGGGCAGACAAATCATTTGGTGCCGCTAAGGATACCGACGACAATCGGATCGAAATCTTCGGTCTGTTCAAGGCTTTAGCGAAGGCCTTGTCGGCCAGAGCCGCGTCACTGCCAACAAACTCATTGGTTCCGTCCACGACCATTTGCGGAGTGTAGACGCTTTCCAGGCCAAGACGCCTGGCATAGACACCCTGTCGATCACTGAAAAAGCGAGCCGAGTATGGATCCTTCCATCCGATGTGGTTCCAATAGTCGACGTGCTCGCCGAGGACGATCATGTCTGCGCCTGCGATAGGCTGCCGATCCAGTCTCTGCAGGAATGCGTCTGCGGGCGGACAACTAGAGCAGCCTTCCGAGGTAAACAATTCGACGAGTATCGGAGTTCGTGCGTCAGACCTCGCTGGCATTTCGGATGCCCACAGTAAAAGCGCCGCAGTAAGTGAAAGAAGAACTAGAGTCGGAATAAGTAGAATCTTCAAGGCGTCGCTCCAGATGTGTCTTCATCTAGAGATGTGCAACCGGCCCAAAAGTTCCGTGGACGGTCTAACTTAGAATACGCGAGAAACTTTTGGCCCGCTGGCGACTCTAAGGAAGCGGGACTAAGAGTCTGACACCTTAGACCAGGGAGAGGTCGTTTATGGGTAACTTTTCTCGGATATGTGGCTTGCTGCTCACGCTAACGCTTGGCGGTGCGGTTGCTTGCAATGCCGGTGACAGCGCAATCACCGCAATACCAAGTCCGACGGTGGATGCTGCGCTCGCGGCGAACAAGGCAGGGCAGACTGCGGTCGTCGCGGGTGGATGTTTCTGGGGCGTTCAGGCCGTCTTTCAGCACGTCAAGGGTGTTATCAGTGCGACTTCGGGATATTCCGGGGGTGCATCAAGTACAGCTGAATACGAACTTGTGAGCACTGGCGACACCGGCCACGCGGAGTCGGTGAAGATTACCTATGATCCTTCGCAGATCACTTTTGGGCAGTTGCTTCGAGTGTTCTTCTCGGTTGCGCACGATCCCACGCAACTGAACCGGCAGGGCCCGGACTCAGGCACGCAATATCGTTCTGTTATTTTCTATGACAGCGATGAGCAGAAACGCATTACAGAAGCCTATATTGCGCAACTCGACAAGGCCAGGGTTTTCCCCCGTCCAATCGTGACTCAAGTCCTACCCTTGAAGGCTTTCTGTCCGGCCGAGGCTTACCATCAGGATTATGCCGCACAACATCCAAACAACCCGTACATCGTCTACAACGATGCGCCGAAGGTTGCTCATCTTCACCAGGAGTTTCCTGATCTTTATGTCGGGAAATAGGGTTTAGGAGTGGCCATGTTTGAGTTTGAAGCCAACGACAAGGAAAGCTCGGGCAAGTTGAAGCGGCGCGCGTTTCTCTCGACCTCAGCGTTAGCCGTTGCAGGATGCGCAATGTGGTCATTGCGAAAACCGCGATTTGCGGAAGCGGAATCGACGACGCAGACGCCCAAAGAAGTTACGGTTGTTCAGTTTTCCGATGCAGGTGAGCGGTTGAAAACCGTTCGCGTACCAATGATTGTCAAAAGCGAGGACGAGTGGAGGAAGCAGCTAGATCCCAACGCTTTCGACATAACGCGGCACGCCGACACCGAATTCGCCTACTCGGGAAAATACTGGGACCTGCACGACAAGGGACTTTATCGTTGCGTTTGCTGCGACAACGCCTTGTTCAGTTCAGAGACGAAGTTTAATTCAGGAACCGGCTGGCCGAGCTTCTGGCAACCGATTGCTCCGGAGAATGTTCGCGGCATAACCGACATGACCTACGGCATGGTTCGCACGGCAGTGTCATGCGCAGAATGTGACGCGCATTTGGGCCACGTTTTCGATGACGGTCCCGAGCCGACGCACCTGCGATATTGCATGAATTCGGCTTCCCTTAGATTCGTACCACGAAAAACAGGTTGAGATGACGTTCGAGGGGCGAGTTCAAAACTAGGTCCAACGGAACCACCGCAAGGCAAGCACGAAAGAAACTCCTCCCCAAAGCAGAAGTACCAGCAGTCGCCCGGCCTGTGTTGTCAGTGAAGCCCCTTCCAGAATCGTAGCGCGCAGGGCATCATTGAGAGCAGTCAGAGGCAGCGCCTTGATGAATGGCTGGATGGCTGCCGGAAAACGCTCATAAGAAAAAAAGACTCCTGAAAAAATCCACATTGGCATCATGATCAGATTGATCAGGCCGCTGACGCTTTCAATTTTCTGCGCGCGGCTGGCGGTCAACAACCCCAAACCCGCAAACCCCACTGCCCCAATCGAGCTCAGCAGCAAGATCGAGAGGAGCGACCCGACCACACGGATATGAAAAACCAGCGCGCCAAATCCCAACAGTAACCCGACTTCAGCCACCATAAGTACCAACCGGCCGCTGGCGAGGGCGAGCAGGAAATCACTTCTCCGCATAGGCGTGGCCACAAAGCGTTTCAGCAGCTTGCGCTGGCGCATATCCACCAGAGCGAATCCGACGCTCCACATTCCCGAGTTCATGAGGTTCATCCCGATCAATCCGGGAATGAGAAAGTCGATATAGCGCGATCCCGGCTCGTCTGAAATGACCGCAGAAGTAGACAACGGATTTTTTCGTCCGGCTGAAATCTGGAGAGCATCATCCACCTCTGCACGCGAAAGCACACTTTCCGGTCGCGCCGGATCGTAGAGGTACTGGAACCCACCGTTACCATCCGACTCGACGACGAGATCATATTTGCCGAGGCGAAATCCTTTGAGTGCTGCCGGTTTATCGAGCACTTCGGCACGGATCGACGACTTCTGCGGCGAGCGTTCGATCAGCGCCATCGCATCCTGCGACCTGGCATCATTGACGATCACGATGAACGTCACGTCTGCCGGTTTGTTACGAAAAGCAATCCCAAGTCCCAACGCAAGCAAAAGGGGAAACCCGAACACCCAGAAGACAACTTCGGGCTCACGCTTGAGCTCCTTCATCCTCACCATAACAAGGTGCGTGAAAGCCGACGAGCGGCCATTGCGAGGCGTAGGGAGCTGTGGCGGAGCTGGGACGCTCATCACTCTTCCCTCAAGTGACGGCCCGTAAGGTTGACAAACACATCTTCAAGGCTGGCCTGTCGTGTGGTAAGGTGCAAAAGTTGCGCTCCGCGCTCTTCGACTGCATCGAGCAATGCAGGAATGGTCAAATGCGGCTCTCGCACGGTGAGGCTAACCAGACCATTGTCGTGACGAACTGATTCCACACCCGGAAGCACTCGCCAGGCATCGAGAGCATTGCCTTCACTCGAATTGCCGCTGGCCTCAAACTCTACAACGTGGTGTCCGCCGAGGCGGTCAATCAGGTCGGAGGGCGTGCCTCCTGCAATGACCTGGCCATGATCGACAATCACTAGCCGGTCGCACAGGCGCTCCGCTTCATCCATGTAGTGCGTGGTCAACAGTACCGTGCCACCGCCAACTTGAAATCTGCGGATGATGTCCCAGAGCTGGCGGCGGCTCTGGGGATCGAGTCCGGTCGTCGGTTCGTCCAAGAAAAGAATCTTGGGATTTCCCACCAACGCCGTGGCCACAGCCAGACGCTGGCGCTGGCCGCCGGAAAGTTTGCCAACCATCGCGTCAGCTTTCTCACCCAGTTGCAGGTCGTCGAGGACTTCGTCCGAGGAGCGCGGCTCACGGTAGAAGCTGGCGAACAATTCGATGGTTTCGCGGACCGTCAATTTCTCTGATAGACGGGTCTCTTGCAAAGAAATGCCTAACCATTCGCGGACTTCGCGAGAATTCTTCTGCCAGGTGTGGCCCAGAATCGTGACTTCGCCGGAGGTAGGTTCGAGCAAGCCTTCGAGGATTTCGATGGTGGTGGTCTTCCCTGCTCCATTCGGCCCCAGGAGGCCGAAGCACTCTCCACTTTTTATTTCCAGGCCCAATCCGCGGACGGCCTCTACTTTGCCGTCGTAGGTTTTGCGCAGGTTGCGGCACTCGATGGCAGCTGGCACGCGAGAATTCTAACTGAACGCTGACGGGTTGTTGTCACTCGTAACCAGGTCTCTGAGAGTGTAACCAAACTTCGGCGTCTCGGTTAGAATATGATTCTGCTGGCTGATCGAGGAATGCTCGTATGCAATTGCCACGACGCGGCTTCACCTGAGATCTCATATAAACGCCCGTGTGTCGTTTCCATTCGTCGCCAACCTCTGGCACCGTGAAAGGAATCTGACTATGTTCAGAAAGGTCCCGTTGCTTTTGTCGTTGTTGCCGTTGGTGTATGCCGCGATTGCTTCGGCGCAAACAACGCGCCACTTCACGTTTCACTACAGCTTCACCGTGAAAGATGTTCCCGCTGGGGAGAAAGTGCGAATTTGGATTCCGGAGGCCCACTCGGATGAGTTCCAAACCGTGAAGGCGATCTCTGCGACCGGTGATCTTCCACTCACTAAGACGCATGAGTCTAAAGACGGAAACGAAATGTATTACGCCGAGGCGTCAAAAGCCAAGCAGCCGGAGCTGCATTTCGAGGTTGTTTATGACGTCGTCCGCCGTGAGCGCCTTACTCTGGGTATCTATTCTCCGCATCTTGCGGCGGTAAAGCTGAGCGACAAGGAAAGAAAGGAGTACCTGGCCCCGGATGCTCTCGTGCCCACCACCGGGCTGCCGGCGGAATTGGCGATGAAGGTTACCCAGGGGAAAACCACAGCTCTCGACAAGGCCCGTGCGATCTACGACTACGTATTCACTACCATGCGCTATGACAAGACCGGCACGGGTTGGGGACGCGGCGATGTGCTCTATGCGTGCGATGCCAAGAAAGGCAACTGCACCGACTTCCATTCGCTATTCATCGCTATGGCACGTTCGCAGGGGATTCCAGCACGGTTTGAAATAGGATTTCCTCTGCCGCCTGACAAACATTCGGCTGAGATCGCGGGATACCATTGCTGGGCTGACTTCTTCGATCCGCAGCACGGATGGATTCCGGTGGATATCTCGGAGGCGTGGAAGCATCCCGAGAAAAAAGACTACTTTTTCGGCGCGCACGATGCCAATCGCGTGGAGTTTACGACCGGACGGGATCTCGAATTGAGCCCAAAGCAAGACGCGAAGCCGCTGAACTATTTTGTATATCCGTACGTGGAAGTGGCGAAGAAAGATTATCCTAACGTCTCAACGGCGTTTTCGTTTGCCGATGTCGATGTTGCAATGGCCGCTCAGCGGTGAAGTCTCTACGCGAAAGCGCGGTGGAACGAAACGTGCCGGTCTAGATCATCACTCGTCGTCGGGCTTGGATTTGTCGAGAAACGCTTTGTGCCGTACCGCAGGCATTGGCTGATCTCCCTTGCGATCGCGCCACAGGATCGCATTGAGCACCGCCGCATTCGCCGCATCCGGGTGGGTGAAATCCATCTTGGCGGATTCCTTCGCGCCCTGACCTTTAACAGGGTTCTTCTGGTAAATCAAGCCGTTGTCCCGATTGCTCCAGTCTGCGGTAAAAGCCGGTTGATTTCCCGCCCCTGAAAATAGTGTAGCCATCACCGGAGCATAGGCGTCGTTCTGGTTCATGGGCGGTAAACCAAGCAACGTTTCGATCGTGTGAATCAAGCTCACCGTGGTGTAGGAATGGTGTTCCACGAATGGATGCTCCGCCGAACCCGGCGAATACTTGCTGATCACGAAGGCGATGGAGCGGTGAGCGTCTACGTGATCGGCGCCATCCTGAGCGTCGTCTTCGAGAATGAAAATAGCAGTGTCATCCCAGTAGGGACTGTGCGAGACCGCCTCCGCGACGCGGCCGACTGCGATGTCATTATCCGCGACGCTCGCGGCTGGGCGCGGTTTCCCGGCAGTCGTCCCGTGAGTATGGTCATCAGGCAGGTAGAGCAGAGTAAACGCGGGTAGCTCAGTTCCCTTGCCTTCTTTGCGGGCCCGCACAAAGCCATCAAATTCATTGAGGAATTCGTCAGCGCGCAGTTGGTCCGGATATTCAGTGTTGAAGTCGGGGAATAAGGGATCGAAGTGACCGCGCAGAACTGCCTTGGTCGGCTTTCCTGTTTTCAGGATTGGAACCGCCCACGGCCAAGGACTGGGCGAACCATGCGGCTGGCCAACGTTCGGCGGCAACGGCGCTCCCATATTCACCGCGTTCTTTGGACACGTCGAGCCCGGCGCCGGGACGCCCTCATGTACCGTCATCTTGTTTTCCGTGGCCTTGCACCACACGCCGTAAATGAACTCTCCGTAGTCGCGGTAAGTCAGGCTGTGACTGGCCACGTTATCCCAAATGTAGCCAGTGGCGGGCTCGTTCACATCAGGTTCGTTTTGATCGAGTGGGAATTCGTCAGCTACGGACCCTTGAAAATCGTAGGTGCGCTCCTTGCTGCGATAGTTAATCTGCCAAGTCTGCTCGTTGTAATCGCTGGTGATTGCCGCGGTTGACCAATTATGTCCGTCGCCAGAAACCTCGCCGCTATCGTAGAAGTTGTCGAGCACCCCAAATTGCAGTGCCAGCTTATGCTGGTTGGGGGTAACGTCGGCTCCGTAAAGCGTGAGCGAGGGATCACCATCGCCGACTTTCAAATCGCCAAGCACCTGATCGTAGGTGCGATTCTCTTTGATGACGTAGATCACGTGGCGGATTGGATTGGAGTTCTGCGCGAATTGAATTTTGACTGGGCCAGAATGCAGCAGATTACTTTCCTCAACCTGCCGGGTGAGCTCGGCCAGTTGTTTTTCGATGTCCTCACTTTTGAGGCGGGCAATCGAGCCATAGAGCAAGGTCGGAATGTAGGGATGTTCGCGGTGCCTCCTCTCATTCCTTAAATTGCTCATGCCACTGTTCGGCCCGGTTCCCTGCCCTTTCGAGGTGGCAATCAGCAAATCGTTACCAGCTACCGCCAAAGCGCTGGGGTACCAGTCGGTGGGGATAAAGCCAGGAAAAAAGACCGCCTGGTCCTGCCTGATCCTGTTCGCAACCAAGCCCGAAGTATCGAAAACGGCGACCGCATTGATGGAGGCATCAGCGACAAAGAGATGCTTCCCGTCGGCAGACTGCGCCAGGCCTACGGGTGATGTACCCCTAAATTTCTGATCTCGCATTGAGGTGTCGAATAGTGGCGTGGCAAGGCCTCGGCTGGTGTCTACCACCGCAACCCGGTCCGCGTTGGATAGCGCCACGTAGAGCAGCTTCTCATCCGGGCTCAGTAACATCGCCGTCGGGTGCGATCCGGGCGCCGTCGGATCCTTCGGCTCAAGCAGCGGGATCGAACGAACGACAGTTCCCTTCTCTAAATCAAGCTCCGCAACGCGGGATGCATTCCACAGGCTGCACCAGGCCCGGCGCCCATCACGCGACGCAACTACGGAGTAAGGAAACGAAGATGGAATCATCTCGTGCGTACTGAGATCGAATTGCTTGAGCACGCGGCCGCTAGCGGAGTCGATGAGCACGACGTTATCGGAAAGATTGTTAGCGACCAGCAGTTTGTCGGGAGCGTCGGGCCTGGAGATCACCGCAAGACCCGCAGGATAAGGAAGAACCGTTCCCTTATCAGTCTTCTGGACACCGTGCGCGACTTTTTTGCCCGAAGCAATCATCTGCGGGGCAATCTTTATGAATCGATCCCACGCAACCTCACCTTCGCGGAAGCGGTAAACCGCGATTCCGTTTCCGGTGTCGCCCGGCTTTTCTCCGAGAGGATCGGTGATGGAACCGATCGAAGCATAAAGATGACCACCATCGGAACTGAACGCCAGCCCGACAAAATAGCTCTGGTGAGCCTCTTCCGGCAGGCGATCTTCCGGAGAGTCGTTGAGTCGGTTCGTGTTCAAATCGAGCACGGAAATAGATTGGTGCGCCTGGTCTTTCTGTGTTCCATAACCATCATTCAAAATCGCTGCATAACGCTTGTCGGGGCTCACAACCATAGCAGCCGCAAAGCCGTTCAGCGGCCCTAGAACCCCAGGCGCGGGCACGGTCAAAGACTTGCTCGTGGGCAGCGATATTTGCCGCGATCCGTTCTGCTGTTGCGCCACGAGCAGTCCGAGTGTGGCGGCAAGAAATAATAAGCCGATCGCGTGGACGATTCCGCGCAAGCGCTGCCTCCTTGAGCTAAGAACGCGCAGCGTATCACGGGAAAAGAAAACCGGTCAGATAAGCTGACCGGTCCTTTGCACCCGTGCTCTAGTAACGCTTTAGTGGGTATCTGTACTCGCCTGATGCACCGTAGGTTCCGGCGCAACATTGTGACGAACATCAGCTCCACGCACCCAGAAAATCACGTCCTCCGCAATGTTGGTGGCGTGATCGGCCACGCGCTCCAAATTGCGCGCTACCAGCAGCGCATCGAGCGCCTGCCTCGTTACCTCGGGCCGCTCGTTCATGGTCTTGACCAGTGTAATAAAAGCCTCATCTTTCATGCGATCAACAACATTGTCCATTTCAAGCACGGCTTGCGCGAGTTCAGCCTTGCCCTCAATAAACGACTCCAAGGCACGGCGAACCATGGCGGAAGCGGCCGCCGCCATACGCGGAATATCGACTGGAAGATCTACCCGAGGAAGTTCCACCAGATCCATGGCCCGCTCGGCAATGTTAACTGCCTGGTCGCCGACTCGTTCTAGATCCGAGTTGATTTTCGTAACCGCGAGAATGAAGCGCAGATCCACGGCGATGGGCTGTTGTAGGGCGAGGAGATCGAATGCCAATTCGTCGATTTCCCGTTCGGCGACGTTAATCTGGAATTCGCCTTCGAGCACCATGTGGCAGCGTGCCAGGTCGCGGTCAATATACGCCTGGCAGGCGCGATCCACGGCCTGCTCGGCCAGTCCCCCCATGCGAAGCAAACGTGCCCGTAGATCGTCGAGTCCTTGCTGAAAACGGGTGCGCATTATCCAAACCTGCCTGTAATGTAATCCTCCGTACGTTTGTCGGACGGGGTCGTGAAGATCTTTTCGGTCTTGTCAAGTTCAATGAGTTTGCCCAGAAGAAAGAATCCGGTAAACTCGGCGACGCGAGACGCCTGCTGCATATTGTGCGTCACTATCACAATTGTAAACTTTTCCTTGAGTTGAAAAATCAACTCCTCGATCTTGCCGGTGGAGATGGGGTCGAGAGCTGAGCAAGGCTCATCCATGAGCAGGACTTGCGGCTCAACCGCGAGGGCGCGCGCGATGCAAAGCCGTTGCTGCTGTCCGCCTGACAAGCTGGCACCCGACTTCTTGCGCAGCGAATCTTTCACCTCATCCCAGAGAGCCGAAAGTTTCAACGAGCGCTCGACGATCTCATCGAGCCGCTTGTGATCGTGGAAGCCGTTGAGCTTTAATCCCGCCGCCACGTTGTCGTAAATCGACATCGTGGGAAAGGGATTGGGCTTCTGAAACACCATGCCGATACGCCGGCGAATCTGCACCGCGGAGGTGCCGTTGTAGACATCAAGTTCCCCGATTTGAACTTTGCCGCTGGCCCGCGCATCGGGAACTGTCTCGTGCATCCGATTGAGGCAACGTACGAAGGTGGATTTGCCGCACCCGGAAGGTCCGATCACAGCCGTCGCGTGGTTGGCGGGTGCCTCCATAGTGATGTCGTAGAGGGCCTGGGTCTTGCCGAACCATGCGTTCAGCTTGTCTACTTTGATCCCGACTCCCATGGTCAGTTCGCTCCCTTGAGCATTCCGTGGCCGGCAACGATGCGGACCGCGCTGACGGCAAATACGATGAGCAAAATCAAGATCAATGCTCCAGCCCAGGCCTGACGATGCCATTCATCGAATGGGGAAATCGCGTAAGTGAAAATCTGCAGCGATAGCGCGGCCGTTGGTTGGTTGATCTTCCAGTTCCAGTACTGGTTGCCAAATGCAGTAAACAGCAACGGCGCAGTCTCGCCAGCAACGCGCGCAAAAGCCAGCATAACCCCCGTAATCACACCCGACGTCGCCGTGCGCAAAGTGATCGACAGGGTTGTGCGCCATCGCGAAACGCCCAAACCGTAGGCAGCTTCACGCACCGCATTCGGCACTAACAAAAGCATCTCTTCCGTAGTACGAGCGATGGTCGGAATCATCATGATTGCCAGCGCTACGCCACCGGCTAGTGCCGAGAAATGCCCCTGTGAGAGCACGACGATTCCGTAGGCCACGATGCCGACCACGATCGACGGCACGCCATTCAGTACGTCAGCCGTGAACCGGATCAAATCTCCGAACCGGTTGCGGCCATATTCCGCCAGATAAATTCCCGCGCCGATGCCAATAGGCACGCCAATGGTGCTGGCAATCAGCAAAATGAAGGCAGAGCCGGCGATTGCGTTAGCCATCCCACCGCCCGCTTCGCCCACAGGTTTTGGCGTTTGAGTGAGGAAGGCCCAATTGATCGAGCCGATGCCCTTGTAAATCAAATAACCGAAAACAGCACCGAGAGGAAGCAAAACCAGGACTACCGCGCCCCCGGCCGCAAGAGTGGCAAATGAATTTACACCACGCCGCCAGAGGCTGATTGGCGCGGCCGCAAAGTCGGGGGTAGCCGTCACAGGTTCAGGCATGGCTTCTCGCCGGAGTACCACGCGTAACCGTCCAGACCAGAAATTGGGCCAGAATATTTACGATAATCGTAACAATGAACAGAGCCAGTCCAATCTCAATGAGAGCGCTTAGATAAGTGTTGCCTGTGGCCTCACTGAACTCGTTGGCGATAACGCTGGCCATGGTGTAGCCGGGAGCAAACAGCGACCGTGCGATCTCTGGCCGATTTCCGATGACCATGGTTACCGCCATGGTTTCGCCAAGAGCGCGGCCCAGGCCCAGGATCACTCCGCCTAGAATTCCCGCTCGAGCATTTCGCAGCACGCCCGTGCGGATCATCTCCCAGCGTGTAGCTCCCAAGGCAAGAACGGCCTCTCTCTGTTGCTGGGGAACGGCCGTCATCACCTCTCGCGTGATCGACGAGATAATCGGCACCACCATGATGGCCAGAATGATTCCCGCCGCGAGCATTCCGATACCGTAGGGAGGACCTTCAAACAACCCCGTCCAGCCGAAGTAGCGGGCGCAAAAAGGTTCCCCGTACTGGCGCAGAAGAGGTACCAGCACAAAGATAGCCCACAACCCGTAGATGACACTGGGAATCGCTGCCAAAAGCTCCGTAGTGAAAGCCAGCGGGCCCTTCAACCATCGGGGGGACATCTCAGTAATGAATACCGCTACGCCAATCGCAAGTGGCACGGCAAAAAAAAGCGCCAGAAGCGAGGAAACGAGCGTGCCATACACGAACGGTAACGCTCCGAACTGCTCGTTAACTGGATCCCATTCGCTCTGGAAAAAGAACCTCAATCCGAAGGCATGCCATGACAGTCTTGACCCGCTGATAAGCTCGTAGATGATCAGGCCTACGAGGGCGAGAACGCACAGCCCGCACGCCAGCATTGCAAAGTGGAAAATGCTATCGGCAACGCGACTGTTGCCGGCGTTGAGGAGAGGCTCCGCCTGGACCTCTGAACCGGCTGCAACCTCTGGCTTTGCAACGGGTTGCGGTCCTGTCAATCGGGGCGCTCCAAGAGCTTGGTTGGCCATCTGAAGGCAGGCTAGCAGAATCGTGTTACAGCAGTGTTAAAATACCGCCTTGCTGTGTCGTGAATTGGTTGGGCTTGACCGCGCTCTAAAGGAATACGTCCATCAAATTTCCTTGATTGCATTTTGCCGGATTCCCTTGTAGCTTTTCGTTCTCTCAGTATGTTTGTGCTGGATATGCCCATTGACCTAAAACGCAGCCGCTTGGCCTTTCAGAGGTTGGGCCGCGAACTGACTAAGCTGGCAAAGAATCCCGCTCCGGAAAGTGTGCACAAGGTTCGCACCAATAGCCGTCGCGTGGAGGCTCTGCTTAGCGAAATAGTCCCGGAGCTGAATCGCAACGACAAGAAACTGCTTAAGCAATTGTCGCGGTTGCGCAAGAAGGCTGGGCGCGTGCGGGATCTGGACGTAGAAATCGCCTCGCTGCGGAGCTTGAAGATTCCCGAGGGCAACGGACACAAGTCGCAGTTCGTCGACACTTTAGTGCATGAGCGCACAAAGCGTGAGGAGAAACTGGTTGAGGCTTTCGATCGCGAGACGGCAGTCGAGGTGCGAAAGCGGCTAAAGCGGGCCGCCAGCGAGCTCGACATCCCGAGGCATACCGAACCACTGACTTTGACCTTGGGCAAACTCGCCAAGCTCGGGCGGGATCATGTGACGCTCACCGAAAAAACACTCCACCAGTATCGGATCATCGGCAAACGGGCTCGTTACATTGCGGAACTTGCGGCCAATGACGCAGAGGCTAAGCACATCATCGACCAACTCAAGCACATGCAGGATGTCATTGGCGACTGGCACGACTGGCTGAAACTAACGCAGAAAGCGGAAGCTCTCTTCGGCGGAGTTCGGGACTCGGCGTTAGTGGCCATGTTGCGAAACGTCACCCAGGCAAAGTTCCGACAGAGTGTGGACGCCGTGGCTGAAACCCGGGCAGCGCTTTCCAGCAAAAAGTCTGCTTCGGGCTACGCCCCTCCGATCCGCAAACCTGCCACCGGATCTGACGAGACCAAAGCTGCAGTCGCCTGAGCTATCTTTCCACCATTTGATATTTTTTTCGGACGCTTCCCTCTTCGGCGGTACACTGTTGCCCTTCCACCATGCCGACCTTTGCCGCCGTTGATATCGGATCGAACTCCGTTCGCCTGAAAATCGCTCGTCTCACGCGGCACCGGCTCATCCGGATTCACGAGGACCGCGAAGTCACCCGTTTGGGTGAATCCGTTTTTCGCAACTTTTTTCTATCTCCGGAAGCAATCGCCACTACTGTGAAGGTGCTGCGGCGGTTTCACCGCGCTGTACAAAATGCGGGCGCTGATTCCGTGCGCGCCGTCGCCACCAGCGCTTTGCGCGATGCCCGCAATGCACGGGCATTCTTGGAGTGGGTTCACTCGACCACCGGCTGGGATGTGGAAATTATCTCCGGCTTGGAAGAAGCCCGCCTCATCCATTTGGGGCTGGTCTCAACTCTGCGAGTGAACTCCTCCCCCGTTCTGATGGCTGACCTGGGTGGAGGCAGCTGTGAGCTGACTATTTCCAGCCAGGGTCATATTCGCAACACGGTTAGCCTGCCACTGGGCGCGGTTCGTCTGACCAACGAATTTCTGCGTCACGATCCGCCTCGCAAGTCCGAGATGCGTCAGTTACGGGGATTCATATCGCGTGAAATCGAACGCACCGCGGACCGCATCAAGCGCGCCCGTCCGAAGGTGGTTATTGCCACCTCGGGGACGGCAGAATCATTGGCTGCGGTCTGTCACGGACTCTACAAGACTAAGGGCTCTCGTGCCACCACCGTATCGAAGACGCAAATGCGGCGGATCGCAAAGCTGCTGGCGCGGTTGCCTCTAGAAGAACGCAAACAACTTTCAGGCGTCGGCCCGCGACGCGCCGAAATTATTGTGCCCGGAGCTGCCGCTTACCTTGGACTCCTGGAGCGTTGTCAATTGCCGGGATTCCGCTACTCCCCGCTGGGACTGCGTGACGGATTGCTGGCTCAGATGGCGGCCGAATACGACCGCACCACCCGGTCCGGCAAGCAGATTCAGTCTGAACGCTGGGACTCGATCCGCGCCGCCGTTGCGCACTATCGGGTAGACATGAAACACGCCTTGCATGTTCGCGACTCCGCCATGGAGCTATTCGCTGCTTTGAAATCTGTTCACGGATTGCCCCAGGAATATGAGGAATGGCTTTCCGCCGCCGCCATGCTCTACGAAGTCGGCGACTATGTGAACCGCAATGGCAGGCATCGGCATACCTACTACATCATTTCGCATTCCGAGATTCTGGGGTACACGCCGGAACAGAGACGAATTATTGCAGCCATCGCCCGCTATTTAGGTAAGTCGCGACCGGCGACCGGCGACGCCGCCATCAAAGCGCTGCTTGCTGCAGACCAGGAAGACGTGCTCAAGGCCTCGCTCTTACTAAGGTTGGCCCGGGCACTGAACCTTAGCCGCAGCGGGGCTATTCGAACGACGCGGGTCCGCGTCCACGAAGGCGAAGTGAAATTGACTCTAGTCACCAAACAACGAAGCAGCGTTGATTTGGAATTGTGGGCAGTAGAGAAAGAAACAGGTTATTTTCGTGAAGTTTTCGGACGTGAACTTTCGGCGGCTGCGGCGTAGAGGGCGCGCAGAACCTTGGGAGTGACGGACCAATGCAATGAGGCTGCATTGCGCCCCATTTCCACTTTCGCGACCGCTCCTTTTTTCAATTCGGTCCCGGCCTCGCATCCCGCCTCGCTGATGCATCGTCCCAGGAATTCGCTGAGATTCGGATTGTGGCCAACAACCATGATCGCCTCTTGCCTGGAATACTTATCCAGCAATTTGCGAAAGTCTGCAAATGAGGCTCCAGGCCGCAGTCCATCTTCCAGTTGAAGTTTGCCTTCATAACTCAGTTCATTACCAACCAGAGACGCGGTCTGAGCGGCACGCTTCAACGGACTGGAAATCATTGCGTCCACCTGAACGTCCAACGCGGCCAAGGCCCGCCCGACGATTCCGCATTGCTCGATCCCCTCTTTGTCGAGGGCGCGTTTTTCATCTTTCTTCGGGTTGGCCAAAGGTTTGCCTGCATTGGCGTGACGCAAAAAGTAAACGATCATGCCGGGTTATCGCTCCTTTCCAATGGCCGCTCTCCTGCTCCTTGGGCTGGGTTTAGTCGGAATTGCCTCCAGCCCTTGTTTCCCCTCGGCTAGGCCGATCAGGAAATCCTGAGCGCCAAAGGCAGCCGCTCCGGTTGGCGGTTTTCGCTTGCCTTGCGCGCGCCAAGCGCGAACATAGCTCCCGTCTTTCTGCAGAAAACGAGACTTCAAATTGTCAGCCAAATAGGATTCCAGGATCTCCTGCCGAACCCGTTCCCGCAATAACTCATCCTTCACCGGGAAGATTACCTCCACCCGCTCATAAAGATTACGCGGCATCCAGTCGGCGCTACCCAGATACACTTCCTCCTGTCCACCATTCGCAAAAAAATAAATGCGACTGTGCTCAAGGAAGCGGCCCACGATACTCCGAACCCGGATATGGTCGCTTACGCCTCGGACTCCCGGGCGCAAAGCGCAGATTCCGCGAACAATCAGATCAATCTTCACTCCCGCCTGCGAAGCCCGGTACAAAGCCGTAATAATGTTCTTGTCCAGCAGCGCATTCATCTTGGCAATGATATGAGCGGGACGGCCGTGACGCGCATGGTCCGCTTCGCGGGCAATGAGCGCCAGGCAATGCTCGGCCAGGTCAAGCGGCGCAACCATGAGGGGACCGTAGTTGGGATGTTCTGCGTAAGCGGTCAGAAAGCTGAACACATCGTGGACCGCCCCCGTAATTTCCGGGTCGGCGGTCAGTAGACTCACATCCGTGTAGATGCGGGCAGTAGTGGTGTTGTAATTACCTGTGCCCAGATGAGCATAGCGGCGCATGACGCCGTCCGGATCGTGTCGCACCAGCAGGGACAATTTGCAATGTGTCTTCAGTCCCACCAAGCCATGAAACACTTGCACTCCCGCATCCTCGAGGTCGCGGGCCCAGCGAATGTTGGAGGCTTCATCAAAGCGCGCCTTCAACTCTACAACCGCCGTGACTTCTTTCTTGGCTGCGGCCGACATCAGCGCGGGAACAATCAACGAGTGTTCGCTGGTGCGGTACAGCGTTTGCTTCATGGAGAGCACGCGTTGATCTTCTGCCGCCGCTTCAATAAATGAAACCACGGCGTCGTAGGAGTCGAATGGGTGGTGGAGCAAAACATCGTGCCGTCGGAGCTCCTCGAAAAGATCCTGCGATTTGTCGGTCAGGCGAAGCTCACGGGGAAGGAAAGGCTTGAATTTGAGCTCCGGGTGCTCCGTCTGCTCATAAACATTAAACAAGCGGGAAAGGTTCACAGGTCCAGCGACCGAAAACACCTGCCACGATTCCAGTTCGAAGTTAGTGCGCAATCGCTCGATGATTTCCGGATCAGCTTCGGACTCGATCTCGAGCCGGACGGCGTCGCCCTTGCGCCGGTTATGCAACTCGGTGCGCACCGACTCTAGCAGGTTGCGGGACTCTTCCTCCGCCAAATACAGGTTACTGTTCCGAGTAACCCGGAACGCCGCAGAAGATACTATGTCGTATCCGTGATACATTTCGGCGGCGTGGTAGGCCACGAGATCAGCCAGGAAAATGAAGTCGTCCGTTCCCTCCGAAGGCAAGCGGATCAGGCGTGGCAAGGAACGCGGGACCGTCACCACTCCCGTGTAGGTCATCGACGAGCGCCGCCGGCGACGCAGCAGGAAGGCAACGCACAGAGCTTTGTTGATCACACGAGGAAAAGGATGGGCCGGGTCAACGGTAACTGGAGTCAACAGAAGATCAAGTTCACGCTCACAGAAGTCTGCGACAAAAGCCCGTGCTTTGGCATCCAGTTCATGCAGGCCCAAAACACGAATGCCATCCGCAGCCAGCATGGGACGCAACTGCTCATTCCAGCAGAGATACTGGTCGTCCACGAACTCATGAGTTTCTCGCGAGACTACATCACGTTCCTGCAGAAGGGTAAGCCCATCCGGTCCCGCTTCCGTATATCCATCTTCGATCTGCTGCACCAGACCGGCCACGCGCACTTCAAAAAATTCGTCCAGATTACTCGCGGTAATGGACAAGAATTTGAGACGCTCTAGCGCCGGATTGCTTTCGTCCTGTGCTTCTTCGAGCACACGCCGGTTGAAAGCCAGCCACGAAGCCTCGCGGTTGATGTAATAAGCCGAATTATCGAGCGAGGTACGAACCATAAACTAGAATGACGAAACCAAGCGGACACTCAAGTTACGCCTGCCAGATCACTTACTCGGTGAAGAGGTCTCCGGAATTTTTGCCGCAGGAGCTGCGGCAATGCGCTTCGTGATTACGAATTGTAACTCTGAGCCGGCCGGTCGCGTAAGGAACATGTAATGCTTCTCCACCCTCAGCCGCACCTCGGTTCCCGGGACATTCCACTCATCAGGCAACGTCTCAGAAGCATGGCGCGGGGTGTAGTCTCCCACATAAATCGTATCTTTTACCTGTACTGAAACTTCGTAGTAAGGATCGTCTTTGGTAACGGGCGTATTAACTTGGTAATAAAGAATCCGGGTCGTCGTTTTCTGCTGGAGATCGACGATCTTGCCAGTCTGGTACAGCTTCTCAGCCGCGTACAAGTGGGGAACCAGGACAGCCACCAGAATCAGCGCGAAATAGCACTTCATGATTGCAGTATAAGGTATCGGTTGCTGCGGTGTCGTCCTGCAAAAAAAGGGCGCCAGCTATTGAGCCGTCGCCCTTAATTCTCAAGTCGTTGTGGAATCTTCGACTTCTTACCGAACCTGCTTGATTTCGTCCTTGACCTTCATTGCGACGCTCGCAGGTAGTGGCGCATAGGTCAGGTCTGCCGTCATTTTCTGCCCGTCATCCACCATCCAGTTCAAGAAATCGGCAATCATCTTGCCCTTCGCCGCATCCTTGGATTGGGCCGGAATAAGCAGCCAGGTGAAGCTCGAAATGGGATATGCATCCTTGCCCGGAGCATTCGTGATCGAAACTCGGAAGTCCGCAGGCATACTCTTAACTGACGCAGCAGCCGCGGTAACACTGTCCAGGCTGGCCTTGACGAACGCGCCGGAGGAGTTCTTCACCGTTCCGTAGGTAATCTTGTTCTGGACGGCGTAAATCAGCTCAATGTAACCGATCGACCCTTGCATCTGACGGATCATTCCGGCAACACCCTCGTTGCCCTTCCCGCCAAGACCCACTGGCCACTTGACCGATGTTCCTTTGCCTGTCTGGCCTTGCCAGTCCGAACTCACCTTAGAGAGGTAGTCGGTAAAAATAAATGTCGTACCGCTGCCATCGGAGCGATGAATCACAACGATCTGCTCGTCCTTGGGAAAGGTAACACCGGGATTCGCGCCGGCGATCGCTTTGTCGTTCCAGTTCGTGATCTTTCCCAGGAAGATGCCCGCCAGCACCTCCGGAGTGAACTTGATTTCTCCGCTAACTCCGGAAACGTTGTAAGCCGGAACCACCGCTCCCAACACGGTCGGGACATGCAAAATCTTCGTCTTCGTTTGCGCCAGTTGCTCGTCGGTCATGGGGCCGTCACTGGCGCCAAAGTCAACTGTCCCGGCCAGAACCTGGCGAATGCCGCCGCCACTGCCAATCGATTGGTAGTTGAACTGAATGTCAGGATGAGCATCATGGTACTTGCTGAACCACTTCGAATACATGGGATACGGGAACGTTGCGCCAGCCCCGTTTAATGTAGTCTGCGACAAAGCGGGGACTGACAGGGCAAGACACAAAAGCGCGATGCGACGAATCACGCGATGATTCCTCCTCGGGGATTTACTCAGTTGCTAGGCTCACTGTTGATTGTTACAGGATGGTTACAGAACTGTAAATTTCTCGTAAATCCCCAAGCCATGCTTGGACTTACGGGCGGTTCCCGGGAATGGTTGAATGCCCCAACCTGAAAATTTCAGTCCGCGCGAGCCAGTTTGACGCGCCTCCAGTCGTTTGTTAGGTTGAAAGGTTTCTACCTTAATATGCTCCGCCTGTTCGCAGCCCGAAGCAGAAAGAGTATCTCATGGCGCTAAAATTTCGAGGAGTAGACTTCATCGGCTTCGACGCCTTGCTCAGCGACGACGAACGCCTCGTCCGCGACACCTCCCGCAAATTCATCGAAGACAACCTCATTCCCATCATCGAAGAGTGCAACCGCGCCGGACGCTTCCCTCGCGAACTCGTCAAACCCATGGCCGACCTCGGATTCTACGGAGCCAGCCTCAAAGGCTATGGTTGCGCCGGGATGTCGAACGTCGAATACGGCCTGGTCATGCAGGAATTGGAACGCGGCGACTCCGGCGTCCGTTCATTCGTGAGCGTGCAATCCGCCCTCGTCATGTACCCCATTTATGCGTTTGGCAGTGACGAACAAAAACAAACTTGGCTGCCCGCCATGCAGAAGGGCGAGAAGCTCGGATGCTTCGGACTCACCGAGCCCGATTTCGGTTCGAATCCCGGCGGCATGCGCACCCGCGCCCGCAAAGCTGGAAAAGAGTACATCCTGAATGGCGAAAAAATGTGGATCACTTCCGGATCCATCGCCGACGTCGCCGTGATCTGGGCCAAGGTCGAGGACGAAGACAACAGGGTTCGCGGCTTTCTGGTGGAGACCGACCGCCCCGGTTTCAAAGCCGAAGACATCCACGGCAAATGGTCGCTGCGCGCCTCGGTAACGTCAGGCTTGTCGATGCAAGACGTTCACATCCCCGAGTCCAACTTGCTGCCGAAAAGCGGCGGACTCAAATCCCCGCTGATGTGTCTCAATCAAGCCCGGTACGGAATTGCATGGGGAGGCATCGGCGCAGCTATGGCCTGTTACGACTGCGCACTCCAATACGCCCAGTTGCGCAAGCAGTTCCACGATAAACCCATCGCCTCGCACCAACTAGTCCAGGAAAAACTTACCTGGATGATCAACGAAATCACCAAAGGCCAGTTGCTGGTGCTACAGGTGGGACGCCTCAAAGACCAGGACAAAGCCGGAGCTCAACACATTTCGATGGCGAAACGAAATAACGTCTGGATGGCGCTCGAGTGCGCCCGCATGTCTCGCGACATTCTAGGAGCCAACGGCGTCGCCGATGAATATCCGCTCATGCGCCACATGATGAACCTGGAATCGGTGAAGACTTACGAGGGCACGCACGACATCCACACGTTAATCATCGGGCAGAGCGTGACCGGGATTGACGCGTTTTAGCGCTTTCGTAAAGAAGTGGCTCATGGAAGTCGTAAAGCTAATCCTCCAAGACGTGCGGGTTTTGGTCTAGCAGCCCGGGGTGCAAGTAGCGGATTTCCTGCGAGTCGGGCGACGTAGTCGGCTACGCGATCTCACGAAGCACTTGGCAACGGACGCGGAGATTCGGCTTCTGCAAAACCGCGCCTTATTTATCCGACACGGGAAGAGTAAGTACAGGGTCAAAACAAGGCTGCCGAAGCGGTTCTTCCACTCCCGCGGCGTGCCCGCGCCCAGCAGTTGGCGCAGGATCAGGCTTAGATTGAACGCGCCCACGTGGATCAGTTGCCGCTTCCAAATGTTTTCCTGTCCGCGCAGATGGCAGCGCCGCATCGCGCCCGTCTCGTAGCAGTGCGCGAAGCTGCGCTCCACTAACTCGCCGCGCCGCCGCAGTAAACTCTTGCCATACTCACCCCGCACCCGCCGCCGGTTGGCATACACCGCTTGCTGCTCGGCCTGTTTGCCCGCCCAGTTCCGCCGTCCCTTCTGTTTCTTCTCTGGGATGTAACTGCGCACGCCATACGCCTTCATCCGCCTCACCACCGCGCCGCTGTGATAACCCTTGTCGGTCACCGTCTCTTCGATGCCGGCCACGTTCACCTTCGGCGCTTCGTGGGGCCGCAACTCCGCCTCGCGCCCGACCTGCTCCGCCACCGCCATCCCGGCTTCGCACAGCGTCTCATCCAGCGTGGCCGGGTCGCCCTGATCGGCGCCTTGCAGCGTGACCGCCAACACCGCGCCCGTGTCCAGATCGACGGCGTGCTCGGCTTTGTGCGCCAGATGCGTGCGCCCATCCTTCATCTTCGCGATCCGCGCATCGCCATCCGCTGGGCTCTTCCACTCCTTATTCGACGTCCGCTTCTTGCGCTTGCGATCCAACCGCGCCAAGTCTTCCCGCGTCGGGGTCGCGATGCCCGAGGCCTTCGCCAGCCCCCGCAGAAACTCCTCGTAACTCTCGCCCGTGTCCCGCCGCACGATCGAGCGCATCGCCGCGTTCGCCTCCAGCGTCGTCGCATCAATCGCGATCCGCTGGCCTTTCAGTAACCCACGATCGGCCAGCACGCCCAACACCCAGCCGAATACTTCGCGATGCGTGTTCAGATCAATCAGCCGCCGCGTGCGCGAAATCGTCGAGTGATCCGGCGTGTACTCGTCCAGCGCGATGCCCACAAAACGCCGCAGGGCCAGCGAGTCCGCCAACCGCCAGGCAATCCCGCGCTCCGCTCCGATGCCCTCGAAATACCCGATCAGCAGCGCCCGAAAGTAAATCCCCGGCGTCAGCGACGGACGCCCGTTCTTCTCGGCATAAAACTTCGCGCACCGGCCCTCGACAAACTCGTCGAAGCCCTCGGCCTCCAGCAACTCATTCAAACGCTGATAGAACGGATGCCCCGGAGCTGATGCCAACTCCGTGTGCGCGATCCACAAATCTTCTTGCTTCTCCCGCTGCTTGCGCGTCCCCATCGCCATGCGCCGATTCTACAAACCAAGCCTGTGGATACCTCAACACTTTCTGGTCACGAATCCGAACTTGCACCACGGGCTGCTAGGCTATCAACAATAAGCTTTGCGCTCTGTGCGGTTTACAAACCTCTTGACATCTTCGCAAATTGCGAACTATGATGAAGTTCGCATGATGCGAAGTCCAGCCGAGGCGTGGCTTGCACATCATTAGCCGTAAGGAGCTCAAGGAAGCAGCACATCGTCACCGCGATCTCGAAGCCCCACTCGATGTTTGGTTCCGGGTCGCCAAGAGAGCGTCCTGGCAGAGCCTAAGCGATGTCCGAAAGACCTTCGCGAGTGCGGACCTGGTGAACCAATGGACGGTGTTCAATATCAAAGGCAACCGATACCGTCTGATCGCTGAGATCAACTACAGATTCCAGCGTGTGTACATTCGGCATGTGCTGACTCACGCTGAATACGACCAGGAGGAATGGAAGCAATGAGTACCGCAACGAGCCGGCCAGAATACGCGACTCTCCTCGCCAAGACTTTGCCCGCAGTCATCCATAGCGAAAAAGAGAATGAGCACTACACGGCCCTGCTCGAAGAACTCGACCACAGACCGGAGAAGCTAACCGCTGCAGAGCAGCGTTTGGCCGAGCTACTTACCTTATTGATCGAAGATTTTGAGGAAAAGCACTACGGCCTGAAGCCTGCGACTGGCATTGAAGCACTGGAAGAACTGATGCAAGCGAACAACCTGAAGCAAAAAGACCTACTCGAGATCTTCGGCACACCCAGCATCATTTCCGAAATTTTAAATGGTAAGCGCACACTCACTACCGGACACATCCGCAAGCTCAGCCAGAGGTTTCACGTCTCCCCGGAGCTATTCTTCTAGATACAAGGGGCAGAGCCTAAACCCCATTCGCCCGATTGCGGATCAACGACAGAAACTCCGTCCGCGTTTCCTGCTCATCGCGGAAGCAGCCCAGCATGGACGACGTAACCGCCGCCGAGTGCTGCTTCTCCACCCCCCGCATCATCATGCACAGGTGACGCGCCTCGATCACCACGCCCACTCCTTGCGGCTCAATGGCTTTCTGAATCGTCTCCGCAATCTGAGTCGTGAGCCGTTCTTGTATCTGCAGCCGCCGCGAGAAGATCTCGATCAACCGAGGAATTTTGCTCAGCCCTACCACCTTCCCATTCGGAATATAGGCCACATGCACTTTTCCGAAAAATGGCAGTATATGATGCTCGCACAAGCTGAACATCTCCACATCTTTCACGATCACCATCTCGTCGTAGGTCACGGTGAACAACGCCTTCTTGAGCATCGCCTCGGCATCTTCTTTGTAACCCTTCGTCAGATGCTCATAGGCTCGGTGCACGCGACTGGGCGTGCGCACCAATCCCTCGCGCGCGGGATTCTCCCCCAACCGAACGATGATTTCGTGCACCAGATCTTCAAAACTCGCTCCGGTCAAAGTCGATGTTTCAACAGAGCCGGCCATAGTCTCCTGACTTCGGGAACCGATTACTCAATGACCCGATTCTCTCCCCAATAATCGAACGAGTTCATCATGGTTTCTTCAAACCGTACCTTTTGCAGATGAGCATGGCGAAAGCCGCGCTGCAAAATATCGTAGACCGCAATGCATAAGTTTTCCGTAGTCGGGATTGTCCGCGTAAACTCCGCCAGCGTATTCAGGTTCTGGTGGTCAAAGCGCTCCAGAATTTCGCCGTGCACAAACTCATCCAGATCAACTAAGTTACAAACCATTCCCGTGCTCTCGTCAACCGGGCCGCTGACCATCACTTCGAGCGTGTAGTTGTGGCCGTGCCCATAGGGATTGTTGCACTTGCCATAGGTCGCGACATTCTGTGCATCCGACATCGCGTCGCTATGCAGACGATGCGAGGCCGAGAACATATACCGCCGCGTCAGATACGCCTTCATGCTTCCCCGTAGTAATCGACAAAGAGGTCCGGCGTCTCGTAAACCCGCACCCGATGCAGTTGCGCCGCCTTTAACTTCGGGCACAGTCGCTGCCAGATCGTGACAGCCAAATTCTCCGTAGTCGGGATCAGGGTAAAGAACTCGGGCACTTCCTTGTTCAGGAAACGGTGATCGAGCGCCTCCAGCACTTCCCTGCTCATCGTCTCCTTCAACTGCTTAAGATCGACCACGAAGCCCGAGCGCGGATCCACTTCCCCTTTCACCGTGACTTCGAGCATGTAATTGTGCCCATGCCCATTGGGGTTATTGCATTTGCCGAAGATGCGCCGGTTCTCCTCCGCACTGAACTCCGGATTGTGATAGTAGTGCGAAGCTGAAAATTCAGCCTTGCGCGTTAGGTAAACCATAGTCGACCTTAGATGGAAGGAACTCGATTCGAAGTAGCGCCGGCGTCTCGCCGACTGTCGTTGAGACGTTCCGCCCGCACCTCATCCGTCGCAGCGACAACGCGGTTGAGATTCTTTCGGTAATGGCGCCCCTTCCAAACAACCGTTCCTTTCGCAAACGCCATTTTCGATCGCAAAAGTAAATACGAGAATATGGGTATGCCGATGATTGCCAGAAGGTTTGCATCCCAGGGAAAATGGGCCTTCCGTATTCGCTTGAGAAAAACGCCGTATAAAGTCACAGCCAAAAGTGCGGCAATCAACGCCGGCTCCCATTTCCCGTGCAACCCCGTCACGACGGCAACAGCAACGCCACTGGCAATCAACACAAACTCTGTCAGCCTTAACACCGCCACCCGCACCGACGACGGAAACAGCAGCGCCAGATTCTTGGTCCATCCCTCCCGCAGTGGAGCAAAGCTCCGATACATCCGCGTTCGCACCGCATCGCCGCCATAGCGAAAAAATATCCGCCGACCCGAGCTCTTTACCGCCCGAGCCAGCGCAACATCCTCCAGCAAACTGGTGGCAACCGCAGAATGTCCACCCACCGCGTCATACGCCTCCCGCGAAACCAGGATGTACTGCCCATTCGCCGCCGCCGCAGAAGAAGCTCGATCGCTTACCTCAGATGGTCGATACGTCGAGGCCAGTTCCCCAAAGATCACCGGCATCACCGCCTTCTCCCACAACCCGTGAACCTCCTGATCCGGAGAATACGAAAGCAAAGCCGCCTTCTGACGCTGCACCTCCGCCAGACTCCGCGCCAAAGATCCTGCGCGATGCACCGTGTCCGCGTCGGTAAACAGCAACCACTCTCCCCGCGCCGCCTTGGCCCCAGCCACAAGGGCATTGTTTTTTCCGCTCCACCCCGAAGGCAAAGGATCCGGATCAACCACTCTTACCCCGGGAAAAGATTGTGCGATCTCACGCGTGCGGTCGCTCGACCCGTCATCCACAACAATGATTTCGAAGTTAACGCCTGACTGACCTACCAACGATTCCAGGCAAGCCCCCAGGCAGGCTTCTTCATTCCGCGCCGGCACAATCACCGAAACCGTTGGCCGCTCCGACACTGGATCTCGCGACGCCATACCCTGAATCAGCTATTATAGCTTTGTGCGACGCGCCTCCGTTCTCCTCGTCCTGTTTGCAGTTTCGCTCTCCGGCTGCTATCGCGGCTCCGGGCCGCCTCGAATCGGCACCGCCGCTCCCGACTTCACAGCGCAAGACGCAGACCGCAAAATCACCCTGAGCGACCTCCACGGCAAAGTCATAGTCCTGAACTTCTGGGCGACGTGGTGCGCGCCTTGTGTGGAGGAAATGCCCTCTTTAGTGCAGCTCCAGCAACGCTTTAAGGATAAAGGTGTAACTGTGGTGGGCATTAGCATTGACGTTGACGGGGACGCATACCATAAGTTCTTGAAAGACTATAAGATCGACTTCCCGACCGTGCGTGATCCGGACCAGAAGACCAGCTCTCTGTATGGCACTTTCAAGTGGCCCGAGACCTACATCATCGATCGCAATGGGATCGTGCGCCGCAAATTCATCGGGCCCGTCGAGTGGAGCCAGCCCGAAATCGTGGATTTCCTGGGCAAGCTTTAATCCTGCCCCCGCAATTCCGCACCTTACCCCTTTCGTGTACCGCGTCCGGCCCTTTCGTGTAATTGCGTGACTGTGCAAGCGGTGTAGAATGCCGTCTGCTTGAGGGTTTGGAGAAAGTGCTATGGCTGTTGCCCAACAGTTCAGTGTCGCAGAAAAGGGTGGAATGGGCCGAGACTTAAGACCTGATTTCGACCGCGACCGGACCTTCGAAGAGATCACTCGCAGTGCCCTGCACGCGACCGCAGCCAGCGGCGCTGCCCTGATCCTCACCGACGGAACTGTCATGTCCTGCCGGGCGTGCTCCGGTCGCCTCGCGCCGCCTGTCGGCACCCGCCTGAACACCAGCGCCGGATTCACCGCAACCTGCGTTCAAACCGCCCAAGTCATACGTTGCGACGATACCGCCAGCGACCCAAGGGTGGACGGCATGAGCTGCATCCAGCTGGGAATTCATTCGATTCTGGCCGTTCCCGTCTTCGAGGGCGAGAAAGTGGCTGGCGTCCTCGAAGTTCTCTCCAGTGAGCCCGGAAAATTCACCGACCGTCATGCCACCGCCTTGAGACTCCTAGCCCGACTGGTCGAGACTCTGGTCAATTACGCCTCGCGCGCTGACGCCGCCAGCGCCTCGGTAGCCCCTGAGCAAGAACCCAAACCGAATGGCGCAGCGGCAAATGCTCGCGCGCCAAACCTTGCTCGGGAAAAGGGGGAAAAGTTCGAAAAGAAAGACCAGCCGACCATAATGTGCCTGTCGTGCGGACACCCGAATCCTCATAGCAGCCGATTCTGCAACCGCTGCGGGGTCATCCTGCTCGCCACTTTTGACCCGCCGGAGCCGGCCGTAGATGAAGACTTCCCAGCGAAACCGGAAGCAGCCAACGAAGAAGGCCTCAAAGAGATCTACAGCCTCATCGCTGGAAGCGCTGGCCGCCCCACGTGGAACGAGATTTACGCCAAGCTGCTGGCAAATATGCAAAGCCCTGCCGCCCAAAGCAAACCGCCTGTGCCTACCAACCATGACCCGGCGAAGCAGGATGCGGCGAAGAAAGACAATGCTGTAGTTAGAGTTGGGAGGCCCCAGGGGACGAACGACCTTAAATCGCGCTTTGGAGCTGCAGTCCGCGGCAACCTGTGGCTCTGAGGCGGGGACGTTCGACGATGAAAATCAGTTTGACTTCTCGGCCAGCCAGTTCATAATGCTGAACTGGCCCGCCCCTGGTGCCGTGAAGTAGTGACCGATCACAAGGAGTGAATGGAATGTTAGAAAAAGGCGATGGAATCATGTCGACATACGTAGGCGCAGTGGAAGACTTCCGGAAATCCGCCACGGCGTTCATGCAACACGTGGATCTCTTGGCCCAAGCCCGCGATGCCTATCAGCAGGCGATGACAGCCAGTGCGGAGCTGCGAACCGTCCTGGACGCAGGCGACGAAAACCTGCGCACCCTCATGACCCAGCTCGAGCAAGCGCTCAATCTCCACATGGCCCGACCCGCCCTCGACCGCAAGAAACCAGAACCGGCCAAGGTAGAACCAATCAAGACCAACAGCGAAAGCACCATGGGCGTGAGAGCGTTTCCCTGAGTCGCGGGTGTAACTGAGATCAGCTCGACTAAAACAGGCCTCACCCCACCCTTGCGCCGCTGAGAATGTTACGAACTCAAGGGTCGTCCGATAAGGTGCGAAGCCGCCATCGCTTTTGATGAGATCCGTGATAGGGATCGCAGTCCCGGGCAAAACGGCCATTTTACCCTCGAGGGTGCCGCGTCCAATCTTCTTGCTTGGGCGGGGGTGTTCGGCGGATAACCCGGAGTTCAATGGTATTCGTACGGGGAAACGGCACGGAGTTTTTTCCACAGCTTCACATTTACCGATTTCCCATTTTGGGAACGAGCTTCTCAGTCCGCTCACTTTCCTCTTGCACTTCGTCCACCGCGCCGATAACATATGAGGCATAGATGTTATCTACAAGATAATATGTGATCTTTGACAACTGAATAATCGAAAGCGGCTCCGAACCCGCGGGTTCGTCAGTCCAAGCTTTCGGCAGCCATGGTGAATGCGATAACTCCAATGTTTCCAAGATTTTGCCTGTAAATACCTTAAGAACCATAGATCTAGGAGGCAAGAAAAAATCCGGTCGTTTGTTTTCTGGATTTTAGGCAAAAATGAGATTTTTCTTTGAGCCAGATTCTGCACCATAACCTGTCCATTCGAGCCAGGCTAGCGTGCCCAGCCTAATGTATTCCCCCGATTGTTTCGGCGCCGCTCGAAGCCGTATGCTCCGTTTGGGGCACCCATGTCGGATGAGCCGCAAGATCCGTCCGCTGAACGCCAGCGGCATTCCCGTTGGCGCTGGATCGTTGCCATTGCTCTGGTTTCAGCTGTAGTTTTCGTCGCAATGGTCGGAATCGCGGCCTCTCATGCCGAGCCAATCCTGCGGGCGCGCGTCATCGAAACCCTGTCAGCCCGATTCAAGAGCGAGGTTCAGCTGGATGGATTCCACGTCTCAGTGTTCCGCGGCCTACAGGTTTCCGGCGAGGGGCTCAGGATCTTCGGCGACGCGGACCCGAATAATCACGAACCCGGGCTTCAACCGCTCATCAGCGTTGCCGAATTCCGCTTTCGCACCGGCGTGATGGATCTTCTGCGCACTCCCATGCATGTCCATACCGTCTACCTGAAAGGCTTGATTCTGAATTTGCCGCCCCGGGAGCAACGCGCGGAATTAAGAAGCATGCACGGCGGCAAGATAAAAATCATCGTCGACAAGTTCGATTGTGATCAGGCAGAACTCATCGTCAACACGCTGAGACCGGGCAAGCTTCCGCTGGAATTCGACATCGAGAAGTTGAAAATGGCCAGCATTGGGCCGAATCAACCCATGCACTTCGATGCCAACCTGACGAACCCGAAGCCAGTCGGAAACATCCTTTCCAGCGGATCCTTCGGGCCGTGGCAGGCAGATAGTCCGCGCGATACTCCGGTAAGTGGCACCTATTCGTTCAGCAACGCGGATTTGGGCACGATTAAAGGCATCGGCGGAATCCTCTCCTCGACGGGACACTACACTGGAAAGCTCGACAACATCGTCGTGGACGGCGTGACCGACACTCCTGATTTCCGCATCGCCATAAGCGGCCGGCCCGTGCCGCTGCACACGGACTTTCACGCAATTGTTGACGGAACCAGCGGAGACACCAACCTGCAGCCGGTGAAAGCGAGAATCCTGAATACCTGGCTGGTAGCAAACGGATCGGTCGTGCGCATGGACCGGCCGAAAGGGCATCGCGTCGAACTGGATGTGGTCATCGCTAAAGGCCAGATCGAAGACTTGCTGAAGTTGGCGGTTCGAACCGACCCCCCGGTAATGACCGGCGTCGTGCAATTGAAGACCAGGTTCGACCTGCCGCCCGGCGACCCCGATCTTGCCAACCGCCTGAAACTTGCGGGCCGCTTTCGCATATCGCAATCTCACTTCATGAACGACAAAATCCAAAGCAAAGTCGACGCGCTCAGCATGCGTAGCCAGGGAAAGCCAAAGCTGGCTCAGGACGATATTCCGGACAACGTCCGCTCCAACCTGAACGGCATATTTAATCTGCAAGACGGTGTCATTCATTTCTCCCGGCTGCAGTTCGAAATTCCTGGAACCCAGGTGAATTTGACCGGCGAGTATAGCCTGGATGGCAACCAGTTCGACTTCCATGGCAAGGCACGGATGGACGCGAAACTCTCGCAAATGGTGACCGGATGGAAGGCGATCCTGCTGAAGCCCGCGGACCCATTCTTCAGCAAGAATGGAGCGGGAACCGAGATTCCAGTGAAGGTGACCGGAACAAAATCAGAGCCTCATTTCGGAGCAGATTTCGGTCACAAAGACCGCCAGGTGGACTGATTGGCAATGGAGGCCGTGTTTCTCTCTCTTCTCCATGCCGGATTCGAAACATCAATGTAAGATTTAACCGATGAAAGAGACTTGGCGGTGGTTTGGGTCAAGTGATCCCGTTCCGCTCGATCACATCAAGCAAGCGGGGGCCACGGGCATTGTCTCCGCTCTGCACCATCTTTACCGAGGCGAGCCATGGCCGCTCGACGAGGTGTGCAAGCGGCGAGATGAGATTCTCGCCGCGGGCTTCGTCTGGTCGGTCGTTGAAAGCATTCCGGTTCACAATTCGATCAAGCTGCGCTCCGGGCCCTACGCGAATTTCATTGGCGCATGGAAGGATACTGTGGCCGCCATCGCGAAGGTAGGCGTGCAGGTCATTTGCTATAACTTCATGCCGGTCGTCGACTGGACGAGGACGGACTTGCAATGGCGGCTTCCGACTACCGGCTATGCCCTGCGTTTTGATGCTGTCGATTTCGCGGCCTACGACCTCTTCATCCTCGAACGCAAAGACGGCGGAGCGGACTATCCCGAAAACGTTGTCGGCGCAGCACGCGCTCGGTTTCATTCGATGCCGGAGGCGCGAAAGAGCGACCTCGAACAGACGATCATCGCTGGGCTCCCCGGCGCCGAAGCATCCTACAACCGCGAGACTATTCGCGGGTTGATTGCGGATTATCAGGGCATGACTGCTGCTGAGTTGCGAACCAACCTTATCGCCTTCCTGCGGGAGGTTGTCCCGGTCGCTCAGGAGAACGATGTTCGCCTGGCCGTACATCCGGACGATCCGCCCTGGTCGCTGTTTGGCCTCCCGCGCGTAGTCTCGACCGCCGCGGATGTGCGGGCGATTTTGGCCGCTTGCGATACGCTGGCGAACGGGCTGACGTTTTGTGTTGGCTCGTTCGGAGCGCGGGCCGATAACGATCTCATAGCCATGGCTCGCGAGTTCGGAGCGCGCATTCACTTCTTGCATCTTCGCCAGGTGACGAGAGAACTGGACGGATCTTTTCATGAAGCCGAGCACTTGGCCGGCAGCTCGGATATGGTGGGCGTGATCCGTTTTATGATGGAAGAGGAAGCGCAACGGCGACGCGATGGCCGGCCAGATCATGAAATTCCCATGCGACCTGACCACGGGCATCTGCTGGCGAACGACATCGGCAAAAAAGTAAATCCAGGTTACTCGCTGGTGGGGCGATTGAAAGGCCTGGCCGAACTGCGCGGGGTTATACAAGGGCTAAAGTATGCGATTCCTGAATTAGCCTGATGAACCGTGTGTGATCCTATAACTTCTGTATGGCCATTTTCATGAACCAAGGGTTCAACTCCTATGAAAGAGTTTGCGGGACGCATAGCGGTGGTGACTGGCACTACGGGAATTGGGCGCGCGATTGCGAAGCGCTTTGCTGCTGCAGGAGCCCATGTTGTTGCCTGTGGCGTTGAAGCGACTGGGAACGATGAACTGGCGCGCGATGCGGCAAAACTCGGTCTAACTCTGCAAGTCGAGAGCTGCGATGCAACCAATCTCGACCAAGTGCGCGCAGTCGTTGCGAAGGCCGTGAAGCAATTTGGCGGCTTGGACATCATCGTCAACGCAGCGGCGATTCATCCCTTCGGCACAGTCGTCGAGACCGATCTTGAGACCTGGAACCGCTGCATGATGGTGAACGTTGGCAGCATTTATCTGCTTGCGCACCTGGGCATCCCAGAAATGAAGAAGCGAGGAGGCGGTTCCATCCTCAATGTGGCATCGGTTCAGGGATACGCCTGCCAACGGGGAGTGGCCGCATACGCTACGTCGAAGGGAGCGATTCATAGCTTGACCCGGGCACTGGCCCTCGATCACGCCGCCGACAACATCCGCGTCAATTCGATCAGTCCGGGCTCGATCCGCACACCCATGCTTGCGCGCTCCGCAGCACACTTCGCTCCGGATCTGTCTGCTGAAGAGGCATTCGCACGCTTTGGTGCGGCTCATCCGCTGAAGCGGATTGGCACGCCAGAAGAGGTCGCCGAGTTGGCGGCGTTTCTCGCATCCGACAACGCGGGATTCTGCACTGGAGGCGATTACCTCGTGGACGGCGGGCTGCTGGCGGGGATCGGGGTTCAGTGACTTCAAACGATGCCGCCTAGCCAACTTCCTTCCGGAGCGATCTTGCCGCAAGCCATCTCGAGCGTGCCTCGCAGGCGATGGCGAATCGCATTCTTGCTGGCTTTCGGCGTGCTGGTTAATTTCTTCGACCGGATTAACTTGTCGGTATCGCGGGACGCGCTGCATGCTTCGTTCGGCCTGTCTCTGGTTGCGTTTGGCTACCTTTCCAGCGCATTCAGTTGGACTTATGCCTTGATGCAGATGCCGGCTGGCGTTCTGTTGGATCGGTTGGGAGTTCGCCGCGTGGGACGAATCAGCGCTCTGCTGTGGAGCGTCGCTTCGTTTGCGGCTGCCCTTGCCCCCGGCCTGAACTGGTTTTTCGGAGCGCGCTTTCTGCTGGGCGTGAGTGAATCGCCCACATTCCCGGCAAATGCCAAAGCTTTGGGGTATTGGTTTACGCGGGAGGAAAGAGGTTTGGCAACCGCGATTACCGATGCCGCCGCAAAGCTCTCTTCCGCCGTCGGTGTCCCGTTCATTGGCCTGCTGCTTTTGTATTTTGGCTGGCGCTGGAGTTTTGCCGCGACCGGCTTCATCAGCTTATTTTATTTCCTGTTGTTTTACTGGATTTACCGCAACCCTAGAGAAGACTCCAACCTTTCGGCTGAGGAACTGCAATTTATTCTGCGGGGTGGTGCGCAACCAGAAGACCAGGCAAAAGCGCGCAGCGGCGCCTCTCTGGGCTATCTTTTGAAGCAACGTAAAGTCTACGGCCTCGCTCTGGGATGGGGAGCTTACAACTACACTTTTTTTCTCCTGTTGACGTGGCTGCCCAGCTACCTTTCCGTCTCACTTCAGATGGATTTGTTTCACTCGGTTTTCTTCACCAGCGTGCCCTGGCTGTTCGCCACTTTTACCGATCTTCTGGTGGGTGGGTGGCTGGTGGACGCCTTGATCCAGAAAGGTTGGGATGCAAATCGCGTTCGCCAGACGGTGATGGTAGGCGGCATGGCGTTTGGTCTTGGAATCTTCGGGGCGGCGGGTGCTCACAGTCCTGCGACCGCGCTGGTCTGGATCAGCCTTGCATTGGGAGGGCTGGCGGCGGCCGCGCCGGTGGCGTGGACGGTGCCATCGCTGATTGCGCCGCGAGAGAGCGTCGGCACACTCGGAGGCGCGGTGAACTTTTGCGGCCAGATTGCGGCGATTTCTGCACCGATTGTTACCGGGCACATTGTATCTGGAACGCGTTCTTTCGCCGCGGCTTTCGTGACCGCGAGCGTAATCCTGTTATTGGGGATTGTGGGTTATATTTTCTTGCTGGGACGCATCGAACCGATCCCCGAACCGGAGTAACTACACGCGAGGCTGTTCCATGAAAGCGTTCCTTCGTGAACAAAGGAACGTTGAGCCCGATCAGGAGAGAATTGCATGATGCTCGAAGTGCCATACATCCTACGTATTTCTCACGTGCCCGTTCTTCTTCTCTTGATTACGCTGGGCTCGCCGGTGCTCGCGCTCGCGGCGGGAACCGCGCAGCAGCAATATCTGGTTTACGTTGGCACGTACACAGACCATGGCAGCAAGGGAATCTATGCCTATCGTTTTGACTCTTCTACCGGCAAGCTGATCTCGCTCGGTCTCGCCGCTGAAACCGCTGAACCGTCATTCCTCGCGGTTGATTCCAATGGACGGTTCCTCTATGCGGTTAACGAGACCGGTAACTTCAATGGCCAGCCCACAGGCGCGGCGAGCGCGTTCGCCATCCAAGCTGGAACTGGCAAGCTCTTGCCGTTGAACCAAGTCTCCTCGCGGGGTGCCGATCCCGCTCACATTATTCTGGATGGGACGGGCAAATACGCTCTGGTTGCTAATTACACGACGGGCAGTGTCGCGGTATTTCCGGTGCTCAAGGACGGTCGATTGGATGAGTCAACTTCGTTCGCGCAGCACAAAGGGTCGAGTGTAAATCCAGAAAGGCAAAAGGGTCCGCACGCCCACGCCATCGCGATGTCGCCCGACAATCGTTTTGCAATTGTCGCCGACCTTGGACTCGACCAATTGCTGGTTTATCCCTTCGACGCCGCGAAGGGAACCTTGGGAGCGAGTCCGCAAGTCGTAAGAACCGCTTCGGGTGCGGGCCCGCGGCACTTGGCGTTCAGCTCTTATGGCCGCTTCCTCTACGTCATCAACGAAATGCAATCGTCGGTCGTAGCTTATTCCTACAATGAGTCCACTGGCGGGCTGCATGAATTGCAAACCATCTCGACACTGCCGAAGAATTTCAGTGGCGACAATACGGCAGCGGAAACCGAACTCCATCCTTCCGGCAAGTTTCTCTATGCTTCAAACCGCGGAGACGACAACAGCATCGCCGTGTTTGCGATCGATTCCCGTGCCGGCACCCTGACGCACGTTGAAAACGAGCCCACCGGTGGAAAGACGCCACGTAACTTCGCTATCGATCCCACAGGATCGTGGCTGCTGGCTGCGAACGAAGATTCGAATGATATCGTTGTGTTTCGCATCGATCAAAAAGATGGAGGCCTTAGTTCGACGGGAAATGTGGTGCAGGTGCCGTCGCCGACGTGTGTGACGTTCGTGGAAATTCCGTAGCTCTGCAAGGCGGTCAGGCGAAAGCAGTGGGTTGAGTAGAGTATTCCTAATGATCTGGCTGCCCCCCAGGGATTCGAACCCCGATAACCTGCTCCAGAGGCAGGTGTCCTACCATTGAACGAGGGGGCAGAGCACGCTTTAAGGGCGGAAAAACCTGCCTTTCTGATTCTATGGGGCTCTCTGCTTTGTGGTCAACAATTGCTCGTTGTTCTCTCGCCAATCGGTCTGCCCAAATCTGTGCCCCTGTTCTTTCAGGTTTTGTCCGGTTTAAGATTCAGGAAGGAGAACAATCATGGTGACTGCCATTGGCAACATTACTCCGCTGGCCAGCGACTACAGCGAAATTGCCCGTACCCCACTCGAAGCCGATCGTTGCGCGCTGCTGGTGGTCGATATCCAGGAGAAGCTTCTTCCTCCGATTTTCCAAAAAGACCAGCTCATCAAGAACTCTCAACTGCTGATTCGACTTGCCGGCATCCTCAAACTTCCTGCACTCATGACCACGCAATATGCCAAGGGACTGGGCAACACGGTACCGGAGATCGCTTCCCTGCTGCCCGAGACCGAAGCCATCGATAAGCTGATGTTCTCCTGCTTCGGCAGCGACGCTTTCTGCTCCCTGCTGAAGCGGCTGCCGGGAAACCGTAACACGGTGTTGCTGTGCGGAATGGAAAGTCACATCTGCGTGACCCAGACGGCGCTGGCGGCTTTGCGTGAAGGCTACATCGTCCACGTGGCTTCCGATGCAGTGAGTTCGCGTACCGAGTGGAATTGGAAGATCGGCCTAGAACGAATGCGTGCTGCGGGCGCGGTTATTTCTTCGACAGAGATGATTATTTACGAATTGCTGCGTTCTTCCGGAGCGCCTGCGTTTAAGGAATTGCTGCCTTATCTAAAGGGATAATGCGCTTCATGAATTTGGCTCCAGTTGGAGCGAGCTTTCAATCGGCAGTCACAGGTCGATAACCGTCAATCTTTCTGCTTCACCTTCACCACGGTGATCTTTGAAAATCCTTCTTCGAAGGTTGGTTGCTTCAATTTCCCGGCCATGCGCCGCATGGCGTCTTCCGGTACCTTGCGTTCACGCCGCTGATTGCGTGCCAGGCAAACTTCCACCGGCACATCGAAGAACACAGCCTGAACTTCATAGCCATAGTCCTTGGCCAGCTTGATCCACCCATTGCGCTCGTGGGGCGAGAGGTTAGTGGCGTCGACGTAATTCATCGGACGACGCGCGATCAGGCGAGCTTTCAGCATCGAGCGCAGATTGGAAAAAATAAGATCCTGGAAGCGCTGTTCGGTTGGATCGTCGAATAGAAGCGCACGCAACAGATCGCTCGAAAGCGGCGTGATGTTGTGGCGCTTGAACCATGAGCTCTTGCCCGACCCGGGCAGGCCAATCGCCAGCACGACCACGCCCTTCGAAGGGCGTGGGGTCTCAACTGGTGGCGGGGCCACGGCCACCGCACTCTCTTTTGCAGGAACCGGCATCGGTTTAGGTGGCTCGGTCCCGGCCGCCGTCGATTCCACTGCCGGAGCGCCATTGCGGCTCCGGCCACGACCTCCCCTGCCGCGCCGACGACGACGTTTTGCTGCGTCTCCGTTGGCCGGTTGCCGCGGTTGAACCGTCTGCGGTTGACTTGGGGCCGTCTCCTGGGAAGATTCCGGCTGCAGCGCGATCGGCATCTCGCGCGTCACTTCGGCAGGTGGCTCAGGGTGAGACGGTTCTGTATCGTAAAACGCCGGCTGCAGCGGTGCCTGTGCCGGCTCACTTTTCGCCTTGTCCGGATCTTTCTTGCGGCGCTTCAAGCGCTCGCTCATCCATTTGCGCATCTCTGGCTTGTAACACACCCAGAGGCTCGCGGGCAACGTATGCCGTCACATGCGAACCAAGCCTGACAGGGCGTCCGCCTTTCCGCAGACGTACGTTTGCGATCACCTCGGCTGTGGAAAAACTTAGTATCTCTCGTCCCCACCGGTCCATCGCAAACTATGCAGTCTCGGCGTCGGGAATCGGTTGGTCGATCTCCCGTACAATACCGGCATGGCTGTTCCACCCGAGATCAAGGGCCAGAAATATGTCAGCTTGATCACTTTCCGCAAAAACGGTCATGCGGTTGCTACGCCGGTCTGGTTTGGAGAAGAGAGCGACAAGCTTTACGTGATGACGCGCAGCGACTCTGGAAAATTCAAGCGTATCAGGAACAATCCACAGGTGCGGGTGGCTCCTTGCACGATACGAGGCAAGATCACCGGTCCAGAGTTCGCGGCCACGGTACGGCTGCTGCCTACGGACGACTGGCCTCGCGCCCGTAAGACGATTGAAAAGAAGTACTGGCTGGCACGAGTTCCCTTCTTCTGGAGCAAGAAGAACGTTTACCTTGAGATTGATGGCTTCGCGTCTCACCCTTGAATCCCTGATTCCTCACTCTCTCGAACCCGTCGCTAACAGTCGGGCGAACCTCTCCCAAACGCTCATTTGGAGCCTGTTGCATTTGCTGCGCCTTGCTTTAACTGTTAACATTTTGTGTTCCCGGCCCCGCATTCTTTTCAGTCGTATCTTCATGATCCTCACGGAGGCAAGATGGCAATTAAAGTAGGTATTAACGGTTTCGGACGCATTGGGCGCAACGTATTGCGCGCCTCGCTCAACGACCCCAACATCGATTTCGTTGCAGTCAACGATCTTACGAGCCCCAAGACGCTGGCTCACCTGCTCAAGTACGACTCCATTCTCGGCAATCTGCCCAATCAGATCTCCGCCGGCGCTGACAGCATCACTGTGGACAACAAGACTTTCAAAGTTTTCGCTGAAAGGGACCCCGCCAAACTGCCATGGGAATCCGTCGGCGCACAGGTCGTTCTTGAATCCACCGGCCATTTCACCGACGCCAACGACGCAAAGAAGCATCTTCGCGGGCCAGTTAAGAAGGTCATCATTTCGGCTCCTGCAAAGAACGAAGACGTCACCCTCGTGCTGGGCGTTAACGAGCAGGTTTACGATCCGGCCAAACACCACATCATCTCGAACGCCTCCTGCACTACGAACTGCCTGGCGCCTGTCGTGAAAGTCGTTCACGACAATTTCAAGATTGTTTTTGGCACCATGACGACCATTCACTCCTACACCAACGACCAGGTAATTCTAGATTTCCCTCATAAGGACTTACGCCGCGCTCGCGCTGCCGCTCTTTCTATGATTCCAACTTCGACCGGCGCAGCCAAGGCTTTGAAACTGGTTATTCCCGAGATGGCGGGCAAGCTCGATGGTTTCGCCATGCGGGTCCCCACTCCCAACGTCTCGGTTGTGGACCTGGTCGCGCAAGTTGAGAAAAAGACTTCCAAGGAAGAAGTCAATGCGGCATTGAAAAAGGCCTCACAAGAGGGCCCGCTGAAGGGCTACCTGGGGTACGAAGAGAACGAACTGGTTTCGGCGGACTTCCGCGGCGACTCGCGCTCCTCGATCGTAGACGCGCCCATGACGCTTGTGGTCGGAGGAAACTTAGTCAAGGTCATTTCTTGGTACGACAACGAGTGGGGCTACTCGTGCCGCGTCCGAGACCTCATCAACTACATCGGCCAGAAAGGCCTGTAGATGTTTTGTAGCGCCGGCATCTTGCCGGCTGTCGCGAGGGCGTTCTGCCCTCGCACGCCGCACCGTGGCGCTGCGCTAAGGAACTCATAATGTCCAAGCTTTCCATCCGCGATCTCGCGATCAACGATCATCGCATTCTCATGCGCGTCGATTTCAACGTGCCCATGGAAGACGGCCGGGTCATGGATGATACGCGTATCCGCGAAACACTCCCTACGATCGAGTACGCGCTGCGTCATGGTGCTCGGCTCATTCTGGCATCGCACCTCGGCCGCCCCAAAGGCAAACCAAATCCCAAGATGAGTCTCAAGCCCGTGGCCGAGCGCTTGCGCATGCTCCTCGACAAGGAACTCGCTCGGGGCGAGAATGTCGGATTCTCTCCTGAGTGTGTGGGCCTCGAGGCTGAGGAGATTGCCGGCAAGCTGGAAAAGGGACAAACTTTGCTTCTGGAAAACTTGCGTTTTCACGCTGAAGAAGAAGCCAATGACGAAAAGTTTTCCAAGCAATTGGCCAACCTGGCTGATTTCTACGTCAATGACGCTTTTGGGACCGCGCATCGGGCGCACGCCTCCACGGTCGGTGTTACCAAGTTTGTGAAAAAGTCTGCTGCGGGTCTCCTCATGGAGAAGGAACTCCGCTATCTGGGCAAAGCACTCCAGCATCCCGAAGAGCCTTTCATCGCCATTTTGGGCGGCGCAAAGGTGAGCGACAAAATCGCCGTTATCCGGAATCTGATGAGCAAAGTCGATACCCTTCTGATCGGCGGTGCGATGGCTTATACATTTTTGAAAGCTCAGGGCGAGCAGGTTGGCAAGTCACGTGTGGAAGAAGACAAACTCGACCTTGCCCGCCAGCTTCTGCACGAGGCTAAGAATCATAAGCTGAAGTTTCTCCTGCCGGTCGATCACGTGGTCGCCGACCGAATCGACGTGAATGCGGTGGTTCACATTGTGAACAGCGGACAGCCGATTCCGCCTAACATGATGGGCCTCGATATCGGACCGCAGACCGTCGAATTGTTTTCGGAAGAGGTTTCACGCGCCCGCACCATCATCTGGAACGGCCCAATGGGCGTGTTCGAGGTGTCTCCGTTCAGCAAGGGGACTTCCAAGATCGCGCACGCAATCGCGGAGAATGTGGGCGCTATTTCGATTGTGGGGGGTGGGGATTCGGTATCCGCCGTAAAGTCCGCCGGCGTCGCCGATAAGATGACGCACATCTCCACGGGCGGCGGCGCGTCGCTGGAATTTCTGGAGGGTAAGAAGCTTCCCGGGGTAGAAGCGCTGACTGACAAGAAGTAACTTTCGGGTAGTAGTTGCAAAGCATCTTGCCGCGCAGACCCCACCGCCGCTGTCATCCTGAGCGAAGTGCAAGGATCTGTGCATTTGCTTTTCGATACGCCCTCAACGAACACTCTGATTGAGTATGGCATTTCAACTGTGCCCGAGAGGACTCTATGGCCCGCAAGAAACTGATGGCTGCCAACTGGAAGATGTACAAGACGCCCGACCAGACGCTCGACTTCTTTCGTGACTTCCTCCCTTTGGTTATAAATCACGACCGCGATGAGATCGTCGTCTGCCCGCCATATATCGATCTGTGTGCCGCCGTAGCCGCCGTGAAGGGATCGAATGTGGCCATCGGGGCGCAAAATCTGTACTGGGAAAAAGAAGGCGCCTATACCGGCGAAGTCTGCCCCGCCATGCTGCTCGCCGTAGGTTGCACTCACGCCATCATTGGCCACTCCGAACGCCGCCAGTATTTTGGTGAGACTGATGACATGGTAAATTTCAAACTCAAAGCCGCCCTTGAAGCCGGACTTACACCAATCGTTTGCGTGGGCGAGGTTCTGGAAGAACGCGAAGCAGGGTTGACCGAAGATGTTCTCCGCCGGCAATGCTTGCGTGCGTTCCATGCTATTTCGGCCAAGAAGGCGGGAAAACTGGTCGTTGCCTACGAACCAGTCTGGGCCATTGGGACCGGCAAGACCGCCACGCCGCAGCTGGCCGCCGAGTCCCACAGCCTGATTCGTGGAGAAGCTACCAAAGCTTTCGGCCAGCAGTTTGCGGAAAACCTCCGCATTCTCTATGGTGGCTCCGTGAAACCCGAGAATGTCAAAGCGCTAATGGCAGAAGAAGAAATCGACGGCGCCTTGGTCGGCGGCGCCAGCCTCGATCCAACATCGTTCGCCGCAATCGTGAAGTATTAGATATATTTCACCACCGAGTCACAGAGAAAGCGAGATCCGGAACAAATCGACCACCTTTCCGCTTCAAAGGATCTCTTTTGCTTCTGTGGGTCAAGGTCACTGTGTGGCTTGCAAACTATTTTGCGATTGCAGAGAGCTGTCTGACCGTCGCGATGAACGTAGTTGTGGGCCGTGTGTGGGTTCGATCCCGACGGTACGCTAATCCGAGCTCTCTCCACAATTCGACGCCCTGCAGAGGAATCAGTTTGACCCGCTCGGCCAGTACCTGATCGCGTGCAAAGCTCGAACTAATCAGCGACACGCCCAGCCCGGCGGCGACAAAGCTCTTAATCATCCCAATGCTGGGCAATTCCATTCTGACCTGCAGATGGCTCCGGTAGGGACGGAATAGCTTGTCCATGACCCGACGGCTGTATCCGGTCCGTGGTAAGAGGAGTGGCTGGGTAACGATGTCCGCGACCGACGCACTTTTATGCTTGGCCAAAGGATTTTGCGGATTGACCATCAACATAAGCTGGTCGCGAAAAATGGAGTGCACCTTCAGGCTCGGCGACTTTACGGGTAAAGTGACGATCCCGACGTCAATCGAGCCGTTTTCCAGTTTCTCAATGATTTTGTAGCTGAAGTTGCGGTAGATGCTGATCTGCACTCCGGGATGGAGCCGGCAATACTCAGCGAACACTTCCGGCAGGACGTACAGACACGTTGCTTCATTGGCCCCAATCAAGAGTGTGCCGCGAGGTGTGGCACCCTGGTCGGCTACTGCCAGTAGCGACTCGTCGCGCATCCGCAACAACCGCTCCGAATAAGCGAACAACACACGTCCGGCAGGCGTGAGTCTGACTGCCTTCCCAGAGCGGTCGAGGAGTTTATCTCCGTATTCCTGTTCGAGCAACCGAATCTGGCTGCTCACAGCCGACTGTGAACGGAAGACCTTTTCTCCCGCGCGCGAAAAACTGCCAAGCTTGGCGACTTGAAGAAACGTGACTAATTGGTCAAAGTCCATAGTTAGTGTGTGATTATAGCGGAGATAGGAAGGACGGCTTATGCGCGAAAGGCCTAGCGATTTCCCTGGAGTGCTCGCTGTTCACGATACGGCGGCAATCCATCGAGCGGAACGACCCGCGGGATATCGAACACCTTAGATTTAGGTCGACCGAATCGTCCAAGGATCGCTTCCCACGCCTCCGCCACCGAACATACTTGAGATAGAGGCTCGATACGGATGAAAGGCAGTGGGCGTTCGCTGCGCAACAACTGCGCTGCTCTGGGACTTCCAGTAAGACGTTCATGCCTGCGGAGGACACGGCGAAGCCACAGTTCCTCCTTGAGTTCAATGGGGACCGTCCTGACGGACTGGTCGTTGTGCACCCGCCCTTCGGTGCAATCGCGAAGCAGGTAAGCTAGCCCGCCCGTCATTCCGGCTCCAAGGTTAATCCCAGCCGGGCCGAGAATCACGGTTACGCCCGCCGTCATGTACTCACACGCGTGCTGGCCAACTCCCTCGACCACCGCGAGAGCTCCGCTATTGCGCACGCCAAATCGCTCTCCGGCCTGCCCTGCGATGTACAACTCCCCACTCGTAGCACCGTAGAGGACGGTGTTGCCGGCCAATACATCCCCGCGTAGAGAGGCCTCTTCGCCAGCCGTAATAGCGATGTTGCCGCCCGACAGGCCTTTGCCCACATAGTCGTTGGCCTCTCCGAAGAGTCGAAGATTGATTCCGGGGATCAGGAACGCACCGAAACTCTGGCCAGCTGTACCAGTGAAGTTGTAGTCAATCGAAGCCGCGGCTTCGCCACGCCGGAGCAGGATCTCACCAGATAGATGGGCTCCGACGGCCCGGTCAGCGTTGGTGACATGAAACCGTTGGAAAGAACTTGTATCCCTTTGCTCGAAGGCGCGCTTCAATGCAAGCTGAAGCGCGCCTTCGGGCTCGCGCCGACAGACGGTTTGAGGTGACGTCTTTACCGGCTCAAGCAGTTCCGCTACTGCGCGTCCAGCCTGCCAATTGGAGGGTCGCAGTCGATCGACAGCCCCAACGATTGCATCGATCGAGCAGGCTCCCATCGCCGCAAGCAACCCCCGAACCTCGCCAGCCACCGCGCGGAAGTAGCTCTCCACCATTTCCGGCTTGCCGGTAAAGCGCATCCTAAGCTTTTCGTCTTGCGTTGCGATTCCAACCGGACAAGTGTTCAGGTGACACTGGCGAGCCATCACGCAACCAAGTGCAAGCAAGGCGGCTGTGCCGAAACCAAATTCGTCGGCGCCCAACAATGCGCCCACGATAACATCCCGGCCGAACTTGAAACCTCCATCCACACGCAGGCGAACCCGGCCGCGCAGACCCGCGCGCACCAGAGAGCAATGCGCGTCGCGCAGTCCAATTTCCCAAGGCATGCCGGTATTTTTGATGGAAGTGAGCGGAGATGCGCCAGTCCCGCCGTCATAGCCGCTGATGGTGATAACATCTGCGCCAGCCTTTGCGACGCCGGTAGCGACGATCCCGACACCAGTGCTGGAGACAAGTTTGACTCCGATGCGCGCCTGCGGATTTACCGCACGCAGGTCGTAGATCAGTTGTTCCAGGTCTTCGATGCTGTAGATGTCGTGATGCGGCGGAGGCGAGATTAGCATCGTGTTCGGTACCGAATGCCTCAGGCGCGCGATATAAGCCGTCACCTTGCCTGCCGGCAGCTGACCGCCTTCACCGGGCTTTGCACCTTGGGCGATCTTGATCTCTAACTCGTCGGCGTGCGCAAGATACTCTGTAGTCACGCCAAATCGCGCTGAGGCGACCTGTTTGACCCGGTTGTTGGCCTCTGGTTGATCTCGATAGACTTCCGGATCCTCGCCACCTTCGCCGGTATTGCTGCGCGCCCCCAGCCGGTTCATGGCAACAGCCAAGGTACGATGGGTTTCGGGCGAGATCGCCCCCAGCGACATCGCCTGCGTGCTAAAGCGGCTCAGGATTGAGGCTTCCGGCTCAACCTCTGCCATAGACAGCTGGGAGGCTGACGCGATCTCCAAAAGATCGCGAATGGCGACCGGTTCCCTTTTTCCAGCAAGCACGGTGAACGCCTGGCGGTTCTCTTCGCTTGGTACCTTGATGTATTGATGCATCCGCCGCACCAAGTCTGGCGACGTAGCGTGGCGCTCTCCCTCGCGACGGAAACGATATAACCCAAGATCTCGCAGCTCGGAATTTTCAGTCTTGAATGCCGCAGCATGGCGATCAATGCAATCTTCCAGGAGTTCATCAAGTCCCTTGCCACCTAAAGCGCCGCCAGCGTCTTCAAAAAAAAGGTCACGCACGTCTTTGTCGAGACCTATAGTTTCGAAGAGTTGGCTGTTGCGATAACTGGCGACGGTCGAAATGCCCATGCGCGCCATCACTTTCCGCAACCCTTTCTCCACGGCGAGACGATATGCGGCCACTCCGTCAGGACGCAGGCTGGCGGCCTGCTCCAGAGCGACATAGGGCAGTACCGCGCTGGCACCAGCTGCAATGAGCAACGCAATATGATGCGTATCGACGACCTGTCCCGTCTCAACGATCAGCGGAACGTTCCAGCATCCCGCGTTTATCATCGATTTCCATACGGCGGTCAGAGCCAGCAGGGCCGGCAGAGCTGCATTTTCCGCGTTCACGCCACGATCACTTAACAGAACGAGCCGAGGCATGGCCTCGCCGGCAATCGCTGCTTCTTCGAGACTCTGTAACACACACTTTGCGCCTTCGAGTCCTTTCGCAACAGGAAAAGTGAAATCGAGACGCTGAGTCAGATGCAGCTTCCCCTGGATCGCCAACAACTGGCCAGGGTCGAGCAGCGGAGAAGTAAGCAGGAGCGTATTGTCGAGATAGACATCCAGCGACATCACATGGGCTTCACGCAGGGGATCAATTGGCGGATTCGTGACTTGCGCGAAGCGCTGCTTACAATGCTCCCAAAGCGGCCGGCGCATGCTTGAATAAAACGCAGAGGGTGCGTCGTCCCCCATACTCCATACGGCTTCCTGCTCCTTCTGGACGAGCGGCTGAAATAACAACCGATACTGATCTTCGCTCCAACCCAACGATGCCAAAACCTGCTTCGGCTCGGGTCTCGGCGGATTAGAAAATTCTTCTGACGGTTTGATCCGCAACGGCGCGACGGCAGAAACAAATTGCTGCCATTTGCCCAGCTCTGGAATTTCTCCAGGGCGGAGAAATCTGCCGGTCGCGGGATCGACCACCAACATTTCGCCCGGTCCCAACCGATGCCGTTCGATCACCTTTTTGTCATGGAAGTCGGCAATCCCCACTTCGGAGCCCGCGACGAGCAATCCATCCGATGTCAACGTGTACCGCAGCGGCCGCAAACCATTCCGGTCGAGCTTCGCACCGACGCTGAAGCCATCCGTGAAGATCAGCGCTGCGGGACCGTCCCACGGCTCTTGCTCACGAGCGTGGGCGTGCAGAAAAGATTCAAAGTCCGAGGGGACGCGGGGTCCGCTTTCCTGCGCCGGAGGAACCATGCACCACATGGCTGCGGAGGCGCTGTAGCCTCTACGCAGAAATATTTCCAACCCGTTGTCGAAGCTCGCAGAGTCGCTCACCCTCTCCTCGAGCAATCGCAGCGTTGCCGGAAGACCGAGAGTCTTGCGCAAAGAAGCTTCTTTAGCTCGAAGCCATCGCCGATTGGCGCTGATGGTATTTATCTCGCCGTTGTGGGCGACAAAGCGGAACGGTTGGGCCAGTGACCAACTGGGGTTCGTGTTGGTCGAGTAGCGCTGGTGAAAGATCGCAAAGGGACTGGCAAAATCTGGATCTGCCAGATCGGAATAGAATGCGGGTAATTGCTCCGGAGTCAACAATCCTTTGTAGACCACGGTTCGAGAAGAGAGTGAACAGAAATAGGTTCCACTCGGTGCGGTCGATTCCACCCGCTTGCGGAACGGAAACAGGTTCGATTCAAGATCAGTGGATTCGTCCATAGGAGCGAAAAAGCACTGATCGATGACCGGCAGAGTATCGAGTGCCCGCGGCCCAACGATCGAGGTATCAGTGGGCACGCCGCGCCATCCCAACAGTCGCAGCCCGTGGGCGCTGGCGGTTGTCGCGATCAAATCCCGGGCGACATCCTTGCGCCCGCCGGGCAAAAAGACCATCCCTAACGCGTAGACAGAGGGCAAGTCGATCCCGGCTTCGCGAGCGCAATTTCGGACAAACCCATCAGGAATGGCCGTCAGCAGGCCCGCCCCGTCCCCGCTTCTACCGTCAGCGTCCAATCCACCGCGGTGGCCCAGCCGCCGCAGGGCTTCGAGTGCACGCTCCACGACGTCGCGCGAACCTGGGCCGCCAAGCTGCGCCACAAATCCCACACCACAGGCGTCGTGATCGACGGAAGCGGAACTGCATGTCATCTTACATTGTGTACCTTCTTGAAGGCAGGTAAGTACAATCAAGAATTTCGATGACGGCAATGGATTTTTCGGGGAGGGCGAGAAACGGTAGCTACTTACGAACGACTCGCCGGGTGGGGTCGGAGGAGCTGTAGGAATTTAGGCCACCACGCAGTACGAAAGTCACTGGAGTTCGGCGCCGAAGTCCTTCACAATCCTAATTCAATGGATCCTATGGAGAACAAGGTCATCGAGTCTACAGTGAGTGCAGATGAGGTCTTCAACCCGCACCAGGACCGGCGTGCTCGCCTGGGTCTGTGGGGAGCTGTCCTCGTAATGCTCGGGTTAACCTTGTTCGCCTCGTACGGGACTCGGCCTATGGGCCCTGAGTTAAACACCGCGTTTCTCTGGGCTGCTGGACTGATACGGGTGGGCACCGTCGGGAGCGCTTACCTCCTTGCTTACCGGACCGGCCTTCAAAAGGTAAAACTAAGCCTGCGCTTTCTCCTGAGTGACAAAGACCTGGTGCGCAGAAGAGAAGGATGGCCCGACGTGCGAATACGGCGATCCGAAGTGACACGCCTGTATGAACGATCTGGGTGGTTGGTAGTCGAAAGTGCTGAGCCACGAAGGAGGATCGCAATTCCGAACGATGTCGAAGGATTTACAAACATCCGAACAGAGCTCTCCAAGAGCAGTCCCATTGTCAAGCCGCCGCGAGTTTCTGCGCTAGCGATAGTCCCATCAATCGTGTCCTTATTGCTTTGGACATTGGTGCTTCTTTCCAGAGAGATCAGAGTCGTCGAGGTCGCGGGGAGCCTCACCCTGTCCGTCCAAGGATGGTATTCCCTGCGTTTGAGTAGACTGCTTCACCACAGTCGGAAGCGCTTTCTTTTTTGGGCCGTGCTTGCATTTGGCTGGGCGGCAGCAATCTTGGTCGTCTACTCCCGATTAGCCCGGCTCCGATAGTTCGCCACGTAGCTACCGATAGTGTCTTCGGCCTACTGCCCGCTCCGCAACAGTTCTCTCAATGCGGTCTCCACTTGTTGCAGGTGATCGCCTGTCAGCTTTTTCCGGTTTGCGGTGAGATAGAAAACATCAATCGCCATCTGCCCTTCGGTGTCGATGAGCGCAATTTCGATATTGCACTCGTGATGGGAGAAGCATGAGGCTACCGCGTACAAAAGCCCGGGACGATCCTGTGTGACCACCTGCACCAGCGTGCTGCTGGAAGAGCACTGGTCGTCACACTGAATTGCAGTCTTTATCTTTACCTTGGGCGAACCTTTCTTCTCCTCGGCGCGCAGCCGGTTCTTCAGCATGCGCTCTAGATCCGCCTCTCCCATCAAGACATCGTTGACGCCTCGCTTGAAGCGCTCCCATTCCGACAGATTCAATTCAAGAGTTCGGAAGCGATCGGTGAAATAGAATGTGTCGACGACCGTTCCAGCCTGGTTCGAAAAAGCCGTGGCCTTCACAATATTCATGCCCCATGCCGCGAGGGCTCCGGCGACTTTGCCGAAAAGAAACGGGCGGTCGTTCGTAACCAGTGTCAGTTCGAACCAGTGACGGCCACGCTTGAGGTCAAGCTGGATCGGATGCTTCCCCAGGTCCTCCGCCATTTCCAGATGATGCAGCACTTCGGTAGCCGGATAGGTTCTCAAGTAGCGCTGCGGCAATCCCTCGAGAAAAGCTTTCACATTCTTGCCCGCAACCGGAGCCAGGGTGCGCAGGCGAGTGAGTTTCTCGTCATCCACATCGGCATCCGGATGTAGTCGCTGGTCGAGATTGCGATTCAGTTGGTTTGCGGCTGCGATGTACAACTGCCAGACGTTTTCGGCTTTCCAGGGGGTCAGCGCATCGGGGTTAACCGCTTTGATGTCGGCATAGGTAAACAGACAGAGCATCTTCAGCCGCTCGGGAGTGCCCACTTTGTCAGCGAACGCGGCGACTGTCGCCGAGTCGAAGATGTCGCGGCGAAGCGCAAACGACATTTCGAGGTGGTTGCCAATCAGAAAGAGTACGGTTTCGCGCTCTGAAGACTCCAGATCCAGACGCTCCAGGCACTGTTCCGCTATGGCCACGCTGCCCTCGACATGATTCTCGGAAGGTACACCCTTGCCGGTGTCGTGCAACAACAGAGACAAGTAAAGCAATTCCGGCTGTTCGAGTTCGTCCAGAATTCCCGCGTACTGCTTCTCCCATTCCGTCCGCACCTGCCGCAACCGGTGCAAGCTGTCGATCGCCAGAAAAGAATGTTCATCGACGGTGAAGCGATGATAGAAGTCACGCACCACCAGGGAGTCAATCATCTTCAACTCCGGCAAGAGCAGCGTGAGCAGCCGCAGCGAATGCATGGCACGCAAAGCATGAGCGGCGTGAGACTGGGTGAGGATTTCTCCCAAATAAAGCCACAGCTCTGCTCCACGTGGCGGCGTCGCGGCCAGAGACGGCAGCACCTGCTCAATCTTGTATTCTGTGGTGGTACTGAGCCGCAAGCCGTGAACGGCCACAAAATGAAAAAGACGTAGCAACACTTCCGGATCGTGCATGGCAGAAGACTGGCGCAGGAAGACCAAGCCATCGACCACGGAAAAGTCGATATCCGACACTCGCGCCCGCAAGTTGTGGAAGTGCCGAGAGAGCGAAGACCATGCCGCCGGGATTTCTTCCAGCAACTGCGTGGCGGAACGATGAACGGAGCGGGCATGACTGAAGTAAATGCGCATCCAATCGGCCGCGGAAAGATCCTGACCTTCGTACACTCCAATTCCACGTTTGGCAGCTTCTTCCTGTGCCTCCCACGACAGCAGGTTGTCGTCCCGACCGTAACGAAGATGCAAAAAGCACCGAACCGACACTAGAAAATCCAGCGCGGGATCGAATTGCTTGCGCGCCGAAGTCGACAGCAACGCCTTGGGATCAGGCCAATCGTGCAGCTTGTCCATAGAGGATAGCAGGCTGAGCCAAAGGGTCACGTTGCAATCGCGGAGGCCGCCGGGAGTGTCCTTGACGTTCGGTTCGAGATGGAAGATCGTGTTGCCGAATTTTTCGTGACGAGCGCGCGTGACGTCCGCCAGGCTTTGCACCAGAGGCTGCGTCTCTCGCGTCATTAACTTTGGAATCAGCTTATTGTGCAGACGTGCGAAAAGGTCAGGATCACCGGCGAGGTAGCGGCAGTCGAGGAGCGAGATAGCGAACTCGACGTTGGCGGGATCGAAGCGGTCGCATTCTGGAAGAATGCGGGTGGCCGGACTCAACTTAAGCCGCAGGTCCCACAGGCCTTGAGAAAAACTTCGAATCTGGTCCTTGAAGGCCTGCTCGGACTCGCGGTTGGCGAAAAGAAAAAGCAGGTCAATATCTGAATATGGAAAGAGCCAGCGGCGCCCAAAGCCCCCCAACGCGATCAGAGCGAAATTCCGCGGACCTCGTTCCTCCGGGGAGACGATTTCTCTCCAGAGATCGAGGGCAATTCTTTCTACCAGCGCAGTCCGATCGGTGATGGCCACGCAGCCACTTCCCGTGGACGCAAACTCTTGCCCGATCCGCGCCGATTCTACAGTGTAAAGGTCCCGCAATTCGCTGCTCAACGAGCGTGCCGTCGTCATACCATTCGATCCGGGCGAACCTCACGCACTTAGCAGCGTTTTTGTGGCTGGGGGATGTTGATTCGATCTATGCTCCCAGCCCTGCACCTGTGGTTTCACAGAGCATCCTCTCCGCGCTCATCGTTGCGGATGCGTATGATCTCATCCACTCGCGAGAGAAAGATCTTCCCGTCACCGATTTTGCCAGTGCGGGCCGCCGCAGAAATCGCCTGTACGACTTTTTCGACCATGGCGTCAGCGACGACCAGTTCCAGCTTGATCTTCGGGATGAGATCGACGGTGTACTCCCGGCCGCGGTAGAACTCGGTATGCCCTTTCTGCCGTCCGTGGCCGCGGGCCTCGAGCACGGTCATGCCCTCGATCCCAATCTCATGCAGCGAGCTCTTTACGCCTTCCAGCTTTGAAACTTGGATGATTGCTTCGACTTTAGTCATCGTGATTTGTTAATCGTACGCCAAATCCCCAAAGCTGGCGGACTCAGCTCAGCAATTCTCTTTCTCCCGCGGCATCAAAACTTCGAATTTCACCGCTCTGGCCGGGCAACTCGCAGTGTACCGGTCGCGTTTACCATCCGCACGACTGCATAGGACACGACGAAGGTGGCCATCGTGATGACCAAACTACCAAGCGTCTGAGCCGATTCGGACTGCGTCCAATGGATAGTTCTTATCACAGCTATCGGAAATATCTCCGCAATTTAAATTTATCGGGGTCATAAACCAGGTTTATTCGCGTCTCACCGGTACTTGCTCGTCACAGATGACATGGATGTTAACCAATCCTTCCCTCGTTGTACGATAGTTGTCGTGCGAGGTAGACAAACGACCATGTTCACACCGCGGCCCATCGGACACGTGAGAAGCCCTTACAAGGAAACTCGCGAGATCCCCAAAGGATTGGGCGCCAAACATGAAGCCGAGGGTATTCTCGACATACTGAGGCAATTCGAGGTCGGGCTCACCGACATCCAGGGTTTCTCTCACCTCTACGTCCTCTGGGCATTTGATCGGTCTCAGGGCTTCGATTTGCTTGGCACGCCGCCTACCGACAATCGGCCGCATGGCGTATTCGCGACGCGCTCCCCGAGACGTCCGAACCCTATTGGTCTTACCGTCGTCGAACTTCTTCGCCGGGACGGCCCGCGGCTGCATGTTCGAGGTGTTGACATGCTCGACGGGACGCCGATTCTCGATATCAAGCCGTATCTATCAAGCATCCCACCGGAGAAGCTACGGCGCGGCTGGTTGGCGGAAGCAGAAGAGCGCAAGAAATGAGGGTACGGCAAACGGAACTTGAGTGTTCTAAGCGCCGGTGTAAAGCTGAAATGGAGCCCAGTAGAAAGGCTTGCGGAATACGCCGCCGGAGTGCAGTAACGAGAGCTTCGCTGAACGAAGCGCCGCCTCAGGGCTTCTGCCCTGCTTGAGTTCGTCGTAGAGTTGATCCATAAGGCGCGGCGTCGAAGAATCGCTCACTTCCCAGAGCGCGCCGATCACGTTGTGAGCGCCCGCGCGTAAAAATGCCCATGAGAGTCCCACTAATCCCTCGCCCGTGTAGGCGCGGCTACCCGCCCCGTAGCAGGTCGAAATGGTTACCAATTGCGCATGCAAAGGGTGGCGAACGATGTCACGTGCGTAAAGCTTGAAAGAATCTTGTTCCGCAGAAGCCTTTGACAATATGACGGCGGAGTCCAAAGGACTCAGTCGGCTGGCGGTGCCGTGGGCCACGAAATGTATGTAGGCGAACTGTTCCGGAGAACTGCGCAGGTACGAGGGAGCGGTCGCTTGAGCCCGCGTATAAACCTGGCGCTCTGCAGGAGCGAAATGTTTTTCGATGTCCATCATCTCCAGCGCGGCTTCGGGCAACTCGCCGTACTCGGGATCGGCCGCAACCGCGTCGCCGATCAGCAGAAGCTTTCCCTCCTTATCGTGTGATGAGTTGCGAGACGCGGTCAGCAGAAGCTTTCCCTCCTTATCGTGTGATGAGTTGCGAGACGCGGCCAGAAGTCGGAGCGAACTGGCATTAACCACGGTTGCGTCTTCGATCCAGTAGTGCAGTTTTGGCTCGGACACCAGCAGAGTCTCGAAGTTCAGGCCATTCAAGCTGCCATCGGGGATTACGATGACGCGCCCATTGGAAGCGATCGCCTGCTTCGCGGGCCCTACCAGAATGTCGAAAAGTTTACTGCCGTCCGGGTTCGCCGTTTGCAGGACATCTCGCGGACCCAGCAGAGCCTTGCGATAGCTTTGCACCGCCGCCTCAATCTCTGCTGCTGGTGGAAGCTGGAAAAGCTTGACCTCGTCTTTTGTCACTGCCCACAAACACGACTGCTTTGGACCCAGCCAGTAAAAGAGGATTGTGCCGCGCGCATCCCGTGCCAGCTGTTGAGGATTGGCGGTGGCAGGCGCACGCGAAGAACTCTTCTGTAATAGGCCGAGTCCTTCGGCGAGTGTCTGAGCACGGCTGTACTCGGCGGTCTGCAGTGCCTCTCCGGTTTTCCCCTGCTCGATCAGGAAATGGATGTAATCGTCGTAGAGTTGCGCCCCGTTCGCCATGAACGGCAGCTCGAAATCCTCGTGGTGGAGCGAAGAACGAGCCGTTTCGAACGAACTGAGAGCGGTACGATAGGTTTTTTCGGCGTCGGGGAAACGATGTTCGCTTTCGTAAACCCCAGCCAGTTCGTGTTGCGCTTCCCACTGCAGCGAGGGATCCACCTTCGGATCGGTCGCGATCTCGCGAAAGATCTGTTCAGCCTGAGCTGTATCGCCGGTGCCCAGGACAACTTGTCCCTTCGCCAGCATAGGGTATAGCTCATCGACGCGGTTGCCGTCGGCGCGAGCTAGAGAGATGGCTTCATCGCTGTATTGTCTCGCCAGATCCAGTTGGCCTGTTTGAACTGTAACAAACGCCAAAGCGACCAACGCATTCAGGATGTCCTCTTTGCTATCGATCTTGTGCGCTAGATCTAGCGACCGTCGGTAGTAATCTTCGGCAAGGGCGAACTTGCTTTCATCCTGATAGACGTAACCTGCGTTAGTGAGCCACGCAACCTGATCGGCTATGTCGCCCAATTGAGCAGCACGTTCTTGGGCATCTAGAGATAACAACAGCGCTCTCTCGGAGTCGCCCGTTTTGTAACACGCCCAACCCAGATTTCCCAGCGCAATCTCCACAATCAGGCCGGCATCAATCGCCTCGGCTGCCTTCTTGGCATTACTCGCCCAATCAACGGCCTCGTCGAAGTGTTCTTCCAGCAGCGCGGCGTTACTTAGCGCGAGCAGTGCGTGTGCCTCCTCGAATGGATCTTTACGCCGACGGGAAAACAGAAGACTCCTTTCGAAGAACTCTTGGGCATGACCGTATTCTCCCTTTTCCACTGCAAGGAAGCCCTGAGCGGTTAACACTTCCCCGAAGGCTGGGCAATCAGAGAGAGCACAACGGTTCGCCGCCAAGGTTAGTTCTTGCTCGGCCTGCGCAAAACGGTGTAAACGTGCGAAGGCAAGCCCCTCCAGTTGTTGCCGTCGGAGGTCCAAATCGGTATTTCGGAGAAAAGGGGGCAGCTCAGAGTTCAGGACAAGAAGCACGTCCTGATTCATTCCTCGCCAACTCATGATTCGTGCATCTAGAAGGCGGAATTTCCAAGCCCATTGCGAATTGGTCCTCGAATAATACCTAAGGGCCTCTTCAGCTGCAGTCTGCGCACGAATCAAATCTCCACGCAAAAAAAGCTGTCGTACACGTTCGAATTCGCTCAGCGGATCATGAGAAGGTTCACAAGCGACAAGAGAAATCACTACCAGAACGAGTATCAGCTGACCTAGCCGCCACCGCCCTTGCCATTGGCCTTGCCGACTGCGGCGCTGATACATGCTTCGGTCGGACTTCCCAACTCTAACCTCGCCATAATCAGTTGGAAGGACTCGCAATCCACCACCAGTTCGCCCAGGAAAATCTTGCCGAACTCGGGTATCTCGATAATGTTGTGATAGTGCTTCCCGGCAAACTTTCCCCGAATTTCTTTGACGATCGTACATAGGACATAGCCCTTGTCGCGGAGCGAGGCATCAGAATTATCCCACTGATACCTATCTTTTACCCAACCGGGAATTGTCCTGTCTTCAATCCAGTCCGGCATCGATGCCGGGTCGTTAATGCGGCGGTACTGTTCCTTAACTTTCGCGAGGAACTGCTGATCCTGCATGCAACGCTGGTTGGGGAATTCGCCAGCATTGCTGTGCTTGCATATGTCGAGATCAAGAATGATCTCCACTGGATTGCCGCCAATCCGGACATTCTCGAACTGGGTTCCGATCAAGCTCACTTTCGGAATGTATCCGTTACGCGGGTGATCGAGGGATATCTGTGCAACCATTCGGTCAGCGGTAAAAGTGTCCAGCACATTAAACTTTTCGATTGTGGCTGTGACCAGGGTTGTAGACGCCCCGGTTTCGCGATTCGCACTGCCTGAAACCTGGGTGTAGGCAGCTTCGAAGGCAACGATGCTCTTTACGTTGAAAGCCTTGCGACGCCGCGCCGCGTATCCTCCGACCGGTGGCAACGACACTGGAGCCTGCACTGGGATCGGCTTATCGAACGGTCGCCGGATGTGCCCGCCCAGCGCACTAGCGTCTGCATGGTAGTAATGAACTTTTCTGCTATTCGTGTCCATTTCGATCTCTCCTTGCCGTCCGAAGCTTAATTCGTATCTAGTTTCGGATCTGCAACTCAAAAGGATACCGCCCGACTTCAATACCTTTCCCGCCGGAGGAGTCTACCCCGCGCACCACGAGCGTGTACATGCCGACTCCGCGGCGGCTTGCGGGCACGCGGATCGGCACAGTGTCTTTAGTGGTTTCGGCGGGGATTGCAAGCGACCATTCGGAGTTTCCGGCAGGACCATCTAACTCAGCGATATAGGAAGAGAAACGCGGGTCGGCGGGAATGTCTACAAATAACAAGAACGGCTCATCTTGACCTGCCGAAACAACTGTCTTGCCTGCTCCGCGGGTGTTTGCATTAATCAACGAAGCCGACGCAAGAATCTGCGGCCGGCTGAAAGCGGCGGCCTCGCCCTTGAGTTTGGGGTATGTCACCAGGTTCTGGTATCCGACGACCAGCAGCAGGGCAGCCAGAACGGGCACAGCCCACGCCGGACGCAGCCACGCGAACAAGTCTGGCTTCGCAGAAGCCGCCGCAGGCATGCTCACCGGAGAAACGGCGATAGGCTCCGAAAGCACAACTTTGCTGTGCTCGACGAACGCAGCGCCTGCCCGAACCTCGAGGGCGCACTCCTGACATCCGAAGAAGTGTTCCTCGAACTGATCACGCAACTCAGGCGTCAACTCGCCAAGCAGATACTTCTCCGAAGCCATCAAACGAATTGATTCGCTATGGTCCATGTCCGTAAATGTCCCTCGCTGGATAGTGAACAGAAAGGACAAATCGTTTCATAGTGTTAGTCTGCCGCGGTGCCTCGTATGCCAGCCGGCGTCTGCTTTAAATAGACTGCCTTAAAAGCCTGTTTAGCACGGTGAAGCAGGACTCTGAGATAGTCCCGGTCGACGCCAAAATCATGACAAACCGCGTCCTTGTCGCGTTCTTCCAGGAATATTTCCCGTAGCAGGCGCCGATCCCTCTCCGACAACTCGTCTAGGACTTGGCGTACTTTTTGCTCCATCTCCTTGTGGGATAGGATCGCCACCACGTCCAGCGACGGATCGGGGACATTCGCGCTTTCTTCGTCTTCGATCGAATCTTCCTTTGAAGACGAGCGATAGTGTTCGAGTAAGACATTGTTGCAAACGGAATTCACAAAGGCTCCTAACCGTTCCGGCTGCCTTAATTTTCCCTGACTGCGCAGGGCAACGAACACCCGCGCAAAGGTCTCTTGCCGCAGGTCTTCGACGGCTTGAGGAGAACGAACCCGGGAACGCAGTTTCAATTGGATCAGTTCACTGAAATAGGCGACAAAATGGCTCTCTGTCCGGAAATCGCCCGAACATAGCCGTTCTAGATATGACTCGTCGAAGTCGTGGAATTGCAAGACACCAGCCTCTGCGCGCCCAAGTGGCAGCTATTCTACACCCGTAGGCTGTGAAACGACTGCCAGCCATCCTGCTGAATGGGTGTCGCCCGCGATTCCCTATCTGAAAAATACCCACCATGAAACGGAATCCGTCCTGGATGCACCATAGGAATGAGCATCGAACCGGGCACTCCCGAAACTGGTGATGCCCAGGTTGATTGTTCGCCGGTACACCCTGGGAGCAAACTGCTTTGGTGGTACCAGCATCCCGATGGGGAACAGTTGCCGCCGGGGGGAGAGGCAGCGTTCTTCAGCTTCGCCGGAGCCGTTTGTCCTACGGCTTCGGCGTGACTCGGGGCATTTGCTCACGGCCGAAAAAGGATAGAGCTTTGCTGATTCTTCGCCGCTCAATGTGAGGTAGCAATTAATCGGATGTCAAGCGTAGCGATCTCCAGCTTAACTATGACGGAACCACTCCGCCGAAAAGGTCTTCAAGAGCGCCTGTTGGCCGAGCGTTCCCATATTCCGTCGGGAGTGATGCAGGCAGTCCTCATGCACGGGTTACAGTTACGGCGAAGTTACCGAGAGGTATTTCTTCTTTGCGAAATTCAGGGACTTAGTGTCGGGGAAGCGGCCGTGATTCTCGGCATCAGCCGCAGCGCAGCCAAGCGCAGGCTGACTGTGGCCCACTGGCGTATGGACGAAGTGATCGAACGCCTGTGCGGGAGAGTAGGCAGCGAACCAGTCCGCTAAATCTTGCGGTCGCCTTTGCGCTGGGTTGTACTTGGTGCGGAAGGGGGGATTTGAACCCCCACGCCTTTCGGCGCCACCCCCTCAAGATGGTGTGTCTGCCAGTTCCACCACTTCCGCAATACAGCGACGTTCAGCCTAAATCGGTTTTAATCTTATCACGGTCCGCTTCTAGAGTCGCAGCTGGGCTTCGCACTGGTGATGTCAAGCTGCTTGTGTAAATACGGAGAGGTTGGGGGTTTTCCTTTCCAAATTGATCTCTCGAAGATGGTGCAGATGATGCGGTCTGCGCTCACTCGACAATCACAAAGCGAGGGCGGCACGGAAGTTGGCAAAGTTATGCCACTATCGTCCTGCACGGTCCCGTTTTCAGTTACTGAAAAACTGTCAACGGTAACAGGTACTACCACGGTTACCCTTGGCTCCGGAGAGGCAGTAGCAGGGCAACTTTATTGGCGGTGTTGGTGGCACGGTTAGTTCGATGGAGGTAAGCGCACAAGGAACAAGGCCGGTGAAGGTTCGACCCCTGAATCCTCAGGGTAATGGGCGAGACAGGTCGTGCAGTCGTTTTGTGTCCAACTGCCGTCGCTCTTTGTCGTTCAGCACCAATTCTCGCGCGAAGAATCCCTCACGCGTCGCGTTCTTCTTCGCACGTTCTTTCCCCGGACTCGATGTCGGGCCCGTTGAATCTTTTGCGTTTCTTGTTTGCGGCGTCTTTGGCCGGTGTAACTTTCTCAGGTATCTTCCCTGATCCTCGGGGGTCACCCAAAACCGGCCAATGAGGGTCACCTGAAAACCGGCCAACGAGAATGAGGCCCGGGACGTTGATTTCGGCGTGAGGCATTTAGCCTTCGTCGATATGAGCAACGTCTTGAGCGAAGCGAAACGACAACAAGTAATAGCCCTGGGACGACTGGGATGGCCGTTGCGGCGCATCGAGCAGGAGACCGGGGTGCGGCGAGAAACGGCTAGCGCCTATCTGAAGGCGGTCGGTGTCGGGGTGCGGCGGCCGGGTGCGTGGGGACGGCGGGCACCGGCAAAACCGGCCAACGAAGTGACCACCGGGTCCGACGCGGGCCCAGTGGAGAGAACGGCCAACCCCAGCACCAACCCCAACCCCGAAAACCTTTCTACGAAGGAAAAAGCAAAAGCCAAAAGCGCAAAACCGGCCAACGAAGTGACCACCGGGTTGGGCGTGGAGTCGAAAGCAGAAAATCCTAAACGGAGTGTCTGCGAACCCTTTCGTGAAGCGATCGAACTGGGTCTGAGCCGGGGCCGTGATGCCACCGCAATCTGGCAAGACTTGGTATCGGAGAGTGGCTTCGGTGGTGGCTATCAGACGGTTAAGCGCTTCGTGCGCAAGTTGCGTGGACAGCAGCCACTGCAGCCTCGCGCAGTGATTCGGACCGCTCCCGGAGAAGAGTCCCAAGTGGACTACGGCACGGGCGCAATGGTCCGGGATCCGCAGACCAGAAAATATCGACGGACCCGACTGTTCGTGATGGTGCTCGGCTGTAGTCGCAAGGCGGTACGCTTTCTAACGTTTCGCTCCAGTTCGCGCATCTGGGCCGAGTTACATGAGAAAGCATTCCGTCGCCTGGGTGGGGCTACGCGGGTGGTCGTTCTGGATAATTTGCGCGAAGGCGTGCTCGTCCCTGACATCTACGATCCCACTCTGAATCCTCTCTATCGCGACGTCCTGGCGCACTATGGCGCCGTAGCCCTGCCCTGTCGGATCAAGGATCCAGATCGAAAAGGAAAAGTTGAATCCGGCGTCGGCCACGCCCAACGAGCGCTCCAGGGAAAACGCTTTGAGAGCCTGGAGGAGGCCCAAGCCTATCTGGATCGTTGGGAGGCAAGCTGTGCCGATACCCGCATTCATGGCACCACCAAGCGCCAAGTCGCCGCCATGTTTGCCGAAGAAAAACCCGCCTTGCTGCCGCTTCCCCTGGAACCTTTTCGCTACTACCAGCACGGCAAGCGGGGTGTGAATCTGGACGGCTGCGTCGAAGTCGATGCCGCCTACTACGGCCTTCCGCCGGGCTGGATCGGACGAGAAGTGAAGGTGCAGTGGGATGAGCTGTACGTGCGCATTCTCGATCCCAAGAACGGACTGCTGCTGCGCGAGCATGTACGCCAGAAACGCGGCTGGTATCGCATTAAGACAGAAGACCGTCCCCAGCACATGCCGCTTCAGGTTTCCCAGTTGCTGTGGCGAGCCGGACGTGCCGGTTCTCACATCGGTACGCTCTGTCACCTTATTTATAGCCAGCTCGGAGAAGCCGGCATTCGTCGCATCCTGGGCGTGCTCGCGCTGGCCAAGAAGTTCGGTACCGCCGCGGTCGAGGATGCCTGCGCGGCGGCTCTCGAAATGGGAGTGCACCAGTACCGCTTCGTTCGTCGCTATCTCGAACGCGCCCCACAACTCACCCTGCGGCAAGTCGATCCGCTCATTCGCGAACTGGTCCACTACCGCGATCTCATCAACCTCAGAACCCAGGAGCCAGAAGATGAACCTTATTGAGTTGAATCGAGCTTTAGGACAATTACGACTGGGCGGAATCGCCGCCGTGCTCGAAACCCGGCTTCACCAAGCTCAGACCGAAGCCATGCCTCCGATCGACTTTCTCTCCTGTCTCGTCTCCGACGAACTCACTCGTCGCGGCGAACGACTGCTGGAACGCAGAAAAAAACAGGCCCAGTTCCGCGACCCGCAGAAAACTCTCGATAACTTCGACTTCAACTTCAACCGAAAAATGAATCGCAGCCTGGTGTTCGATCTGGCTACGGGTGCCTTCATCGCTCGCCACGAAGATGCTTTGTTATTAGGGCCACCCGGCACCGGCAAAAGTCATCTCGCGCAGGCCATCGGACAATCCGCTATCCAACAGGGCTATCGCGTGCTCTATCGCGAAACCCATAAACTGCTCGATGACTTGGCCGAAGCCACCATCGATGGAACCCGCAAAGAATGCATGGAACTGTTCGTTTCCGTACCGCTTCTGATTATCGACGACCTCGGCATGCGGAAGTTACCCATGACTGCCGCCGAGGACTTACTGGAAATCGTAATGCGGCGCTATGAGCGCGCCAGCACTTTGCTCACTTCGAACCGACCGGTGGACGACTGGGGCAAACTGCTCGGCGACAGCGCCGCCGTTACCGCTATGCTCGATCGTCTCCTCCATCACGGCCATGTGCTCAAATGCGGTCCACGGAGTTGGCGCACGAAAACAGACTTGCCTCCTCAGGAGGCGGCGGAGTAAAACAACCTAGTCCCAAGCCAACTTCCGTTGGCCGCTTTTGATGTGACCCCTGAGGCCCTGATCTGCACTATCTCGGATAGACGGGTCGTTTTCGGCAAGGCGGGCTGATCTTGGGAGAGCCCTGGGACCCCGTCGCTATCCAGCATCCGCTGAACTTTTTGCGATTTTCCGCGACCCGCAGCCGATGCCCTGGAGCAGGAAGCAATCACCACGACGTATCCGACGGGAGCGGTCTTGTTCGCGGAAGGGCAGGCTCCGCGTGGAGTCTTCATCGTGCGTCGAGGCCGGGTAAAGCTTTCCATTTGCGGCAGCGATGGCAGAACCCTGATTCTGCGAATTGTGGAGCCCGGTGTCCCGTTGGGCGTTGCCGCCGCCGTTTCCGGACGCCAATACGAAGCCACCGCTGAGACTCAGGAGCCATGCGAGATCAGTTTCCTACGGCAAGCCGATCTGCTGCGCCTCATGCGTCAGCACGGCGACCTCGCCCTCTGGGTAACCCAGCACATCAGCCTGGATTACGCTTGCACGTGCCGCGAGATCCGTGACCTGATACTTTCCGACTCCGCCAGCGAACGGCTTGCTCGACTACTGGTGGAATGGCTCGACCAGAACACTGGAGCCATAAACCCCACCCAAATGAAGCTGGCATCGACTCACGAAGAGATCGGACAGATGATCGGCGTGTCGCGCGAGACCGTCACCCGACTTTTCGTGGATTTCAGAAAGCAACGTCTCATCCAGCAGAACGGCTCTACGCTTGTCGTCCCCAACCGCGCTGCCTTAGAGTCCCTGATCATGGCATAGCGGACGGCGTACGACACCCGGCCCGAGAAGGAGGGTGGGATGACCAACCCCCAGAGTTACGCTCCCAGGCCGAATGATCTTGTCCTTCTTGAGGATAACGATAACAGGCTGGTGGTGGTTACTGTCGACGCCAGCAGAAGGACGGCCGATTTGAAGACGATTGCCGGTCCGGCAATTCTTTACGAAAATATCCCGTGGTCTAAGCTTTCTTACCGCCAGGAGTGCTAGAGCGCTTATCGCGAGCGTAATGATTTCGTCACTATGCGGCTTGACCTCCTGCAGCATGATTCGCGGCCCGGCATTACATAATCCAGCTAGCTAAGAAGAATCGGAGGTCAGGGTGCAAGCCGAGTTCGGGCCTCTAGTCACACGGTTGTGTGTCGCGGGTCACTGACTCTCGGTCTTATGGGGAATAATCTTGGTTGCACCCCGACTCGAAAACTCCCCCGGGCGATGAGGAAGCTTCCGGGTCTCTTACTCCAAGGAACGGAGAGGAGAGTCTCTTATGTTTGCCCGCATCGTTAAGTGCATTCCCACGCTGGAGAAGAAAACAGAGTTTCTGAAGAAGTGGCGCCCGGTCACTCGAACGCAACAGATCGCGGCAGGCAACGCCGTGACCCACGACGAGGCCATGTTGGAATGGGCACGAGGACTGGCGCTTGTTTTATTTCTCGTGTTGATCGTACTCGTGATTTCGATAGCTGGCAGATAGCAGAGAGTGCAATTCCCACGAACCCGTTGCCGCATGAAAGCCGGGAGCCACTGCATCTGCGTGGGAACACTATGGCCGAACGCCAGAACATCCGATTGCTGAAACCTCCGAATGGCCTGGAACCGAGCCGCCGAAAGTGGGTCTCGGCAGTCCTAAAGGTTTTGATCGCGCTCGGCATTGCATTTCTCGGTGGGTACGCCGTCTATTGCTTTATGACGAGATTCGGAGAGTGATCAGTGGTCTAGCAGAAAGCTGCGCCTTAAGGCAGCGCTTTCTCGGCGGCTTGTGGCAAGGTGCGAATCGCGGAGGGCATGTGCCCCGCCTGTTCTTCTCTTCGGGAGAACTTAACGAACGGGTATCTAACCCGGGTCTCACTTCGTTGCGACTGCAGGCTGGAAGCCTCGGTTGGCTGGTTGCTGATTTGAAAGACTTGTACCCGCCCATTTTCGGTGTCAGCGACATAGATGCGGTTGCTGGCATCAATCCACAATCCGCTTGGAGAGAGAAACTCTCCAATTCTACTGCCGGGTTGTCCAAACGCACCCATCGGCATCCCATCCGGTTTGTAGATACCGATGATGGACTTCGCAACATAACTAACGTAGATATTTCCGTCCCTATCTACGGCCAAGCCGTTGTCCGTACCAACACCGGTAACAACGCGATAACAACCAGTGCGGTTGCCGTCGAGATCCAGGACTTGAATCCGTGACCGCTCCGTATCTAGAACGACAATTCCGTGATCGCTCAGGGTGATCTGCGTCGGAGATACGAATTCTCCCGTGCCATTGCCGTTTCTATCCTTGCCCACACGCTTCAAAACGTTGCCTTGCAGATCGAGGATAAAAACTAGATTGCGTGGGGTATCCGCGAGGTATAAGCGGCCGGTCTTCCGATCGATTGCAATCCCGGTTGGATGTTCATACACGTTTTCGCCATGGAACACCCCGATATAGCGGACGAACTGCCCGTGCTGGTTATAGACCAGCACCCATCCCCGATCGGAGTCAGCGATGTAAATGTTGTCTTCAGCATCGACCGCAACTCCGGCAGGCAGATGCAGTCTGCGACCTTGATCGCCCAGAATGCTGAAGGAAGTCTTTCCTTTCGGGTCAAACACATGAACGGCCCGCCGGTCGGGATCACTGATGATGACGCGCAGCATGGAGTCGGTGGTCAGTTGATGCGGCGTCCCCATCACCCTAGCCGGCCCATAGGCAAAGGTTACGACTGTATCGCGGATACTTGCCAAGTTGGAGGCTGGTTGCGCGATTTTGGTGGCATGGGCCGGAGCTTCGAAGTCTTCCACGGCCCTGCGCGCGGGAAGCGTCATCCACCAGGGAACCTCAGTTTGTCCTGCCGCGTCGTCGCCAAGAGCTGAAGTGGACCGTGAAGTTGAACCCAGCTTTTCAAGAGCACGAGTGAACTTCGATGACTTCTTGTATTTTGCGTTGGCGCAAAATGTCCCCAGATATTCCAGTTTGCGATCGCCTCCCAGGCTTACCTGTGGGAAGGCGCGGACATTCTGCGTAGGTGGCGCAAGGCGCAACGACCCGTAGGTGTCTATGGCAGATGGGGTAGCTTCCTCTTCACTGAATATGGATTGACTCACGAAGACCAATAGGGCAAGCCCAAAAAATACGATCCGTAGTTCACCCTTTGTCGTGCACGCGCTTGTTCCGAAAAGGAACCTGCAAAGTCGCTGCTTGATGGGCATGGGTTTCGAGGTGATATAAACCAAGAGGACGGGGAATCCTCCGAGATGCTACGAAGATTCTCACTTTTCGGCCAGTTTTTGTCAGTGACCTATCGCACATAGGAATGTGATTAGCGGGGATTCGGAGCATCGCGAAGTCATTATGCGGTCGGCTTCACGTAGAAGAAAGCCCTTCGCAGAAAAGCCGAACCGGGTTCGCGGCGGTTCGGCTCTTCCAACTTCGGCCCCTCCAGCAAGGAGGGTTCATCATGAACGCAACTTCTTTCTACACGAGTGTGGTCGGCCTTGTCTGTGACGCGCATCACGCCTGAAACGCGCGGCTTTACTAACCCCGGGGGCCTTCAGGACCCGCTACCGGAGCGGATTTCCCAGCGCGCGGGGCCGTAGCGGGGGCCTAACGCGGGGTTATCCCGCCGTGTCCCTGGTACCGAGCTTTAACCCCGAAGACAACCCGTATCCGCAGCGCTGCGAACCCGCGATACGTAAACGTATGAAGCTGACGAAGTCGCAAATCGCAGCCGTTACACTCCCGTCGAAAGTCGGGCGCTCTTTTATAATGCATTGAGAATTGCTGGCAAGGTGGCCTCCTTGGATTAGAGATCCACGACGCCATGGAAAGTCAGGATGGGCGCCTCGCGAACGGGGCAGCCCAAACTCTGACCGAGAATAGAAGATCATGTGACCGCCCCAGCGATTGTTTTCCGGGAGCGGCGTGGTTTTGATTCAGTTCAGCCCAAAGAACCGGACTTCTTCCTTTGGCGTACCCACATTTAAGCGATAGAAGCCCCGCCCTTCGCGCACGAACAATGGAGTATTGTCATCGGCATTCCCCACTGCGTGTTTCGACAAAAACGTGTGGTACGTCCTGTCCGACCAGCCCGGACAAACTTTCTTCACCATCGCGGCATTGAAAGGTTCTTTGAGTTTGCCGGATCGAACCGCGGCGTATATTTGCGTACCAAATTCTTTCATTTGGCAAACCGACTGCTCTTCCAGAAGAAAGTTGGCCCAACTAGACCGTCGGCAGCAGCGCAACATAGTGCACGGTTAGCCTATTCTAACTCCCCCCGTGCCTCTCGCAGTCGGCTTAGCTGTTCATGGAAATATGCGTCGTAGTGCACTGCGATGGCAGTCATTTGTCACTGCATTAAACAGAGCCATGCTGGTAGGATCGCGCTCGGCGTGAGTTCCCGGCGTTCGAAGACACTGAAGCCTCTCTGGGCCGAGGGCCCCCGCTTCGCACCCGTTCTTATCTCACAAAGGAAAGGAGCACTACCATGTTTGCACGTATCCTCAATTTCGAAGTGAAACCGGACAAGAAAGAAGAGTTCGTGAAGGTCATGAAGAACCAAGTGCTGCCCATCCTCAAGAAGCAGACCGACTTCCTGGAGATTCTGCCCTTTTTCCCGGAGAAGATGAAAGAGGACAAGTGGTTTAACATCAGCCTGTGGACAAGCAAGCAGGATGCTGAGCGCTATGAGAGAGAGTGGTATCCCAAAGTGTTTGACATCCTGAAACCATTTCTGACGACGCCGGTGGTGACGAACTACCACAACCTCGAGACTACACTGTGCGAGCACTTCGTCGAGACGATGACCGCCTGAGCCGACAAACGTTGATGGGACGAACCATAAATCCAAGCCCGGGGGCAAATGCTCCGGGGTTGCTTTTTGCAAATCTGCTACTTTTTCTCCACGAAGAGTTGTCAGCATTTTTGCCTGCGCCGCGTCGCTGCACGTCAGAGCGTGATAGTCGTCACTGCGCTGATGGCTCTACGGTCGGGGGAAATCCGATATTCTCCGAGTTGCCTTGATTTGGGTTTTGTGGGCCGACTTGCGTATGAGGAAGAACTCGGAGCCTCGAAACTAAGTTGCGAGGATTCGGCTGCGCCTACCGTGATGGGCATCACCGTTCTAGATGATGACATCGGGAAGCCAAGGAGTAGCCAAATTTATTGAAAGGACACCCGCATCGTATGGCATAATACGTCCCGCCTCTCCGAAGAGCTGTTCCCACCATTTGAGACGCAACACTCCCTGAGGCGAATGACCTGAATCCTGCGAGGTCGGTCGTGAAGCTAAAATGCAACCTGTTGTCGCTCCTGAGAATCCACCGTCCAGACTGTGAACACTGCAATGCTCGTGAAACGTGCGGGCATGAAATGCGAAAGCGGCTAGAAGAATTGAACTGGCGGATGCAGCTGGATTCGCTAAACGGTGGGATTATGAAGAGGTAGTGGGAATCTTCGATTCCAAGCCCGCCGAATTGTAGCAAGTCCGCCTAGTTCGTTGGCGAAGCGGAAGAAGAGATCGCGTTGCGCATTTTCACCTTGTTAACAGAGCAAGAATCATCTGATCGAACGGGGAGAGCTGTCATGGAAAATCTAGGACGCGTTATTGTTGAACACCCCTTCTGCAACGGGTTGCAGCCCGACTACGTTGAGCTACTGATCAGCTGCGCTTCGAATGTCCGCTTCGAGGCGGATCAACACCTCTTTCGAGAGGGAGGGGAGGCCAATCATTTTTATCTGATCCGGGAAGGCAAAGTTGCGCTCGAAGTTGCAGCAGAACGCCCGCGTCGGATAATCGAGACGGCGGCCGAAGGCGAGATGTTGGGATGGTCATGGCTGGTTGCACCTTATCGCTGGCATTTTGATGCCCGTGCCGTGGGGCCGGTTCGCGCCATCGCGATCAACGGCAAGTGCTTGCGTGCGAAATGCCAAAAACACTATGACCTCGGCTACGAACTGCTAAGGCGGACAGTCGACATGGTGGGCCAGCGGTTGGAAGCAGTGCACTTTCGCCTGCTCGACCTGTATTCGGCTGAAGGGCCACTGGAGCCGAAGGTGACTTTCGATCGCGATTTTTGAGAGAGAGCCTGGATGGGGCCGGTGGAGCGGCTGGGCACAAACGAACCGTCCCACATGACGGACGCGCGTTGCGGCTAAGACAACTGAATATGGGCGGATCACGATTGGCAATAGATCGGCTGCGATGGCGCAAACTGCAAAACCGGTACAGTTGAAGCCTCAAACGGTGGGGGCTTTTGATGGATATGTTCGTGAGGCCGAAGCCCGGATGGACCAGAAGCCGCACGGGAAAGGTCCATTCCTCTGGTCTGACGTTAGTTCGGAGAGGGTCCAGTTGGTCCGCGGAGGACAAGTTGTGGCGCAATTCTGGGCCAACCAAGGGCCGGTCAAAGTGCCTAGTGGTTTGATCCATGACTGGATCGGCGCCGCATTCATTCCTGCCACGAACCTCAAAAAGACCTTGGCGCTGGTCCAGGACTACGATAACCACAAGAATATCTATAAGCCCGAGGTGATTGCCTCAAGGCTAATAAGCCATCGGGACAACAATTTCCAAATCTATCTACGACTTCTCAAGAAGAAAATCATGACGGTGGTCCTCGATACCGATCATGACGTCCATTATCGTTCTCTGGACCGAACGCGCTGGACTTGTCGCTCGTACACGACGCGGGTTGCTGAAGTGGAGAATGCAGGAAGCCCGGAAGAGACGGTGCTGCCGCCCGATACAGGTCACGGGTTCCTATGGCGCCTGTATTCCTACTGGAGGTTCCAGGAACGAGAGAGTGGCGTGTACATTGAGTGTCGAGCCATTTCACTGACGCGAGACGTGCCATTGGGGCTGGGATGGATTATCGAACCGATCGTCCAGAAGCTTCCTAGAGAGTCTCTGATTAACACTCTTGAGGCTACACGCCAAGCGTTGCATGCCGAGGCGAAATAGTTCCTACCCTTCACCCGGTCGTGAAAGTAATGCCTGCTTTCAGCAGAATCTATGTTAGAAGACTACCCATTTCTAACGCTTGGGGGTTTTATGAGTGCGGACCAATGTTGATGCGGCTCCAAGAAGCTTGATTTTGAGAAGGTTTTCTAACAACGCCATGCTGATCCCTCTGGGGTCATACTTGCAGCGCGGAACCGGCGAAATCGGAAACGTTTAGTGGTTCTTCGCATTGCCGAACGGGGATTAATGATTGGCAAGAAGTTCCGGACAAGATCGAACCCAACGGTGCGTCACACAGGACCTGCAAGAAATGACAAGCCAAAGAACGAAAGGCGATAGCGCTGTGCGCGCTGTCGCCCCCTCAATTCATTCCGGTTAGAGGTTGTTCTTTAGATACATGAACCGTTCGATCGCGGCGGAGATTGAGTCCCAGCCGCGTAGGCCTGGAGCGCTTCAGCAATCCTTTCCCCCGCATGGCGGTCCCACAACGGCGGTATCGATCCCTTCTTGGCTTTTCCTTCGAGAATCCTTTTGAGCTCAGAGTTCAGCAGCCCTAGATCCTGTCCGACGAGGACGTTTGTTCCGATGTGAACCGTCACAGGGCGCTCTGTGTTATTGCGCACGGTCAAACACGGCACTTGCAGAAAGGTGGTTTCTTCCTGTATGCCACCCGAGTCGGTGATGACCACCGCAGCCCGGCGCTGCAGTGAAAGAAATTCGATGTAAGGCAACGGTTCCAGCAGATGCCGCTTTTCGGTGTTGATGCCAAATTGCTCGATCCGTCGGCGCGTTCGCGGGCGCACGGGAAAGACCACCTCTAACTGTTCGTTCACTTCAAGAAGTACCTTGAGAATGCTCCGCAAGCTTGCGCTGTGATCAACGTTGGCGGGCCGATGTAACGTAACGAGGGCGTAGCGTTCCGCCCGGCCATTCCCCGCACATTGCATGGCAGCCGGGAGAAGGCGGACAAGAGAATCGATCATCACATTTCCTACCCGGTAAATCTTGCTGGCCGAAACCCCCTCGCGTTGAAGGTTGATGTCTCCATCCTCCGAGGGTGTAAACAAGAGATCGGCAAGCCGGTCCGTGACTATACGGTTGATTTCCTCCGGCATCGTACGATCGAAGGAACGAAGTCCAGCCTCAACGTGGCCCACACGAATGAGCAACTTCGAACACACCAAAGCTGCTGCAACGGTAGAATCACGTCTCCGTAGACGAGTACGATGTCTGGTTTTCGCTCCAAGGCCACCGGTTCGAACCGTTTCATCACTTCGGCAGTCTGCACTGCATGGCTGCCGGAACCCACTTCGAGGTTCACATCCGGCTCCGGCATGCCCAGCTGGGAAAAGAAAACGTCAGACAAATTCCTGTCGTAGTGCTGACCGGTATGGACTAAAGTTTGCTGGACACCGGGCCAACTATCGAGAGCCCGCATTACCGGTGCGGCTTTCACGAAGTTCGGCCTCGCCCCAACCACATGAAGAATGTGCACGGTGTCGGTGACAATGGTACCCTACCGACCTCCCAGTTGACCTCCCTCGGTCGACTCAGCAGTGATGCACAGTAGCGTGACACGCAGCACAGAGAGTAATTGGATTCTGCTCTGAATCCTCGCCAGGAACTCAGTAACCACTCGAGTTGTGTGATCTAGATCACAGACCTCGGTGTCGCGGACGCGGAGAATTGCTAAGTGCAAGGCAGCTACCATGCTTCAGGTTCCCCACCTTTTGTATGTGCTGGCTCCGATTTACATCCTCATCGGAGTGGTGGTCGTCCGGCGAAGCTTTCAAACCAAGTTGCCGCGTGTGCCTGCACCGGCATTCTTGCCCGAATCGTGAAGGAGATCACCCCTCTGAGGCCGCGGAGTCAACCTGCCTCGGCAAATGATGCGTCCCGATTGTTCCGGGCAACGCCCATCCTCAGGCAATCCGTTTGGTCGTCCTAAGATCTTGACACTGCCGACGAGTTGCCCAAGGGGCCTTTAACAGGGGATAAATCAGGGAACTAAGTAAGTGTTTTCAAGCCGCATGACTGACGAAACTCGTTACGCTCGAGATAAGGATTCTAGCACTCCTGGCGGTAAGACAGCTTTGACCACGGGATATTTTCGTAAAGAATTGCCGGACCGGCAATCGTCTTCAAATCGGCCGTCCTTCTGCTGGCGTCGACATTAACCACCACTAGCCTGTTATCGTTATCCTCAAGAAGGACAAGATCATTCGGCCTGGGAGCGTAACTCTGGGGGTTGGTCATCCCACCCTCCTTCTTGGGCCGGGTGTCGTACGCCCTTCGCTATGCCATGATCAGGGACTCCAAGGCAGCGCGGTTGGGGACGACAAGCGTAGAGCCGTTCTGCTGGATGAGACGTTGTTTTCTGAAATCCACGAAAAGTCGGGTGACGGTCTCGCGCGACACGCCGATCATCTGTCCGATCTCTTCGTGAGTCGATGCCAGCTTCATTTGGGTGGGGTTTATGGCTGCAGTGTTCTGGTCGAGCCATCCCACCAGTAGTCGAGCAAGCCGTTCGCTGGCGGAGTCGGAAAGTATCAGGTCACGGATCTCGCGGCACGTGCAAGCGTAATCCAGGCTGATGTGCTGGGTTACCCAGAGGGCGAGGTCGCCGTGCTGACGCATGAGGCGCAGCAGATCGGCTTGCCGTAGGAAACTGATCTCGCATGGCTCCTGAGTCTCAGCGGTGGCTTCGTATTGGCGTCCGGAAACGGCGGCGGCAACGCCCAACGGGACACCGGGCTCCACAATTCGCAGAATCAGGGTTCTGCCATCGCTGCCGCAAATGGAAAGCTTTACCCGGCCGCGACGCACGATGAAGACTCCACGCGGAGCCTGCCCTTCCGCGAACAAGACCGCTCCCGTCGGATACGTCGTGGTGATTGCTTCCTGCTCGAGAGCATCGGCTACGGCTGGGGGAAAATCGCAAAAGGTTTTGACTGTTGGTCCCAGTTTCTGGACATTGTTTACGATATGCGTGGCCATATGCTGCCTCCGCTCACAGCTACTTTGGCAAGTCCATGGCCACTCTTCTCAGCCGGAGGAAGACTTCAACACAAGTCGTCTAAGTGGACCAAAGCAAGTGGCTTGATCTGATACCCTGAGGTGCGGGCACGCACCCCTCCAACGGAGGTGCGCCGAGAAGTGCGCGCTTTCACACACCTGTGTGCGAACTCCGTCACCGATCGGTCTGTTACATCAGGAGCAGCTAGTTTTGGTTTGCCATCTTGCGCAGCGCTGCAGCGTTGCGAATCACCAGAGTAGAGCCCTTCAACTCCACGATCTGACGTTTCTTCATCTCAGCAAGCAGCCGGGTCACCGTTTCTCGCGAGGTGCCAATCATATTCGCAATTTCCTCGTGAGTGAGTCGAAGCTTCAACCGAGTTTCCGGTTTCGCGGCTTCGCCGTTCATGGAACTCCATTCCAGAAGCAAGTTAGCTAATTTCTCGTGGGCGGAGTGTGATAACCCCAGCGAGCGCACCTCATGGCAAGCATCGTGGTACTTTTCGCTGAGCTGCTCCGCCACCTTGAAGCAGGCCTGCACATCCTCTTTGAGGAAGCGAAGAAAGTCATCGCGCTTTACGAAATTGACCTGGCAGGGATCGATCGTCTCCGCCGTCACTTCGTAGGGTTTGCCGGAAATCGTCGCACTCAATCCCAGCACCTCCCCGGGTTCGGCAAGTTCCACAATCATCCTTCTGCCGCCCGGGGAGTTGATGGAAAGCTTTACCGTGCCTTTGCAGAGTACGAAGATGCCGCGGGGCATCTGCCCTTCCACAAACAGCACAGCCCCCTGAGGATACGCGGCCACGTACTTGATGCTTTCAAGGGTCTGCAGCGCGGTAGCAGGTAGGTCACAGAAGATGCGATCAGCGCGCAGCTTGCAAGTAAGACAACTTTCGACAATCTCCATTCCATATGGTGAGAGCATGGACTAGCCTCCTGTGACAAACTCTGTAGGACGCCCTCCAGGCATGCTCACTCGGGCAGGATTGCATCTTGCGCAGTCCACACCAGTTGAGCCGGTCTCGATTAAGTTCAGTATCCGCCCAGACGAAAGGCTTAGCTGTGTTACAAGACACACGCCATTGTGATCTCTCCCTGGAGTGGACCCCGAATTTGAGACAACCAGTTAAGCCCTAAAATGCAGGGAAAGGGGAAACTGGATGGAGCCTCGACGGAAATTCACGAAGGAGTTCAAACTGGATGCGGTAGCGCGATTGCGGGCGGGAGAAGCGGTCGGAGCGGTGGCGCGGAGCCTGGAAGTGAACCGCGAAGACCTATACCGCTGGAGCCGGGATGTAGAGAAGTTTGGGGTGCGTGCCTTTCCCGGCGTAGGGCAGAAGCGGATGGAGGAAACGCGCATCGCGGAATTGGAACGTAAGATCGGACAGCAGGTGCTGGAGATCGATTTTTTGAAGCGAGCCTTGCAGCATGTAGAAGAACAGCGCCAGCTGCGGGCCGCCAGTTTCGGCGCCTCCTCTACCAGCAAGTCGAGCGCGAAGTGAGATCCGGAAGCCGACTCAGGATCGGTCGGATGTGCGCGCTGATGGGGGTAAGCCGTGCCGGCTTCTACCGCGCCGGAGCCGCGCCCAGAGCCGAGGAAGTGAAACTACGCGATCATCTGCAACGCGTGGCTCTGGAGTGGCCGACTTATGGCAGTCGCCGGATCACCGCCGAGTTGCGGCGTTCGGGTTGGCGGGTGAATCGCAAGCGGGTGCAGCGTGTGATGCGGAAAGACAACCTGCTCTGCCTGCGCAAACGCCAGTTCGTGGTGACCACCGACTCGGCGCACGGCTGCCGGGTATATCCGAACCTGGCCGCGTCCCTGGCGGTGAACACGATCAACCAGCTGTGGATGGCCGACATCACTTACATCCGGTTGCGGGAGGAGTTCATCTACTTGGCCGTCATTCTGGACGCGTTCTCGCGGCGAGTCATCGGCTGGGCCCTCGACCAAGGACTGGAAACCAGCCTAACGTTATCCGCACTGGCGATGGCGTTGGAGCAGCGGCGGCCAACGGCCGGATTGGTCCACCACTCCGATCGCGGCGTGCAGTATGCCAGCCACGACTATGTTGCGGTGTTAGAGGCGCGCCAGATCCAGATCAGTATGTCGCGCCCAGCCAATCCCTGGGACAACGCCACCTGCGAATCGTTCATGAAAACCTTGAAATGCGAAGAGGTGTATCGTAGCGAATATCGCAATCTGGCCGAAGCGCGCATCCGCATCAGCGACTTTCTGGACCAGATCTACAACCAGAAACGGCTGCACTCGTCTCTGGGCTACCGCTCTCCGGTCGAGTTCGAACGCTTCCCGCTGTTGGGCACCGCAACCGCGGCCATGACGGAGGCGGGATGAGTTTTCTGAGGCATAGGGAAATCTATCCATGCGATGAGGGCACGATCTTGCGATCGCGCCCCCGCTCATCGCCGTGGATGAGTCTCCAGCTGGGTATTCCTGGCGGGTTGCTCTCCAGCAGCGCCCGCGTCCGCTTCCCCAGCCGGAGCCATGCTGGCAAACTTCAACCGCGCCGCGCAACGCTTTGGCAGCGAACGGCGCAATGTGACTTAACTGATTGTCTCAGCCGAAGGGTCCAGTCCACCCGCACCCCTTTTTGGGGTGATGCGGGTTAAATAAGCACATAACAATCCGAGTTGCTGTCGCTCGGATGCGATCCAGTGATTAGTTGCAACAAGTCCCGATCCCGAAAAATTCCAGCGGTCAGTTTTTGGAAGGCTGAGGGACCGTTGCTACATGGAAAGTACGCCGTAGATGGCGGTGCAAAGGCAGCACACTCCGATTCGGAATACTAAGGCGGAGCGAGGTAGGTTTAGATGGAAGAAGCGCAAACGCGAGGAGATTCCAGAACTTGGCTGCATACACTGGCCGGAGGCCGGGAAAATTTAGTCGCCAATCTCTACCGTATCCGGACCAAACTTATCGGAGTCTTCTTGAACGTTCTGCCGCGTTTGCGCCGCTGCGGCAATCTCGTACTCGGCTGTCTCTAGCCACTTGGCTGCGTAGTATTCTGTTTGGGCTTTCAGGGCTTGCGGCAGGAGGAACGTTTCCACCTCGTTCAACCTAGACATCGCTTGACGAAGTTTCCATTTCGAATACGGCGCCCCTTTTTCTGTAAGCTTGCTATCGAGCGCGGATACCTCCACTCTTTCCGCCTTGAGCTTGGATTCTATTTGTCGAACGTGCGCTGAACCAATCTTCGTCTCGCTATTGTAAGGCGCTGACAAGATCAACCTCCTGTCTGAAATTTTGCGACAACGCTAACGAATCGTTCACGGTATGCCGGTCGTAGCCTTGTCGCCCATCTTGGTCCTCCCGTTGCATCATTTGATTCCTAGGCAAGCGCTCTATCTCTTTCGTCCAACACCTTTGGTCGGTGACATCTTTGTCTTACTCATCGTCCGGATCCGTCGGAGGGGTCGGGTCGTTTAGGAAATAGTTTGCGTCGACTGGCGCTTTAATCTTCTGAAATCTTCGCGCTACTTGATTGAAGTCGAAACAGTCCGAGAGATCGTCGGCGTCTTGGTCTGCATATCCCAGTGTTGGCAAGTCGAAAACCTTCTCGGTAAATTTCAAAAGGCTACCGAAGTCGTGCGTGACGTGCGAAACGTAAGCTGGCTTGGCGTAGGCTGAAACCACGATCAGGGGGACCCGAAATCCGTACTCATAGGAATTCTTGATGGGCGGTGCTACGTGGTCGTACCAACCACCCCAGTCATCCCACGTGACCAAGATTGCGGTGTTGAACCAATACGGGCTGTTGCCGATGGCGTTTACAATGGACGCCACCCAGGAAGGTCCCAAACCCTTGTTTCCTCCAGCGTGATCGGACTCACCTCCTTGGGGAATCACCCAGCTCACATTGGCAAGCTGTCCCTTGGCGATGTCGGTCAACACTTGGGCGGGGTTGAAAACCATGTCAGCGTCCCAATCCGGCCCGAAACGCAGATGGTGAATTGCGTTCGGTGCTGTCCAAATCTGACGAGGGTTCGGGGCATAGTACCGCCAGCTGATTCCCGCGTCGTCGAGCAGGTCTGGCAGGGTTTGATGCTCGAAGCAGGGGTACTGTTCCAAACTCTCGTCGCCAAGAGGATCGATCAATCTAACGAATTCCCTCTGCGGGGCGGTGCAGCCAGTGTTGTCATTCGGATCTCCGATCCCACCCGGATTCTCAGCGGCAAACAAATCGCTGTCTGTAGTGGGCGCCGAAGTGCCCGAAATAATGAACTGATGCGCGGGAAAGCTCGGTCCCTGGTTGGTCTGGAACATGCGGTCAGCGAAAGCATACTGCTCCGCCAGCTGGAAGTACGGAGCAACGTCCGAACGACTGACATACTTGAACTGGGGATTGGGGGGCGGACATTTCCCGTCCTTCCAATAGCAACTCACCTGTATCTTGTCGGCTCCGTCCATTCGACCACCGTCAAACATCACCCGGAACGATCGATGATCGTGATGCGGACTGTAGTTGATCGCCAGCGGGCTCGGGGTCAACGGAATGAGGTGGCCCTTCGAATTCAACCCACGATTGGCGATGTCGGCATTCGGCAAACCATGAAACAGATTGTCGGGCGTACGATTCTCCTGGAAGACGATTACTACATGCTGAATGCTGTGGTCCCCGACGGGTCTTGGCCGGACTCCACCGTCGGCTCCGGAGTTGTTGACGGGGTAGGTTTGGGCACCGGCAGCGGTGACGCCGGCAGCGACCACCAGCATGAGCACTGTCAGTATCAGTGACGCACTGGCGCAAAATAATTCCAATCGGTTGCAATGCGCGGTCTTAGAAAGAACACTCTTTGCATGAGTCATTTTCTTCCTCCCGCCACATTCCCGTGGCTGACTTGTGTGACGTAAACAGATTTCCTGGTAATTCTGGTCGTTCGCCTCACGGGGTGCTGCGCCCCGTAGTGGGACTGCTCTTCGGGGAGGCGGGATGCATTCTAATGAAAAACGAAGGAGCGCGTCCTGTCAGTGAAGGAGGTCACATCGTGATGTGCGGTGCGGGCAAGGGCCATAACTGTTCGGTATTCCATGGTGGATATTGCGCCACAACTCTTGCAGTGCCCATTCAGGTCGCCTCCCATCATGTACACGTTGAACCCGTCCACTAGGTTTTTCAGCTTCGTTGCCATCACAAAATCATACTTTGCCGTGGGGGTTATGAGATTGAAAGGTCAACTTACGAAATGAAGCATCGCAGGAGGTTTCGTGCCCCACTATTGCAGTAGTCCGTAGACGTCGATCTCCTCTCGGGTCGCAACATAAACGCGTCCATTCGCAACCAAAGGATCAGTGGCATCTACACGCCAACGCATGTGGTCCCTTTTGTAATTCTGCTCGCTGTCGTAATACTCCTGGGTGAGATCCATCGGATTGAAAGCCCATAATTTCGGGGGACTTATCTCGAATTGAACAGCCCACACAATGCCGTTGGTCGTTCCATTGGCAGAGATGATGGGATTCGGTGCCCTCATTTGGACCGTTCCTGTAGAGGTTGCGGTGGTGGGCAACATTCCGTTCTGAAGCTGGAACATCTTTGGATAGTCTCTTCCGAAGATGTAGACCATGTTGTTGAAGTAGCTCGGGGAGTTCCAAATGCCATAAATTCCCCCATTGCCAGAAGCCCGAATGGCACCGACAATTTCCTGTGCAAGTCTGTCGTTGGTTTTGTGGTATTTTCCAAGTTTGTCGCGATTCAGCACGTAGATCGTTCCTTCTTTTCCTCCACCGACCATCAAGTGGGGGAACTTCCCGGCTTGGTCCGGAAGAATCAACAGGCCGCCTGAAGAAACGTCCCAATCTCTTTTGTTCAAAATGCCGACATTCTTGGGGGCGAAGAAGTCAGTGAGTGTCAGTCCATTGCTCGTGGGATTCAGCTTGAGAACGGAACTTCCAAACTCTGTTCGGCCGTCAAAGCTCCCGTTTCCAGTTTGAGCATAAATGCGACCCTGGCTATCCGCAGCCAAGCCAGCGCCCATTTGCCAGATACCCGACGCGGCGCCATTCGGGCTGGTGCAATAGATATACTTCTGCTGCAAGGTCTGAGAGTCGTACCCCAAAATCCATCCATGGAATGGAAGCTGGTCTTCGAGGGAGGCCGATCCAAAAAACACGACCTTATTCGTGTCCACGTTTGTGGTCAGCAGTAACAGCCCGGGTCGGACATTCTGCATCTTGGGATTGAAGGCAAGGATTCCATTTTGACTATCGTCGCCTGTGCCTGGTATCGAGCCCTGGACCACAACGGGTCCGCCAAACTTTTCGGCGCCGCTGGTGATATCAAGCGCGTGCAGCCGGTGAATAAAAGTGCCTTTGCACTGGTCCGTGGGGTTTTCCAGCGTACGAGCCTCGATGTAAATCGTTTGCGTATCGGGATCAATCACCGGAGTCGCGGTGATGCCGAACTCACTGAAATCGGAGTGGAAGCAAGCTCCGGGCACCGGCACCACATTCGGAGGATTAATGAAACTGGTGAACCAAAGAGGCTTCGTGACTTTACCATCTGCATCGAAGGCGAAGACGCTGTCATCTTCAGTTACCGTGTAAAGCACATTGTGATAGCCAGGATCTCCGTTCAGCGGATGGGGGATATTCACATTGGCCGCGTATAGCGGTTGAGCGTGGATTCCAATTTTGCCGGTTTGGAACTCAAAAATCTTACCGAACGTCGGTTCGCTTACATTGTCGGGGGTAAGAATTGTCTCCTGAAGATTGGCGCCATCGCGAGCATGGTCGTACTTGTGTGTGTAGTTACCGGCAAAAGCCGTGAGCCATGCGGTGGCCTGTGCTGATTTCTTCGGATTTTCCTGGCTGACTGCTTTTACGACGTGGGTACCGACGCTGAATTGCTGCGGAGGTGTGTAGGTACCAGTCATGTCAATCGTTCCAACCTGCTGATTACCTCCCTGCTGTCCGTCCACGTACCAAGTGACTTGCTGATTGTTCGCGCCATCAACCGTGGCAGTGAACTGCTGACTGACCATGGACGTGACGGGGGCGTTCCTCGGATGAACCTGCACCTTTATGATGCCATCCGGGTCTTGCGACGCCAAAACGGCGGTGACGTTGCGGAAGTCGACTACGCTAAATAAGGCGACGATTACTAGACATCCTAGAGTGACCAGCAAGGGAGACGATGCACGCATAACTAACCTCCACAGACAATGATTTATCCCGGATCACGTTCCGCAAGAACTGATTGGGATGAGGATGAACAGGATTACCCCGCACTAGGAGGTTTGGACTGCAGGAGCGCCGAGAGGAACAAGGGCGGACCCGTTAGCCAAGAGCTCCGCACCAGTTGCTGCTAACTTTATAGAATGGAAGCATATTGTTGTCAATTCTTGGTGTGTTGTTTCTAAAGGGTTTGAAAACACTTTTTGATGTAGGACCATGGAGCCGAATTTTACAATAGCCATCTGACCTGCCCCCCGAAAAGTAGTCCGGCAGAAATGTGACTTCTCCATTTACGATGGCCCGCTCAGGGCTAAGAGAGGAGTCGTGCGCACGAGTCGCTTTACCGAAGAACACAGATCATCGCCATCCTAAAGGAGGCGGGGATAGCCCCCGACGAGTTGTGCCGGCGTGGTCAGGCTTGGACGGGCGGCCAAGGGCATCGACTGGGTATGCAGATTGTTGAGTTGCCTCCCTCCTTTCACGGACAGACCCTAAACAGCATCACCATTACCGACAACGGGAACGAGTGTTCAGCGTGCCTTCTTGTCAGCGGTGACGGTTTCGACCAACCGGCCGTAGGTCGCATTGACGCTATCAGGCGTGGGTGTTGAAAAAGTCCCTCAACAGAACGGTTTTTCATCTGCGAGCATGCCGTCGGCGGTTTTCTTGTTTCCGTTCGACTAAGTGGTGGCCGGCAGAACCGGTGTTGTCGGTCGGCTAAGGAAGCGCACCAGTCGTCTGATGTTCTGGGCCACCGCTGCCAAAAAGAACTGCTCGCGTACGAACTTCAGTCTCCGCAGACGCAAGCGCCGCAATCCGATCTGATTCTTCAGTTCCGCGAACAAGGCCTCCACTTTCTTTCTTCGCCGTTGTGCCTTGGCGAACTCGGGTGTGTTGACCAACTCCCGCGCACGTTGTCGGGCGGGTTCGTTCTGGTGGATGATCAGGCCCCGGAAGGCAGCACTGGTGCATTGTGGTCGGAGCGAGCACGGGCCACATTTTTTTCGTGTCCCGATATAGTTGAAGGCTCGATTGCGATAAACTCGGCCACCGTAGTTGAGGAACTGGCCAGCAGGACAGACATAGCGATTGTTTTCCGGTTCGTACGTGAAACGCTCGGGGCCAAAGAATGGGCTTCTCTTTCGGTGGATACTGTCACGGGTCCGCATGTAGGGAGTGATGCTTCGATCGGCTAGCCATTGCAAGAACTCGCCGTTCCCGTAGGTCGTGTCGGCCGCCACCGATTCCGGCTCTCGTCCTCGCCATTGCGTGAAACGGGTGAGCATGTCTTGCGCGGCCACGGTTTCTTGACTCATGCGCGCCGCCGTAGCTTGCACTCCCACGATCACACAACTGTGATTGTCCACCAGATAGTTGTCGTAGTATCCCAGCCGGGCCGGTGTGCCACCCTTGGTGGCGTAGGTAGAATCGGGATCGGTGGTTGAAACCTGGTCCTGTTCATGCACCGGCTCCTCCACCGGATTCTGCTCTTCCACTTCCCGCAGATACTGCCGCACGGTGTGATGAACTTGGGCCGCTTCCCCGAGTTGCTCGCGCGGAATACGGCTCTCCTTCGCCGCATTCGCTTCCACGAAACTGCCATCCACCGACAGGTGCTTGCCCTGCACCAGTCCCACTGCCACACATTGCTTCACGATCTGCTCAAACAACTCCTCGAACAGTTTCGATTCCTGAAATCGCCCATGCCGGTTTTTGGAGAACGTGGAATGATGCGGGATCTCCTGATCGAAACCCAGACCGGTGAACCAGCGCCACGCCAGATGCATGCGCAGTTCCTCCACCAATCTGCGTTCGCTGGTGATTCCGTACAGATACCCGATCAGCAGAATGCGCAGCAGCAACTCGGGATCGACTGAGGGCCGCCCAGTCTCGCTGTAGCTGTCTTTTAGCTGCTGCCGCTCACGCAAGCGATTTCCTGCTCGAGCTCCTCGTCTGTGTAAGCCTCTAGGTCTGTCGGTGGATTTGTCATTTTCTCTCTCCTAGAAGGCGTGCAAGCCAATCGGGATAACCGTCTTCATCTTTCCGGGCGTAAATCTCATAGACTCCGTGCTTGAGTTTTCTGCCGAAATCAAACCGTGCTGCAACATCGGTGCGGGTTACTACGCTATGCGACGACGCCGCCCAGGTGTCGTCACCGTAATTCTTGCAGAGATAATTGTTTTGGCAGGTTGTGCAGCAGAAGTGAACAGCGTTCGGTTCGTCGGCGCGCTCGTCGTCCCATTTCCCGAGCAGAGTGATGGTGTACTTCATAACCACGCTTTTTACTTTCGTGCCTTCAACACCTAACAGCCAATCCTTCGCATCGCCCTTCCGCTTGCCACAGAAGCTGCAGACATATTCGATTTTGGGGGCTGTGCTCAACATAACTCTCCATCTTTATTATCATCCTCTCAGGGTCGAGGAGTCACTTCATTGGAAACTCGACAGTTTCCGCGACGTAGGCAGTCATGGGCGTTCCCTCGGGGATCTTGACTTCGTGCCCTCGCGCCGACAGAAAGCCGCCCAGCCCAAACACGACGGTCATGCCCACAACTTTGCCGGTGGCCCGCTTTTCCGCACGTGAATCGACGCCGGTGACTTTCACCATGGTTCCGCGAGTGCGGACCGCTTCCATGCGGATCTCCATGGTGCCGCCCTTGCCATTTCCGCCCGCCGACTCCGTATTCGCCACATAGCCGATGCTGCGGGCGCCTTGCTTGATCAGCGTCACGCCATCCACGACCACCGGTTCGGCAACCACGAACTCGATCATCTGACCCGGCCGGGCCACACGGGACGTGACATTCTGCGCGAATTTGAGCTTTATCTCCGTCCCCTCTTTCAACACGAGCACATCTGGCTTCTCGCTTTCTTGTGGCTCGGCGCTTCTTTCTGGTGCTGGCATCTTTGTGGCCTCGGGAAAAGGCTGCGAGGGCGCACTGTTCTCCTGGGCAAGGCAGAGGCAGGAAAGGCAGAATAGTAAGGCTAATGTGGGAATTCGGGTTTGCATGGTCGCTTCATCTCTCCTCTTCGTTTTGCGCCGCAACTGCCTTTGCGCCTTCCGATTGAGGCAGACACTCGGTGCCAAGTTTGGGCACGAGTCTCGACGTCAGCTTCTTCACTGCCTTTTGTACGTGGCCGGAAGATGTGAACTGGTTAGCTCCCGAAGCGCGCTCCTCCCATAACTGCTTCCCCTGAAGATCGAAGCACTGCATCGTGAGTTCGATCCAAGAAGTTGCCGGGCGATCCACCGTGAGTTGCAGAACATAGCTGGCGCCGGCATCTTCGGCCACATGGATCAGGTTCTCCTTTGACATGGTGCTTTCGAGGCGGAATTTCGTGCGCACCGGGTCTTCGCGCAGCACGACTTTGTTGGACGTAAGGAATTGTTCTACGCCATCCACCGCTTCATTGAACTTGTTGGAATCGCTGCGTGCGATGTGATTCTGGGTTCGCAATGCTGCGAAAAACGCGCTTCCAGACTGCATTGGTTTTTCAGAACCTTGTGAAGGTTCTTCTATGCTGGTCGATTGGTTTTTATTGTCGGGCACGGCCGTCTGCGGGACCTGTGAATAAGCTGCAACCGTTAAGAGAAGCACGAAAAGCACAGACACTACAGCTTTACGCAATTGGGCAAGCTGAGCTGTAGGAAGCATGATGGACCTCCCTTCTCAGAAGTACGCACTAGAGGGAGAATGGGAAGCAGATCCAACCTCTCAAGTTCACAACCCACCCTCGCCGGATTTGGGTCTTTCGCCTCGGGGAGCGCTGCGTCTAACAGGCGGGAGCCGTTCTTCGGAGAGGCGACACTGTCGATTTGACACTGACGAGCGCGTCCTGTCAGTGAAGTTGGTCACATCTTGATGTGCGGTGATGGCCCAGAGCCACAGCGCAAGGCGAGACTGTCAATTGGCGTACCTGGTCAATGAACTGGTCGAGGCACGGCAACACAACACGGTGAAACGAGTGCTGGCCCGTTGGTTGCGCTACGACGTGATCGTGTTGGATGAAGTGGGTTACGTGCCGCGGCCGACATCGGAGCGGAGTTCTTGTTTCAGGTGATCGCCGAACGCGCCGAGCGAGCCACCCTGATCGTGACCACGAACCTGCCAATTTCCGAGTGGACGCAGGTGTTTCCCAATCCACGCTTGTGCAAGGCATTGCTAGACCGAATCACAGATCGAGCGCACATCATCGAGACCGGCGCCGAATCATACCGCTTTCGCGGAACCATGGAGGTACGCCAGAAAAAGAAAGCATCGTAGCGGCGACGGAGTAGCTTCTACATTGCTGGTGCAAAGGAAGGGGCTCAAACGCCGCCGCCCCTTCCTCTGCACTCCATCCCGGCTGGAACCGCAAGACACTTGCCGAACCAGACAGGGCATCCTTATTAATATAGGTGAGGCCAAATGTAATGATCGAAGTGGGCCAAATCAAGTTGTCAAACGCACTTCCACTGTTGAATCAATCTCGCCGCTCCGAGTCATCGTGAGTTATGGCTTGGCTCTGAGAAATTTTCGTGTGGTTTCGCGGGCCGCAGGCCCTAGATGACAGTTATCCCCAACTCGATCTCGATCGAGCCGAACAACGGCAGCCTAGACCTGCTGACGGAGGTTGGGACGGAGTGTGAGCGAGCCGTCATCGTTCAACTTCTGGTGACAAGCCCACCGCACGGGATAGCGCATTCCCTTTACCTCAATCTCAGCTCTAAGTTTCAATCCTTTCCAATCGGTGACGATTGGAAGCACGAACTGTGCTTGCCGGATCTTCCCCGGCAACGGATAACCGGCGTCCAGACAACCGCCCTTGAGCACCTTTCCGTCCTGGCTCTCGACGGTCACCCGCAGCACGCCCGGCACTCCAGCGATTCCGTCATTTGCGAAGCCGACAATCAGCCCCAGGTAACCATCGTCCTTATAGCTCCAGATGAATGACGGCCTCACCCGATAGCCAATTCGGCGATTGATCTGGTCGAACGCTGCCGGATAGGCCTGGTAGTAGTTCATCAGACTCTTTGCGCTGATCTGATGAAAGTTCCAGAGCGACCAGTAATTCGCCCCGACATCAATCACATGAGCAATCATGTTCTCTGCCGGGGATATCCCTTCATATGCGACACCTGGATCGGGAGGTTTACCCGGAAGCCCCTGCTCGAGCAATGCCGCGGTCCAAGGTGGGCGATTGCTGAGCGCTTCAATCTGCTCGTTCTCAATAAAGATGGTGTCGCTCCGAATCCAATTGTTGCTGCGGACCGTGCGGTCCAGCAGCTCTGAATTGCCAACCCGGCTATAGTCCGGTTGAGTATTGGTCAGTAGAGGAGTCTTCGAAAAGTGCTCGAGCTGGACTTCGAGCATATTGGTCCAGGTGCGCTCTGCTGTCTGGTAATCAGGGAAAGGATTATTGCCAAACGGCCAAGTGTGCCCTTCACCCCAAAAGCCATACATAAAGGTATCGATATACTCGATGAGCGGACTGCCATCGAACTCCGCTGCCAACAGGCCAATCAGTTCTTTGAATGCCTGCTGAAAAAAAGGGTGGTCATAGCGGGGCTGATAACGCGAATGCGGGTTCCGCAAGTATCTTTGCGCCTCAGCACTATTTTCCTGATCGCTCAGGACCAAATCAACTTTCGGCACTTTGTCGAGGACAAAGCCCGGGAGGGCCGCTTCGTGCGTATAGTCTGGAGCGCACATCTGAACTCGCAATCCAACCCGCTTGCTGTTCTTCTTCGCCAATTCAAGAACCAACTTCAGGTATTCGGGCATCTCCAGGCGGCCAGGGCGTGGTTGCACTTCCCTCCAGGTCGGACGGATATAAAGTTGCTGGCCCAAGGGAAATCGAACCAGGTCTTCGATCGCCTGGGGAATATTGTCCGACTTGATTTCTTCCGTGCCACTGTCTGCGGTGATATAGGTGACCAGTCCCTTGCCATAGTTCGGCACGACGTCTTCCGAAGGGGTAGTGGTCATCACCACATCGTCAGTGGGAATGACGGCATCAGGTGGGTATTGCGGGAACGGACCCTGGTTGAGGCGGTCGGCGACCGGGGGACCGGAGCCGAAGTCGTAGTTTGCCCAGTTGTGGGCGGGAACCTTCGCCTGCGCTTTTCCGATTCCAAGTTCTGCAGCAACCGCAACGGCGACAGTGCTTTTTATAAAATCTCTACGCTGCATCGACATTATCTTCTGCTCATCGTTCGATTAATTTAGGACGGCTCGGAGCAAGAAGGCACCGGAGTCATGTGACGGCGTAGAGCCAGAGCCGGAACCGTCTGAGCATAGAAGGCCTCGATAAAAGAGCTGTGATTTTAGCAGGTGCGTGGAATGCAAGAAACTCGGACTGCTGGGGTAACCTAGAGAAGTGCGTTGCGTGCTGGCTCATTTCGTCTCTGCGGTTTTGATTTCAGGCGGTCTGCCTGCATTTGCTCAAAGCGAGCGTCCTGCCACGTCTGAGACCTCTCCCTGCTTGGTACGTCTTCAGCGCACAACACCAGGAAATGCTGTTTGTGTTCTCTTGCGCCAGGACGGCCTGTTTCACTTGGAGACGTCCCACAGTGACCGCACCAAGGTATTAGAGGGGTCCCTGCCGAGTGCCGAACTGTTAAAAGTTCAGCGGATGCTGGATAGCGACGGGATCCCAGGGCTCTCCCAAGATCAGCCCACCTTGCCGAAAACGACCCGTCTATCCGAGATAGTGCAGATCTGCATCTTCCGCACCGACCACTGGCAGAATCTAGCCTTCGTGGATGATAACGGCAGTCAGTCTATTCCGCCGTCGTTAGGTCCGCTTCTGAATTGGCTCGGCTCATTACACACGCAACCCCACCAGCAACTGGATGAGGACGAAGGCAAGAATAATTGCCAGTCGCCCAAGAAGATCGAACTCAAAAAGCGGCCCTGACGTTTCCGCGCTTCCCTAGGCGTGCTCGCAAGCGCAAATGAGTTTCAACCGTGATGCGCAGCGGTGTCGCACGCAGAACACAGCGTAATCAGGTTACGAAACCACGTTGCCTCGCTGCTGTTTACATTCTCGTCCACGTTTCCCGCTCCAACTCCTCCCCCATCGTTGTCACTGCATTGCACTAGTTTCCACGAGCCAGACCTTGGGGTCGGGGCGTGGTATGAGGAAGTCTCCCTTCAGACCCTGTTGATCGCGGAAGTAGTGGAATTCTTTACGCGATCAGCTGGAGATCTACTACCCCTTCGTCAAACACTTGCTGACGCCCGAACCGACGAAGCGGTGACCGTGGGACCGCTCGCCTTCGAAACGCCCCAATCGCAAACCGCGAAGGGCATGATCCCCTCCGAGGTTTCTAAGTCAACTTGCCCAGTGCATCCCGATTGCCCCGAGTGTGGCCACCCTAGCAATCCGTCTGGTCCCTCGAATTTTGTAAGTCCCTGAAGACAGGAACACATATTGGGTTCGTTTTGACCAAAAAACTGCAAGCGTGTGTATATCATTGAGATATATGAATCCTAGATATATAGCTTAAATATGTATCTTGTACGAAATGGTCGGCGAAGACGAATAGGGCCGGGGGCTCGGACTTCCGACCAACGGTTTATGAGAACCCAGCTGGATCTTGTCGCGTTATGAAAATGTTCTACTTTATTTAATTCTTCAAGGCTTTACAAGCTCGTGGGTGTTCTCCATGGTGTACTCGATTTGACGCGTTCTGATTCTTTAATCATTACAATTTCATTACAGCATTGCCGCTGGATCTTAAAGAAAACCACCACCCAAGGGGGGGCAATAAGACGCGATTTTACGTCAACAATCGAATCTCCTTAGAATGTGACGTCCGCTGTGCGAAAAGGGGCCAACAACTTTTCCCACCGACACGGCGGGAAACTGACGTCCCGCCTGTCAACTCCCAAGCACCCTCTTTGGTTCGGCTTTTTCTTTGCGGACGAAATGAAGGTACGCGCCGACACTTAGGAAATTGATCAACACCGCGATTAAGTTCCATGCGATCACCGGTCGCGAAAGAATCAACAAGCCGTAGTAAACCCACAGAACCTGAAAGGTACCCATGATTGCCGTCATCCTTGGGTTCATGCCCGCACTTGACCGTCGCTTGAGCATCGCGACCAAGTCCGGCACAGCGGCAAAGGTCGTTCCAAACCCCGCCACAATGCCGACGACCTCTGACCGCTGAAACTTGGGATTGAGTAAGCTCGGCATGTCGTGTGGAACCAGGTTTTGACAGCCGCAGAGCGTGATCAGGAGAACCGCGAGATAGTAAATGGCACGTCTCGGTTCCATTTGGACCTCCATCCTTAGCCCTCATTTAATTCGTCGAAGCCTTACATTCCGTCGAGGGAGATGCCTGGCTGTTTGTCATCGCTTGCCCGGCGAGATGATACTGGAAGAAGCAATAACTCCAGGGTTGTAGTTCGACATACAAACCCGACGCCGCCATCTCATCCCCGTCGCGGTCGTAGCTCGCATCCGAAAGAGCGTCAATCAAATGCCAGGTTTCCCCCCGGACTTCTTCCCACGGTAGCCGCACACGGGCTTGAACAGCACGATCGCTGAGATTGACTACAATGAGGCGTCGATCATCGTCCTTGACCCAGCTCCAAGCCACCAGGTTTTGATAACTCTGATTGTCGGGCCAGCCGCTACGCTCGCACAGTTTCCATTCACCATCGCGAAATATCGGTGCATTGATGGCTGCCAGGAGCTTGTCGTAGAAGGCCTGCAATGCTTTGTCTACGGGCTCCGCAGGGCGTCTGCCGAGAAAGACCGGTAGCCTTACCTTTCGGCCTTCAAATTGTCCTTCATGGAAGAGTCTTGCCCCCGGGAGGGAGGATATTGTGACTGCGGCGGCCCGCTCCTTCGCGGGCAAAAAGGTCGCCGCGGCTCGAGGCTCGTCGTGGTTCTCGAGGAAGCGAAGCAGCTTCTGCTGGTAGGCAAGGTCAGCGCAAAGATGAAGCCGAACAGTCTCTGCATTGTCATGCTCCAGGCGATCGTAGAGCCGCTTGTCGTAACAGAAGTCGAACCCCTGCTGTTGCAGCTCCCACTCCAGGTCCCAGTAAGACTCGGCAATGAAGCGGAAGTTCGGATGCGCTCTCTTGACGGCTGGGATCACGTCACGCCAGTACTCGGTTGGCGGCCGTTGCCCTGCACGGCTCCCCCAAGTACGTTCGAAGATCTGGTTCAGCAGAAGCATAGCCATGTCGCAACGGACGCCATCACATTGAGCCGCGATGCTGGAGACGGTTTCAATCACTGCTTGCCGAAGCCCACGCTGAAACGCGTTGAGCTGCAGAACATCAGGCCATGCTGGGAAGTAAGGGTCTCGTCCGCAGGCACAGACACTCCCTTGTAGATCAATGTAGGATGCCGGGTCGTTCCTGGCATCCTCGGCATTCCCGCGAATGAAGTACTCGGGGTGATCGATGACCCACGGGTGATCCGGCGCCACGTGGTTAGGCACGAAATCCAGGAGCAGCTTCATGCCTCGCTTCGCTAGTTCCCGCCGGGCGATGGCGAGACCTTCCGGGCCTCCTAGATGTTTGTCAACCACGTAGCGTCTTATGCAGTATGGAGATCCGATATTGTCTTCTGGCTTAAAGTCGCGTAGCGCTCGACGGAAATCGTCGACCAGATTCTTGTTCTGATTGGCAATCGCAATGCCCGCAGGACTTCGTTCCCAAACCCCCATGAACCAGACAGCATCGAAACCGAACTTAGCGATGGCGTCCCACTCGGCTGAGAGCACGGAACCAAAGTCAACGGAGGTACCAGTTTTCTGGCCTAGCTCAGAAAGCCAAACCCAGGTGTTGATTTCGTACAACGTGGGATATCGGGGCCACATTGACATGCTCGTTACCTCCTTCGCACCGCCGTCCGCTGTGTCTCGAGTCAATTCTATGGACTGCTCACGCTGCCTTGGCGCGAGCGCCCCGAGTGAACGCGCCCTGCTTACCCGCTTCCAGTAACCGCTCGGGATCGAGAAGACCGTAAAGCTGGATGGTTTTGGCCACCAGGCCAGTCCAACCGGTCTGGTGGCTGGCGCCCAACCCGGCACCGTTGTCGCCGTGGAAGTACTCGTAAAAGAGGATGTGATCGCGCCAGTGGGGATCGCTTTGGAATTTCTCCGTGCCGCCATAGACGGGCCGCCGGCCATGTTCGTCTCGGGTGAATATCCGAGTAAGCCGGTCGGAGATCTCTTTGCTCACCTCAAAGAGGTTCATCATCTTCCCTGAACCGGTAGGACATTCGATCTTGAAGTTGTCGCCGTAGTATAGGTAGAAGTTCAGCAACGCCCGGATGATGAGCGCGTTCACCGGCATCCAAATCGGTCCCCGCCAATTGGAGTTGCCGCCGAACATGCCGGTGTTCGACTCGGCCGGCAGATAGTCCACCCGGTACTCCTGTCCGCCTACGTTGAAGACGTACGGGTGCTGCTCGTGGAACCTGGAGAGCGAGCGGATGCCGTAGGGGCTCAGGAACTCGTTCTCGTCGAGCATCTTCGTGAGTATCCTGCGGAGCCGCTCTGGGTTGAGAAGGGCTATGATTCCGCGCTCCGCCACGCCCAAATGACCCGGTCCCATGGGGTGCATGGTCTCCCGCAGTTCGGGTATCCGGCGCAGGCGTTCCATTGTCGCAGCCATCGCCCGCGGAACACGCTCCCGCTGCCACTTTTCTACGACCGTGGTGGCGCACAAGGGCAGGAGCCCCACCATGGAGCGAACCTTGAGTCGCGTGGCGCTGCCATCGGGGAGCCGCAAGAGGTCGTAGTAAAAACCGTCCTCCTCATCCCACATGCCGTCCTGACCGGGCCGGTTCATGCCCCTAGCGATGTAGTAGAAGTGCTCGGCGAACTTCGTGATCATGGGCTCATAGGTTGGGTCGTGGGCGCTGAGCTCGAAAGCGAGCTCCAGCATGTTCTGGCTGAACAGCGCCATCCAGGCCGTGCCGTCGGCCTGCTCCAGGTGGCCGCCAGTGGGAAGCGGGGCACTGCGGTCGAAGATGCCGATGTTGTCGAGGCCGAGGAATCCGCCCTCGAATACATTCTTTCCAGAGCGGTCCTTGCGGTTCACCCACCAGGTAAAGTTCAGCAGCAGCTTGTTGAACGCCGTCTTAAGGAACTCAACGTCCGTCTCGCCGCGCAAGGCCTGCTCGGTGCGGTGCAAGAAGAGAGTGGCAAAGGCGTGGACCGGAGGATTCACGTCGCTGAAGTTCCACTCGTAGGCAGGCATCTGGCCGTTGGGGTGCAGGTAGGAGGCGCGGAGCATCAACTCCATCTGCTCTTTGGCGAAATCGGGGTCCACGATCGAGAGCGGAAGAGTGTGGAAGGCCAGGTCCCAGGCCGCGTACCAGGGGTACTCCCATTTGTCGGGCATGGAGATGATGTCTTGGTTCAGCATGTGGTACCACTCCGAGTTCCGGGAACTTCGATATCCGGTATGGAGCGGGTTGGAGTGGTGCTCGTCCAGCCAGTTGTCACCGTCGAAGAAGAAGAACTGCTTGCTCCAGAGCATGCCAGCGATGGCTTGGCGCATCACCTTGGCCGCGTCTTCACTCACCGATGGCGGCGTGACCGACTTGTAAAACTCATCGGCTTCACGAAGCCGGTCAGCGAAGACTTCATCAAATTGCTTTCCGAAGGGGTTGCCCTTCTGGTCCGGAGAATTGTTGGAGAGCCGCAGGCGAATCACTTTGGTCTGACCGGCACCGACATTGACATGGTAGTGTGCCGCGACCTTGGTGCCCTTCTTGCCAGGGTTCACCGCGGCCTGTTTACTCTGCACCACGTAGTCGTTGATGCCGTCCTTGACGTGGGAGCTCTCGTTCTTCTGCCCGGGGAAAAGCAACTCGTGGTTGGTCTCGTTCTCGGTGAAGAGCAGCGGCACATCGCCTTCGCAGGAAAGGGTGTATTTGCCTAGCAGCGGATGCGCTACCGCCACCGCGCTCATGCCCGTCGCGGCCTCCATCTGCTTTAGTGTTGGTTTCTCGGCAGCCCTGTTGGATGCGGCAATCCAACTCGACCAGTCATTGCGGAACCACAGCGTTGGCAAAAGATGGAGTTCTGCCGCGTCCGGTCCCCGGTTGACTGCTGTGATCCGAACCAAGATGTCTTCCGGACCGTCTTTGGCGTACTCGGCGAAGACGTCGAAGTATCGGTTGTCAGTGAAAACGCCGGTGTCGAGCAATTCGTACTCAAAGTCGTTCCGAGAACGGCGGCGGTTGGTCTCTACCAAGTCGGTGTAAGGAAATGCCGCCTGCGGGTACTTGTAGAGGTACTTCATGTACGAGTGGGTCGGCGTGCTGTCGAGATAGAAGTAGTATTCCTTTACGTCTTCACCGTGGTTGCCTTCGCTGTTGGTCAAACCGAAGAGTCGCTCCTTTAGAATTGGATCCTTGCCGTTCCACAGGGCTAGCGCAAAGCACAGCTGCTGTTTGTCATCGGAGATGCCGGCGATGCCGTCCTCGCCCCAGCGGTAAGCGCGTGAGCGGGCATGATCGTGGGTGAAAAAATTCCAGGCGTCACCGCCTTCGCTATAGTCCTCGCGCACCGTTCCCCACTGCCGCTCACTGAGGTAGGGTCCCCACTTCTTCCAGTTTGACGTGCCCTTGCGGGCCTCCTGCAAGCGAGACTCTTCTTGTGTCATGGCGGACTCCTTAATCGAAATCGTAGAAGTTCATTATGAAGTTGGACACTAGCAGAATCGCCAGTTGAGTTTTGGCCAAGTGCGGTCCGACGCACTATTACATCAACTACGAAGTCCGGACTAAAGTCTGCGCTATTGGGGCAGGCCCATGCGTTTCAGCAAATTAGCATAGCGCGGGTCGGTGCGTAAGGAATCGAAATTTGGAGATACCTTCAGGTGCAAGAGAAAGCCGCTCTTCTCCCTGTAGGCCTTCTCCAGCCAGCTAAAAGCATGATCTTTTTCTCCCAGACGCGCATAGTCCTCTGCGATCGCTCCCGGATCGACGTAGATGCGGTTTGTCTGCTCTTCACGGAGTGCAACGAGGCGTTTCAAAAGCGACTCGATTCCCTGACTTGGTGTACTCCCGACTAACTTCCTTAACTACAGCGAGCTCGTCCCGGTCATTTGTGAGTCTGGCTCCTTTCTCCCATTCTTCCAGCCACAGATCGTATTTTCCTGTAAAGAAGTACCCGGCCCCCAGAAGGTAATGGGCAAGGGTAAAGTTGGAATCAAGTTCCAAAGTCTTTTTCGCTTGTTCGATCCCCTGTTCGTATTGTCTGGACGCAAAGTACCGTCCGGCCAAATTGGCATTTGCGTTCAGGTTGAGAGGGTCAAGCTCGACGGCGCGGCGGAGCTGCGAGAGTGCCTGCTCATGATTTCCCAGGTAGTCCAAGTGGAGGCCGTACAAAACGTGGGTGCGGCTCAGATTCGGATTCAGCTCGAGGGCACGTTCAAACTCACGCGCGGCCGGCGCGGGAATCCCTACGACAACGCTACCTGTGAGTCGTTTCTGAAGAGTGTCGATTGAGCAGCTTGACAGTCTCTCCGTATAAGACTAGGGTCGTAATTGAGGTGGTTTCCACCTTCTCCTCATTTCAGGTCTCCTGAACTAAGTCAGCCCATCTGAAGTTTTTTCTTCTTAGCAACCCCAATCATAAAAGGAGATACTCATGTCAGTTCAAAACCCGAAGGAACTCTTCGTCCAGTTGCTTAGCGGTCTCCGCCAGGGCACAGAGAAGAGTACAAAGATGTATCAGGAAATTAGCAAGTTCGCCGAGGACCCGGACGTAAAAGAGGCTTTGGAAGCGCGGGCTTTCGTCTCAGAGAAAGTCCTTGCCACCCTAGACCAGTGCTTCAAGCTCATCGGCGAGCAGCCCGTCAAGGTCAGCTCCCGCCTCCATGACATCTTTGTGGAGGATTTTCGCAAGGAACTCGCCGAGATACAAAACCCAGCCGCAAAGCACCTGTTCATCCTGGTAAAGGCCATAAACCTGACTCACCTTCGCATTGCAGAGTACGCAGCGTTGGTCGCAGCAGCGGATGTAACCGGCCACTATGGCGTGGGCGTGCTGCTGGAAAGCTGCCTGGCGGACAAACTTGCGTTTGTGGAACGAACGCGGCGCATGATTCGGAAGGTCGTCGAGGTCAAGATGGCCAAGAAGATAGCTGAGAGAGTAGCGGCGTAAGTGTGTACTCTCGTTTACGGGATGATTGAAGTGAATTGAGTCGCTCCGACCTGCTGAGCATTCTCTGCGGGTCGGAGCGCAATCCTCCCTAACTCTCAGGTTGAGCACGATATCGTCGTGGAGATACCCAAATGAAATTCAAGAAGCGAGAAGTTCTTGGCGTCCTGCTCAGCACCGGCCTCTATCTGCTTGATAATCTACGTGAGCGTCTGCCGGACAAGGTGGAAAACATCAAAGGCAGAGCTCGAGAGACATATGAAACGGCTTCCAGCCGCCTGGGCCGCGCCACCGATGCTCTTCGCGGCAAAGAAGATTCCCAAATACTCAGCAACGTAGGGGCTCTGTTGATCGGAGTGGGCGTTGGCGTAGGAGTCGGCCTGCTAATCGCACCCGCGAGCGGTGAAGAAACGCGAGCCGACATCGCCAAGAAGGTTTCGGACTTCGGAAAAAAGATCCCTAGCCGTGAGCGAAAGCCGCAGGGCGCAACCGGGACTTACGGAGAATCACAACCTCAGGGTTAAGCTGGTACCTTTCCCACCTTTTGTATGTGCTGGCTCGGATTTACATCCTCATCGGAGTGGTGGTCATCCGGCGAGCTTTCAAACCAAGTTGCCGCGTTTGCCTGCACCGAGTTCGCACCACTCAATTTTGTAACTCCCTGAAGAAAAAGTACATATTGGGTTCGTTTTGACAAAAACCTATAGGCCTTGCCTGCATCTTGCCGGATCTAGGATCGCGAGGAATATATATCGTGTCACGATATATTTGCAAATACCAAAACACACTCCGATTCGCCATAAACCGACACTGCTTAAACTTCAAGGGTTCAATGTGTGTTTATCGAAGCGTTATCCGCCTCGGAACGGAAGACTTATGGAAGGACAGTCCCGCCGCCTAAAGTGCCGGCACTCCGTTGGCAGCTAAAATCTTCAGCTTCTCGCATCGCCATCACTGACAAGGATCTGGACGGAAGGCTGGCGCAAGTGCTTTGTTGACTGAGCCATCTCCCGACATAGTCGCCCGCAGGGGCGGCACTGCTCAGGTTTCTCTGTGCCCCGTGTCCAAAGCAACCAGCCCTTAATATCGTACGGACGGGTGTCGACCTGCCAGCTTCGCAAGGCCGCGGCAGCAGCGGAGAAGGGGTCTGCGCGCCCCGATACCCGGGTACGCCGGTTTTCAAGTTCACCAGTCAGTTCTGAACCGTTATGAAAATTTTCTACTCTAATTGATTTTTCAACCGGTTACCAGCAACTTGATTTGCTCCGTTTTGATTCAATTTGCTCGGTTATGAACATAGAACTACTACAGTTTTACTACAGCGAGGGTATCCTTATAAGTCGGGCCCCCGACGACGACAAGGTTTTGCAACCTCAACCTGACCAATGAAGCGACTCCATCGCGGGAAAAAACTGCGTCGATATGCCGACAGAAGACTGATTAGTCCGGTTTGCTTTCGGAGGAACCTTGGCTCGGGTGCCCCTGCTTCTGTTGGCTTTGGTTTTGGTCTTCCCGCTCTTGGCCCATCCCAGGGTTGCGGGAACCCTCGCCTCCGGAGCCGCTGTCGGGTACCTCCTCCGGGCCTGTCTCGCGCGGCTGGTCCGGACCCCGATCGCGTTCCACGCCAGTCGAAAATCCGGGCCTGATCAGTACCCGTGGAGAGCCTTGCATTAATCCTGCTACTTCGACAACACCCTCGAACACCTCGACCACCGTACCGCGCTTGTTCACCTCCACGGAAAAGCGCGTACCGCGGACTGTAATGACGGCGGTGGGAGTTCCCATTCGAAAGGAAGGATTATTTCCCAAGCGCTTGCGTACCTTAACCAGAATATTTCCGATAAAAAGCTCGAGAGAGTAGCCCTTTCCTTCATTGGGAGCCCGCAGCACGACATTACTATGAGCCTTCACCAACACCTGTGAACCGTCCTGCAGGTCCAGCAGGAGGCTCCCCTTGGTGGTTTCAATAATGCTTCCAGCATCCAGGGTTGCGCCCCGTTGGGCAGTTAGCAGTGAGCCCTGTGGAGAATGGAGTACGACCGTGCCTTTGATCTCGCCGATTTCCGCCGAGCCGATCGGGAGAACTGTCGGCTGAAGCGGTGCGGTTTGTGCCGCCGCGAGCATAAGTACGGTGACCGTCATCAAGGCAATACGAATACATTGGGAACTTGTCATACTCTCACCGCAAATGGAATCTCTTCGTTCGTTCTCGAAGGCAAGTAAATCTCGAATGTCATTCCTGTCCCTCCACTTTCAGCACGTACCGAACCACCATGTTTCTCAGCAACGCGTTTTACGAACGCAAGACCAAGGCCCCACCCCGGCTTGCGATTCTCCCCGCTTTTTCCACGGTAATAAGCGTCGAATAGATGGGGGATATCTTCCTCCAAGATGGGCTCGCATTGATTCTGCACGGATATGACCACGCTCTCTTCGCGGCTGGAGCAACGAACTCTTATCTCACCGCCAGACTTACCGTACTTGATGGCATTGCTCACCAGGTTGAGGACAGCTCCACTGATTAAAGGAGCGTCTCCGACGGTAACGACCGCGGCACTCGTCTCCAAAGCTAGGTGCATGTTCGCCGCGGTGGCCAATGGCCGCAGGATGTCGAAAACCTGACGGACGATGTCGTGGAGCTCCAGTGCATCGGCTCTGACCGGCTTCGCTCCAGCATCCAAGCGGAGAACGTCGAGATAACTATTGATGAGCGCCAGCAAGCGTTTCGACTCCCACAGGATGGTTTCGGCCGCACCTTCACAATCAGCCGAGCCGGGGTAGCGAATCATGAGATCCGCAAAGCCTTGAATCGAGGCTAATGGAGTTCGGAGTTCGTGGGTAATGAATGCCAATGTTTCGGCGCGAGCCCGATCTCGTTCAACACGGGTCTGCAAGTTTGTGAGCGTTACGATGGTTCCTCCGCCGGGCGAGAGTCGAGTTGGCGGTAAGGGTACAACCCGAACGGAGTACAGCACATCGCTAAGATAGACCTCTCGTTCCTGGCCAAGGCCGACGCCCGCAATTGGCGCGTCGTCTTTTGAAATCCATCGCTCAGATAGCTGGGCGAGAGTCAGGCCAGAGGTCGGCAACGGGACAACGGCCGCGAAGGCTTGATTGTTCAACATAAGATTGCCACTCTGGTCGAAGATTGCGACCAGATCCTGAGTCGACTCCAGCAGAGTCTTATGCAGTTCATAAAGCGAACCGAGTTCGGTCTCGAGCTTCTGCAGCAAATCGAGCTTCCACGAAAGCCCAGCGTTCTCCGGAATAGCCGTCTCTTTCCCCTGTTTGGTTAGCCAAGAACGCAGTCCCAGCAGTTGCTGCGTCAGACTGCGCTCCACCACGACGAAATCCGCTGTGAATACCACTAAAGGTCCCATGATTACCGCTAACAGCATTGCTCCGGTGGGTAGGATCCGTGAAACCAACAGGAACGTCAGAAACCCGATCGTGTACACCCCCGTGGCGAGCACTGCAAGCAGGCCAACGGCAGCCCAACTGTGTCGTGTGCGAAATACGACTACAACGACCAGACAGGTGAACGCTAACGCTACGGCACCAGGCGCAGGCGGTACTTCGCGGAGGGATCGCCCGGTCAAGATCGCATCGAGGATCTGGGCATGCACTTCGATCCCCGGCGCCGGTATTTCCGTGGATAAGGGGGTATTCAAGCGATCGCTGATCTCCGTCGCGCCGAATCCGATCAACACCGGACGCAAGGCGAATCTCGCTGCCAGATTAACTCCCTGGAGGACAGTGGAAGCTGAAACGGTTTCGAACCCGTCCTGCCGGAAAGGAATACGGACAAGGATAGGCACGGCCAAATTAATATTGGCAGCATCGTCGGAGGCGGAAACACCGTATAAGGTCAAAAATTCTGACGTTCGACGTGGGTCGATTTGCCGCGCCACCTCGATGGCAAAAGCCAGCCGCGGGCCGTCGATAGTCAGTTCGCTCGGAGGGAAGCGCCGGCAAACGCTGTCTGCATCAAGGACAGCTTGGACATGTCCTACCGCGACTGCGGCTTGTGAAAATGCCGGCAAGGGTTCTACCCAATGGGGCCCTTCGGGAAAGGCACCGATCTTGCTCACAATCACCACGCGGCCGCTGGCTTGCAGCGACTTCTCTAGACTTGCGTCAGCCTCGGGGGACTGCGACTCGGACAGTAGGATGTCGACACCAATCACGCGCGCCCCTGCGTGTGTCAGGTTGTTTGTCAATCGGCTCAGAAGCACACGCGACCAAGGCCAGCGACCGTATTGCCGCAGACTTTCCTCGTCGATTAAGACCAGCACTGCTACCGAAGGTTGCGCCGGAGGCGGGGCCAGACGAAAGAAAGTATCGGTGAGGCGCATCTCTGAATCACGAACCACTGGAATGAGCGAGAGCGCGGCAACCAGAAGTAACAGAAGCAGAGATAATGCAGCGTGTTCTCCCCAAACGCTAAGGCCTGAATTTTTCCGCTTCATTGCTCTTTTGCCGAACGACATTTCTACTCCTGGCTCATTCGTCAACAGATCCCGGAAGTTCCTGCCGCGGCCGCAGCTGCTAAGAGCTTATCCCTGGGACACACTCGTGAACTGTGATCGAAGTCACTTTGGACGATCTCGTAATTCGAGCCGCCGACGATTTGGGGATCAGGCAAACATTGATATTCGTTGATACATCCCGCGGGCCAGGAGTGCGCAACCGGGCGTGCAAACTGGGCGGCGTCAACGCAAGGGGCGTTACTGACAATGGAAGGAAGAGCTGCCTGCGAGAGGATCTGGTTAAGCGTCGCGGCGAGCGGTCGCCATTGAACGTCGCTAAAGAAGCGAATGGTTCGATTGACGTTGTGGACAACCGCTGCCACTAAGAACTCCTCGCCAACGATTCATGGCGCGCAAGCGCAGGCGATGTAAACCGACTGATTCTTGTGCTTAGGAAACAACGCTACTCTCCGGCTATTCTTATTCCATATTTGTTGAGTTTGTAAGCCAAAGCGCTGCGGGAGAGTCCCATCCGGCGGGCGGCTTCGGCCTGCGCTCCACCAGTGGCCGAAAGTGTCTGGAGAATGAGATCCTTTTCGGTTCGCTCCAGCAGTTCCGTCAGATCGAAAGGGTCCGAAGGGGACAACCCGAGTTGCTGGGGCGACGGTTTTCCCTCTTTGCCATTCGTCGGCGTCGTTTCTGCGCGGCGCACGACAGGGAAGTCCTCAATTCCAATCTCGAGGTTGCTGGTCAGAATGTAAGCGCGCTCGATCAGGTTCTTCAGTTCTCGAAGATTTCCGGGAAACTGATATTGCTGCAGCTGCTCTAATGCTTGGGAGCTGATGTGTCTCCGCGGCATTTTAAGTTCGGTCGCAACCTGTCGGCAGAACATTTCGCTGAGGCCTGGAATGTCCTCACGCCGATCGCGCAGAGGTGGAAGGTGGATTGGCACGACAGCCAGGCGATAGTAAAGGTCTTCCCGGAAGAGGCCCTCCCGCACCCGTTGCTCCAGATTGCGATGCGTGGCAACCAGAACGCGAACATCCACTTTGCGTAGACGGGTGGACCCAACCCGCAGCAGTTGACCGTCGGTTAGGATGCGTAACAGCTTGGCTTGCGCGGCAAGGGACATTTCTCCCGCTTCATCGAGGAACAACGTGCCCTCATGTGCTGCTTCAAACAGTCCCGGGTGGCTGCGATCTGCGCCAGTGAACGCGCCTTTTTCGTGGCCGAAGAGTTCGCTCTCGAGCAGTGTTTCGGTGAATGAGGCGCAGTTCACGGCAACAAACGGCTTGGGTGCTCGAGTGCTGTTGCGGTGGATGGCCCTTGCCACCAATTCCTTGCCGGTGCCGGTTTCTCCGGTGATCAGTACGGTGGCAGGAGTCGGCGCAACCCGGGCGATGTGGTCGCGAACTTCACGGATGGTTTCACTTTCGCCGTAAATCTCAGATGCACCCTCTAGATGCACCACCCTGTCCTTCAGCAGCACATTCTCGCGCAGGAGTCGCGTGCGTTCACAGGCGCGGCGCACGGTAGCGCGGACCACTTCGGGCTGGAATGGCTTGGTGAGAAAGTCGAAGGCGCCATGACGCATGCTTTCGACTGCCAGTTCGACACTGGCCACGGCCGTCAGAAAAATGACAGAAATCGCAGGATCAATCTCCTGGGCTGAAGACATCACATTCGAGCCTTCACCGTCCGGCATCTTCTGATCGGTAACGACCACATCGAAGTCGTTTGCTGCCAGGCTAAACTGCGCGTCCTGTACGCCCGTGGCCTCCCAGATCTCATGGTGGTCCTGGCGGAGGTTCGATGCCAGGATGCGTCGCATGCTCGGTTCATCGTCAACGAGGAGAATTCTTCCCATCGGTATCTATTCCTATCTTTTGGTCCGCGCACCGCGAGGCATCGGCAGAGTCAGCGAAAAGCAGATTCGTTGCGGACCATTCGTTGCGATTACCAGATCGCCGCCGTGGGCCCGAGCGATATTCCGCGCGATGGCTAGTCCAAGCCCGGTCCCTTGTGGTTTGGTGGTGAAGAATGGCTCGAAGATTCGTGCTAGAGCTCGCTGCGGAATAGGATCGCCGGAGTTTTCGATATCGATGCACACTCGATGATCCAGACTATGCGCCGTGAGCGTGATGGAGCTGTTGGCCGACGCTGCATCCACTGCATTGAGGACTAGGTCCATCAGCGCCTGCTGCAATTGGCCAGCGTCGGCTTCCACCTCGAGTGGGTCCGACACCTTCACTTGGATTTGCAAACCTTTCTGGCTGGCGTGAGCTCGCGAGGCGTCGGTGATGTAATGAAGAGTATCCGCCACCGAAGTGGGCGCCAGATGCGGCGTACGAGGTCGGGCGTAGTCCAGGAACTCGGTGGTCAGGGTGACCAACCTTGCCGCCTCTGCCGACGCGATCTCGAACATCTCCTCTCGCTCCGCTCCGGCCAGCTGCTTTGCAGTAGCGATAGAACTGCTAATCATCGCCACCGGATTTCGGATTTCGTGCGCAATCGCGCTGGACAAACGGCCCATTGCTGCCAACCTTTCTTCCTGGAGCAAACGCTCTCGAGTTCGTTCCAGTTCAAGCACGTTGTTGGCCAGACGCGTTTCCTTCTGCCGCAAATCACGCACCAGCCGCCACACCACCACACCAACGATGACGAACATGAGCGAGGTAGTTCCGGCTTCGAAATACTCTCCGACCTCGAGCGGGGGATGTTTCTCGAAGTAGCGCCAAACCCAAAAAAACAGAGAGAGATCGGCAACCGTGATTACCCCGACAACCGTGCCCAGATCCAGCCGGAACGCAGCTTCGAGGACGGGCACCGCCATCAGGACAAAGTACGGGCTGTCTTCGTGGTCGGTCAGTCCGGCAAGAAGAATGGCCAGCGCGAGGTTCACAACAATGGAAGTCCACGTAAGCGCCACTACCGTCATCGGTTGCAGAGGGCTTCTTAGCCGCTGCACCCAGATCAGTTCCAAGCTTTTCAACAGAAAAACAGAAATTATCGCGATCACTAGCGGCTGCGATGGGTTGCCCCAAAACGATGCGAAACGCCAATGGAGGAACAGAAGAACGGCCAATAGCACGAGATTCAAGCCGATAAAAATGGATTCCTGGCGCTGGAAGGCTGCGACATCAGAGGCGAGCACAGACGCGTCGGGAAACAGTTTCTTCAGCATGACCGGTCCTCGTGCGATATCTCAAGGAGGCGCATACCCTTCCTCCAACAGTTTACGAGGATATTGGCTTGACCTCAGCAGGCGAGATCACAGACTCATGTGACGTAGATCACAGGTGTCAAGAATTCTTTCAGCCCTAGTCCAGAATTCTTTACGGGAATCGCAGAATATAGCTTCCGACTGCTAGGTCGGTTCTAAAACTATGGCGCGGCATTTGGCTCGGATAGCGCCCGTTTTCCTAGGTCTGCGGTCACTGCTCCTCCTGCGAAGAACTTTGGCGCAGCAATTGCCTCAGGAAGCTGCATAGCAGGATCGGGCCACGTGCGCGGGTGAACTTTCCTTCTGCATCGGGCCGCCCTGCAATAAACCCAGGATCAAAATTTTTGAGGAGACACAATATGAAGCTGCGCATCACAAATTCCCCCATACCCATGATCGTAATTGCTGCGGCCTTGCTATCTGTCCTGAATTCGTTCGCCTTTGCTGCCAGCGGCACTTGGGCCTCCACTGGCAGCCTGCGCAACGCCCGTGATGGACAGACCGCAACCTTCCTACCGAACGGCAACGTGGTAGTCGCAGGCGGCGAAAACAATAACGGAGCCATTGCGTCGACCGAAGTCTACAGTCCGGTTACGAGTTCATGGAGCAAATCTGGAAACTTAAAGACGGCACGCTCTGGTGCGATGGCCGTCCTTCTGCCGAGTGGCTCCGTGCTAATTGCGGGCGGGTGCATTTCGAATTGTCTTGGTGCAACCACCGCCACTGCGGAACTTTACAATTCCACCAACCGGAGCTGGTCATCCACCGGTTCGATGGCAACAGCTCGAACTTACTTCAGCATGGTGATGCTACCTGGCGGCAAGATATTGGTGGCTGGAGGGTGCACCACGCTCAATTCCAACGGATGCGGTGGCGTCACAGCGGCGGCCGAGATCTATGATCCTTCCACGGGCAAGTGGAGTTCTACAGGTTCCATGCATGCGGCTCGTGGAAATCTCACGGCTACGTTGCTGCCGAACGGCAAGGTGCTGGTGGCCGGTGGTGTCAATGCGGCTAACAACCCGTTGGCAACTGCTGAACTCTACAACCCGTCAACCGGCAAATGGTCGCTGACAGGAAACCTGAATGTTGCCCGGGACGAGCACACTGCGGTGCTCCTGTCCACGGGCAAGGTGCTGGTCGCGGGTGGAGAAAACTCCGCTAGTGTCACAACTAACAAGACCGAGTTGTATAACCCGTCCACCGGGAAATGGATTTTTACTGGCAATCTGAATACCAGCCGTCTTGAGCACACGGTCACGATGTTGATGAACGGCAATGTGCTGATTTCCGGCGGGAATAACGTCACAGCAAACACGACCACAGTTCTGGCGAGTGCGGAGCTCTACAACCCCAGCACTGGGGTTTGGACCAAGACCGGAAGCATGAACAAGGCGCGGGTTGGCCATTCGACCACGTTGCTGATGTCAGGGCAGGTGCTCGCTGCGGCTGGCAGCGGAGCCAACAATGAACTCGGAAGCGCGGAGGTCTACAAACCGTAACGATCCACCGTTATGAAAAATACCCAACTTTCGATTCACGTTATCTGGCTGGTTGCGGCCTTTTGGCAGCAGCCGGCCAGCATGTTTCATGAAAACCGTCTTAGACTCGCTCGCTGCTGTCACGGCGCAGTGTGACGCACGTCATATTTTTTCAATCCACACTGAACCTTAACTAGCTGTGGGTGAGCGCTGCCTAACCAAGTGCGTTCGAATCGCCTTGGCTCTTCGCGAGCGAGGACTAAACCGAATGGGCCAGCTACGCCTGTCGACTCTCGTGATCCTGTTCTCCCTGGTCCCACTGACTGCGGCCTATTGCCAAAACAATTACGAGATTCAGTTATACGGCTCTGAGATGGTCTGCCAGGCTCTACCATGATGGAACTCATAGCAACTTCACGGTTCTAGGAAGCACTACGGTGAAGGACGGCGTCAATCCCACCCAGCACTCCATGCACGAAACGCTGGAAATAACCCACGGCTTCACCGATTGGTTCGAGAGCGGCTCTTACGTATTCGGCAGCATTCAGCCGGACGGCGGCTGGCAGTGGGTGGGCGACCACATACGCCCACACCTGACCGTGCCCGAGTCCTGGCACTGGCCGGTTGGGCTGAGCCTGGTGCAAGAATTCGGCTATCAGCAGCGGTCATTTTCGGAAGACACATGGACCTGGTAGATCGTCCGATCATCGACAAGAAAGCAGGGTGCTGGTACATGTCGTTCGATTCTACTTTCGATCGTGCGCTTCATGGTGAGGGCGTCAAGAACGGATTCAAGTTCTCTCCCAACGCTAAGGTCAGCTTCGATTTCACGAAGAAGATTCCGGGCGGGCTGGAATACTACGGCTCCGTAGGGCCAGTCACCGGATTCAGCCCCTGGAACCATCAGCATCACCAATTCTTTACCTAGCATCGATCTGGATGTCTCGCCCAAATGGGAGATTAATTTCGGAGTGGGCTACGACGTTAGCAACTCCGGCGATCGTCTCATCGTGAAATTCATTCTCGGCCGACGCTTCAGTTGGGGAGGCGATCGAGAACACGAGAAGCCCGATCGAGAACACGAGAAGCCTTCCGGTAACAGAACTTCGAACCGCGGCCCTGAAGCGGACAACCACCGCTTTGGAAGTGTTCGAAATTCTGAACCGCCTGCTCCAGGCGTTCAAAACTTTTCTGGACGCCCAAGAATCAGCCCCGACTAAGTGCCAGCGTTTTCACTACGTCCGATATGGAACGCAAGCTGCTAATGACAGGTATAAAGGTGGCCGCTACCTCGCGAGGACGGCGCTTCACAGATTCGAAAACAAAATCAAGGAGTTTCAGGAGAAAAGTTATGAAGAAGTTGGCAGCTCTGCTCCCCCTTGTCCTGCTGGCTGGTGTGATGCAGGCGATGGCCTCTGGACTGATTACGAAATTTCAGGCGGAACAAGATGCTCTGAGTGCGGTAGGCTCTGGCACTGTTATTCAGGCCTACGTCGAAAAAGAGATGGGTAAGTTGGTGTGGGCCGTGAACATCTTTGAGACGGCGACTTACTACCAAGTTTGGGTCGACGCGCACACCGGCACGATCCTCAGGGTCATTCTGCACTTGCCACCAAGCAAAACTATCACCAAACAGCAAGGCGAACAGATTGCTCTCAAGACGGCCTGTGGCGGCAAGGTTGTACAGGCTCAGCTAGATCAATGGAAGGGATACGAAATCTGGGACGTCGCCATCACCCAACCGGCGTGGGAGTATGACATCTATGTCGACGCGTATGCCGGAACGGTCCTTAAGATCATCAAGCAAGGGCAGGCCGCCAATATGAAATTCATCAGCAAAGCCAAAGCGGAGCAGATCGCTTTCAATGCGGTTGGCGGTGGCACCGTCCTCTTAGTGGTTCTTGAGAAAAGCGACAACCCCGCTGACTGGTCGGTGGATGTGAGGGCCACGAACGGGAACGAATACGAAGTCAAGGTCAATGCCTACACGGGGAAGGTGATTGCTATCATCCCCGGCTGATAGGTCACGATCCTCGCAGTTTCTCCCGATGCCTCCGGTTGGTCGTTCGCGACTGGCCGGGGGCGCTTTTGCGCGCGTTGAAGAAATTCCGCAACCGAGCAAGGTTCACCTACCCCGGTGACAAACAGCACAGCGCTGAACGGTAACTAAGGTGCAAACTTAGACTTCTCGTACCTTGCGCGCGAGCAAAGAAACTGTTATCGATTGCAGTTTCAGTAAGAATTGCGTTGATCTGACATGGCGAACGCACCAAGCAAACGTGGCATGGCTCTGGAGATCGTCACTTGCACGATTCTACTTTTTGCTTCTTTCGCCGCAGCGCAGATTTCTCCCGGCCCTCTTTCACGTGCGCACCAATCTCTGAACGGCACGACCAACTGCACGACTTGTCACAGGCTCGGTGCAGGTGAAGCTAACTTTAAGTGTCTGGATTGCCACGAGGAGATCGCTACCCGGCTTGTCAATCGAAAGGGGTTGCACGCTACCTATCACCTCAACCCAGGCTCGAGCAAAGAGTGTGTGAGTTGCCACTCGGAGCACAATGGCGAGAACTTCCCCATCGTCAAGTGGGATCCCAAGACCTTTGACCACAGGCAGACGGGATACATCCTCGAAGGAAAGCACGCGGGTCTGGCCTGCGAGAAATGTCACTCAGCCGGCAAAGTGGCTGCCTCTGATCGCGTAACCATTAAGGTTAAAGACCTGAACCGGACGTTTCTCGGTATTTCGCCGGCCTGCGTTACCTGCCACCAGGACGAACACAAAGGGCGGCTGGGGACAAATTGTTTGCAGTGCCATAATTATCAAGACTGGAAGACGATTAAGGTTGAACAATTCGATCATACGAAAACGCGCTATCCGCTGACTGGTCTACATGCGCAGGTAGCCTGTCAGAAATGCCACACGCCCGGAACTGACAACAAACCCCGCTACGTCGGGATTCCCTTCACGTTGTGTTCTGATTGTCACTCCGATCCGCATCGTGGAAGTTTCGCGCAAGGGTGCCAGACTTGCCATAACACCAACGGGTGGAAGAAGGTCTCTTCGCAAGCGATTAGCGAGCGCTTCGATCACTCAAAAACGAAATACCCTCTGCTTGGAAAGCATGTGACGGTCGACTGCATTCAATGTCACGGCGGCGGAGATTTCAAGAAGCCGCTGGCTTTTCAGCAATGCATGGACTGTCACAAGCCCGATCCACACAGTGGGCAGTTTGCCAAACGGCCTTCCGGTCCCGAGTGTTCCTCATGTCACAGCGTCGATGGATGGAAACCATCGAAGTTCACGGTGAAGGACCATGCGTCCTCCACCTATCCGCTGCAAGGAGGACATGCCCAGCTGCAGTGCGCGCAGTGTCACATTCCCAAGGGGAAAGACACTCTCTTCAAAATCAACTTCCAGCACTGCACCGACTGCCACAATGATCAGCATGCCGGGCAGTTTGCGGCGGCACCGTATCTCAACGCTTGCGGCCAATGCCACAACCTCGAAGGTTACAAGCCCTCTACCTTCACGCTGGCCCGCCACAAACAGACCCACTTCATCCTCACTGGCGGGCACATCGCGGTTCCGTGCAGTGACTGCCACAAAGAGTCCGCAGAGTTCAAACCAAAACCAGCCGTGATCTATCACTGGCAGGATCTCTCCTGCACCAGTTGCCATGCTGACCCGCACAAAGGCCAATTCAAGCAGCGAATGCTACAGGTGCGAACTGGGGGAAGCCCAGTTGGTTGTGAAGCTTGTCACTCGACCAAGTCATGGAAAGAATTGTCCAGCTTTGATCACTCCAAGACTTCTTTCCCGTTGCTGGGAACTCACCGCGCCACGGCTTGTATCGACTGCCACAAACCGCAAAACATGAGCACTAAGCTGGTTGAAGCGGATTTCAAAACTGCGCCGACGACTTGTGAAGAGTGTCACCAGGACATTCACGGCCGACAATTTGCAAAAGGCGAGAAAACCCCTTGTGCCGACTGTCACAACAGTGTGAAGTGGAAACCTTCCTTGTTCGATCACGACAACCGGACTGCCTTCTCTCTCCAGGGTGCGCATCGCAACGTGCGCTGCGATGCGTGTCATAAGCTGACGCGCGTCATAGATGGCAAACCCGTTTTGTTCTATAAACCCACTCCCAAAGACTGTGTCGCGTGCCACGGATCAAACATTCCGCCGAAGTCCGCGAACTGACCGCCCATCCTGGCTCAGGTTACCGAGGTAACCAATCTTCTCCAGCAGTGATCGCAAACGGTGAACAGATTTTTGTACAAGTCGAGTTTTTTGAACACTCTCTTGCCCTGCGTAAAAAATGCGCCACTACGAAGAACTTACGTTTCGCATCGATGCAAGCATCACTTGGACAGAAATTTGAACACCTCATGAATTGGCGTGATGAACACCGACTTGCGTAACTTCTCGCGACGCACACAACCATCTACTCTGACTGGGCGTCGAATTGCTTAAGTCGTCTTCAATTCATCTTCATTTCTTTTCTTGCGGCTTTCTGGTTTTCAAAGTTGGATGGGCATGTTGGGTTCAGGGACCCTGATCAATCTGATCGTGTCGTTGCTGCTGTTCGCCTCCGCAGTTCCCGGAGCCGCGCAGTGGCAAGCCCCTGCCAGCACGCGCAGCCCACATGGCCCTTTGAATATTCCCTGCCAAAACTGCCACACCCTTAGTGGATGGAAACCGACCCGCAACGTCCCTGAGTTTGATCACAATCAGACGCGGTACCCTCTTCGCGGCATGCACCAGAACCTGGCTTGCACCCAGTGTCACATCAAGCCGGTTTTTACCGACGTGAGTCAAAGATGCGCCGACTGCCATGCCGACATTCATCAGCGCCAGTTTGGAGCTAATTGTGCACAGTGCCACACCGTCAAGGGATGGCAAGTGGCAATACAACAGATCCGGCAGCACCAGAATCGGTTCCCTTTGCTCGGCGCACATGCCGCATTGGAGTGCGACTCCTGTCATAAGGGGGCAGCAACCGGACAGTTCCAGGGACTGGCAACACAGTGCTATTCCTGCCACGCAACTGATTATCAGAACACTACCGGCCCCGGCCACGTGTCCGCGAGTTTCCCCACTACCTGCGAGCAATGCCACAGCATGGACACCTGGTTTGGCGTGAATTTTGATCACCTGAAATTCACGGGGTTCGCGCTAACCGGAATGCACGCCACGCTCGAGTGCACAGCTTGCCACATCGGGGGAAAATTCAAAGGCACGCCTGCGGATTGTGTCGGATGCCACTTGCCCGATTTCCGGCGCACCACGAACCCGAACCATGTGACGTTGAACCTTCCACAGACCTGTCAGACTTGCCACACGACCAGCGCTTGGCAGCCTGCGACGTTTGATCACAGCCTGGTGGGATTCCCGCTTACCGGAGCACACGCCACTCTGCAATGTTCGCAATGCCACATCAACAACAATTTTAATCTCACCAGTAC
>CAWIMI010000038.1:0-20051 GCA_963837015.1 uncultured Acidobacteriota bacterium | reverse complement strand
ACGAACGAATTTCACGCGGACGTGCTTCGTCGTGATGTTGGAAGTGCCACTCGTGCACCCGCCAACGACGTCGCTGACTAAACTGAATTAGTGGACGCTGGGCGGCAATGCAGTTCCGACCGCTGCATTCGACAGAGTGGCTGCCCGCACAGCACTTCTCTTTCCCAGCCAGTGAAGCAATACGCCAACAACTAGCACCAGTCCGGTTAATCCGACGATCTTTGCCACGGCGAGAATTTTGTTGGGTTCGTCGGCCGCCGGAATCAGAGACAAGACAATTGTCAGCAGCGTGGTAGTGAAACCCACAGAAGCCACCACCAGGGCGACCGGTTTGCCTCCCGGCACGCGAATCACGCCGGGTCCCGCCGGCTCGCGCTGCAATTTGAACATGGCGGCGAAGAGATAGAGAAAAGGAATGAAATACGTGATCACGCCCATGCTGACGAGCACGTTGTAGGCGCCTTTGACGCTGGTGCCTGCTTGCCCCAGGAAAGTAAAAACCACTCCCAACACCGCTTGCGTCAAAAGGGCAAACCACGGAGTGCGCCAGCGAGGATGCAGTGCACCGAAAATGGGGGGAAGAAAGCGATCCAGGCCCGCCACAAACGGCAGGCGCGCGACCGCCGCAAGAAAAGCTCCGGCGGCGCCCAGATTGCTGAGAGCGATCAGGAAAGCTGCGACGGGAATAATGCCACCGAATCCGATGCGCTGTGTTGTTTTAGTTATCGCCTGCATCAGGCCCTGCAAGTTACTGACTTCCGACTGCGGCAGGGCGAGCAGAACTGACGCTGTTCCCAGGATGTAACACAGGACTACGGTGACGCCCGCGGCAAAGAGGGCAAGGGGAATAGACCTCCGCGGATTCTTAATCTCGTCTCCCATAAAGGATGCGGTTTCACAGCCGGCGAACGCAAAGGTCAGAACGGACCAGAAGAGAACATCCTTGAGTCTGAAGCTGGGGACGAGGGCGCTGGGAGCGAAGGAGTTGGCAGGACCGAAGCGGTGCCAGGCAACCAAGCCTAAAGCAATAATGATTCCGACTGGCAGCCACATTGCGAGCGCCCCAAGGTTGTGCAGCCGGGTGCCCACGTCCAGGCCAATAATGTTCAGCAGCGTCACCAGCGCCAGCCCGACGACGGAAAAGACAATGTAGTATCTCGCGTCGGATGAGAGATGCATTCCGGCTCGGGGAAACATGAACAGGGCATTGCCCGCTGCGAAGTAGAGAACGGCTGGAAAATAAGGCAGGTTGCACGTCCAGTACGTCCAAGCCGACATGAATCCAGCAAAATCGCCGAATGCGTGTTTGCTCCAGACGTACAAACCGCCCTCGTTCGGATAACGCGAGGAGAGCTCAATCACACAAAGGGCGAGAGGCGTGTAGAAAACAAGCCAGGCTCCAATCCAGATCAGAATTGAACTTGGCCCTGCGGCAGCGGCCGTTGCAATCCAGCGCAGGCTAATGCCAGTTACCACGTAAAACAGGAACAGGTCACGGAAGCCGAGTACGCGAGGCGGCCGGTTGGGATCGGACGCCCCGGCAATGCTGAGATTTTGAGGCGGATCGCAGGATGGTTTGTGTTTCACTCGATTCCTTCCTGGTCTCGTCTCCGCTATTTACTTGCAACACCCGCCCGGTTGTCGTGGTCGTAATACTCGTACGCCGACATTGGCTTTTCGCCGCCCTTCTTCCACAATCGTGAGTCTTCGGAGCGTTTACCCAGCACCCGAGCCATCTCCCGGATGTGAATGGCTACCGCGCCGCAGCACGCACCGATGTAGTTGATTCCGATTTCGCGCGCTTGCAACGCATAGTCAGCCATTTCTTTGCGGGTGAGTTGCAAGGGGTCGAGTCCGTAAGGAAATTCCGGCAAGCTGGTGAAGTCCGGCTTTTCTTTCGGCGTGCGATAGGCGGTCGGCTGACATCCCAGATAGCCTGATACCGCGCGACGCATCTGCTCCATGGCAGGCAGCATGTGTTCCGGCGGCCGCAAACAATTCATGCCAACGACATCTGCTCCCGCATCGAACAACGCCTTCGCCGCTTCGGCTGCAGTCTTTCCCTCGGCTGTCTCGTCTTTGTTCTCAAAACAGATCGTCACCATTGTGGGCAGCCCAGTCTTCTTCGCGCGCTCGACCGCAATCAGGGCTTCGCCCAGCCAGGAAAAGGTTTCTCCGACGATGAAATCAACACCCTCATCCACTTGCACCGCGAGCTGCTCATCAAACGTCCTGCGGACTCGATCTGCTGCCGACGAACTGTTGGGCTCATACATCCAGGTCAAACTCAAATTACCCGCTACCAAGCATTCGTTCCCAGCCACTTCGCGAGCTATGCGAACAGCCGCTCGATTCAATTCTCCCAGGCGGTTCTCGAGACCTACTGTCGCCAGCTTGTCACGACTGGCGTAGAACGTTAGTGCCTGCAAGACGTCGGCCCCTGCTTCACGAAATTCGACGTGCAGCTGGCGAAGGGCATCGGGATGGTTGAGCGCCACTTCCGGAGTGAACGGACCCGCGCGCACCCACCCGCGTTTTTCCAGTTCCAAAAGGTATCCGCCGTCACCCAGAACTGGACCTTCTTTTAGTCGCTCCAGAAGACCTTTTTTCTTCATGCCTACTCCTTGTAGGTGCTAATCGTCGCTATATTCGTACTCAGAGTTGACCGGCTAGACGAGCCCGATTGCAGGAGAAATCTTGAATCCCATTCACCCGAAAACCAGCGCACACAAACATGCCATCAACGCCGGGAATCTCGCCCAGCAGAAGAAGCGAGTCCGGCCTCATATCATACAGCCCGTAACTCCTCGCAGACTTGTGCATCTTGAAGCTTGGCACGCGACGGCAGACGCAGGCTGCTCGGCAGGGAATGGCCGTTGCTCATGCGCTGGCCCCGTTGAATCGGTGTCTCCTTACATCGCGCAAGACCTGATGCGCAGCATTGTGCCCCGGAGCGCCAGTCACTCCGCCGCCGGGATGCGTTCCCGCACCGCACAGATAAAGACCCGCGATGGGAGTCCGGTACTGTGACCACCCAGGCACAGGACGCATGAAGAAGAGCTGCTCGAGCGTCAAGTCACCGTGGAAAATATTGCCTTCTGTCAGTCCGTAAGTCCGTTCCAGATCAAGCGGCGTCAAGACTTGTCGCGCCAGTATTGTACTCGGGACGTTTGGCGCATACTCCGCAATCTTCTTCACCACGCGATCGCCCAGCAGTTCTCGCTTCTCGTCCCATGTTCCTTCACGCAAACGATACGGCACGTACTGCACAAAACAAGTCAAGATGTGCTTGCCCTTGGGCGCGAGTGAATCATCCGCGTTGGAAGAGACCACACAATCCACCCATAGCTCCTCAGGGATCTCCCCGGCTCTGGAAATCGCATAACAGCGTTCCGCAAACTCAAGCGAGGAAACCAGCGTGTAGAAGGTGCGCTCTAACGGAGTGGCACTCGGGGAAGTTCCGGTGAAGCGTGGTTCTTCCGCCAGCACCATGTTTACCTTCGCGCACGGTCCATCCATCTTGATGCCGCGAACGGCGCGAACGAAATCTTCCGGTAAATCGCTGGGCAATATCATCTGCAGGAAGGTGCGCTTGGGGTCGGCATTCGAAAGCACGAGACGAGAGCGAATCTCCATCCCATCCTCAAGAACCACGCCGCGGACTCGGCCGTTCTGCACATCAATCTGCGAGACCGGAGCAGAGGTCCGAATTTCGGCCCCGAATTGTTGCGCCGCAACCGACAGAGCTTGAGTGATGGCTCCCATACCGCCCATCACGTGCCCGTAGAAGCCTTGCAGTTCGTGCTCCCCGCCGCTTAGCAAATGAAAGAGCAAACCAATCGCGGTGCCCGCCTGATAAGGCCCGCCATGCTTGCCGTAGACGTTGTTGGCCAGAAAAAGAGTCTTGATCTTGTCGGACTCGTAGTTGCGATCGAGAAAGTCACCCAGGCTACCAGTCAGGAAAGAGATGAGCTGTGAAATTTCAGTGCTCGAGATCGATCGGAATCTTTTCGCAACCCGGAATAAATCAGACAAACCATGCAGGTTGCGCGTATCGATCTCTGGCGGCGGCTCGAGGAAAAATGGCTGCAGGTAACGAGCCAGTTTCTTTAGCTGGTCGTCGATGCGCACAAAGGTGTCGGCATCATGGCAGGATATCTTTCGAAACTCGGAGACAGCGCGATCTCGCTCCGACCACCAGGGCACGACCTGTCCATCGGCAAAAGGGACCTGAATCGCGGGATCACATGGGACCATGCGCAACCCATGCGCCGGCAGATTGAGATCGCTGATCACTTCAGGCCGCAGCATGCTGGCAATATAAGAGGTCGTGGACACTCGGCACCCGGGAGCGATTTCCTCGGTCACGCAACAACCACCCACAATATGGCGGCGTTCGAGGACGAGCGTCGACATTCCCGCCCGCGCCAAATACGCTGCAGCGGTGAGCCCGTTGTGGCCGCCACCGATCACGATCGCGTCGTATTGCTGTTTGGAATTGGGAGCCACAGTGACTGTGAGACTGCAGTTATGCGCCGCCGCAGACACGTTACATTACCGCAGAAATTGCGAAAATTGAACGGAAATCAATCAGGGATGGATTGCCCTCTGGGGAGGTGGAAGTAGCCGAAGCAAGTTTTTCTCAGTCTGTGACGACCGGACTGGATTAGCACGAAATCTTAGGAAGTGACGCGAAACTCCGGCTGCACTAACTCGTGAAAAACCATCGCGGATGGTTGGAAGAGAACTACAGACGACGGATGCTCCGAAAAGAGGATACTGGGGCGCGAAACCCAGTGTTCATCAACCTTTCGGAGCATCCCCGACGCCTTCTTGGCCAAAAATCTTGTGAAAATCCGAAGTCTTGAACTGTTCGTGCGACTCCTCAAATTAGCTGCCCCACAACACGTTGCCCGCCTTCGTGTTCGTCTTGACCTTCATCGGGTTGCTCCTTTCTTGCGATTGTTGCTGCTTGCCAGTCGTTTGACTCTAGTTCTTGGTGCGACCCCTCAAATTAGCTGCCCCACATTGCGCTGCCGGCTTTCGCGTTCGTTTTAACCTTCATGGGAGGCTCCTCTCTTGAATTTTTGTTTACTCAGTCAGTTTTGTTCGCTCAGTTCTTGGTGGCTTGCTAAACCTTGAATTAGCTGCCCCACATTGCGCTGCCAGCTTTCGTGTTCGTCTTAACCTTCATGGGAGGTCTCCTTTCGCTTGGAATGTCTTTCTTAAAGCCACTGTCAAGCACCCTTAGGTAATGCAAGCGTTATGCCAAAAGTAACCAGTTGGTTCGCGTTGGTAACCTAGGCCTGCTTCACACTGATAAGAAACGATATAGCGAGAAATTGTGACTGGGGACCGCACCCCCGATCTCCCTTGGTCGGGAACACGACCTAACAATCACGCTTTGCGACCTCACATTAATGTTAGGAAGTGATCCAAAACGGGCGGTTGGTATACTCATGCCGTGGAACATGACCCCAGTGAAAAGTTCGATACCGTCGGCCAAGCCCGCCTGGAAGCGGTGAGCGGTCCCCTCGAAGGCAGAACGTTCCAACTCACGGACGATGAGTTATCGATTGGCCGCGAGCCATGCAACCAGATTTCGCTTCTCGACTCGCTAGTCTCGCGCCGGCACTGCCTGATTCGGAGGGACGGGGCCGGTTTCCTGATCAGGGATCTTGACAGCCGGAATAGTACCTTCGTAAATAATCTGCCGGTTAAAGAGCGGTTATTGGCGGACGGCGACCAAATCCGGGTCGGCAAATCGATTCTTGTCTTTCAAGGTTTGCGCCAGGAGGGCGCCGGCGACAGTGCTGCTCTGCATCTTGATTCTGCCGCAACCCCCGGCGGACCCACGATGATCTTGCGAAAGCAGGATGCCATTTACCTGCACCCTTCGGAGCTCCGTCCCACCGAACGCACAGTTCGCGATTTGAAGGTACTCCTCAACTTCGGCAAGAGCCTTAATTTGGTGCACGGATTGGCCCCGCTTCAGCAGAAAGTGCTGGAAGCGGTCCTCGAAATTTCTTCTGCCGACCGGGCAGCTATATTGTTGACGGAAGAAGGAACCGAGGGATTTACTTCCGTGGTTGGGTGGGATCGCCAGCTGGGCCCGAATCAACCAATTCAAGTCAGCCAAACAATTCTGGATCAAGTCATTGAAGAGAATCTTGCTGTACTCTGCAACGACGTTCCGAGCGACGAGACGTTTCGCGAGGCGGAGAGCCTGCTTTCCCCCCAGGTCCGCTCCGTGTTGGCTGTTCCTCTCGAGGTTCAGGACAAACGATTGGGTGCGCTTTACCTGGATGCCAGTTCGCAAGGTGCTAGTTTTGATTCGGACCTGTTGCAGTTAGTGACAGCACTCGGGAACGTAGCCGCGTTGGCGATCGACAACGCCCGCCACCTGGAGCGACTCGGAGAAGAGAATCGGCGTTTGCAGGAAGAACTCAACATCCAGCACAGCATGGTCGGCGAAAGCCAGCGCATGCGTGCGGTGTATCAGTTCGTCTCCCGCGTGGCGGCGCGTGAGTCCACAGTTTTGATCCAGGGCGAGAGCGGCACTGGAAAGGAACTCGTAGCCCGCGCTATCCACAGCAACAGTAGCCGCGCCGATCGGCCTTTTGTGGCAATTAACTGTGCAGCGATTGTCGACACGTTGCTGGAGAGTGAACTCTTTGGCCATGAGAAGGGGGCCTTTACCGGCGCCGTCGCGCAGAAGAAAGGAAAGCTGGAGACTGCCGAGGGTGGGACCGTGTTCCTCGATGAGGTCGGCGAACTGGCGGCGCCGCTTCAGGCCAAGCTGCTGCGTGTTCTGCAGGAGCGCGAGTTCGAACGGGTGGGCGGCACACGGCCCATCAAACTCGATGTCCGGCTTATTGCCGCCACCAACGTTGATCTGAACGAGTCGTCTCGTGCGGGGAAATTCCGCCAGGATCTTTATTATCGACTCAACGTGGTGTCGATTCAGATGCCCCCTTTGCGCGAACGTCCGGAAGATATTCCGTTGCTGGCGGCGTACTTCACGGCCCGTTACAGCGAGAAAGTCAACCGGCGGGTTGCCGGCATATCTCCCAAGGCGCGAGCCTGCCTGTTACGCTACCCATGGCCCGGTAATGTACGCGAGCTTGAAAACGCTATCGAACGAGCCCTGGTCCTGGGTTCAACGGAATTGATCCTGCCCGAGGACCTGCCCGACTCGATCCTGGAAGAAACGGCATCTTCGGGAGAACCGGTTACGGCACTGCACGATGGCATCCGCGAGGCGAAGAAGAGAATTATCGAGCAAGCAATCGAGCAAGCCAATGGGAACTATACCGAGGCTGCCGGGATCCTTGGCGTGCACCCGAACCATCTGTTCCGGCTCATCCGAACGCTGAAACTCACTCCGAAGCGGCAGCGACGAGCGTAAGGCTGGCCTCGCGCCCGATTGCATGTACGGCGACTGCACCTGTTTTGGTGCACAATTTCCTCGAAAAAAAACGCTCAAATTCACGCAAAATCCAGAAAACAAAGGATCGATTTTTTTCTCGCCTTCCAGATCTATGGTTCTAAAGGTAGTTACAGGCAAAATATTCAACACATTGGAGTTAGATGCTCGCCGATTGCCTGTAGCTCGTTTTCGGGAACTTCACTGGAAACTCGAGAAAAGAACCCGTAGCAAGTTGTCAAAGAGCGTAGATTATCTTGTAGATAACCTATATATCGTTATGTTATCGAAGATAGGGGAGGGAGATCAAGAAGAAGGTGGACGGGTCGGTATAGCGTGTTCCCAAATTGGGAATTCTGCTCCGGTCCCGGCAAAGGAAAAGCCAAGCGAAAATGTTAGATCACTGTCTTTCTTGCTACGTTGTCGATTAGCTCAATGTGCCACCCTTCTCGTTGCGCCGTGCCGCTTTGCCTCTAATTCTTTCATTATCAGCCTTGCCGATTCTTTATGACGCCGGAGGTGAACTGTGGCAACTAGTTTGCTTGACGAATAGTGCTTCACGCGAATCTGAACGAAGGAGAAAAGAAATGAAAGTGAAGAGCAACGTTAAAGCAGGACAGTCATCCGTCGCCGTCCTCGACTAATTTTCGAGGACTCGCAACGGACATGAAGCCGCCGCAACCGTCATCCAAGAAACGGTGAGATCGCGATCGCCGTTTCCATTCGAAGTAACGTGGTCCCAGGTTAGCGTCCACAGAACGGACGCGAACCTGGGGCACCAGTTTCATTACCAAGGGCTGGGATTTTCAGGATTGGTATAGCGAGCACGAAACAGCAGATCCCTCCACTCCTCTTCTTATCCCCTTCGGGAATGAGAAGCTCCGGCCGGGAAGACAATCTTGAGGCAGCTACAGCTACTTCAGGCCATCTACCAGGTAGAGGTTGGCGAGATCGTGCTGGAAGGAGAAGGCGCATAGCTTTCCATCCGACGACAAGGCCAGGGCTCCGATAAATTCCGCGCCGGGTTCGGGAACTTTCAGGGTCTGCCAAGGTTCTTTATGCCCGGTGGTGACGTCGAGGCGGCTGATCTTGATAGTTTCGCCTTCGGGTTGTTGCAGGAAGATCTGACTTCCATCGCTGCTCCAACGCACTACCGACTCGCCATTCTGGAGCGGACCAATTTTCCGGGGTGGCCCGCCCCCGATTGGTGCGAGAGACAGTTTATGGGGATCAGCAAGGACGAACCACTGGCCGTCGGGTGAGATTTGTGTCCCTCTGGTTCCTTCAGCGGTCAATGGGGTGACTTTGTCAGAATCCAGATCGTAGGTCCAACTCCGAACCGCATGCCCCGACTCGCTCCCCGTGAATAGAAGCCGTTTGCTGTCCGGGAACCACCCAAGGGATTCGAAGTGCACTCCGTCAACTTTCAGAAAACGCGATTCTCCCGGTCCCGTAGGGAGCAGCATCAAGCGCGAGCGCTGCGGCTCATGCCGGATGCATACCACCCATTTTCCATCGGGTGAGAGCGAGGGCCGGTTGCCATATCCCAGTCGCACCGCGGCAGAGCCATCGGTCTTCCTTAGATATATTGCTGAGTTGCGACCCTGGCCGTTGGAGAGTTCCACGAAAAGCAGGCTTTTGGCGTCGCTTGAGAGTTCGTAGAGCAGGGAAGCGTCCAGCCAGGCCAGATCACTTTCTGTGGAACGTTCGAAATCAACGTAGCGAATGCCGAGTCGCGAGTTGACCACACTGAGCAGCACACGCCCATCGGCAGCCGCATCCTGCATTACGATCCAACCGGGCGCCTGGGTAAGAATTCGCTGCTTGCCGGAAAGGTCGACTGCGTAGAGCGCGGGATCGCTGCCCGGCTGGCCGGCCGAGAACCAGATCTCATCTTTGCTCGGCGACCAGTCCAGCGCGCCAATCGCGCGCCATCCGCGGGAGAGCACGCGCTTCGGCTGACTTGGACCAACCACGCACAAAGAGTAGTCTCCAACTTCGGGATCGTAATCGAAGAAGGCCACCCGCTTGCCGTCCGCGGACACGCGTGGCGCGACCTGAGGGCGGACATCGTTTTCATAGAGCACAGTTCCGACGGGATATTCGAGGCGATGTTTTCCCCCGATACTCCGCACCACGGCCAGATTGTCCCCATTCGGGCCCCAGTCCGCGGCACTGACGTTTTCCAGCATCTCGCGCGGCGCGCCTCCGCCAAAAGGTGCGCGCGCCAACGTGCCCACATCCTCCGCGCCCAACAGGATCGCCATTTCGCCGGCGGCCGAGATGGCCAGAATCTTGCCGGCGGGGAGCCCTAGGTTTCTGGCCTCGCGATTCCCTGGCTGGCTGGAAAATAAGGTAGACGGAACTCCGTCCCACGCGGCGCTATAGACAACCGCATCACCGGGACCAAACCTCGCCGCGGTGACGTCGCCCCGCCGAAACGTCAGCCGCTGAAAAGTGAGGGGGGCAGAACGTAAGTACTTCCGCGCCGAGTAGGCACCTGAAACAAGCCCAATCAGCAGCAGGCCCAAGGCCCCGAAGATGAGCCAGGGTTTGGCAGGGAGCGCAGCGCGTCTCGTGCCAAATGTCAGCCCCCTGGGATCGAGACTGCTTGAGTCCATCTCCTCGCGCAACTCGTCTAATGCGACTTTTACGTCGGCCATGCTCTGCCAGCGGCGCGCCGGATCTTTCTTTAGACAGCGGGCGATGATTCTCTCCAGTTCCGGGGGAATGTCAGGAACTGACTGCGAAGGTGGCTGCGGTTCTGTATGCAGGACTGCGGAGAGTGAAGACAACTTGGATCCGCCCGAGAAGGCACGGCGTCCTGTAACCATTTCATAGAGTACGGAGCCAAACGAAAAAATGTCAGAACGGGCGTCAACTCTCTTGCCATCCGCTTGCTCTGGCGACATGTAAGCTACTGTGCCGAGGATGGTTCCTGCTTCCGTCAAAGGGGCACCGTCGCCGTGAACAGTCTCCGCGAAGGCGTCGGCTTGGTCTTCCTCGTTCAGCTTGGCGAGGCCAAAATCAAGAACTTTGACCACGCCCTGCGGTGTGACCATTACATTCGAAGGCTTCAGATCGCGATGGACGATTCCGACCGCGTGAGCGCTGGCGAGAGCATCGGCGATCTGTGCCGCATACTTCAATGCGGTGCGAACGCCCAAGCCCTTGCGCCCGATCAAGTGATCGAGCGTTTCGCCGGCCACATACTCCATGGCGATGTAGTGGATGGGCTTGCCGTCTACGTCTTGAGTATCGATGTCATAGATGGTGACGATGTTGGCGTGGTTCAGTGAGGAAGCGGCCTTCGCCTCCTGAACGAAACGCTTCTCGCGCTCCGCACTGAAACCGGAAGCACCCAGAATTTTGATGGCAGCGGTTCGGTTCAGACGGGAGTCCACGGCTTTATAAACGACACCCATTCCACCAGTACCAAGCTTTGACTCGATCCGATAGGAGCGAAGTGTCTTGCCAACCATGGGGCAACCTCTTGAGGGTTGCAATTCTAACCCAGGGGACCTCTGATCAAGTGTCAAAATCAGTTCTTATCCGGTATTCGGAACAAGTGAGGAGTCCACGCATACCAGCGCCCCGGTTTTGAGGCGCTTACGGATGCGCAACCACGAGCAGAGTGCTCGCCCGTCGCAGCACGCAATCGAGCGCCAGCCTTACATTCTCCGGATCGAGGGCGGCAAAGCTCTCGTCGAAAATCACCAGATCCGCGCCCTGAAGCAGCGCCCGAGCGATGTAGACGCGGCTGCGTTCCCCGTGAGAGAGCTGCCAGCCCGTCTCCCCAACCATTTGCAGCATTCCTGCCGGCATCTTATTCAGCAGGGGTTCCAGGCCGAGCTCACGACAGATTGCCGAGGCTTCTCGCATGTCGTCTTCGCGTGGCGGCCAGCGGCGTCCCATTAAAAGGTTGAAGGCGAAGGTCTCGCTGAGTACGTGATTTTCATGAAACTGGGGTGCAGACACAACTCGTTTTCGCCAGCCTTGCTCACCCAATGTCTGCCGATCCAGTCCGTGCAGCAAAAGCAGGCCGGCCTGTGGCACTCGTAAACCAACCAGCAGCGAAGCCAGCGTAGATTTCCCCCCGCCTGATGACCCTTCAAGCAGAAGTCTGTCGCCTCGACGAACGTTCAGGCTGCAACCTTTGAGCACGGGCTCGCCCCGGTCCTGGTAACGGAACACCAGATCATGAGCCTCCATAACCGAATGATTCTCGTCCTCGCCGTTTCGGGCTGCTGGTGTGAAAGCGACGGCGGGGGAGCCCTGAAGTTGTGGTCTCCCCGCTGCTTGAAATAATGGAGCAACCTGTTGCCAGGAGATTATTGCGTCGGCCAAAGCAATCAAGCCTAACGAGAGCCTTTTCAGCGCGCGATACGCCAGCAGGATTCCGCCGAGGGAAATCGCAAGCGTGATGTTCAGCCCCTGATTTGCGACAAACGCGCAGGTTAAACCTAGCGTACCCAGCAGAAGCCAGCCGCGCGGCGCGATTGCCATCAGCAGGGCGGCCGCGCCGTCCATCTTCTCTGACATTTCCAGATAGCGTTCCAACTCCTCATCTTCACCATCGTGCCAGCGATCACAAGCTTCCTGCGCGAGTCGAGTACGGTGCCCGATCATTCGCTCGGTGAGATCGTTGGTCATCGACAGTCGGCATTCGGTCCAACGCTGTCGTTGCCGGAAATAGCGGGCTCCCATGAGCAGCGTAAGTGCGGCCCACAGCGGTAATAAGATCAACTCGAGCCCGCGAGCCACGCCTTGGGAGAGAACGAATGCGGCTGCGATCAATTCGATGGCCGCGGTCAAGCCCTGAAAACCGACACTCAGCGCCAACGATTCGACGGCTTCCGACTCTATGACCTCGCCCAGAAACTGGCCCACACCCTTGTGCCGAATCTCCTCGGGCTTCAGACGAAGCGCGCCGAACAGGAGTCTTTGTTTGAAGAGAATTCCCCCGTTGATGGCCAGAACGCCTTGCAACCAGGTACTGAGAACGCGGAAGGGAACCAGGGTGAGCAGAATCAGAGCCCACGCGAGCAGCCAACCATGGTCCAAGTGTCCGGAAAGCGCGGCGCGACCGATGAGCCACCAGGAAATAATCAGCAGAAAATATTCGGCTGCGTGGGCCAGCAGCAGCGTACCCAGGCGTCTCGGCAAATGAGCGCGTCTCGCCTGGCTCGAAAAGCTAGCACCCGGCGGCTGGCGAAGCAGCCAGCATGCGGCAACTTCCTTGGTTCGCAGCCGTTCGAGCAAGAGAGCCGCCCGCGCTGCGCTACGGCGTGCTTCGGGAATGCCCGCTTCGGAGAGCAAGCCATCAACTTCTGGAGCCACCGTCTCCTCGAGCGTGCGACAGAGTAAGGTGCGAACGGCTTCCAACCGTAATGGCACCGCGCGAAGATCCGGGGCGAGAATTGACAGGCGCCCGCGATTTCGAGGCAGAAGAAAAAGGAAGCGGGGAGAACCGTTTCCCGGAACTTGCAGCACGGCCGGACCGGCGTTTTGAACTAGTTGCTCCAAGCCTTCGTACGGCACCGCCGAAGGCTCTGCTTCCAGGCCCAACCATGTGGCTGCCGACTCGATCCATTGATCCAGTGCATCCCGGCTTGCGGCGGAATTATCCAAGGAAGCAATCGAGCTTGGAGGGTGCGGCACCGGTACGGCAGAAGGCTCGAGCTCGCTTCTACGCGCAAGGGCTTCGAGCCCCGAGCCGAGCTGAGACGGTGACCAGAAAAGCGCAGCCAGATCTTCGTTCATACCGATGCTCGTTGCAACTCCTCAGATAATCGGCCATCTTCCAGCCGCAAGTGGCGCCAGCCGCCGCTCGACCATGACCCTTCCCTGACGCTCTCCTCAGCTTCCAGGAGTGTTCGATAACGAGAATCCGACTGCCGAGCAAGCTGTTCCGGATTGCCGTCCTCGACGATGCGGCCAGTCTCCACGACCAGCACTCGAGGAAATGTCAAGGTCTCGCCGACATCGTGTGTGACGCAGAGTAACGTAGTGTTCTCCCAATGACGGCGGGCACGGGCCAGCAACGCTCGTCGCTGATGGCGATCGAGTCCGCGAAATGGCTCGTCGAGCAGCGCGAGGCGTACCTTATCTCGCAGCAGGGCACGGCCGAGGCGGACACGTTGCCCTTCTCCACCGGAAACCAGGCCACCGCTTTCTCCGAGTTCGGTTTGTAGTCCATCGGGCAATTTTTCGAGAAGGTGGCGAAGGTCGGACTGCTCCAATAAGTTGGCAGTCGGTACACCGTCCGGATTGCCGTAACAGAGATTGAAAAACAGAGAGCGATTCCAGAGTTGCACTGCCGGATCGATCCACGCCGTGTCTTTTCGCAGCTGGTCGAGACGGTCGCCATCAAGCGCGGTGCCATCCACGAGCACGCTGCCGTCGGCTGGTCGATACCATCCCAGAAGCAAGCCCATCAGGCTGGATTTGCCCGCGCCCGAGGCTCCGACGATTGCTACATGGTCGCCGGGATCGACCCTTAAGTTGATCTCTTCCAGGATGGTGTGTCCCGCCGCGTGCACGCTCACGTTTGCCAACTGGATAGCTACTCCGCCAGACACATCTGCAGATCCAAGTTCACTCGCGACGTTGACGGTGGTGGCCGTCGGTTCGGGCGCGGCAGTCTTATCTTCGAGGGCGCCGATCGGTTCCAGCAGGCGTAGGGTGACGTTGCGGTAGGAAGGATATTGGCGCGCGACCTGTGCGATTTCCTCTCCCAAGCCGGGCAGATTGAGCGCCCAATAGACAAGTAGAAGCGCACCGCCGGTTTCGCCGGCACGGCTGATGTGGCTGAGCATCAGCCATGCGGCCAAACCAAAACCTGTTAACCCCTGCACAGCTTCGACCCAAACTACCAAACGTTGCAATGCAAATGATGCACCAGCCCATTCCACCAGCAAACTCTCATGTTCCCGACGCAAGGCGCGTTCGGCTCGGTGCGTGAGGACGGGAACAAGGCCGAGCAGCGCGTCCAGATAGAAGCGGCTCAGGGCTCCGGTGTGGTTGCGCACCCGCAGGTCACGCTCTGCGAGCATCGGCTGCACGATCAGTGGAAGGGCAACCGCAAGCGAAGCGGCGACAAGTGCCGGCACAGCCAGCGACTTATCCAGCCAAATGATTCCTGCAACCGTCACCACGAGTTCAAAGACGGACCGGAGAATCTGCCCTCCCAATCCAGGCAACAGCCGTATGCGGTGCGTGCTGTGGCTGCGCTCCGCCATATCGGAAGTCAGGCGGCTGTGAAAGTACCGGTCGCCCAGCCTCGGGATTTTCTCCAGGAAGGTAGTGCGTAAGCGAGCTTCGAGATGCCTTCCCATGCGCAGGATGCCGGATGCAATCGGCAGTTCAAGCAGCATCAGAGCCGTCAAGAAAAGCAGCAGGGCAGTCATCACGCCCAGCCGCTGCCCTGACAACCCGAAATAGCGCGGCATGTCCAGCAAGCTGCGAAACAGAATTGCCTCAACGAAGACTCCGAGGGTTGCGAGGCCAAGAGCGACTACTACGCTTGCAGGCGCGAGCAATCCGTCCGCTTTCAGCATCCACAATAGTTCAACCGCAGGCCGGCTCGACTTCTCTTCAAGTGCGGCGGCCACTTCGGGTGGGAGCCTTCCGGTTTCCGCAGCCGCAGATTCCGGGCGGCGTCCCTTTACATGCACGAGCACCGCGCCCTTGAAGAAAACTTGCTCTTCTCCGTCTTCGGGAGGTGCCGGCCACGCAGACCAATAATTCGACGGGATTACGCCAAGTCCATCTTTGGGATCTCGGCTGGCTTGCTCAAGGAGCCGTCCCAACAACCGCTGGGCCTCCTTCCCTCGACGCAATCCTCCAGATCGGACAATTGCTCCTAGACTTCGCGTGCCCGCCTCCAGGCGGGATAAACCTCGCCAGCCGGGAACCTCCAACGCCGACTCGACCAATCGCATTGCAGCAGTGCCAGAAATACCCAGATCGTCCAACTTCCGCCGAAGTGGCAGGGTGAATTTCTCCGACTCCGCCCACTCCCTCCAGCCTTTTGCGGAAACCGGAAGCGTATGGATATAGAGGCTGGAAACAAACTGCGCTTTGGGTTGCCATTGACGGCCGATCGCGGGATCCATGACTTGTAGGAGGCCACCGTAAACCCGCCATGCAACCACGAAATGGGTTACCTTGCTGGCGCGTAGAACCACCGCGATCGCGGGTAAAAGGCCGGCTTCCGGAAGCAGCAGAAAGTCCGCCGGAGCCATGATCTGCTCGGCATCCAGTCCAAGCTGCACCGCAACTTCCTCCATCGTGTCGATGGAAGTGCCGTCGACGTCAGTCTGGCAGGCTTCGCGCAAGCGCCCGTAGCTGACGGGTATGCCGAATCCTTCGGCAAGACACTTCAGTGACGCCGGCCCGCAATCCATGGCGGAGGTCTGCACTACTTCCGGAACGAGTATGCGCCGTCGGCCCAGATTCATTGAGGTATGACCATACTCAATTTCCCGAGATTACCTTTAGAGCCAGCCAGCAAACTGCCTGCCGTGCGGAGAACGAGGTTTGCTGGCGAGATGGTTTCGATCTCCACTTCAACCGAGCCGGGCAGGCCATGTTGGAGGGGAATGCGCGAATCGGAATGGGTGTCTAACGCCATTTCCACGCGGATGCTGCCATCGCGGATTTCGCTCGCGACATTGGTGATCGTGGCAGTCACGCTTCCATACTGCGCCCATGGGAAACCTTCGAGGCGCATGCGTGCGTGCTGGCCCGGTCGAATGCGGCCCAACGCTGCCGGCGGATCAAAGTTTGCCACGACCCGCAGCTTTCCTTCCGGTACCACGACTCCAAGTTTGTCGCCCTCGTGGACGACGGCTCCGATCCTCAAGGGCGCCACTTCGCCCAGCTTTCCGTCAATCGGGGCGCGTATAAAGCGGCGATCTACTTCTTCTTGCAGCCGCTGAATAGTCACGCCGGCGGTTGCCTGCTCGCCGCGCAGTTTGTTGAGTTCGCTGGTAAGTTGCTCGATATGGGCTTTTCTCTCGTTGGTGCGGGTGCGCTGCTCCCCTTCCAGGCGCACTACCGCGTAATGCAGGCTGTCGGCCGCCGCCCGGCGCTGCTGCGCGTCGGCCACGCTTCGGTTCAGGTCCAACTCGGCGATCACGCCGGCGTTGTACATCTTGCGCAGCCGATCCGATTCAGCCTGCGCATACGTCGCGGCTGCTTCGGCCTCGCGGGAGTGGGCACGTGCTTCCTCGAGGGCATCTTTTGCTGCCTGCTGATCTTGCTCAAGAGCTTGTTCTTCCGAGGCGATCTCTTCTTCGCGTGACCGGATTTGCGGATTTGCGCCAGCCAGTTGGGTCTTCTCTTCGGTGAGCTGAAAATGCTGAGCCCCAGAGTCAAGTTCCACCAGAATGTCCCCAGCCCTTACTTCCTGGTCGAGGGCAAGATGGGTTGCAACGACTCGACCGCTCACTGCGGATTCAACTGGATGCGCCGCCCGGTCTACTTCCAACTCGGCTTTATTTGTGACTGCGTAGACCGACACTCGCGCCAGAAAGAACCAAACCATCCACGCCCCTAGCAGGAAAACCGCCAGAGCGAGACCCAGGTAAGACCGCTGCGAGTTGTCGCCTTCAAGAGAGCGAACGGATCGAAAGAAAGTAGTTGCCATTCGATCAGAATCCTCACATTTGCCGAGCAAGAGTCTTGAAATGCAAAAACCGGCTTGCGACGTACCCCCGACCGGGCTTTACACAGCTAAGGAGTCTATATCACCTTGGAGGATTTGGATCATCTGTGTTCGCGCGGCGTCGGCGGGTGGCTGCCGCCGGGCGAGACTGGCAGAGGGAAATGGATGGGAAGTGCGATAGGGCTGGCGATTGGACCATATCGCTGTACATTAGCGACAACGGCAGTGGGTCGATTTACCGAGCAACTTGGCATTAGGCGGAATTTCCACGTTGCTTTGCTCCGACACGACTTGCTACTGCGTTTCAATCAGGCCCGGTGTCAGGGCCTGCCCGAGTAAACGATCTTGCCGCCGAACATCGTCCAAAGAACTTTGGTGTCTTTCAGATCTTCCGAAGAAACCGTTAGCACGTCGCGATCCACCAGGACAAGGTCGGCTTGCTTGCCCGGCGCGATCGTGCCAATGCTGCTCAGTTGGTTCATGGCACGAGCCGAGTTGCGGGTGTAGGCGTAGAGCATGGCTTCCCGCGGCATCCGCTCTGAGGGGTTCAACACTCCTTCGGCCCCCTTGCGCGTTTCCGCCTGATAAATTGCCTCGAATACGTTCGCGGTTGAGACCGGCCAGTCGCTCGCACCGGAGATCACGGTACCCGCATCGAGCAACGAACGCGCCGGATACATCGTTTCATAGATTGTGGGATCGATGTAAGGTTTCACCAGTTCGATCGAGTCTTCCTCGGCGGTGGCCCAGAAAAGTTGCAGCGCGGCGATGACACCCAGCTGTGCGAAGCGCGGAATATCGGCGGGACTGGCGAATTGCACATGCGTAATGGTATGCGGCAATCCGCTATTCCCGTTCGCTTTGCGTGTAGCCTCGAACGCATTAAGAACCTCATGCACCGCCCGGTCACCAATAGCGTGAACATGCACGATGAGTCCTTGCTTGTCCGCGGCCGTTACGAGTGCCGTAAAGGGAGCAGGATCGAAAAGCAGCTCTCCGGACAATCCAGTGTTCTTGTAAGCCTTGGACATAGCTGCTGTCTGCGCTGGAATTTCAACCACGCCATCTGCAAAAATCTTGAAACCGGGGACGGTTAGGTGGGGGATATCTGCGTACTCTTTGCGAATGGATTGGATTCTTGCCAGCGGATCGGTTTCGCTGTTTGGGTGCACTTCCGGAAAAGCCGCAACGTGCGCCTCGAGTTCGCCCAGTTCCGCCAGATGCCGATAGGTTTGCAAGTCCGCTATGGTTGCCCGCGGATCGAGCCATGCAGTGATTCCCAGGCGGTGATTGTACTGAACCGCAGCGCGGCCGGCTTCCAGATATAACTCCGGTGAGAGGTCAGACAATTTCTCGGATACCTTGTCGAGTCCCGCATCCACGAGGAACCCGTTTGGTTCCAGATTGCGGTCGAAGCCGTAGTAACTGCGCTCTGTCTCTGAGAGGTGCTCTAGAAAATCCCCGGTGACTCCGGCGCGTTGCAGCAAAACCCGATTCGCCCAGCCCGTGTGCCCATCCGAGCCAGCCAGCAACAGGGGTTGGCTTGCGTAAGCCCCACGGCTGAAGCGGGCATTCAGTTCAGCGGTGTTCAACCAGTGCCCCGAGCTCAGACCCGTAATATAGAGAACATCACCGCGCATGCCCCGACCGTTCTTTTTTGACTCAGCGGCAAATGTCATCAGGTCATTCAACGAGATTCCTGGGTCTTCGACTTCAGCCGTAATAAGAGAAACGCCGCCATCGATTGAGTGTTCGTGACTGTCGATCAGGCCCGGCAGCAAACAACGTCCTCCGAGGTCCGTTTTCGCGGCGCCTTCGCCGACCGCGGTTGTGGCTTCGGCATTCGTACCCACGGCGACAATCTTGTCGCCGCGGATCGCAACCGCCTGGGCGTACGGATGGGATGGCTCGCTCGTGAAAATTTTGCCGTTGTAGAACACACGTTCTGCGGAGGGCGCATCGGCAGCCCTCAAGAATGACACCCGCTCAAACAATGACAAGCAAATCGACAGGATCACGCAAAACTTGCGCCGACTCATTCTTTGCCTTTCCGGTAATTCGCTTTCTGATCTTAGTGAGTCAGATTCGAGGATGTCGATGTCCGGATCGGAGCAGCACCTTACCCTCTCGTTCTATGCCGCAGCAGAATGCCGGGCAGTTCGTCAGACGACTAAAACGATCTTGATACATCGCATCAAACACTCCGAACCTGAACCCCATGCCAATGCCCTCCCGTTCAACCGCCCGCGGGAGAGCATCGCTCAAATCGTCAGCTTCCTGCAACCGCTACTGCTTGTCGTACACCGCTGTGCTCTTGATCTGGTTGCCTTTTGCATCGGTTCCGCTCGTAGTGACCGTGCGACTTTTTCCGTCGGCAGATATTACAATGCGACCACTGGTGGTGACCTTACCGTCTTTCGTGACGTTGAACCCAAATGTACGGTTGTCGACCTTGGTGACCGACCGCGCGTCTGAATTCGGATCGCCGGTGACGGGATACTCTTTCCCGTCGAACTTACCTGTCCACACGGTATGCGTTGGCTTGCCGTCCCTGTCCGTGCCATCAATCGTGACCCTCACACTGTCACCTGCAGGTTCATAGACGACGGTGCTGTTCTTGGGCGCGCCTGCGCCCAACTTCGACTTGGCCTCGTTTAGCTTCCAAGTGCCCATCATGTTGGAGTCATTGGCGAAGCACACCGCTACCGCGACGAAGCTCAGAGTTAGAGTCAATATAAGTGTTCTTGATTTCATGTTCTCCTGATTGAGAAGCAAATTTTCAAGTGATTGAAGTGGCAGTCATTCTAGTAGTATGGGGAACATTCAGCAAATGGCAATTCTCGTCACACTAATTCCGCGAGAGCTTGGTGGCGAAAGGGCGGGTCAGCTCTACTGCTTGCCTGTATTGGTAGAGACCTTCTCGTTTTGCATGACTGGCTCGGATGGCACAGTCGC
>CAWIMI010000037.1:0-256061 GCA_963837015.1 uncultured Acidobacteriota bacterium | reverse complement strand
CCATCTGGCGATCATCGCCGCCAGCGTCGGTGCTGGTTGGCTTCATCCTTGGCGCCGCGCTGATCGTTTCGGCGACGGACGTTGTCACTTATCACAACGATATCGCGCGCACCGGTCAGAATCTGCAAGAGAATATACTCACGCCTGGGAAGGTCAAACCGTCGCGCTTTGGAAAGTTGTTCACCTATCCGGTGGATGGAGTCATTGACGCCGAACCTTTGTATCTTTCCGCCGTGTCGATCCCAGGGAAGGGAACACACAACGTAATTTATACCGTTACTGAAAATGACAGCGTATACGCTTTCGATGCAGACTCGGGCGTTTCGCTGTAGCATAAGTCCTTGCTCAAACCCGGCGAGGTTCCCTCGGAGGATCACGCTTGCCGCCAGATCAGCCCGCAAATAGGCATCACTTCCACTCCGGTCATCGATCGTGCCAGCGGTCCGCGCGGCACCATTTACGTCGTGGCCATGAGCAAAAATTCTTCCCGCTATTTCCAGCGCATTCACGCGTTGGACATAACCACGGGGCAGGAGCAGTTCGGCGGCCCGATTGCCGTAAAAGCGAAATACCCAGGCACGGGCGATAACAGCCACAATGGCTACGTGATCTTTGATCCCGGTCAGTACGCGGAACGGCAGGGACTGCTGCTTTTGAACCACGTGATTTATACGGCGTGGACTTCTCACTGTGATTTCCGGCCTTACACCGGATGGGTGATTGGGTACCGCGAGAGCACCCTCGCGCAAACGAGTGTGTTAGACGTGACCCCCAACGGCAATGAAGGATCGATCTGGCAAGCTGGTGCCGGGATCGCCTCCGATGGCCAAAACCTGTTCTTTCTTGACGCCAACGGCACCTTCGATACCACTCTGAACAAAAAAGGATTTCCAAACAAGGGTGACTACGGAAACGCTTTCCTCAAAGTCTCGACCGCGAACAACAAGCTTCGCGTCGTCGACTATTTCAATATGTTCAACACGATTCAGGAATCGGAGAGCGATGAAGACCTCGGTTCTGGAGGTGCCCTGGTACTGCCGGCGATGAAGGATGCAAAAGGAAAGATTCGGCGCTTGGCCATTGGCGCGGGTAAGGACCAGAACATTTACATCGTGGATCGCACCAACATGGGGAAGTTCAATCCCAACGATGATCGCGCGATTTATCAGGAAATCGACGGAATTCTTGGTGGGGGTGAGTGGGCTATGGCAGCTTACTTCAACGGAAATATCTATTTTGGACCGGTGGGAAATAACCTGCTGCAGTTCCAGTTTTCGAAGGCCAGAATTTCTGCGGCGCCGCTGTCAAGGAGCTCTGGCACGTTCAATCATCCTGGCACCACGCCGAGCGTTTCTGCTCATGGCTCGAGCAACGGGATCATTTGGGCGATCGAACACAGTGATCCCAACGATGTATTGCACGCTTATCAGGCTGCAAATTTGGCGAAGGAGCTCTACAACACGAACCAGGCAGGAAATCAACGGGATCAATTCGGCACCGCCAGCCACTTTGGTACCCCGATGATCGTCAATGGAAAAGTGTATGTGGGCACGACGAAGGGTGTCGCGGTCTTCGGCTTACTAGGACAGTAGGTGGGGCGAGAAATACGTCGCCCCGAGGCCTCGTTCGGGAGCAAGACCAAGTTTTACACCAGTGTAGGAATTGCTTTCTTCCCTTCGCGCCGCTGTCCCCGCTGTGGGGCCATCGCAAGCCGGCTCAACAACAGCCTCTCACGCGCCAGCGCCACGGCAAGCGCCCCGACCTCGGTTTTGAGCGCCGCGCGCAGGTCGAGGAGCCTGCAGCCGAGTTGCACCCGGGCACGAAGTTCTTCCGCCTGCACCGGCTTGGTCACGTAATCATCTGCGCCCGCTCGCAGACCGGCAACGATATCGGCCGCACTGTTCCTTGCGGTAAGGAGGATCACATAGATTCCGGCAGTCTGCCGACGAGAGCGCAATTCTCGACAGACGTCGATGCCTGTCATTCCCGGCATCACCCAGTCGACAATTGCAAGAACCGGGCCGTTCTCCTCCTGAAGACGCGCCAACGCGGTAAGTCCGTCTTCGGTGATCGTGAGCTCAAATTCATGCGAAAGTAATTGCGTCAGAAGTTTGCGAAAAAGTGGCTCGTCTTCAGCGATCAGGATTTTCACCGGCCCTCCTCAGGTGCTCGCTCTATTGCCGATTCGCAGCACGGTTCGGATTGGCGAACGCTCATCTGTTTGCAATATCGTCTTCTGGGATTGATAACTTTAGTACCGCGAAGCGGAGATGAGAATTGTCTTAGGAGAGGGAGAATGCAGCCGACCTGCCTATACCAGGTTCATTTGTAAAATCTTTGCCAGAACACCACATAAATGTCTCGTCCGCTCCGAATGGGCATATACTCCGGGAAAGACCCAGGGGGCCTTCCATGATATCCCCGCATTTCCGTTGTGCCCTTCTCATCTTTGCGTTGAGCGCGTCTGCATTGGCCCAGAGCCGCTCCGGAGGCAGTAGACCATCTTCGGGCTCCTTAAACACAAACACTGCGCCCCAGCAGATTCCGCCCGCGGCGCCTGCGTCGGCATCCTCCGCCATATTCATTTCTGGCAAGGTGGTTTTGGATGACGGGGCGGAGCTGACTGAGCCGGCGGTAGTTCAGACCATCTGCCGGGGCCGCAGACACAGTGAAACTTATACCGATGGGCATGGAAACTTCAGCTTTCGCTTCGGAGATCCAACGCCGAGTACGGCAGCTGCCATTAGTGACGCTGCCAGTTCGAACGTAAGCGATCGGTCCGGTCTGCAATCTACACCGAACCTACAGGAGTGCCAGGTGCAGGCCGAACTGGCGGGCTTTTCATCGGATGCAGTAGAACTCGGCAGTCGGATGGGGCTGATGGCCAGTCTCGACGTTGGCCGACTCCCGCTCCACCGCCTGGAGCACGTTGACGGCAACAGCGTCAGCGCGACTAGTTACCTGGCTCCTCCGCCAGCCAAGAAGGCTTACCTGAAAGGGCTCGAGCAGGTAAAAAAGAACAAGTGGGAGGAGGCGGAAAAGTCGTTCGAGAAAGCAGTCCAGATTTACCCCAAATATGCGACCGCCTGGTATCAACTGGGGCGGCTGCAGTTGCGATTCCCCTCCCCAAGCCCGCAAGACCTGGCGTCGGCAAAGCATTCCTTCGAGCAATCGATAGCGGCCGATCCCAAATATGTAAATCCCTACGACGGATTAGCCCGACTGGGTATGTTCGCCCGCGACTGGCCTAAGGTGGTTGAAATTACTGACAAGCTGATCGCCTTGAACCCGGTGAATTTTCCGGACGCTTATTACGACAGCGCAGTGGCCAACTACTACCTGAAGAAGTTCGACGACGCGGAAAAGAGCGCGCTGCGGGGGCTCGGTGTCGATGAAACCCATCAGCTTCCCAAACTGCAATACCTGCTCGGCATGACCCTCCTTCAAAAGCAGAACTACCAGGCAGCCTCCGAACACATGCAACTGTATCTCAGCCTGGCCAAACAACCGGAGGATATCGAACTGGCCAAGCGGGGCATGGCCGAAATCCAGAAAGTATCCGCCAGCGCTGCCCAGCCCCCGGTTGTGGACATGGACAAGTAAGAGATTGCTGTGCTCGTTTGGTTCGGGACGTTAATGGGAATAACGACATTGCGTATGGGGCATCCTCTCCATTAAGCTCACTTCGGTTTAAGTTCAATAGAGGAGACCTGCGGGTGCGTCGTTTTCAGCTTGCTCCGTGCTTCGTCATTCTTGTTTCTTCCTTCCTTTCCAATCCCGTGGGCGCTCAGTCGATCAAAGTTTCAGTTGATCTAACCGACGCGCCGCGCAATATCTACCACTCGCATCTGACCATTCCGGTGAAGCCCGGTCCGCTCACGCTGGTTTATCCGGAATGGATTCCTGGCAATCACCGGTCAGCCGGGCCGATTGCGAATGTCACGGGCATAAAGATGGAAGCTGGTGGACAGGCGCTGGCGTGGCAACGCGACCCCGTAGATATGTATGCCTTCCATGTTGACATACCGGTGGGCGCGAATGAGTTGCAGGTTTCGCTCGATACCATCACCAACGACGGCAGCGCCGGCGCGAGCGGACCCTCGGCGACGACCAACGTTCTCGACTTGAATTGGAACCAAGTTGTGCTTTACCCGCAGGGCACGAGTTCGGATGCGGTGCAAGTAACCTCATCGGTGTCGCTTCCGTCAGGATGGAAATTTGCCACTGCGTTGCCGAGAGAAGCGATGGGTCATTCTAGCGGCTCATCATCATTGGAGGCGTTCAAGCCGGTTTCATTGACGACGCTTGTCGATTCTCCGCTGATCGCGGGCAATCACTATCGCGCGATCGAACTCACGAAGCCAGGCGAAACTCCTCCACAAGTAATTGACATGGTCAGCGAGAGCGACGCGGGCCTCGCGATGACGCCAGCGGACGAGGCTGCGTACCGCAAGCTGGTCGCGGAGACCGGGGCTCTGTTTGGGGCGCGCCATTATCTCGAATATCACTTTCTGCTGACGCTCAGCGACGAGGCTGGCCACCACGGCGTGGAGCATCATCAATCGAGTGACAACAGCGTGCGAGAGCGCACTCTGATCGAACCCGAACTGCACCTGATGGAGGCCGGCCTGCTGCCGCACGAGTTCACCCATTCGTGGAACGGCAAATATCGGAGGCCTGTGGGATTGGCAACGCGCAATTATCAGGATCCCATGCTCGGTGATTTGCTTTGGGTGTACGAGGGGCTGACGGACTATCTCGGCAACGTGCTGACGGCACGCTCTGGGCTGTGGACGCCCGAGCAATATCGCGAATCTCTGGCCGAAACTGCGGCGATGCTGGACTATCGCGCGGGTCGCACCTGGCGTTCGGTCGAAGACACGGCGCGCTCAGTGCAGATTCTGCGGATGCAGGGGCCGGAATGGCAGAGCTGGCGGCGAGTCTCGATTACTACCCGGAAGGCGAACTGATCTGGCTGGAGGTGGACACAACCATTCGGCAGCAGACTCAGGGGCAGAAGTCGATCAATGATTTTTGCCGGCTTTTCTATGGGGGCGAGAGTGGCGCTCCGAAAGTTGTGCCTTACACCTTTGACGATCTGGTGCGGGCGCTGAATCAGGTAACGCCGTACGACTGGGCCGGGCTTTTGAAGACGCGAGTGAATTCTACCGACCCACACGCGCCGCTTGGCGGCATTGAACGGGGCGGATGGCGACTGGTGTACAACGATCAGCCTAACGTATTCGTCCGCACCGGCGAGAAACTGCGCAAGTCCGCTGACGTCTCTTACTCGCTGGGTTTTTCTGTCAAAGAAGACGGAACCCTCGTGGATGTAATTCACGGGTCTCCAGCTTACGTGGCCGGGATTGGTCCGGGGATGAAGCTGATTGCGATCAATGGCCGAGCCTGGTCGAGGGACGTTTTACTGGACGCGTTGCGTTCTTCGAAAGACAGCCCGCAGCCGATTGATTTGCTGGTGGAGAACGCCAAGTTCTACAAGACCTACTCCGTCGCATATCATGGCGGAATCAGAAACCCTCACCTGGAGCGAAGCGAAGGCGCGGACGTTTTGGGAGAGATTCTCCAGCCTCTGGCGAAGTAGGGTGTTGCCAGCATTCCGAACTTCGGAACGGAATCCACAAAGGAAATGGGCTTTAAGCGTACCAATTCGGGACGGATTTGCTGTTTCGTGCCGGGTACCCCCCTCCCCCCAATTCCTCGCAAAATCTAGAAAACAAAAGATCTAATTTACGACCCTATGCTAGATCTTTGAGTTTAAAGGAGTTACACGCAAAATCTAGAGAACATGGGAGTTACGGGTGGTACGGCCGGGAGGGCTGAGGCAATTCGAAGCCGCCGGATCAGATTGTCAAAGAACGGCATTATCATGTAGATAACGCATCTGTATACATATTATCTGGGTAGAACGAAGGAGTCAACGAGAAAATCGCGTTGGCGAAGCGGCGGGGGTGGTCAGTCGCTACGGGGGCGTAATCAGGCGGACGGGAATGGGAGAAGTTCCGCCACCCCCAACAACGGGAGTTGCGCCGTTGTTGGTTGCGCTGCAGCCGGCAATGTTAAGTACAGTGACGTTAATGTCGCCGACAGTTGTGCCACCCGTTCCGTCTTGAACCTGATTGATGAATGCTTGCAAGAAGCCAACGATAACGACTGGACCGCCAGTCGCAATCAGCGGGTTTGCAATATCGATTATCGGAACAGTCACTACGGAGTTGCTGGTTGCAACGAAACTTCCGTTGAATTGATTGTGCGTTCCAGCTTGAATCTTAAAAGGAGCAGTGGGCCAGGGGCCGGGGTTGGTCAGCAAATCCTGACCCTGTGCCGATCCTGATGTAGAAGCGCCAGTTAAGCATTCGGCTCCAGACGCCGACAAACCAGTACCCCCTCCAGGATTGTTGCTGTTATCCCATACAGCATTATTGATGCCTCCACCGCAGGCCAAGGTCGCATAAGAATTGGCATCGGCACATTCGATGCTCTGCTCATAGTCGGTTGCTCCGGCGCAGGCAGGGCACACGTTTTTCGTGTTTGTAGGGCTCACTGCAGCAGGTGCATATTCGACTTGCGGATTCGTGGCGCTGGGCAGAGCTTTCGGAGGGTTGTCGATCAATGCACAGCTGGCGCCGGCAGTGGCGCAATCGGCGGTCAGGTTGAACGTCTCCCCGGTCACGCCGAGTTCGACAGTGCCAGTCGCTGCGTTTATGAACGGCGGCGGAACTAACAAGGCAGGATGAGTCGGATCGGCGTTTGCTATAAGCCATGGCTTAACGCTCTTCGGCGCAATCGGTGTTATGGTCGGCAGGTTCGAGGGATTGTAGACCTCGGCGGTGGCTGTGGCGGTCACGCTGGCGGCACTTCTTGCCCAAATTTTGGAAAAAAAAGTTGGCAGGCCGTCTCGGCGTAAAGAAACGGTGACGTGAGGATTACCCTGACGGGTCCAATCGATCGAAGGCGCCAGGGTAGTTAATGTGGGGGCCGCGCCGGCGACCAGGTTGATGCCGGTGGCGCTAATGAGTGCGCTGACCGCAGCCGTAGCCATGTTCTGAGCCAAGGTTTGGGCAGTCGGCAAGTTTGGATCAGTCGCCTGCAAGGTAGTAACTCCGGAATCCGCGATTGCTTTTGCTGCGGCGAGCGCGTCGGCATCTGCAGCGCGCTGAATTTCACTGCGGGCCACATACAAGGTCACGATATCGATCGCCAAAGCGGCCATTGCAAGCAAACTCACCAGTGAAATGGCGACAAGCAGGATTGTCTGACCGTGTTCGTCAGGGCGCCGTCGCGAAAGAGGGTCTTTCTGCATGAGAACCATCAATCCATGTTGACCGCAGTGGCGTCGCTGTGAAGGTCGGTGAACGTATAATTGGCACCCGGGACCAGCAACTGGATTACGCTATTAAAATGCCATTGATAGGGGTAAGCGATATTCACGGTGGTGCAGAGCATCGTTACCGGGACGCCGCCTACTGTCATCGGCACCGCAACACCGCGGCTCACCGTGAGGGTTGTCGTGCAACCGGTGTTGCCAGTGAACTGCCAAGCAAGTCCGGAAACTTGAAGTTCCGTCGCGGTGTTCAGGCCACAATCGTTGATGTTGGCCGTCTTCAGGTAAGAGTCTACCAAGAGACGCACTGCGCTCACGGAGGGGGGTTGAGGAAGTGCAAGGTCGTTAGTGGGTTGGGTAGAGGCGAAGCGTGCCCCTTCACGTACAGCATTGTTCAGTTTCTGTTTCAGGTTGAAGGCTCCGCCAAAGTCGAAGATTCCTACCACCAATACCACGAGCAAAGGGAGAGCGACGGCGAATTCAATCAGGGCAGCGGCATCCGTTGCGCCGAGTCTGTGAAAACGCTTTGCCACAGGCCTTTGCACCGCGACGCGCTCCTTCGGTGAAGAGTTCGTTTCCCGGCTACTCAGTCGGCCAGGTGGCCGTAGCTTTCCTGCCACAGCGATCCTGGATCGAAAAGCGCTTATCGTAGCGTCGAAGCCGCCCCGCGACCCTAAGGCAATTTGTTCGACAACTAGACGAGTACGTCTAAGACGACTTACTGCCAGGCGGGTGCGGGCGCGCGCGCCTAGTTGGAGTGTCCATGTTTGGCTGTGGCGGAGCACGATCCTAATATTCTCCTGTCATCTGCACCCCGGCATTGAGCATGATCTTCTGCATATTGAGAGAAGTGAAGGGAAGATAGAATTGATAGGGATATTGGAACTGAACCGCAACTCCGCAAGCGGGCGCGCCCGAACCAAGAGGCAAGCTAGCGGTGGGGCTCAGTTGCACGTTGTAGTAGACGCAAATCTGAGGTCCAGCTCCAGGCGTTTGACAGGTCGCGGTCCCGCCCCCGCACGCGATACGGGTAGGCGGTTCCCCGACATTTGTCGCCTGGCCCGGATCAAGGCTGGAGGCTTGGAGGGACGACGCGACTTGGTTTCCAATTTGAGTCGGCGTTGGCTGGCCGTTTGGCGTCCCACAGGTGGCGCAAGTCTGTGCCACGGCGAGGCGAGCGCCTTCGCGGGCGGCATGATTGATGGTGGCATAGGTATTGAACGCGCGGCCAAACCAATAGATCCCCAGGAGCACCATGAAGAAAATGGGCAACACCAGCGCGGCTTCGGCGATTTCTGAGGCGCTGGTTCCGGACGCGAGCTTTTTCAGGTGTCTCACTCTTTAGTCCGCATCCATGATGGCGTAGACGCGTGAGCTTCTGCGCCGGTGCAAGCACCCTCGATGCCCAATCACGATTGATGTTGGCGACATGAGCTTCATGCTATGCCCCAGGCTTGGCGGCTGGTGTATAAGACTACCGCCACTGCTACCGCTACCCCGAACGGGACTTTCACCAAGTCTGGATTATCCAGGGTTAGCTCTGGTGCGGGCAGGTGCATGGTCAGGAACCCTGCCAGCATGCGTCCCATGTTGCGGAGGGTCTCCCGGACGCGTTTTTTCTGGATGACCATCATGACCGCCATCAGCCCATTTACTAAAACCCCAAGGAACAGCACCGTAAGCAGATTGTGCGGACCTAGAAAAGCTCCGAGCGCGCCTACGAATTTCCAGTCGCCGGCTCCGAGGTAGCGCAACAGAACGAACGGTAGAAGCAGTCCCAGCCCCAGGGCGGCTCCCAGCAGGGAATCCTTCGCGCCGGGCCAGTCTCGAAGCCACGAGTTGGTGGCGATCCCGAGCAGCAAGGCCGGTACGGTCAGCCAGTTGGGGATGCGGCGGGAGCGGTAATCCGTCCATCCGGCGGCGATGGCTAGCAATGCGGGCAAAAGCTGGGCTCCTTCTCGGGCTATGGCCATTTTGTCATGGCCGCAGTTTGTAACCCTGGAGTATGCATTAAGAATCCGGATCGGCGGCTCGGCAAGGCAAGCGCTATGGGCGGATTGTCACACAGCGATGGGGGCAAGTCAACGTTACCGGAGCCAGTGCGCAGGTAGAGTTTGGGTACTGCGCGCGAGATCCCCCACCCGGCTGAAATGCGCCGGGTTTCGGGATGACTTCTTCTGGGCGGCGGATTGTCACATAGCGATGGGGGCAAGTCAATGTTACCGGCGCCAGTGCAGAGGTAGAGTTTGGGTACTGCGCGCGAGATCCCCCAACCCAGCTGAAGTGCGCCGGGTTTCGGGATGACTTCTTCTGGTCGGCTGCCCGGATGAGGCGTCCGGGGCTGCGCGGGCATTGCTGGGCATGCACGGGCGTGACGCCCGCGCTTAGGTATGAAAAAAAAGGCCCGAAGACTCGGGCCTCGATTCTGGTGCAAAAATCGGTTAGTGACCGAGCGGGCCGGGGTTGCGCTGGGCTACGACCTTCTTTGCGTTCTCAGCCAATTGTTTGGCTTGAGGCAACAGATCCAGGGCCTTGAGCACCTCGGGATCGGCTTCCGCTTTCACTTTCAGGCCTTCTTCCTGCCCGAAGGCGTTCACGAAGATTTCGCTCTTGATGCTGGCGCGCACCCAATCGTTGTTCTGCAGCAGTTCGGCCTCGGTGAATGGAATTTTCTCCATGTCGAGGAACTTGCGGAAGTCCTGCATGGTGACATCGTCGACTTCGAAACTCTTGGTCGGGTGATGGTTGACCATGTAGTGCTTGGCATAGTTGAAGAACGCGTAGTGCTGCAGGAGCGAATCCTGGAAATGATTGCTCTTGATGGGATCGATTTTCACGTCAGGCGTGATGCCGCCGCCGCCGTATTCGGTGCGGCCGCTGTCGGTGAGCTTCACCTCGCGGTTGGCCGTGGTGGCCTTGGCATCGTCGTCGGGGCGATCGAAATAATAATCATAGAGCGAGACGTTGGCATAATCGCGCTGAATCAGACGGCCGCTGGGGGTGTAGTAATGGGCGGTCGTGAGGGCTAGGCCGGTATTCTCGGACAGAGGATACACGGTCTGCACCAGACCCTTGCCGAACGTGGTTTCGCCCACGATGAGGCCGCGGTCGTGGTCCTGAATGGCTCCAGCGACGATTTCAGCGGCGGAAGCTGTGCCGCGGTTGACCAGGACCACCAATGGATATTCTTTCCCGCCATCGCCGTGGGTTGCGGTGTAACGCTTCTCGGGCGAGTTGCGGCCGTGATGAGAGACGATCAGTTGGCCCTTGCGCAGGAACTTGTCGGCAACGCCAACGCCTTCGCTGAGCAGGCCTCCGGGATTCTGACGCAGGTCAAGGATCAGGCCTTTGAGATCGCCCATCTGATCGAGTGCGTCGGAGACCTCTTTTTCCGTGGTCTCGTTGAAGCCGGTGATGTGGAGATACCCGATGCCGGGTCGAATCAGGAAATGCAGGTCAACGCTGTAGCGCGGGATTTCGTCGCGCACCACGGCAAACTCCAACGGCTTGTCCGTGCCTTCGCGCAGAATGGTGATGTGGACGGTCGTTCCTTTGGGGCCTTTCAGCAGGTCGGCCACGTCGCCGGTGCTCATGTTGTCGGTGGGCTTGCCGTCAACCGCGACGATGATGTCTCCGGGACGGATGCCAGCACGATAGGCGGGCGTTCCCGCGAATGGGGCAATCACAATTACTTTATTGTTGCGAGGACCAACCGTCATGCCCACGCCGTAGTATTTCCCGCGCTGATCTTCGCGCAGCAGGGCGTAGGACTTGGGATCGAAGAAGTTCGAGTGCGGATCAAGCACGTGCAGCATGCCGGGAATGGCGCCGTTGTAAATTGCCTTGTCGGCGTTGACGGGTTCGGCATAATTCTGCTCGACGAGGCTATACACGTCGGTGAACTGGCGCAGGCTGTCGCGGACGTCAGTGTCGCCGCCGGGGGCCGCGGCAGGATTGATCTTCTGGCCGAAGACCATGCCGAGAAAGCCGCAGGTGATAAGAACGATAACTACCAGAAAGAGCGTGCGACGCGAACTACGGGCCATTCGATTGATTTCCTTCGGTTCGGGCATAGATTAGGCCCGGCCACCGCATCTGAGCGAAGTATAACATGTCCCCAAACGGTCTCAGGCACGTTTCGGCTGACCTTAAGTAACCATCCAGATAAGGGGAGTTCTACTGACTCAGTGCTTCTTTTTAAGATGCGGACTGGAGCCTCGGGGTTCGGAAGTTTCTGCGATATTTCGGATTGATAACCACCGCGCAGCGCGTTGCCGCCATCGCGCCGGGGCAGTATGATGAGGTGCATGGGCTTTTCCGAGACCATCTTCCTGTTTTTCTTGGCCTTGATCATTTTTGGGCCCAAGAAGCTGCCGGAGATTGCGCGCCAGGTCGGCAAGGCTCTCAACGAGTTCCGTCGGGCGTCAAACGAGTTCAAATCCCAGCTTGAGGCGGAGATTTCGCAGCTAGAGGTGGAGCAGCATCAGCAGATTTTGCCGCCTTCTGAGCCTCCGAAGGGTGCGGTTCCTGCTTCACCCTTGACGCTGGAATCGGCCGTCAGCCCCAATTTATCCGTGGAACCCAGCCCGGAACACCATCTCGAAGCTAGTTCTCAACCCAATTCCGAACCGCATGTTATGGCGAAGGCGCCCGATGCCTGACGTGGTCGCTGAACCGCCTGCAACCAAGTCCCCGCAGGATGCCATGCCTGCGATGAGTTTTCTCGATCATCTTGAGGAACTGCGGCGGCGGATTATTTACTCCATCGTCGCGATTGCGGTCGGCTTTTTCGCCTGCTGGGGTTATGCCGAAAAGATTGTCGGCTGGATGCAGAAGCCGATCATGGAAGCGCTGCAGAAGAACGGGATGCCGCAGACGCTGGTGTATCTGAATCCTACCGACCCGTTCAACCTTTACCTGAAAGTGGGGGCGCTGGCGGGCGTGTTCGTGGCTTGTCCGGTGGTGCTCTACCAGGTTTGGATGTTTATTTCGCCGGGCTTGTACCGGCACGAAAAGCGTTATGTTACGCCGTTCATGTTTTCGACGGTCGCGCTGTTCCTGGCAGGCGGCGCCTTCGGCTACAAGCTGGTTTATCCCGCAGCGCTGGATTTCCTGATTGGCTACGGCAAGCAGTTCCAGCCGATGATCACGATCCACGAATATACGGATCTGTTTCTGACTGTGATTCTTGGGTTGGGCCTGGTGTTTGAGCTGCCGATTCTGGTCTTCTTTCTGGCGCTCATGGGTGTGGTAAGCGCGGGTTGGATGTGGCGCAACGTTCGCTATTCGATTCTTGTGATCTTCATTATCGCGGCCATTATTACGCCTACGACGGACATTCTGAACATGTGCATTTTTGCCGCGCCCATGGTCGCTCTGTACCTGGGGAGCATCGGGATCGCTTACCTGGTGCATCCAAAGCAGCGCAAGGCGAGGGCGGACCGAAAGGCGCGATGAGCTTAATCGATGGACAGAGGCGGCTCCGGCTGTGCGTCGCGGCCGCACTTTGTTTGTCTCTGTCGTTACTCTGGCTCGCTTGTTCTCACGAGAAAGAGGCTGCGGCAGCGCCGAAGGATTCGGCATCTCCTCCGGCGACTCAGGCCGTGGCGGATGTGGCCGCGAATACCGATCTCGGCCCACCGCCTGCTTTCAATTCTGCCCGCGCCATGCAGTATGTAAAGGAAATCGTAGCCTTCGGCCCTCGTCCGATCGGGAGCGCTAATCACAAAAAAGTTGAAGACTACATTCACGCTCACTTGAAAGGCGACGTGGTCGAGGATGACGCTTTCACGATTGATACGACGGAAGGGAAGTTTCCGGTCCGCAACATCATTGCGAAGTATCCCGGGACGAAAGACGGAATCGTCGTAATTGCGAGTCACTACGACACGAACTACCCCCTGAGAGATACGGCTTACATCGGGGCGAACGACGGTGCCTCTTCGAGCGCGCTTCTGCTTGAAATCGCGAATCAGCTGCGTGGCACGAAGCTGGAAGGCTACAGCGTTTGGCTTCTGTGGGACGATGCGGAAGAGTCCATGCGTTTGCCCTGGTACGATCCGGAGGCGCTTTACGGCGTTCGCCACCTTGCGCAGAAATGGCAGGACGACGGAACGATAAAGAAGATCAAGGCATTCGTGCTGGAAGACATGATCGGGGACGCGGACCTCAACATTGAACGCGATGAGAGTTCCACTCCATGGCTTGAGGACCTGGTTTATCAGGCAGCGACCCGCCTGGGTTATCAGTCTCATTTCTTTGCCCGAACGATTCCGATGACCGACGATCACGCGCCTTTTCTGGAACGCGGCGTTCCCAGCGTCGACTTGATCGATTTCAACTACGGCTACGGCAATGTTTTCTGGCATACCACGCAAGACACAGTCGACAAGCTCAGCCCCAAGAGCTTGGAGATCGTGGGGACAGTGACCCTCGAAACGGTACGGATGCTGGATAAGAAGTAGTTTTTTCGTGGGGATACCGATCTCAATCGCACTGGGGCAGGCTATAAGCCTCCGTGGAAGCGTCCGAAGGTGTGGGCCAGCATTAAGGACTGGAGCAGGATGCCCGCCCCAAGCACCAGCACATGCGGAGTCTTACGCAGATCGAAGCTGCCGACACGGCAGACGAGCAAATAGCCGACGGCAAGGTTGAGGAGCCCCACAAAACATTGACCATCGCGGAGGACAAGCCTTCACCGGGCGGTGAGGCGAAGGGGCTCTGGAAGGCATGCCCGGAAATCCCATTGCCCAAATGGGGAAGGCTGTTCGCGAGGAACATGCCGCCGAAGAAATATGCCACATAGTGGTACCAGCGCATGGTTGCTCCCTTCCGCCACGAAACCAAATATTAGCAGTCTCAGTCTTGCTTTTACGCTTTCGCTTTTCAGCGATTTGATTTCTAATCTCAACCTTATGCGAATCGTGAAACTCTGTCTGTTATTTCCTTTGTTTCTCCTTGCCGCGGCCTCCGCGCAGAATCCTGCTGACCAGATTATCGCGGAAGCCCTGAAGCCCTCACCGCTCGAAACCAACCTGCAGCACCTCACCGATCAAATCGGTGGACGTGTACCGGGCACGCTGGCGATGCGGCAGGCCGTGGACTGGGGTGTCGCCGCCTTCAAGGCTGCCGGCGCGGATAGTGTGCACACAGAAAACTTCGACATTCAAGCTTCGTGGGCCGAAGGATTTACCAGAATGAGCATCTCCGCGCCTGAAGAGTTCAACGTGAGGGTCGTCTCGCTGGCATGGGCTCCAGCACTGCCGGCTCATCAGGATGTGCCGGTCGTCGATGTGGGCTATGGAAAACCTGAAGACTTTAACAAAGCCGGCAACGTCGCAGGTGCTTTGCTGCTCGTGCACTCCGATGAAATGGCCAAGTGGGATGACCTGTTTGCCGAGTATCTGCGGGCTCCGGGCATTATCAATCGAGCTTTGCAGGCCAAGGCCCTGGCCATCGCCTTTCAGTCTTCGCGTCCCAATGATCTGCTCTATCGCCATGCCGACACTACACAAGGTGAAATTGATCGTATGCCGATGGTGCTGGTGGCGCGGGAGGATGCCGCTCGCATGGCGCGGCTACTGGCTTCGGGGCAGAAGCTGCGTGCTGACCTGGCAATTCCCAATCGTGTTGGGGGGCCGATCACGGCAACGAACGTAATTGGTGAAATCCGCGGAAGCGAAAAGTCTGGCGAGTTCGTTATCCTTGGCGCGCATCTTGATTCCTGGGAACTGGGAACAGGGGCGCTCGACAATGGATGCAATGCGGCACTCGTGGTGGATGCTCTGCGAGCGATCAAGACGGCGGGTCTGCGGCCCCGACGCAGCATTCGCTTCATCCTGTTTTCTGGCGAAGAGGAAGGATTACTCGGATCCCATGCCTACGCCATTGCTCATGGTGCCGAATTGGACAAAGCTGTGGGGGTGGTGATCTTCGATTCTGGAACTGGGCGGGTCACTGGATTTTCTCTCGGGGGGCGCAAGGATGTAGTCGGCGCCGCGACCGGTCTGGTTGCACCTCTGAAGCAATTTGACGCCACCACGCTGAAAACCACCGCCGAATGGGGCACCGACAATTTCGACTTCATGCTGGAAGGGGTGCCCACGCTGGTTGCCGAACAGGAGGAAGCGAACTACCTCATCAACTATCACGCAATGTCCGATACCTTCGACAAAGTCGACCTGGTGCAATTGAAGAAACACGTGGCGGAGGCGGCGGCGCTTACGTTTGGCATCGCCAACGCCCCAGAGCGGCTAGGTCCGCGCCTCCACCACGCACAAATCGAGCAGACGATGCAGGAAACACATCTCGATGAACTGATGAAGACGTTTGGCATGTGGCAGCCGTGGCAAGAGGGCAAATGGGGGCGGGCCGACTAGAGCGGATTTCGAAACTTCAGCGGTGAAACTCAATTGAACCAGCCACTCTTCTGGGTTCTCTTCAATCTCTTCGTGCTGGCTATGCTGGTTCTCGACCTCGGGTTCCTGCAGCGCCCCGGACATACGGTGAAATTTCGGGAGGCGTTGACCTGGAGCCTGCTCTGGATCGGGCTGGCCTGCGCCTTCGCGGTGCTTGTCTACTTCTGGCACGGGCGAAGCCCCGCAATGGAGTTCGTTACCGGTTACGTGATTGAACTTTCGCTCAGTGTCGATAATCTCTTTATCTTCCTCTTGATCTTCCGGTACTTTCGTGTCGCGGCGGAGCACCAGCACAAGGTGCTGTTCTGGGGAATTGTGGGCGCTCTGGTGATGCGTGCCATTTTCATTGTGGTGGGCATCGGCCTGATTCGAAAGTTCCACTGGATCACATACATTTTCGGAGCGCTCTTGGTATACAGCGGCGTCAAGCTGTTTCGCCAGCAAGGTGCAGACATCGAACCGGAAAATAACCCGATACTGCGATTGTTTCGGCGGTGGGTGCCTATGACCGAGGATTATGAGGGTGACAAGTTTGTGGTGCGGCGTGCGGGGCTGCGCGCAACGCCACTGTTGGCGGTGCTGGTGCTAGTCGAAACTACCGATCTGCTCTTTGCCACCGATTCAATCCCCGCCGTCCTGGCCATTACTTTGAAGCCATTTATTGTTTACACGTCCAATGTGTTTGCGGTTTTGGGACTGCGCTCGATGTACTTCATGCTCGCCGGTTTGATGGATCTGTTTCACTACTTGCACTATGGGCTGGCGGTGGTCTTGATCTTCATCGGTGCCAAGATGATGGCTTCGAATTACTATCAGATTCCGACCGGTATTGCGCTGGGGGTCGTCGCTGGGGTCTTGCTGGTCTCTGTGTTGGCATCAATGCTCAATCCGCGAAGTCAAGAGCATTGATTACGCGAACCGGATGGACTCGCCTTTGACTATGGAATGCTTGAGGAACTTGGCATCGTTGTGGTCGGGGAAGTCGGTGCGATAGTGAGCGCCGCGACTCTCCTCGCGGGCCAACGCCGAACGGGCCACGAGTAAAGCAAGGGCATGAAGGTTTTGGGCTTCATGCCCCCGTCGAGTTTGGGGGTGGGTCACCCGGGGAGAAATGCTATTCAGCCGTTCGATGGACTCTGTCAGCCCTTTTCCAGTGCGAACAATGCCAACATCCCGCCACATCAGATCTTGAATTTCGCGGATAACTTCTTCAGTGGCTGTGTCAACGGGTCCGTTGGACACCGCCCGGTTGGGCTTGATGGCGTTCGCCGGCGTATTCCCCAACTCATCCCGCATAGTCTTGCCAGCTCTCGCACCGAAAACCAGTCCCTCAAGCAGGGAATTGCTGGCCAGACGATTCGCACCGTGCACGCCGGTGGCGGCCGCTTCGCCCGCAGCGTACAAACCGGGTAGCGTGCAACGTCCCATGAGGTCGGTACGCACCCCACCCATCGCGTAGTGGGCAGCGGGTCGAATTGGGATCATGTCGGCCGTGATGTCGATGTTGTACTGCATGCAAGTGGCGTAGATGCGGGGGAAACGCCTTTTCACGTGATCGGGATCAAGGTGAGTGAGATCGAGGTAGACGAACGGATCCTTGATCTGGCTGACCTCGAGCTCATGAAGAATGGCCCGGGCAACGACGTCACGCGGCGCCAGCTCGCCCATGGGATGGTACTTCGGCATGAAGCGATGCAGTTCTATGTTGCGCAGGTAGGCGCCTTCACCGCGTAAGGCTTCCGAAAGCAGGAAGCGAGGGGCATTCTTGAGGTAGAGCGCGGTGGGGTGGAACTGGATGAACTCCATGTCGCTGATTTCGGCGCCGGCACGGAATGCCATGGCAACGCCATCCCCCGTGGCGACCGCTGGGTTTGTGGTGTTGCGGTAGAGTTGGCCCATGCCACCGGTGGCGAGCAAAACCGCGGATGCCAACATTTGTTGTTTTTCACCCCGCTCGTTGATGAGATGGATGCCACAGACGCGGCCGTTTTCCACGATCAAGGCAGTGGAGAACTCAAACTGGTGAACGAAAATATTTTTCAGAGTCTGGCTTTTGGCGTAGAGGGCCCGCAGAATCTCGCGTCCGGTAGAATCCCCGTGCGCATGCAGGATGCGGTTGCGACTGTGGGCGCCCTCCCTGCCAAAAGTGAGCTTGGTGCCCTGCCGATCGAATTCCGTGCCCCATTGGATCAGCTCGTCGATGCGCTGGGGAGCGTCTTCCACCAGCACCTTGGCTGCTTCGGGATTGCAGAGGCCATCGCCCGCTTGCAGCGTATCCTGCAGATGGAGACTGATCTCGTCTTCATCGCTGAGTGCGGCGGCGATGCCGCCCTGAGCCCACTGCGTGTTGGATTCGGTGACCTCGCGTTTAGCCAGGACGAGCACCCTGCCCGCACCGGCCAGTTCGATGGCGGCGCGTAATCCGGCGACTCCAGCGCCGATCACAAGGAAATCAGTTTGGGGCGGCGCAGACTTCATCGCCAAAAATGTTATCACGCGGACTGCGCCGATGATTACGCTATGATGAGATTCCATGATCCGGGTGACGATCACAACACCTGCGCGCTCCTACGAGGCTGTGATTGAATACGGCTTGCTGGAGCGAGCAGGGGAGCAATTGTGCGCAGTGCTTGGCGATCGCCGCTTCTTGTTCGTCGTGACCGTGCCGCGAGTGCGTCGCAGGTGGGGTAAGACGCTGATGTCTTCGCTCTCGGCCGCCGGATTCATTGCTCAGTGCGTCGAGATGCGTGATGGCGAGCGCTACAAGAAACTGTCCACGATTGAGCAGTTGGCCGAGAAGTTGACGCGATTGGGCGCGGAGCGAAATGCGGTGATTGTGGCGTTCGGTGGCGGCGTGGTGGGTGATGTGGCTGGTCTGCTGGCGTCGCTATACATGCGCGGCGTCAAGTTGGTGCAGATTCCGACCACCGTACAGGCACAGTTGGACGCGGCCATTGGCGGCAAAACCGGCGTCAACCTGCGGACCGGCAAGAATCTGCTCGGCACGTTTCATCAGCCCTCCGTGGTGTTGATCGATGCCGCTGTACTCTCCACTTTGCCGGATCGTGAGTTTCGGGCTGGATTGTACGAGGCCTTGAAGTGCGGAGTGATCGGCAAGCCCGAGCTGTTTGACGGCCTCGAAAAAGTTCAGTTGAAGGCCTTGCGTCGTGATGCTGCCGCGGTGGAGCGCCTAATCACGGAATCAGTACGGCTGAAAGCCGAGGTGGTCTCGACCGACGAGCGTGAAGGCGGGTTAAGACGGGTGCTGAATTTCGGCCATACGATTGGGCACGCACTCGAGGCGGAATCGGGTTACCGGCGTTTTCTGCACGGCGAGGCGGTAGCGTGGGGAATGATTGCGGCCACACATATCGCGGCGGCGACTGACCGCATCGACGAGAATCTCGCCCGGCGAATTTCCAGTGCGGTCCTCAATCTAGGCAAACTGCCAAGAGTCGAGGCTCGCAGCCGCGATATCCTCCGTTTGCTTCAAGGCGACAAGAAAACGCGGAATGGTGTTGTGCATTTCGTGCTTCCACGCGAGATCGGTAAAGTCGAGATTGTTAACGATGTGCCGGAGAAAGTCGTCCTCAAAGCGGTGAGTGAATTGCGACGACTGTCTTAGGCGTGAACTAAGCGGCTCGTTGTGAAGCAGCGTCTCCCGAAGTTCAATTGAGTTGAACCATGCCGCGAGTTTTGAGTGATCGGGCGAAAGCGACGGTGATCGGGGCCGCTCCTGCGGGTGCGGGCGATCCGGCTTCGGCTTCGGCCGCAGTGCGCGAGATGTTTACTTCGATTGCGCCGCGATACGATCTGCTGAATCACTTGCTTTCCTTCAATGTCGATCGATTGTGGTGGCGGAAGACAGCACGAAGCTTTGCGTCGATTTTGAAGCGCGACGACGCAAGCATCCTCGATCTCTGCTGCGGTACCGGCGATATGACGCTTGCCTTGCTTCGGCAAGTCGGCGAGTCTACTGGGAAAATCCTCGGAGTGGACTTCTCGCACGCGATGCTGGAGCGGGCGAATCAGAAATCTGCAGGAAAGCCCCTGCGTTGGGTGGAGGCGGATGCGCTTCGACTGCCTTTTCAGGACGAGCGATTCGACTTGATCACGGCAGCCTTCGGCTTCCGCAATCTGGCAGACTACGATGCTGGACTGCGGGAGATTCTAAGGCTACTCCGTCCGGGCGGGGAGTGCGGAATCCTGGATTTTGGCGAGCCTCGAGGCCTGATCGGAAAGTTGTATCGAGTTTACTTCAAACAGGTGTTGCCTGCGGTCGGTACCGTAGTCTCAGGCGTGAAAGGGCCGTATGTTTATTTGCCCGCTTCAGTCGAACGCTTTCCATCTCCGGAAGAAATGCTCGGACGGATGCGGCGCGTTGGCTTCCGCGAAGCATCATGGACTCCGTACACGTTCGGGATTGCGGGACTGTATCGTGCCAAAAAATAGCGGAACAATCGCGTGTCCGCTTCTCAGGTCGCTACAGAAGTGTCAGTAGAGAAGGAATCGGCGAAGGCATCAGCGATCGTATAGCGGATCACGCTCTCGTAATCCTCACCCAGAAACTTGCGGAGACGGTCGGTGTTCATGACGTACTGACCGGTCATGTAAGGCAGCGCGTCCGGTGGAATGGCGGAGATCCCTAGCTTCCACAGCGACTGCAGAATCAGCCGAAAAGCCCATTTTCCCGGGACGCGCTTCAGTTTGGCGTGAGCCATCTCGATGCAGCGGGCAAAGGTCAAAGGGTCCCCGCGTCCGGCAACGTTCAGTACGGTGAGGCGTTGCGATTCAGGTTCAGTCCGGCGAACGATGTGTGCCATCAACCGCGCCATATCGTCTACGTGGACAAACTGAATCCGGTTTTCAAGGTACTTTTCTCCGTAGGGCAGCATACAAGGAAGTCGCTTGCCCCGGCTGCGCATCTTGGAGGCGCGCTTTGACCGGCCGTTCGGTGCGCCGCGAAAGGCACCGAGCATATAGTTTTCCACGCTGGCGCCGGCAAAGATATGCGGACGCAGCATGAAGACGCTGCAGCCTCGCAACGCGGGCGCCCGTTGCTTGACCACGTTATCGGCTTCCATTTTGTGAACCGCATAAGGCAGGGTGTGCGCCTGCAGAGGAGAGTCTTCGCTGACCGGTCCCGGAAGGTCTGAACCGTAAACCGAAACACTACTGGGGAAAATGAATCTCCCTACGACGGAATCATCGCGGTTGGCTTCGGTAATGGATTCCATAACCCGGGCCGTTCCAGCCACATTGATCTGCCACATCCGTTCGCGGTCGAGCACGCCGGTGCGCAGTGGGTCAAGGACGAAGGCCAGATGAATTACCGCGACCGGACGTTTTTCCCGCACCAAAAGAAAAAGCTCACGGCACGATTCCTCCAGACCAAGATCCATCCGCATAAAACGCAGGGGATGGCTGGTCTGCGGCGGATTTACATCAACTCCGATGACCTGATAGTCTTCCAGTTGCGGCAACAAACGCAGACCCAGATTACCGGCAATCCCAGTTACGATGACGTTTGGTTTCTCATCACCCATTACTTGGGGCCAGGAGAAGAGGGTGTGTTTGATGGAGCGCCCGGTGGCATTGGCATGTTGTGCGCCGCCGGCATTTCCGGTCCGAAATAGCTCTCGTCCAGGGTAGGAGTCGAAGACTTCTGAACTGCCTGCATCTGTTCCTGCACCCGCTGAGTGCGTATTGTCCCCCGAATTTCCTCCTTCAGCTTGTCATCCAGAGGTTCGACATCCTTTGCGCCAACCTTGAAAATGTAATACCCGCTTTGGTCGGAGAAAACCTGAGAGATCTCCCCGGTCTTTAACTGCATAACCGAAGCTTGTGCTGGAGGCAAGTTGTTGCGGCGTTCTTTGCCCATCTTGGCGCTGGGGGGCTTAGTCTTGAGTCCGGCGAGTTGGTATCCCTCATCTTGCAATTTGGTAAAGTCTTCTCCTGCGACCGCACGTGCGTGAAGCTTATCGGCTTCCTTCTGCATGACCTCTACGGCATCTTTTTGACGCTTCTGTTCGGCCGCTTCGCTCAGTTTGACCTTGGACGCAGCGAGCAGTTGCGAATGTGGGATGAAGATGCGTTGCAGTTCGACCTCTTCAAAAGCACTTGTATTGTCGTGGTAATAGTCCTCGATGTCCTTGTCAGAAATCTGCGCCGCTTTCTCCTGTATCGCTTGACCGAGCGCCTGGGACAAGACTTGGATACGCGCTAGATTCATACGCTCCTCGAACTTCGGTCCCTGATCCAGACCCATTTCGTGCGCTTTCTGCGACATTACCAGAGCGTTGGCGTAGCGTGTAGCCAGTTGCCGGCGGGCCCGGGGCGGCATATTCGGCTGAATCGCGTCCATAATCTTTTCAAATTGAGCTCGTGTGATTACGGTCTTGCAATTCGCATCGGCTGCCTTATCGGAGGGCGGGTTTTCGCACGAGCCGTTGATCGTTATAACGGGCGTATCAGGCGCAACGTTCGAGGCTTCCGCGGCTGCATTCCCGCCGGGAGCCGCGCCGGAAGGTGTTGAAGCGGATGCCGGAGCGGGCGGTCGGGTCGACAAAGTGGGTGTAGAGTTGGTGGCTTGGCCCCACGCCATAGCCCCGAGCAGCAGACAGACTAACCCATATTGGGTCATATTAATGATTCCTCCGAAGGGATCGAAAAGGGTCAATCAAAATCCTAGCACAGAGTTCGGCGCTGTCGGCAGAGCGCGGGGAAATATGCCCGGTTGGCGGAGGGAGTCGTGAGCGGCGATAATGCTCACATGGCAAGTTCCCCCGCAATTGATAGCCCGACCTCGATGCGCGCTGAAAAGCGCACAGTCGCGGGGCATTCAGTGCTGGCGGCAATTGCCATTACGGGTCTGAAGATTGTTGTCGGGCTCACCACCGGAAGTCTCGGCATCTTGTCCGAGGCTGCGCACTCCGGGCTGGACCTCATTGCCGCGATTGTTACGTTTTTTTCTGTTCGCGTGTCGGACAAGCCCGCCGATGCCGACCACCAATATGGGCATGGCAAAGTGGAGAATTTCTCTGCCTTCATCGAGACGGGCCTGCTCCTCCTGACGTGCGTCTGGATCATCTACGAAGCGGGGAAGCGGCTTTTCTTCCACCATGTGGAGATTGAACCCAGTATCGCCGCCTTTGCCGTCATGTTCATTTCCATGGCAGTGGATTTCTGGCGCTCACGCGCTCTGGGTAGAATTGCGACCAAGTATGACAGTCAGGCGCTCGAAGCGGATGCCCTGCATTTTTCGACGGATATCTGGTCCAGCGGAGTAGTGGTGTTGGGGTTGGCGTTAGTGCTGATCGGTCGCGTCTTCGGCGTGGACTGGCTGCGCGATGCCGATCCTGTAGCGGCGCTCTTTGTCGCCGGAGTCGTCGTTTACGTGAGTTCGAGGCTTGCCCGCCGAACCGTGGATGCGCTCCTCGATGCTGCACCCGCGGGTGTGCGTGGCAAGATCGTAGCGGCGGTAAACAAAGTGGATGGACTGATCGAAGTGGATCGCGTGCGCATCCGCAGGGCCGGTAACCGCTACTTTGCCGATCTTTCGATCGGCTTGGCGCGCAACGTCACTTTCCAGCGTTCGGAACAAGTCGCCGATGCTGTGACTTCGGCGGTCCAGGGTGTACTGCCAGATGCCGACGTGGTAGTTCGTTCCGTCGCCCGGCCCGCGCGGAGGGAAAATATTTTCGATCGCGTTCGCGCCGTGGCCACACGCAACAACTTCAATGTCCATGACATAAGTGTGCAGGATCTGAGCGGACGCTTGCATGTGGAGCAACACCTCGAACTGGATGAGCAGCTGAGTTTGAAGGAGGCGCACGATCAGGTCACTCGGCTGGAATCAGAAATCCGGCGCGATGTACCTGAAATCTCGACGATTCTGACTCACATCGAAAGTGAACCAGCCACTATCGAGACCGGCGATGAAGTGGTGCGTGACGCTCTGTTGGAGAAGAAACTAAAAGCAGTGGCGGCGCATTTCCCTGAAGTCTTGGATGTGCACGATGTTGAGGTCAAACACGTGCGTGGGCGGCTTTATGTTTCCTGCCACTGCACTTTTTCCGACAACTTGCCCCTCTCGCGAGTGCATGACATCTCGACCGATTTGGAGATCCACTTCAAACAGGAGGCTCCCGAACTGTTTCGTGTGCTGATTCACCCGGAGCCGCAGACGGACAATCGGCGATAGAGGAGAAACCGAATGATTGAAGCGAAAGCAGTCTGGACCGACAATCATCGTTTTGTGGGCCAGGCGAGCAGCAGTCACGGCATTGTCGTCGATGGCGACAGTAAAACCGGAAGTAGTCCCATGGAACTGGTGTTGATTGGCTTGTGCGCGTGCAGCGGCTACGACGTTGCCAGCATTTTGAGCAAGAAGCGCGAACCATTTATCAGCATCGAAGTTCGCGCCGAAGCCGAACGAGCTGCCACTCCGCCCACAGTTTATACAGAGATCCGGCTTATCTATCGCATTGGTGGAAACGTCTCGCACAAGGCGGCTGAAGACGCGGTGAAGCTGTCGGAAGAGAAATATTGCTCGGTGGCAGCGATGTTGCACAAGACGGCCAAGATTAGCTACGTGATCGAGTACACGGAAAAATAACGACAGTCGTCCCATTACTCCTTGGCCAGCCGAGCGCATCCCGTCCGCGGATATCTGTACATTGCCAGCGCCGCCTTCTCGTGGGGCGTGGCGGCCACTCTGGGCCGTGCTGCCTTTACGGGAAAGCTCCTGCCGAAGGGTCAAGTGCTTCGGTCGATTGATCCGTTGATCCTCTCGCAAAGCCGCACGACGTTTTCGCTCCTTGTTCTTCTGTTCGCACTGGTGTTGCTTCGCGGCTGGAAGCGATTGTTAGTCCCGGCGACTGACCTTCGACGGATGCTGGTGCTGGGAGTGTTGGGTGTTGCGGCGTCGAATTACCTCTACTATCTCGCGATTCAGCGGACGAACGTAGCCACCGCCATCATCGTGCAATATACGGCGCCGATATTGGTGTTGCTCTACACGATCGCGCGCGGAGAGCAGAAGCCTACCTTGCAGCGAATAGCGGCGGTGGGGCTGGCAGTGGCCGGAATTTCCCTGGTGATCGGAGTGTTCCGCGGTGGATTGCGCCTCGATGCAATTGGAGTGATGGCGGCGATCGGAGCGGCATTTTCATTCGCTTTCTATAACGTCGGTGGCCACAGCATTCTTGCCCGCTATGATCGTTGGACGGTGCTTCTGTACGTCATTTTGAGCGCATCCTTATTTTGGATGGTGGTAAACCCGCCGTGGAAGATCGCTGCCGCGCACTACTCGGGGAGCCAGTGGTTATTCCTGACCGTGTTTTCGTTGATCTCCGTTCTCGCGCCGTTCTCGTTTTATTTTGCCGGCCTGCAGCATCTGGAGCCTACACGGGCGATTGTGGTGAGCTGTCTGGAGCCAGTATTCTCCATTGTCATTGCTGCGATTACTTTGGGCGAAGTAATGCGGCCACTGCAGACCGTCGGGATTGTGTTGGTTCTGGTTGCCATCGTGGTTGTGCAACTGCCCGATCGTCGATTGCGGGAAGAAATCACCCCGATCGAGCCCATGGAGTGACCGCGGATGAGATCACCAACGTAACCAATCCTGACAGTTTCCCGCTATGATTTTTCAGGCAGACACGGGATTCTTTGAGCAGGCGCCCCTTGGGGGCTGCAATTCGGGGTGGAGTCTTCTATGAAGGGCTCGCGTGTCTGCTGCGTATTTGCTTTTGTGATGTGCTCGTTGCTGCCTTGCTTCGCGCATCATATGGCCGTGGTCGTGAACAAGGACAACAATGTCGGCGAGGTTAGCTCGGCGCACCTGGCCAAGATTCTTCGTTTGGAAGTTAAGAAGTGGCGCGATGACAAGGACGTGATTCTTGTCCTGCACAAGAGTTCCAGCGGAGAAATGAGCACCATGGAACGGCTGAACAGAATGTCTTCCAGCGAGTTAAAGGCGTTTCTTGCGGCTCATCAAGGGTCGATCACCATGGTCGAGTCTGACGAAGACGTACTTAAAGTAGTGGAAACGATGCCGGGTGCGGTTGGCCTAGTCGATGTTCGCTCGATCAACGACCAGGTTAACGTAGTGAAGGTCGACGGTAAACTGCCGATGGAGGCTGGTTATCTACCTCACTAGATGTTTTGGAGCGCGAGGGGTCGTTTCAAGTCCAGACTTATCACGCGGCGATCGACAGTCAGCATTCTCTCCTTCGCTCAAACTCAATAACCGAAAATAACGTCGAGCCTTCCTCACATCCTTCGCAATTTGCTCGCGCAATGCTTCCACTGAGGGGAATTTGATTTCATCCCTGAGCCTTTGCAGAAAATGAATCTCGACTTCCGTCTCGGGACTAAGCTCAATGGGGTGAAAGTTCAGGAGATGGGTTTCGATGGCGAATGACTCAGTTCCGAACGTGGGACGGCTCCCCACGTTGGTCACCGAATCGAATAGCTCCTCGCCCACGCGGGTGCGGGTGATGTAAACACCGTCCCCGGGGACCAGTTCTTCATAACGGCTCAGATTGATGGTGGGAACGGTATATTTAGCGCCATATCCACGGCCGCGGCCGGCGGTCGAGAAAATACTGAATGGGCGCGCCAGAAGATGGCGGGCGCGACTAGCCCGTCCGGCGGCGAGCAGTTTGCGGATTTGAGTACTTGAAACCGGTTCGCCGCGCAGCCGCAACTCCGGATAAACCTTCACCTCGAAACCCATCTCGCGGCCAAATTCCGCAAGCAGGTTCACATCGCCAGCTGCCTTGTTGCCAAAATGGAAGTTGTAGCCTTCGTGTACCTCCCGCGCGCGCAGACCTTCCTTGAGAATGTCGCGAGCAAAGTTTTGCGGACTCATGAGAGACAAATCGCGAGTGAAGGGGAGCAGGAGAACGGCGTCCAAGCCAGTAGCCTCGAGCAGGCGGAGTTTTTCGGATGTGGGCGTAAGCAGCTTCAGTCCGGAATCCGGTCTCAGGATCCGCACGGGATGCGGTTCAAAAGAGAGGGCCAGTGCTTTGCGCCCCTGCTCGCGGGCGCGGCACACGATGTTCGACAATACGCGGGTGTGGGCGCGATGTAACCCGTCAAAGTTGCCCACGCTTAGGAGGGTCGGGCCAAAGCCGGCAGGAAGGTCTTCGAGTTTGTGAAAAACCTGCATGGTGTCGTGTACGGTGCCGGTTCTTGTCCGCGACGGCTACCTAAAGTGCCTTTTCACATTTCTATTGCAGAACCCGCGGGCGACCGCGCCCGCGCCCCGCAACCTAAATCTCAAACTCCAGCTTCATTCCGTCATACGACAGCCGTACGTTCGGCGGAAGTGCAGCATTCGTAGTCTCGTGAGGCAGATCGTGACAAATATGCGTAAAGAACGCTCGCGTCGGTTTCAGCCTTTCCACAATTCGCAGTGAGTTCTCAACGGTCGAATGTGTGGGATGCGGGACGTGTCGCAGCGCATCCAGAAAAAGGATGTCGAGATTCTGTAGTTTTGCCAATGACGTTTCGGGGATGCTGCTGTGATCCGTAAGATAAGCAGCACTGCCAAAGCGGAAGCCGTCGATTTCAGCCTCGCCGTGGATTACCCGGATCGGCTCAAAGCGGGCGCCGAACAGGTCGACCGGACCCTGGAACGATTTGAGTTCCACCTGAGCCAGTCCCCCGAACTTGTAGTCGCCGTCGAAAATGTAGCGGAATGTACTGCGAATAAAATCAGCCGCTTCCGGACGCGCATAGAGTGGGAGTTTGTTCGGCTTGTGGCGAAAGCTGAGCGGCCGCAAGTCATCCAAGCCCAGAATGTGATCGGCGTGGCTGTGAGTGAAGAGCACGGCGTCAAGCTTGCGAATATGTTCACGGATGGCCTGCTCGCGGAAGTCGGGCGTGGAATCGATAAGGACAGTTCGTCCGCCGTACTCGAGCAGAATCGAGGGCCGGGTACGGCGGTCGTGGGGATCGGAAGAATGGCACACAGCGCAGTCGCACCCGATGGTCGGGACTCCCATCGAAGTACCACTGCCCAACACCGTGAGCGTGGCCTTCATCGTTTTGTGGTTGCGCCGCTGGCTGCCGGGGTCTGTGGCGGGCGGGCCAGCGCGTTGGTCACTTCGACATAAGCCATGCGGAGTTCGTAGAGGCAGTTCTGAAGAAAGTTCTCCTCTGTGCTGGTGAGGTTGCCTTTTGTCTTCTCCGACAGCAGACTGAGCGTGTCGATCGTCTGTCGGGCTCCAATCAGGTCGACCCGTGGCTGGCCGCCTTGCTCATGCATCAACCCTAGTTGCAGCATTGCGGACATGTAGAGGGAAGCCATGAAGCGCTCGAAGGTCATTTCGAGCTCTTTCGTGGAATGTCCGCTGAGTTCCACTCGCGCGTCCAGATCCTTCGCTGACTTGCGGTATGCGTCTGCCTGCTCCTTCTGTTCAGCGGCAGTGGGAGCGGGCGGCGCATCTGATTCCTGCTGCTGCGGAGCAACGGCCGCCTGGGCAGCCTGTACCGGCTGCGGAGCAGGTGCTGCACTGGCGACTTCTTCTCGAGAAACTTCCTGGCGAATTTCGCCCTCCGGCGTAAACAATCGCCGGTCGGTCACGGTAAAACTTTCCTGCTTCTTTTCAGCCATAGGTTGTCCCTTCGATCCTTACAGGCTTTCACCTTGGAATATTTTTGAAAATGGCAGCGCTGCGACTGAAAGCTGAGTACTGCCCACCTGAAACTGTTTCCCTGGAGTCCCAATTTCGCGGCGGATGTAACCTAGGGCCACGCGGCGCTGGCCGCTGGCCAGGGGCAGGGAAGCGATGCTGGTGATCTCGCCTACGTCACGGCCATCGGCTTGAATCTTGGTACCCACAGGTGGCAACTCCCCTTGTACTTCAAACCCAGTGAACTTGCGATGCACATTGCCTCTGGAGCGGATGCGCTCTACGATCTCCTGCCCGACATAACATCCTTTGCTGAAGTGCAGCGCGCGTTGCTGCTCAGTCTCCTGCGGCAGGTCCCGCTCGCGAATGTCCTGACTGTAGCGCGGGATTCCCTCGGCGACGCGTAGCAGTTCCAACGCACCGGTTCCCACTGTTGTTGCCCCGGCTTTTGCGAGCGCGGCGCGAAGAGACGGAACCTGATCAGGCGAGAGCCATAGTTCGTAAGATTCGACGCTAGGGTTATCTCCGCGCACGACTGTGATTGCCACGCTCCGCCAGGTCACATCGACAAATTGCAGTGACTCGAGTTGCGGTATCTCAATTCCCGCCGCTCGTAGTAAGTCGTGTGCCCTCGGTCCTGCGATTCCGACTGCTGTGAGTTGCGCGCTGATGTTCGCCACTTCTACATCGTCCATGATGATGTAGTGATCGAACGTGGCCAGCAATTTCTCCGCCTGAGATTGATCCGCGTCGATGATCAGAGAGTCGCCTCGATTGTAGGCATAGAGGTCGCCCAGAATGTGCCCCTGCGGATTCAACAGAAAAGCATACACGCCGTGGCCCTGGGCAAGATCGCGGATGTTATTGGTGACCATGCCGTTGAGCCAACGCACCCGATCCGTGCCTGTGAGCGCGCTCTTGACCCTCGCACTCAGGCCATAAACGCCACAGCCCGATAGCAAGGCGTCGAACTGCGAGCGCAGGTCCACAGAATCCTCCGCTGGGGAAGTCGGGTTATCGTGAACCACACTGGAGGCCATACGATTACCTTTGATTATACAAGGCGAAACCGGACTGGATTGGCGGGGAGGCCCGACTTCCTTTGCATTCTTATTGTTACCGGCCCGCAAGACTCCGCACCCGGATCCGGATTGATGTTGGGCCACGCTAAAGTCTCTGCCAAACCCGCCGATAGGTAGTCCAAGGGGAGGTAACTATGATCGCAAGCCCAGTTCACAGTGCACCCGCAGCCGAGAATGAAGCCGCGGTGAAGGCGGCGCCGCAACAGAACGCTCCAAAACAGACGCCGCTCCCACAGGACAAGGTAACGCTGAGTGCTCAAGCGCAAGCTCATCCACGGCAGGCAATTTCTACCGGCAAGGACGCCGATGGGGACAACAAATAAGTCGCTTCACCATTCTGCAAACGTTCATTAGCCAAGTGAGCCAACGCCGGGCTCGGGAGATGCTCGTCCGGCAAATCCCGAGTTCAGCAATTCTTAATCCGCCTAGCCAGTCATCGCGACCTGATCCAGTGCCTTGTCACTCCGCACTGTGAGAAAATCTCGCCGCGACTGTGTTACCTTTTTGTCGCGTGAGTCCCAAAAAACGAATTGCCATTATTCCCGGAGATGGGATCGGGAAGGACGTCATTCCGGAAGCCGTCAAGGTCATCACCGCTTCCGGAGCCGAGGTCGAACTTTCGCAGTTTGACTGGGGCGCCGACCGTTACCTGGTCGACGGCGTCACTGTTCCCCCCGACGGCTTTGCCATGCTGGGCCGCGATTTCGATGCCATTCTGGTCGGAGCCTTTGGCGATCCGCGCGTCGCCTCAAACATTCACGCCAAAGAAATCCTGCTGGGCATGCGCTTCAAGATGGATCTCTATGCCAATGTGCGTCCTGTACGTCTGCTCGACGCCACGCTGTGCCTGCTCAAGGGCATCGAGCCCAAACACATCGACTTCGTCGTGATCCGCGAGAATACCGAAGGGGTTTATACCGACGCGGGAGGAGTATTCAAACAAGGCACGCCCGACGAGATCGCTATACAAGAAGATATCAACACGCGTAAGGGTGTCGAACGCATAGTCCGCTATGCTTTTGAGTACGCTGAACGCCACCCCAAGCTGGACGGCTCTCCCCGCAAGCGAGTGCTCATGTGCGACAAGTCCAACGCCATGACCCATGCCGGCGGGCTATGGCAGCGAGTCTTCAAGGAGGTAAGCGGCGAATATCCGCAGATCAAGGCTGAGCACATGTACGTCGACGCGCTCTGCATGCAGATGGTGCGCGACCCGCGGCAATTCGATATCGTGGTCACCAACAACATGTTCGGCGATATCGTTACTGACCTCGCAGCCGGTCTGCAGGGTGGGCTCGGCATGGCCGCGAGTGGGAATATTCATCCGGGAAAGACTTCCATGTTCGAGCCGGTACACGGTTCGGCCCCTCCGATCGCCGGAAAGGATGTGGCGAATCCCTTCGGCGCCATTCTTACGGCCGCGATGATGCTGGGACACTTGGGCCTGATAGAAGCAGCAAGCAGGATCGAAGCCGCCGTTCTTGAAGCGGTGCAGCAGAAGCGGACCACGCAAGATATTGGTGGGGCGCTCGGAACCAAAGAAGCCGGCGAGTGGGTGGCGCAGAAGGTTGCAGGCTAGACGTTGCCATAACTGACGATTGGCTTCGTGTATCCGCGTCAATCTACGGCCAAGACGCTCTCAGTTAAACGCTGCCCTTAACCTTCGCAGGGCCGCCAGCGCTGCTGTGTACCTCTTATCCATGGAATAGGCAACGGCGTAGCACTCTTTTGCCTTTTCCCAATTTCGCTTGTGTTCATACACCCGCCCTAAATTGAAATGCGGGTAAGGACGTGCCTCGTACCTGGGTGCAACCATGGCCTTCTGAAACCAGGGAATGGCTTCATCCCATTTCTCTTGTTCAATCAGGTAAGCCCCGATATCGTTGTAAGGGTTACCAAACTCCGGATCCACTTTGATCGCCTGCAGGCATTCGGCGATGGCGCGGTCGTAATCGCCGAGGAACGAGTATGTCCAGCCGCGGAACGTGTAGGCTTCGGCCGTAGGAAATGCGTCGATGGAACGAGTGTACAAGTCAAGGGCTTGTTGGAAGTCGCCCTGCATCTGTAGTTGGTAAGCTTTTTGAAAGTATTCAGCCGCGGTTTGGCGAAGCTCGTCTTCGGACATAAATGGACCCAATGACTGAATTGAAGAAATTGTATCGAAAATCGGCACGGCTGCTGACTTTCGCCGGGCTACTGTGGCTCTCGACTATCGGGTTGTGGGCGCAGGCGCCGCAAGCCAGCACGCCGACCGCTCCTCAAAGCAGCGAGCAGAAGCCGGCGACTCCCGATACCAACGCCCAAGAAAAGAAGATATCTCCGAAGGAAGCTGATGAACTGTTTCGCGACGTTGATGAAATTCTGCACTTCGCGAGCAAAGATAGCGGCTTGCCCATCAAGAAAGAAGTTAAGCGACGCCTCACCAGCCGCGACGAGGTTGTGGCCTACCTCGAAAAAAACATGGCGGAGGACAAGGACGCGCAGCGCCTGCGCCGCTCGGAACTAGTGCTGAAGAAGTTCGGCCTCCTGCCACGTGACTTTGACCTGCAAACCTTTCTTGTGGCCTTGCTGCGCGAACAGATTGCCGGTTATTACGATCCCAAGACCAAAACCGTGAACCTGCTGGATTGGATCGACGTTGAACAGCAACGCCCGGTGTTGGCTCACGAACTCACACACGCGCTTCAGGACCAGTCGATCGGCCTGGAAAAATGGATGAAGGTCGGCGATACCGACCTTAATGACAAGAAACAGCCGACGGCCGCGGACATAGAGAATGACGAGATCAGCGAAGGCCGGCAGGCCGTTGTCGAGGGCCAGGCCATGGTCGTGCTGGTCGATTACATGCTCGAGCCCATGGGGCAATCTATTCTGGGTTCACCGCAAATTGCCGATGCGCTGAAGGAAACCATACTCGTGGGCACGTCGGATTCGCCGCAGTTCAAGAACGCTCCTATTTTCTTGAAGGAAGAATTGACCTTTCCCTACCGGTACGGTTTGGACTTCGAGATACAGCTGCTACGTACTGGAGGAAAGGAAAAAGCTTTTGCCGCAACTCTGGCCAATCCGCCGCGGACCACGCGTCAGATTATGGAGCCGAAGACCTATCTCTCTGGCGAGCAAATCGAGCCCATGCGCTTGCCCGACTTCGAGCACGACTTTAAGAACTACGAACGCTTCGATATAGGGGCCATAGGGGAATTCGATGTCGCCGTGCTCGTGGACCAGTATGCCGGCACGGAGGCGTCGAACGACCTTTATCCGAACTGGCGCGGCGGCTACTACTACGCCGCTCGGCCCAAGGGAAATCCGGCGGCACCACTCTCGTTAGTTTATGTTTCGCGCTGGTCGAGTCCCGAGAAGGCATCGGCCTTTGCCGCTATCTACGCGCAATCGCTGGCCAAGCGGTATAAGCAAATGAAAGAGGTAAAGCAGCACGAGCAGAGTCCGCCGGAAGATCTGCAGAAAGTCCAGTTCCTGCCCGGAACTCATAGTTGGCTGACGGAGGAAGGACCCGTGGCGATTGATGTGGAGGGTGACAGCATTTTGATCACCGAGAGCCTGGATCACTCGACGACCGAGCGACTACGGCAAGAGTTGTTTGCCACGGTTGTCGCAGGCAAGTAAGTGGGTCTTTGTTTTGTATAATCACAAGTTCGTCTCCACAGATCCACGAATCAGGAGAATCCTTGTCGCAAGCGGAAATCGGCATCATCGGTGGCAGCGGGCTGTATTCCATGCCCGGACTCACTGACGTTCGTGAAGTGAAGCAGCAAACTCCATTTGGCGACCCGTCTGACCCCTACGTTCTGGGTACGCTCGAAGGCCGCAAAGTCGGATTCCTGGCGCGGCACGGCCGCGGGCACCGCATTCTTCCGACGGAATTGAATTTTCGGGCCAACATTCACGGTTTCAAGCAGCTCGGGGTGGAGCGGATCCTCTCAATCTCTGCCGTCGGATCGTTGAAGGAAGAACATAAGCCTCTCGATTTTGTTATTCCCGATCAGTTCTTTGATCGCACCCGTCATCGAGTAGATACTTTTTTCGGCGAGGGCGTCGTCGCCCATATCGCATTCGCCGATCCGATCTGCGGCGAACTCGCGCAGGTCGTCGAAGGAGCATGCAAGAAGGTGGGAGTTACCGGCAAGCGCGGCGGAACGTATCTGTGCATGGAGGGGCCGCAGTTCTCGACCAAAGCTGAATCCAATGTATACCGCAGCTGGGGCATGGACGTGATTGGCATGACTAACTTGCAGGAAGCCAAGCTGGCGCGCGAAGCCGAGATTTGCTATGTCACGGTGGCCATGGTGACCGACTACGATTGCTGGCATCCTCATCATGACTCAGTCACGGTCGATCAAATTATTGCGGTGCTGGTGAAGAACACCGAGAATGCGTCTTTGGTGGTGCGAAATGCCGTAGCCTCGATGCCGGCGAAGCGAAACTGCAAGTGTAGCGCGGCGTTGGCGCATGCAATCCTCACTGACCGTGACAAAATTCCCGCCGCCACTCGTGAGAAACTCAAACTGATTCTCGGAAAATACCTGGAGACCAAAACCGCATAATGAGCATTCTTGCCGTAGGTTCGATCGCCTTCGACTCCATTGCCACGCCTTCCGGACGCGTGGAAAACGTATTGGGCGGCTCGTGCACATTTTTTTCTCTCGCCGCCAGCTACTTCACCGATGTCCGCATCGTTGCCGTAGTGGGCGAAGATTTCACCGCGGAGCACGAAAATGTTTTGCGAAAAAGAAAAATCGATACCCGCGGCATCGAGCATGCCAAAGGCAAAACTTTTCGCTGGGGTGGACAGTACCTCGACAATTTGAACGAAGCTAAGACAGAATTCACCGACTTGAACGTGTTTGAGCGTTTCCAGCCGCGAATTCCAGCCGAGTATGCCGATTCGAAATTTCTTTTTCTTGGTAATATCAATCCCACCCTGCAAACTGCGGTTCGCCGCAGCATGGATGGGGTCCGCCTCACTGGCGGCGACACCATGAATTACTGGATCAAGGACTTTCGTCCAGATCTCGTCGAAACCTTGAAGCTGGTCAACGTGCTTTTGATCAACGACGCCGAGGTCAAGATGCTTGCCCACGAACCCAACCTGCTTCGAGCCGCACAAAAAGTCCTCGCCATGGGGCCGCAGGCGCTGGTGGTTAAGCACGGGGAATATGGCGCGACAATTTTCTTTCGCGAGGGCGCATTCGGCATCGGCAGTCATCCCTTTCGCGCGCCCGCTTTGCCCATCGAAGAAGTCAAGGATCCTACCGGAGCCGGGGACTCGTTCGCCGGCGGATTCATGGGGTACATCGCCTCCCAAGAACAGTTGAACCGAGAAGTTCTCAAGCGGGGATTGTTCTACGGAGGGGTGATGGGATCGTTTGCGGTTGAGCGTTTCGGCACCGAACGCCTGCAATCTCTCCCGCGCGAAGAAATCGATGCCCGGTTTCAAGTCTTTCGCGAATTGACTCACCTGGAATGACCCGGCAGACCAGCAATCGGCCGACGAAAGTCCAACCCAGTCATTATTGGGATCGTGAGACTGCGGTGGTGGCCCAGTTCGCGGCGTGCGCGTCATTTATTTCCTTTGCCTACTACTTCCAGCATGGGGGCTTGCTGCTCTATGGCGATGCCGTGGCGCACATCAACATCGCTCGCCGAGTATTCGATTCGCAGACTCCCGGCCTGTTGCAACTCGGCACGGTGTGGCTGCCCTTGCCGCATCTGCTGATGATTCCATTCTTGATCTCTGACTCGGCGTGGCAATCTGGCATCGGTGGCGCCATTCCTTCGATGGTTGGCTACGTTCTCGGAACCGCAGGAATCTTCCGTCTGGTGCGGAGAGCGCTCAGTGCTCATCCTGATCCATCGCCCGCGGCAAGAATTGCAGCCTGGCTAAGCGCAATCGTCTATGCCGCGAATCCGAATCTGATTTACCTGCAGACCACGGCCATGACCGAGTCGGTGTACCTCGCTCTTTTCGTTTGGGCCATGGTCTACTTCAGCGAGTTCGTTCAGCAATCCTCCAGGGACGATGGCCCTCGCGGCCCGGAGTCTTCGCCGCTGTTTAGATGCGGCCTGTGTCTCGCGGGCGCTTGCCTTACTCGCTATGACGGATGGTTCCTCGCGTTCGTAATGAACTTCGTGGCGTTCGCCATCGCTTTCAAACACAGCGATCCAGGTTTGCGTCGTGGCGTCGCGAAATTTGTGTTGCTCGCAGCCGCGGCGCCGGTGCTTTGGCTTGCCTACAACGCAGTCATCTATCGGAACCCGCTGGAATTTGCTAACGGACCATATTCCGCCCGCGCCATCGAACAGAAGAACGCGACCCCCGGCCATCCCGGCGCTCACGACCTGCCGGTTGCGTTCAGTTATTTTCTGAAGTCGGCTGAACTGAACATGGCGGAAGCGAACTTACAAAAACTGTGGGTACTCCTGCTTCTGGCCGCAACCATCGGAATTCTGCTTCGTGAGCGCCGTTTGTGGCCGCTGCTTTTACTCTGGGTGCCCCTTCCTTTCTACATGCTTTCGATAGCCTACAGCGGCGTGCCGATTTATCTGCCCACGTGGTGGCCGTTTTCGTTTTATAACGTGCGCTATGGACTTCAGCTTCTGCCCCTGTTTTCCGTCTCGGCAGCGGTCACCGTTTATTTTTTGCTGAGCCTTGCTCAAAACAAAATCGCGAAGACAGCTGTTCTCTCTGCCGGTGCCATCATGCTTGGCATCAGCTATGCATCTGTGTGGCGTGCGCAGCCGGTCTGCTTCCGCGAAGCGTGGGTGAACTCCCGAACCCGAATTGCTTTCGAAACCGAACTGGCATCGAATCTGAAGAAGTTGCGTAACGACTCGACCCTGCTGATGTATCTCGGCGACCACGTTGGCGCTCTCCAGCGAGCCGGAATTCCGTTGCGCCGGACCGTTAACGAAGGCAATCATCGCCCCTGGAAATCGCCCGACCCTGAAGGCTTGTGGGAACGCGCGCTGGCCAAACCCGGAGTATATGTCGACTGGGTGGTCGCCATCGATGGCGATCCGGTGGCTCTCGCCGTGCAAAAGTTAAGCTTGCGTTCCATGGCCGTCATCCGTACCGCTGGCCAGCCTACGACGACGGTCTATTCGGCGCATCGTCAGTCCATGTAAATCGCGATCCCAGTAATCACGCCGGTTAACCGTGCCGCTGCGGAACCCTTTGGGACCGGCTTGGGCAGTGATAAAATCCAGCCAATTCACGTTGTCATGCCCACAATGCAGCACGCTTACGACCTGCTCCAGAATGAAATGAGTTCCATTGTCGGGGTGTCGATCGCGCGCCTTGTGCTGGCGGCGATTCTGGGTGGTTTGATCGGGCTGGAGCGTCAACTGAAGCATCGGCCAGCCGGGCTGCGCACCAATCTTTTCATTTGTCTCGGCGCTGCCATGTACACGCTGCTCTCGGATACGCTCGCCGTCGAGCACATCGGAGATCACACCCGCGTTGCGGCGCAGATCATTCCAGGTATCGGTTTCATCGGAGCCGGTTCCATCCTCCATTCCCGCGACAAACTGGTCACGGGATTAACCACAGCGGCTACGATTTTCGTAGTGGCCTCGGTCGGCATGGCGGTCGGCGGCGGGCTCTATCTCACGTCGATTTTTGCCACCGGACTCATTTTGCTCTGCCTCTATCTTTTGGGGCGCGCGGAAGAGCGATTTGGCCTGAAAACGGCAGTTCATGGATATGAAGTGTCCGGCCGCACTGCCGATGAGGTCACCCTCGAACTGAACCGCCTTCTCGAAAGCGTCCACGGCATGATGGACGATGTGCAGATTGCCCCGACTCCACAACACGTGCGAGTTCACTTTGAGCTGGAGGCAACGCGCAGGGATCAACGCCAGGTTCTGCAAATGCTGAAACAATCTCCGGTTTTTGAAAATGCTACCTGGCTGGGTCCGGTAAACATCGAATGAGTTCGTTCGCCACCGTTGTTCCTTTCGTCAAGGCCAGCGCCTGCGGAAACGATTTCCTGATCATCGACGGCATTTACGCCCCAACCGATCTGGCCGCACTCAGCCAACGCATCTGCGATCGGCATCAGGGCATCGGCGCCGATGGAGTGGAGTGGCTTTTTCCCGCGCCGGACGCCGACGTGCAGGCGCGCCTGTTCAACGCCGACGGATCCGAAGCGGAAATCTCCGGCAACGGCACCCGCTGCGTGGCCGCCTTCCTGTGCTCCCGGCAACCACGCGAAAAAGTTGTCATACAAACCGGCGCCGGCCTGAAGACCTGCACCTTCACTTCGCGCGACGAATTGCAATATGAGTTTGAGATCGCAATGGGTGACCCCCAGGTCGGGAAAGAGCTGGCCGTGCAACTGAAATCTCGCCAAGTCCTGGGCATTCCCGTCTCCATGGGGAACCCGCACTACGTCGTATTCGTCAAGGAGTTTGCCCCTGGATGGCAGGACGAAGCAGCCGAAATCGGGTGCAATCGCGACTTCAAGCGAGGCATTAACGTTGAGCTCGTAAAATCTGTAGATCAAAGAAATATTGACGCCAGGTTCTTCGAGCGCGGAGTGGGCGAAACGCAATCCTCGGGAACCGGATCTTGTGCGGCGGCAGCGGCCGCCATCGTAACTAAGTGGGCCGAGTCGCCTCTCCGGGTGCACACGCCCGGCGGAGTGCAAACCGTGCGCTGGGAAGGACAAGTTTTTCTTCGGGGAACGGCTCAACTAATCTGCCGCGGTGAATTTTTCATATAACGCAACCCACACGCAGCTTCGGACGCCTTGCCCGGGGAAACCAGACGGGATTGCTGTCAAGGGATCATGAGTCACTGAAGTAACGAATTAAGCTTTTCGCGCGCTGTTAAGATTAACAGTTCCGAGCCGCTGATAGCGATGCCGACGACCCCAGCCATCCCGCGCATCAAGCCGCCCGCGCTTCAACCGGGTGACACGGTTGGCATCATTGCTCCCGCCAGCAACATTAAACGCGAATTGTTGGAAACCGGATGTGCAGGGCTGCGGGCACTCGGCTACAAGCCTTTTTATCTGGAGTCCATTTTCGAGAAAGATCTCTACTTTGCCGGTTCGGCCGAACGCCGGGCGCGCGATCTGGAAGAAATGTTCGTTCGCGATGAAGTCCGCGCCATCCTTTGCGCCCGTGGCGGATACGGTACCAACTATCTTCTTGAAACTCTCAATCTCGAGACAATCAAAGCCCACCCGAAGATTTTCGTTGGTTATAGCGATATCACCAGTCTGCTGACCCATATTTCAGACTCGACCGGTCTCGTGACTTTCCACGGTCCCATGGTCACAAAGGATTTCTCGAGTTCAGACGGCGTGGATTTAAGCTCGTGGCAACTCGCCACGAGTGGCGCTGTCGATTGGGTCGTGAGTTTGGGGCCGCAATCGGACGTGAAGCCTATGGTCGACGGTGCCGGCCAAGGCATTCTTTACGGAGGATGTCTTTCTCTTCTTGTAGCTTCGTTGGGCACTCCTTACGAGATCCACACCGTCGGAACCATCCTCTTTATTGAAGACACCGCTGAGAAGCCTTATCAGATCGACCGCATGTTGATGCAATTGAAATTGGCGGGGAAATTGGATGGTGTCCACGGCATCATCTTTGGAGAAATGCTCGACTGTTTTCAAGGCCCAGTCCAGGGCTACACTCTCGAAGAAGTTATATTGCGCGTTGTCGGTGACCTGGGAGTTCCGGTCGTGTATGGGTTGCGGTCCGGCCATGTATCGCACGAAAATGTTACGCTGCCGATTGGTGTTCGAGCGGAGTTGCAGGTTTCCGGCCCGCATATGAGCTTCAGGATACTGGAGCCCGCGACGGCCGCTCTGCCTTCACGCCATATGGCTCGACAGGGATAAATGGACGACAAACACATCCACCTGATTGGCATCTGCGGCACCGCGATGGCCTCGCTTGCCGGAATGTTGCAGCAGCGCGGTTTTCGCGTCACCGGTTCCGATGCGGCCGCTTATCCGCCGATGTCGGACTTTTTGGGTTCGCTGGGTATTCCGGTGCAACCGTTTGACATTGAGAACCTGAAGCCACAACCGCACCGCGTGGTCGTAGGCAATGCTATCTCGCGCGGCAACGTGGAACTGGAGCATGTGCTCGATCAGCGCATTCCGTTCTGTTCGCTGCCGCAGATTCTTCATGACGAATTCCTGCGCGGAAAAGAAGTATTGGTGGTCGCGGGCACGCACGGCAAAACCACGACAACATCGATACTGGCGTGGATTTTTCACAGTGCCGGCTTGCAGCCATCATTCCTGATCGGTGGCATCGCGGAAAACTTCGGCAGCAGCTTTCGCCTGGGACAAGGCAAGCACTTCATCATCGAAGGCGACGAATACGACACCGCGTTCTTCGACAAGGGCCCAAAATTCCTGCATTATTTTCCCGACTCCGCCATTCTGACTTCAGTTGAATTTGATCACGCCGACATTTATAAAGATCTCGATGCCGTCGAGACGGCATTCAAGCGTCTGGTGAATCTGGTGCCTCGCCGCGGCCGCATCGTTGCTTTCGACAAAGGTGAGAGTCTCGACCGGTGCCTCGTTCGCGCCTTCTGCCCGGTGGAGCGATACGGTTCGGGCGCGAATGCAGCTTGGCAAATCACCAACCTAAATCTCGAGCCTGGGCGAACCGCATGGTCGGTAGTGAGGGACGGCAAACAATGGGCCGACTTCGAGTATGCCGTGGGCGGCGAGTACAACGTGTGGAACGCAACCGCCGCTGCCGCGATTGCTGCGGCGTGCGGTATTTCCCGCGAAGAAATTTCCGCAGCGTTGAAAACCTTCAAGAGCGTAAAGCGGCGTCTGGAAGTTCGGGCGCGGGTGAACGGCGTAACTGTTATCGACGATTTTGCCCATCACCCAACCGCAATTGCAGGCGCGCTCACCGCACTGCGGTCGAATTATCCGGGCGCGCGCTTGTGGGCGATTCTCGAACCGCGCTCGAATACTCTCCGACGCAACGTGCTGCAGAACGATCTGGCGAAGAGCCTCGCCCTAGCCGATGAAATCGTCGTCGCCAACGTATTCAAGTCAGAGGCGATCCCCGAAGCCGAACGCCTCGATTTGGCCGTCGTCGCGGTGGAAATCCAGAAGCACGGACGACGGGCGCGAATTGTGCCGACCGTCGATGGCATCGTGCAACTGGTTGCGCCCGAGTTGCGCTCGGGCGACGTTGTCGCCATTCTCTCCAATGGAGGCTTCGGCGGCATTTACGAAAAGCTGCCGGAGCGTTTGAAGTCACTTGGTGCAACACAAAGTGCGGGCACCGAGAACAAACTGATTTTGAGCTAAACCACTTGGAAAACATCGCGCCACAGAGAAAAGATTGCTGGATCGCTTCGCGTGGATGTGAGCCTCGACGGTTGGGATCGCGGCCGTGATTCGCACTCTCGCTATGCTCGGATTCTGGGCTGCACTGCTGCCGGTCGCGGCCCTGATCGGCTTTCCCTGGACTCTGCTGACGGGCGACGTCAGCATGCTCTATCGCATGACCATGTGGGGCGCGTGGAACGGGGTTCGACTCGCGGGAATCAAGGTGAAGACCGTAGGTCTCGACAAGCTAGACCCGGCCCGTACCTACATCTTCATGGCCAATCACGCGTCAAACGTGGATCCCCCGATCCTGATGCCGCTCATTCCTCGCCGCATGTCGGTCATGGTCAAGAAGGAGTTGTTTCGAGTTCCGGTGTTGGCGAGGCTGATGCGATTTGGGTCGCTCGTTCCAGTGGATCGCGGCAACCGTGAGTCGGGAATTGCCGCCGTCCGCTCCGCTGCGGATGTAATTCGTCAAGGCGTCAATATGACTATTTACGTCGAAGGGCACCGCTCTTTCGACGGCAGACTCCTGCCCTTCAAGAAAGGACCGTTTTATTTGGCCGAGGGGTGTGGCGTTCCGGTGGTGCCCGTCACCATCGCAGGCTCCTACGACGTCATGCCTAAGCGCTGCTTCGCAATCACGCCGGGCAAGGTGACGGTAATCTTTCACCAACCAATCGAGCCCAAGGATTTCGGCGGTCGCGATTGCCTGATGGCAAGAGTTCGCCAAGTCATCGACAGCGGCCTGCCGATCGAACTTCAGGAGGCGGCCAAGCCAACTGTTGAAGATGCAAGTGTTCGCGAAGGAAAAGCCTCGGCTTAACGTCCAATCCTCTGGATTATCGCTAAACACTAACGAGACGTCATCCTGAGCCGGCTTCAGCCGGGAGAAGGATCTCGCGAGTAGCCCCGTCGAGATTGTCCACTGCATCCTGCCAGCCCGCGCGAGATCCTTCGTGGCAATGTGGCCACTCAGGATGACGTCTGATTGAAGTGGCGAGCAAAAGCTCGAGAGACGTCATCCTGAAACCCGGCTGCAGCCGGGCGAAAGATCTCGCGGACAACCAGACTTAGCGGTGCGCGACGGGATCTAATTCAGCTGATACTTGGACCGAAGCGACTCGCCGGTCGTCTACGGCGGGACATTCGCGCGCTGTCCTACGAACCGCCGTGGGCTCCGAGCACGAGGCGAACCCGTCAGATTTCGCTTCACCGCTCTTGTGTGCGGCACTCTGGTCGAGTCGCGCGTTCTTCAGATGAGCCTTCCCCGTCTCCGCAGCCGGCGACAAAGACTTGGCCGTTTGCTGCAACCGTTGGGCGGCCGGTGCCTGCGAAGCGACGGCGGCAGGCTGCACGGGATGAGCGACCGCCGCGCTTGGCGCGGGGTCATACCAGTCCGGATTGACATCCTGCTGGGCATAGGCGGGGACCAGCAATAGGGTAAACATTGCGCCAGACAGCATTGCCATCGATGCCAGTGCTCTATATCCGATACCTTTTAGTCCGTTCATGAAATCACCTCTGTTATAGATTGACTTCGAGCTCGCCGTGGTCGCTACGAGAAGAAATCATGCTCGTGATCTTGCACCCGATTGCTGGTGGCGTCCATGGAGGCAGTCTGAATTGATCTGAAGCAATCTGAAGAACATAAGCCGGTATCGCGAGGTTCAGTCTCGGGCCGCGACTAGTTTTCAGACTTCGTTTGGTTGGCTGGGTGCTTCGGGGTTCCGCGCGGATTCTCTGGATCCAGGCCAGCCGCGGTCATGATGGCGCGTCCGAATTCTTCCGGGGAAATGACAAATGCTTCTGATGGCGGCTGAGTGATCGTATCTTCTGAGGCAGTGGGCGCGACGAAGCGATAGCCGCGGCCGACTACCGTCTGCAGGTACTGCGGTTCGCCGGCATCGTCCGCCAGGGCTCGCCGGATCTTCCTAATGGCCGTATTGATCCCCGTTTCGACGTCGACGAACACATCTTGGCTCCACAACTCGCTGGAGATCTGCTCGCGGGTGACCAGTTGCCCCCTCTTTTCGACCAGAAACATGAGCAACTGCAGCGGCAGGCTTTCCAGCCGAATCGGGATACCACGGCGGCAAAGCTGAAAGCGACCGTAGTCCAACTGGAAATCGTCGAAGCGGACTCTCTTTTCCGGCAAAGCACAACTCCTGCTGCAAACTTGACCGCCGTCGGGGCGAGTTGAGGGCGCACCGGAGACGCAGCAAGCCGCGTCTGTGTGGGTGCAGAAATTTTGTTCCGTCGGGCTTGTTGTGTCAAGCCCCGTTTTTATGAAACGTTCATATTTTCCGGGCCTGCAAGGCGTGCCCTGCCCACAGCCACGTACGTGACCGCTTAGTCTTTCTTGGCCCGAACGGCCTTCGCGATTTCAGGCAACCGGCTCAACAGCGCCGACACCTTCAACCATAACTTGTGATCAATAGCCGGAGCACCGCTCACAATCGCCCCAGCCTCGATATCTCCAGCAACGCCACTTTGCGGAGTGACAATGGCGCCGTCGCCGATCTTGCAATGACCAACGACCCCGACTTGCCCGGTCAAAATCACGTTATTGCCTACGTCGGTTGAGCCGGCGAGTCCGACTTGCGCCGCGAGCAGCGAGTGCTCGCCGATGTGCGAGCCATGGCCCACCTGCACTAGGTTATCGATTTTCGTGCCGCGAGCAATGTGGGTCTCGCCAACACTGGCCCGATCGATGCAGGAATTGGCCTGGATTTCCACGTCGTCTTCAATTACCACCGGCGCTGGCTGCGGAATCTTGTGCCAGTGTCCGAGGTCGTCTTTTGCGAACCCGAATCCATCCGCGCCAACGATTACGCCATTCTGCAACGACACATTATTTCCCACCCGGCAGTGCTCGCGGACAACGGCGTGGGCGTGTGCTCTGAAGTTGTCCCCGATTTTCACACCCGGATAGATAACGACATGAGCCAACAGGACAGCGTTCTTGCCAATCTCGACATTCTCATCGATCACGACGTACGGTCCGACGTGTGCGCCTTCACCGAGCCGGGCGGAAGCATGAATCACTGCCGTAGGATGAATTCCGGGCGCGTACGTGGACGGCGGATGAAACAGAGCGATGGCGCGGGCGAAAGTCAGGTACGGATTCTTACTTCGGAGTATTGCTGTCCCAAGGGCAGGGAAGTCCTGGGCGACGATCACGGCCGATGCCTGCGTCCTGCGGGCGGCGGCCACGTACTTTGGGTTGGCGACGAAAGTGAGCTGACCGGCGCCCGCTTCTTCAATTCCAGCAACGCCCGTGATCTCGGTATCGGGCAAGCCGTTTTCCAGGCGCGCGTCCAGCGCAGAGGTAATGTATCCAAGTTTCATTTGGGTGTCCGCTAGCGTGAGAGGCTGATTGTAATTGAGGCGCGGTCGAAGCGGAAAAGGACAAGAAGCCACCGCAGGGATGCGAACCAGAACAACCTGCTGACCCGAACTGCTCCCCCTCATTGGTAGCGGAGGCCGCCGGCACGCATCCCGGATGGAATTGCTCCCCTACTCTAAGAAGCGCGAAATCATGGAAAAAAGGCTCACAAAAAATTTAGGAAGTCTCCCGATACATGATTTTGGACTTGGGAAGCGGATTATGATGACAGGGCGCTGGGAAAGCGCGTCTGGAAGTCGAGCAGGCCGACCCATTCGGGCGTCACAGTGATCCGGACCATGCTGGAAATCGAACCACTCAGCTGTTTGACCCAAGCCTTGCCTTGCTCGGGTCCGAAGTAACGTTGGGCGGCCATCGCGTACTCCGGCACAATTCCGTCCATGGTTTCCAAGCGGGCGGTGCCGCGAATAAGAAGCACCTTATGGGGAAAGACGTTGTCGTCGATGGTGAGCGACACTTTCGAGTTCTTCGCCAGCGCCTTTAGTTTCGGCGCCTTCGCCGGGCTGGCCATCACGATCTCCCGGCCGTTCCAGTGAAACCAGATGGGGATAACCCTGGGCGTCCCGTCGGTCCAGACATAGGCAAACCGCGCCGGAATCTTTGACTCCAGAAGTTCCTTGGACGCCGCATGCTGCAAAAGCCCGAGATCGCCCTGCTTGACTTTCGCCGGCATAGTTCGCTCCTTAGGTTGGCCACGGGCCAATTGTAAATTGTCGATGTGAGGAGGATTGTGCGCTTATGCCAGACCGAGGTCAAGGGCAGGGATTTCCAGCAAAACGCAAGGTTTCCTTGACACCCGCATCACCCGGGCACACAGTTGCCGGCCCTGGTGAACTCGAGGCCTTCCCTTGCGGGCATCGTCGCTTGGCAAACGAGTTTGCTCTGGCCTGGTGGGTGCCATTTCTCCCGCCACTGGCGAATCATGGGAGTTCCTCAGAATTTCTTCGCCTTCGAAACTCGCTACCGGAGCGGGAACTGCAAAATCCGCTTGACTTCATCCGTGCTTCTGATAGATTCGCCGCCACAAGCTCAGGAGGGGGGACTGAGGGACTTCTATGCCCGAAGCTGCACCTCTCACCACGGGAAATACTCCCACTGGGCCGCCAGCGCCGCAGGATCCTCTGCCAGTCACGTTCAAAGAAGTCCTTCAGGACGAGTTGACGCAAATCGCCGAGTCTCGCCGGGCGCGAGGCGTCAATACTGTAAAGCCGACGGCAGACAATCTGATTGGCTTGGCTTTTTCCGGCGGAGGGATCCGCAGCGCAACCTTTAACCTCGGCATCCTGCAAGCGCTGGCTGAGGGTGGATTGCTGCACAAGTTCGACTATCTCTCCACCGTCTCGGGTGGCGGATACATCGGCTCCTGGCTGGCCGCGGTCACTCTTCGATTTTTGAGTACGATGCCGAATTCGTCGTATGAAGACGTCGAGAGGTCACTGACCCCAGGAAAGCGCGAACCCGGTGGACGCGAAGAACGTACCTTTCTGCGCTGGCTCCGCTTGTACAGCAACTATCTGACGCCTCACACCGGCCTGCTTTCTGGCGATACCTGGGCGATGATCGGCACCTGGCTGCGCAATGTCTTTCTAAACCAGACCGTGCTCGGTCTGCTCTTCCTGGCTGTTTTTGTCTGTTGCCACGGGTTGCTCCTCGGGTTGCTGAAATCGTCCCGGGTCCATGCCGGAGCCCTGCTGTTCTGTGGCGGCGTGTTCTGGTTCATCGCTGCAGTCTCAATGGCGGTGAACGTGACTGAACAGATTCCTTCAAAGAAAATGCTGCTGACGTCGTTTCAACGGATCAAGGTGACGGTTACGGTTCTCTTACCGTTCGGTCTCGCTTGCTTGCTGTTGAATTTCGGTTTGTGGCGCTGGAACGAGTTGGCGGATTCTCCCCTTTGGATGTGGTTCGCCGCTGGGGGATCGTTCTATTTTCTTGCCTGGACGTCGGCGGCGGTGCCATTGCGGGTGTGGCGGGAGACGCAGGAGGACAAAGGCCCGCAAGATCGGATGCTGTCGCTTACCGCATTTCTGTTTTCGGCGGTCATCGCGGGAGCAATTGGGGCGGGCCTGGGCCGGGGATATTGCGCGTTGCTGAAGGTCGTGCCGCGGTCTTACGGCGCCCACTGGATGGTGGCAGTCTTCGGCACCGGAGTGGTGATGCTGATCATGTTGCTCTCCGGCGCCTTGCATCTCGGGTTGGCGGGCCGCGGTTGCAAGGATCTGGTGCGCGAATGGTGGGCCCGGCTCGGTGGTTTCATGATCCTACTCACGCTGGCCTGGATGCTGCTCGCCGGATGCTGCGCCTTCGGTCCACTGTTCGTGCGGTGGGTCTTGTTCAAGCTGAAGTGGGCGACCATCGTTCCAGCGGCGCTGTGGGTTGCGCATAACTATCTGGGCGTCAAAGCCGCCAACAGCGCCAAGACCAGCGGAAAGCTGGAGAAGGTCAAATCGGAGGATACCTCCGGCGGCCGCTGGATCGTTCAGATATTCAAAACTCCACAATTCCTGGACGCCATCGCCAGGCTGGCGCCCTACGTTTTCGGCCTGGGCCTGGCTCTGCTACTGGCTACGGCGGTTCATATCGGCTCGGGAATATTCTTCAATCCGGTTGTGACCGCCAAGCTATGGCACTCGCCGTCATCGGCGCCGGGGCTCAATTGGGCGGAGTTGTCCGAGCTCTACTGGAAGATTCAGTGGGCTGGCGCGCCCAGGCAATTGCTGATAGCGGCAATAATCCTTGGCATCGCCTCCGTCTTGTTGTCACGCCGCGTGGATGTGAACGACTTCTCCCTGCACCACTTTTATCGCAACCGGCTGGTGCGCTGCTATCTGGGAGCCTCGAATCCCGAGCGGACACCGCAACCCTTTACCGGTTTTGATCCCGACGACGATATTGCGCTGAAAGATTTCGCCGCGAATTATCCCGGTCCCTACCCGATCTTCAATGCAGCTATCAACATTACCAGCGGCGCCGAACTGGGCTATGCGACCCGGCGGGCGAAGTCATTCGTGTTTACGCCGCTTTATTGCGGCTACGACTTGATCTTTCCCGGGGTTGACCAGGACCGATTCAAATTGGAGAACGCCTGCGAGTTGAGTTATTCAAAAACCGAACTGGGGCGCACCTCGGAGTCGCTTACGCGAATGACGACGGAGGACGGGATTGCACTGGGGACCGCGATGGCGATCTCGGGCGCCGCCGCCAGCCCCAACATGGGTTACTTCACCTCTCCGGCTACAGGCCTGTTCATGACCCTGTTCGACGTCCGTCTGGGTTGGTGGATGGGCAACTCACGTTTCACACCACAGTGGAAAAGCCCCGGCCCTACCTGGGGGTTCGGCTATTTGCTTTCGGAATTGGTTGCCCAGAGTGACCAGAACAAGGGTTACGTTTATCTCTCCGATGGCGGCCACTTCGAAAATCTGGCGGTGTATGAATTGATCAAACGGCACTGCCAGGTGATCGTCGCCTGTGACGCCGGCTGCGATGACAGTTACGGATTTGAGGATCTCCTGAGCCTGATTGAAAAAGCCCGCACCGACTTCGGCGCACGCATCGAGATCGATGTTTCCAAAATCCGTCCCAACGACCAGCGTGAGAGCGAATGCAACTTCGTGAGGGGAGATATTTTCTACGATCCCCAAAACTCCAACGATCGGGGCACGCTGTTTTACGTAAAGACCAGCCTGCCTCCAAGGCAGGAGAAAAATCTGGTGGATAAGAATTCGCTTCCCGACGACGTTTGGCGCTATGCGGGAAAGCATCAGACATTTCCGCACCAGAGCACGGCCGACCAGTGGTTCGATGAATTGCAATTCGAAAGCTACCGAGCGCTAGGGCAACACATCGGACGCGCCGCAGTGGCGGCAATTGGTCCCGAGATCGACGCGGCGCTCGACCAAACAACGTAGGGAAGAGCGATGTGAAGAGTACCCTTCAGATTGTGGTCGGGCTCAGAGGCGCCACAATTTTGCCTCAAAAAAAACTCTCATTTTCCCGCAAAATCCAGAAAACAAAGGATCAAAATTTTCTTCCTTGCCTTGTAGATCTATGGTTCTTAAGGTAGTTAGAGGCAAAATATTCCAAACATTGGAGTTGCGGGTCGCCTGGCGCCTGAATTTTCGCCTTCGCCAGGGCTGGACGGATCCAGCCATTGGCAGGTTCAGAGTAGCGGCGATTAAGTTGTCAAAGAACATAGATTATCTTGTAGATAATCTTCGTCTTATCAGATTACCGTAAGCCGGGGCAGAGATCAAGAAAAAAGTGGACGAGGGGCTGGCTGATTCCCGAATCGGGAAATTTGATGAATGGTTGCAAAGCAACGTTCAGGAGACGGTCCCCTCTGTTCACCCATTTCTTGTCCCTCCCATTTCTCAAGCTAAGCTCGGGGCAGCATAAGGATATGGTAAACCGGAAAGCACAGCAGAATCATGGCGATTACTAGCAGTCCAACCCGCACAGCGCGAGTCTTGAAACGCTGGCTGATCGCCATCAGCAGCAGCACGGTTGCCAGCGTCACGGTTACGCGCACGTATTCGTCGGAGCGTTGCCTGGCTTGGGTGCCTTGCTCGAATACTTCTGTGGCATGGTCGTTCAACTTTGCCGCTTCTTCGGTCTTGGAGCTTCGGTATTCCGCCATCAACTGAGGGCCGGCTGGGGCGTTGGGGTTGTTGACCGGGTCGGTCTTCTTCCAAGCTTCAAAAGCTGGGCGAAACTCGGGAAGGAAACGCCGTTCAAAAAGGGCGGCGAGCTTCTTGTCGCCGCGGGCCTCGGCCTTCAACCACTCGACCACGGTTGAAGCGTTATACAAACGTTCCTGATTGGCGTAGGTGGCGGTCCCCTCGGCCTCAACCCGCAGTTTGCTCGCTTGACCGTACAGTTCTGACTGATGTCCGGTCCAGAGCGCAGCCTGATAACCGCTCCAGGCAGTGGTCACAGCGACTACAGCGAGCACCACGGCCTCCGCGATCTCCAATATTTCGTGTCCCAAAGAATGCGCTGATTCTTTGTGCTCGCTGAGATGGTGGGCAACTTCGATGTTGGAGCCTCCAGCTTCGGACATGGAGAAGACCTCCCAAGGCGCAAGAGAGAATTCGCTGGACAGAAATTTTGCGTTGCGCTAGTGCACACTGGCACATTACCAGAGGGGCCTGGGAGTGTCCAAGACGGAAACTGACCAACAGGGGATCGGTTGAATACCTCGCCTCGATCCGTAGGTCCGATTCGCTCGGACTTAGGCCGCGACTTTATTTAGCAGGGCTCGGACGCGATCCGGAACTACGCCCTTCGCGATCTGGTCTCTTACTGAAGCATCCAACTCCTGTGCTAGTTTGGCCCAAGAGGAATCGACCTCTTGGGGAATCCTGTTTTCCAACGTGTGATCCAGGCTCCCGAAACCCAGGCGGTGACTTTCGACCGCAGCAAGCAAACGTCTTCCCAATTCACAATAAGGGTCTTTTGTCATTCATCCTCTCTTTCTGGTCGCTGTGTTGTACCGTGCCAGCCCACAAGGTCGAAGACTACGGCAAGTTGAAACCGACAATTATGACCAAGTGGGTTTCTGTCCTAGAAGCTCGGAAGCTTGCCTGAGCGCCTGCAACAGCCGATCGATAGAATTCGTAGCGGCCGTGGCCAACCTGGGTTCAAGATCCGATGTTACGTAGGTCAGGACTTGCAGAGAATTCCTTAACTCGTGGTTCAAAAGACGAACCGCGCGAAACTGTCTTTGCACAGAGGCCAGCAACAAATAAACGAGGGCTGACGCAATGGCCGTTCCAATCCCGGTCGTAATCAGGACGGTCCAAAGAGGTGGCATTTGAGCGTCGGCAATGAACCAACGGAAGAGCCAGTCAGACCCAATTCGGATCGCAAAGAATGCGAGCGCGAAAATAAGGGTTCCAAGTCGCGGCGAGAGACTCGATAGTTCCCAAGGCATGGAGTTTTTCACTCTCTCTATCGGGATGGTTCGAGACGTGGTCGATGGTGTCAGCATGATTGAGCTCCTGTCATCGATTCAGCGCGGAAGGTGCAAACGGCCACTGACTAGCCGATCGTGACAATGCCGCCTGCACACTTCGGGAAGGAAACGTTAGCCGCTAACGAGCGCTTTGCTGCTATCCGAAGATTAGCGCCTCCTTCTGATGACCGAAATCAATCTCCTTGAGCACTTTTCTATGAGAGCTCGTGGTTTGAATCACGAGGTCATCCCGAGTGACTTGGGTGTCATTCACCTTCAACATTCCTGACACAGTGGCTACAGTCTTACCGTCCTGCACAAACTTCACCTGTACGACAGGGCCCGCTTCTTGCCATTCCACTTTGTAGTTGCCAGGTTTCAATTGTACGTTTCCGACTTGGACCGAATCGGTAATATCTACTGAGTGCTGGTTCTTGTCCCTCGCCCACAACGAGAGTAGAAACAACAGAGTCAAAGTCGAGAGAAGTGCCAAATACCTTGCATATCTCATGTTCATTCTCCATGGTTGAGACAGATTGCGGTGCCGCCTTGAGTGCTAGCAGCGAGAAGAAACAAGAATGTCGGGGAGTTGGTCGGGGCCCGAAGCCACCGAGGCTGGGTGTCAACAGCGAAGTATGGAGATTTGTTCGGCAGGAACGGAATTCAGCCGGATGGCGTTGTCTCCCGCCGTGCGCAGCCTAGCAAAGCCCGCGAGCAAGATATGCCCCAACAATAGCGATCCGGCCATGACTAAACCCAAGCAAAGCTTCAGCTTCGCGCGAACGCTAAGCAAGGCGGTCACCGGCCCGTGTACCGCGGAATAGGGACCGCTTGCCGCAGGGAAGAAGAATATTGCGAGCGCGCAAAATGTAGCAAGGATGGCGAATTCGTATCCCAGTTGCCGGGGAAACATTCGATTAGATGTCCCAATATAAACTGTGCTGCCTAAGGGGCTCCGGGTGTGTTTGATGATTCAAAGAATTCAAAGGTTGGCCATTCTAGGGCAAAGAGCTAAATTGGAGAGCAATTCAGACAACGAAAACCTCGGCACGACTGATCTGCGTCAAGCTGCGCATAGGCCGCAGGGCCGAGGACCGACTACACGCCGTATCGCAGCTTCTATGCGCTTTTTGATTCGGCGGCGGAGCAATTCACGATTTGCGATGACGAGGCGAGCGCGTCGTTAATGGCAGCGCGGATTCGCGAGGGGTTAAGTGCGGGTAAGTTTCGGGTGGAGTTGGGGGCGGCGATATGATCCGCCTGGGTCCCCTAATTTCCTCTCTGGTTCGATCTCAGTTCGGGAAATGGCGGCAATCCGCTCTTAACGATGATGAGTTGCAAGCTCATAAATCATAAGCGCGATAAAAGCAACTACGGCGAGCAGAATAATCGCGAAAATAATTGCCAGAGGCCAGAAAGCCCAGGACCATGATTGTCTTTTTCTGATGTGTTGTTGGGCGTTGTACAGTGAGAAGGCCGTAGCTATTGAGCCAACCGGAATAAGCATGAAGGCGGGCATAAAGGCGTCCAGCTCGCCCGCTCCCTTGCATCCATGCTGGAGACAGTAAATACAAGGGTACACAATCGACAAGGCGAACACGCTGGCAATGAAATACGCAATTGCGAGGCCCAGCTTGCGTAACATAGGCCTATCCTAGAGTCTTGTTCTTGCTGGTGTACAGATACACGTCAGCACCGAAGCATTAGCACTTCTGGGAATCGGGCGCCTCATCCTAACGTCGCGGAAATACTCCCATCCCAATCTCACTCTGGTTTTGCGACGTTAAGGTGGGGATTTTTACTTTTGACCGTTGGACGTATCGCGCCGCATGTCGCCTCGATCTTGACAGGGGCACGTAGCCCGCTCAAGCTTGGTCTATAGAGGATGCCATGAGACTGAACACCTAATCATCCAAACCCTTGCCCATGAGAATTTGGGGCATACATTTTTCAACCCTCGCTTCCCGTGTTTTGGACTGTTTGGCGGCAGAAAAATAAAAAAGGTATCCCCTTTGCCGTCCTGGGGTCAGTGCAGCAAAGGCTCTTTTTAACGGCGGGTTTTCGTCCAATTTCTCTTGAAATTCTTCCGGAACCTTGAAGTCAGAAGTTTTCTTGAGCGTCACTTTCAAACCGGCCTTTTCCACGTCAATGGCTTCCTGGATATAGGCTTTCAAGATGGGTTTCATCTCCACTATTTCTCGAACATTGGTGAAGCGAATCTGGCGCGCCGATTGCACATTATCCGTTTGTTGAATGAGAATGCCATTGGGATCTTTCAACAACGCGCCCTTGAAAAACAGAAGGGCACAGTATTCTTTGAACCCGTGGAATAAAACTACGTTTCTTCCATCCGACGTATAACAAGCCTGGCCCCACTTCACCTCTTCGGTCAGCGGAGAGTCAAGAACGATCTCTCTCAACGTTTCAAATTCTTCCTGCCACTTTTTTGTTTTTTTTAAAAGCCTATCCACCTTGGGATTCATGCTGTTCATGGATTGACACTCCGAAGAAAGTGATCTTATCCCAGGTTAGCGCTGAGCGGCGATGTGGAAACCGGGGCACCCTGTCTGGCCCGTCTTTTCCAAATTAGTCGTCGCACCACATGGCCTTTCCACATCCACAATCCTGAAAGGACCATGAGGGGAACGAAGACAAACCGGGTCTTGAAGGCATAGCTCGGGAGTTTGTCAAACGGATGTAAATATAACCAAGTATCGGAATGGCAAAGACGATGTGAACCCAGCGAAAAATTGTGCGGGTGATGGCTCGGTTCGTGATGTTGGCTGCATTGGCTGTTGTGGCCATGATGTCACTCCTTGGATTTGGTTGCCGGTCTCTTTTTCCTGGCCTGATCGATTCAGGGCTTTGGGGCCGCCGGAGTGGCCCAGTTGGGTGTTTCGATACCGAACTGCGTGGCGTACTCCGCGACCAGCCGCTGCCAGCCGGCGAACCTCATGGCGTCGCCACCAGCCATGCGGTCGATAGGAGTTCCGCTGAGCAAGTGATCCAGAACATCGAAAGCAATGTGCCAACCCGCCGCGCCCCACGAGATGAAGCGGCGATCGATCTGGTGCCAAAGCGTCAGGCGCGTTCCGGCGCCAAGGGCTTCGAGTTCCCACCGGATATCGCTGAACTCAAGCAGATGGGGAGCGTCGGCTCGCGTCACGGTTGCTTCTACGGGCTTACCCGTTGCCACCCAAGTGAGAGTCACCGTGCTTCCTGCCGTACCCAGACCGCCATCAGTTAAAAAGGGAGCCCACTCGCGCAGATGCGCCGGGTCGGTAAGCGCCTGCCAGACTTTTTCCGGTGGGTGCCGCAGTTCTCGGACGAGAATGAGCGTCCACTTGTCTTTTTGCACTTCGTCTTTCTGTACTCGCGCGATGATGGCGGGACCCGGTGTGTACTGCTCGTGAACGTTCATCTTTTTTCCTTAGCGTTTTACTTTGGACTGTCCTTACCAGTGTGCCAGCTGGGTGAGCTGAATGAGGTTGCCGCAGGTGTCGTTCAGCATCGCAATGGTCGAGCCGGTCACGTCGGTGGGCGGCATGGTGAACGAGGCGCCGCGGGCCTTGATGCGCTCGTAGTCGCCCTTGACGTCGTCGGTAATGAAATTGGCCGCGGGTTGGCTCTGCTGAAAGATGGCCTGCTGATAGGCTTTGGCCGCGGGGTTGTTATTGAGCGCCAGTTGCAGCTCGGTGCCCTCCGGCTCCTCGGGCGAGGCCACGGTCAGCCAGCGATATGGGCCATTACTGAAGTCGTTCTTCTTGGCAAAACCGAGCACTTCGGTATAGAAGCGCAGGGCTTTGTCCTGGTTGTCCACGTATAGGCTGGTCAATCTGATTTTCATTCGTTTCTCCTTTATCACGGTCGCGGTTTGGCCCGCGTCGTCTTCTGTTTTGCCTTCGGTTTCTTCGGTGGTGTCTGATCCTTGCGGTCCTGATCCATGCGGTCTTTATTCATACGATCGAGGTGACGTTCGAGAGCATCCACGTGAGCCGACCAGAAGCGGCGGAACTGAACCAGCCACGCATCCATCTCTCGAAGTGGTTCTGGCTTGAGCCGGTAGAGACGGCGCTGTGCGTCCACCGTAGATTCGACAAAACCGGCATCTCGCAGCACTCGCAAGTGCTTGGACACGGCCGGCTGCGACATACGAAGCTGGCGCTCGATCTCTCCCACCGTTTGCTGAGACGAGGCCAGGAGGCTCAATATGGCGCGGCGGTTCGGCTCGGCGATGATCTCGAAGACAGATTCCATTCTCCGTATATACTCTATAGAGCATATACGTGTCAAGGCATATTAAAGAGCGAGATGATGGGTTTCGCCTGTCCCCGGGATTATGCGAGATATTCTGTCCCCGAAATCGTCTAGTCGGGCTGGCTTGTCATTCCCGGCTAGAGCAGATTCCTCGCTTTCGCTCGGAGTGACAAACGTTTAGGAGGTGGGACGCTGGCGCCCACTCTTTCGCAGAGAACACGAAAGAGTGGGGCACCCTAGATTGAGTTGATCGGTCCATGACGAGGGGTGGCCATCAACTGGCCTCAGGCGGCCAGCAGCACTACGCCGCCTGCCACTAGCAACGCTGCGAGCCAGCGGCGGCGATCTACCCGCTCGTGGAGAAATATCCTGGCTGCGATGGCGTTGGTCACAAACGTGAGAGACGCCGAGGCGGGCGCGACCAGGCTGACGTCGCCCCAGGAGAGTCCGAACAGAAGACTGTAGAAGGCGATGGTCATGGCGAGAATGCCGAAGAGAAAAGTCGGATTGCGGAGGACTCGGCGCAATACTGTCCAAAGGCCGCTCTGGCGCCAGAGTTCGCCTACGTCCCCGACCTGCTTCATGGCGTGGGACAGCAGAACATCGCCGGTCGTCGAAGCCAGCACAATTACGGCAATCGCGCTCCAGGTGTAGGCTTGCTTCATGCTTTGCCCTTCGAAGAAGCGGGTTCGTAAGCATCGTGCGGTTGACCTTTTGCGGGACGGTGGGTCAGCGCCGGGCCCTGGGTCACGAATCCTACTCCGGCGGAGATTAGAAGAATTCCGATCCAACGCGAGGTGGTCACGGTTTCGTGCAGGAAAAACTTCGCGATCAGAGTCAGGAGCACGTAGCCGAGCGAGGTTGCGGGAAGAACGTAGGTCAGATCAGCCCAGGAGAGCGCGGTCATGTAGGATGCAAAGAATCCCAGCAGGAGCAAAATGCCCAGAGCGACCGAAGGATTGAAGACGGCGAGAATCACATCCGACCAATGACTGAGGGAGATGTTGCCTACTTGTTTCATGCCGTGGGAGAGCAGGGAATCGCCGATGGAAGCGCACAGGGTGACGCCGGCGAGTACCAGATACTTGCGAAAGGTCACACGGTCTGTTCCTGACAAATTTCAGAAAAGTTGCGATTTTGGGTGGCGCTGATCCTTCCGAGCGATCTGTGGAGGTTGGCGGCAAAAAGAGAATGCATAGATCCTTCGCTTTGCTCAGGATGGACAGCGTGGCGGTTACGTCAGCGGCTAAAGCCGAAATCGCTGGAGCTCTAGCGGCACAGCTGAAGCCGTGCCCTGATACAAATCTCACCTTAAAGGTTGCTAGGCTTTAGCCGGCGCGACCTCGGCGGCGGAGTCGTCCTTCTCGCGCTTGTCTTTGACCCACTTGTGCCGCATGGCGCGGGTTTTCAGGAAGGTCTTCGCTTCTTTGTAAAGCCGCTTGCGGTCCACGCTGTTGAATGCCGCCTTTCGCAGGATACGGAATACGGCCTTCGGCCTGAAGTAATATTCGTCGTAGAAGCGATGCACCGCTTCGAGAATGTCATCTGCAGGCAGACCGGGATATTGGATGTGGGCTAACTGATGGCCCCCTTCGTCCACCATCTTATTGTCGCCGACCATGAAGCCGTTTTTTACGGCATAGTCATATAGTTCGGTTCCGGGATAAGCATGGGCCACCGAAACTTGAATTGTCTCTACGTCCAGTTCCTTGGCGAACGCCATGGTGGTGCGAATGGTCTCGTGAGTTTCGCCGGGTAAGCCGAGGATAAAGTCGCCGTGAACCACAAGGCCCAGTTTGTGGCAGTCCTTGGTGAACTGGCGGGCCCGCTCGACCGTGGCGCCCTTCTTGATATTCTTCAGAATCTGCGGGTCGCCCGACTCGTATCCGACAATCAGCAATCGGCAGCCCGCTTCCTTCATCGCCTTCAATGTTTCGTAATCGGTTGTGACTCGCGAGGTGCAGGACCAGGTGAGGTTCAGTGGCTTCAGCTTGGCGCAAAGCTCGATAGTCCGGGCTTTCTGAATGTTGAAAGTGTCATCGTCGAAGAAAAATTCTCTGACATCGGGCCACAATTCTTTGGCTTTGGCCATTTCCCGCGCCACGTCATCGGTGGAACGTTTTCGCCATGGATGGCCGCTCAAGGTTTGCGGCCAGAGGCAAAACGTGCACTGCGCGGGGCATCCGCGCGTGGTGTACAGGGAGACGTAAGGGTAAAGCAGGAACGGGACGTTGTACTTGGTCACATCCAAATCGCGGCGGTAGACTTCGGTGACGTGGGGGAGGGAATCGAGATCCTGAACCTCGGGGCGATCCGGCGTATGAACCACCGACCCGTTCGTCAGGAACGAAATGCCGAGGATTTCTTCGAGCGGCTTGCCGTTGGCGAACTCAACGGCCGCGAAGTCGAACTCCTTGCGAACGACGAAGTCGATCTCGCGACAATCCTTTAGCGACCGCTCGGGCAACACGCTGACGTGCGGCCCGACAAAGGCGATCTTGATTTGGGGATTTACTTCCTTAATCTTCTTTACCAACCGAATGTCGCCCGGGAAGCCCGGGGTGCTGGTAAACAGCACGAGGAACTCGTAATCGCGGGCAATATTGATGGTCTCTTCCGCCGAGACATGATGCGAAGGTGCGTCGAGGAGACGTGCGCCCTCGAGCATTCCGGCCGGGTAGGCGAGCCAAACCGGGTACCAATAGCTTTCAATCTCACGCGTAGCCGGCCAACGCGATCCGGCACCCCCGTCGAAGTTTTCGAACGAAGGCGGATTCAGAAACAAGGTTTTTAATGGCATAGGTTTGCTTACTCTTATACTAACATTTTGAGTCGTCTTCGGAGTGTCCCCAGGTACACTCCGAGTACCTGTCTTGGCCCGTTTGTGGCAGGCCTGGCTCGGTCCAAGCACAATTTTGCTAAGTGTATGCAAGAACAGTGTAAATCGGTGGCTCGGACGGGTGCAAAAGCCTTACGGCGTGATTTGATGAGTTCAACAGGGAAACTGGGCTTCGAACCGGGCGCTGCGTGGTGAAGTTTCAGTCAAACCAGTCCCAACCACAGAGGACACGAAGGTTCACAAAGGAACACACTTATTTCCCGACACCCACCCATGCTTCGAGTTCGCCGGTGGCGCGCAGCAGGCTGATGCGGGCCCGCTGAAGTTCGAAGTTTGTGTCCTGTAGCGCGTCGTAGCGCTCATTGAGTTGATTGCGAGCGTCGTCCATTTCGTGCAGCGTCGCACTGCCTGCATCCACTCGGGTCTGGGTGGCATCAAGATTGGACTTGGCGATCTGGTATTCGAGATCGACGACTTGTTGAGCCGCCGCCAGTTGCGCGACCGAACGTTGCAGCTTCAAGGTTTGTTCGGATACGCGGTTCTTCGTCGCCTCGATGTCTTTCTTGGCATGGGCCGCGGCTGCGTCGGCGGCTTGTGCGCGAGCATGTTGTGGAGGGTTCAAGAAAGGAAATCGGATCTGGACGCCGACCGTGGCATTGTTCGGCTGGAAGCTGTGGGGCTGAAAAAAATCCTGATAGTTGTTGAACGTGGCGAGCAGCGCATACTGAGCGGCAAAGTCAACGCTGGGCCACATCGAGCGGTGCTCGCCGCGGGCACGGAAAGCGAGCGCGGTGGCCCGGTTGTCAGCGATCTGGATCAAGGGGTTGTCTTGTGTCGCTTTGGCGGCGAGATTGTCTTCCTGTTTTACCTCGGGCAACTCGGGAATCGACTCGGGTACGGTCTCGATCGCAGCGGCCGGCAGACCGGTCAATTGCGCAAGCCGATTGCGCAGGACGTCAATTGCTCCTTGTGCCTGCGAGATGTGCAGGTAAACACGAGCCGAGCTGAGCCGTGCCTGGTTTCGAATCAACGGATTGTCCACACCTGCCAGGACGCGCTTGTTGACAGTCTGCTCCATTTTGAGCGCGTCCTCGTATTGATGACTCAGTCGGGTCATGAGCGCCCCCCATTTACTGAGTTCGGCATAACTCAAGACCGTTTCTTCAATTACCTGGTTGCGCTGATCTTTTGTCTGAATCGTGGATTCCTGCCACTCCGTTCTGGCCGCGCGAACAAAATCCCGCAGCGCAGGGTTGAATAACGCGGACTGCGCGGTTGCGTTGACGATTGAAGGCGCAGAGCCCTCCAGGCTGAGCGGATAGCCGTAGGACTTTCCGAGGCCCGAACCCACCGCTAATTGCGGCAGATATTGATTGCGAACTTCGTGGTAGGAGGCAAAGGCGCGCTGCTCGTCGAGATGAGAAGCCTCGATCGTCGTGCTGTGGGCCAGCGCCAACTGCACGGCTTGCTTAAGGGGCAATTGCTCAGCCACGAGACTCCCGCAGAAAGAAATTAGCAATACACCCAGAGAGAACAGCCCGAAAACACCGCTTGCGGAACGGGAAGGTTTCATGGATTCGTCCTCGATAGAAGTTGCGAGAATTGGAAACCTGATTGTAGATGAGGGAGGCGGAGCTATGCCAAGAGCGGATGCCCTCTGGCATCCGCTTTATCACCACGACATCGCAGAGCGATGTTTTAGAACAGCCGTCCGATGCGGAAGAAGAACTTGTGGTGTCCGGTGTCTCCGTATGCGTACGCCGCTTCCACTGGCCCGAAGATGGTGTTGACCACGAGGCCTGCGGCGGCATCGTTGGGGAGGCCCGAAGCCTTGTTCACCATGGTATGGGGCGGACCATAGACTTGCGCCGCCTCATAGAGGCCCAGGAAGTAAACGCCGCTCCCCAGCAGCGGGGGGAGTTTTGCCAGTTGCCGCAGATATCCCAGTTGGAAGAGGAGGTATTTGTTCATCAACAGTTCATTCGTGCCGTAGGAAACCAGACGCTGCGAGCCGCCGAGGGAGAATTGCGGCAGGCCAGTTTCGTAGTTGAATGTCGTTCCCCCAAATCCGCTCAGAAAGACGGAGTTTGGCTCGCCGAAGCGGAAAAAGTTCCGAGAGCCAACTTCCAGGACCGGATACGAGTTGCTTACGAACGGACTGGCGTTTGACCAATGAAAATCGACCAGAAGATTTTGACCCGCGCGAGGAATCACAGCGTCGTCCAGGCGATCCATCCTGAATTGGACTTTCACGTTGCCATAGCCGCCTGAAAAGGAAGGCAATTCGTTGGGGTTTCCAATTTGCCGGGCAAATTTCTCCCATCCGCCTTCGTAGCCGACGCGCAACTCGGCGATTCTTCCGAACTGATAACCCGTATCAAGGCCTCCGCCGGCATTGGTTTCCCGATAGATGGTGAGCAGTTTGTTGTCGTCATAAAGATAAAAAGGGTTGTTCAGAGCAAAGAGCCGAGGAGCAACGAACCAGTGAGTCTGCGGAGTGAACGGGTGATAGTACTCTGACCTGATTCCGTACTGCGAGAACAGAATGATGTCGGTTCGCCATTCCGAGCGGAAACCACCAATATCGAGGAAGGTGATCCTGGCACCCAGGTTGAAGGTAACATTGTTCAGACTGGATCCATCCACCAGAATCAACGGCCGAACGATCGGGGGTCCGTAAGTATTTTCCTCGGTCTTCACCAACAAACCTTGCTCGCCGTTGCGCTCTGTCATTTCGTAGCTGAGCGTCGAAAATCGTCCAATCCCCTTCAGGTGCATGATTTCGCTATCCAGTTCGTTGTAGTCGACAGGCTTCCCGACGGCTCCGGCCATTTGCTTTTGTATGCGCTGCGAAAGATGCCCATTTACGCCGTCGACGGCGACAAACTCCGGAATTGGAGGAGTAGTTATGCGGCGAGCCGCTCGTTCCGCGAGGTATTGATTCCATGTGGCATCATCCACGGCGAGGGTCGAAAGTATTCGGGCCTTTGCAGCCGCCGCGTCGTATCCGGCCTTCATGATCTCGTCAGCTTTGTCAAAATCCAGAGTCCCATACTTCTGCAAGGGCACCGAAATCAGGAGGTCCACATCCTGCATGCTCCTCAATTCGTTGGCCGAGATCATGACCGAGATCGAACGGCCCAGCACCGCAAAACTGGAAAGACTTGCATCCGCCTCCAGCGGTGCCTCTTCCAGGTGAACTCCGAGGGTCAGGCCAGCTCCCATCTGTTTGGCCACATCGACGGGAATGTTCTCCAGCAATCCACCGTCGGCGTAGATCGCGTCTTTGGTCCTCACTGGCGTAAAAATTCCGGGTAAGGACATCGTAGACCGCATGGCCAGCGACAGCGACCCGCTGCGGAAAACCTGCGGCTTGCCAGTGATCAGATTGGTAGCGACACACCCAAAAGGAATGGGAAGATCGTCGAAGCTCTTTATTTCCGAGTAAGGAAGCGCAACCTGATCAAGGATGAGCGAGACCTGCTGGCCGGAATTAAATCCCCCGGGAAACTGCACTCCCTTCCGCAAGCCAAACTCCAGGCTACTCGGGTAGTCCCGCGCATCCTCCTTGCGCCGGAAAGAGAAGTCTTGAAACGGCGTCTGTCCTGACATCACATGGTCCCAATTGATCCCGTTCACCACCTCGCGAACCTCGGCCGCATTGCGTCCGGTCGCATATACTCCGCCGACCAGACCGCCCATGCTGGTGCCGGCCACGTAGTTCACGGGAATGTGATGCTCTTCCAGCCAGGCGATGACACCCACGTGCGCCAGTCCGAGCGCCCCGCCACCCTGCAGAACCAGCCCGAGCGTAGGCCGTTTCTTAGGTGTAGCGCCCGCAGCCGGTTCTTGGGCAACGGACGGCAGAGATGCTAACAAGAGGGATGCCACGGAAAGATAGACGCTTATTCGCATGCGCATAAGTCTGTTCCTTTCGGCTGACGTAGGAAGGAATTCCGAGCGTTATTACGTTAGCGGAAATCTGTCGCGCATTCGACTACGAGAATCGATAGGTGTCAAACCCCGGACTTTGTGAATAGCGGAACGATGAATATGCAGCGCGCAAGCGAATGAAATGCCAGAACAAGGTTCGATCAAAGCTGAACGCGGACTTCAACCGATCGAGTCCAGTGCGTGTGCCAGATCTGCCTTGAGATCCTCAACATCTTCCAGGCCGATGTTCAACCTCACAATGCGATGGCCGTAATCCGGGCGGTTCGGCGCCGAGTGGAAGTCGTAAGCCACCGCCAGACTGGTCACGCCCGCCCAACTGTAGCCGATTTTGAACAGTTTCAATGCATCCACAAAAGCCAGAACCTGGGGCTTGGTGAATTGTCGCCGGAAAACGACGGAGAAGAGTCCGGCCGAGCCGGTGAAGTCCCGCTTCCAGAATTCGTGTCCTGGGCAAGCGGGCAATGCGGGATGAAGAACCAGTTCGACCTCGGGACGCTGAGCCAGCCAACGGGCCAGCGCGAGAGCAGTTTCCTCGATCGCTTTCAGGCGCACGGCAAGAGTCTTCATGCCTCGCAAGGCAAGACTGCAATCGTCGGGTGAAGCGGCGCACCCTACCAGTTGATGGGTTGAGCCGAGACACTTGTAGGCTGCTTCTTCATGCACGGTAATCGAGCCCAGGAGAAGGTCACTGTGTCCGCCAATATACTTGGTCAGTGCTTGCATGGTTACGTCTACGCCGTGGGCGAAGGCATCAAAATAAATGCCGGCGGACCAGGTGTTATCGAGCACGACCATGGCTCCGATGCGATGAGCAGCGGTAACAATGGCTGGGATATCCTGCACCTCCATGGTGATCGAGCCGGGACTTTCACACCAGACCAGGCGCGTGTTATTACGAAATAGCGATTCAATTGCACCTCCAATCGTAGGAGGATAGAAACTGACCTCGACGCCGAAGCGGCGCAGCACTTCCACGGCAAACTTACGATTGGGCGTGTAAACACTCTCCGGTACGAGAATGTGATCGCCCGCCTTGAGAAAGGCCAAGTTGATCAGCGCGATGGCGCCTTGCCCGCCCGGCGTGATGAAGGTGCGAAAGCCTTTTTCGAGCTCGCAAATGCGCACCGCCAGTTCCAGTGTCGTGGGTGTGCCATAAAGGCCGTAGGTGTAGCCGACTTCATGCTGGTCCCAGGTATCCTGAACCGCCCCCGCATTCGGGAACAGGACGGTTGAGCCACGATATACGGGTGTTGAAAGGGAATGGAAACCCTCCGGGGCATGCGCGTCGGAGTGAATCAGCTTGGTCTTCCAATTCTTGGGCATAGGCGGAGGTATTTTGGACGAATTCGAAGTCCCTAGTCAGCGGCTAACGTGGATTCACGACATCAGCCATTGCGCCATTCAGCCGGTCCAAAGCGGTTTGAGCCTGAGTGAAACTCTTTGCAAGAGCGAGTGACGCGCGGTATTCCTGGGCCGCTGCCGGCTTGTTGCCTTGTTGCTCGAGCGCCGTCCCCAACAGGTAATGAGCTTTGAATGCAGGCGCAGCTTCCACGGTCAAATCAGGCGACAGGTAGCGGCGAAGAAGTTGGGTCGCCTCCGGAAGATTGCGTTTGGCACGAAGCAGCATATTGGCGGACTCCATCAGCACTTCTGGCTGATTCATCGGAGCCGCACTTGCATGGCGTATGGCATCTTCCATGGCATCCAGTCGTCCCTCATGTCGATAGAAGTAGGCCAGGTTCAGCCAGGCTAGCGCCGCGCCGTGACTGGCATCGACGGCCCCCCGATATGCGTTCTCGGCCGTGAGCAGGTCCTTGTTCTTTTCGGCAAGTCTTCCTTTGACCCAACCCGCTCGGACCGGATCTGTGGCCGCGATTCTTGGAACCTGCGCTTCGGCTTTGTCGCGTCCTCCTCCGACGATTCCGGGCGCCTCCATGTAAAACTCTGCCAGATCGGTGCGCGCTTCCGTGCTGTCGGGATCGAGGCGCACCGCGGTTTCGAATTCGTTTCGAACTTTTTTCGCCAGGCCTGCCGCAGTCAGAAAACCGGCATGGTCGGCCTTCTCCCCATAAATGCGGCCCAGCCACATGTGGTATTGCGAATTTCCCGGATCCAGCGACACCGCTTTCTCGCACGCCGAAATTCCCTTGTCCCAGTCGGCGAGTGCGAAGTAGGCGCGACAAAGCAGATTGTAGGATCCAGCATCATTCGGAGCGTTGCTGATCCTGTGCTGCAGAGAAACGATGGCATCATCTACGCGGCCTTCCGCCAGGAGTTTGCTGTCCGCGGAATCGGCCGCCGCCAGTGATGGAAGAAGCGCCAGCACAAATAGGATCGACACTCTCTTAAACGAAAACATTTCTTAGCGAACCGCCTTTACCGCTAAACCGTTGCGCAAGGGTTTGGAATTCAACGGACCCAAAGCGACCAGCGCGTTTTCGGGCAGGCCTCCAATAACCTCAACCTGGGTGAGATTTGAAATGGAAGTTTGCACGTAGCGACGTTGTAGTTCATTGTTTACGATCTGGTAGACGTAAGTCTTGTTGTCGTCGTCCTGGTGGACGGCCTCGCGGGGCACGGTAAGAACATCGCGATGCTCAGCCGTAATAATCGTGACTCCGACATTGACGTTCGGAAGCAGCTTGAAATCCTTGTTGTCGACCACGCAGGTCGTCTCTCCCACGTTCCGCGTGCCGTGCAGCTTGATGACGGCGGGAATGACGCTGACTGCGCCTTCCCAGGTTCGTCCGGGCAATGCATCCCAGGTAACCTCGATCTTGTCACCGGGTGCCAGTCGTCCGACATCGGGTTCATCGACAAAGGCCCGCACGCGGACTTTAGACAAATCGGCCTCCTGCAATACGAGGTCGCCGGGGTTGAGGTAAGCGCCCAGTTGTACCGGCAGGGAATACACGACCCCATCAAACGGAGCCCGAATGTTTAACTGATTGAGGTTGTCCTCCGCTGCTGCGCGTGCGGCTTGGGCCTGCGATTTTTGAGCTTCCACTCGGGCGATCTCGGGCTGCGAGTAACGGTCCTTCTCCTTTTGCAGAAGAAGGTTGAGATCTGCATTGGCTCGTTTGAGCTGGTCTTCGGCATTTTTTACCTCGCCCGGTGAAGCCGCACCTTGTTCGCGCAAGCGACGCAATGCGTCCAGGTTGCGCTGCGCGGTGTCGCAGTCGGTGCGAGCCTTGGTGATTTGCGATTCGAGTGTCAGGACTTCCTCGCGGTTCCCTCCCTTTTGGATAGCGTTGAGATCGGCCTCTGCGGCTTGGACTTGAGCCTGGGCTCGCGCCGCCTGACTGCGGGCGTCCGCATCGTTCAATTGCACCAGCAGTTGACCCTTCTTGACCTGATCACCTTCCTTGACCAGGATTTTCTTCACCGTGGTGCCGACGGGAGCGTGGGCTTCGAAATTTTGCAGCGGCTCGACTTTGCCATTGGTGGAGACAACGCTTCGTATCGTCCCCCGCTGCGCGCTTACCGCCCGCACCGGTACCGCCGGATCGCGAGACATAAAAGACGCCAGCAGGATAACCGCTGCGACGATCGCGATGGTCGTCACAATCCAGCGGTGTCGAGCCACGAAACTGGTGTTATCGTTAGTCATTATCCGTGGTTAATCCCATGCAAATGGCTGAAGCATAAATGTACCACCTGCAGCCTCGGGAATCTGTAGAAGGAACCTTTCCTGTTAGATGCGCCAGTCTCGCGGATTGGACCGCAAAATCCTGCGGCATTTGGCCATTTGGCCGGGTCGCTGGTTACAATGTGACATGCCCAAGCCGCGTCGCTACACGCCGGAACATGCAGAGGCAGGATTGGATGCCAAGTTCCCGGAGATTGAGACCTGGCCCAATCAGTTTCCGGGGTACGAAATCGTCGTCGATGATCCCGAGTTCACCTCGGTTTGCCCAAAGACCGGATTACCCGACTTCGGAGTGCTCACCATCCGCTACATGCCCGACAAGCACTGCCTGGAATTGAAATCGCTGAAGGAGTATCTGCAGTCTTACCGGAATCTAGGAATCTTTCAGGAAAACATCGTGAACCGTGTGCTCGAGGACGTCGTGCGCTGGTCGCATCCGATGTGGGCTGAAGTGAAGGGCGACTTCAGGCCGCGTGGAGGAATATCGACGGTCGTGATCGCCAAGTGGCCAAGGCCAAAAGATAAAGGTCGGAAATAGACCTGAGGCTCGAAAACCAGGTCAAGAGACTGTCACTCACTCCGAAAGACGAAATGCAATTCACTGACAAGCGTCGCATTTCTTAGCGCCTAGTGCGCTGCTGCCGAAGCTCTTAGCGGTTCAATCTGTTCCAATTCGTGCGCCAGTTCGGTCTTTGCGCGGCCGATCTCATACGCATCCTGCAGATTCAGCCAGAACTGCTCGGTGGTTCCGAAGAACCGCGACAGCCGAAGCGCGGTGTCCGCAGTTATGCCACGTCGTTCCAGGATGATGTCGTTGATACGGGGCGGGGGGACACGAAGCCGTTTTGCCAAGGCGTACGCCGAGATTGACATGGGCTTTAAGAATTCCTCCCGCAGAATTTCGCCGGGATGAATTGTCCAATTCGGCGTGCCTTTTCTCAATACGCTCATCAACTTCTCCCTGCCAGCCAGTCTCAGTGATAGTCGATCACTTCCACATCGCAGGCGTCGTGATCGCGCCAGACGAAACAAACCCGGTATTGATCGTTGATGCGAATGCTGTATTGCCCCCGCCGGTCACCGCGCAACTTCTCCAGTCGGTTGCCAGGCGGATAATTCAAATCATTCAATTCCAACGCTGCATCGAGCATTCCCAGTTTTCGTCTTGTGATATCCGCCGGCGGAGAGCCTCGGGTCTTGCCGGTTCGCCAGATCTGCTCCGTCGCCCGGTTCGCGAAACTCCTGATCACAGGCTCAATGATAACGAGGGTCGTTAATAACGTCAATCGTTATTATGTGGACCGGAATTCCGGAGGAATTACTCCGAAGGCCCGTCTGCTCATGGCGATTGGCCATTGCCGAGAAAATGCCCGATCGTCTCGTTCAAAAACTTCTCATCCGCCGGATTACTCGCCGCCCCGGCCGTGTGCCCCCACAGCGATGGGATCGGTACCAATGAAACTTTCGATATGAACGCAGCTTCATAGCGCGCGTCTCCCACGGGAAAATAGAGGTCCGTCTGTGAAGGCATGTACAGGAACGGAACCTTGATTGAGCGTAGCGCATTCTCGACGTTACCGTTGAACCCAGGTGTTGTGCCGACGTCGTGCTCCTCCCAGGTACGCATCTGCAGAATCAAGTCATTCGCATCGGCGCCGGGGATGAAGTCCGTCCGGAAGTTGTGCACTAGCTGGTCGAATGTCATCCCCGGTTTTTCGGTCTCCCGCCACAATTCACGGCGCCACCATTCCTGCGAAAAGAGCCATCCTGTCCAGACCATGGCAAAGGCTTCCAGGCCCTTTGTCGGTGGTGTCTTGTAATCGCCGTTCTCGAAGGCGGCGTCCGCAGTCAGTGCGGCGATTTGTCCTTCCAGTCGCACCACTCCGTGCGGATAGGTCTTCGCGGTTCCGCAGGTCACCACGATGCGGTCGGCGAAATCCGGATAACTCACCGCCCATTGAAAGGCTTGCTGCGCGCCCATGGAGAAGCCGATGATCGCGCGCAGATGGGTAATCTTGAGTTCGTCCGTAAGCAGCCGATGCACAATATCAACGTTGTCGCGAATCGTCGTGACCGGGAATCGCGGACCATGGTAAGGCTCGGGCGTGTTGCTCGGGGATGACGAATGGCCGTTACCAAACAGCTCGGTCGCAATCAGGAAGAGCCCGCCAGTGTCGAGCGCGTGTCCGGGCCCAATCAGCCATTCATAGCCGTGGAAGTCCGCCATGTAGTGCGAAGGCAGGAGCACCGCGTTGTCCCGAGCCGCATTCAAATGGCCGTAAGTTCCATAAACGATCCGCGCTTGCGGAAGCGTTACACCACTCTCGGTATGGAAGTTTGAAATGATGAACTCATGGCGTTCGCCCCTGTCTTGTTTCTTCGCAGCCTCTTCTGCATTCAGGACGGAAGACAAGAGGAAGAACAAAATTACGAGCGGAAGAATAAGTCTCTTCATGCTGAGATTTCTCATGGCGGAGAATTTCGGCTGCCGAATCTTATCACCCTCGCGCAGCGCGAATGCTGCGCCCGCCATGATATATTCCTTCGCCAAGTGACTCAGACGAAACTTTATCCCTGGACCGCGCTCGTCCTGCTCACGACGCTGAACCTGCTCAACTACATCGATCGTTCGGTGTTGTTCGCCGTGCAGCCGTTGGTGCAGAGCGAATTCCACCTCACCAACGCGCAGGTTGGATATCTTACGAGCGCATTTCTTGGCTTTTACATGATCGCGGCGCCCTTTACCGGGCCGCTGGCCGACCGGTATTCGCGCAAGCTGATCATTGTTCTGGGCGCCGTCTTCTGGAGTGCGCTTACGCTGCTCACCGCAGTTACGCATACCTATTGGGAACTGCTGGTCCGCCATACGCTGGTTGGCGTGGGCGAGGCAACTTTCGTCACCATCGCTCCGACTTTTGTTGCCGACCTTTTTCCTGAGAGCAAGCGCGGAAGCATCTTCGGCATCTTCTATCTGGCGATCCCGGTAGGCACAGCCGCGGGTTATCTCTTAGGCGGCAAACTCGGGCCTGAGCACGGATGGCGATTTCCTTTTTACATCGCGGCGTTTCCTGGCTTTCTTCTGGCGCTTCTGATCCTGTTCCTTCCCGAGCCGCCACGCGGCCAGTTCGATTCGTTGAAGGAGACTCCCGATCGCGCCACCCTGCGAGGCCTGGCGCGCAACCCGGCATTCTGGACGGTCACCTTGGGGATGGCGGCTGGAACCTTTTCATTAGGCGGAATCCAAGTGTGGATGCCGACTTTTCTTGTGCGGATGCGCGGCTACACATTGGAATCGGCGAATCTGATGTTTGGAAAAATCATCGTGGTGGACGGCATCCTTGCATCTTTGGCGGGAGGATGGCTCGGCGACCGTTTGCTGCCACGCATGAAAGGTTCGTACTATTTTGTGTCCGCGGTCAGCATGGGCCTCGGCGTGCCCGTCATGATCGTCGGCTTATACAGCAAGGGGCCGCTGATGCTGCCCGCCATCGCGGTGGCGGCGTTTCTGCTTTTGTTGAATACCTCGCCGCTTAACACGGCGCTGGTGAATTCGGTCGGCGCGCACATTCGGGCAACCGCGATCGCAGTGAATATTTTCATGTTTCATCTTTTCGGCGATGTTCCTTCGCCAACCCTCATGGGATACGTCGCCGACCGGCACTCCCTTCAGGAGGCCTTTATTCCGCCTATCATCGCAATGGCGGTCTCTTCTGCCATACTGTTTTACGGTATGCGATTCGCTCCTGCAGTACGGGTCGACGGCGAGCCCGGATCCCGCGGCGGCCAGCCGGGATGATTCATTTTTCGTGGGCATTCTTTCATTGGATTGCCGGCAGCATTCTCGCGCTGGTCTGGTTTTCACGGGTGCTCGATGCCGCCTTGGGCATGCCCAAGGTAGCCGATATCTCACGGCCCAACTGGAACCGGAAACCCGCCACCCGGAAAGGGAACCCGCGCGTCAGCATCATCGTTCCTGCTCGCAATGAAGAAGAACACATCGGGCCAGCCCTCGCTACGCTGCTGAAGCTCGATTACGACAACTACGAAGTCGTCGCCGTAAACGATCGCTCCACCGACCGCACTGGCGAAGTCATGGATCGACTGGCTGGCACTCCCGAAGCCAGCGGTCGCCTGAAGGTGATTCATGTCTCCGAGTTGCCCCCGGGCTGGTTGGGCAAGGTTCACTCGATGTGGAGCGCGGCCAATCAAGCGACTGGGGACTGGCTGCTGTTTACCGATGCCGATGTGCTCTTCCGCTCTGACGTACTGACCCGCGCTCTGGCTTATGCCGAAGCCGAACCCGCCGACCACCTGGTTTTATTTCCGCGCATCATCATGAAGAGTCCTGGCGAAAGAATGATGATCGCCTTTTTCCAGACGCTCTTTGCCTTCGGCCATCGCCCCTGGAAGGTCGCAGATCCCAAGGCCAAAGACCATATGGGAGTGGGCGCATTCAACCTGATCCGCCGCCGTGTCTATGATGCGCTTGGCACCTTCGAGGCGCTACGCTTCGAAGTGCTCGATGATATGAAGCTCGGGAAATTGGTCAAGAATGGCGGCTACGCTCAACGCAACGTTTTCGGCGCAGACTTGATCTCATTGCGCTGGGCGAAGGGCGCGATGGGCATGGTCGACAATCTCACCAAGAATTTTTTTGCCATTATGTCGTTCCAGTGGTGGCGAGCGCTGCTTTCTGCTTTCACGCTGGCATTCCTGAACCTGATGCCGTTTCTCGGAATCTGGCTTGCCCACGGATGGGCGCGCCTGCCCTACGCGGTCGCACTCTCGTGCATGTTCGGCATTTACGTAGGAATGTCATTGGAGTCCGACGTCCCCGCCTATTACTTTCTTTTACATCCCATCAGCACGGCGCTATTCGTTTACATCATGCTTCGCTCGATGACGTTGACCCTGGCAAACGGCGGGGTAGTATGGCGCGGCACATTCTATCCCTTGGAAGAATTGAGGAAAGGGATGGTGTAACAGTCCTGACCAGCCGAGGTCGTCATCCATGACACACAAACAGGAAACCGCCTAAGTGTCGCAAGGACAGAACACTCGCAGCCGAAATGCTACGCTGCCGAGCGATCCAAGGGAAGGTTCGAGGGCTCTTCCTCGGTGTCCACGTCGTCAATCGGCACGTACTCCAAGCTGAGACAACGGGCACACTTTGAACCCTCCTGGAGAAAGTTCTCTTCGTCGCATTGACAGCATCTACCGTAACCGAAGTTATCCATGACCAACTCCCGGCTTCCGAATCAGATCTGAAATCGAAGCCACCCGCAAGCTCCCGATCCTTATGTCCAGAACAGATCCGTTGTTCGCGGTGTCGACTGGCTGCACTATTTCAAGGCAAGCTTAAGCAACTGGAACCTTGTCCGCCACGACCGTCGTCACACAACCTCGTGAGAAAAATCACCGAGCGCCACGGGTCTGAACCCGTGCGACACAGGAGTAGAGGACAGGGCCGAGGCGGCGAACCTTCTTCTCTTGACACCTTCACCCTAATTCAGGCGTCTGCGGAAGAAAATCTGCGCCGCCGAGTTAATGAGGTGGGGTAGGGCTTTCGACGGAATCGGAATCCAGAGGAATCTCTACCGGAATCTTTGCCGGCTGCTTTTTTTTGTGGGTCGCATAGGCGGGCTTAGGCAAACTGAATGTTCCCGCGCTGTAGTGGCCTTTCTGCTCCACGTCGTAGTTCTTCGGCAGCGGCGGAATCCGCAGCCCGTCTCCGCCCAGTTGCCTTGACTGCTCGAGAACAATCTCGGCTCGCCCGTCGTACTCTTTCACCGGGCCATGAATCTCGATCACACGATTCTGCAACTGGTTCACATCTCCAATGCGCTTCAGGTCGTGCGCAAAAACCACAACCGTAAATGGGCACACCATCGAATCCTGGCAGAAGTCAAAAAGGGTCACGCCCCTGCTCTGGTGTTTTACGCGGAGAACCTTGCCGGTGATACATTTGTCTTCCCCGATGTGCATGCGCGCTTCGGTAATAGGAATGCAATCCGCCGCGGCGAATGACGGCCAGAAAATCAGCAACAACAAAGTGACGAGCCGGCGCACACATCAATTGTAGGTTGCGTTTTGCGGATCAGGCCGGAATCAGCTCAGAAAAAGCGCGGACTTTCCCAAAACAGAAAAGGCAGACAGGGGCCGGTGGTCAAGCCGGCCCTCTCGTCGCTAGCAAAAAGAGTTCAGCTGAACGCCTTGACCGCGCTGGCCTCGTCGTCTCTCACGTCGAAGACGGTGTAGAGCTTGGTGATCTGTAGCAAGTCGTGAACTTTCTTGGTCAGGTTCAGCAGCTTCAGTTCGCCACCCTGATTGCGAACTGTAGTAAACGCGCTGACCAGCTCACCAATCCCCGAGCTGTCTATATAGGTCACCTCTCCAAGATTTAAGAGAATCTTCTTTTGGCCCTTGGAAAGCAGTTCGCGCACCGTGTCCCGCAGAATCACGCTGCCCTCGCCGAGCGTGATACGGCCACTGCAATCCACGATGGTGACGCCATCAACCTGACGAGTACTGGTCTTCATGCTCACTGAGAAGCCTCCTTAACGTTCCCGGGTGATCCGTGAACGTGCTTTACGAGTTTAATTTCGGTGCCCGTCTGGGACGGGTGGATTTGCACCTCATCCATAAACGAGCGGATAAGAAAAATTCCCCGTCCCGAAGTCTTTAAAAGGTTCTCCGGCGCCAGGGGATCGGGAATTTTGGCCGGGTCTAACCCTTTGCCTTGGTCACGAATCGTGATGACCAGGTCGTCGCCAGTCCGTTCGAAGTCGAGTTTGACCTTCTTGTCCGGATCATAGGCATTGCCATGCAGCACCGCGTTCACCGCGGCCTCGCGCACCGCCATGGAAATCTGCATAACGACATCTTCATCGAATCCGCTTTCCGCCGCGATTCGGCTGGCTGTTTGTTCGGCGCTATCGACGGTCTCCAGCGTCGAATCGAGCGTATAAGAGACCCGAAGTTCGGTCATGGCAAAGTGTTTGTGAAATCAGCACGCAGACCCGAAACATCCGCCGACCCCGGTTGGCCTCGCCGCGTTATCAATTCGCGCGAACTGAAAGCCACCGATCAGCGGATTGGGTAGTTTGCCCTGCGGCTGTGGAAATGTCAACGCGCGCATTATACGCCTGCCAAATTCGCCTCGAGTCCGGTCCCCTGGCACGCCAATATCACTTACACACCGGAACCCCAAAAACAGTTAAAACGGTTCTGGCTTCCGCTCCCGCGGTTGGGTATTCTCTCAGAGCGATGTCATCATTGGCGCTTACCGAGTTGCTGGGTCTGCCGGTCTTTGAACCCTCTGGCGGCCAGTGCGGGCGTGTCCGCGAGCTGGCAGTTGCGCCCCAGGAGGATCGCGCCCGCATCGCGGTAATGATCGTCCGCACCAAGTCCGGTGACCGCGTGATGCCCTTCAGCGCAGTGAACTCGATCAATGGCGGCCTATGCATTGACAGCGAAGCTTCAGCCTGGCCCATCGCGGACGGCTCCGAAGGTTTATTCCTGCTCGCCCGCGACCTGCTCGACCAGCAGATCATCGACGTCCACGGGCGCAAGGTGGTTCGGGTCAACGACGTCGAACTCTTCCACGACCTCCATAGCCGCCATCCCGTGCTTAAAGTCGGTTCCGTCGACGTCGGCGCACGCGGCGCGATCCGCCGTCTGCTGAAAGGCGTAGTCCCGATGAATGCGCTTCGGGCTTTGCTCCGCCAGATCCCCGAGCGCCCAATCCCCTGGGAGTTCGTCGACCTGATCGAAACCGACCCCGCCCGCCGGGTAAAGCTGAAAATCTCCCACGAACGCCTGGCCCGCCTGCATCCGGCCGACATCGCCGACATCGTCGAAGAGCTCGCTCCCGACGAGCGCGAAGCCGTCTTCGAAACCCTGGACGAAGAAGTTGCCGCCGAAGCCTTGGAAGAGGTCGATCCCAAGGTGCAGAAGGCGATTGTCGAGTCGCTCGACTCCGACCGCGCCGCTGACATCGTCGAAGAAATGGATCCGGACGCAGCCGCCGACCTGCTCGACAACCTTCCCGAGGAGACTTCTGCCGACATCTTGCAGGAGATGCCTCCCCAAGAACGCCAGGAGATGGTGGAACTTCTCGAGCACAAGGAGAACACCGCTGCCGGCCGCATGAACACCGACTACCTGGCGTTGCCCGTGGCCGCGACCGCGCACGACGCCGTCGAAGCCCTCCGCCACTTCGAAGGCGGCATCGAAGCCGTAAGCACGATCTACCTGGTCGACTCCCACGGCACGCTCGCCGGCGCCGTGCCCTTGGCCAAGCTCGTACTCGCGTCGCCGGAGACGCCGTTGCTCTCACTCACGCAGGAGCCGCTCATCTCCTGCCATGAGGACGCAAAAGAGAATCAATTCGCCGAACTCTTCGACAAATACAACTTGGTCACTCTGCCCGTAATCGACGACCACAACAAGCTGACCGGAGTGATCACCTCCGACGACGTAATCAGCCTGCTCCGAGCCAAGCTGTAAGAGGCCACGCGACGCGATTGATCGTGGCTTGGACTAAAAGCCCCAGCCTCCGCAAAGAACGCGGAAGGCTAGGCCACCCGCCGGAGTTTCTACCCATCGGACAGAGATTGGCGTCCGATTGGGGACTTTGAGTGTATTCGCGATTTTGCGCCAACATGAGCTACGGCGTGATCTCAAATATGACGCCCGCTCCATTGGCGCCACCGGTAGTTGTGGTGCCATATAAATTGCCAGACGTGTCAAAGATCAGGCCAGCCAAAGGGCCGCCACCGTCCACGCCGCCTGTGAAGCTGTACAGCACCTGCTCCTTCCAGCCGCTGGATGTGCGTACCAGCTCGAACACATTGCCCGCGTCATGAGGGCCACCAGCAGTTGTTGTGCCATAGAGATTACCCGCGGCATCGAGGATCAGCGGGGCGTAGCCGGGACGTCCCCCATCGTGGCCACCGGTAAACTTGTGGATGACGCGATAGGCCCAGCCCCCGGTTGGCTTGGGCGTCATCTGGAAAACCGTGCCCCACCCGCTATGGCCACCGGTGCCAATGGTTGTGCCGTACAGGTTGTGTTCCGGGTCAAGAGTAACCCCGGTCTCTGGAACGCAGGAAGGGTGCGCCGCAAAGGGGTGGATGACCCGATATTTCCAGCCACCCGTCGAGGTCGGTGTCAACTTGTAAACCGTGCCACAATCAAGACCGTTCGCGCCGTTCAGTTGCGCCGCGCCATACAGAGTGCCATCGGCGTCGAAGGTCAAGCCGGCTTCTGGAAAGACACCTCCTGGACGATCGAAACTGTGCAGCACGGTCTCTGTCCAGGTTCCATCGGAGTTTGGACTTAGTTCATAAATTACGCCACAACCATTCGGACAGCTGGAATTTGACCCGGTATCTGTCACACCGTAAAGGTTACCCGCTCCGTCGGACAGCAGGACACCGTGGTTGGGACCGGACCCATCCTTCCAGCTAAACGCATGCAGCACAGTTTGCGTCCAGCTTCCGTCCAGGTTGGGCGTTAGCGTGAAGACAATGCCGCAGCCAGTACCCGCACAAGGCCTAGTGGTTTTACCGCCGTATTTTGCGGAACCATAAAGGGTGCCTGCGGCGTCAAGGCTGAGCCTGCCTTGAGGGCCTGCGCCATCACTACCGTGGAAGGTGTGCAGTACGGTCTGAGTCCAAGTTCCGTCCAAGTTAGGCATCAACTCGAAGACCACACCGCAGCCTGCATACCCATACGTGATCGGGCACGCCGAGTCGCCGCCTGCCCACGTGGTTCCATAGAGGTTGTCAGTCGCGTCGAAGGTGAGGACCCCCACGGGAACTCCGCCATCGTCACCGCCGGTGAAGTTGTAAAGTACCTTGTATGTTTGCGCGTCGGCGCTGGGCGACAGCAGCGCCATCATAACTAGTATGACAGTGACGACCGCCAGCGTCTTACCGGCGGCCCAGAATCTATTGCTGTTCATAAAAGTTCCCTTCTTTCCAGAGGAGTTGTCGATGAAAACGAATTGAGGTATGAGATTCTCTTGGCGGATTGAAAAGAGCGAGTCGTCGCGCTTTTCATGTTTTGCTCCCGCTACGGGCTCATTAGGATTCGTTACGGTTTGGGTTTCGCGGCGGCCCGGAGAGTGATGATGAGCGTAAGACTCGGGTCGGGGAAACCCGCTAATTCCCGAGTTGCCTTGATTTGGGCCCGCTTGCGAGTGATAAAGGGCTCGGGAGCCTCACGCTCAGACTACCGCGCTTTGGCTGCGCCCGGCAGTGACGGGTCTCACGGGTCGGTGTGAGGGGATGGCGAAATCCGAGTTTGAGCAGCGGGACCGTTGCTCAAATGACGAAAACAGGCCATCACACGTTTTGACCCCAGCTCAACGAGTGGAATGACGTGAATTGTGCTAAATTCGAGCGGAAGTGAGTCTGTGAAAGGATGCAGCCTTCAACCTATGGGCCGCTGGCTTCGCTTGGCTGGCGCAGTAGTCGCCGTGGCGCTTGCTTTGGCCACGCCGCCTGCAGCCCAATCGCAAGCACAGGGTACGGCTCCTTGTTCCGACGTTCCTCCCATTTTGAAACGAGGCACACAGCCGGCTCTGCCTCCCTGTCCTGACCCACCCCCGGTCCCGGCGCGACCTGCCGACTCCGTACCCACGCGTTCGCTGACTCCCAGCGAATCCTTGATCGAAAGAGCCAGAGAGGTGGCGTTCCAGTTTTCACAAAAGCTTCCCAACTTTCGTTGCCAGGAGTTCATGTCCCGGTATACCCAGCGAGGCCGCGCGGAGAAAATGCCTTTGGACCTGGTTTCGGCTGAAATCGTTTACGAGGACGGGCAGGAAAGTTATCGTGACGTGAAAATCGATAACCGCCCCACGGACAAGCGCCTGCAGGAGATCGATGGGGCCTGGTCTACCGGAGAATTCGCCTCCATACTGCTGGAACTTTTTCACCCCGCTACACGCGCGCAGTTCCGGGCCGGCGGGGCGTCTACTATTTCCGGTGTCAGTGCCCAGGTTTACGACTTCCAAGTGCAGAGTGAAAATTCACACTGGATGCTGCACGCCGGCTCTCGCAGTCTGACTACTGCTTACGTAGGCTCCGTATGGGTGGATCCGAACACCGCGCGCGTCCTGCGAATCGAGATGCAGGCCCGCGACCTACCGTCAGATTTCCCCATGGATACGGTCGAAACCGCGCTTGATTATTCGAACGTGAGGCTCGGCGAGGCATCGTTTCTGCTTCCGGTCCATGCCGAGGCCCTGGGTTGTGAACGGGGTACCAGCAACTGCAGCCACAACATCATCGACTTCCGCAACTACCACGAATTCAAATCCGAGATCAAGATTCTTCCTCATTGATTTCGCTCGGACCGCCCCTAAAACCTCAAATTCCCGTTTCGGAAAAAATCTTGTCAAGGGGGTAAACGCTCCCCATTTCTCTCAACCCGCTGATTCCGATGGAAATATAAATATCAAAACCATGTCCGGTTTACCCCCTCCAATTTGCTAGTCTAGATATAGGACCAAAAAAACCAGCAGGCGCGACCGGAAATCCGGCTCGCGCCTTTTTTATTGGAGCGCCAGCCCATGCCTGAAGAAGTTCTATCCCCTTGGAACCAGCGCCGGGCGAATCAAACTGCAACTGCCCTGGCCAACCTCGAGCGCGACCGGCGAGCCGACAAGGAGTCTCTGTTAGGCACAAAAATACCGTTAGTGCGCGGACCCCTCTGGTCCAAACGCCGCGGTGAGCTCTCAGAACTCGCCTTCTTCTACAAGGCCGCCAGCCTCGGCTTCGGAGTCGCCAAACCTTGGGGCGACACCGAACGCTACGACTTCATCCTCGACTCCGGTCAGCGACTCTGGCGTGTCCAAGTCAAGTCGGGATGCCACCATCGCAAACGCTGCTACGACCTGCATGCAAGATGCGGTAATCAGGAGAAGGCCCAGTACACCTCTGAAGACATCGACATACTTGTCGGTTACCTCGTTCCCATCGACGTCTGGTACGTAATCCCGGTCGAGAAGATCGGAAAAAGAAACCTGCTCTTTTATCCCTACGGAGGCGCCCGCCATCCCCAATACGAACAGTACCGCGAAGCCTGGGGCCTCATGGCCCCACAAACCTCGGGAGCTTCATTCCTCTCCGGCTGCCGGCAAGAGGGGCCCACCCGCCCCGGATACCTCGATCCCCGCTTCCTGTGACCGCCACGATTTGTCATCCTTCTATGAAAACAGGCGCACCTGTCCACAGGTATTTTTGCGGCGATGCGGACAGGCTTCTATTCGTGCTCGAGGCACATAAGGTATGTCCGGACTCCGCCGCTCCATCTGAGCGCCGCCCTCGAAGAGCAAGGATGACAACGAGCTGACGGATTCCCCTTACACCGCCGCAAACTTTTCTTCGTCGAACACCACCCCATCGTGCAACAGGGCGTAGACCGCAATCAACAGCTTGCGGGCCAGCGCCACGCGCGCCACGTGTTTATGCTTCTTGCGCCGCAAGCGTTCATAATAACTCCGCGCCGCCGGCGAACTGCGCGTCGCCACCTGCGCCGCTTCCACCATGATCCAGCGCATCCACGGCGAACCCTGGCGCGTAATCCCGCTGCGCGCCGCCTTGCCCGCCGACTCCCGCACCCGCGGCACCAACCCGGCGTAACTGCACAACCCTTCTTTGTCGCGAAAGCGTTGGATGTCTCCGATCTCCGCCAACAGCATCATCGCCGAACACTCCCCAATGCCAGGAATCGTCATCAGCCACGCCGCCCGCTGGTCTTGCTTTGCTTTTTCACTTAATTGGAGGTTTTGCTTTTGAATTTCTTCGCTGTACCCGTCCAGCAAGCGCAGGCACACGTTCACCGCTTCCCGCGCCGGCGCTGGCAACTTCACCCCCGCCAGCCACAGCCTTCCCCGCTTGCCGAATACATCCGTCACCGGCGAACGCAGCCCCTGCTGATGCAGCACCGCGTGCACTTGATTTTTCAACCGCGTCCGCTGCCGCACCAACGTCGCCCGCAACCGCACCTGCTGCCGCCTCCCCTGCGTCTCCCGGTCCGCCTTCCACGACTCCGGCAATAAATCGCAGCGCAGCAAATGCGCCAGGGTTTCCGAATCCACCCGGTCGTTCTTCAGCTTGGCCGAGGCAATCGCCTTCACCCGCTGCGGATGCACCAGCACCAACCGCTTCACCTCCGGTTCCACCACCTCTCGAAACGCCGGCCAGAACCCGCACGCCTCGACCGCCACCTGTACTTCCTTCCCCACAAACCGACGAAAAACTTGCGCAGCGCCAGCTTGTCGTTGCTCACCGCCCCCGCCTGTACAATCTTGCCTCTTGCTTCCATCGCCGTCATGTAACAAAATCTCTGGTGAAGATCTACGCCTACGTGGATCATCTCGTGCCTCCTTCAGGGCTTGTGCTTCGAGCACGTACTCTACCCTTGGAGGCACACCTTTTTTTCGTTTTCATTACATCTGAGTATTAACAAACTGTCATCCAGAGCAATGAACAACTCTGCGATTCCAAATTTAAGTTTTATCATTCCGAGCGAAGCGAGGAATCTGCTGTCTGTCAGCATCAGGAACATTCATGGGTACCGAGCAATAAACAAACTGTCATCCTGAGCGAAGAAGTCGTTCGCAAAGCGAACGACTTCGCAGTCGAAGGACCTTGTGGTTGTCTCTTGTGGCGCAAAAGCGCCAGGGAATTCTCACCAATTTTGCCGGGAACGAACGAGTTTCCAGGACGGCGGGCAAATAAGGGATTCGTCACGAAGCGATGCCATTGCTTAGCCCGCCAAGTTAGGGGCGGGAAGGCCTTGGGAGAATTCGTTTGACGACTTCACATATTGTGAAGTATTCTTGGTAAGTGCACATCGTTACGCGCAAGCATCTGAGCGAGGCGATGGAACGCTGCCCGGATGCGGCGAACGAAATCAGAGCGTGGGTTAGCATCGTCGAGGCGGTCCGCTGGCAGAGTTTTACGGAAGTTCGCCGCACGTTCAAGGATGCCGACACTGTGGATGGTTACGTAATCTTTGACATCAGGCGCAACCGGTACAGGCTGATCACCGTAATCCACTATGCGAAGAGGAAACCAGGAATGCAGACCGGCGGCCACGTCTACATCCGATCTTTCTTGACCCATAAGGCATACGGCAATCGTAGTAACTGGGATAGGAGGTTTGGAACAAAATGAGCAGAGTTCTTGCAAACCCGGCAGAAATGATTGCGCGTGGCGCTCCGCGCGTCATCCGCAACAAGGCGGAACTTGAGGCTTACACCGACGCTCTCTTCCAACTGACGGCGCTGGAAAGCCCGTCTCGTTCTGAAGTAGAAGCCATCGAACTTCTAACCTTGCTCGTGGAACGTTACGAACAAGAGCATTATCCTGTTCCTGGGGCTGACCCGGCTTCGGTGGTGCGATTTCTGATTCAAAAACAGAATCTCACCCAGCGCGACCTCATTCCTCAATTTGGTTCGGAGAGTGCAGTTTCGATGTTCTTGGCAGGACATCGAAATCTCACCATCGAGCAAGTACGGAAGTTAAGCACTCGGTTCAAACTTCCCACGGATGTTTTCATCCCCAAGGCCATGGGCGCGAAGGCCTGATAAATCAAAAGAACTCACAGATCAAAAATGTAAGAGTCCGACCCACACCGCACCAGATCGAAGAAAATCAACCCGCACTCACCACCGCGGGCCGAAGTTTGTTCCACACCTTACACGCCAGATGGAAAACCAGGTTGGTGGGAACCATCAGGGACGCGTAGGTAATCGGGACGGCGTGCACCGTCGTATCCGGAAAACAATACCGGGCCACGTAGAGCACAACGATCACGCTGCGCATGCCGGTAGCGGTCGCCAAAACCCGCCGCGATTCACGGTCCGGGCCGCCAATCAGCCAGCCGATCAACATCGACAGTAGCAGCAACAGGAACATCGCAATCACCGCCCCGCCGCCGCGGATCGCCGCAAAAGCGTCCGCCCGTACCAACCGCGTCTCCCACATAAGAAGAAGGAAGAGAGCCGACGCCACAAGACCCAGCGGCAGCACGAGCCGGCGAGTAATCTTCGGCAAATGGTGCGCCGCCCAAACGCCGCATGCCAGGGGCAGTGCGATGTACAGCACAATGTTCGCCACCAGCAGCAGGACTGGACGCTCGGTTTGCCGGGCCGTCTCCGGGATCACTCGCAGCGCCAGCGGAGTCATGGCGACACTCACCACCGAGAGCACGAACGTCATCGCGGCCGCGAAAGCCAGCCGCGTCTTAGCTTGTCGCGTGAATTGCAACGCAATCGGCGTTCCCGGAATCGCGGCCAGCAACAAGATGCCTATCCTGGCCGCGGGCGCCAGCGGAAAAAGATGAACCAGCAGAAAGCCGAGGGCCGGTATCAGGACGCAATTTGCCAAAAGAGTGCGTGTAACCAGCGCGCGGTTCCGCACGACGTTGATTAGCTCTCCGCCGCTGACCCGCAACCCGATGGAGAGCATCACCACCGCAACGAAGAAATTGAGCAACGGCAAGGGCCGAATCAGCACATCTTCCTCCGCGCACGAGTTCTGCCGCTTGATGACTCTTAAGGGAAGGATAAACCAGGAGTCCGATTTTTCGGGAGCACGTACCCTAACGCAACCTTCACAGTCGAAGGCGCATTTCGTTGGTTCCTGTGAAGCCCACCGACTCGTAAAGGCGACGGCCATCCGGGCTTGCGTGGAGAACAACGGTGTCGACCCCGTTGGAACGGCACCACTGGATCGCAGCTTTCATGAGTTCCCCCGCCAATCCCCGCCGGCGAAACTCCGTTGCCGTGTAAACATTCAGGATATTCGCTCTCGGGCCGCTACCGATCATATGAGGCGGCCAGTCCATGAGCCATAAACCGGCGCCAGCGACGATCGACTGGTCAGGAGCGGTCGCAACCCACGCCAGATATTCTCCACTGTCCATCTTGGTAAGCAGCCACGGACGACATTTGGCTGCCATTGAGTCCAACGCCGCTTCGTCCCGGTAGCCCATATCAACAAACATCGCACGTCGGTGCGCCACCAGCGTATCGATATCGTCAGTGGAAGCAAGGCGTACCGCAAATCTTTCAGGCAAGCTCATCCGATGCTCACTTTAGCGCAGCCAAATCCCCAATGACAAGCAAGCGAGGGTGCCCCACTCTTCGGCGTTCGGTGCGAAAGGTGGAGGCGACAAAAAAGCGACATCTTGCCCAATTAACAAATTGTCATCCTGAGCGCAGGAGTCGCTCGCGAAGCGAACGACTCCGCAGTCGAAGGACCTTGTGTTGCCGGCTTAGCGAAAAAAGCGTCAGGGAATTCTCACCATCCGTGTCACGGGTCCGCTTGTTTCAAAAGTCGTCATTCCGAGCCCCCAGCGGGGGCGAGGAATCTCGCGTAGACCATTTCAAGCTGATTTACCACCACAGCGTGACTTTTCATCTGTTCAGAATCCCTGTCCCCGTTTATTCTGTCTGATCGTTTGACAATGTCTCATCGTATGTCTGCGAATTGGACGCATGAAATTCCTGAAACGCTGGAAGACCCAGATCCTGCTGTTCTTCGCCGTGGTGGGACCGGGCTTTATTACCGCGAACGTCGACAACGATGCCAACGGCATCTACACCTACTCGGCTGCCGGAGCGCAGTTCGGGCATCTTCTCCTCTGGACACTAATTCCGATCACGTTGGCGCTGATCGTAGTGCAGGAAATTTCGGCGCGCATGGGCGCGGTTACGGGCAAGGGTCTCAGCGATCTGATCCGCGAGGAGTTCGGCTTTCGCATCACGTTTTTCATGATGCTCGGAATCCTGATCATCAACTTCGGCAACGTGGTGGGTGAGTTCGCCGGAATCGCCGGCAGCCTCGAACTTTTCGGCCTCTCGAAATACATTACGGTTCCGGTCTGTGCCGTGATCGTCTGGCTCATCGTGGTCAAAGGCCAGTACAAGAGCGTGGAAAAGATTTTTCTGGTCGCGTCCTTCTTTTACGTCACCTACATTTTCGCAGGTTTTTTTGCCAAACCCGCCTGGATCGACTCTTTGTTGGCTACGGTAAAGCCTCCGCCGAAAGCCGCCTTCATGCTGCCGGGATATTTGTACATGACCATCGGCGTCGTCGGCACCACGATCGCGCCCTGGATGCAGTTCTACCTGCAATCCTCGATCGTAGAGAAAGGCGTGACCAAGCGCCAATACAAAGCCTCGCAAATCGATGTCATAGCCGGCTGCATTTTCACCGACATCGTGGCGTGGTTCATCATCGTGGCCTGCGCCGCAACTCTCTACGTCCACGGCTACCACAACATCTCCGACGCAAAAGACGCCGCCCAAGCCCTCCGCCCCCTAGCCGGCCAGTACGCATATATCCTCTTTGCTATGGGGTTGTTTAATGCTTCGCTGTTTGCGGCTTCGATTTTGCCGCTTTCTACGGCTTATACGGTTTGCGAGGGGTTGGGGTTTGAATCTGGCGTGGGGAAGAAGTTTTCTGAGGCGCCGGTATTTTATTGGCTGTACACGATTCTAATTGTCGCTGGCGCGGGTGTGATCCTGTTTCCCGATCTGCCATTGGTGAAAATTTCGATTCTTTCCCAGGTGGTGAACGGAGTGGCCGTGCCTCCGGTGCTTGTCTTTATGTTGCTGCTGGTAAACAAGAAAGAGCTGATGGGCGAGTATGTGAACTCGCGGGTTTACAACTGGATTGCCTGGGGGACGACTATCATCATGACTCTGCTGAGCATTGCCTGGTTCTGGACCTTGAGGTCGGGGCAGTGAGCTCAGGCGCGGGGATTCAGGGGCGCGAAACGTCGCTTCGGGGTGCAGAACTGGTAATTTTTGGACTACTTTTCTGTCGGTAAGTGTGTCAGAATTCAGTCTGGTGGCAGGTCATGCGTCGTCCCGTCTTCCCGATCACCGTGGGCTTCCTGCTTTTGTTTGGGACTTTGGCGGTTGCGCAGGACCAGTCTTCTCCGGCCTCTAGTGCTTCGCCGCCTGCGGATACACCGACCACGGTTGCCGCGACTACGGCTGAACCGCCTGCTTCTATCCCGACGACAACTACACTTACGACGCCTGCACCGGCGGCAACTGCCGAGCCGCAGCCGAAAGCGGCGAAGACCTATCATGATGGAAGCCTTCGCGACATCGACGCGATCGGCAATCGCAAGGTGGGTTGTGATCGCGGACTGGGCAACTGGTACAGCCTGGAAAAGCAGATCGAAATGGGCCGCGGATACGCCCAGCAGGTCGAGTCGACGACGAAGCTGATCACGGATCCCGAGGTGACGGAGTACATCAATCGGATCGGTCAAAACCTGGTGAGAAATTCCGATGCCCAGGTGCCGTTCACGATCAAGGTGGTAGACACCGATGACATTAATGCCTTCGCGCTGCCGGGAGGCTTTTTCTATGTGGATTCCGGATTAATCCTGGCGGCTGACAACGAGGCTGAACTGGCGGGTGTAATGGCGCACGAAATCGCGCATGTGGCCGCCTGCCATCTGGCTCGCGAAAACACGCGCGGGCAACTGATGCAACTGGCGTCGATTCCGCTGATCTTTGTCGGCGGCGGAATCGGTTATGCCGCGCAGAGTCTGGCCAGCATGGCGATCCCGATGGGCTTTTTAAAATTCGCCCGCAGCTTTGAGTCCGAAGCCGACTTCCTTGGCGTCGAGTACTTATACCGGGCAGGATACGATCCGCAAGCGCTGACCTCGTTTTTCGAGAAGATCAAGGCGATGGAGAAGCACAAACCGGGCACACTGGCGAAAACTTTTGAGACTCATCCCCAGACGCCGGATCGGATAGCGAAGACCCAGCAGGAGATCAATACGCTGCTGCCTCCCGAGCCGATGTACAAGTTGGACACATCCGAATTTCAGGACATAAAAACGAGGCTCTCGATGCTCGAGAACCGGCACAAGATCGATAACGGTCATGACGGTGGTCCTACCTTGCGACGGGCCACATCCACTGCGACGGCTGACACCGGCAGTAGCAGCAGCGACGGTGATGACCATCCCACCCTTAAGCGCAGAGAGGCTCCTTCGCAGTAGTGTAGGACTAAGGATTTTGGCGTGGCGAAGAAAGCAGATTCCTCGCTTTGCTCGGAATGACAACAGGGCGTTTAGAACGGTCCTAGGTAATCTTGCCGTCCACCAAATCGCGCACCAGGGGTAGATCGGCTTCCAGGAAATCGTATGACGGCAATTTCGAGCGGGGGGACCACTGCACGTCGCGAAAGATTTTGTTCTCGATCTCTCCCCGGTATTCGGGCACCCGAAAGAAACGCAACTCGACCGAGCCTCCGCCGGGATATTCGTGGACGATGCGCGACACCTCTTCGCCAATCTTCGCGTCTATTCCCAGTTCTTCATCCAGTTCGCGGCGCAGGGCGTCGCGCGGTTGTTCGCCTTCTTCAATCTTGCCGCCGGGAAACTCCCATTTTAGTGGCATGGTCTGATGCCGTGTGCGCTGACACACGAGCACGTTTCCATCCTTGAAGATCAACCCTGCGACGACTCGTTTCATGGGCGACACCGCCTTCCGCTCAAGGCAGCGTGAGGGAAATCGAAGACGTCAATGAGGAAGGAGGTCAGCACGAAGCTTGACCTCTGTGTTGGAGAATCCTTCATGCTGAGGAGTTTTCCAAATGCCGACCAACCAGAGCGGCACAATACTCGACCAGCTCGCGATCCTCGTCCCGGAACGCGGCGGGGAAATGGCTGTCGATATCAAGTTCCCCCACCACCTTGCCCCGGACGAACACGGGAACCACGATTTCAGACTTGGTCTCGAATGAGCACGCCAGGTAGCGATTGTCCTTGGTTACGTCATCAACCACCACGGTCTTTCCGCTGGAGGCAGCCGCGCCGCAGATCCCCTGGTGCAAAGGAATTCGCGTGTGTGGCGTCATCGCCCCCTGAAACGGCCCCAGGACCAGCACGGGAGGTTGTTCCAGCGATTCAGGTTCCAGCATGTAAAATCCGACCCAGTTGTACTTCAGCATGCGTTCGTGCAGCAGTTCGACGATTTCCGACATCAATTGACGCGCAGATGTTACTCCTTGAATCAATTGGTTGAGTTCTTTCTTCACGTCTTCGGTTTTCGAGGCGGTAGGCATAGTTGAAAGGTCGAGCCGCAGGACTATCTCCGCGCGACCGGCAAGTCCATCATGCATCTTAGACCGGTTGGTTGTGGAAAAGATTTCGGGTGTATCGCTGCAGCCAAAGCCCGGAGGCCATGAACCAACGTGGGCGCGGGGGTGTTCAGGAATTCGTCTCGAATTGAGTAAACGCGGTTTGCCGTAGCGGCTTGTATTTGTTCCCAGCCACGCTCACGAATGATCTTTTCCAGAGGAACGCGATCGGCGGCGCCGCACCATGCGGCCACAACCACATCAGGGTTTTCTTCAAGAACGACTGCGGCGGAAGTTTGTTTTCCGGGAGTGCCTATGAAGTCGCCGCCTGCGGCGGCGACCAACTCGGCGACCCATGGCTGCGAGGTGATTAGCGGCTTGCCCCATTCTTCACAGAACACGCGGGGGCGGCTCATGCCGTTCGTCTGCGAGCGAACCCCGTCAATCGTTTGCTGCATTTCCTGAATCACTCGCTCCCCGCGATCGCTGGCGCTCATGAGTCCGGCGATGGTGGCTATGTCGGTGTAAATATCGGCGAGCGTCTTCGGCGCCAGGCCAAGAAAGCGCGCACCTGACTTCAAGATTTCCGTGACTGCCTTCTCCTGGTAAGGGACTGCGGCAATCACAAGATCTGGCCGGGCCGCGACGATCTGGTCGGTGCTGGCGGTCCAGGAGTCGGCGACGATGGTCGTCCCATGAGTGCTGATCTCTGGGCAGACATCCGCGCAATATTTGGTGCACGCTACCAGGCGATCCAATTTGCCGATCGACGCGAGAATTACGGTGGCGCTCGGCTGCAAAGACACGATTCGCTTCGGCGTCTGGTCAGAGAACACGATTCGCTAATCTTACATGGTGAAACGTTGCTGGCGACGTTTCTACGATCTTCGGTCGGGCACGTTACAATTCTCTTGATGTATTCTGCCCAGCTTCTTGATCACTTTGAGCATCCGCGGAACGCGGGTGAGGTTCCCGATTCTGATGTGATCGTGCAAGTCGAGAACCCAGCTTGCGGAGATATCTTGAAGTTGAGCCTGAATGTCCGGGAAGGTCGCATCTCGCAGGTACGCTTTCTTGCCAAAGGATGTGTTCCCGCCATGGCTTGCGGTTCGGCGCTCACAGAGTTGGTGAAAGGAAAAACAGTGGAAGACGTCAGCCGATTGCGTCGGGAGGAAGTGGTACAGGCCGTCGGGGGCCTGCCACAAGCTTCCGCCCATGCCAGCCATCTTGCGATGGATGTGCTGGCGGCAGCGTTGAAGCAAATCAAAATCTAGCCACAGACTTCACGGATCGTCACGGTTTTCGAATTCCTTCCGGCCAATAGACCGTCCATCGGTTTTCGTGCGCTCTCTTCTCCAGATCAGGGTTCGGGTTTACCGCGAATCCATGTCTCGCGATCGCAAGCATATCGGCATCCCAGCGAGAGTTCCCGAAGGCCACATCGGGATTCTTGCCGATGACCTCGAGTATTGCCCGCGGCTTGCCTTCGCCGGAGGGCACTCGAATCAGTTGGGCGGTGATGCGTCCATTTTCAATCTTCACCGATGCGGCCAGAATCTTTTTCTCATCGATCCCGAAGTGCTTCATCGCGGCTCGAATCACCCACTCATTGGTGGATGACACGGCCCAGACGTCGCAACCCGAGCGCTGCAGCAGGCGAATCAGTTCTCGCATCTCGGGAAAGATCTGGCTCGCAAAGTTTTCATCAAAGAATTGCCCTGCAGCTTGGAGTACATCGGATGCAGAGAGCCCGCGGTGGATGGTCACCATCTCGCCGCACATCTGGTCTTCGCTGACCTTGCCAGCTTTGTATTCGGCATAACGCGCCCGAGCCCAGCGCGCGACATCATCAGAAAGCAGGCTCCGCTTGATCTCCCAGTCGAAGAAGCGCTCTCCAGCGTCGCCCGCCCACAGGGTGCCGTCGCAATCGAAGACGGCAAGTTTAAGTTGAAGACGCAGAACTGAGTCGATAAAATCAGCCGACTTGAGCGTCGCGGTTGGGGTCGAGTATGTCTTGTCCATGTTTAACGATTGCGTGAGGGCTATTGAGATAATGCCGCATACTCCTGCGGCGTGTCGACATTCAAGGTGATCCGCGGATCACCCACGACAACATAGGAAACATGCGGCAGGTTCTGGTGTTCGATATCGCGCGCGCTTGCGGTTGCGGGAGCTTTCAGGAAAGCTGTCATCATCTCTCGGGCGACCAGAAAGGGATGACCATGCTTTCCTTGGTGTTCGGGAACCACGGCCCATATCTCGTTCGGCGCCTGTGTGAACGACGCGCACAGGATTTTTAACGTCGCAGCGTTCGCGGGCGGCCGATCCACTAGCGTAATCATGGCACTGTCGCGGCCGTCGTTCAGCACTTCCTGCAATCCCACTTGCAGCGAACTGAACTGCCCACGCTCCGGCTCGGGATTCCGTACCAGCGATGCGCCATTGGCATAGATGGCCGGAGCCAGATTGTTTTCGTTCTTGCCCACCACCACAATCACTTTGTCGCTAAAAGGATAAAGAGCCTGGATGGCTGCGGAAAGAAAAGTCTGGCCGGTGAGCGGGGAGCCGGGCGTAGCCGGCGGCCAGGGCAGCAAGGCTTTGTCTGTGCCCATGCGCGTGGATTCGCCAGCGGCGAGAATCACAGCGTAGAGATCAGGCGCGTGGGGCATGAGGCGACGATAGCAGAAAGGGAAGGCTTCCCGATTGACAATTCGCGATCGCAGAGCGAACCGGACGTCGAAAATCAGCGACCGCTCTCATTTTCTTCCCGGCTCTCGGTTGGAGCTTCTTCCGTGTCCAATTGACCCTTATGGCCTTTAAACCAGCTCATATGGGGCAAGGCTCGCTCGGCATGCCGGCGAACCGCAATCAGTTCGGCCGTAATGGCAACGGCAATCTCTTCCGGAGTAATCGCACCTATATCCAGGCCGACGGGCGCGTGCACACGCTCGAACAGTTGCGCGGGAATGCCTTCTTTCGTGAGCTCGCGGAAGATGGTAATCGTTTTGCGCTTGGAACCGATCATGCCAATGTACTGCGCCCGGGTCTGCACTGCCCAGCGCAGCACGCGCATATCGTCGCGGTGCCCGCGGGTGACGATCACGATGTACGACGATTCGTTCGGCTCGATTCGCGCCATGGCCTGGTCGAAGTCCGCGGCGATCAGTTCCTTGGCTTCGGGAAAACGATCCCGGCTGGCGTAGCTTTCCCGATCGTCGATAACAGTCACCTGAAATCCGGCGCCGCGGGCAACTTTGTAAAGGTTTACCGATACGTGACCTGCGCCGAAAATATAAAGCGATGCTGGAGGTAACACGGGCTCGATGAAAATATCGAGAGTTCCCCCGCAGACCAGGCCGGTATCGTATTTGGGATCCTGGTTGAGGTTGAAGGTCAGGCTGCGAGGCTTTTCGTTCTCCATGACTTCGCGGGCGGCCTGCCAGACCTCAGCTTCGACGCAGCCTCCGCCTATGGTGCCGGCGATGGAGCCGTCGTCGCGCACCAGCATCTTCGCCGTCTCAAAAGAAGGAATCGACCCGCGCACGTTGACGATGGTCGCGACCGCGCCGCGACGGCCTTCCTGGCGCAGCTTGACGATTTCCTCGTAGATGTCCATCCAGGCTTGATTATTGGGTTTTTCGTTGGGCAAGTCAAACTTCGATGGCGCTCTCAAACCAGATTGAAATGGGTGGAAACATAAGACTCTAGTAGGAAGTGAAGGATTTGGGTAGTATGGCCGGGCTGTTTCTTAAATCATTTTCCCGCACAGATCTGGTCAGGAGGAATTCGTGAAACACGGTATCCGGTACGGTTTTGTTCTTATGCTCTCCATTGTTCTCGGTGCGAACGCGCGGGCTCAGTGGTCGTCTGATCCGGCGAAGAACCTGCCGCTGGCCAACGCCAGCGATGGCGCCGATCAAGTGCAGCCCAAGGTGAAGCCTTTGCCACATCATGGCTGGTATGTCAGTTGGTTCGATAACGATCCGAACAGTCGGCCACCCCATGGCTACAGCGTGTATCTACAGCACCTGACTTCGCAAGGCGTCGAGAAGTTCAAGCACGGCGGCATCGAGGTAGCGCATTTGAGCAATTCCTCGACCGAGGATTACGGGCTGGATATCGACACTGCTGGCAATGCGCTGCTGGCGTTTCTCGACACGCGCGAAGGGTCGAACCAGCAGGTGACTGCGGCCAAGATAGGCCCCGGGGGAAAAGCTCTGTGGGGACGTCGCGGAGTTCAGCTCACCACGGGCTCGGCGCATAGCAATGCATCGCCGAAAATCGCGGGCACCAGCGATGGCGGGATCGTAGTGGCCTGGATTAGCGACAGCAACACAATGCTGCAGAAGTTAGACGCCAATGGCGTTCCGCAATGGGGCAAGGGCGTGGTGTTGAGCGAATCAGGCGCCAACTACTGGCTGGCGGATCTGCATGCCGCGGACAATGGATCGGTGATCGTCTCATGGGTGCGCAATCAGGGCTTCGGAAGCGATAGCCAGCTGCGCGCGAATAAGCTCGATTCCACCGGAAAACTTCTGTGGGGAAAAAAGCATGTAACCATTTTCGATACCGGATCGCTGCAGTTTGGCAATTTCCCGTATTTTGTGCCCGACGGAAAAGGTGGTGCGGTTTTCAGTTGGTATACCAACAGTCCCCTGCAGTGCTTCGCACAGCACATTTTGGCGGATGGTAGCGAAGCATTTCCCCATAACGGTTCGCCAGCCTCGACCAATACTTCCAATGTGCGGGTCGATCCGGCGGCGTCCTACCGAGCCTCAACGGACGAAGTCTTTCTGGTCTGGACCGAGGAAGATTCCAATCAGGTGTTGAACGGAGTCTCTGCGCAGAAATTCGGCCCCAAGGGCGGACGCAGGTGGGGACAAACTGGCGTAGTGATTGTGCCATTGGGCACGGATTCGCAGATTCTCCCGACCAACGTGCAGGTGGGATCCGGCGCACTGATGTCCTGGATCGACATGGCAGGTTTTGGAAGCGCGACCATTCAGGCCACTCGTCTTGACGATAGTGGCTCCGTCAAGTGCGCCCAATTTCCTGTAGCCACGGCGACGTCGAACAAGGGCAGGCCGACGGCTGGCATCGTTACCGCTACCAGTCTCTCGGCCATCGCTTTTGAAGACGACCGACTGGGCAGCAACGGGATTTACATTCAGAATGTAAATGGCGATTGCTCGCTAGGACAGAAGTGAGCCGTTGCAGTTGACGTCATAATCAAAGCAAGAGCCCCGGGTCATCACTTCCGGGGCTTTTTGCGTAGAGCCAGCAGGGCACATCACCCGCTGCGTCAGAAGGTAAGGACGTCTTCTGTCGCCTCAAGGTCAAAAACCCGAAGTGTGGGAATCGGAGTTTGGAATTGTGATAGCTTCTAATTTCTCGGAAAGCTCATCATGAAAGCCGTTCGTCTGCACGAATTCGGTGGCCCAGAAGTCCTCCGCTACGAAGACATTCCCGACGCACAGCCGCGCAAAGATCAGCTGCTAATCCGCGTCAAGGCCTGCGCCCTGAATCACCTCGACATCTGGGTGCGCAACGGATTGCCGGGCGTAAAGTTGCCACATATTCTGGGCAGCGACATCGCAGGCGAGATCGCGGCCGTCGGCGAATATGTCACGCGCTTCGTCGTTGGTCAACGCGTGCTCCTGGCGCCAATGCGTTTCTGCAATCATTGCGCCAAGTGCGTCGCGGGACTGCAGAATCAGTGCCCCGAGTTCACCGCGCTGGGTAATGCGGTCGACGGCGGCAACTGCGAGTTGATCGCCGTCCCCGCAGTGAATGTCATTCCTATCCCTAACAATCTGGACTTCAACCAGGCCGCCAGCGTTCCTCTGGTATTCCTTACCGCGTGGCACATGCTGGTTGGCCGCGCGGGCATTCGCCTCGGCCAGACGGTGCTGGTTCTCGGCGCCAGCTCTGGTGTGGGCATCGCCGCCATTCAGATCGCCAAGTTGTTCCACGCCCGCGTGATCACGACCGCCGGAGACGAAAAGAAGCTCGAAAAAGCGCGCGAGCTCGGCGCCGATTACGCCATCGACCACTACAAGCAAAAGATCTCCCAGGAAGTTCGAAGAATCACCAACAAAGAAGGTGTGGACATCGTGGTTGAGCACGTTGGCACGGCTACGTGGGAAGAGAGCATGCGATCGCTCAAACCGGGAGGAACCATCGTCACCTGCGGCGCTACTACCGGTTACAACGCCACGTTTGACCTGCGCTTCTTGTTTTCGCGCCAGCTCAATTTCCTCGGCTCTTACATGGGAACGATGAGTGAGTTGTACGAAGTGCTAAGCCACGTTTTTGCCGGCCGCCTGAAACCAGTCGTCGACCGCACGTTCCCGCTCCAGGAAACCCGCGCCGCCCACGAATACATGGAGAAAAGTCAGATGTTCGGCAAAATCGTGCTGAATCCATAAGGCTTGAACCACAAAGGACACGAACGTATTGAAACCGCTCGCACCTGCGGCCTTTGTGTACCTTTGTGTTCTTTGCGGTTAAAATAATTATCAGAATGTCCAGTGATCTCAACTTCGGCCCCTACGTTACGCTTGAAGACGGCAAGCGCGTCGTCAAAGATCTCACCTACGGAAATCCGACGCCCGAAGGCGTGGTCCTCACCACCATGGACAACGCAGTCAACTGGATGCGCAAGAACTCCATCTGGCCCATGACTTTCGGCTTGGCCTGCTGCGCGATCGAAATGATGTCCATGGGTGCCTCCCGCTTCGACATCGCCCGCTTCGGCGCCGAAGTGTTTCGCCCGTCGCCGCGGCAATCCGATCTCATCATCATTGCCGGACGCGTATCCAACAAAATGGCCCCAGTCATCCGTCAACTCTGGGAGCAGATGCCCGAACCCAAGTGGGTGATCTCGATGGGAGCCTGCGCGACCTCGGGCGGCGTGTTCAACAATTACGCGCTCGTGCAAAGCGTGAACCAGGTGATTCCCGTCGATGTGTATGTTCCCGGCTGCCCGCCGCGCCCCGAGCAGTTGATCTACGCCATCACTCTGCTCCAGGAAAAAATTCAAAAAGAGCGTGGCACCATCAAGCGCGCCTTGAATATTTCCTAACATGGGGACAGCCGCCCCAGGCTGTCCTGTCGAGCGGAGCTCGACAGTAGGTGTCTACCCCGTCTCCTTGGAACCGAAGGTTAGGGACCATGAGCCATTAGCGTTCCGCTCCAGATTTACGAAATCGTGCTTTCGCTCTAGGCGGCTAACGATAAGTTGAATGCTTGCGTCAGCCATTCCGGCATTTCGCAGGTTGTTCTATAGATCAGCATCATCGTTAATCGGGATTACAGTGCCAGCACCTCCATGTTCGATGGCGTCAGCCCGTACATCCCGCGCTCACGAGTTCCACTTCGCGTGATGTGTATCCTGTCTGTCATGCTTTTGCTTTTCGCCGATCTCCTATTTGCAGCCTAAAACGTAGTGATAAATCCCGTACACCAACGCAAAGGCCAACCAGAAACTCCAACGGGACATTGGTTCGATCCACCAATGGATCGCGTCCCACGCAGGTTTCAATCGCCCTGTGGCGTGGTCGATGTGCGTACAGCCTTCGGATTCACCGCAAATCGGGCAACTCATGGCACAAGGCACCCAGTTTGAAGTCATTCAGTATGGGCCGGTAAGTCGCCAAATTTTTGGCGTAAGCGGTCGATTTCATTTGGGGCTATGTTCGGTGATCGCCATTGTTCCCGCCACGAAATGTCCTCAGGGGAATAGCCGGACGATTGCTCGACCTCCTTGACCATAGTGAGAACGGCGTCAGGCGGTCTAGCTACCGCATCGTCCGCCTTGCCGTAAAAGGAGAATGTGCCCAATAACCAGCCAGTCGGCGTGAGGTGGTATTCCCGTTCATATCGGTCGTAAGACATTTGTACCGCCTCTTCGGTGAAGGCAAGAAGGTCCAATAGGGGGAGAGCCGAATTATCGCATATATGCAGCACGCGGCTACGAAATTCAACACCGCCTGACATCCATCCTGCCTTGCTGAAATAGGATTATCTCGCACGGCACGGGCGACGACGCCCGCGCCTACATACGCGGCGTTGCAATACAATCCTCAGGATGAAATCGCTCGAAATTTCCCCGGACGAGTTCCGTCGCCTCTCCGAAAAAGTCACGCAGCTCGCCGCCGACTATCTTCGCGAACTGGATTCGCGTCCCATATCTCCATCGACCACCGGCGATGAAACAGAGCGCCTGTTTCGCACTCCTCTCAACGAAAAGGGCATGGGCGATGAGGCACTCGCCGGACTGCCGGATGTCATCGACTGTTCCCGTGCCCAGAACGGTCGCTTCTTTGGATACGTCCTCGGCTCCGGCGAACCCGTGGCTGCGGTTGCGGATCTGCTTGCGAGTGTTTTGAATCAGAATGTCACGGCGTGGCGTTCCGGCCCAGCCGCGGTCACCATCGAGCACGCGGTTGTCGGTTGGCTGGCTCAGGCCATCGGCTGCGCCGGCTTTCGCGGCAGCCTCGCCGGCGGCGGTTCCTCGGCCAACCTGATGGGTCTGGCCATGGCACGCGAATCCAGAATGGCTGCGAATGAGGTCGGTGCCTGCGGCCTGCCCCAAGGTGTGGTCTACGCTTCCGAAGAAGTTCACATGTCGATCCCCAAGAGCGTCGCCCTGCTTGGAATCGGCAGACAAAATTTTAGGCTCATTACCGCAGACAAAAGCTTCCGCCTCATCCCCACAGAACTGGAACAGGCGATCCAACGCGACAAAAAAGAAGGGAAGACCCCGATCGCAATTGTCGCCTCCGCCGGCACGGTCAACACCGGCGCGATCGATCCATTGCCGGAAATCGCGGCCATCGCCCGCACTCACAATCTCTGGATGCACATCGATGGCGCCTATGGCGCTCTGGCCGCAATTGCCACGCCAGACAAATTCGAGGGCATGGATCTCGCCGATTCCTTATCCCTCGACCCGCATAAATGGCTCTATCAGCCTTTGGACTGCGGCTGTCTTCTGTATCGCGATGCGAATGCTGCCCGGGCCGCGTTCGCCCACACCGGCGATTATGCCAAGGCGCTGACTGATCACCCAATCGAGGGCTTCGCATTTTTCGAAGAATCCATGGAACTCTCGCGTCGTTTCCGCGCGCTGAGACTCTGGCTCTCGCTGCGCTATCACGGCTTGCAGGCGTTCCGGGCAGCTATTCAAAAAGACTTGGATCTGGCGCAGCGCCTCGCCACCACCATCGCCAACCAGCCCGACTTGGAATTGTTGGCCTCCGTCGAGCTAAGCGCGGTCTGTTTCCGCTACGTCGGGAACAAATCCCGGTCAGGAAGCGAACTCAATCAGCTCAACGCTGCAATCCTCAAGCGCGTAGTCCAGCGGGGCCGGGTGTATCTCTCCAACGCAACTCTACGCGGCAAGTTCTGCCTGCGCGCCTGCATCGTAAATCACCGCACTACGGAAGCCGATGTCGACAGCGTGATTCGCGAGGTCCTCGAGTGTAGCGCGGACACTCCTGTCCGCGGCCTTTGATGTTGCAGGGCTGCGAGCGCCACAGACTGGATACGTCAGCCATCCCTCACTCGGTTTTCCTCAGTTCAGTCAGGCTTACGAGACCAAGCCGCGGACAAGAGGGTCAGCGTTTCCAGGCCGAGTTATCAGGCACATTCCTGTGATACAAACACTGCATGCAAAAACCGCCTGACGTCAGCGGCAGCCGAACGATCTTCGCCCAAGCGCCGTGCCGCGCCGACTTGGCCGGAGGCACGCTCGACCTCTGGCCGCTCTATCTATTCCATCCCGGCGCGCTGACTCTGAATTTTGCCCTCAACATTCAAACCACCTGCCGCATCACTCCGCTCAAAGGGAAACGTATTCACGTGCGGTCGCTCGACACCAGAAAAGAAGAATTTTTCCCCAGCCTGGATGCCCTGCGATCCGCGCCACGCTTTCGCCTTCCTCTGGCCGCGCACCTGCTGCAGTTCTTCGCTCCCCGGGAAGGCTTGTTGATCGAAACCGATTCCGAATCTCCCGCCGGCGCCGGCATCTCCGGATCTTCCGCGCTGATGATCGCCGCCACCTCGGCGCTCGCCCGTTTCACCGAGCGCAATTTAACCCTTGAGCAAATGCGGGTAATCGCGCAGAACGTCGAGGCGCAGATCATCGCCGTGCCCACGGGTTGCCAGGACTACTATCCGGCCCTCTACGGGGGAGTGAGTGCGATTCATCTCGATGCCGACGGCATTCACCGCGAGGCAGTTCCGGTCATGCCGGAAGAGATCGAATCCCGTTTCGTGCTCGCATACACGGGAGCGCCGAGAAAGTCGGGGATCAACAACTGGGAGGTCTTCAAAGCCCATATCAACGGCGATCGCAAAGTCTTCCGCAACTTCGAACGGATTTCCGAGATCGCCCGTGCCATGCACCACGCCCTCGCCCGTGGCGAATGGGACGACGTAGCCCGTCTTCTGCGCGAGGAATGGAAGCTACGCCGCAGCAACGCCCCCGGCATCACCACGCCCTTGATCGACAAACTGGTTGCCGTAGCCGCAAGGCACGGAGGCAAAGCCGCCAAAGCCTGTGGCGCGGGGGGCGGAGGCTGCGCCATCTTCCTGGTAGAAAAAGGCGCGGCCAGCCGCGTCGCCACCGCCATCGGAGACAACGGTGGCCACGTCTTGCCGCTTCAGGTGGCCCGCGACGGCGTCCGCTTGTTCGCCGAGGTCTAGATTTCTTTGTGTGTTTGGCGGGCGCCCTCCTGGCCTTACCCGCGGCCTTCTTGCTTTGCGTAGCGCAGCTCGGTTGCGAGCGCGGAGAACAAGACCGTTCGATCGCGAGCTAGTCGTTGTTGGCGCTCAGAACCTGCACCCGACCTCGCTCCGGGCAGGTTCCGCTAGAAACCGATGGCTCAAAAAGTCTCCTTCCGATCTCCTCAAACAGCGCTATAATCGGGCCAGTTAGTGCTTTGGGTGCCCTGTGAAGCGAAGTTATGTTTTCGTCCTGTCCGTGTTGCTTTGCGGCTGTCTGACTGCGGCTGCTTCCGACCAGAAGTCCCCCAGCCAGAACCCGGCTCCACTTCCTCACCTTTCCAAACAAACGCGATTGGATCTGATTCACGGACTCACTGACGAACTGATGTTCATTCGCACCCCGTTTCCGATGGGTAAACGAGGGCTCACTCTGAAAGACGGCGTCGTCTCGCCCAGCGGTGAGGAACTGCGGCAGTTGATGGCCCTTTGGGGACCTGCGGTGAAACCCGGGGACGAAGCGCGCATCACCAGTGTGATCATCAAGGAAGACAAAATCCGCTTCGAAATCAACGGTGGCCCGGTCAAAAAGCAGAAGTGGTACCAGCACATTCAGATCGGCGCGGGCGGCAGCCCTATGCCAGATGGTTCCGGCCAGGACAATGCGAACCCACGCGGCACCTACGTGGATCTGCTTTTCGATCACTACGTGCCCGACCTGACTCCAGAAAAATTCAAGGATCTGCTTCGTCCGGTTCTGGATTTCGACGCCAAAACGCCCGAGGAAGCTTATCTCGATACCGTCCCACCCAAGGTCAAGGAAGCCATCCAGAACCACCAAGTCCTGGTCGGGATGAATCGCGAGATGCTGATTTACTCCAAAGGCCGCCCGCCCAAGAAGATTCGCGAGAAGGACGGAGAGGTCGAGTACGAAGAGTGGATCTACGGCGAACCGCCGCAGGACGTGGACTTCGTTCGTCTGGTCGGCGATGAAGTCGTGCGCGTTGAGAGCATGAAAGTTGACGGCAGCAAGAGCCTGCGCACCGAGAGAGAAGTCAATCTCGGGACGCAACCGACTGTGGCGAAAGCAACCGATCAGAGACCGGCAAACGCCCCCAGCCTGCGGCGTCCAGGAGAGCCAACCTCGGATCATCCCACTCCGGCGGGCGGCATCGCGCCCGTGTTGCAAGGCCCGCCACCGCCGACCGACCCGACCAGTGCTCCTCACCTCTCCTCGTAGCATCGTCGTGCCCTCGCGCGTGCCCGAGACTTGGCTCCCACGTCGCCTCCCTTTACACTGGAAGAGTGAAGATTGCGTTGGGACAGATCAACCCCACGGTCGGCGATTTCGCCGGGAACGCCGCGAAAATCATTGAATTTTCCCGCAGCGCCCAGGCCGCGGGCGCAGGATTAATCCTTTTTCCAGAACTCTCGGTGTGTGGCTATCCGCCCCGAGACCTGGTAGAGCGCGCCTCTTTTGTTCACCACAACCGCGAGAGTTTGGAGCACATTGCCGCCGAAACCCGCGGCATTGCCGTGATTTGCGGAGTGGTCACTCCAGCCCAGGCGGTAAGCGGAAAGTCGGTGATGAACTCCGCTGCGCTCCTCAAAGACGGCCGAGTGGCTTTTCTGCAGTCCAAGATGTTGCTGCCCACTTATGATGTTTTCGACGAGATGCGAAACTTCGCTCCCGGAAAAAGCCAACTGCTGTTTCCATTCTGCGGGAAACAAATGGCGCTCACCATTTGCGAAGATGCCTGGAATGACAAACACTTCTGGAACAAACGCCTTTACACCTTCGATCCCGTCGAGGCTCTCGTTCACGCTGGCGGCAACTTTCTGCTGAACATTTCCGCTTCGCCCTTCTGGCTCCGCAAACGCGAATTGCGGCGGGACATGCTGGCGACAATCGCGCGCAGCCACAAAGTTCCGGTCGCCATGGTCAATCAGGTCGGCGGCAACGATAGCCTGGTCTTCGACGGCTCCAGTCTGGTATTGAATCCCGCGGGAGAAGTAATCGCGCAAGGGAAGTCCTTTGAGGAAGACATCGTCTACTTCGACTCCGATCAACTAACGGGCGAGATCCATCGGCAGATCGAAGGCGAGGAGGCGAGCGTCTACTCCGCCCTGGCGCTCGGGACACGGGATTACGTGCGAAAGTGCGGCTTTCGGCAAGTGATCATAGGCCTGAGCGGAGGCATCGATTCGGCACTTACCGCGGCCATCGCGACCGACGCGTTGGGTGCTGAGAATGTCGTCGGAGTCGGCATGCCCGGCCCTTATTCATCCAGCGGCTCAGTCGATGACGCACGTGCTCTCGCTGAAAACCTGGGCATTCGTTTCGAACTGCTCTGTATTCGCGATATCGTAGCAAGCTACAAGAAGACGTTGGCCGAGGTATTCGCCGGCCGCAAAGAAGATGAGACCGAAGAGAATATCCAATCCCGGGCGCGAGGCATGCTGCTCATGGCGCTCTCTAATAAGTTTGGAGCGATCGTGCTCAGTACCGGCAACAAGAGCGAGTTGGGCGTGGGATATTGCACGCTCTACGGAGATATGGCTGGCGGGCTGGCTGTGATTTCGGATGTGCCCAAGACTATGGTCTACCGCCTCAGCCACTACGTAAATTCGCGCCGTCCGGTAATCCCACAATCGAGCCTGGAGAAGCCGCCGTCGGCAGAGTTGCGCGCCGGTCAAAAAGACAGCGACACGCTCCCGCCGTACGAAGTGCTGGATGCCATTCTCGAGGACTATGTCGAAGAGTCGCACACCGCGGATCAGATTGCTGCTGATCGCGGCTTCGATGTTAGTCTGGTTCGCCGCGTCATCCGTATGGTCGAGCGCAGCGAGTACAAGCGGCAACAGGCGGCGCCAGGCCTCAAAATCTCAGAGAAAGCCTTCGGCTACGGCCGCCGCTTTCCCATCGCCGCCAAGTCGGACATTTGAAGTGCGCCAGAGATTTCACGGTAACGCATAATCTTGACATCCACCGAAAGGGAACGCATGCATCATCGACTGAATTATCTTTTTATCCCGCTCCTACTGTTAGCGCTGGCTGGTGCGCAACAACAACCGGCCGCAGCTCAAGCCGCCAGCAAAGCCGCCGTCACCCCGAGTCTTCCCTCTGAGGAAACGGTCAACGCTTTTCTCCATGAATGGTTCGGATACGATCCTTCGCTGACCTCGAAGATCTCAAGCATCAAGCCGTCTGAAATCGAAGGGTTGTCGGAAGTGAATGCAGTGCTCAGCGGCGCCCAGGGTCAGCAAGCGCTCAAGCTGTACATTACCCCCGACGGCAAGCATGCCCTGATCGGCGACATCATTCCCTTTGGCGCTCATCCCTTTGCGGCTACTGAGAAGGAACTGGAACGGGGTATGAATGGACCTACGCACGGCCCCGCCAACGCTCCGGTTACCGTAGTCGAGTTCAGCGACCTGCAATGTCCACACTGCAAGGAAGCGCAGCCCACCCTCGACAAGCTCATGGCCGAGGACAAGAATGTTCGCGTGGTCTTCCAGAGTTTTCCGCTTCCCATGCACGACTGGGCGGCTAAGGCTGCGGCTTATGCCGACTGTGTCAGCCGCAGTTCAAACGATGCTTTTTGGAAGTTCATCCAGAGTGTTTACGCCGCGCAAGGCGACATCACCGCCGCAAATGCCGACGAAAAATTGACCGGATTGGCCGACGCTGCCGGGCTTAAGGGCGCTGATGTCGCGACCTGTGCTGCCAAACCCGAAACCACCACACGAGTGGAAAAATCGGAAGCTTTGGGAAAGACCCTCGAAGTGAACAGCACGCCGACGCTCTTCATCAACGGCCGTAGAGTTCCCGCCGTCCCGTACGAAACGCTCCAGAAATTAGTGGATTTCGCGGCGAAGGAAAACACCACGGCCAAGAAGTAAACCAGTCTTTTTTGCTTTGTCATTCCGAACAAAGCGAGGAATCTGCTGTTTCTGGCGGTCGTCGAAAACCGAGATTCCTCGCAGTGTCTCGGGATGAAAAGTACTTCCGATTACTGACCGCCCTTGGGCAGCCAGACTTCCACGCTCTGGCCCCGACTGGCGTCGACCACATGCGGCGTGACCACGAGTAGCAGTTCGTTCGTCTCATCCATGTTATTGTTCGTGACCATAACTTTATTGATGCCCGGAACCGCTCCCAGACCGGGAATGCCGTTCATGCTGCGCTGTTCGCTTTGGCTCAGCGAACCAGCCACCACCGCGGGCTCTCCGTTGACCAGGGTGACGTTGCCTTTGTATTCGCGATTCGCGATCACCGGCACGCCGTTTAAACTTTGTCCCGCCAGGGTGCGAAAGTCCATCTCAAAGGCGAGGCCAACATCCGAGTTCGCGTAAACCGACGGTTTTATTTTGAAGGTTAAACCCAGATCTTCGTAACTAAACGAAGGAAACGGAGCCTGGAAGCTCCCGTTCTGCAGCACCTGTGCAATGGCTGGCGTGTTAAACACAGGCGCGAAGCTCGCATTCAGAATGGGATAACGCGATCCCATCCGGAACGTTGCCTCATTCCCCTGGGCCGCGCGCAGCGTCGAGCGCTCCAGCGTTTTCAGCCAATTCTCGTTCATGGAGAGCTGCGCGCTCAGGGTGTCTAGACTCAATCCCATTAGCGTCAGGCCGCCGCCAAAAGTTGCGTACGGCTGATTGAAAATCGAACTTTGCTGGCCCGTCAACTGCGATAGCAGTCCGGCAATACCTTGCGAATTGGCCTGGTTGATTCCGCCGCTCGAAATCAATTGATTAATCAAACTCTGAATATTTTGTCCGCCAAGTCCGCCCAGCAGACCAGTCAGCGCAGCGACCGCCCCGGCGGGAATGTTAATCAACGTAAAGTTATTGGGAATATGAAGTCCAATGGCGCGCGTAAACTGGTGGTCAATCTCAAATACCTGAATGTCCAGCATGACCTGCGGACGCGACAGCCCGAAGCTTTCAATCAACTTTGTGACCGCATCCAGAACCCCTACCGGCGCCCGTACGGCCAGCATCCCGTTCTGTGGCTGCTGCGCCACGAACCGGATATCGAAGATCGTGCGCAAGAGAGTGCTCATTTCATTCAGCTCTTGCGGCGTAGAAACTCCCGGCACGTAAAAAGTACGCAGCGCCATGTGGTCGAATTGGCGATGATTCTCAGTGCTGTCTTTTGCCAGGAAGATCTGCTTTTCCGACAAAGGCACCCACAAAGCGCCAGTCACCGAACAGGCAGCTCTCATGGCAGCATAAAAGTCGACGTTTTCGATGTCGAAATGGACGCGGCGCGATGGAATTGACTCGTCTAACTCGGCGGTCACCCCGTAAGCTCCGGCGACCTGCGTCAGCAGGGCATGCGAGTCTCCTCGAAAGTGGAAATCATGCAGATCCGCTTTCGGAGCGACCTGCATTTCGGTTGATTCCGCCACCACGCGCGGCGCGCCTGTCAACTTCGGCGACCATTCCGTCAGCGAATCACGAAGACGCTGCTGCGCGAATTCGTTTTGCGGATCGAGATTCGAAGCACTCCGGAACTCGGCCTGCGCTTCCACCACCTTTCCATTTGTGAGATCGTTATTGCCGCGCTGCAGGTGATCGAAGACCAATTGCTGTCGAACCAGGGCCAACGCGGTCACGTACTCGACATTCTTTGGGACTAACCGAGCCGCGGTATCGAATTCCACATAGGCTTCATCGAAGTGCTCAGCTTTCTGCAGCTGAAGAGCCTTGGAGAACGCAGCTTTAGATTTCTTGAGGTCTTCCTTCGAGGGATTGCACGCGGGTTCGCGAGCCCCAGCAGGACAGGGCAGCAAGGCAAGGTTTTGCGGCTCGTCGGCAGCTGGAGCCGCCGCCGCGAGCGCCGCTATGGCCAACGCCAACCATGCCCAACGCATACGCATGCACCGATTGTAACCGGGAAACCACGGTCCCGGACCATACCCAGCAGGACCCTGTACCTTCGGGTGAACTCTTTGGAACGGCGGAAGCGGCGGCTCTTGCGGGAAAAAAGCAGTCGTTGGCAATTGGCATTCAGCACTGAGCACACGATTTCTGTCTTGCCGTCTTGGTTAGCGCGAAAACGTCAAGTGCTGACTGTGCTGATTGCCCATTCATTCCAAGCAAAAACTTTACCCGACGCCCAACCCGGCACCTTTGGGCACCTCGCCCGGTTGGAAAGTTAAAGATTTTGGCGTATAAAAGTTAGTTGAGACGCGCACAAATATCCCCTTCCGTGCGGCCCCAACGCATCCAATACTCGAGCGAGGAAGTATGTCCAGTGTGACGACCGCGCAACCTCCCAAAGGCTTGGAGGGAGTAGTTGCCACCACCTCCGGCGTCTGTTACATCGACGGAGATCAAGGCGTTCTGGCCTACCGTGGCATTGACGTTCACGAACTGGCCGACAATTCCACCTTCGAAGAAACCTGTTATCTCCTGTGGTCCGGCCGGCTGCCTACGCGGAATGAACTCAAAGAGATTCGTGACCGCTTGGCCGAAGAACGCAAAATGGACCCGGCAATCATCAATCTGCTACGGACGGCGCCAAAGCACGTTGTCCCCATGGACGTATTGCGCACCGCCGTATCGGCGCTCGCTTTCTACGACGCGGACGAGAGAAAGAACGACCACGAGGCGAACCTTCGTAAGTCGATTCGTCTGACCTCACAGGTCCCGATGATCGTGGCCGCCTACGATCGCCTCCGGAAAGGGAAGCCAGTCGTCGAGCCAGATAAGTCGCTCTCCCACGCCGCGAATTTTCTTCTCATGCTCAACGGCGAACGGCCCACGCCGACCGCCGAGCGCGCCCTGGACATCGCGCTGATTCTGCATGCCGACCACGAACTCAACGCATCCACCTTCGCCGCTCGAGTTACCGCCGCCACTCTTTCCGATATGCATTCCGCCATCGTCTCCGCCATCGGCTGCCTGAAAGGCCCGTTGCACGGCGGAGCCAACGAGGCCGTCTTCCACATCCTCGAAGCGATCAACAGTTCAGGATCTGACCCCGTCGAGTACGTCAAGGGAATGTTGGCGCAGAAAAAGAAAATTCCCGGATTCGGCCATCGCGTCTACCATACCGAAGACCCCCGCGCCACGCACCTGCGGAAAATGTCAGAGGATCTTGGAAAGTCCAGCGGTCAGGCCAAGTGGTTCGACTGGTCTCATGCCATCGAGCTTTTTGTGAAGGCCGAAAAGAAGCTTAACGCCAACGTCGACTTTTATTCCGCCTCGACCTATCACACTCTGGGAATCGACGTGGACCTGTTTACGCCCGTGTTCGCGGTATCACGAATCAGCGGATGGACCGCCCACGTGATCGAACAACTCGACGACAACCGCCTGATCCGCCCCCGCGCCGACTACATCGGCCCACCCTACCCGCAACACTGGGTGCCGTTCGAAAAGCGAGTGTAGAGTGGCCGCTCCTGTCCGCTGCCGTTGAATTTGGGATTTGTTTGGGGCCCATACCATTCGGAAACGTGCGGCATCAGTCGTGCCTACGTCTTCGGCAAGACGATAACATTCTGCGGGTTCGTGACGGCATAAGGCGACCCAGGAGCCTGGCTCACCTTCGTCGGAGTAACCGCAAATACAAACAACTTGCCCGCCGTCTGGCTAATCGCGTAAAGGTGATCGTCGTCATCCCAGAACATTTGGCTTATCGGATCAGCCGTGAGCAGCCCGGTAAAGTGCGTAATCGGATCGCTCCCATTGAAGTGAAATATCTGCAATCCCGCCATTCCGGCCACGGCAAGTAACTTGCCCGACGGAGACATTCGAATATCCGAGACGTACTTCACACGCGTTTTCGGCATATTCCAAAACGCGCTCTTCGTAGCGAGCTTTCCGGCACTGTCAACCTTATAAGTCGCAAGTTGGGGCAGGCCGACCGGCTTCCAGGTTGCTCCATTGATTTCCTGGACTGAAATTGCCACGTGATTGCTTCGATCCGCAGCCGCCATGTAAGGACAATATCCATCCCCCTTCTGCGCCGCCGGCATCGTCGGATTGATATCCAAGAACGTCATCGTCCCATCCTCGGTCCGCCGAAACCCGAAAATATCGGGATTTACGTGGTAGCAACTGGATCCATATGCGTACGCATTATTCCCGGTGAAGCTGAGCGGAACGTTGAAATCCACACTCGGATTGCTAGCGCCCAGATAATTCAGCTCTCCGGTGGCTCGGTCGATACCGAAAGACTGATAAGTGTTATTGGCGCACGCGTCGCCGTAGTAGTCCTCGTCATACAATGTGGCCCCAGTATGGTCGAGGAACAGGGAAGTCGGGCCACCGCAGCGGCCTCCGTTGAACTTCTGCGCATTGATTGCAGCAACTTGCTCGAGGGCGCCATCCGAGGCGATCGAAAATGAGTAGATGTAAACTCCGTTCGTACCAAAGAGGAACTTTCCATTCACGGCCATGCCCTGCACGTTCGCCGGGAACGGCGATCCTGTCACCGGGGTGAGCTTCCCATCGCCAGTTGCCGCGAAACCGTTAATCTCGGAGGTGTTTCCGAGACTGCTCGATACATACACAAACGCGACCGGTGAGTTCGTGGATGCAACCTGTGCAAATGCGATCGCCATGTATAGCGTAACCATCAGGCAAGCGATGGCTTGGATGGATCGTGTCATATTCTCAATCCCTTCACCTCGGGCCTCCGCCAGGAGGTGCAAATGCGGCGACGATCTGATGCTAACGGTAAGGCCTGGGTTGGCCCTTGGCAGTCACCGATGACTGCGATGAGCCGCTGATGCAGGCGTAGAATAAAGTCAGGGTTTAATGCGCCGAGTCTATCTCGACAATAACGCGACCACTCCAGTGCTGCCCGAGGTTTTCGAGGCCATGCGGCCTTACTTCGCCGAGCACTTTGGCAACGCCTCGTCCATCCACCATCATGGGCAGGAGACGCGAGCCGCGGTCGAGCGGGCGCGCGAATCGGTGGCGGCTCTGCTCGGATGCCGGGCCTCTGAAATCGTTTTCACCAGCGGCGGAACCGAAGGCGACAATCTCGCTATTTCGGGCTTGGCCCAAGCGGGGGACCACGTAATCAGCGCGACGATCGAACATCACGCCGTGCTGAATTCCTGCAAGCACCTGGAAGCCATGGGCTGCGAAGTCACGTTCGTGCCCGTAGACGGCCGTGGGCTGGTCGATCCCGCGGACGTCCGCCGCGCCCTGCGCCCAAACACCAAGCTCATCACCATCATGATGGCGAACAACGAAACCGGCGTCCTGCAACCGGTCGACGAGATCGGCAAGATCGCCGCCGAGGTAGACGTACATTTCCATACCGACGCAGTACAAGCAGCAGGCAAGGTCCCGATCGATGTAAAGCGTATCGGATGCGATCTGCTTTCGATCTCCGGACACAAGATCCACGCCCCGCAGGGAGTGGGCGCGATCTACGTGCGCAAGGGGACCATCCTCCAGCCAATGTTTTATGGGGGAAGCCACGAGCGATCCCGCCGCGCGGGCACCGAGAACGTTCCCGGAATCATCGGTCTCGGCAAGGCAGCGGAACTGGCCAGGGAAGCATTGGAGCGAGGCGACCTCGCAAGAATGTCGGCGATGCGCGATCACATCGAGCAAACAATTCTCTCCGAAGTTGAAGCCACGGGTGTAAACGGCGAAGGCGCTCCGCGGGTTCCCAACACTACAAACATTCACTTCGACTACATTGAAGGCGAAGCCCTGGTGATAGCGCTCGATCTGAAGGGCCTGGCGGTCTCGACGGGAGCAGCCTGCTCCTCAGGCGCAATCGAGCCGTCCCACGTGCTAACCGCCATGGGCTTACCCCCGGAAATAGCACGAGCCAGTCTTCGCTTCAGCCTCGGCAAGCAGAACACAGAAGACGATGTCGAATTCGCCCTCGACCTCGTTCCGCAAACCGTAGCCCGCCTTAGAGAGCTCTCGCCGGTTTACAATAGAACAGCTGTCAGCTCTTAGCTATCAGCTCTCAGCTTAAGGCTGTCGACCAGAAGTTTTCCGGGCTGAAAGCTGACAGCTTAGCCCTGGAGCCTGATGCCACGAAACAACACCGTCGCCGTAGCCATGTCTGGCGGAGTCGACTCCTCGACCGTCGCGGCCATGCTGCGCGCCGAGGGATACAACGTCGTCGGCCTGACCATGCAGCTCTGGAATCAGCGCCGCCTCGCCGGACGCGAAGGCATGCCCGAGGCTGTCCAGGGACGCTGCTGCTCGCTCGATGATGTCTACGACGCACGCCGCGTCGCCGAAACTCTTGGCATCCCTTACTACGTCGTCAATCACGAAGAGCGTTTCGAGCGCGAAGTGGTCCAGCCCTTCGTCGAAGAGTATTTGTCTGGACGCACGCCGATCCCGTGCAGCCTGTGCAATAACCACTTGAAGTTTGACCAGCTTTTGATCGTAGCCCAGCAGATCGGAGCCGCTGCACTAGCCACGGGCCACTACGCTCGGGTCGAATTCGACCAGAACCGCGGCCGCTGGCTGCTGAAGCGCCCGGCGGATTCGTCGAAGGATCAAACTTATTTCCTCTTCGGCCTCACTCAGGGTCAGCTCAGCCGCACCCTCTTTCCTCTAGGCGAAATGACCAAGCCGCAAGTCCGCGATCTAGCCCGCCATCACGGACTGGCTCTCGCCGCAAAGCCGGACTCGCAGGAGATCTGCTTCGTTCCCGGAGGCGATTACAAGAAGTTTCTCGACGCCTACCTCGCCGAGCAGGGTGAGTCTTTGCCGGATACCGCGGGTGAGCTCGTGACCACCACTGGAGAAGTCATCGGCGAGCACAATGGCATCCACAACTTTACCGTCGGCCAGCGCAAGGGATTGGGCGTCGCTACCGGCTCACCTCTTTACGTCATCCAGATCAAGGGCGACCAGCGCCAGGTAATCGTCGGCAACCAGAATGAACTATACTCGCGCACTCTACGTGCCCGCCGCGTGAATCTGATCGCGGTCGATCGACTCAACGAACCCATCCGTGTGCGCGTGAAGATCCGACATCGTCACGAAGGAGCCCACGCCGTGATTGAGATGTCAGGCGACGACGAAGCGCTCGTGACCTTTGACGAGCCCCAGCGCGCGATCACTCCTGGCCAGGCTGCGGTATTTTACGACGGAGATGTGGTAGTCGGCGGCGGTTGGATCACGTAATCCGTGTAGCGCGGACACTCCTGTCCGCGACTTTAACCTTCTAGCTTGTGTGAACTCACTTCAGATACCTGCGGACAGGGGTGTCCGCGCCACGCAATCAGATAAACATCTCATCTTGCGGAACCGGAACGCCGTTGCGTTTGCGTCTTGCCCCCAACAGAAATTCTAGTCCAGAAGTGATTCCCTGGACTAAGCCCGACAGCTGTCGAACCGGAGAAACCACCGTCTTATGCACCATATCAGTCGTACTCTCCACCCGATCCAGAGTGCGACTCAGCAGCTCGTCGGCGCGGATCACCTGCAACCGCGTCCGATCGATGGCATCGCTCACCGTGGCGTCGAGCCGCTCGATCTGGGCGCGGACCAAGGTGCTCGACTCACTCACATTCGTGACCACGGTCTGCAGAAGCGGACGAAACTCCTGCAGCATGGAATGCACGATTTCCGCTGTGGGCAGAATCTTGCCCCTGACATCAGCCGCCAGCGCTTCCAGGCGCACAGAGGTTTGCCGCACGGCCAGGTACATGGCCACCAGAATTCCGGCCTGAATGACCACAGCCGCCGCAGTCACGGCGATGAAAATTGGTAGATAGTCCATAAGCGTTCCTCCGCTTCACGACACCGAAGCAACCGGCGCGGCGGAGATCCTAATCACGGATTCTGCGGGCCGCCGCCCTCGGTAGCGGTTGCTTCCTGGTACGCCTGCCTTCCGGCTTCATAGGCAGACCGGAACTGCTCCTTCTGCTGATTCAACGCTTCGCGGCCACGATCAGCCCAAGTGGAGGCCTGCTCCCGAGCCTGACGCGCACGATCACGGACGAACTCGCGCCCGTCTTCCGCTCTGGAACGAAGCGCCTGGCGAGTCTCATCGCCCGACCGCGGAGCATACAGCACGCCAGCCACCGCGCCAATCCCCAGTCCCGCGAGGAACCAAAGAAAACTATTGTTATTGCTGTCCGACATAAATGAAACCTCCCACTCTCATCCAGCTAATCGGATGGTAGCACCCGTTATCACGAATTACAATTCGAGCCCATCGCAGCTCAGTTGTCCATCCCCACGCCCGATTGCCAACCCACTCCGGATTGCAAACCACTCCGGATTGCAAACCACTCCGGATTGCCAACCCCCTTCCGATTGTCATTCCGAGCGCAGCGAGGAATCTGCTTTCTGCCCGCACCACACAATCTGCTCGCGCCTCTTGTTCCAAGCCGTGAAGCAGCGTGAGAATAACCCCAACACACTTGTAGACTTCCCCACGAAGCGAGACAATATCGCTGCACAGGGGGTGCGCGTGTCACAGAAGTATCGCCAGCATGGATACCAGGACCGAGGCAGGGAAGAAGAGCGCCAAAAGCAATCCACGGAAAGGCCGGTCAAGAAAGAAACCTTCGGCCCGCGCGCCCTGCAGATGCCCGGAACCCACACCGTCTCGCGCTGCGCGCAATGCGGCACCCTGCTGACCTCAATCTCCGAACCCATCGGTAAATGCCCCAAGTGCGGCTTCGAACTCCACTCCTGCCGCCAGTGCACCTATTTCGACACCTCCAGCCGCTGGGAATGTACCCAACCCATCCCCGAGCGAATCACCCGCAAGGACGAGCGCAATCAATGCACCTTCTATTCCATGCGGGTCCGGGTAGAAAAAGAAACCTCTACGCCAAGTTCCGCCAAGCCCATGGACGCCCGCACCGCCTTCGAGAATCTCTTCAAGAAGTAACTGTGTAGCGCAGATAATCGTGCGTCGCGGGGCCCTCGCCCGCGCGCCACGAGCAAACCCAAACCCGTGTAACCCGGACAACCCGCGTGTTTCAGGCGAGGTCGTTGCCGCACGTTCGAGTGTGTTGGCCGTCACAGACAAAACTAGCTGACTCGTGTAAAAAGAAGTTGATTGTTTCATGATGATTAACCTCCTTACTGCACGATCCGAGAGGAGCCGAACCTCCCGTCCAGGTTCGGCTTTTCTGTTTTTGCCACAAATATTCGGCCAGTACTTGCCCTCACCATGCGGACAAGAGGGTAAAGAATGACCCTGGCAACCGCCTCTCACTCAGCCCCTATTTTGACGCGCTAGTTCACCGTCAAGGGTACGATTACGCTGCCCAGCCGGCCGCTGAGGTTGTCGCGGACTACGAAGCGCACCTGATATTTTCCTGGGGGTAGCTCGAGGGCGTTGGTGTAGAAGATGCCTTCCGCCTTTAGCTTGACGAGGGCGTCGGGACGGACCGCACCCTTGATGGTTTGTCCGGCGCCGCCCGCGGGTGTGCCTTGGTTTGTGGCTTGGGCCAAGAACTCTAAGTCGTAGAGATTCTTGTCGGCTTCATTGATCAGACCCGTCGCTGGAACTTGCAAAGTAAAGCCAACCTTCTTCTTCGCTCCATCCGCTTGGAATCCCTCCCAGCGCGCCATTACTGGAATGCCCGTGCTCTCAAACGGGGAGTTCAGAGCAAACGCGATATCCGCCTTATGCGTGAGTTCGGGATTGACAGCCACATCGGAAACCAGGTATCCGGCGCGGGCGTGTACCTCAGCATCTTTGCGTGACACTGCCACCTGCAACTGTCGCCAGCCGGGTTTGTTGTTGCGGTGATCGAAGTAGTAGCTCAGCAGATAGTACGACGAAGAGTCCTCTGCGGCCCGGCTGAAGGCGCCGGCAAGATCGTTGTTGCCGTAATACGCTACTCCTCCAGTCATTCTGGCAAAATTCTTCAGGCTGTTCTGGGTCGACTCGCGCAACAAGTCCGGCGCGTCCTCGCTGACTAGAGAACCAGCGAAATCTCCGCCGTACATAGGGTTGGTCACGAGACCCCGCGCGTCCAATGGATAAACCGAGATCTGGGCATCATTCAGGGCTTTGAGCGCCCGTTCGTACAACAATCTCAGGCCGTTATCGCCGGGCACGGAGGCGAAGGAATCCAGGTAAAAGGGAAAGCCGCCCGTTGCCCACACCAGCGACTTCCTTCCCGGGATGCCCGACAACGACCAGGCGATCGACAGGAACGCTTGCAAGGTAGTCTCGATAGCTCGCGCTTGGCCGTAGGTAGCGTCGACGGCATCCTGTTTCAGGATGAATTTGCGCACGATCAACTCCGGAGGATCGCCAGGACGAATTCCTCCCATAAGACCATTCGGAGGATCTCCGCTGGATGCGATAGCCTGCGCATCATTGCTGAATTGCTCCATCTGTGAAGTCTCGCCACTAGCTTTCTTGAGTGCGGCGATGAGGGTTGCCGGGTCAGAGTTGAGTCCGCTCAAGACGGTCACGCCTTTGCTGCCGATTGCCATCAATCCGAGTGGTTGCGATAACTCCAGATGATTGGCCAGATACTTGATCAGTTGCCCGCGCGCATACGCCTGGCTGAGGAACGGCGTATTCACCTCGTCGAGGACCATGACCGTGACCGAGCGGGGCTTGCTCTCATCCGCAGTCAGATTGGTGAATGTGCCCGCAGGCCTGTTCGGACTGGGCACGACGCTCTTGTCAGGAACGATCTCTTCAAAGCCGGCAATACTCTGCACTTTGCCATCTTCCAGAATCTTGAAGTCCCCTTTGGTCAATCGATGAATGTGGACGCCGGCTCTGTCCGTGACTACCACCGGCACCTGCACAAGGGATGTTTCAGACTTGAACTCGAGTTGCTTGCCGGTATCCGCGCGGCGGGAAACCGGTTCTGTGTTGGAAGTCTCGGTGGGCAGAGGCACTCCTAAAACCCCGGAGGTGCCGGAAGAAGAAGCACCGCTCCACGGGTCGTTGCCGGATTGAGCGCGCGCCCTGGTTGAAATCGCGACGAGACCCAACAGTGTGAGCAAAATCCATTTCCGGTGAGGACCGCAGTTCATGATGCAACCCACCCTCGCATTAACTGTAGCGCCGGGCGGCCCTTCTTGGCCACCCAGACCTGACGGCCTGTCGATCGCGTCACTATACACCTTCAGGCGGTCTTCAGGCTTCGCAAACACAGAGAGAGGGGTCCTGTAAATAGACTTGGTCAACTGTCCTAAGCGCAGGCAGTGAGTGTAACGCCTTCCGGTCTCCTTTTTATCTCCTGCGCTTTCGAGCGCATGGACTAGTTGGGAGCCTAGCGCATCCCGCCGGAGACCGGCTCTTCTCGTGCTATCTGCTAGCAAGAATTGAGAAACGCCGGGGTCGAAAACACGCAAGTTAGATCCCTGCACTTTTCCGACGGTACTCGACATCCGCTCGCAGCAACCGTCGTGTCCGACCCTGATGCTTTTGCTAGTGGCGGCAGTCGCCGTCCGGCCCTATCTTGATATGGCGGTTCGATCAACGAAAGGAGTTGGCAGCGATGGAAAACGGATACGTTTCATTCTCTGGCAATGAACCGACGAGAAGTCGGTGCACCGCGCGTGTAGGCCGAATCGCGCTAACGGCGCTGTCATTCACTACATTGGCAACTGCAGGGGCCTTTGCGCAGCAACCTCCTTCCGAATCGTGCTCACCGGCAGGTACGACGTCCCTCCAGTCGGAGAAGCAGTTGCCGCCAGCGCCCACGCCATTCGGCGGAGTCATCAAGCGCGACGCGCGGGAATCGAAACCGTGCTGGGCGCCGCGAATCGTGCCGCCGAAGGGCGCGCCCAACGTTCTGCTGATCATGACCGACGATGCGGGCTTCGGTGTATCCAGCACTTTTGGCGGGGTGATTCCCACGCCGGCGCTTGACCGCATCGCAAAGAATGGTCTGCGCTATACCAACTTCAACTCCACGGCGCTTTGTTCGCCCACTCGCGCTGCGTTGATCACCGGCCGCAACCATCACTCGGTGGGATTTGGCGTTATTTCGGAACAGGCCACCGGTTATCCGGGTTACAACAGCATCATTCCGAAAGATAAAGTCACGATTGGGCGGATCCTGAAAGACAACGGCTACTCCACATCGTGGTTTGGCAAAGACCACAACACTCCGGCCTTCGCCGCCAGCCAAGCTGGGCCTTTTGATCAGTGGCCGTCTGGCATGGGCTTCGACTATTTCTACGGATTCGTTGGAGGCGATGCCAATCAATGGCAGCCAAACCTATTCCGCAACACTTCCGAGATATATCCGTATGTTGGCCATCCCGGATGGAACCTGACCACAGCCATGGCCGATGACGCGATCGAATACATGAGGCGCGTCAACGCGGTGAGTCCGGAGCAGCCTTTCTTTATCTACTATGTGCCGGGCGGAACGCACGCGCCCCATCACCCGACACCGGAGTGGACTAAGAAGATCAGCGACATGCACTTGTTCGATAAGGGCTGGGATGATCTAAGAGAGCAGATCTTCGCCAACCAGAAAAAACTGGGCGTGATTCCGCCGGACGCAAAGATGACACCCTGGCCGTCAGACTTGCTCAAGCATTGGAACCAACTGACTCCCGACGAGCAGAAAATGTTCTTGCGCCAGGTGGACGTGTTCGCTGCCTACGCGGCATACACCGACAACGAGATCGGCCGCGTCATCCAGGAGTTTGAAGACGAGGGCAAGCTCGATAACACACTGATCATCTACATCGAGGGCGACAATGGCACCAGTTCGGAAGGCACTCTGGATGGCACTCCGAACGAAGTGGCTATGTTCAACCAGGTCAATGTACCCGTCGATGTTCAACTCAAGTATTTCTACGACGTCTGGGGAACCGACAAGACATACAATCACATGGCCGTGCCGTGGGCGTGGGCGTTCGACACACCGTTTTCCTGGACCAAGCAGATCGCTTCTCATTTCGGCGGAGTACGGCAGGGCATGGCCATTTCCTGGCCCGGACACATCGACGATCCGGGCGGCATTCGCAACCAGTTCCACCACATGATTGATATCGTCCCCACGATCCTCGAAGCCGCACACATTCAGGCTCCCGACTACGTGGATGGAATTAAGCAGAAGCCAATCGAGGGCGTGAGCATGGCGTACACCTTCAAGAAAGCCAATGCCAATGCTCCTTCGACTCATCACACCCAGTACTTCGAAATGATGGGCGATCACGCGCTCTATCACGACGGCTGGATTGCCAGCACCAAGGTCATGCGGCCGCCGTGGGAGACCGGTAAGATTGTCGCGGAAAGCCCAGCCGACTACCCGTGGGAACTCTACGATGTGACCAAGGACTGGACGCAGTCCGACAACGTCGTTGACAAGAATCCTGCGAAACTGAAAGAGCTTGAGGGGATGTTCTGGCAGGAAGCGGAGAAGTATCAGGTTCTTCCGCTCGACAATTCCGTAGTTGCTCGCCTCATCATCCCAAAACCTAGCTTGAGCGCAGGCCGCACTGTGTTCACTTACTCTGGCCAGGTGACGGGCACGCCCAACGGCGATGCTCCGAGCATTCTCAACTCGTCTTACAACTTCAAGGCCGAAATCGAGGTACCTGATGGCGGCGGCAACGGCATGCTGGTCACACAAGGCGGCCGCTTCGGCGGATACGGCTTCTACCTCCTGAAAGGCAAGCTGATCTTCCTCTGGAACCTGGTGGACCTCAAGCGCATCCGCTGGGAAAGCCCAGAGGCACTCACCCCAGGCAAGCACACGGTCGAGTTTGATTTCAAATACGAAGGGCTCGGCATGGGAACGCTCGCCTTCGGCAGCCCCAGCGGCATCGGCCGCGGCGGCACGGGTGTTTTGAAGGTGGACGGCAAAGCCGTCGCCACGCAATCGATGGAACACTCCATCCCGTTCATCCTGCAGTGGGACGAAAACTTCGATGTGGGCGCCGACACGGGCACGCCCGTAAATGATCAGGACTACCAGGTGCCCTTTGAATTTAACGGCAAACTTGTGAAACTGACTCTGACCATCGACCGGCCGCAGTTGACACCGGCTGATATTCAGAAACTGCAGGCAGCTCAACGCAACAACAAGGCCAGCGAGTAACTGGGCAGGGCGGCTGGCCCATGCTCTCACCGCACGCAAAAGCGGGTGCCCTGTCCTTCCGCTGTGCTGACATCGATTCCACAACCGAGAAAACCTTCGGCCTGACGACTTGTGCATGACTGCCTAGAGTTAATCTGCGGTTCCGGCTTCCGCCCCGGGCAAACTCTGGGCGCCGACCTTGAACCTGCAGGCTCAAAAGGCCTTCGATTCCCCACGGCGTCGAAGAGAGAGGCGCGGAGGCCGCTCTCTCGCCAGGCTCAACTCGGCCTAAGGGCGGGACGGCCTTTCCGCCGAAACGTGACTCAATACTAGTCACGTCTGGAAATGGAAGATATAAGGGTGGTCCTTTTAGCCAGGTGCCAGCACCACCCGGCGTGCCGTCCCACAAGTTCCCGTCATAAGTCCGCGCTGTCATCCTGAGCAAACCGAAGGATCTATGTACTTTGCTCGCAGCACCGAGCATTGTGCGTCGCGTCGAACCAACGCGCGGACTTATGCGGGTGCTTATGAGACACGATACTGGTGTGCGTCCACAGATTCGCGAAATAACCCTGTCATCTCCCGAAATAGCGTTGTCATCCCGGAGCCTCCACCCAACTTCTCCATTCCCATTTTGGAACTACACCCCAATTTTCTTCACCATTTCCTTGACTTTACTGAAAGATATAATATAGAGTGGTTATATAACGTTCCAATTCAGGAGTCACTAAGTTGTCCCTCCCGTCCGCATTCACCTGCCAGGCCGCTTCCATCACCCCGCAACTCCTTTGTTCCCAAGATTTTGCCTCCAACCCCTTTCGTTTCATAGATCTGGCGGGTACCCTCGAACTCCGCCTCAATGTAATCAAGAATTTACCCGAAAACGCGATTTTTTTTAGGAGTCGTTCATGGCCATTCCCATTCCCACCCGTCCCAACGTTCGTAACTGCACTCACATCAAAGTCACCGGACAGCGCTGCGGTTCGCCCGCCCTGCGCGGCGAATTCTTCTGCTACTTCCACACCCGTGTCATCAAAGGCGTACAACAGCGCGTCGACATGCAACTCCATTCCATGGCCCTGCTGGAAGACTGCGAGTCCATCCAGCTTTCCATCATGCACGTAGTCGATGCCCTGGTGAAAGGCACGCTCGATCTGCCGCGCGCCCGGTTGATCCTGCAAGCCCTGCGCATCGCCGCCAGAAACGCCAAGAACGTGCGCTTCGACGACGTTCACTACCGGCCCAGCGAGCAGCCGATGGTCCGCGAAGTCCCCGACTACGCCCAGCAATACCTGATCGAACACCCCGAATACGGTCCCCCGCTAAGCCAGGGTGACGAAGCCAGCCCAATCCCGCGTGGTGCGGGCGCCCCCGCCCGCGAAGCCGCGACAAAACTCGTCCACCAAGAATCCCAAGCCAAGCCACAAGCCGAGCCAGAAGCCGCAAAACCAAACGCATCGCAAGAAAGCACAAGCGAAGAACCAGTTCCGCAGGAGCGAAAGAAACCCCAGCGCGCGACGCAGGAGGAAGAGAACGAGCTGAAGCGAGTGCAAGCCGCGATCCCCGGCGCCATGGCAGGAAACTGGCGCGACGTCCGCACCGTCTTCGAATTCGCCGGCATCACCGACCAGAACAAAGAAGCCCCGTCCTAAGGCTTCTGAGTCGGGCGCAGCAGAATCTCGCTGACAAAAGATTGCGGAGCTTGCGTAACGAGCATCGCCACTGCATGGGCAACGTCTTCCGGGCGTAGCATCTTGGCCGGATCTTTCCCGGTATGCGGGCTTAATTCCGTATCCACCGAACCGGGGCAGACCACGGAGACGCGAATGTTGTGCCCGCGGAGTTCCTCCGCGGCGGAGTAGCTCAGCCCATTCAGTCCCCATTTCGACGCGGCGTAGGCAGCGCCGTTCGGCAGCGCGTTCTTGCCGGCTAGCGAAGAAATGTTGATGATGTGTCCGCTCCGAGCGCGAATCATCATGGGAGCGCAGGCGCGAATGCAGAAATAGACGCCGCGCAGGTTTGTATTCAACACCTGCTCCCAGGAGTCGGGCGGCAACTGGTGCAGAGGGCCACCGAACCCGTCCACACCGGCATTGTTGACCAGAATATCGAGCCGGCCAAGAGTCTGATCTACGTGTGCCGCCATGGACTCGACCGAGCTTAGGTCGGTTACATCGCACCCGAGGACCTGGGCTCGTCCTCCGGCTTTCGAGATCGCGGCAGCGGTCGATTCCAGCGGTCCGCGGCTCCGTCCGCAAAGCACGGCTGTTGCTCCCATACGGGCGAGTTTGGCTGCGATGGCCGCGCCGATGCCCCGGCCCGCGCCGGTGACCACGGCAACTTGGCCGACCAGACTAGCGCTATTAGTAGTTTCCTGCATCGGGTGCCTGCGTATGATGACTATGACTCGACGTGCCCGCTAACGCGTGGGCGTCTGGTCGCATCTTACAAGATTGCCGGGAGGACTGCGAAAGTAAGCTTGCCTTAGTCGAGGTACATACTTATAATCCGGCTCACCGGAAATAATACCTTGGCCTCGTTGGCGTTACCGGGCGGGCGCCGGGTTTTCCGGGCCTGCCGCAGAGCGGATGAAGCTCATGCTCTGCGCAGCCGGGTCTTGAGCTTGGGTACACCCGGGTACGAATGCCGTCCGTTTTTCCCGACAATTCAAGGAGCCATTTCAAAATGAAGACGAGTCTAGTGGCGATTGTGATTACGCTTGCTGGAGTAGCCTCAAGTCAGCAAGCCACAACGCAACCGCAAACACAAACCGCGGCGCCCGCGCAGGCGCAGCCCACCGCGTCCCAACCGCAACAGAAGAAAGAGATCAAGGATCCGGCCGAGTACAACGCCTACGTAGGAGCCGTGCAGCAAACAGATCCGACCGCGAAGATCAGCGGTCTGGAAGCTTTCATCGCCCAATACCCGAATAGCGTGATGAAGGAAGACGCCCTGGAATTGCTGATGGGCGCTTATCAACAAGCTGGTAACCAGCCAAAGGTGATTGATACTGCGAACCGGCTGTTGGCCGCCAACCCAAATAACGTTCGCGCCCTGGCGTTGCTGGCGTATAGCGAACGGGCGGCGCAGAAGTGGGCGGATGCGAAACAGCACGCGGAACGCGGCCTGCAGGCGCTGGCCACCATGGCCAAACCCGATGGGGTCTCGGATGCTGATTTCCAGAAGACGAAGACGCAGTTGGGCGCTCTTCTTGACAGCGTGGCCGGCTTTGCTGCTCTTCAGTTGAAGGATAACGCGACTGCGGAGAAAGATTTGCGCGGGGCGGTTGAGGCCGATCCCAACAACGTCGAGAACGTTTATCCTCTCGCGCTCGCCTGTCTGACCGCCACTCCTGAAGATGACGTCAACGGCTTGTTCTTCATCGCCCGAGCCATCAATCTGGTCAAAGATCCTGCGGGCAAGGCACAGATCACGAAGTTCGGCCACGCCAAGTACGTGAAGTACCACGGTTCGGAAGAAGGCTGGAACGAACTTCTGGCGATGACCGCAACCACTCCACTGCCGCCACCGGGGTTCACCATCAAGGCATACGTTCCTCCCACGCCGGCTGAGCAGGCGGCTGACCTGGTAAAGACGAAGACTCCAAAGGATATGAGCTTCGCGGAGTGGGAGCTGGTTCTTTCCGCCGGCGCGCCAGCCGATGCGGAGAAAGTTTGGTCTGCGATCAAAGGCGTCCCCCTGCAGATGGAAGGCACGGTCATCAAGGCATCACCAACTGAACTGCAAATCGCGGCCAGTCAGGATGACATCGACGCGAAGAGAGCGGACATCGTGATCACGATGGGCGGAACCATTCCTGCCAAGCTGATGCCGCAGGAAGGATCAACCTTGGACTTCGAGGGCACGCCCGTCTCGTATACGCCGAGCCCATTTGTGATGACCATGGAAAAGGGCGCGTTGCTGACCAAAGCGGCTCCAGCGACCAAGAAGCCCCCGGTCCATCACCATTCTACGAACTGAACTCGAGACCTCGGTTCATGCAGGGCAGCGTTTTACGCTGCCCTTGTTTTTTGCTGGTATTCTGAAGTTGGTCAGAAGGATTGCTAACGGACGGCTTTCTTGTCATAAACGGCGGGGCGAGCACTGCGCGGAGGGCGTTTGGCTCCAGTCCGAAGCTGCCGTATGTCAATCTTCAATTCGGAAATAGTGCGGCTTAGGGTATTGCGATGCATCCCCAGCTGGCGTGCGGCACGGCACTGATTTCCGTTGTTCTCCTGCAGCACGGTAAGGATGAATCGCTTCTTGAATTCCCGAACCGCCTCGGAATACAGAATATTGCTCTTGTACATCTGCAGGATGAGTGCTTCGAGCTGATCTCTCACGGCATCCTCTTTCTGTTGAAAAGCCGCTCTGAAAGCCTGTCGGCTGCGCTTTTCTCTATTTGCCTGATTTCGTATCGACGCTGCGATCGTGAGCGCTATCGGTGCTGCTGTTCACGGTGCAGCAAGTCCAATCCCTGATAAAAACGGGCCCGCAATTCCGACGGCGCCACCCAAATGGCGGCCCGTCCAATTACCAGGAAATACGGCGCCAGTTCCGAACCTTCCAGCCACTGCGAAGTGGGTGTGAACGTAGCCATGCTTACCAAAATGACGGCTACGATCAAACTCCCGCGCACGACGCCCAACGTCCCGCCCAAAATCCGGTCGACAAAGCTGAGTCCAGCCTCTTTGACGATATGACGGGTGATTCGCCCGGCCATTCCGGCAAGGACCAGCACCGCCAAGAAAATAATCAGAAAAGCCGCAATCTCACCCAACCACTCGGACTTTAGATGAGGCGCAAACCGATCCGCCAACCGCTGATAATTCCACGCTGCCAGCAGATACCCAAAAACCAGACCTGCAATTCCAAATGCTTCGTGAAAGAAACCAGAGATCGCGGCCTGAATGACTGAGAACACAATTACAGCCACGATGACCCAATCAGCTCCCGTCATCGTGTTCTCCAAATAATTGCTGCACTAAACATCCAGCTCGTGTCCGGTGAGCTGGTGGAAAGCCTCAAGGTACTTCTCGCTGGTGTGGCGCGCCACTTCCACAGGTAAAGCTGGTGCCGGCGGTTGCTTGTTCCAGTGAATTTCCTCGAGGTAGTCGCGGACATATTGCTTGTCATACGATTCTTGCACCCGGCCTGGCTGATACTTGTCTGCGGGCCAGAACCGAGATGAGTCAGGAGTGAGCACCTCATCCGCAAGGGTGATGCCCTTCGAGGTCATTCCGAACTCAAACTTGGTGTCCGCAATGATGATGCCCTTTTGCAAGGCGTAATCTGCTGCCTTGCTGTAAACCTTCAAACTGAGGTCACGGAGTTGAGTACTCAGCTCCACGCCGACGATCCGCGTCATCTCATCGAACGGAATGTTCTCGTCATGCCCGGTCGTCGCCTTGGTGGCTGGAGTGAAAATAGGTTGGGGCAGCTTGCTAGACTCTTTGAGTCCGGCGGGGAGCTCTATTCCGCAGACGCGGCCGCTGGCCTTGTACTCCTTCCATGCCGATCCGGAAATATATCCTCGAACCACGCACTCGACCGGAATCATTTCAGCGCGCATTACCATCATCGAGCGACCGTTGAGTTGGTCAGCATACCTCTGCGCCACAGCTGGATAACGCGCTACATCGGCGGTGCCGACGTGGTTCGCGACAGTATCGCGGAGGAACTCGAACCAGAACAGAGAAATCTGGGTCAGCACGCGCCCTTTGTGGGGAATGCCGGTCGCCAACACGTAGTCGAAAGCGGAGATGCGATCGGTTGCGACAAAGAGAAGATGTTCACTATCGAGTTCGTATACATCCCGCACCTTACCGCTGGCGTGGAGTTTGAGTTCGGGGAAGTCTGTACGAAGGAGAACGGAATCGAGAAGCTGGGGGCTCATAGTTAAATTTTACAGTTAGAAAACGTCGGGTATTCTAACCTGCCAGAAATATTTGTCAACGATTTAAGTCACGGTCGAATGTGGAGACTGTGCATTCCCTTGAAAGAAAAAGTGTTGAGGTTGATGCGGCGCTTGAGATCGCGTGCCTGATGCGCCTTTCCGGCAGAGATCGTTTGTGGAAAAGCTGAGGATAGCAGAGGATAACTTGGCTTGACGAACAAAGTCGACCAAGTTCGGTAGGATTTGGGCTTTTGAGATCGAACTTCAGGTAACTTCAAAACTGCGTTGGCCATCTGCGTGCCCCGTGAAAAACTCGTAGCACATCGACGTCGTTTTCGCGGATACGATAAGGAACAATATATGGAGTGCCTGAAACGAATAATTCTCGAGTTCCGGTTATTCGTCCGGGGCGGCCCATCGCCGGATGTTGTTTGAGTTGATCTACAGCCTCTGCGATCTTTTGCACCACATGTATGGCTGCTGCAGGGTTGTCGCGGGCGATGTACTCGGCTTCAGCGGTCAAACTCGCCAAGGCCGTCCGGAGCCATCTAACCCGCACGGTGTGTCCATCTCTTCAGTGTCCGCTCTACATCCTTATCGGTGGCGAAGTCTCCTCGATCGGCCTCTGCCACAGCCTTCTTAATTTCCTCGATTTGCCAGTCGTTCAGCGCCACATACTCTCGAATCGCTTCCGCCGCCACAAACGAACGGCTGCGGCTCATCGCACGCGATAAGCGGTCTAGTTGTCGCTTAAGCTTGGGATCCAATCGCAGAGTCAGTACAGCAGATTCCGCCACACGAACCTCCTGTATACGTATTCTACCACCTGTATTCGGATGAGTCCGCCACTGCGGGATGTTGCACTTTGTAACCTGTAGCTATGCGGTTGCTCCGAAGCGCACGGAGACCAGCTTGGACACGCCTGGCTCTTGCATGGTTACGCCGTACAGGACCGGCGCGATACTCATGGTTTTCTTGCTGTGGGTGATCAGCACGAACTGGGTCTGTATGCTCATCTCCCGAACCAGTTCGGTGAAGCGTCCGATGTTGGCTTCGTCGAGTGGGGCGTCGACCTCATCAAGAATGCAGAACGGGCTGGGCTGGTACTGGAATATCCCGACCAGCAATGACAATGCGGTCAGGGCCTTTTCGCCGCCCGAGAGCAGCAGTACATTCTGCAACTTCTTGCCCGGAGGAGACGCCACTACGTCGATTCCACTTTCTGCGCTATTCTCTTCGTCGGTCAATCGTATGAAAGCGTGCCCACCCCCAAACAGCTTGCGGAAGGTGGCCTGGAAGTTCTCATTGATTTTGTGGAAGGCTTCTTCAAACTTCTGCCGCGAGAAGGCGTCGATCTCCTTGATGGTGGCCCGGGTATTCTCGATTGAATCGAGCAGGTCTTTTCTTTGCGTATCCAGAAATGCGTGGCGCTCGGCGGTTTCCTTGTACTCCTCCAGAGCCATCATATTTACGGGGCCCATAGCGTCGAGGCGGGTGCGCATCTCACGATAAGCCTGGTCCTCGGCCGCCAACTGCTCACCATACGCGAGAGGAATTGCGGCATCGGCCGTCAACTCGTGACGCTGCACTCCAAGTTCGTTGAGGCAGGTTTCCGCCATGTACTGGGCGTCCGATTGCAGTCTGGCAGCGGCCGCCGAAAGCTCACCCTTGCGATCGCGAGCCTGGTCGAGCAACAGACGAGCATCTCGCAGTGAATCTTCAATCTCGGCCAGCCGGGCACGCACCTGGTCTGACTCAAACTGCAGCAGCCCATCGCGAGCTTCGGTGGTATTGCGCTCGGCTTCGAGCTCTTCCAGGTGCGCGACCATCTGATGATTTTCAGTCTCGCGTTGCAGTTTTTCGACAACCGAGGATTCGATCTGCGCCTGCAGGGAAGCGGCGCGGGCGCTCATATCCGCGACCAGGGCTTCGATTTTCTCCAGAACTGCCATCGCGGAACGATGCCGTTCTTCTAAAGTGGCTACGCGTGCCAGGTGCTGGGAAGCGCTCTGCGCCGTCGAGTCCCGCCGTTCCCGCATGACAACCAGTTCCAGGTTCGCCGAGGCCGCGAGAGCTTCTAACCCGTCGCGCTTCTGTTGGAGAGCGTCCAATTCCGCCTGTCGCGAACTGATCAATGATTTCTGCTCGGCGCGCTCGGAAGCGAGACGCTGAATCTCGTGAGCACAGGTGTTTAACCGCTCGCTGACGCGAGCCATCTCGGAGTCCAGTTGCTGCAACATGTGACCGGACGTCATGGCCTGCTTTTCCGCTTCGCGCTTTTCTGAGTCCAGCCGATCAAGTCGGGAGGTCAGCTCTTTGATCTCGCGAGCCAATGTCAGAACCCGGAGCTCTTCATTCCGCAGAGCCGATTCCAACTCGTTCAACAAGCGCATGACGTCCCGTAGCTCACGTTTCATGGAAAGCGGGCCTTCGGCACGCTGTTTGCCGCCGGTGACGGTCACGTTGTGGAAGCATTCTCCCGACTGGGACAGGAAAAATGCGTCCGGATTCGACAGCGCGAGCTCGCGCGCCGAGCCGGGCTCAGGAACGATGTAGCCGTCGCGCAGCTTGGGAAGGATGACCTCCAAGGATCGCCCAAAGCCATTGAGAACGCGGATGGCATGCTTCAGCGGGACGATTGACTGGCTGGGCGTCGCCGCACGAGCCGCTTCGTCGACGGCGAAGGAGAATTTCGCCTGTGCGTCTTCGGGGTGGACCAGGAAGGTCGCGCGTCCATCGACGTCGGTGCGCAGCAGCCGTAAACCTTCGTCAGCGGCGTCCCAGGATTTCACCACGACGTAGTTCAACTCGTCGCGCAGAAAGTCTTCGACGACGCCTTCGTAGCGCGGTTCAACCTCGAGGAAATCGGCCAACACGCCGGCAGGAGCGAAGCCGCCGTCCATCACGCCTGATTGAAACAGGCGGCGAACCGACTCCGTCGAATAACCATGCTCGGCGATAACAGCTTCCAGCGATCCCTTCTTTCCAATCGCCGACGCGTATTCTGCTCGCAGGCCGTCGAGCCGACTTTTGGCTTCAGTTTCTTCGCGGCGCTTGGCTTCGACCGACTGACGCGTTTGGGAAATCTCCTCAGACAGGCCTATGACACGTTGCGAGACGGACTCGAACTCGAAGGCAAATTGTCCGCGCTGTCCACCGAAAGCTTCGACCTGAGAGTTGGCGGTCGTCATTTCGAGCTGCAAACGCTGCGCCTCGCGGTCTACCGACGCAAGGCGCTCTTCCGCCTGAGTAAGCAGGTTCCGAAGATTGGAGGAGGAGGCGACGATTTCCATCACCGAGATACGGGATGCTTCCTGCTGATGTTCCAGTTCAGCAAGCGCGCTCGCCGCGTCTGCAGCTTCATGCTGGCATTGGGCGAATTCCTGCTGAGCATGGGCGAAATCAGCGGTCGCCGACTCCAGTAATTGTCGATTCGTGTCGCGCTCGGCCTGCAAAGCCGTCAGGCGGTGCTGTGCCTGCGACAGTTCCGCTTCGGATGCTGCCGATCGCACCACGAGTTCCACGCAGCGCTCTTCGTTATGCCGCCGCTGGGCATGCGCCCGTTCACTTTCGAGCTTGATCTGGTTGAGACGCTCGCGGTTTTCGCGAATCTCGCTCTCGATAGCATACCCCCGCTGGGTGCGGTCGGCGTGCTCGGCTTCGAGTTGCTGAACCGCCTCGGTCTGATGACGCATCTGCTCGGACAGCGAGTTGATCTGCTGGTCCAGTTCAAGGCTCTCGCGATCCAATTGCGCGAACTTGCTGGCCAGCACCAAACGCAGCTTCGCACGCATCTCTTCCCGAAGTTTGGCGTAGCGTTCGGCCTTCGAGGCCTGGCGCTTCAGGGAATTCATTTGCCGAGTGACTTCTTCGAAAATGTCGTTGACCCGCGACAGGTTCTGCTTGGCATCTTCGAGACGGGCTTCGGCAAGCCGTTTCTTGGTCTTGAACTTGGTGATGCCGGCGGCTTCTTCGATGATGGCGCGCCGATCCGTCGGGCGGCTGCTCAGAATCTGACCAATCCGCCCTTGTTCGATGAGGGCATAAGATTCCGGCCCCAGGCCGGTGCCCATGAACAATTCCTGAATGTCGCGCAGGCGGCAGAGCTTACCGTTTAGCAGATATTCGCTGTCGCCGGAGCGGAAGAGGCGGCGAGTGACCACGATCTCTCCGGCGCGGAATTGCTGCTGAAACTTTCGGCGGCGGATCTTTAGGACAACTTGCGGTCCGGCGCTTGGGGTCGACTCGATGGGCGAGACGCCCGGCTCTCCATCGGTTTGTCCAGGCTGCGCTTCTTCGGTCAGGCGCTCGACTTCCTCCGCGGCTTTGGCTCGGACTTCCGCTTCATCCCAGTCGCCTGCGTCCTCCGGCAGGTCATTCTGGACTTCGATCTCGGTCGGATTATTCGCGTCAGGGCCGTCGTACACTTCGGGATCAATCAAAGTGAGCGCGACCTCGGCCATGCCGGTGGGCTTGCGATCGCGGGTGCCCGCAAAGATAACGTCCTCCATGCGAGAACCACGCAGGGTCTTCGCCGACTGCTCGCCTAGAACCCATGAGATCGCATCCGCGATGTTGGACTTCCCACAACCGTTGGGGCCGATAATGGCCGCGACGCCGTCCCCATGAAACTTGAGTTCGGTGCGGTCGCAGAAAGATTTAAAACCGAGAATCTGCAGTTTTTTCAGTTTGAGCAACTTCTACTCCTTCAGGAGCCGGTTAACCACTTAGATTCCTCGACCGGCCCTCTGCGAGAACATCCCTGTGAACTGCACACGCCTAGGCGCATAGATGGAAGCTACTGTAACGGCGAAATTGTGCCGGGGTCAAGCAAGAAAACACTATATATAGCGTCCCCTTGTGCGCAACCCCGTCATTTTGCACACGCAATGCAGCATTGGCGCGTGAAATGGGTGCAGAGGGAGAAGGAAGGGAAGAATCGCGAGAGCGGAATAAGCCTAACGCAAAAGGCGGTGGAAGGCAATGAGGTTAGAGGCTTAAGGTGCAAAAGTTCGAACTCCACCTTGCGGACAGGGTTGGCAATGCTCCACGTATCGGAGACAGACCGGGATCGCAATCGGGGGAATTTTGAGCCTAATCGAGATTTTTCAACGGTCGTCCAGGGAAAATTGTAGTTGACATGTATATCGTATATTGATATATCCATTACGGATATAGTTGAGAGCCCGATGAAGCGAAATCTCCCTGAGGAATTGCGGTCACTTCTTCCGCTGACGCCGGTGGTCTTCTACGTTCTGTTGGTGCTGGCCGATGGCGAAAAGCATGGTTACGCCATAATGCAGGAAACGTCGGCGCTGTCGGATGGTAAGTTCCGTATGGGACCGGGAACGCTTTACACCTCGCTGCAACGACTACTCGACTTGGGGCTGATCGGGGAAGTGGATAGGAGCCGAAGTACGACGGAGGATAGCCGCCGGCGATACTATCGGCTCATGGGCAACGGCAAGTCGCTGCTGGAAGCCGAGCTCTCACGCATGGAGTCGGCGGTGCGATTGGCGCGCAGGCGCAAGCTGGTGCCGGGAACCGCGGAGTGAATGATGTCCACTGAAAGACAATTGACAATCGTTCGCTTGAGTCGAGTCGTCTACGCGGGTTTGCTCATTTTCTATCCAACTGATCTGCGCCGCAAGTTCGGCGCGGAGATGGCGGACGTCTTCGAGACTGCTGCAAACGATGCCATCGTCGAACGTGGGCCGGCTGGAGTGACCTCTCTGTGGCGTTCTGCTCTGTGGGAATTGCTGACCGTGGCAGTGCCGTTGCGCCTCGCCAGCAATGCGGTGATGGCCGGGGCGATTTCGTTTCTCGCGTCGTCTGTATTGTTTTTTGTTTTTTTCAGAGCGGTTAGTTGAGCTGCTAGCAAATTCCACTAAGGAGGAGAGCGGTGCGTGGTCACATGGCGGTTTCGTTGTTCGCGCTTGTATTTGGAGCCCTGGAAACTGGCGGGGCGGTGCAGGAACTTGTGTATCGTGGTGTCCTTAACAGTGAGACCGATCCGATGATCGTTGGGGCTTTGGGTACTGTCACCGGAGCTATGCTGTTGTGGACTGGCGGCGCCCTTCTCATCCGTTCGCGGCTGGTGAGCGTTCTAGTGCCGGCGACGGTATATCTTTCGGTTCCGACTTTCCTGATTTCCGGGATTTACAAATGTAGTTCGTGCCCTCACCATCATTACGCAGGATGGCGGATTACGCTGGTGGGTATCGTGTACCCGCTGATTATGCTGTTCTGGTGCAAGATGGAGGCAAAGCGGCCAGCGATCCTAATGGGGTAAAGGGCTTTCTGTGATGGCGGCTCGCCTTGCCGGTCAGTTAACGCTATCAGCGTTTACACAACTTTACGCCGTTTCTTCGCCTGCAGCCAGTGCGCTCAAAAGTCCTGTCACGGCCTGACAGGAGCAAGGTCATTCGAAAGCGTGGTGCGCAGGGTCAAGTCTCGGCTATCAATTAAGGAGGGGCGGCGGGTCAACGAAAATTGCTTTCGAGATAAATGCGCTTCATTTCTTTTTAGCGCGGAAATGAACAACTTCCTCTTTTTTGAAACGTCTTGACCGCCCGGAAGGAGACTGTTTCTTCTGACTTGGTCCTGAACTTCACCCTAGCCGGCCTTTTCACAGTTTTGATCGCACTGAAGCTGACATCCCTTTTCCCCACAGGACCTATGATATCGCTGCTTGCTCAGCGTGGCCGGGTCAAAGACCCGGCCCGACACAGTTCCCGCCGACGTGTTCTACTCGCCTAGCTTCTCGAAGAACAAGCAGATCGATTCAATCCCGCGATAGAAGTTGGGGATATGAAACTTCTCGTTGGGGGCGTGCAGATTGTCGTCGGGCAAGCCAAAGCCCATCATGACACTGGGGATTTTCAGCACGTCCTGAAAGTCGGTTACGATCGGAATTGAACCGCCGGAGCGAATGAAGACTGTGTCCTTCTTGAACACCTCGTGCATGGCTTCGGTGGAGGCTTTGACGTACTTGTTGTCTGTGCCCACTACGCAGGCCGGGCCCTTACTCCATACTTTAATTTTGGTTTCAATGCCCTTCGGCGTGAGCTTTTTCACATAGGCGGTGTAACGCTTGAGGATGTCGTCCGGATCCTGGTTGGGCACCATCCGCATGGAAACCTTCGCTGACGCCTTCGCCGGGATTACCGTCTTGGCGCCGGGAGCAACAAATCCGCCGGGCATGCCGTGGACTTCCAGCGTTGGACGCGCCCAGGTGCGATAGAGCACGGAGAATCCCGGCTCTCCGGTCAACACCTTGGAACCGACTTCCGTCTTGCGATAGTGCTCTTCGTTGAACGGCAGCCGCTTCCATGCCTTCAACTCGGCCGCAGTCGGAGCTTTCACGTTTTTATAGAAACCGGGAATCAGTATCTTGCCTTTCGCATCCTTCAGCTTGCTGATGATTTCAATTAAAGCGAAAAATGGATTGGGTGCCGCGCCGCCGTACATGCCGGAGTGCAGGTCGGTCTTTGCGCCGAAGGCCTCGATCTCTGTGTAAACCAGTCCGCGCAGCCCGACGCACAACGTTGGAAGATCCGGCGCGAACAATTCTGTATCGCAAACCAGCGCGAAGTCCGCCTTGAGTTTGCTTTTCTGTTTGCGCACATATTCGGCAATGGACTCGCCGCCGACTTCCTCCTCGCCTTCGAAAATAATTTTCACGTTGATGGGAAGTTTGCTGTCGTGAGCCTTCATCAAGGATTCGAGAGCCTTGACCTCCATCCAGAGTTGGCCCTTATCGTCGACTGCGCCGCGAGCATAGATATTGCTGTTGCGCTCAGTCGGCTCAAATGGCGGAGTGTGCCACTCGTCGACTGGATCAGGCGGTTGCACATCAAAATGTGCATACATGAGCACGGTCGGCTTGCCATGGGCGTGGAGCCAGTCCGCATAAACCAGAGGATGGCCTTTGGTCGGGATAACCTCAACGTTCTCCATACCGATCCGCCGGAGTTCGTTCGCCACTACGTCGGCAGCCTTCTGTACGTCGGACTTGTGCTCCTCTAATGTGCTGATGCTGGGAATACGAAGCAGATCTTTGAGTTCGTTTAAGAAACGCTGCTGATTGGAACGAGCGTAATCCACTGCTGGGGAAGCCATAAGATGTGTCCCTTTCTCCCTATTCAGATGCGTTTAGGGCTGGAGTATCAACGAAACGAATAAGTATACCTGAAGGCGTGATGCGAGTTCTGCGGTGCGTTATCCTGCAGAACGTGACGGAAGATACCCGTATCAGAGATGAACTGGGTCGCGTCGGATTGTGCCTAGACTGCGTGCACTCGCAGCAAATTCAGTCTGATCGAGGATCGACATTTTATCGTTGTAAACTTTCAGACACCGATCCTACATTTCCCAAGTATCCCCGCCTGCCGGTCCTCCAGTGTACCGGTCATTTACAGAAGAACCAGACGAAATAAAAATGACGCGCAAAAAGAACTAACGCTTAATTACCAGTTGGGAACTTCCACCAACTCCAGAGGAATGCTGGCCCATGTACAATGCCTCTGCTTGCCACAGCTAGGCATGCAGGGTTGTTTTGCAGATTCATCATGTCTCCCAGGGCAAGAACGGACAACCAACAGTCAGCAACCAGAGCAGCGCTTATTGTGCCGGGACAATCCGGTTTCCGGCAAAGGCTCGAGCGCTTTGTGCTCGCATCTCCACGAAAGCGCAATCTTTCGATCTGCCTCCTGCTGGCGGTGGTAACCTTCGCGGTCCATAGCCCGGCCATTGGCCATCCCTTCATTTTCAACTACGACGACGACAGTTACGTCACCAATAACGCTCACGTGCAGGCGGGCCTGGTTTGGGGGACGGTTCGCTGGGCTTTTACTTCGACGGAGGCCGCGAACTGGCACCCGCTGACGTGGGTTTCGCATGCCCTGGACTGCACGTTGTATGATCTGAATCCTTCCGGGCATCACCTCACCAATGTGCTGCTCCACGTGCTGTGCGTTATGCTGCTGTTCTTGCTGTTGGTGCGGGCAACGAATGCTCCGGGACGCAGCTTTCTGGTGGCGGCGCTGTTCGCGATTCATCCGCTTAACGTTGAATCCGTCGCCTGGATCGCGGAACGTAAGAATGTCCTGAGCACACTTTTCTTTTTGCTGACACTCGGGGCTTATGGCCGGTATGCGCTTAAGCCGAACGTCAAGCGGTATTTGGTCGTCACTGTTTTGTTTGTGCTCGGGCTTGCTTCAAAACCCATGGTTGTGACTTTGCCGTGCGTGCTCTTGCTGCTCGATTTCTGGCCACTGAGACGAATCCAGGGCTTGGATCAATCGAGGCCCGAGATCGCATCGTCGGTACCTCAGGCGAGCATCTCGAAGCTCATCCTTGAAAAGTTGCCGCTACTTGTGCTGTCTGCCGCCGCCTGCGCTGTGACTATCTTCGCGCAGCGCTCGGGCGGTTCCATGCGGCTAGTGCTTCCTCTGGGCGTACGCCTGGAGAACGCTATTTACGCCTACGCGATGTATGTATGGAAGGCGTTCTGGCCCGCATGGTTGGCCGTGTTCTATCCTCACCCCGGCGCTACGCTCGCATTCTGGAAACTGGGGCTTGCGGCGCTATTTGTGGTTTCTGTGAGCGCGTTGGCGTGGTGGCAGCGCACCTCGCGGCCGTACCTGATTACTGGCTGGCTCTGGTATCTTGGCACGCTGGTCCCGGTGATCGGGCTTGTCCAGGTGGGCGAGCAAGCCATTGCCGATCGCTACGCCTACATTCCGCTGATTGGAGTTTTTGTGATGGTCGTGTGGGGCGCCGCAGATCTGGCGGATAGCCGGCAGTTCGGCTTTGCGCCACGGGCGAAGATGGCTGCAGTCGTCCTTGGCGTTCTCATACTTTTTAGCTGCGACCAGCTTAGATATTGGCGCAGCGCGGTCGATCTGTGGGCGCATACAGTAGATGTCACACAAGATAATTTTTTCGGAGAGCAAAATCTGGGCGCCGCTCTTCTGGAGGCGGAGCGCTACGACGAGGCCATACCCCATTTCAAGAAGGCAATCAGCCTCAGGCCGCAGGATCCGGGCGGCCATCTCAATCTAGCCGGAGATTTCGCTCTGACCGACCGACCGCGGGATGCGATCCTCGAGTACGAGACGGCGATTCCTCTGGTAACGAATTCCAAAATGCGGCTCACAGCATTAGACACGCTGGGCAGGCTGTACAGCCAACTCGGAGAATACTCCAAGGCACGCGCAAGTTATGAGCAAGCGTTGCAGATCAACCCGCAGCAAGCGGATGCCACGGACGGGCTCGCGAAGGTGGAACTCTCCGATGCCATTCGAAATGTCGCTGAGTCTTCGTCTGCCCAAGGCTACTTCCGACTGGGTCAGATCCTGCAGCAGCAGGGGCGTGCTCCGGAGGCTCAGGCTGCCTTCCAGCAGGCGCTTGAGCTAAACCCCAAGCTCGAGGCAGCGAAGAAGGCTCTTAGCACGCTGAACGGACAAGGTAAATGAAATCGGAATTAGTCTACGGTTGCGGAGTTTCGAGGAAAGCAATCAGTTCTGAAATCGCGCCGGAGAAAACGGTGAAATATCGTAATCGGGCTGTGCGCCCGTGATTACCTGCGCCATCACATGCGCCGTAACCGGGGCGAGCAGGATTCCATCGCGAAAATGCCCAGCGGCGACAAAATATCCCGGTGTAGTCGTCGCGCCAAGGATGGGCATGTTATCGGGCGTTCCCGGTCTTAGCCCGGCCCAGTCTTCCAGAACCCGCGCCTGCCCGAGAGCCGGCACCATTCGAATTGCCGCCTGATGCATGCGCTGAATGGTATCCGCGTCGGTGCGTTTGTCGAACCCCGCTTCTTCCAGTGTCGAGCCAATCACGATTCGTCCATCACTGCGCGGCACCAGGTACATCTCCGGAGTGCGGACAACGTGACGCACAACATTTCTCTCCGGGCACACTACTGCCAGCATTTGTCCTTTGACCGGGCGGGTGGGAAAGCGATGCGTCGAGAAACTTCCGGCCCATGCGCCGGCGCAATTCACAACACGGGGCGCGCCGTATTGTGTTTTATCGGTACGCACGCCTGTGATTTTGCCATCCGAGAGAAGCACATCGGTCACAGTGGTGCCGGAAGAGATGTCCACTCCCCGGTGTTTCGCTGCCTTTAACGCGGCTGCGACCAGCGCGCGCGGATCAACACTGCGTTCTTTTAGGTAAACAGCCCGGCCATTCGTTTCGGCCAGCGCGGGCTCAAGGTCGGCCAGAGGCGCGGGGAGCGGGTTCGCTGCACAATATTCCGACAGCTCCGAATCACGATCTGACGACACAAACAAAAGCGTGCCGTCATCGCGTAAATCAATCTTCATTCCGGATTCGTCCTGCAACTCATGAACAAACTCCGGATACATTTGTGCGCTTACTCTAGCAAGTCCCAGCAGCGCCGGCGGAGTCTCGAGCGGGCAGTCGGCCAACATTCCCGCTGCGGCATGCGAAGCTTCGCGGCCAGGCTCTCCGCGCTCCACCACCAGAACGCGCACGCCCCGCTTGTGCAGAGCAATCGAGAGCGAGAGTCCAATGATTCCGCCACCCACAACGATGACGTCCCAAGTTTTCACTCTCGCATTGTAGAAGACGGAATCCACTAGCGGAGGATGAAAGGAGAACTGTCCAGGGGACTACTGGCAGCGGCCAGACGCATAGCAAGGTACGTCTCTACAGATAGATAATCGAAGCGGCGTTGCTTGCAACATCTCACAGCGAGGTGAACGGTCCGGAATGGCGGACCCGGAGAGACTTGAACTCCCAACCCCTGCGTTCGAAGCGCAGTGCTCTATCCAGTTGAGCTACGGGTCCGCTCGTGAGTACAAGCGTAGCAGATTTAAGCTGGATATTCTCACGGGAACACGGTGAACATTTCGCGCAAGTCTTTTTCTTTTCCCGCATCCCGCAGCAAGGGTTTCACTCCAAAGATCTCCTCAATGGTGCGCAGCATGGATCCGTGGGTGTAATGAGCCTGGTTGGAATAGCCGTGTCCCTTGGCAAACGGCGAGAGCACGATCATAGGGATGGGACCGTCTCCGTTGTCCGCTTCGTCCCAGACAATGAACAGTGCACCACCCTTTTTGAAGGCGGCGGACTGGAGGATTGCCGGCACGTTCTTAGAAAGCCATTTATCGCCTTGCGCAATCGGATTCCCGGTGCAGTTATCGTGCATATCGTCGCAGAGATTTGGCGTGATCCAGACGTAGCGCGGCAGAGTGCCGTTCTTCAGATCAGCAGCCAGCTCGGTGTAGGGCCGAAGATGGGCGATGCAATATTTGGACTTAGGGTTCTGGTAGTTGCTGACATCGTCAAAGTAGGCAAAGGGTTCATGCCGGACGGCGTATTCTCCGCTGTCCGATAACGGGCACATTTTGCCAGTAGTGTTCTCAAGGTATGCCTTCCACGAGATGTTCGCACTGTTCAGCAAGGTGACTAGGTGGAGTTTGGAGGGAAGAGGATGTTGACTGGGAGGGCCATCGTCGAAAATGCCGAAGTTCGTGCCCGCCTCTAGCCACAAGTAGTTGGGCAGGCTGGGATGGAGGTTCGGCGGATTAAAGTACTGCTCCGCGTGCGATCCCATGGGAACCAGAGTTTTGTTGATGTACGGAGCGGCTGGTTTGTTTTTGATATCCAGATTGCCATCACCCGTCCAGTTGTGGTTTTCCATCAGAATAATGAACACCGTCTGAATGTGATGGGTGGACGGAGTGGCATCGAGGTGTGTCTCGGCGGCCTGCAAATTTCCCGTCGAACTGAGAGCCAGGCTAGTGCAGACCAGGGCAGTCCAGAGATTCCGATAATGCTCGCGAGTCATGACTTCTCCTTGAGTGACCTATTTTACGGGGGGATGTTGACTGAGGTGAAGTTTTGACCGATGCTGCCCAGATTATCCCATGCGCCGGGGCAGGTGACGATAAGATTTGTGTTTACGTGGCGCCACACTGGACAGATCGGGTGTCTTCCTGCGATGCTCGGTCTCTAACTATGTCCTACCACGTTCTCGCTTTCACCATGGCGCAAGTACGGCAGGGAGCGCTTGATTTCCAGCGCGAACTCGGTGCCATCCTGAGAGAAACGCCTGCGCTGAAAGTTTATTCTGCCCGCCCCTTTGACCTCGACGAACGCCGCCGCGCCAAAGATCGCTTTGGCGGCGACATCGTTTACTTCTTCAACGATGCCGCATATCAGGAAAGCAGGCGTCTCGGCCTGGACCTGCAATTCAGTGCGGAGATCCCAAACGAGGAGCTTCCGGGCCGACGCACTGTTGTCGTCGGCATGCCTGAATCCAAAACAAAAGGTTAACCCACGTTGGAGCCGTCATCATCCCAAAGGCCCAGCGGATCGAAGGATCGGGCGCGAGTAAAACTGACGGCAGTGCAATATTCCGCAGCGTCACCTCTCCTCGTGTATAATGAGTTCCAGCTAAGTTTGACTCACAAGCAATTGAAAGTCGGTACCGCCAACCAGCGCACCCCTCTCACTAGCAGCGAATCTTCTCAGCACAATCTAAGAACAGAAAAAGGTACAAAAAATGGCAGAAACAGGAACAGTAAAGTGGTTTAACGACGCCAAGGGCTACGGCTTCATCAGCCGTCAAAATGGCGAAGACGTCTTCGTGCACTTCTCCGCGATTCAGGCTGGCGGCTTCCGTAGCCTGCAAGAAGGCCAGGCGGTGCAGTTCGACGTCACTAAAGGCCCCAAGGGCTGGCAAGCTGAGAACGTTCAAGCTGTCTAAGTGGCAACCAGAATGCCTGGGATTCGAAAGGATTCCGGGCATTTTTGTGTTTCGCGGCTCGTGCAAACGCATCCGGCGTAGCCAAACCCTCAATCGTTCAAGCCCGGAACCTTCCCTCGCAAGACGGTGATCGACGCTTTAGGGAGAGTGAACTCGGTTTGCGAACTGGCGCTGATCGTCGTGCCGACAGGAGGATGGTCCGGGTCGGGATGACTATTCAAGCCGTCGTTGATCCACACATACTGTTCGCTCCCGAAAGTCACAAAAGTGACTGGCCCTGAAAAGGATGCATTCCGTCTTTTCTTGGAATTCTCAAATTGGACACGAACCGTGTGTGCGCTGCTCTCGTCTCGATTGACCAGCATCAGCGACCAGTTTCCGTCAGGCCGATACACCGCGTAAGACGTGACCAGCACATTCCCGCCTGCGTCCTTGACATCCGACGAAGAAGGAAACATCTGATGCACGCCCGAGCGGTGCTGCACCCACTCCAGGTTAATCATATGAGCGGCGAAATAGGGTGAGGTATATCCCTTGATGTCGTAATTCTCGTCAGAGACAAAGTTCGACCACGATGCCCAACCGAGACACGTATTGTGAATGCCTTGCGGCTGAATGGGCGAGTGATAAAAGGCCGTTCCGCCACCTTCAAAAAAAGATCCAACGTTGTCGGCGAGCCACAGCGCCGCAAAGATCGTCGTCATGGGTCCAGTGAGTTCATTGGCGAGGTGATTTTCGGTAACCATCAGAGGCACATTCTTAGGCACACCGTCATCTCTCCATACTTGCATGATGTGTTTCATCAATTGCGGTTCGGTATACAAAGTTTTCCAGGTGATGGTGCACGGCTCAAACGGATAGTGTTCGAAAGACACGAACGCCAGATCAGAAAGGCGGCCGTGCGCCTTCAGGTAATCCACAAAGCGGCCCATCCACGAAACCCGGCTTTTCGCATCGGGCCACACCCGGACATCTTCGTTGACGCCCTCGAACACCGGCCCACCCAGCTTTAGCGCGGGATCGACCTTGTGAATGGCTGCCGCCCATTGAATGTAAAGCGCGCCGTAATCTTCCGGCATGGCGTGCTTGCCATCGGGCTCTTCGCCCATCTCTACGTATCCGATGCGATAGCCGCGTTTCTCAATATAGGCAATCTGCGCGGCAGCGTCATCAGGCGTGCCATAAAGCATTGTGACCGGGATCATCGCTGGTAGATTGTTGGTCAGCCCGCTGGTGAAGAAAAGATCGAAGCCCGTGTGCTGGTAGGGCCCACCATCGTACACATCGGCAGCCGCATGCCAAGGGTCAACGGACGAAACGCAATAAGTCGTTGCGCTCTCGGTTGCAGCCTTTGCGGCTTCGACGAAAGCGCCGGCGGAATCAATCATGCCCACTGCAATCTGCTGAATGGCATACCCGACGCAGTTGCGAACGTCATCGGCTCCGTGCTCATCGCAGGTATTCGAGGACTCCGTCATCAAGATTCGCAGGAAGCGCATCGACACCGGCGTGTCCGCCAGCTTCAGCGTAACCGTACCGCCTTGCGCGTTCTTCAACGTCCCTGAGGGAAAAACCTTCCATTCACCTTTGGGACCCAGGTCGAAATCAAGCGCGTCCCCGCCCGTCCAATACTCGACTTGATAAGTCGTGGCATAAGGGCTCGCCCATGCGATGCGTACCGCGTCGATCGGCTTCTCCGCCTTCAAGTCCACAACCACCCACTGCGGATGGAGCGCGTCGCTCTCTCCTGTGAACTTGCTGGTGAGATACGGATTGCTCTTCCAATACGTGAGATTGGGACCTGGCACTGGCCGATCCCCGCTGGTCGCAAATCCCCGATGCGGCAAGGCGTAGGCGAGAATGTAGCGGGTTGGCTCTTTGAGTTCGGCGCTGCCGGTGAAGTATCCGCTGCGATGGGCCGGGTCGCTCCAGGTTCCATTCTCCGTCCAATGCCAAGCGGCCATGCGCAGCTCGGTGTTGTTCCGGTAAGTGATCGATCCCCAGCCGGCAGAGAGGGACTCCTGAATGATGTGTGGAGTGTAAACCTTGTTGATATCGAAGCGAGAAAGCACATCGATCGAACTGCCCAGCGCGCTATCGGGATCGAAGGAGTTGATGGCATGTCCCGGCGTCGCATCGACGTGAACCGTCGCTATCTTTGGTTCCGAAGTGGCAGCCAACGACTGGGCGAGGGCCCTCCCAATCATCGTCGGTGCAAGGATGATTGCAGCGTTCAGCAATGTTTGGGCTGAGACTTGTCTGAACTTCCACGGTGTGAGAATTCCAAGCTGCATGAACAATCCCTCGTGTGGCGGGAATCATAGCATTCCGTAAGCGGACTGGTGCCGACGGGGTGGCATGTACCGTCGTCGGCAGAGCAGGGAAGCGAAGTCAGACGCAAGCCATCACGGGAGAGCACTGCGAGAATTGAACAGCTCGACTGAAGAATGGTGCGCCCGGAGAGATTCGAACTCCCGACCCTCTGGTTCGTAGCCAGATGCTCTATCCAGCTGAGCTACGGGCGCACAAAAAACAAATCAGCAGAGATTTCGATTATATCGGAAACGCTGGCATCGATGAAGGCAAGGTCGCCGCGCGATCGCCATACAGTAAACACCTTACTTCCCGCACTAAATATTCTTTTCTCACACTCTGCATGAGCCTTTGGCACCGCTCTTGCCTATGTGAGTTCCAGCGTAAATCTTTCTCACCGCTGGCAATTCCTACCCTATCCCGCCGCACACGCAGCTCATATTTTCAGGGGCTTGAAATTGGCAAATCGAGTGCTACACTTATCGGCAGACGAAGTGGCGCGCAACGGGGCGCCCTTGAAGATAAACTTCGGCCAGAGGTTTTCTTGGACGCCCCTTGCATTTCCCTTCAGCTCGATTTCACCTGGCCGACAAGAGCCCTTCCCCAAGCTCTTGATTTGTCGCCGGGCTTACGCCAGCACAAGTTTTTCTTGTATATCCAGTCCAGCCTGCCGCAGCAATCCCGCAATCACCGGCTCTTTGAAGCGTGAGGCGTCGAACTCCACGCGCACAATCCGTTCCTTCGGATCAAACTGCATCCGCCGGACTCCATAAACTTCCCGCACGCCATCGAGCGCGCGCATCTCTGCTTCTCCTGGCACAGAACCGTAACGGTAAGCGACTTCCATTTGGGTCATATGGCTCTTGTTGCTCCTCATCCTCTAAGATACAACAGTCGCCAACAGCATGATTGAGGCAGTCAGAATCGCAGCGCCAGCGACCAGAATCTAGAATGCTATCTAGCTCGAAAAATCGCATGCACACGTAAACCTTGGACGCCGCGTCTGGCGGCGCCAGAATGCAGCAAGGCGACCCAAGACATGAAGAATGACACTGCAACTTCCCCGAGGGCTGTGAAGGATCCGGTTTGCGGCATGAACGTGAACCCTGCGACGGCGAAGCACCGCCTCGAGCACGCCGGGAAATCCCATTACTTTTGTTGCACCTCCTGCGCTCAGAAATTTAAAGCCAATCCCGGAAAATATCTGACCCAGCCTTCGCGCCCCAATTCCAACAAATTCGTCAGCCTTGGCGCGCCAGCGATTCGTCCGTCCGCTTCGCCGGTGAATCCTGGGTCGGGAAGTCCAAAGCCTGGAACTCAAGCAGCTTACGTTTGCCCCATGTGTTCCTACGTCCGCGCCAGCAAACCCGGACCCTGCCCAAGTTGTGGCATGGCACTCGAGCGTGAAACGCCCCTGCCCACTACCCGCAACGAATATACCTGCCCCATGCATCCGGAAATCATCCGGCCCGGTCCGGGATTCTGTCCCATCTGCGGCATGGCGCTTGAACTGCGCACGATCACCGCGACCGAAGAAGAAAATCCTGAACTGCGCGATATGACGCGCCGCTTTTGGATCAGCCTCGCCCTTACGGCCCCGCTCCTGGCAATCGCGATGGCAGACATGTTGCCAGGAATGCCGGTCGGACGAGCGCTGCCCGGGCGCTGGCTCCCATGGATCGAGCTGCTCCTCGCCAGCCCCGTCGTCCTTTGGGGCGGATGGCCGTTCTTTCAGCGCGGTTGGACCTCAATCGTCAATCGCTCGACGAATATGTTCACGCTCATCGCCATGGGCACAGGGGTGGCCTTTGCTTTTAGCCTGACCGCGACCGTTTTCCCCGGCATTTTTTCCGCTTCAATCCGCGATACCAGCGGCAACCCGCCGGTCTACTTCGAAGCCGCTGCCGCCATCGTTACTCTCGTGCTTCTGGGACAAGTGCTCGAACTGCGAGCCCGCAGCCACACCGGCGCAGCCATTCGCGCCCTGCTCGACCTTAGCCCCAAGACCGCGCGCGTTCTGCGCGACGGCAATGAACAGGACATTCCCCTCGATCAGGTAAAGCCGGGCGATCGGCTGCGCGTCCGGCCCGGCCAAAAGATCCCGGTCGACGGCGTGGTCCTCGAAGGGACAAGTTCGGTTGACGAATCCATGATCACTGGAGAGTCGATGCCGGTTCGAAAAGAGCCAGGCAGCGGTGTGATTGGAGCAACCGTAAATAGCACAGGATCGTTCGTGATGCGGGCCGATCGCATCGGCAGCGAAACCCTGCTGGCACGCATCGTCCAGATGGTGAGTCAAGCGCAGCGGAGCCGGGCTCCAATTCAGCGTCTGGCCGACCGCGTTGCCGCATGGTTTGTCCCCGCGGTAATTGCCATCGCCGTTCTCACCTTCATCGTCTGGAGTCTCCTCGGGCCCGAGCCCCGCCTCGCGCACGCGCTGGTCAACGCGGTGGCCGTGCTAATCATCGCTTGTCCTTGCGCCCTCGGGCTAGCTACGCCAATGGCCATAATGGTCGGCACCGGTCGGGGCGCAAAGGCCGGCGTTCTCATCAAGAACGCGGAAGCCTTAGAGATCCTGGAAAGAGTAGATACGCTGGTGTTCGACAAGACCGGCACATTGACTGAAGGCAAGCCCTCCGTCGAATCGGTGGTCACGCTTTCGGGAAGCGATGAAACTGAACTGGTTCGCCTGGCAGCCAGCCTGGAGCAGGGAAGCGAGCATCCTCTCGGTTCCGCAATCGTCGCTGCCGCCAAGGCCAACAACATACCGTTGACCAGTGCCTCAGACGTCCAATCGCTCACTGGACTTGGCATCACCGGCAAGGTCGATGGGGAGCTTGTGTCCGCGGGGAACGAAAAGTTCTTTCACCAATCGGGCATGTCTGTCGACGCAATGAGTCCAAATGCGGAAGAACTGCGCCGGGACGGCCAGACTGTAGTCTTTGTCGCGGTGTCGGGCCGTCCAGCGGGACTGATTGGCGTGGCCGATCCGATCAAGCCGTCGACGCCGCAAGCGTTGCGCGATCTCAAGGCTGCGGGATTACGCGTTGTCATGCTCACCGGAGACAACCGCCGCACAGCCCAAGCCGTAGCCGCGACGCTTGGCATCGACACTTTCGAAGCGGAAATCTCTCCGGACAAGAAGTCTGATGTAGTCGGTCGCTTGCAAAAAGAAGGACACACCGTCGCCATGGCGGGCGATGGCATCAATGACGCACCCGCTCTGGCACAGGCCGATGTAGGAATCGCCATGGGCACCGGAACCGACGTGGCGATCGAAAGCGCCGGCGTGACGTTGGTTAAGGGTGATCTCGCGGGCGTGGTGCGCGCTCGAAAACTCAGTCAGGCCACCATGCGCAATATCCGCCAGAATCTTTTCTTCGCCTTCATCTACAACTTGCTGGGCGTTCCGATTGCGGCCGGGGTGCTCTATCCGTTCTTTGGCTGGTTGTTGAGTCCAATCTTGGCCGCTGCAGCCATGAGCTTCAGTTCCGTTTCTGTCATCACAAACTCGTTGCGTCTGAGAAAAGCCGAATTGTGAAGGAAGGAAACCGTGTGGCGACGGCGGGACGACCTGTGGAATCCGATGTTGAAGAAGAAGTGAGTTTCCTAAGGCGTCCTCACCCGCTTCGCCACTTCTGACCCCACTCGCCTGAAGTGTTCCGTGTTCCAGGTAAAGATGGTCTCCGCCCGGGCTTTCAGCGCGCATTGGGCCAGCAACGCATCGTAGATCATTCCACCCACTATCCCTGATTCAGCCGCGTGCGTGACAGCCTTCCAATACTCTTCGGCATCCAGCGAGATGAAAGCTAGTCGCTCCTCCATGTTTTCCAGGAACAGCATCGCCTCGGATGCGTTCGCTCGATGCTTGCCAGGAAGACGCGTCAGAGTGGAATAAACCTCGGCGAGGCTGTGCGCAGCGCAACCTGCATGCTTCTTGTCTGATCGCAAGAACACGGCGAGGCTGGCTTCGTGATGAGGGTGTTGGTCGACGAAGACGGGAACCAAAACCGACGTGTCGAGGAAGTACTTCATTTCTGTTTGCCGAGGAATGCCTGTTCCCGCTCACGCCGTATCTGTCGCATGGTCTTGTCAACTACATCTGCGGAGAGCGCAGCGCCCCCGTGCATGACCCAGACTCCCTGCTTCTTGTAAATGCGCGCATTTCCACGGGCTGGGCGCAATGAAATGCCTTCCTCGGAACTCTCCAGTTCCAAAGAGTCCCCTGGACTCAACTGGAGCTCATCTCGTACCGGTTTCGGCAACACGATCCGCCCCGCCTTGTCGATCGTCACTGCGGTAATCATAATGGCATGTTACCATGCCATTTGGCATTGCAAGTAGATCTGGGGGCAATGGTTCGGCTTGGAGAAGGGGACAGGACACTCGATCTTCACCGCGGAAAGGCGGGAAATCTGCTGCCAAACTGCAACGCGATGCATGCCTATGCTTCAGCACTCATGCAATCCATTCCCCTAATCCACTGATACAAAGCGACTTGCCAGCATATTAACCGTAGCCCAAACCTGGCATCCCAGTTGCTAATGTCCCTGATGTCAATAAACTCTATAACAACGATAGAGTTTGTGGCATACTTTGGAGCACTATGAAAATCTCCCAAAAAGGTTTGTACGCATTGCAGGCCATGATGATGTTGTCCCGTCGTTACAACCAGGGCGCAATCCGCATCCGTGACATCGCCTATGAAGAGGCACTACCAGAAAAGTTCCTCGAACTCATCCTCTTGGAGCTCAAGAATGCGCGCATGGTCGAAAGCGTGCGCGGCGCGAAAGGCGGCTACCAGTTACGCCGGCCACCCTCTGAGATTCATCTTAGCGAAATCATCCGGCTGATAGATGGTCCGCTGGCTCCATTCGGAGATGCCGACCAGTTGCGCACGCTGATTAATCGCGACGACGAGCATCGCGCGCTCTATCAGGTTTTCCTCGCAGTACGTGATGCCGCGGCCAAGATCCTCGAGCACACGACCCTGGCTGACATCGTGAATGGAAAGGGCGTGGACGCCTCCAAGACAAAGCGGCGCAAGAAGAAGGGCGAAGCCTCGACCGTTCTGCCCATGGTGGTGCACGGAAATCCGGGCCGGGGCGGCGAATAAAATGATCTGGAAAAAGATCTTAGTCGCTCTCGGTGTCCTTTTTGTATTTTCCGTTCAATCCGTCGCGCAGGGCGTTCCCATAACTCTGCTTAACGTTTCCTACGACCCGACGCGCGAACTCTATCAGGACGTCGACGTTGCCTTCGCCAAGTATTGGAAAGCAAAGACCGGTCAGACTGTGACGGTCCAGCAATCGCACGGCGGGTCTGCCAAGCAGGCGCGCGCGGTGATCGATGGCTTGCAGGCAGATGTGGTGACTTTGGCGCTCGCCTATGACATCGACGCAATCTCGGAGCACGGCGGTCTACTGCCGGCAGACTGGCAGAAGCGCCTGCCGGACAACAGTACGCCTTACACTTCGACCATCGTTTTTCTCGTGCGCAAGGGGAACCCGAAGCGCATAAAAGATTGGGACGATCTGGTAAAGCCTGGGATAGCTGTAATCACTCCGAATCCGAAAACCTCCGGCGGAGCCCGCTGGAACTTCCTCGCAGCCTGGGCCTATGCGCTCAATCAGCCCGGCGGTAATGAAGAGAAGGCCAAAGACTTCGTGAAACGTTTATACAAGAACGTTCCTGTTCTTGACTCGGGAGCACGCGGTTCGACCACGACCTTCGTCCAGCGCGAGATCGGGGATGTGCTGATTGCCTGGGAAAATGAAGCGTTTCTCTCGCTAAAGGAACTCGGCTCGGACAAAGTAGAGATCGTTGTCCCCTCCATAAGCGTTCTTGCGGAACCGCCCGTCGCGGTCGTGGACAAAGTGGTCGACAAGAAAGGCACACGGGCGGTAGCGGAAGCCTACCTGAAGTATCTCTACACGCCGGAAGGACAGGAGATCGCGGCGAAGAACTATTACCGACCGCGCATGGAGTCAGTAGCAAAAAAGTATGCGTCGACGTTCCCCAAACTGAAACTGGTGACCGTTGACGGAGTCTTCGGTGGTTGGCAAAAGGCGCAGAAAGAATTCTTTGCCGACGACGGAATCTTCGACCAGATTTATCAGCCGCAGTAGCAGGCTGCACGAAAGAAACAGCGATGGCGATCACGCTAAAACAACGGAGCATTCTCCCCGGATTCGGATTAACCCTGGGCTTCACGATCTTTTACCTCAGCTTGATCGTGCTGATACCGTTGTCAGCCACGTTCCTCAAAGCTTCTTCGCTGACCGTGACTCAGTTCTGGCACGTCGTATCCTCGCCGCGAGCCGTGGCTTCCTACCGACTCAGCTTCGGAGCGTCGGTGATCGCGGCCTCCATCAATCTCTTCTTCGGCCTGTTGGTCGCCTGGGTGCTCGTTCGCTACAACTTCCCCGGCAAACGTCTTCTCGACTCCATGGTTGACCTTCCTTTTGCCCTGCCGACCGCTGTGGCCGGCATCGCGCTAACGACCATTTATTCCAGTCACGGGTGGATTGGCCGGTATCTGAATTTGGTTGGGATCAAAGGCGCCTACTCGCCCTTCGGAGTCGTCATCGCGCTGACGTTTATTGGCCTACCGTTCGTGGTGCGAACTGTTCAGCCGGTGCTGGAGGATCTGGAAACGGATATGGAAGAAGCTGCTGCCAGTCTGGGCGCCAACCGGTGGCAGACCTTCGGACGAATCATTTTGCCCTCGATTCTGCCCGCCGCGGTGACCGGTTTCACTATGGCGTTTGCGCGGGCCATCGGCGAGTACGGATCGGTGGTCTTTATTTCGGGAAACATGCCGATGCGCACTGAAATCACGCCGCTGTTGATCATCACCAAGCTGGAGCAGTATGACTACGCGGGCGCGACCGCGATCGCAGTCGTCATGCTGGTAGTCTCGTTCACTCTGTTACTGGCAATCAACCTTCTGCAGAAGTGGAGCACCGAACGTCTTAGGGCTTCGCGCTCTTCGGATTCAGACGCGACGCCGGCGCTCGCGCAAACGGGACTGCTACCTCAGGAAAGCTGATCGACGATCAGGACTTTATGGCTGGAGCAACTACATTGAACGCAAGGGCGGTTCGGGCGGGCCTCGCGACAGGTGCGACTACAGAATCCGTGGCTGTGCGCTGGATGTTGATCGGGGTTACAGCATTGTTTCTGGGTCTCTTTCTGTTTATGCCGCTGGCAGTAGTTTTTGCCACTGCTTTTCAGAAAGGGATCGCAGCCTACTTTGCCAGCTTCGATGACCACGACGCGCTGGCCGCCATCCGCCTGACGCTACTGACTGCCGCCGTTGCTGTGCCATTGAATCTCGTATTCGGGATCTCGGCCGCGTGGGTGTTGGCGAAATTCGAGTTTGTCGGAAAGAGTCTCTTGATCACACTGATCGATCTCCCCTTTTCCGTCTCGCCCGTCGTTTCCGGCCTGATCTATGTGTTGATGTTTGGCCTGCAAGGACTCCTTGGGCCATGGCTAGCCCGGCACGACATCAAAATCATTTTTGCCGTGCCCGGAATCGTGTTAGCGACGATCTTCGTGACCTTTCCCTTCGTCGCCCGCGAGTTGATTCCCTTGATTCAGGCGCAGGGAAACGAAGAAGAGGAAGCGGCGTTGACTCTCGGCGCTAGCGGATGGCAGACCTTCTTGCGAGTGACGCTGCCCAACGTCAAATGGGGGCTCCTGTATGGCGTTGTCCTGTGCAATGCCCGGGCAATGGGCGAGTTCGGTGCGGTGTCCGTGGTGTCTGGTCACATTCGCGGCCTCACCAACACCATGCCCCTCCACATCGAAATTCTGTACAACGAATATCAATATGTCGCCGCCTTCGCGGTCGCGTCTCTGCTTGCTCTCCTGGCTCTCGTGACCCTGGCGCTGAAGACCGCAGTCGAATGGAGAGCCAAGCAGCAAGTCGCGGAAAGCGAAGGAACCTGGAGCACCGTGATCGCATGAGCATCCAAGCGCTAAGCATTGCCAAGAAATTCGCCAACTTCACCGCGCTGGGAAACGTCACCCTGGACATCCCCAGCGGAGAACTCGTGGCCCTACTCGGCCCTTCGGGGTCGGGCAAGACCACGTTGCTGCGGATTATCGCTGGCCTCGAATTCGCGGACTCTGGCACCGTGCGCTTCGACGGCAACGACATCACCGACCGCACCGCCCGCGAGCGCCAGGTCGGCTTCGTTTTCCAGCACTACGCCTTGTTCCGCCATATGACCGTGTTCGAGAACATCGCTTTCGGTCTGCGAGTCAGGCCGCGCAACGCCCGACCTTCCGAGGCAAAAATCCGGGCCAAGGTTCACGAGTTGCTGCAACTCATTCAGTTGGAGAACCTCGCCCAGCGGTACCCCTCGCAGCTTTCCGGCGGACAGCGCCAGCGCGTAGCCCTGGCGCGCGCTCTCGCGGTTGAGCCCAACGTTCTGCTTCTCGACGAACCCTTCGGCGCCCTGGATGCCAAAGTCCGCCAGGAACTCCGCCGCTGGTTGCGCCAGCTTCACGACGAGATCCATATCACCAGCGTGTTCGTTACTCACGATCAGGAAGAAGCTCTGGAACTTGCTAACAAAGTGGTCGTAATGAACCAGGGTCGAATCGAGCAAGTCGGTTCGCCCGATGAAGTATACAACCACCCCGCGACACCATTCGTCTATAAGTTCCTGGGCAACGTCAATCTGTTTCACGGGCGCATTGACGACGGCAAAGCTTTCATCCACGAAAAAGAAACGGACCACGTGGTCTATGTACGGCCGCACTTGCTGGGCATTGATCGCCAGGCCAACGGCGGGGATCACTTTCGCGCCCGGATCAAGCACATCAACTCCGCCGGCCCTCTCGTTAAAGTCGAGGCCGTCACCGAATGGGGCGCTCTGGTTCACGTCGAGTTGTCTCAGGATCGCTTCCAGGCCCTTCGCTTGGTGAAGGACGAGGCCGTGTTCGTGATCCCCAAAGACATAAAGGTCTTTCAAGCCCGGGAGCAATCGCAGCAGGAGATCGCATGAACCGCCGGTTGACACTGGCGTAGCGAACCGAGTTTTGTTGAATTCTGTGGTTGTAAAGTAAGCGGCTCACAGCGAGTCGAAAACATAGGAGCGTCGAACCTCACATGAAACCAGGAAAGCAGTGGTCGTCTATCCCTATTATGTCGATCATGATAATTATAATGATTGCATTAGCCAGCTTCGTTTCCGCCCAAACTGGTGCTCCCGCAGCCCAAAAACGCACCGCCCCGGCCCGACAGATGGTCACGGTCAAAGAGGTCCAGGACCTGAAAGAGGCGGTGGCGGCCCAGCAGCAGCAGATCAAGCAGCAGAATCAGCTTGTCGACCAACTGAGGTCCCAGCTCCAACAGCTGCTGAACGCGACCCAGCAGGCCAACGCAGCTGCCCAAAAAGCAGCTAGCGGCGTCGATCAGGCTCAGAGCACGGATGTGGAAGCCCAGCAATCGGCCGCCCAGGCCAAGACCGTAGCCGATCAGGCTGCCTCCAACGCCGCCCAGGCTCAGAGCGCACTCGCGGTCGTGAATACCACGACCGAGGACGAACGCCGGCAATTGAGCGCGCTTGAATCCTTGGTCGGCCGTTTCCGCTTCAGCGGTGACGTGCGGATCCGCGGTGAGGCCTACGACCAGGAAGGCGTTCCAGACCGCAACCGCGCCCGCATTCGTGCTCGCTTCGGTATGGATGGCCAATTGAACGAAGACTTCATCGCCGGCATTGCCTTGGCGACAGGAAGCTTGGGCGATCCCACGTCAACCAACGAAACCCTGACCAATGTCTTCGATCGCAAGACTATCGCCTTGGATCGCGGATTCATCACCTACAACCCGATCGCGCATCATTGGCTCTCCCTCACCGGTGGAAAGTTTGCCTACACCTGGCAGCGCACCTCGGCGACTTTCGATCCTGACCTCAACCCGGAAGGCTTCAACGAAAAAGCCTCGTTCAATTTCTCCGGGCCACTCCAGAACCTGACAGTCCAAGGGATCCAACTTCTCTATAGCGAAGCCAACGGCAAGCCGGGGATTCCCTCGCAAGATTCCTACGCTCTGGGTATGCAGATATCTGGACGAGTTGTATTTGGACCCTGGACGGCGACCCCCTCCTTCCTGAGCCTCAAGTGGAACCGCCCGGATGCCATCCTGCAGGAGAGTGCGTTCGCAGTGGCGGCTACCACTACAGGCTTCCAGCCTCCTACGCCGACCGGCGGCACGACACCGCCTCCGATTACCGGCATTCCGGTGCCCGGCGAGGGACAAGGCTGCGCCAAGGGTACGGGTTTTCCCAGTTTTGCCCCCTGCGCCTTCGCACCGAATGGCATGACCAACGCCACGTTTGTGGATGCCAAAGGCGTCCCTCACTTCTACTCCGGCTTGAATTACGCCGATTTCATTCTGAACAATCAGTTCCAGACCGGCTTCCAACGCCTGCCCGTCAATTTGTTGGTTGAGTTCCTGGACAACCTCGATGCCGAAGCTCATCCCCTGAACACCAAGGGCGCGGTCATCACTACGCTCGGCAGTCAAAACAAGGAATACGGATTTGATGCCAGCGTAGGCCAGGTGAAGAACAAGAACGATATTCAGATAGGCTACTCCTGGTATCGCGAAGAGCAGGACGCCGCTATTGCATCGTTCGTCGAAAGCGATCAGCGAGCGCCCACCAACATTCTGCAGAACCGCTTCTATGCTCTGTGGAAGATTCGCGCTAACACTCTCGCCGGCTTCAGCTGGTGGCACGGACGCGTTCTGAACACTTATCTGGAAAACAACGCGGCCCTGTTCAACAACTACAGCAGCATTGCGACCATCAGCAAGCCAGGTCAGCAGGAGCCCTACCTGAATCGCCTGCAGTTCGACCTGATCTACACCTTCTAACCAAAATGTCATCCGAACCCGACAAGTTGTCATTCCGAGCAAAGCGAGGAACTGTAGGAGGGGAAGGACAAAAATGCAAAATGTCGAAATGATTTTGACGTCATCCTTCTATAACAATGACGGCGGTGTCAAGGGCGTACGGGAGCGGCGACGCTTTGGGTTTTAAAGAAGCGCCATTTCGCTCTTGTTGAGGTTTTGACTTTTTCACGAGGACCAAGACTCGCGCATTCAACGTTGAATCACCGGTGGCAGCTTGTGCTCCACCAACCATCTATTCGGTCTGAACGTCCGACCATGATTGCTCGTTCAAACTCCCCGACTCATTTCAGGGAGGCAGGGCGCCCACTCAAACGGACGGCTTTAAACTTCAGCCACAGGATGACTCGGGCTACCCTGCATGCGAGTGGCGGAATCCGGCTGCTCGTTTCTCCACATCCAGTACAGCCGCACCGCCAGTTTGCGCGCCACCATCACTTTGGCCACAGAAGAATGTTTTCTGTGCTTCAGCCGCTGATAGGCGCGCTTCAACTCTGGTACCAGACGAGCCGCACTCTGGCCCGCCTCCACCAACAGACTGCGCAACATCGGATTGCCTTGCTTGCTGATCGATCCCAGCCGCTGCCGGCCGCCGCTGGAGTGCTCCGCCGGATTCAGCCCCACGTAACTCACCACTTGCCGGCTGTGCCCAAATCGTCCGATCTCGCCCAGCGTGAGCGAATAGGCCAGAGCCGTAATCGGCCCCACCCCAGGATGAGTCTGCAACCTCTGGGCCACGCGGTCTTTCTCCGCCGCTGCCTTCACCGCCTGATCCAGTTTATCGATCCGCGGCTCCAGATCGTCCAGCATCGCGAGCAACTCCTCCCGCCGCTGGGCGGTCCAACCCGTCAGCACCAGCTCTTCCAGCCGCTTCCTTCCCGCCGCCGTCCACAGCTTGTGCTTTTGCTGCACTCCCTGATTCAGGGCCAGATGCTGCAGTTGGTTCTTCACCTGCCGCCTCATCCCCACCAGCTTGTGACGATGCAGCAGCAACTGCCGCAGATCCCGCTGCTCCGGGCTCGGCACCCAGATCCGCGGAAACCGTTTCTCCAGCAACAACCGCAACAACAGCTCCGCATCTCTGCGGTCGGTCTTCTGCTTGCGCACTTCCAGGGCTCGAATCTTGCCCGCGTCTCCCAACCACAACTCGTGTCCCAGCTGGGCCAGCAGACGCTCGAACCACAGCGTATTCCCGCAAGCCTCCATGCCCACTAAAACCGGCCCTGGCAACTCGCGGTAGAACTGCACCGCTTCTGCCGGGGTCAGCTTTTTTTCCGTGTGCTCTCCGGTTTCGGTATCGACCATGGCAATCTGTTGGAAACTCGGATGGAAATCACAGCCTACAATGATCATTGACGGCTCCTTTCGCTCCGAGTCTTGGTTCTTCGCAAAAACTCAAGTTTACTCGGTGCCCGCGAGGAGCCGTCGTTGTTATCCAATCAAGCGGCCGCCAGGCCACGAAGGATCCCGCGAGCTGTAGTACGAAGGCTTGGTGCGAGAAGACCCCAACCGTAAGCTTGTCATTCCGAGCGAAGCGAGGAATCTGTTGTTGGCCGAATGCGGTACAACTACAGGGTGCCCCACCCTTCCGCATTCTTTGCGGAGGGTGGGAAACGAGAAGCTCAGCAGCGCAAATCAACGATGAAAGTTGGGGCCCAGCAGAGAAACATCATCCTCCGCCAAACTGCGGATAAGTTCGACACTCAGGTAGTCAGCGCTGGCAGCCACAGTGTTGCCATAACGCTTCTGGTAGGTGGAACGGCTCTTGTCAATGTCTTCCTTCAGGCGATCATACAAATCTTTATGCTTGCGGCCTTCCGCGACTTTGGCCTGGTTGTACAGCTTGATCTCATCCATCAGCAACCTCGCAAAACGCTGCGCCTTGCGATGGACTTCCGCATCTTCCGCCGACATGTGGGCAAACGCATCGGGGGCGGGTGCCGCCGCCGCTGCAGCCATCGCGGCGGGCGCGGACACGACCTCAGCCGTGGCCTCTGCCATTGCCGGCTCTTCGGCCGCAACCGGTGCCGCGACCACATGCTTCGGGGCATGCGCTGTGAACGGATCCGAAAAAGATGACACCGTTTGCACCGGCGGAGCCTCGAATCTTTCACCTGCTGCGGCTTCCGCTGTGCCGTCCTTCAACGCCTGCTTTCTCAGCGAAGCGACCTCGAGCCACGCCCCGGTAGCCGCGACCAGCAGTTCGAGCGCGGCCGCGTCCATCTTCCCGCCAGCTTCCGTTCCTGCGTCGGCGTACACCAGAGCCGCGACTTTATCCTTCAAACGAAGCGGCAGCACCAGCAGCTGATCTTCCACGGGGGCGCCGAATTGCGAAATGAACCGCGGATCCATTTCGGATGTCCCTGCCTTAACCACGCCGCGCGATTGCAGCGCTCGGCCCGGCGCTGGACTGCTCACATCCAGCGAAAAATCTTTGAGGCCTTCGTTGTTGTCGAACCCGCGCCCCTGCCATCCTGTCGCCGATCCCGACTTGATCACGAACAACCCAGCTCGTCCGCAATAATTCGCGGTGTTCTCCAGCAGCGCCCGCAAAACTTCCTTCTGCGTCGTCCCCGCATGAATTGCCGATACCGCATGGAGCAGATCGCCAGCCCCGTTTCCCGCAGCCCCGGCTTTCCCCCCGACGTGCGGTTGCACTTCCTCCAGAACGCGGCGCACCAACTCTTTCCGCAATTCTGGAAGATGCCCTTCGAGGACCTGCGAGACTGCCTTCTCGACAATTTGATCAATCGAACTTTTTTGTGCCATTGTGGCCCTGACCGCCTACATCTGCCTCAGTGCTTTTGAGGAGCGCACGATTCCAATCGTGCCGCCCACCGCGAAAATATGTTGGCGACTTCAGCCCCGGAGGTGAAGCATTCCATCACACAATCGAGGTTTCAGCGCCCTCTCGCGGCCCCGAGGGCGGTTTCCCGCCCATGCGTCCAGCAAGATTCTGATTATAAGGCTACTTCGTCGAGTTTCACGGATGACCGAAGTAACGTGTTTCAGCCACCACGCGCAGCCAGATTCACCGGTTGCGGAAAACCTCGATTTTGGGCTGCGCAGCCCCTTCCAGCGCTGCGATAAATGCCCTGGGAATGAGTAAGAGGTTTGAAACTAAGAAGCAGAACCGCATGGGTGAATGGCGCGAAAGCCAGGCTTCAATAGAAGAAAACAAATTTCCGATAGTAATGTCACTCTTGACTGCTGAAGCGGCGCGATCTACAAGGCTTTACACTGAAAAAGTTCCTTTAGCCACCAGAGACTTCTATTGACGAACCCGCTCGTACCAATCACCTCCGTCCAGGCTCGCCGAATCTGGCTGCATGCCCAGCGCCTGGACACCACCGAACCCTTCGGCTCCGGCCCGCAGGCCACGCCGGCAGCGGTGGCCCACCTGGGCTACCTGCAGATTGACACCATCTACGTCATCGAGCGCAGTCATCACCACATTCTCTACACCCGCGTCCCTACGTATCGGCGCGAGCATCTGCATCAGGCACAGAGCATCGACAAGACCCTTTTCGAGTATTGGACGCACGCCCTATCGTATGTGCCGACGGAGAGCCTGCGGTTTTATGTGCGCGATATGCGCCAGGCACACCAGGATTGGCAGCGTCGCAACGGCTGGTTCGGCAAGGTTTCAGATGGTGACCTGCGCAGAGTTCTGTCGCGCATCCGCAGACAGGGCGCACTCACCATCCGCGATATGAAGGACGAGCCGGTCGAAAAAGACTACGCGTGGGCCAGCCGTAAGCCTTCCAAGCGCGTTCTGGAGCTGGCCTTCTACAAGGGCCTGGTGACGATTAGTCAGCGGGCCGGAATGCTGAAGACGTACGAGCTTATGACTCGCCATTTCGGTTGGAACCGCCTGCCGAGCGCAGCGACTGAAAAGGAAACGTTGAACTACCTGCTTGATCGTGCCCTGCAGGCGCAAGGGATCGTAAGTGTCGAATCGATTTGTCATCGGGACGCTCCACGCAAACCAGCGATGAGGCGTCTGCTGGAGTCGCGAGTCCGTCGAAAGGAACTGATCCCTGTGCAGATGGAAGGAGCGGGCCAATCACTGCACTGGGTCCGTCCGGATACCCTCGATGCCATTCCCGTCCCAGCGCAGGAACAGGTTCATATCCTGTCCCCCTTCGACCCGCTGATCATCCAGCGCAAGCGATTCCGGCTCTTCTTCGATTACGAATATCGCTTCGAAGCTTACCTTCCCAGGTACAAGCGGGTGTTTGGTTATTTCGTTTGCCCAGTCCTGATTGGGGATCGGATCGTTGCCGCCCTCGACCTCAAGACCGACCGCTCGCGGCATAAACTTCTAGTACAGCGCTGGCACTGGATCGACCGGGGGAAGTCCCGCGCCCATCGGCAGCAGGTGGAAGCCGCGTTGCACAAGTTCGAGCAATTTCAGTTAGGTCGGAATTAAATCGAGCGCCAGAACCAGTCCCATAAACATTCTGAAGGTGGCCTGCAGGGCTTCACACGCACGATGACGGGACGTTGGGAGTTGATCGGCTATCCTCGCCCGGTTGTCTAGAAGCGCGTCAACGCCCGGTGCCCCAGGTTCCCACCTGGTTTTTGGGCGGTAACCTGCGAGCTGCGTCGGTATGTGTTGACCCAGGTTAGCGTCTAAAACCGGACGCGAACCTGGCGCACCGGGCTTGCTGGATTCCGGCACAAATCCCAAGAATTGAGCAAATCTAACGACGGAATGCGGAATCACTGTGCAACGCTGTGTATTGCGCATCTGTCTTGACGGAGAGTACATGAATCCTGTTCTTGTCCGCGTCAACGTAGCACTTAATTGTAACTAGGCGCCCTTCGCGGCCTTTCAGCACGTCGGGGTTGTTGATGGTCCACTCGGTGTCAATGTCACTGATAAAGCGTCTGCCATCGTCGCTGACTTTGCCCGAGACGGTGAGCGCCTTGGTGGATGCAGCCCAAGTCTGACGTTGGTCTTGGTTGGTACCGTTGGGTTTGCTACGCTCCTGAGCCAGCGCCAAGCTCGACGTCAGCACAACCACAGCCAGAGGAATAGCCATCGGCCTTGTCATTGGAACCTCCCTTGCAGAAACAGCACATCGAGGCATTCTTATGGAAAACCTACGCTGGATCAAATTCAAAATTCTTATGGAACGCATTCAAAACGGTGGGATGACGTTTGCCCCGGTTTCTGTATCCAGGAGGACAGCGGCGGTAACAAATTTCGCGTTAGTGGCCCAATCGCGGATTCTGCAGCGTTCTGAGCGATTCGAATTCAGCATACCCTTACATATCAGCCGACTCCTCCCTGTTCAGTGTTCTTCAAAGAATCCGCCAGTGCTTGGCGGTAGAGGAGACTCATGGAGAGATTTTAGCGGGCTGGGCGACTTACAAATTCGGTTGGATATTTGGGGCGGAAATCGGTAGAACGCCGCTCTGGGTTAATACACTGTCCCGCTCGATTGTGCTTGCACTGCAATGGTAGGAAACGCTACAAAGTCTCAGTCGGTATGCGGCCTCGCGCCGGCGTGCCGATACAGCGTCGCTTTCTTTTTTGTACGCGAGGTTTGAACCCAGCACTTGAACGGATAGAACCGTGAGCAAGAACCTGCCGTTGATGCTTCGCCACGCTATGTATAGCCTGCGTGGCGGCTTTTTGATTCGCCCACTCATAATCGCACTGGCGCTGGGTGGCGCGGGCGCATTCCTGTCGTGGTTGGAAGAGGAGTTTCCGACTGCCAGCGCCTGGGTGCCCACGGCCTTATTCCCCTCGCACGCCGACCCACAAGTCGCTCAGGTCATTCTGGCGGGCATCGCCGCTTCGACCATGACGGTGGTGTCGATCGTGTTCGCCATTCTGCTGATGACGCTCACCCTGGCATCGATGCAATTCTCCCCGCGTATCATCGTCAGCTTTTCCAGGGACCGCGTGACACAATGGACGCTCGGTATCTTCCTCGGCACCTTCTCGTACTGCATAGCGGCACTGCCGGCGGCGCGGTCGCTCCCTCATCCCTTCGCGCCAGTGGCCACAGTCCTAGGCGCGATGGTGCTCACGCTGGCCTGCGTCGGTGTGCTGCTCTTTTTCATCCACCACATCTCGCAGGCCATCAGTGTCAATCACATCGTGGACAGAATCGCAGCAGAAACGGAAGCGATGATAGATGAGATTATGCCCCGGCCGCGCCGGTTGGACCGCCTGAACGATGCTGAACCGCTCAGACCCAATGCGAGCGAGGTAGCCGTTTCGAGCGATGGTTCCGGCTATATCCGCTTCGTCGATACGCGGCGCCTGGTCGCCCTGGCGAAGCACTACCACGTCAGCATTCGCGTCCTGCGCCGGGTCGGCCACTTCGTTCCGGCGGGAATCCCGTTGATGATGGTCTCAAAGGGGAAGCGTTTGTCCCCCGAAGGAGCTGCCGAGCTGCTTGCCGTGTTCGACTTCGGCCCGACCAGAACGTTGCAGCAGGACGTTGAGTTTGGCGTCCTGCAAATTGTCGATGTTGCGTTGAAGGCGATCTCGCCTGCTGTAAACGACCCCACCACGGCCATTAACTGCATCGATCAGTTGAGCCGCATTCTGATCCGCTTCGCGTCCCGAGAGCCGCCGGAGGATCTACTCTACGATCCTCCGGGCATTGTTCGCGCCAGCCTGGGATGGATCCACTTTGAGCGCCTGCTGGAGGCAGCCTTTGAGCAGATCCGTATGTATTCGAAGAAGGACGTGGCCGTCAGCTTACGGTTGCTGAGGGCTCTCGGTGACATCGCGGCCTCGACACCTGATGCGGAGTTCCACCGGATACTCGTCGAGCAGGGAATGCGGACAGTGGCAGGCTGCGCCGAAAAGATTGGCGAAGAGGAGATGAGAGAGTTGCGGGCTCGCCAGGCGGCGCTGGAGTGCTTCACTACGATCTCGCAGCCGTAGCCGTTCGAAGTTGGCAGAAGGCGGCTCGCAGCCAGCGAGAGACACCAATGAGCCAAGCGCACGCTTGTCGCATGACCTTACCGGGGAACAAAGAAGTTGCGGAAGAGCTGTCGGCAACGCTGTCGGTAAAGTCGAGTCCAAGCTATTAAAGGTACGGCGAAAGGGACGCTGTTAGGTAGAAGCGATAGCGACGATTCTTCGCCCCCTTGCGGCGACGGGTTGGGCCGACACCACAGCCCCTTTTTGGAGCTCGCGAGAGTGGCATCTACGAATGTGCGTGTCGTGCGGTGGACGACCACGCCTATCGGCCCGGCGTAGCGGCCGTAGCACCGGCTTCACCCCTGCCCACTGTCTGTCGGTCAGCTCAATGGCCACGGCTTTAGGCGGCCGCTTTCGACGTTTCTTCACCATTTGCAGAATCCTGCTAAACTATTTTCACTCAGGAATACGTCAAAAGAGTTTACGCGTTACCCCAGGTTACCAAGTAAAATAACAGTTCCTTGCGCGCCGCCACGTGAAAATAGTTGCATCGGATGAATGATGAGCACCATCCAACCAAAAATAGGTGAGCCAGTTTCTGACGAGTTGGCTCTCGTACAGTCCGCTAAGGGCGGCGACGTCGAGGCCTTTGAGGAATTGGTTCGGCGATACGACCGGAACGTTTTTCGGATCGCGCAGCACATCACGCAGAACCGCGAAGACGCGGAAGACGTGGTGCAGGACGCGTTTCTGAAAGCGTACAGCAATCTGCATCAATTTCAGGGCCAGTCGAAGTTTTATACCTGGCTCGTGCGTATTGCGGTGAACGAGGCGCTGATGCGGTTGCGCCGGCGTCGCCCCGAACGCATGGTTTCGCTCGACGAAGACGTCAAGACCGAAGAAGACTCCCTTCCGCGGGAAGTCGCGGATTGGAGTCCGAACCCGGAGCAGCAGTACAACCAGGCGGAGTTGCGGGATATTTTGACTCGCACCATCCAGGGTTTGCCTGCAAGCTTCAGAACGGTCTTCGTCCTGCGTGACGTAGAAGGATTGTCGACGGAAGAAACCGCCGAGGCGCTGGATCTCAGCATCCCGGCGGTGAAGTCGCGATTGCTTCGCGCTCGCCTGCAATTACGCGAGCGTCTCAGCCGCTTCTTCCAGCGACGCGAAAACGGCAAAGAAAAACCCGAAATCACAGAAAAAACCGAAACCGGAGACACCAACCAGTGAAGTGCGCAGAATTCTTGAATGAGTTGACTAACTACCTTGATGGTGCGATTGATGCGCGCACGAAGGCTGAATTGGAAGATCATCTGGCTTGGTGTCACAACTGCTACGTCGTCTGCGATACAACCAAGAAGACCATCGAGATTTATCGCGACTCGCAACTTTACGAATTGCCAGAAGATCTTCGCACCCGCCTCCGCACTGCTATTGTCTCCAAGTGCCACTCGCGCAAGAAGAGCGGGCCGGAGCACGTTTGATTCTCCCTAACTCCGCTTAAATCCTTAAGTTAGTAGGCGGATTCCACCCTGCCGCTGTAACGTTTGCGCCCCTTTCGACACTATCCAGAGTTACACGAAACCTTTTTCTACAAGACCGAATCTAAGGGAATAGCTGTAGGACAGGGGTTTCGGCCGGGTGGAGGTAATACATGATATCGAAGTTGGTCGATGCTTTCTTCGGTTGCTGGCATAATCGCTATAGTTTTCCGATCACCGTGCGTCCCGGCTCCCGCAAAGGTTTGCGGCCTTCCGCAGCAGGAGCGCTCACCGGCACGTATGTAGTTTGCCTGGATTCCGGAAGGGAACTGCCCTACGACTGGAAAGAAATGAAGGTCATTGGAACGCCCTCGGAAGCGCGCCACTACGCGCAGGAACTGGCGACGCGACAGGCCGCATAAGGGCAGCCGATCGCTTTAGACAAAATCCGCGACTTCGGTCGCGGATTTTTTGTCGGACAGGGTAAAGCGATATGCGGCGCTGGGCTGCGCCTCGTTCCAGACGGTGGATTCGAGCGTCGCACTGCTGAACAAATGCATAGATCCCTTGCTACGGTCAGGATGACAGCTCCTGAGAGACGAGATTTCTTGAAGCGTTAGCCGGCTTGCGGGGAGCGCAGCAATCCGACGCCGAGCGAAACCACCGAGCAGGCGAGGATAATCGCCCCGACATAAATCAGAGAAACGGCTCCGCCGACCTGGGCGGCGTCGGGCGGCAATACCGCGAAAAAGAATCCTGCAGAAATGAGAATCGCTGCGAGCGGAACGCCGATGCGAACGAACCACAGCATAGGGGAAGGAAGTACTGCGGCATCCGCCAGAATCTGGCAAACCAGCGAAAGAATCACGATCACACCCGCGTGGGCGTGTCCGGCCCTGAAAAAATTCTGGCGCAAAGGGTTGTCCATGTAACCGCTCCCCTTGGTCATCAATGAGGTCAGCAGAAAATATCCGCCGTACTGAATCGTGGGTACGGTGATGAGGATGATTCCTGAGATCAACCTGGCTTCGCGAGTCATACGCCCTCCGTTAGCGTGGTGATCCGAACAAGGTGGCCTGCCAAAAAGGCTATGCGAAATGCTAGGTGTGCCGCAGCGGACAGTCAAGAGATGTACAGGTTTTCCCGTTGGGACACTACAGTGTTCACCGTATTGGCTGCTTGGGCCAAGTGGGCTACTGTAGCAAAAGTTCGACGGCTACTTTAGGGCGGGTCATGGGTTAGTGCTCAGCGAGGCTGACGTTCAGACCCTTATGATCCGCCCCCCCAATTTTACTCCCCCCCGCCACGAGCTGCGTCTCCGCGATGAGGAGTCATCCTCGAGCGGCCGGCGCAGCTGCCTTCTTGGGCAGAATTTCTCCGATGCGGCGGATCTGGGCTCCAACTCCACGCAGCTTCTCTTCAATGTTCTCGTAGCCGCGGTCGATGTGATAGACCCGATCGATAATTGTCTCTCCGTCGGCGACCAGAGCGGCCAGCACCAGCGATGCCGAGGCGCGCAGGTCGGAGGCCAGGACAGCTGCAGCGCTCAACGGCGTCTTCCCACGGACTACCGCTCGGCGTCCTTCGATCTTTATGTTCGCGCCCATGCGGACTAATTCCTGGGCGTGCATAAAACGGTTCTCGAAGATGTTTTCCGTGATCACCGAGACGCCGTCCGCCTGGGTAGCCAGGGCCATGTACTGGGCCTGCACGTCAGTCGGGAAGCCGGGATATTCTTCGGTGACCATGTCGGCGGCTTTCGGAGGATTGTCGCCCATCACACGAACCGAATCACCGGTGCGGGCCGTCTTTACGCCCACCTCGGTTAATTTATCAAGCAGCGCGCCGAGATGGTGCGGATCGCATCCGGCAATGTTGAGGTCTCCGCCGGTTAGCGCGCCCGCGATGATGAAGGTTGCCGCTTCGATCCGGTCGGGAATGATGCGGTGCCGCGCGCCGTGCAATTTGTCCACACCCTTCACGCGGATGGTCGAAGTACCTGCGCCTTCAATGCGAGCGCCCATCTTGTTGAGCAGTGCGGCAAGGTCGGCAACCTCGGGCTCGCGCGCGCAGTTTAGCATTACGGTTTCGCCGTCGGCGAGAGCCGCAGCCATCAGCAGGTCTTCCGTGCCGGTTACGGTGATCTTGTCGAAAAGAATTTCGCCACCATGAAGGCGTTTCGCAGTGGCTTCGACGTATCCGTGATCCTGGGTGATGGTTGCGCCCAGCGTTTCCAGGCCTTTGATGTGCAGGTCGATGCCGCGAACCCCGATGGCGCAGCCTCCCGGCAAAGAGACGCGCGCACGGCCACAGCGAGCCACGAGCGGTCCGAGAACGAGGGTCGAGGCACGCATCGTCTTCACTAATTCGTAGGAGGCCTCGGGCGACGTAAGATTACGGCATTGGATAGTCGTGCGATGTTGTGCGCGCCCGTATCCCAGTTCGACTTCGGCTCCCATCGCAGCCAGAAGCTTGCGCGTGGTCTCGATGTCGCGCACCTGGGGAATGCTCTCGAGGATCACCGGCTCGTCGGTGAGCAGGGCGGCTGCCATGGCTGGCAGAGCGGCGTTCTTGGCGCCGCTGACGCGAATTGTTCCTAGGAGCGGGTTGCCGCCGCGAATTACGAGTTTGTCCATATCGATATCGTACGCTGGTAGACCTTGAGCGAGGGCGAGGCCCACGGGGTCCGTCCAATCTGTGGCGCTGAGATATTGTAAAGGCGAATCGGGTTTAGCGTGGGTAAGAATCGGTTAATCGGAAGGGCACGGCCGGTGGGGCTGCAACATCGCTTGGACGTGAAACGTCGGAGAGCTATGTCAGAGCAAGTTGCGGGTGCCCCAGGTCTCGCGGGTTTTCGAGACCTGGGTATCTATTTTAAATTCAAACTCGACCTTCTGGGTTCGCTCGTAGCACCTGGCTTACTGATGGCAATATTGTTGCTCTCCTGGGTCTTGAAAAGCGCGAGACCTGGGGCACCCGGCGCTACAAAGCTCGGGCAGCAGTGATGGCTTGGCGGACGTGGCCGTGAGTTTGCTTCAGAGCTTTGATTGCTTGCTGGCGAGTTATGTTGGCCTGCAACATTACCAAGGCGATGGGAACGTCGTTTCCTGCCGCCTGCAGCGCTTGCTCTGCTGCTTGGTACGTGATTGCGGCGGCTTGCTGCAGAATGGTCAGGCCACGTTCGCGCAGCTTGTAGTTCTTTACGTGGACGTTGATCATGAGGTTGCCGTAGACGTAGCCAAGGCGAGTCATGGCGCCGCTCGACAGCATGTTCAGGATCATCTTCTGGGCCGAGCCCGCTTTCATGCGGCTGGATCCGGCGATGACTTCGGGACCGACTTCGGCCACGATGGCGAAGTGTGCCGCTTTTTCCAGCGGAGAATTTGCGTTGCAGGTGACCGCGATAGTCTTGGCGCCATGACAGCGGGCGTACTTGACGGCGGCGATGGTGAACGGCGTGCGTCCGCTGGCGGCGATTCCGACGACCACGTCGTTCTTGCCGGGTTTTCTTCTTGCCATCTCGCGCTGACCTAGTTCGGTCGAGTCCTCACTGGCTTCGGTGGCGCTGTGCAGCGCTTTGATTCCTCCGGCAATGATGAACTGCACGGTGTTGTAGTCGACGTTAAAGGTTGGCGGGCACTCCGAGGCGTCGAGCGCGCCCAGGCGGCCGCTGGTTCCGGCGCCGACGTAGATGAGGCGGCCTCGTTTTTGCAGGGCTTTCGCGATCAGATCGATTCCGCGGGCGATCTGCGGCAAAGCAGCCTTCACCGCGGCAGCGACTTTTGCGTCCTGGGAATTGATGATGCGGGTGATTTCGAGCGACGGCTTCTGGTCGAGATTTCTGGCGGCGCGATTAGGCTGCTCGGTGGGGAGGTGGCTTAGTTTCGCCGAGGTTTTCTTTGGAACGCGTCTCAACAGTTGTTCTCCTTAGCTGCCCAGCAAGCGACTTCACAGATCATCTTCCTAAGTTGAAGTTCTAGCTTAGCAGAGGCAGCGATCCTCCTTTGGGCGGTCCACGAAAGCGGTGGTTCAACAAACCTCTTAGCCTCCGATGCGGCCGCCAAGAAAGATGACTAGGACAGATGCGGGGAGGAGCCAGCGGTGCAGCATATCCAAGGGTGATGGGGGTGCGGTTGAACTGGGCTTCAAGTTGCGTTGGTCAAGATTTAGCCAGATACGCCGGACGATTTGCTTCCAGGCGGGAAGGACGAGCGAACTGATGACTAGGGTCTGCCCGTCATTGCTGATCAACCTATACTCCGCTCCGAAAGGAGACCGCCGTTCTACGAAACACGAGACCTGTTCCCAAGGGAGTTCGACGGTACCTGTGATGTTGCTCCAGCGGAGACCGTCCGGCCCTAAGATCAGATTCTGCGGGAAGGTACGAAGCAGTTCGAGCGCAGCTAAAAGATCGGCTGTAATGACAATCCAAGGGTGATGGCGGATGACGAACAGGTTGACCAATAGCGCGACAATGGTGAAGAACCAAGCGAATCGAACAGCAAAGCTGGGACGGAAAGTTAGATAACCGCCCTTTGCGACGACTCCACGGCGAGTCTTTAGGTCAACTAAAAGAACGGTCAGCAGAACGATTAGGGGAACGACCACCAGAACCAGCACCTGCGCGTTTTCTGAGCGTAGCGCAGGAAACAACTCCTGAAGGCCGAGCTACGACCGAGTGATGGCCTGAGGTTGTGCTGCAAGGCTCGCGTCGATGAAGAAGGAAGCCAGAACGACCGCCTGCCTTACTTGAACCAACCGAACAAGCCACTCTTCTTTTCCTGCGGTGCGGAACCATTCTTCGTCCCCGTCGCTGCAAATTCGAGGGCGGACGCATAAGTTTTGCGACCATCACCGACGAAGACCCAAGCCTTGTCCCAAGACTTGCCGGCAATTTGAGCGAGAGTCTGCTGCAGACGTGCGCGGTCACCTGCCTGGTAGTACCAATATGCCGCGTGGTGAAGATACGGAAGGCTGGACCGGCGCGCTCGGTAAGGAGGCCGAATCCACAACTCGAATGCCTCATTCAATTCCTGACTGACTTTGCGATCTTTCGCGTACGCTTCCGCGCGCTTCCGGTCCTTATCGAGGAGAACGGCATACTGCCAAACCAGAATATGCCCCAAGAAAATGCAAGCCGGTGCGTCACTGCCGGGCTGGGCCTGCGAAATCGCCGCGCGGGCCGCTTGCAGCGATTGTTCGTGGGAACCGCTCCATTTCTTAGATAGCGCGTTCACTATGCTGAAGTGAGCCGGGACAAAATCCGGTGCAATCTGGATCGCTTGTTCGTATGTTTGTCGAAGGAGTTTCTGAAGATCCGAGAAAACCTGGAAAGAGCGCATAGCAAACACATGTGGCGTGGGATCGCCCGAATCCAGTTGGATAGCGTGGCGGAGGTTTGCGATCGCCATCTTGATATATTGCCCGGCCTGAGCGAATTGCTGGTCTGTGGTGCGATCCGCCGTCTTGGTTCCCCGGCTCTCGCTGATGAGATCGAAAAGGTGAGCGGCGCGAATCAAAAACAAATCGGCAGCATTGGGTTCGGCACGGCACAGAGCGTCGAGTGAAGTGGGCAAGATGGCCGGAGCAACAATGTCGAGGATGAAGTAACGGTCTTGCCAATCGCGATCTTGTCGCGTCCGCGCAAGGTAATGCCGCAGGCCTTTGAAATCGCCTTGACTGATCTGCTGCCGCAGAAGATCCGCTTCGTTGCCGTCGAAGTCACTCGAGAATTGGGGAGTGGATATGGAAACCAGTTGCGGATCCAGAGTGGAGGTTGGAGCGGTGCGGTCCATAGATAGTTCGCCTTTCCTTGACTGGCGCCGGAAGCTTCTGTTCGATCAATTCGACACTGCGATAGTGATTTTTGCACCCGCCGGTAGAGTTTGGAACCTTGCGCACGGGCTACGACGAAGGTAACGGGATCAACGGAAAATCCACCTTGCACGGCGCGCTGCCCGGACGAGGCGTCCGGGGCTACGGGTGCGTCACGTGCAGCCTAGTGATTCGACGACTGCATCGTGAAACTTGGGGCGGAATTGCTTGATGGCTTCATTACTGCAGTCGGGCCAGGTGCGGTTGGTGAGCAATGTGATCGAAAGCTGGCGCTCCGGGTCGATCCACAGCGAAGTTCCGGTGTAGCCGAGATGGCCGAAGGAATTCGCGGAAAAATATTTTCCGGATTGCGATGGGGATGACGGCGTATCCCAGCCCAGAGCCCGCGATGTCCCCGCAGGCGAAGACTCGCGCCGGCTGAACAAGGCCAACGTCTCCGGGCGGACGATGGGAACTCCTCCGGACAGCATGGCATGGGCGAAGACGGCGAGATCTCCGGCGCTCGCAAAGACGCCGGCCTGCGGTGCGACTCCGCCCATCACGCTGGCATTTTCGTCCTGCACTTCTCCTTGAATGATGCGATGGCGAAAAGATTGATCGTCAGCGGTGGGTGGGATCAAAGCTCGCCACGCCGCTGGCGGATTAAACGCAGTATGCGCCATGGCCAAAGGCCCAAACATCTCATGCCGGCAGAAATGATCGAGCGATTCGTCCGCAATGCGCTCGAGCGCCACGCCCAGGATGATGAAACCGATGTCGCTGTACTCTGCCTTGGCTCCGGGATCGCTAGCGAGCGGCGTTGCGAAGGCGGCGGAAAGAAGCTCGTCGCGCGTCTTGGCTCGGAGAAACAGCCTTTCGTACGCGGGCAATCCCGAAGAGTGCGCCAGCAGCATGCGCAACGTGACGGCATCGCGGCGGGGATCCTCGCCGGCAAACTCTCCCACAACTGCCACCACGGGCAAGTCCAAATCGAGCAGTCCGCGTTCGTACAGAATCATCGCCATGCTGGTAGTCGCGACGACCTTCGTCAGCGAAGCCAGATCAAAAATCGTGGCCGTAGTTGATTCAGGAGAATCGGATTCGTAAGTGAAGCGGCCAAATGCCTTCAGCCCGACGAGGTTGCCGCGGTGGGTAATGGCGACCGAGGCAGCGGGGAACACGTGATCCGCGATGGCCTGCCGTACTAATTCAAAGGCAGGGGCGAAGACGGTGTCCTGCTGCTGGTAAGCGGCACTCGGAAACGACGCGGAAGTTTTCGTCGGGAGCAAAGGCTTCGTGGCTCGATGTCTGGGTTATAGCAAAGTTCCGCAGGCGGGTAAAGTTCCCACACTACTCTTCCGAGACCCGTGCTCCCTCGCCATCCAGCAACCACCAAGCCTCCCGATATTGTTCATACTGCCCAAGCGAACCCTCGGTCTCAGGATAAAATCGCAAACACTTGCTCGGCGCAAAGGCCTTGACCGGAATCACATACCACAAATCCAACGGCACAATGTACGCCGCCAGAAAATCGATCTCGTCTTCCGTATACGCCGCCGTGCAACCCCGCGCCGTAATGCTGAACCGCCGCTCTCCCACATACCGCGTCGACTTCACCTGCACCCGCCACAACCGCCGTCCCGACCGCACGATCAAGTCGTACCGCTCGCTGTCGCCCCAGGGCCTTGCCACACTCAAACCAAGACCCATAGCCTTGTGCAAGAAAGCTGCCTCTGCTTCTTCGCCCAAACGCTTCCGCGTGCAAACTGAAGCAAAGATTTCCGCCAGCCAACCGCCACTATCCCAATCCGCGAATATCGAAATCCCCGACCCCTCTCCCATTCCCACGATCATCTGAATATCCCCATCCTCTTCCGAGTGTCATCTTTCGCAAAGCGAAGGACCTATGCATTTTCTTCTGGTTACTCGCGCACACCCACCCGCGCACAACAAAAAAGCGCAGCCCGAAGGCCACGCCGCTTGTCATTATCGCTTAGTTATGAACTCTAATATTATAATATCATACCTGGCAGGGTAAATACGGACAATTTCCAACTTTATTTTCCGATTGCAATCAGCGAGATACAGAAAATGCCCGCCAACGGGTCTTGACAAGCTTTGGGCGAAAACAGAAGGGTGGGAAGGAATTCTGAACATGATCCAGAACGCCAGCCCACTCAATTTCACCCAGCCAAAATCGACCGGTGCCCCATCTTTCCGCGCCCTTTGCGGAAAGGTGGGAGACGAGAATCTCGGCCAGCACACAGCCTTCATTTCTGAAATAGGATGATGCCGGATGCCTCCCGAGATTGAAGTGCCCGCCCTTGAAAAAGCCAAGGGTGGGACAGCCTCAGTTGTTTCGCTTCTCACGTTTCAGAAAGGAAGGATCTTCGGCCACCCGAACCCCACTTCCCGCGCACAGAACGCGCGAGAAATGAAGCATTCGGCAAGCCAAAAAAGTAACTTATACTTTACTGATGCGTCCACACGTTCGCATCGTTTTGCGGCTGTTAATCCTTGCCTTGTCGGCTATCGGGATCGCCTTTGCCGAAGCAAACCCTCCCGACTGGACCGAACCGTTCACCCCATTTCGCATTGCGGGCAACCTTTACTACGTCGGAAGCAAGGGGCTGGCGAACTATCTGGTCGTAACCCCGCAAGGCAACATCCTTATCAACAGCGATCTCGATGCCAACGTGCCGCTGATCAAGGCGAGTATCGAAAAACTCGGATTCAAGTTCACCGATACCAGGATTCTTCTGATCAGTCACGCGCACTGGGATCACGACGGCGGCAGCGCGCTCATTAAAGAGATGACCGGCGCCAAGTACATGGTGATGGATGGCGACGTGCCCGTCGTCGAATCTGGCGGCAAAAGTGATTTCCAGTACGGCGCCAATCCTGATTCTTTGTATCGCCCCACCAAAGTCGATCGCGTATTGCACGACGGCGACGAAATCCAACTGGATGCCACGGTGCTCGTCGCCCACCTCACTGCCGGGCACACCAAAGGCTGCACCACCTGGACGATGAAAGTGACAGAGGGCAGCAAGACCTACGACGCGGTGATCGTAGGCGGCCCCGGCGTGAACGCCGGGTACAAACTCGTCGACAACGCGGCCTATCCGCACATCGCCGAAGATTACGAGCGTATGTTCCGCGTTCTGAAGTCCTTGCCTTGCGACATCTTTCTCGGAGCCCACGGCGGCTATTTCGGCCTGGAGGAAAAATACCCGCGCATGAAAGAGCGTGGCGCGAACCCGTTCGTCGATCCCGAGGGCTACAAGAAGTTCATCGCCGAGAAAGAACAAGACTTCCGCGAAGAATTATCAAGACAAAAACTGGCCGCCAAACGATAAGCCGGTTGTTTCGTATCTCGTGGACCGACGCGGTGAATCCTCCCGAAACAGCACAGCTTTTACGCAATTTCGAACGGGAAGGGCACGGCTTCAGCCGTGCCGTAATAGGCTAGGGCAGAGCGGCTTCAGCCGCTGAGGTATGCCGTGAAGCCTTCTCGCGCGATGTCCCCGCCCGGCACTTATTTCGTCACGTTTTCAACTTGGCAACGCCGGAGACTTTTTGTCGTCGACTCCCACGCTCGACTCTTCCTGAAAACTCTCTACGGATACAAAAGGCAAGGACGATTCCAATTGCACGAGTTCGTCGTTATGCCCGAACATGTGCATCTGATCCTAACGCCCGCCGTTGACATCACTCTGGAGCGCGCGATGCAGTTTATCAAGGGAGGTTATTCACATGTCGTGGGCGTCGAGCGTGAACGCAAAGGGGAAGTTTGGCAAAGAGGTTTCACGGATCACCGCATTCGTGACCCGGAAGATTTTGCAGGACACCGCAATTATATTCATCAGAATCCGGTGGAGCGCAAACTGGTCGAGAGCGCTGCTGAATATCGCTACAGCTCGGCATTCCCCGGATTCAAGTTGGATACTTGGCCCTCAGCGGCTAAAGCCGCATGAATCAACTCTGCGGCGGCGAGACTGAAGCCGTTGCGGAAAAAGTATGCTTCACGTCGGTTTTGGGAAGGGCCCGACTTCAGTCGGGCCGATAAGCTTGCGCAAGAAGCCGGGGTTTTAGCCCCTGAGGGGAAGGGAGCCACCAGTACGGTATCCCGTTTTACGTTGTCATCCTGAGCGCAGTATTCCGGTTCGCAAAGCGAACCGGGATCCGCAGTCCAAGGACCCCGCGTCCGCCCGCACCACGAGCATCGTCCACGGGAATTCTGAACCTGATCCAGGACGCCAGCCCACTCAATCTCACGCCCACCAAGAAAAAGGCTGCCCCACCTTCCCGCGCCCCCTGCGGAAAGGTGGGAAACGAGAATCTCGACGAGCGCACGGCATTCACTTCTGAAATAGGAGGAGGCCGGACGCCTCCCGAGATTGAAGGGCCCACCATTGAAAAGCCCAAGGGTGGGGCAGCCTCAGTTGTTTCGCGTTTCAGATCGGAAGTGTGGGCCAGACCCCTCCTATCATAGAATCTCGGGCGGCAGCAGTTGTGGCGTGAAACGTGAGGCGTCAATCCCCGGCGAAAAAACCGGGGACAGGACGGGACGTACCCCAATTTCAGGCTGAGCCAACACACAAAAAGCCCCGCTCTCGCGAGCGGGGCCCTTGAATCTTACTGGACGCTGTCCGTCACTTCAAGCATAGCAGAAGCGAACCCTTAGGTTAGTTTATCGTTGCGGAGGGTCGCGACACTCACATTGAATCTTCCCAAAACAGGACTGTCGTCACGCAAAATTCGAACGGGAAGGGCACGGCTTCAGCCGTGCCGTACTAGGCTAAAGCAGAGCGGCTTCAAGCCGCTGAGGTATGCCGTGAAGCCCACTCGTGCAATGTCGCCGGCCGGTACCTATTTCGTCACTTTCTCGACCTGGCAGCGCCGGAGACTGTTTGTTGTTGAGTCCTACGCTCGACTCTTTCTGAGGACTCTGTACAGCTACGAGAGGCAAGGACGATTCCGGTTGCACGCTTTTGTCTTAATGCCTGAACATGTGCATCTGCTACTCACGCCCGCGACAGACATCACCTTGGAGCGTGCGATGCAGTTCATCAAGGGAGGTTATTCCCACGCTGCGGGTATCGAACTTGGACGCAAGGGAGAAGTTTGGCTGCGAGGCTTTACTGATCATCGCATTCGTGATGCGGGGGACTTTGCTGACCACCGCATCTATATTCATCAGAACCCGGTCGAGCGGAGATTAGTTGAGAGCGCTTCCCAATATCGCTACAGCTCGGCATTTCCTGGATTCAAATTGGATGCGTGGCCCCCAGCGGCTGAAGCCGCATAAATGAACGCCGGGATGGCACGACTGAAGTCGTGCCCTTCCCAAATGTTCGCGCTGCTGCACGAACTCCCAGGCCTTGCTCGGCTGTCCCCACGCAAGCATCGCCCATAACAAAAAAGCCCCGCTCTCCCGAGCGGGGCCTTTGATCTAACTGACAACTGATAGCTGACAGCTTCTTAGTACATCCCTTCCATCCCACCGCCGTGTCCGCCGCCGCCCATCGGAGCACCCTTCTTCTCCTCGGGGATTTCGGCGATCAGGGCTTCGGTGGTCAGCATCAACGACGCAATCGATCCGGCGTTCTGCAGCGCGGTCCGCACAACTTTGGTCGGATCGAGCACGCCCGCCTTGACCAGATCTTCGTACTCGCCGGTCAGGGCGTTGTAGCCGTAGTTGTTGTCCTTCGAGTCGTTGACTTTACCCAGGACGATGGCGCCTTCTTCGCCGGCGTTCTCGGCGATCTGGCGCAGCGGTTCCTGGATGGCGCGGCGCACGATGTTCACGCCGATCTGCTCATCGCCCTCGAGTTTCAGCTTGTCGAGTGCGGGGACGCAGCGAGCCAGAGCCACTCCGCCGCCGGGGACAATGCCTTCCTCGACTGCAGCGCGGGTTGCGTGCATGGCATCTTCGACGCGAGCCTTCTTCTCTTTCATTTCGGTCTCGGTCGCAGCGCCAACCTTAATCACAGCCACGCCGCCAACCAGTTTCGCCAACCGCTCCTGCAGCTTCTCGCGGTCGTAGTCGCTGGTGGTCTTTTCGATCTGGCCACGGATTTCTTTCACCCGGCCCTGAATGTCTCCGGGCTTGCCTTTGCCTTCGACGATGGTGGTGTTGTCCTTGTCGATGGTGATCTTCTTGGCCTGGCCGAGATCGCTGATCTGCACGTTCTCCAGCTTAATGCCGAGATCCTCAGTGATGGCTTTGCCACCAGTGAGTTTCGCGATGTCATCCAGCATGGCCTTGCGGCGATCGCCGAAGCCGGGGGCCTTGACGGCGGCGACTTGCAACGTGCCACGCAGCTTGTTCACGACGAGGGTAGCTAGCGCTTCGCCTTCAACGTCTTCGGCGATGATCAGCAACGGACGGCTGCTCTTCGCAATCTGCTCGAGCAACGGAAGAAGATCTTTCATCGAGCTGATCTTCTTTTCGTGAATCAGGATGTAAACGTTCTCCAGCGCGGCTTCCATGCGCTCGGGATCGGTAACGAAATAGGGAGAGAGATAGCCGCGGTCGAACTGCATGCCTTCGACCACTTCGAGTTGCGTCTCGAGAGTCTTGGCTTCTTCCACGGTGATGACGCCATCCTTGCCAACCTTCTTCATGGCCTCGGCAATGATCTTGCCGATGGTCTCGTCGTTGTTGGCGCTGATGGTGCCGACCTGTCCGATCATGTCTCCGGTCACGGGCTTGGAGAACTTGTCGAGCTCGCCCTTGATCCGGTTGCCTTCCTTATCGAGGCTGCCACAAATAGCGGTGACGGCCTTCTCGATGCCGCGCTTCATCGCCATCGGATTCGCGCCGGCAGCAACCGTCTTGACACCTTCGCGATAGATCGCCTGGGCCAGAACGGTTGCGGTGGTGGTGCCGTCGCCCGCGATGTCCGAGGTCTTCGACGCCACTTCACGTACCATCTGCGCGCCCATGTTTTCCTGCGCGTCCTTCAACTCGATTTCCTTGGCCACGGTGACGCCGTCCTTGGTAATGGTCGGCGAACCGAATTTCTTTTCAATCACAACGTTGCGGCCCTTGGGGCCAAGAGTGACTTTCACTGCATCGGCGAGAATATTCACGCCGCGAAGAATCGCCTGCCGCGAATCTTCTCCATGTACGATTTGCTTAGCCATAATTTCTTTTCTCCTGAAAGTTTTAGAGTTTGATGTCATCCTGAGCAACGCGCTTTTTGCGTTGCGAAGGATCTGAGTTCGTCACCGCGCGCAATCGCGTCAAGCGATTGCAATAAAGCGCGAGACGAACATCCTTATTGCCGTTACTTGCGCGATCCCGCCAATTCCTTCTTGGCTGCGCCCGTCACCACGCCGAGAACTTCCTCCTCGCGCATGATGATGAAATCTTCGCCGTCCAGCTTGATCTCCGTTCCGGAGTACTTGCCAAACAGAATGTGATCGCCCTCCTTCACTGCCAAGGGGAACACCTTGCCTTCGTCGTTGCTCTTGCCGCGTCCCACGGAGATCACTTCGCCCTCCGAAGGCTTATCCTTAGCGCTATCCGGGATAATGATGCCGCCTCGGGTGGTGCCTACTTCTTCTACGCGGCGGACCAGGATACGGTCGTGCAGTGGGGTGAATTTTGTAGCCATGCGTATAGCTCCTTTCATTCGTAATCAGTTAAGATTTAGGGTAGATTGCTCAAGAGGTACTCGTTCGCCAAACTGATTTCAACTGGGTTGTTAGCACTCATTGTTGGCGAGTGCTAAGTATAGGGCAGTCAGTGATTGCTTGTCAAGCCGCAGCGTGATGAATGCCCTAACTAAAGCTGCAAGAATGGCTTGCAAGCATTTGTTGAAGTTGGCGCGCGAGTGGAATTGAGGTGCAGCAATGAGACAACTTCCCTCTGGTTTGACGGTGGCCTTGGCGCTATGGGTTGCGGGAGCATCCGCTATTCAGGCTCGGGCGAGCGACAAGAAGTCCCAATACACCGAACCGGTCGCGCTGCTGAGCTTCGTAGTGCTGAAGGACGACAACGGAAAACCGGTGCGCAATGCGGGCGTGGTCATGCATTCAGTGGGCAAGAACAACAAGCAGGACCGCGGCGGGCTTGAGCTCAAAACGGATGCGGAAGGCAAGGCCAGCTTTGACGGCGTTCCCTACGGCAAGTTACGGGTGCAGGTGCTGGCGCGGGGGTTCCAGACGTACGGGGAAGATTACGAAGTGAACCAGCCGACCATGGAAATCACCATCAAGCTGAAGCGTCCCGACAGCCAATACTCGATTTACGAAGATCAGCAGAACGACAAGAAACCGACGACTCCGCCCGACCCGAATGCCAAGCCGCAGAATTAGCGGACCGCGATGGCATATCCCCAAGACGACCTCATCCCGCAGTATTTGAATCGGTGTCGAACGCAGCGAGGGGGCGCAGGGCAGAGAAAAACAGATTCCTTGTCGCTTCGCTCCTCGGAATGACAATGGCTGGAAATCTTTAATCAACCGTCGACGGCATTGCCGAAATAGCCCGATTTGTGGCCTACTTCTGCAATAACCTTTGCATCAAGGACAATCCGTGGACTACTTATTGAAGACCGAACCGACCGTTTATTCATTTGCCGATTTGCGGCGTGAACAGAGCACGATTTGGGATGGCGTCACTAATCCCGTGGCGGTGAAACATCTGCGCGAGATGAAGCCTGGGGATCGTCTAGTGATCTATGAGACGGGTGATCACAAGAGCGCGGTGGGAACCGCGAGTGTGGTTTCTGTCGATGCGACCGATCCTAAAACTCCGCTGGTGAGGATTAAAGCAGGGAAGCCACTGGCCAAGCCTATTACGTTGTCGGATGTTAAGGCGCACAAGCTGTTTGCTGATTCGCCGCTGGTGCGACAGGGACGGCTCAGTGTGGTGCCGTTGAACAAGGACCAGTACAAGTTTCTAACCGGCGAGTGACCCGCAGGCTGTTGTCCTGCGGGAAGGATGCGGGGATCGTGAATTCGAATGCATGGAGCCTTCGCGTCGCTCAGATGGAATGACAGGATCGAGTAGTGATCTTACTTGGTGGGACGCGAGGGCTGCTGCTCAAAGAACCGGCGCAGCTGGGGATGCGCGGGCAGCCGGGGCGCGATCCAGACTAAAGCGCCCAGGATGATCGGTTCCACCAGCCCGCTAATGATCGAACCTTCGAAACCGTACGACCCGCCACTGAGCCAGCGCGGACCGGTGAGCGTGATTGAAATCCAGGAGCCGGGCATGGTCGTGCCCGAAACCTGTAGCCCCAGCGCGAGAGACGCCGTCGCGTTCCAGCCGGCGTGGTAACCGCCGGCCATCCACAGAGATCCCTGCCGCATAACGAGCCACGCTAGCAATACTCCGCCGATCGCAGTGAACAGAAGGCCCTGCGGATTGGCCGCAGAATTTCCGGCGTGCACCAGCCCGAAGAGGACTCCGGTAATAAGCGCCGCCATCCAACGGCCGCTCTTCTGCGAAATCACTTGCAGCAGGTATCCGCGATAAAGAAGTTCTTCATGGAAGGCGAGCAACAGAGTGGCGATCAAGGCGGGCAGAGTCTGCATCAACAGGCGATGAACGTCGACTGGCGTGCGTTCGACCTGAGCACTACCGAGTGTGTACGCCGCCAGAAAAAACAAACATGGCGGGACGGAACCAACCAGGAAACCAATAAGAACCTGACGCAGCCACGGGCTGGAGAGAGGTACTCCCGTGGTGGCCAGTGGCCGGTGATCGAAATGATGCGCAGTCCAGGCCGACGCAGTCAGGATCGATCCCAAGAGAATTACACCCGTCAGCACCATGAGGCCGGGGTCCAGAATGCCGTGTTGCATTTGTGGAGGTAGATGAAGAAGGTGCCAGACAACATTGAAGAAGGCGGCCAGAAACAGGTAGATGAGCAGCAGAGCGGCGATCTTCCAGCCGATTCCGCGAGCCTTAACCGCGGTACTGTCGGCGCGATCGATGGAGGTGTTCATGTTTTACGAACGGCGAATTCAGGCGGTCAGGAGGACGCAAAGATCCACATGCGAATATGGCAGAAATCACGCGGCTGCAGCCGCTGGCCGGGCCTTTGACCCGGCCCACGTCAGCCAATGTCCACTTCACGCGTGCAGGTCGCGGCGAATCAGCGCAGAATCCACAAAGAACCCCAGCCCGACGCTGAACGGGATGATCCCGAATGCCGCTTCCACCCAGGCATCCGGGTCGACCCGGGCGATGAGTGCAAACACAAGCATGTAACCCAGCGCGCCCGTGACCAGCAGAATGCCGGAGCGGCGCGAGCGGGCACCTTCCGAGAGTTCCGGCTGCATGCGCACGTTCACTCCCCGTGCCAAAGCTGCCAATCGCTCCTCGGTGCGCAGCTTGCGCACGCGGTAAAAGGTGTACATCGCGGCCATGGGTATGCCGAAAATCATGATCACTGCTACCAGACCGATTAAGTTTCCGTCCATGGTGCCCTCCTTGTGCGCGGTTGGCGCGCTGGCGGCTGAAAGCCGCTGTCAATAGGAGGTACGGAGGGAGAATCAGAAAAGTTCAGAGAGGACGTAAGTTTTTTCTGGAGGCGCGGGGGCGCGCCTCCAAAATTTTTGCACGATTCAGCTAAGCGGCCCCGTAGCGGTCGTGGTGGCGCACCCAGGCCATCCCGTGGCGCAGGCCTTCTTCATCGCGGCCCTTGGGTACGAGATCGAGGAAGTTGTAGGCGCCAATCAAGATGTCCAGTCCTCGCGCATAGGTGGAATAGGTGTGAAAAATGTTGCCAGCTTCGTCTTTGTAGAACACGCTGGCTCCGGGACGCTCTTCACTGGATAAGTCGGTCATCTCGTAGTTGTAATAAGCCTTGCCTTGGGGCTCGTTTTTCGAAGCTGACACCTGGTAATCGCTATTGAAGTCACTGCCGAACGACGAGACCCACTTGAAACGCCAGCCCATGCGCTTCTGGAAGGCCTGGATTTCGGCGAGAGGAGCGCGCGAAACCACGACCAGCGTGACATCACGATTCGCAAGGTGGATGGTCGGGCCGTCGAAGTGATCGGCCAGGAATGAACAGCTCGGACACCCTTCCTTCCAGCCCGGACCAAGCATGAAGTGGTAGATCACGAGTTGGCTTCGTCCATCGAAAAGATCGGCAAGTTTTTCTTTGCCTTTGGGGCTCTCGAAGACGTATTGCTTTTCTACCTGCTCCCAGGGCAACTCGCGGCGTTGGCGGCTCAACTCATCGCGCAGGCGGCTGAATTCTTTTTCTTTAGCCAAGTGCTGCTTGCGAGCTTTGATCCATTCGTCGTGTGACACGATCTGTCGTTCCTGTAAACCCACTTTCCCACTGGCCATTACGATTCTCCTTTTTCATGGTTTGAGTACGGAGTTGATTTGCAGCTTTCTTGCCGCAGAATTTCTTTAGAGCGAGCACGGCGATTCCGGCCGTCGTGCCGGAGCTTCCGGCAATCAAAGCGGCAGTCGCGAGGCATGCTGGGCACATGTTGCGCCTCCTTCCAATCACAGCGGTGGGTCTGACCCTATTGAGCAGCGAAACTCCTTCCGTAACTCGCGGCGCAGAATTTTGCCGGAAGGAGTCCTGGGTAGGGCAGCGACAAAATGGATCTGGCGGGGCTGCTTGTAGGATGTAAGGCGTTCGGCCACAAATCCACACAGATCGTCTTCCAACTGCTTCGATGGGACCGAGCCGTCGCGAAGAACTACAAACGCCACCGGGATTTCGCCCGCTCCGGGGTCTGCGCGCCCAACCACACCGCAATCGCGGACCGAGGGATGTTCCAGCAGCAGCGCTTCAACCTCAGCCGGAGCGACCGGGAAACCTTTGTACTTGATCATCTCCTTAAGGCGGTCCACGACAAAATAAAAGTCATCCGGGTCGCGAGTCACGATGTCGCCCGACCAGAACCATCCATCGCGAAGCGCCGCAGCGGTGGTTTCCGGATTTTTCCAGTAGCCCATCATGAATTGCGGTCCGCGCATTACCAGTTCGCCCGGCTGGCCGGGAGGGACCTCACTCTCGTTCCCTCCGACGTCCGTAATACTCACGACCCGGCATTCGGTTTGCGCCAGTGGCTGGCCGATGGAGTCAGGCTTGTAGAGTTCGGGCTCAAGGAATCCCACATGCGTAACCGGTGAAGCCTCGGTCATGCCATAGCCCTGGCAAACCAGAACTCCAGTCAACTCGGTGAAGCGGCGGCCGAGTTCAGGCGCAAGCGGTGCTGCGCCCGACTTCACCCAGCGCAGACGGTGGTCCTTAGGGAATTGTCCGGCCTCAGCTGCCTGGCACAGCGCATTCAACGCGGGCGGGACCGCCGGCATCATGGTGACGCCTTCACTCACTATCAGGGACAACAACTGGGGAGCGTTGAAGCGCGGCATCAACAGAATCGTTGCGCCGAGCGTCAACAAAGGATTCAGGACGACGTTCAGGCCGTAAATGTGATACAGGGGGAGAAAACAGAGAGCCACATCGTCATGCGACATCTCGCTGGCGTGGGGACCAATGAATTGGAAGACGTTCGCTATCAGGTTGTGGTGCGAAAGCATCACGCCCTTGGGAAGTCCGGTGGTACCGCTGGAGTAGGGGAGTGCGGCGAGAGTTTGATCCGAAGGTCGATCCGGGGTGGGCCACCCGCAGCCAACAGGGGTCATCAGGTTTGCAAACGGTTCTGTCCCAGGTGCTGCCTGTCGCGTTGTATAGACGCGACCCAGATCGGAGAGCCCCGCGAGATTGATTCCCTCGAGCAGAGCGCCGTCGGTGATGAGCACAGTCGCGCCCGAGTTCTCCAGTTGATAGCGTACTTCGCGCTCGCGATAGCTGGGGTTCAGTAAGGTGGGTGCGGCTCCGGCGAGGGTAGCGGCGTGATAGACGGCGCAGAACTCCCAGCAGTTCGGCAGGTAAATCGCGATGACTGCGCCGGGCTTCAAGCCGGCGGCGACGAGTCCGCGGGCCAGCCTCTCGACCAATTCTCCGTACTCGGAATACGCAATGCGGCGGTTGCAGGAGCTGTCGATGAGGGCGGTCTTGTGCGGGAATCGGGAGCAAGATTCGAGAATGACATTGTGGACAAAGTGGCCGTGCGGGTCGGCGTAGAGATGAGTACGAAGCATGCGCAAGTGATTCTAGCGCGATGCGCCGAAGTGTTCCACGTGGAACGTTCGGTGTCGGCGACGTGGCGTGAGCTTCGTTACTTTGAGGTGGCTTTCAGGACAGCGGTGTTCCGCTCGTCGCTGGCGATGATTCGGTAGAAAGTTTTGAGATCGCTGGCCCTGCTGACAGGCACGCTTAATTCTTTTATCTCAAATGTGCGAGTGTAGCGAATGGCGCCTCCCGTTGCCTCGGTTTTGGAGTGGTAACTGGCGAAGCTGTAGTCGGCATCGACCGGGGGCGGCAAGTCGTCCACTTCATATCCGGTTGGCAGCGCAATCTCAAAGGTATCCGTGTCCCGCAGGGGGGCGTCGAATTCGATGGGGAACTTCCGCGGATCTTTGGTCTCCAGCGTTGCCTCGGATTTAGTTCCAAGCACGCGTGGGCGCACCAGAAGTAAGTTACCGGCATTCTTCGCGTAGTTCTCAGACTCGAAGGAGTAGTTGAAGCCGAAAGGCTGATCCATCAGTTGGAGATTGACGATGCTGGCTTTGGTAATACGAAAGTCGGGGAGCGAATCGGCCAGAATAGTCTCGATCGGCTTAATCTGGTCGGTTGCTTTGGTGGTTGCGCGCAATCTACTCCGTTCGAGCCATGCCTGGTCGCCGACGCGAATTTCTCTGACCTCGCCCTGCAGCTTGCCAGAAGCGTCCAGTGTCAGTTTGGCGGTTCGCTGAATGCCGTTGGAGGCTGCGAGTTGCAGCGGAAGTTCCACAAGTTCGCTGTGATCGGGGCTTACCAGCAGACCGTAATTGGACTGGAGATAGCCCCCGATCTGACCGAAAGGAGTAAGTTCGTTAGTGGGATCAAAGAATAGAAGCCTTCCCAGTGTCGGATGCCGGCTAGTGGCGATGAGTGAAGGGTCGGTCAGGCCGTCGGGCAATTTGATGGCGAGAATCACGTGGTTGAATCCATCGACGCGTGCCGGGGCGTCCGGCCCCACCGACCCGCGCCTCGAATTGATGACCACGTAGTACGACTGGATTCCAACTTCATTCAGCATGGCCACCGTCAGAGTCGCTTTGTCTTTGCAGTCACCGTAGCGTTGGGAGAAGACGGCCGGTGCGGAATGAGGTTGCCAGCCGCCTATGCCTAATTCGATGGCAACGTAACGAATGTCGTGCTGGATAAACCGTGCGATCACTTGCATTTTTTCGAGGGGCGTGTGTGCCGAGGCCGTTAACGTGGCTACCCGCTGTTTGATTTCAGGTGAGGCGTCGCGTCTGCCGCTTGTCAAGTTCAGGTACCATGCGCCCATTCCCTGCCAGGTCGTAAATTCGTTGAGCACCGCACCACCGGGTGGGAAAAAGGAAATAACCATTTGGGCCGCAACACCCCGCATGGGCGGCATGTCGTACTCTCTTCGGATTCCTTCGACGTCGCCGACGGCCCAATTCCACTGATTGCCGGGGGCCTGTGCCGGTTTAACTTCGGGATGATTGAGCCACGATGCCTTGTATTCCCAACCGGCGGGGAGCTGCACGGAGTAGTGGCTTTGCCTGACCGGGGCGGTTTCCTGCAGATACCAGGTGTACTGCAAGACAAAAGGCTGATCTTCAACTTCGTACTCATAGCCGACGATATTACCGGGCTCAGGCGCTGGAATTCGGAGAACTTTGGCCTTTACGTCGGTAATTAGCTCGCTGCCCGGGATATTGGGGAGCGAGACTTCCGCAGCATCTTTGTCCTTGACTTCGAAGTCCTTGCCCTGCGCCGGAATACACCAGCCGTGCAGGCTGGTGACTTTCCTATGGGAATTGAAGTCGACAAAAACTGTTCCATATTGACGTCCATCAGGCCGCAGAATCTTGTAGGCCTCTCGGACGTGGATTCTTTTGTCGGTGGAGAGGATGCTGACGTTGGTCTCGGAGTACAAGAGCACAGCGTCGGTCTTTTCATCGTAGTTAGGCAGGGAGGCGTTGACTTGCTCGTGCATCCACGGCGGCGCATCGCCCGCGAGAGCGGACGGAACGGATAACAAGACTGAAACAGCGAGCAGAAAGAGCAACGCTTGCCGCCTAGTTGCTCGCAGTCGCCGCACCGGGCTGCAATACAATTTGTTGCTCATCCGCGGTCCTCACTACCTGGAAGAAGCTTCGCAGAGCTGCGTAGTACTTCGTTTCCAAGAAAAGAAAATCGACGTTCAGGATCCTCGTCACACGCAGCACGCCCTTCTCATCCGCGGTCTTCAACGTGTAGGAAACAACATGGCCGTCCTGATTTTTGGCCGGAGGCATGCTCGATACCTGCCAGCCCGCGGGCAGTTCAATCGATACGTCATCCAGCTTTTCGAAGGGATATTCGAAATAGATCGGCTGGAAGCGGTTGGCGTGCTCAAACATGCGCTTCTCCGCCGCCGTGAACAGCCCGACGGGCATCACTGCCCGCTTACCCGCACCCGACACCCAGCCGGGAACCTTGAGGCGGAACTCAGCGACTAAAAGCGTTTCCGAGCTTGCCCAGTCAGGCTGGTTGGTGAGTTCGACCTCGACCGCGGCAGGAACTTGTTCTTTCAATTCATCCTCGAGGAAATTCTTTCGCGCAACTTCGTCCGAGTTTCGAAAATCGCGCCGGCGATACATAGCCTCCAGGCCGGAATAGGTGATCGTGAGGGTGCCTTCGAGATTGCCCGTTTCAGACAGTCTCAGCTTCGCGTTGCGTTCAATGCGGGAGTCCGAGCTAGGCGGAAGCGTCGTCATGATCCAGGATCCGCCATCTTTATCCAGGCGTAGCCCGGGGGTTCCCGTCTCTGACCACGTCAGCAGGCTAAAGGGCGTAAATGCTGCTCCCGGATCGAAATAAAGATCCTTCCCGTTGAGCTTTACGAGCACGACGTTGGCGTTCAGCTTCTCGCTTTGCATGGTTTTTGGGATGAAGAAGTACTCACCACGGCTGGACACCCAGGCCCCATAGGCCTCAAATCCGGCGGCCCGGACTAGAGCGAGGTAAAGCCACGTCAACTGCACACCGGTGCCGTAGCCGCGCTTCCACACATCCTCGACGTTCTCAGCCACTTTTTCTTTATCGCGTTTCTCCTCCTGCTCTATTTTTGCAGTTCATAGCTGGTGTTACGAAACTGCTGCACCCGGTCATAAATCTTTCTCAGTTTGATTTCCGGTGAATCGCTCGGGGAAACGATCTGGGCCACCGCCTGCTCCATGGCCCTGCGCTTTCCGATAAAGCTTTCCAGTTGGTCGTTCCTCTTCTTGCCTACTTTTTTCCAGAAGGCATTGGGGTCCTTCTCGATGGAATCCTCGCTATAGATGAAGTCCACGCGTGACTTCAACTCGTTGGCGGGAGGCATGAAGTCTTCGGTCTGAAAAACGGGAATGTTGACGGCTTCCATCCGGATGATGTGGTCACCACCTTCTTTGACTTCGGCCCCCGGTGGCAAGCCCTGCCAGGTCCAATGCAGATAGACCGGGACATAATTGCTCTTGAACGGTTTCAGAGAGAACACGGCCTTCTTGGTGAATAGCTCATCACTGAGGATCCAGTGCGAGTCGTACACGTAATGTTCGCTCAAGTCGATGGTGTACATGTACTCGATGACGCTGCCTACCTGAACGTCAGGGAGAGTAAAAGTCTTGGCCAGGTATTTCACACCTTTGCTCTTGGCGATCGACTTCTCGAATACCTTGCCATCGAAATCAACCGCCGAGCCGTCTTGCCTTACGGTTCGTGCCCTGACGTGGACGATGTCTTCGCTGGCCTTGAAGAACGGAATTTCCACGTCCGCGTATTTGCGCCCCTCTTCAGTGAGAATCTTGATCCTGAGGTAATTGTCTTCATGGGACGTACGACCGTTGTCGTCACGGTCGACCTGGCGGTACAAGATGATCGCTGGCGCTCCCGGGGCCAGCGCTTCGGTGGTGATCTTTAGCTCCTCGGGAGAGACTGGCTGGAAACTCTGAGCGCAAGCAGCGGGCGGAATCGCAACGAGTGTACCCACGATTGCGATCAGTGACAACGTTGGAACAACAAAAGAACCCCGAATAGACATAGTGGATCTCACTTAAGGATCTTCACTAAAGCCGAAACCACATGCCCCGGGGAATGAGGCGAGGTTTGCGCAGCCTTGCAAGTAAATCCATCGCAAGAATCGCACAAACCTTATTGCATCGTGACAATAAAGGCGAGGGTCTAGGTTGTCAAGAGAGAATTGATTTGCCGGAAATCCGATCGTAACTGTTACGGGACACGACGAGGTGTTGAGCTAGCGTGCCAGCTTGCGGAGGAAGTCGGATTCGTCCATGCGGTACTTGAAGGCTTTGTGGCCATCGATGAAGACCACGGGGACTTCGTCGGTGAACTGGCGGCGGAGTTGTTCGTCGCTGTCGACATCGATATCTTGCCAGGTAAAGCCGCCGCGGCGGTGTAGTTTGGTCAGAGTTTCTTTGACGATTTCGCAGAGGTGGCACCCTTTGCGTGAGTAGACAACGACCTGGCGAGTTTCTGACATCGCCGAAAGTTTAGCAAGGGTGGGAGGGGTTGTTCCAGCGGATCTTGGAAGGCGACGATTTGTATTGTAGAAACTAGCTAGCTGCATTTCTACGGCGTGATTGGCGGGCACGATACAATTCCCATCTATGTCTAAGACTTCGGGTAGGCCGCTTGCGGGAAAGACCGCCCTGATTACCGGCGGGGCTCGGCGATTGGGGCGGGCTATGGCTCTGGCTCTGGCGGCGGCAGGTGCGGATGTCGCGATTACGTTTCTGCACTCGGCGCGCGAAGCGCAGCATACGGTGATCGATTTGAGCAGTTTCGGAGTACGGGCAGTGGCGCTGCGTTGCGACATTACTGAGGAGAAAAGTGTCAAGGCTACGATCAAGGATGTCGGCAGGGAACTAGGCGGGTTGGACATCCTGGTCAACAACGCGGCGAATTATGAGACGGTCGAGTTCGATAAGCTGAATGTGAAGCAGTGGGATGCGATTTTCGCTTCGAATACGCGAGGACCGTTTCTGGTTTCGCGCGAGGCTTTGACAATGCTTCGTGCGCGACGCGGAAAGATCATCAACATGGGATCGCTTGGCGGGATACTGCCTTGGGCTGACCATGCGCACTATTGCTCGTCGAAGGCTGCGGTGCATATGTTGACAAAGGTGATGGCGAAGGCGCTGGCTCCGGCGATCGCGGTGAATTGCGTGGCTCCGGGCATGATCGATCTGGGAGAGAAAGCCGCCGCTTCGTTTATGAGGCGAATGGCGAAGCAGACTCCGATGCGGCGCAACGGGACTGGTGAAGAGATCGCGGTAGCGGTGTTATTCTTTGCTACCGCGCCTCATTTTATTACCGGGCAGATTTTGGTTGTGGACGGTGGGTTGGAATTATAGGTTTCAGCCCCGAACGAAGGCGCCCTGGAGCTACATGGTTTGTCCGGCGGTGAGCTTTCCTGGATATTGCAATTTCGGTCTTGATCTTCATGAAACAACTTCTTGTCGCGGTTGCTGCGCTGTGGTTGACTTCGGTTGGGTTGGCGCAGGCGCGGCCGGAAGATGGCGGCCGCGAATTTCAAGTCTGGACGGGCGGCGGATACTCGGTGCCCGGCGGGACTTCCGATACCGGCGTGTGGAATGTGGGGGTGCGTTACGGTTGGATTCTCACTCGGCCTCATGGCCCTGGATTCCTTAACGGACGATTCGAGTACGTCGTGGATGCTGTGCCGGTTTTTATGGTTTTCCAGCGCTACAACACGGCTTATGGAGGAGGCTTCAGTCCGCTGGGCTTGAAGTGGGACTTTGCGGCTCGTGGACGGATTGAGCCTTACCTTGAGTTGAACGGCGGAACACTATTTACTAACCAGCAGGTGCCTACAGGAACCTCCGCTGTGAATTTTACTGATGCGGCTGCGCTCGGAATGCATATCCTGGGCGACAAACATGCCTTTAGTGTGGAAGTCCGATACATGCACATTTCGAATGCGGGATTGAGTTCGCCCAATCCGGGGATTAATACGGTGCAGGTGCGGTTGGGGATTGGGAAATTTTTGGGGAAATAGGGTGCGCTACTCTCTTGCGCTTGACGATGCCTGATGAATTGCTTCGCGGAGAAATTACATAGGTCCTTCGCTACGCTCAGGATGACAGCGTAGCTTGCCGCCAGATATCCTTCTTGCTATGTCAACACTTGTGGAGTGTGTTCCTAATTTTTCCGAAGGGCGCGATAAGGCGAAGGTCGACGCCATTGTTGCCGCGATGAAGATGGATGGCGTGTACCTGCTCGACCGCGAGATGGATGCGGATCACAATCGATGCGTGATCACTCTGGTCGGGGACGAAGAGGCGATTCAGGAGGCGGCGATTCGTGGCGTGGGGAGGGCCGCCGAGTTGATTGATTTGAATCATCACCAGGGGGCACATCCACGGATGGGTGCAGCGGATGTGGTGCCGTTTATTCCGATTGATGGTGTGACCATCGAAGATTGTGTTGCGATGGCTCGGCATGTGGGAGGGGAAATCTGGAAGCGCTATCAGATTCCGGTTTACTTGTACGAAGCGGCTGCGACGACGCCTGAGCGGCAGAATCTGGAGAACATTCGGCGGGGACAATTTGAGGGGATCCGCGCGGACATTGCGACGAATCCGGCGCGCAAGCCCGATTTTGGGGAAGCGCGGGTGCATCCGACGGCGGGTGCGACGGTGGTTGGGGCGCGCAAGTTCCTGATCGCTTACAACGTTTTTCTGAACACTCCGGACGTGGAGATTGCCAAGAAGATTGCGAAGGCGGTGCGCTTTTCGAGCGGCGGGCTGCGCTTTGTAAAGGGCGCGGGATTCCTGGTGCGCGGGCTGGCGCAGGTATCGATGAACCTGACGGATTTTGAACAGACGCCGGTTCACCGCGCGTTTGAGTTGGTGAAGCGCGAGGCGGAGCGTTACGGCGTGACGGCTTTGAGTAGCGAGATCGTGGGGTTGATTCCGAAGAAGGCTTTGGAGTCGGCAGTGGAGTGGTTTCTTCAGGTGGAGAATTTCGATTCGTCCTTGATTCTGGAAAACCGGCTGGCTGCGGTGATGGGCGGCAAAGTTGCCGGCGGAGGATTGAGGGCCGGGGTTGAGCCATTCGTTGAACAGCTCGCAGCGCCTACCGCCACGCCGGGAGGCGGAAGCGCCGCAGCGGCGAGTGGTGCGATGGCGGCGGGACTGGCCTCGATGGTGGCCTCGATGTCGCGGGGCAAGAAGGCCTACCTGCAGTATGAACGTGAGTTGAGCGAGGCGATTGCGAGGCTGTCACAGCTGCGCGAAGAATTGAAGGCGGCGATTGACGCGGATGCGGAGTCCTACAATGCCGTGATGAAGGCCTATAAACAGGCGAAGGTATCGGCAAACGGAGACGGCGTTATTGACAGTGCGTTAAAGCAGGCCACCAAGGTGCCGTTAAGCGTGGCTGAGCGGGCGAGGGAAGTGGCCGGAATCGCCGAGAGGTTGAGGCCCATCACCAACCCAAACATGAAATCTGACCTGACCACGTCCCTCGCCTTGGCCAAGGCTGCGATCGAGGGGGCGTTGGCAAATGTCGAGATTAATCTGGCGTCGGTTAAGGACGAAGGGTTTGCGGCGGAGGTTCGGAGGAAAGCAGCCACGCTAGTAGTCTGATTTCATCAGTTATTCTTTTGCGTCTTCGGTGCTGGCCGTTTTTTCTGGCCTCAGCAGCGGGAACAGAATCACATCACGGATGGTGTGGGAGTCAGTCAATAACATTGCAAGCCGGTCCACGCCCACGCCCACTCCGCCGGCCGGTGGCATTCCATACGAGAGCGCTCGAATGTAGTCCTCGTCCATCTGGTGAGCTTCTTCGTCACCGCGCGCGCGTTCCTGAAGTTGCTGCTCGAAACGGCGGCGCTGGTCCTCGGGGTCGTTGAGTTCACTGAAGCCGTTGGCAATTTCCATCTGCCCAGCGAAGATCTCCCATCGTTCGGTCCAGTCGGGCTCGTCGGCTTTTTGTTTGGAAAGCGGCGAGACGGCAGTAGGGAATTCGTAGACGATGGTCGGCTGAAGTAGATGTTCTTCGGCCGCTGCATCAAAGAGATTTGCGATCGTCTTTCCGAGCGGCTCATCCGGGTCGTATGCAACATGCGCGTGAGCCTTATTGAAACGCCCGACGAGGTTTTTCACTGAATCGTGGGAGTCGAACTCCGACATTGTGGGCTTAGGTCCTGCAGTCTCTGGCCAGTAGTGAATAATCGCTTCGCGCATGGTCAGGCGCCGCCAGTTCGATCCTGCCCAGTCGATTTCTTCCTCGCCCCACTTGGATTTCGTTGTGCCATTTACATCAATCGCCGCTTGCTCAATCAACTGCTGGGTAAGATCCATGACTCCGCGATAGTTGGTATAAGCCTGGTAGAACTCAAGCATGGTGAATTCAGGGTTCCAGCGCCATCCCAGGCCTTCGTTACGGAAGTTGCGGTTGATTTCGTAGACCCGGTCGAATCCGCCGACGGTCAGGCGCTTGAGGTAAAGTTCCGGCGCGATGCGCAAGTACAAATCCATATCGAGCGTGTTGTGATGAGTCACAAACGGTTTGGCGACGGCGCCTCCGGCGATCTGCTGCATCATCGGCGTTTCGACCTCGATGAACCCATGGGAATCGAGGAAGCGCCGCATGGACTGCACCAGTTTGCTGCGCTTCAGAAATACGTCGCGGACTTCCGGATTCATGACCAGATCGACGTAACGCTGCCGGTAGCGCAATTCAACATCGGTCAGTCCATGCCACTTTTCCGGCAGCGGCAGGAGGTCTTTGGATAGGAATGTAATCTCCTCGACGTGGATGCTGAGTTCGCCGGTGCGAGTACGAAATAAATATCCGCTGACCCCAATGTGATCTCCGAGATCGAGAAGTTTGTAAAGTTCGAAGCCTCTTTCGCCGACTGCGTCTTTTTTTACATAAATCTGTAACTTCTGCCCGGCTTGCTGCAGGTGCGCAAAGCCGGCTTTGCCCATCAGGCGGATAGCCATAATGCGTCCCGCTACCTTGACGTTAACTCTCGAAGCATCCAATTCCGCAGCGGACTTTTCCGAATAGCCTGACAGAATCGCGGGAATCGTGTGTGTAAATTCGTATTTGGTCGGATAGGCCTGCTGGCCGAGGGCTTCAATCTGCTTCAGCTTTTCACGGCGCAGTTCGTAGATTTTTTCGTCGAGTGCCAATGGGTTCCTTTAATCCGCGAAGATGGAAGATCGATTATAAACAAGCGGTGATGGTTGAGGCCGCAGTTGGGTAGGCGGGAAGGATTGAATCAGGCTCGTACAGTCTCGGCTTCCCGAAAGGCTGGGACGATATTTTCTCTAAGGATCTTGAGCTTTTTCTCGACATTGACAGCATTTTCTGGTGTCGCTGGCATGTACACAGGAATCAGATCTTTGGACGATTGCCCTCGCTTTGCCAACTTTACCCACTCGGAAACTTCGTCTATGTATCCATCCAGTGCCTGCGATGGCGTCTTGCACGAATCCGTGACCAGATATGCTGGGGATAGGTCGCAAGAGATAACCCATAGCCATTCGTCAACATCGGCTTCCGCAGGCTCAATGTGAAAGAGGAAAACCGCCACAACCCCGCCATAGCCATCACCCAAGTAGACCTCACGAACGCTTTTGCACCAAGGAAAGGAACGAATATACTTTTCAGCCCCGGACGCCATTATTCGCAAGAGTCTTATGTCCTCATCATCTCCTCCTACCATTTGATCCACCGCAACCACGCCTTTGACCGGCATTCTGCTTTCATTTTTGTCCATACATCAGCTCTTTGTGGTCGGATTCTACTCCAGCTCTGGTGAGAATGTCCGTCACGATCGCAAAATCACACTTCCGATTTGTCAATTCTCCACAGCACTTGTCCTATTGTCCCCTGGCGCTATTGACGACAGTTCTTGAAGCAAGTGTCAATGGGCGGTACTATAAACTGCTTTAGCATTTTCAATCGAACCGGAAGTTGAGGCCGATGCCGCAAAACTACGTTCCGCTCTTCATCTTTATCGCTGTGGTCGGGGTACTGATTCCGATCACGCTGCTGGCGGCCAAGCTGATTCGGCCGGAAAATCCTAACCGGACGAAGTTGATGCCGTACGAATGCGGCATTGATCCCATTGACAGTGCGCGAGGACGTTACACCGTTCGCTATTACATTATTGCCATCCTGTTCGTGGTCTTCGATGTGGAGACCATTTTTCTGTTTCCGTGGGCGGTGAAGTTCAAGGCGCTGGGCACCTTCGGGTTGATCGAGATGCTCATCTTCCTTGGCATCCTGATTGTTGGGTACATTTGGATCTGGGGAAAAGGCGCGCTGGAGTGGGTGTAGGAGAGCAGTGCTCAGCATTTAGCATTCAGCGGAAACAGTTTTCCGGGTCGAGTCTTGCCGTCCGCTAATGTTTTTTCTTGCTTATGACTAACGCGATCCCTGACAGTGAAACTTTTGTCGCCAGCCGCTGGACTAAAGGAAATTTACTTTTTCCCGTTCGCATCGTGGTGAATTCGTTGCACGTGAGTAAGGTAAAGCCACGCTTTTTCGGCAGCAACGAGGAGAGCATCGCCATTGCGCAGGTTGCGTCGGTCCGGATTTCAACAGGGATTGTGTGGTCTGAGATATGCATCGAGTCGACCGGCGGCACCGATCCGATCACCAGCCACGGGCATCGTAAGGCTGACGCTCAGCGGATTCGTGACTTGATCGAGGGGCATCAGGCGGCAACTCACCGGGCCTGACCTCGAGTTCGAATAAGTGATCACCGTCGTTGACACGGTATCGCCAAGCTGTTAGAAGTTAACGTTCTCCGAACCTGATGCTGCGCCGGAGGTCTGTGTCTTCGTAGCTATGCCCGAGGAACCCAAATCGCCTACTCCGCCCGCGAGCGGCGAGCCGAAAACGGCGGCCGCATCGGCGAAACCGGCTGGTCCGGCTCCCATTCCATGGGATTCGGCAATGGTTACCGAACTTAAGGGCCAATACGGTTCGGGCATCCGTGAAGCGAATACTTATCTCGGCCAGAACTACATGGTCGTCGAGCCGACGATTGTTTCTGAAGTACTCCAGATTTTGCGCAATCGCGAGCAGTTCGACTATTGCGTAGATATCACCGCTGTCCACTACCCGGAGCGGGGAAAGCAATTTGATCTAGTGTGGATTTTGTATTCGTTCCCGCGAAACGAACGCATTCGCCTGAAAACTATGATCACGGATGGCGGTAGTGTGCCCAGCGCAGTTTCTATCTGGGCAACCGCGAACTGGCTGGAGCGCGAAGTGTTCGACATGTTCGGCATCCACTTCGACGGGCATCCGGATTTGAAGCGCATCCTGCTGCCTGATGGGTGGAAGGGTTATCCGCTTCGCAAAGACTATGGCATCATTCAACAGGATCAGGAATGGGTGCAGGCCAATCTGGGGATCGAGAGCGGCCAATAACCATGACCGACCGGACCATTACTGACCCCAAGACAGCCGATGCGACGAGATTCCTCTCGCACCTGGAACTCGATCAGCCCGACAAGACCTTTCTCGACAGCAATGAGCTCATCATCAATATGGGACCGCAGCATCCTGCGACTCACGGAGTACTGCGCGTAATTCTCAAGCTGGATGGAGAGAAGGTTCTAGGTACCGAGTGCGTGATTGGCTACCTGCATCGTGGGGTGGAAAAAATTGCCGAGAACCGCACTTACACCATGTTCAACCCGTACGTCGATCGTATGGATTACGTGGCTGCGGTCTCGAATGGGTTGGGCTACTGCGAGGCGGTGGAAAAACTGCTTAACATTGAAGCACCGCCACGCGCGAAGTACATTCGGGTAATTCTCACGGAGCTGAACCGACTGGCGAGCCATCAACTGTGGCTGGGTACGCACGCTCTCGACATCGGCGCAATGACGCCGCTTTTCTACACCTTCCGTGACCGGGAAGAGATCCTCAAGATTTTTGAGAAGTATTGCGGCGCTCGGCTGACCACACATGCTTTCCGCATCGGCGGTTGCCAGTATGAAACGTACGAGGGCTTTGAGCGTGACGTGATTAAGTTTCTCGATTTCGTTCCTCCCAAGATTGACGAATACGAGGAATTGCTGACCACGAACCGCATCTGGCTGGAGAGAACGAAAAACGTCGGTGTGATATCGCGGGCGGATGCGATTGCGCTGGGCGTTACCGGGCCAGTCTTGCGGGCCAGCGGAGTGAAGTGGGATTTGCGTAAAGCCCAGCCCTACGCCGCCTACTCCGACTTCGATTTCGAAATTCCCATCGGCGAGAACGGCGATACCTACGACCGATACACCGTACGGATGGAAGAGATGCGCCAGTCGCTGCGCATCATCCGCCAGGCCGTGGAGAGAGTTCCGGAAGGCCCCATCATGGCAAAAGTTCCCAAGGTGATGAAGCCGCCGGCGGGCGAGGTCTATCACTCGATCGAGGCACCAAAAGGCGAGTTGGGATACTTCATCGTGAGCGACGGTTCGACCCAGCCCTACCGCGTGCGGGTTCGTCCGCCCTCTTTTGTGAATCTGCAGGCGCTCGACGTGATGGTGCGCGGAGCCCTCGTCGCCGACGTGATTGCGGTTATCGGCACGCTGGACATTGTGCTTGGCGAGGTTGACCGCTGATGCTCAACTACGTCACTTCCTATCTCAGCAGCAATACGACTCCGGGGCAGGCGGGCAACGTGTTCTGGGCGCTCGTTTATATCCTGGTGGTCTTTGGCGGGATTTCGGTTGCGGTGATGGCGATGAACTGGTTGGAGCGCAAGGCATTGGCGCATTTTCAGATTCGCCTTGGCCCCATGCGGGTGGGCCCGCACGGTCTCTTGCAGCCTATTGCTGATGCTATCAAGCTGATGACCAAGGAAGACATCATCCCGGCGGAAGCTGACAAGTTTGTCTTCTGGATTGCCCCGCTGATCATTCTGTGCGCTTCCTTTGCTGTCTATATTGTCGTTCCCTTTGGACCCACTCACGCGATTACCGACCTGAACATCGGCATCCTTTTCATGCTCGGCGTCTCATCGCTTAGCGTGCTCGGTGTCGTAATGGCCGGTTGGGCTTCCAACTCGCATTACCCGCTGATCGGAGCGCTCCGCTCGAGCGCCCAGATGGTTTCTTACGAAGTTGCGATGGGGCTGGCCGTGGTTTCCGCCATTCTGATGACCAGCCTGCATGGGCTCGGGCCTTACGGAGTTGCTGTTGCATCGTCGGGAACGGGCACGCTTAGCATGATTGGCATCGTCCAGGCGCAGCAGGAGCAGCATGTTTGGTTCCTGTTTAAGTTCTTCCCGCTGGGCTTCATTGCATTCGGCATCTTCGCGATTGCCATGGTCGCGGAAACCAATAGAGCGCCCTTTGACCTGCCAGAAGCGGAGTCGGAATTAACCGCTGGCTTCCATACCGAATACAGCGGCTTGCGCTGGTCGTTATTCATGCTCGGCGAGTATGCGGCGATGATCGCGGTGTCGTCAATCGCAGTGACTTTGTGGCTCGGAGGGTGGTACCGGCCTTTTCCGAACACGTTGACGGGTGAGACTTGGGATCTGGTGTTCTCGCTGTTTCCTGGATTGACTTTCCTGGGACTTGCGGCGGTCGCTTTTGTCGGCGTTCGGCGCATGCCGAAGCATCCGTACTTTCGGGTGCAGACGATTGGCCTGGCCGGATTCGCTGCAGTGCTGGGTTTGATCGGCTTGATTTTGTTTGCGCCGCCGGTTCGTGATCGCATTCAGGACATCTTCTGGTTCGTGGCCAAGGTAGCGGGCTTCATGTACCTGTATATTTGGTACCGTGCCACGTTCCCGCGCTACCGCTTCGACCAACTGATGAAAGTAGGATGGAAGGTGCTGCTGCCGATCGGAATCGGTGTGCTCATCCTGACAGCCATTTTGGGAGTTGTGCTTTAGAATGCAGCAATTTGTCCAACCCGGCATGGAACCTGTAGCGACAACTTTCTTTTTCTACTTTCTGTCCGGACTTACCTTATTGAGCGGGATTTTCGTCATCACGCAGAAGAATCCGGTGCATTCCGCACTGGCTCTGATCTTCGGCCTGCTCGCTCAGGCAGGACTGTATCTGATGCTCTACGCGCCGTTTGTCGCCGGCGTCCAGATCATTCTTTATGCCGGCGGCATTATGGTGCTGTTCCTGTTTGTGATCATGCTGGTGAACATCGAGAGGTCGCAAAAAGAAGAGCAGTTCAATAAGCAATGGTTGGTTGGGCTTGTTGCGGCGATTGCATTGGGTGCGCTGTTCGTAGTGGTGTACGTGAAGGGCAAGAATTTATTTCCATACCATATTGCACAGCCGCTCGAGAACAGCAACACCCAACAGATTGGCGTGATGCTTTATGGGCAATACATGTTCGCGTTTGAGATTGCGTCGTTGCTCTTGCTGGTCGCGATCATCGGCGCGGTGGTAATGGCCAAAAAAAGAATTTGACGATTTTCGTAGAAACATAGCTAGCTGCGTTTCTACAGCGGTGACTATGGCTCCGATTGGAACTCTTCATTATCTCGTGACCGCTGCGGCCCTGTTTATTCTGGGAGTGATTGGCGTGCTGACACGCCGAAACGTGGTCATCGTTTTGATGTCGATCGAGCTGATTCTGAATGCTGTCAACTTGAATCTGGTGGCATTTTCCCGGCTATGGGGATTGCATGGACAGGTATTTGCGATCTTCGTCATCACCGATGCAGCGGCGGAGGCGGCTGTCGGCTTGGGAATCTTGATCGCATTCTTCCGGAATAAGGAAACGGTGAACGTGGACGAAGTGGATTTGTTGAAGTGGTGAGTCCTGTTCGTTGTCTGTCCGAATGGAGTCTAAGAGACTGCGTACGGCCGCCAAAATGCATAGCTCCTGACGCTTCGCTCAGGATGACAATTACCAGGGACCTGCTAACGACTAACGGCCAACGACCAACGACATGTTTTTCTTAGACCACATTTGGCTGATTCCTCTTCTGCCCGCGTTCGGGGCGGCGATGATGTTCTTTTTTGGCCGCAAGCTTCAGAAGGCAACGGTCAACGCCGTTTGCGTCGGGGTCGTCGTTCTGGCGTTCCTGTTCGCGTGCGGTGCGGTCTGGCAATACACGGATTATGCTCACGACAATCCCGGCAAGCCTTACCAAACCATCGTCTATACCTGGCTAGGGACCGACACTGGCCAAATGAACTACGTCACGCGCGATGGGAGACCAGCCTCGTTTCAGGCCGACGTAGGCTTTCTGCTTGATCCGCTCTCCGCAATCTGGCTGCTGTTTGTAACTGGCGTCGGAGCTCTCATCCACATTTACTCGACCGGCTACATGGCGCATGAGCACGGGTACTATCGATTTTTCGGATACCTGAATCTGTTTATGTTCTCCATGTTGACGTTGATTCTGGGGAACAACTACGCCCTGATGTTCGTGGGCTGGGAGGGTGTGGGCCTGTGCTCGTACCTGCTGATCGGATTCTATTTCCATCGTCATTCCGCCAGCACCGCGGCGAACAAGGCGTTCATCGTGAATCGCATCGGCGATGCGGGGTTTCTGCTGGGCATGTTCACCATCGCTTGGTACTTCGGATCGTTGCGCTTCACCGAGGTTACGCACCTGGCGCGCAGCGGCCATTTTGCAATTGGCGACCCGGTAATTACAGCGGCAACACTTCTCCTATTCATCGGCGCTTGCGGAAAATCTGCTCAAATTCCGCTCTATGTCTGGCTGCCCGATGCTATGGAAGGACCAACCCCTGTCTCCGCGCTGATCCACGCCGCGACCATGGTCACCGCGGGCGTATATATGGTGGCGCGATCGAATGCGCTTTTTGTGCTGGCGCCTTCATCGATGAAGACGGTTGCGATCGTCGGTGCGCTCACCGCGATTTTCGCCGCCTCCATCGGCTTGGTGCAGAACGACATCAAGCGCGTGCTGGCGTATTCGACGGTTTCGCAATTGGGGTATATGTTCCTCGCTCTCGGGGTGGGCGCTTTCACCGCGGGCGTCTTTCACGTTTTTACACATGCTTTTTTTAAAGCGCTGCTATTCCTTGGATCAGGCTCGGTCATCCACGCCATGAGCGGCGAGCAGGACATGCGCAATATGGGCGATCTGCACAAGCGCATCCCCATCACGCATTGGACCATGTTCATTGCGACATTCGCTATTGCCGGCATCCCGCCGTTTGCAGGGTTTTTCTCGAAAGACGAAATTCTCTGGCAGGCATGGTCGTCCGAAGGCGGAGCGCATCGCCTGCTCTGGCTGATTGGATTTATCACTGCCCTGATGACCGCTTTCTACATGTTTCGGCTCATGTTCCTGACTTTTCATGGCCGTCCGCGGATGAGTCACGAGGTCAAGCACCACATCCATGAATCCCCGAAGTCGATGACGGTGCCACTCATCATTCTGGCGGTTTGCGCCGTCGGCGCTGGCTGGCTTGGGTGGCCGCACAGTATCGGTGGATCCGATCATTTTGCAAAGTTTCTGGATCCCGTGTTTGCCCGAGAAGCCAAGGTCTTCAAGGAAGAAGGGAAGAGCGCACAGTTAGCAGTCGGTGAAAAAGAAGAGGAACATACCAGCCCGATTGAATATGGGCTGATGTTCCTTTCAGTCGGAGCGGCAGTGGTCGGTTGGGGCTTGGCGTGGCGCGCCTATCGCGACGCGGACAAAGAATACGTCGAGCCCATTGCGGCTGCCGCGCCTCCGCTCTACGACCTGCTCTACAACAAGTATTACGTCGACGAAGGGTATGACTACGCCTTTACAGGCCGCCGCAAGGTCGGAGAGGTCCGCTTGGGCGTGATGGGCTTGGGAGAAGCATCCTCGTGGTTCGATTCGCATGTGATTGATGGCATCGTCAATGGTGGCGGTTGGATCACGCGGGTGACCGGCACAATCTCCAGTTGGTTCGACCAGTGGATTATTGACGGTGTGCTGGTTAACGGTCCGGCAATACTCTCACGTATGTTGTCATACCCGGTGCGGTTGCTCGAATGGGGCTTGGTGCAGTGGTATGCGCTGGTGATGGTGGTGGGATTGGTAGGATTCGTCGCCTATTACACATGGCGATGACTGATTATGTGATTAGTGATTGTGTGGCGCGGGCGCACTCGCCTGCGTAATGGACAAAAATGCAAAGCCATATTCTCTCGATCATTTTATTTACGCCGCTCGCGGGCGCTTTCCTGCTCGTTTTTATTCCTAAAGAGCAAAAAGACGCCATCCGCTGGATCGCCAACATTTTCGCTTTGGCCGGACTCTTGGTCTCGATCCCGCTGGTGCCGTGGTTCTGGGCGCAGCGCTTCGAGCCTGGATTCAAGTTCATGGAGGGCGCTCCCAACAACTGGATTCCCTCGATCGGCGCTGGATACGTGCTCGGCATTGACGGCATTTCGTTTCTGCTGATCATGCTCACCACGCTGCTGGGCTGGATTTCCATTCTCTCGTCCTGGAGCGCAATCGAAAACCGGGTCAAGGAATACTACATCTGGTTTCTGGTGTTGCAGACCGGAATGCTGGGCGTCTTCATGGCGCTCGACTTCTTCCTGTTCTTCGTTTTCTGGGAGGCCATGCTGGTTCCCATGTACTTGTTGATCGGCATCTGGGGTGGCCCGCGCAAGCTTTACGCCGCCATCAAGTTCTTCCTCTACACATTGCTCGGTTCGGTCCTGATGCTGCTCTCCGTACTGTTTCTTTATTTCTACAATTTCCACCAGACGGGCCAGTACACCTTCAGCATTGAGGCACTCTACAAAACCGCGCCGCATATCTTCCACGATCCTGCGTATGGTTCGACGTTTGCCATCCTCCTATTCATAGGATTTTTTGTGGCTTTCGCAATTAAGGTGCCGATGTTCCCATTCCATACCTGGCTGCCAGATGCCCACGTGGAAGCGCCCACCGCAGGCTCGGTCATTCTGGCCGGCGTTCTGCTGAAAATGGGAACGTACGGCTTCATCCGCTTCGCTCTCCCGTTTTTCCCAGATGTAGTGATGCATCCCAAGGTGCGTTTCTGGATGATTTTCCTTTCTATTATCGGAATCATCTACGGCGCGCTAGTTTCGTTGATGCAGAAGGACATGAAGAAGCTCGTGGCCTACTCGTCGGTCAGCCACCTGGGCTTCTGCACGCTAGGCATCTTTGCTCTGAATCCAGCCGGACTGAGCGGATCGGTGCTGCAACAGATCAACCACGGCATTTCGACTGGCGCACTATTCTTGATCGTCGGCATCCTCTACGAACGGCGGCATACGCGTGAGATTTCGGAATACGGAGGCATCTCCAACGTGATGCCGCTTTATGCCACCATCACGATGATCATGTTTTTGTCGTCTATGGGATTACCCCTGCTGAACGGCTTCGTGGGTGAGTTCACCATCCTGCAGGGCACGTTCATGGAGAACTGGAAGTGGGCGGCGTGGGCCGTCCCCGGCGTCATTCTCGCCGCGGCCTACTTGCTCTGGCTATATCAGCGAGTCTTCTTCGGAACTGTGACCAATTCGAAAAACGAGAAACTGCACGATCTGACACCACGCGAGGTGCTGACCTTCGCGCCGCTGCTCGTCATGGCGTTCTGGATCGGGCTTTATCCCAAGCCGTTTTTCCAGATCCTCGAGAAACCCGTGAACCAGCTAGTGTTGACAGTTCGGCCTGACTATCCGGGAATCAGCGGCGTGGTGAATGCCTCCGTACGATTGCAGACACCGGAGACCGCGGCTCTCGCAGCTCCGTCCGCAGCTGAAGTGTCAAAGGGGAAGAAATAAGTGCCTGGCATTCCATCACAATATTTCACCGGCACGGACTATTTGCTGTCGCTTCCGATTGTTATGCTCACGGTGTTCGCGCTGGGAATTTTGCTGATCGACTTGATGATTCCCGCAGAGTGGAAGTGGACGAACGCCGTGACGGCGTTCATGGGCGTTCTTTTTTCCGCGGCGGGAGTGTTGAAAATCCAATATGCGCAATTCGAAGCCATGAAGCTGGGCCGCTCCATCGAAGTTGCGTTCGTACACTCCATGGTGCTCGATCACTTTTCTATTTATTTCTACTACTTGTTTCTGGCGGGAGCAGCCATCACCATTCTGATGTCGGTGCGCTACCTTGAAATCGAGCACGAAAACCACGGCGAGTTCTACGCACTGATCCTTTTTTCCGTCGTGGGCATGATGTGTATGGCCTCGGGCTTCGACATCGTGCTCATTTTCATCGGACTTGAGTTGATGGCGATTTCTACCTACGTGCTGGTCGGATTCCTGCGTACAGATCGCCGATCGAATGAAGCAGCGTTAAAATATCTGTTGCTGGGCGCGTTCTCCTCCGGAATCTTCGCTTACGGATTGTCTCTCCTGTACGGCCTCAGCGGGACTACAGACTTGGGCGGGATCAGGCAGGCGCTCACAGTACAGATGGCGCAGAACGGGAACCACGTCAGCCCCGTAGCGGTGATTGCGCTGCTGACCACGGCGACCGGCCTGTTCTTCAAGATTGCCGCCATTCCTTTCCACCAATGGCTGCCGGACGCCTACGAGGGCGCGCCCACCAGCGTTACCGGATTCATGTCGGTAGCGGTAAAAGCGGCGGCATGGGCGATGCTGTTGCGCATCTTGCTGTGGGGCTTGTTTCCGTTGCGGACCGTCTATGTGCCGCTGTTGATCTTTGTTTCGATCATCACCATGACCGGGGCTAACCTGGCGGCGCTCACGCAGAATAATCTCAAGCGGCTGCTGGCTTATTCCTCCATCGCGCATGTCGGTTACATGCTGCTAGGATTGGTCGCTTTGGCTTCGGTGGATTTCCCTGCGCCCGCTTTCTTTGACGGCTTCAAAGGTATTTTGCTGTATCTGCTGGTTTATACCTTCATGAACCTGGGCGCGTTCGCCGTGGTGACCTCGCTGCGGCAACGGAATGTGATTGGCGACGAGATTGACGATATTGCCGGGCTATTCTCGCGGGCCCCGACCGAAGCCATCCTGATGCTGATCTTTCTTCTGTCGCTGGCCGGGATTCCGCCCCTGGCAGGCTTCTACGGGAAATATTTTATCTTCCTCAGCCTGATGGAAAGCGGCCATTATGTTTTGGCGTCCCTGGCTGTGCTCTATGCGGTTTTCGGGCTTTACTACTACATGCGGATTGCCAATGCCATGTTCATGAGCGAGGCTTTGGATAAAAGCAGGCTTCCCATCAGTGTCGCCATGAGGGTGGCACTGGGCGTAACTGCGTTTGCTACGGTCGTTATTGGGATCTTTCCTGAGCGATTCATACGCCTTGTGACCTGGTCGATGAATCTGGGTTAAGAGGGACCCTCGCATATGCCCAGCGGCGACGACCCTCCCGGCAAGAAAACTCTATTCGTGCAACTGGCGAACTATAGCCAATTGGCATTCATTTTTCCGGCTGCAACTGTCGCCGGATGGCTGATCGGTTTGGCGTTCGATCATTGGCTACATACGACCTGGCTGTATTTGCTTGGGCTGATTCTCGGCATTATTGCCGGCTTCGTAGAGTTGATCCGAACGGTCACTTCCTCCGACTGAGAGAATTCATGGGCGAAGACCGGGAAAGCCGGGCGGAGTCGTTCTATTCCGCTGCCTTGGCACGAATCCCGCATTTCATGGTTGTTTTGGCGATCGTTCTAAGTCTGGCGGGATGGCTGCATTTTGGGTGGCGCATCGCTCTCGGATTTGCCTGTGGGTGCGCCATCGCGTATTTCAATTTTCACTGGCTGGAGCGGGTTGTGAGCGCATTGGCCGACCGTGCCACACAGAGCGCTTACAAACAATCGAGCGGTGGAATCGTGTTTCGATTCCTGGTGCGCTACTTTTTGATGGCTGCGGCTGCCTATGCTATATTCAGTGTTTCTCCCGCGAGTCTGTATGGGCTCTTTGCGGGCCTGTTTTTGCCCGTAGGGGGTATCGCGTGCGAAGCGGTCTACGAACTCTACATGGCTTTGGCGCGCGGATTCTAAGTACCCCAGTATAAAGTTCGGGAAGCAATGCCAAGAGCTAGAAGCGGTGCCATGCACGAACAACTCTGGTTTACCGAGTTTTTGAACAAGCTTTTCGCCGGCCCAGTCGCTGGGCTGCTGCGGACGCTCCACATTGAGCCAAAATATCCGGATGCGCCCATTGCGAATTCAGTGGCGATGGAGCTTCTGGTCTTTATCTTTCTCGTGGTCATATTTGCCATGGTGCGGTCGCGCCTTTCGGTCGACAAACCGGGCGCACTGCAGCACATCTTCGAGGGCGCTCACGGATTCGTGCAGGGCCAGAGCCACGAAATCATTGGTCACCACAGTGAGGGCTTCACACCTTTTCTGATGGCGCTCGGCTTCTTCATTCTCATTTGCAATCTGATCGGAGTAATTCCAGGGTTTGAATCGCCAACGGCAGTTCCGGTGGTTCCGCTGGGGCTGGCGATTTGTGCTTTTGTCTATTATCAAGTTCAGGGATTCAAGCATGCGGGAATCGCTTATCTGAAGCACTTTGCAGGGCCTATGCCCGCGCTTGCGCCCCTGATGGTTCCCATTGAACTCATCAGCCATCTGGCCCGGGTGCTGTCGCTGACCATCCGTCTTTACGCCAACATGTTCGCTGGCGATATGGTGACTTTGGTCTTCTTTTCGCTGGTGCCAATTGCCATACCGATCGTATTTCTCGGATTGCACATCGGCGTGTCGTTGCTGCAGACCTACATCTTCGTTCTGCTGACGACCGTCTATCTGGCTGGAGCAGTAGCGGAAGAACACTAGACCCTGCGCTGGCCGTAGAAACGTAGCTGGCTACGTTTCTACGCCTAAGACCAAGATTCGATGTTAGAAGTAAACCGTTCAGCGTGAGGGCGTCTGCAAGGTACGGCGTCAACCACCCACTGGCGGTAATTCATAGTCACGAGGAGAAACACAATGCGTAAGTTGAGTAATCTGTTCATGGTGCTGTCGCTGTTGTGCTTTGCCGTCCCTGTGTTCGCGCAGGGCGGAGAAGCGGCGTCCAGCGGAGTCAACTGGGTCGCGATCGCTGCTGGGTTTTCCATGGCGTTCGCTTCCGGCATTTGCGCTCTGGCGCAAGGGAAGGCGACGGCGGCTGCAGCTGAGGGTCTGGCTCGCAATCCCGCAGCCCGCCCGGGTATTCAGTTGGCGCTGATTCTGGGTCTGGCTCTGATCGAATCGCTGGCGCTGTACACGCTGGTCATTATCTTCGCCAAAGTGAAGTAGAGGCTTCCGGAAAAAATACAAGCCCCGGCTCGGAACACGCCGGGGCTTTGTATTGCTGGCGAGGATTAAAGTTTCCGCTCGCCCTGCCACTCACTTCCGCGTATCTCGGGAGCGCGTTCCACGGCCTCCATGAGGATTCCGCGCAGGCGCAGGCGGCTTTCCATGTCGGTATTCACAATTTCAAATCCGACTTCATTAACCCGGGCGCGGCGCAGCAAGACCTGCCCGCGAATGTGGCGCACACCGGTCGAAATATCGATATTTGCTTCCGAACCAACGCGGAGGTTGTCTTCCTTTGTGCCCATCCCGCCCCCCAGACTCAGCTCGCGAAGCAGAATGCTGGATTTTCCCCAGGAACTGCTGATGATGGCAGAGAGTGTTTTTCGTAAGACGATTCGTTCATAACGCCTCTGCCGTACCCAGGGGCAAGCCGGGGCAGCGTCCAACGGGGCAATCGCCAGTTCACCCGGTGCCAAGCCGCTGTCCGACATAACCTGGGCCGCATAGCGCGGATCGATCTTTGCCAGGGCCTGTGCAGCCGCGATTCGCAGCTCGCGATGATTCGACCACTTCCACATCTTCTTGGTCTCGAGCAAAGCACGCAGCACCGGGATGGATTCAGGCTCGCGCAGCCTGCCTAAAGACTCGACGGCTTTTATCTGGATAATCGCGGATCGGCCTTGGGCTTCGCCGGCTTCTGCCATGACCATCAGGGGCGGTACGGTCGTCCGGTCGCCGCTCATACCAATCTCATCGATGGCCTGGGGCAGGACCATGGAGTCCAGATGCTCCAGAATTTCCAGTAAGGTGCGTCCACGGTCGGGAGCCGCACCATAGGCGATTTGGCGGACGACGATGTCGTGATAGAAGCGGTTCCATTCCGGCAGACGGACGGGCAACAGCTCAAGCAACGTTGGCACGTCGAGACGGCTCAAGAGCCCGACGACGGCCGCGGCCTGGCGCACTCCGCCTACCCTCAGCATCTCTCGCGCTTGTTGCAATGCGCTGGGGCCGAGGTCGGTCACGATCTCTACCATCCGATCGCACTCTTCCCGCCGCATGCAGCGGAAGAAGCGGTCGGCAAGATGTTCCACGGCCGCCTGCGAAGCGCGGCGGAGCACCAGAACGAGATCTGGCGGCACTTGTGGCAACCGCAGCGCCTCCTCGATGAATTCCGGCAGGCGATTCTCCACGCCGATGCGCGGGCGCAACTCGTTGGCCATAGCCGGACGCTGCTTGGCTACACCTTCAATTGCGACGCACACCTCACTAAGGGCGGCAAACTGCTTACGATTCCCCGCTTCAGAACTCAGACGGACAAAGGCCGCGCTCAGGAGACTTTGCACTTCCGGGTCGGAGTCCCGGACCAACGCCTCACCAATCTTGTGAACGATGGGGCCGATCAAATCGATGCCAGGGGCAGCAAAGAGATCGGCCAACTGGCTAAGTCCGATGGCCGCTTTGCGGCGGGGCTCGGCTTCTTTGGCGGTGAGGCAATTCGAATAATTCTGCAGGATCGCAGTGGCGCCCTCCAGGTCTCCACGCTCCAGCAAAACCTCGATGAACTGACGGACATTTCGCGGGGGCACGCAGGGCGCTTCGCCTGAAAGCAGGACGCTTTTCTTGCCAGCCTCGGGTACTTCCGCCCAGAACATCCGGTCGAGAATGTCGGCATGGGACTCGACCAGAATCCCCGCCTTGCTCATTTTGTCTTCGTGCACTTTCAAGATCTGCCGCAGCGTGTCCATTTGCCGGCTCATGTGCTCCAGCATCTGGTGGACTGCGTTGACCTTGATGTCTCCCTTTTGGAAGCGCTCCATGGCAAAACGGATTGCCATGTGCTCAGCTGCCTTCATCAGAAGGGGTGTATCGGTCTTTTCCGTGGGATTCTTTGCCGCCAGGCTTTCCAGCAGTTGTTGCAGGTTGAGCTTGGTATTCGGGTCTGTCTGGGTGAGCTCGGTCTGAAGCAATTCCGTCTTGGCTCCTGGGTCGGCACCGACTTCCCCGAATTTGGTGAGCAGACGGATCGCCTGAATAACCTCTTCTTCCTGGAGCGGAACAACACCTCCGGCCCAGGTTCCACCGCCCGTGCCACCACCGTTGCCAGCTTCGCCGCCGCCGGTCGCTGCAGGGCTGCCGATATTCGGGACACTGCCGATAGGTACGCTGCCGCCTGCGCCGCCCGAGCGTGAGCCTTCGGCAGCGGCGATGAGCTGCAGCAACTTCTGCGGATCGTTTAGCCACTCTTTGAATTCCGGGCCCAAAGTCTGAGCTGCAATCTGCGCCGCAATCGTCACATCGGCCGAACCGGGATCAGCCGCTACAAATTTGACTTCATTAATCCGGATCGAAGACGTCTTGCTGTCTCCGAATATGTCTTTAATCTGCTGAACCACGTCCTGGGCTTTCGACCCGCCCACAGCAAAGGCTTTGATGAGGCGGGCAAAATCGTCGACCGTGACTCCCTTTGAAAAATGAATGCTTGCCAAGCCGGCCGCGGTCAGGAGTTGGGCAAAGCTGCGTTCCGCCTGCCCCGTTTCGAGCGCCACGCCGTCCAATAGCAGCCGGTTGTCAGAAACTCCCAGGAGGAAACCACCATCAGGCAAGCCATGCTGCAACTCATTCCAGGTGATTTCGAATTGTCCTTCGGTGCGCTTATGCTGAAAACCGTAGAGCCGCACATATTTCACCAGGATGTTCAGACTATGGATAAAAGCGCGAGCAGACGCGTTCCGGTCTTCTCTTTTGGATGTGGCGGCGGTTGAAATACGTGTCTCCTGAAACTCCGGTATAAGGTTAATGCACAAGGTAAGAGGATGCATGTTACGGAGGTAATTGGCCTCACGTGGGCCCAGGGCAGCAGATCGTGCAGCTCCAGCCACGATTTCTTATGATTGCTTTTAAACACTTCCAACGTTTTTCGGTTGACGTTGATGCTGGTGGAACTTGTAGCCGCCCAGTACTGGAATTAATTCGCGGCAACGGCGAGAATGATCGGTGACCCTGCACCCTCGAAAGACCTCGATGCCGCTATCTTCAGCTACTGCCGCTGTAAGAAGCCCCCGGAAGAAGACCGGTCTTGCTCTGTGGATGGAGCGAGTGCTCGAGGAGTGCGACCGCGCCAGTGCGGAATTCGAGGCCGATCCCGTACACGATCTGCGAGTCGCTCTCCGCCGCTGTCGCTCCATGGCTGATGGACTTCGCGTCATGGATCCCGATCCCGCATGGAAAGAGATGAAAAGAGCGGGAAGGCAGCTCTTCCGCGAGCTGGGAGAACTGCGAGATGCGCAAGTGATGGAGGAATGGGTAGGCCGTCTCGGCAATCCCGATGACCCAGTATCCTCCGTGCTGCTGCAGTACCTTGCCGGCCGTGAAACGCAACTCAAACAGCAAGCCGCGATCGCTTTGCAAGAGTTCGATCGTAAACAGTGGAAGCGATGGATCACATCCCTGCCTCGCCGCGCCGCCAGAATACGGACGGGAAGCGCCCTGTTCAAGCATCTCGCACTCGAGCGTTGGACGGAAGCTTACCAATTGCATCACCGCGCACTACGCAACCGTTCGCAGATCGCCTTTCACCGGCTCCGCATTGGAATAAAGCGCTTCCGCTATATCGTGGAAAACTTCCTGCCCGAACAGCATGCGGCATGGAGTGACGATCTTAAGGATTTACAAGACCTGCTCGGCGAGGTTCACGACCTTGATGTGCTCTGGACAACTGCCCTCCAAGTCAACGCCTTTCCCGACGCTGACTCGCGTTCGAACTGGCATTCCAGGATCATTGAAGAACGTGCCCGCCGGATAGAAAAGTACCGGGGCAAAATGTTGGGCAAGAGTTCGCTATGGCAGCTCTGGCGCGCTCAATTGCCAGTCGGAAAACAAATCGAGGCTGCCGCCCTGAGCCGCCTCAAGTTGTGGGGCTCGTTTCACGATCCCGATTTCAAACACTCGGTTCACGTGGCTCGCCTGGCCCTTCAGCTCTATGACGGACTGCCATTCAAGCAACCGCCTGCGGATTCCGAGCGCGTCAACCAGCGCGCCATCTTGCACGTGGCAGCTCTGCTGCACGACGTCGGCCGATCCAAGAACGAAAAAGGGCATCACAAGGCCACAGACAAGCTCATCCGGCGGCTAACACCACCCTTGGGCTGGAGTGGAGATAAAATGCGTTGGGTTGGCATCATCGCTCGCTATCACCGCGGAGCGCTGCCGCGACCCAGACAACAAACGCTAGTAGGGCTGACGCCGGGACAGAGCCAAAGCATTTTGCGACTAGCCGGGATTCTACGTCTGGCCAACGCCTTTGACTCCCGGCGTGATCGTCATATTCAGAACCTGAAAGTCCACGCGCAAAATGGCTACCTCGAGATCGCTGCCCGAGGTTATTCTCCACGTGATCGCACCGCCGAGAGCGTTGCCGCCGCGCGGCATCTCCTCGAAACCGTCTACGGTCGACCGGTTATGGTAAAACCGCTGAGGGCGACGAAGTCCGGAGCCAGAAACTAGAAGCTTTCGAGTCACTTCCGTATCCGCTCCTAGGCGAGTACAACCGAAGCATCCTATGACTCACTCCCAATTAGTCCAGAAAGCCGTGGCATGGCTGCGATCTTACCGTTGTGGAGTGGTTCTTTCCGAGCAAGCCTGCCTCAGCGGCGAAATGCCCGATGCCATCGGATGGAAGCGGGCCTGCCACTCCGTGCTGGTTGAATGCAAGCTGACTCGCGCCGACTTTTTTGCCGACCGCGACAAGCCCTTTCGCTGCAAACAGGAACTGGGTCTGGGCTGCGAACGCTTCTATCTCACACCCGCGGCGCTTCTTCATCTCGAGGAGTTGCCGTCCGGCTGGGGGCTGCTGGAATGTCACAACCGAAAAATCAAATTGCTCCAGCCTGCGGTCAAGAACCTTCGCACCGCGACCGGTTTCCGCTACGAGATGAATCTCCTGCTCGCTAGCCTTCGACGGGTGGAGATCCGCATCGAACCCCGGAACTTGACCGAGTTCTTGAAATGGAAGAATCGCCTCGCCGAGTACAATCGCGGCGTCCTCCCAGAAGGCGTCGTTCCCGCCGAGGAAGAACAGAACCACTTTCTGGAGACCGAAGCCGCCTCCAATTGAGTGGAAACGCCCTGCGTCCGTGCGAATCCGCCCAAATCCGTTGGCTGGTCAAAAAGAAAACCGGGCTGGTTTGCCCGGCTTCTTACAGCGTCGAGTTGGATGCGGTTACATCACAGCGCGGCGCGACTTAAAAGATTGCTGACCGACGTCCGGAGAAGACGGAAACAGTTATTCGAGGTAGGTGCAACTTTGAGGCCAAGGATTGACCTCATGCATTTAGTTAGCTGAATTACATAAAGAAATGATATAAAAGGCATTACTGTACAGGTAGGCGACGCTAGGAAGCTCGGTGATCAGCCTGTTACATCCGATGTGCAAAAGTGTGCACATCTTGGAAAGCCCCACTTCACAACTCCCGCCGACCCTCCATCGACTTCAGCATCGTAATCTCGTCGGCATATTCGATGTCGCTGCCGACCGGAATGCCCATGGCGATCCGCGTCACCCTAAGCCCCGCCCGCCTCAATTGTCCGGAAAGATACGTAGCCGTAGCTTCGCCCTCCACGGTCGGATTAGTAGCAATAATGACTTCGTCCACCTCGCCGTCTTCGACCCGCCGCATCAGGTTGGATATCCGCAACTGTTCCGGCCCAACCCCGTGCAACGGAGAAATCGATCCATGCAGCACGTGGTAAACGCCGTTGAAGTGTTTGGTCTTCTCGATGGCCCCGATGTTGGTGGGTTCCTCGACCACGCAAATCATCCGCTGATTTCGCGTCGCACTACTGCAGTAAATGCAAGGATCGACGTCCGTAATGTTGTTACAGACGGAACACAGACGCAGCTTGGCCTTTACGTCGCGCACAGCCGCAGCCAGAGCCTCCGCATCTTCATCGTTCGAGCGCAGGATGTGAAACCCCAGCCGCTGCGCGGTCTTGCTGCCAATCCCCGGCAGCTTCTTGAGTTCGTCGATCAGCCGCGCCATCGGCTCCGCAAATTTAGACATAGATAATTGAGTGATTGTGTAACTTTTCAAATCCTCACAATCCCGGAATCCCCAGCCCACCCAGCATTCCGCCCATGGTGGACTGCATGGTCTCATCGATCTTCCGGCTTGCCCCGTTGATGGCCGCAGTCACCAGATCCTGCAGCATTTCCACATCCCCGCCCTTCACCGCTTCCGGATCGATCTTGATGCTTAACACCTGTTTGCGCCCGTCCATCTTCACCACCACGCTGCCGCCACCGGACGAGCCCTCGACCACGGTCTCCTCCATCTTCTTCTGCAGCACTTCATATTGCCGCTTCGCCTGCGACATCAATTCCTGCAAGTTGAATCCGCCCATTTCATCCTTCCCGGGAAAGTGTGGCGCGGGCGCCCTCGCCCGTGCGGCTCAAATAACACCTCACCGTTTTTCTTTGTAATCTATAATCGTCCGAATCTCGGCGCCGAACTTTTCCTTCATGCGGCGCACAATCGGATCCTGTTCCGCACGGCTGCGCCCGCCGCCGTTTGACGAAGGACGGCTGGGAGCCGCGCTCACCGCCCCGTTGCCAGCGATCACCCTAAGCTTAAGTGGTCGTCCCGCGACTCCACTAGCAATTGCGACTACCAATCGTTTCGCATCTGCTCCGAGCGTCATATCGATCACTGTCGCCGACGCAGCCACTTTGATCACCAGTTCGTTGCCTTCGATCCGCCATTCACCAGCTTCGAGCATCGAAACCAGCATCTGATGCCCGCCCCCAGCCAATTCATTCAGCACCGATTCACGCAAGGCGTCATGCACGTCCTGGGACCCCGCTGGCCGCATTTCTGGAACCGACTCTGGCCGGACAGATATTTCCGGAGCAGCCTCCGCCACCGCTGCCGGAGCTGCTGACCCCATAATCACGGTCGCCGTTGCCTTGCCGCTCCCGAATGCGCCGACTCCCGAAGTGGAATGGTCATCAGCCGAGAGCTGTGTCTTCGCCCCGCCTTTGCGCGCCGAATCAGCCGCGAATGGTGAAACCTGATTCGCTCGCGCCCCTCGAGGCGCTTCCTGCTTCCTGGCATCGGGAACAACCGTTGGCCGGCCGCTCGGTCTCGGAACATTTCCTCCGGTCGCCCCCACAGTGCTCAACAATTCTTCGATCGGCAACAAGCGCTGGGCGTGTGCCATCTTCAGCAAACCCAATTCCAGATGAAAGCGTTGTTCTTGGCGGTATCCCAATTCTCCATGAGTACGCAGCATAATTTGCAGATGCCGCGCCAGATCCTCCTCGCTGAATAGTTCCGCGACGCGCGCTACCCGTGCCCGTTCATCCCCGGAAATCTGCAGCAGGGAAGAGTCCCCACCGGCGATTTTGGCCACCACGCTGTTGCGCAGGAACCGAACCATCTGCCGAGCGAAATGAGTCGGACTGTGGCCTTCGCTGATCAACCGGTCCACCAGCCGCAGAACTTCTTCGCTGGAACTCCGAGCCACCGCCTGCACCACTTCTTCGAGCACCGCGGAAGGCGCCGCCCCTGCCAGTTGCCGTACCGCATCCGCCGTGAGCCTCCCGTTGCAGGAGGCAATCGCCTGATCCAGAATGGAGAGCGCATCGCGTATCGATCCATCTCCAGCCTCCGCCAAGAGTGCCAACGCGTCTTCGTCGGCTTCGATCTTCTCCCGGCCAACCAGATCCTTCAGTTGTCCAAGAATCTCCTCAAAGCGAACCGCCCGGAAACTGAAATGCTGGCAACGCGAGCGGATGGTCTGAGGAATATCCTCCGGCTGCGTTGTGGCCAGCATGAAAACCACATGACTGGGCGGCTCCTCCAGCGTTTTCAGCAAAGCGTTGAAGGCGGCATCCGTGATCTGATGCGCCTCATCGAGAATATAAATCTTGAACCGGTCGCGCGCCGGACGATAACGCGCGGCCTCGCGCAACTCCCGAATCTCATCGATACCCCGGTTGGTGGCGGCGTCGATCTCGATCACGTCCACCGAATTCCCCGCCCGAATCTCAGTACAGGACTCGCAAACTCCACAAGCCTCGGTCACCGGAGTTTCAGAAGACCGGCAGTTCAACGCCATGGCTAGAATACGGGCCACAGTCGTCTTACCGATACCCCGGTGCCCGCTGAAGATATATCCGTGGGCCGTACGCCCCTGCTCAATGGCATTCTTCAGAGTCCGTGTAACATGCTCCTGCCCGATCACTTCCGAGAAGTTTTGCGGACGGTATTTGCGTGCCAGAACCTGGTAGCTCATGGTGTGGAAGCTCGATTATACGTGATCGTGACGACCCTGTAGGCTCGGACGCCTCGTCGGGGCAACCAAGCAAAGCGAGGCAAAAACAGCCAAAAACCCCAGCCAATCATGTATTTGGTATCTGCCCGAACGAAATCCTTGCAGAAAAGATACTCCACAGAGTAGGCTTCTGTGTTGACTTTCGTGCCGGAGGGGGCTTACGTGCAACTGAAACTGACTGTTCGGACCGTAGATGACATCGTAGTGGTCGATTGCGCAGGTCGCATTGTTTTCGGTGAGGAGTCCGCCGATCTACGTGACACTGTGAGAATGGTGATCACGCAAAGCAAACGCGTCGTGCTCAACTTGTCGGGCGTGACCTATATCGATAGCGGTGGCCTCGGAACGCTCGTCGCTCTTTATACGACTGCCCGGAACAACGGTGGCTCCATCAAGCTAGCCAACCTGACCCAACGCGTCGGCGACCTCCTGCAAGTGACCAAGCTGGTCACCATTTTCGACGTCTATGACAGCGAGGAGAAGGCCCTCGAATCATTCCGCAAGGGCGCCGCAGCGTAAGGCCTTGCCTGGTGTAGTCCGGACACTCTTGTCCGCGTCTGCCCACGCTTTGAGCCTCGATGGGGCTATCGCAATTCGACTCGACCGCAAGAAATACTATCGCTCGAAAGTGCCATGACGATGGAAAGCCGCATCGTGGCCGCAATCCGCAAAATCCCTCGCGGCAAGGTTTCAACCTACGGTTCCATAGCGCGCGCGGCCGGATATCCCGGAGCGGCCAGGCAGGTTGTTGCCGCACTGCGCCGCTCCTTTGACTTACCCTGGCAAAGAGTGCTGGGCGCCGGAGGCGCAATTAAACTGCGCGGAGATTCGGCCATCGAACAGCGCCTCCGCCTGGAGGCGGAAGGTGTAACCTTTCGCGGCCGTCGCGTAGACATGAAGCAACACGAGTTCAAATTCACAAGCTTGAAAAGGAAAACCAAGAAAGGGAAGCAGCGAACTACGCGACCACCAGTAAGCCAACCACGAACGACCAACTGCTAACGACCGTTTTTGAACTGCTCGTCGATCTCCACCTGATAACCTGCGCTCAACCGATTAGTCTCATTCGCCATCCCTACTACCGCCATCAACTCTTTGAACATCGAGTTCGTCATGCCCTTTTTTCTTGCAGAAACGGTATGAGACGCAATGCAATAATCACACTGGTTACTGACGCTCACCGCGACATAAATCAGCTCCTTGGTCAGCGGATCTAGGGCTCCGGGACCCATAATTTGCTTGATGTCTTCCCATGTCCGCTTGAGCGTTGCCGGATCATGCGCAATCGCCTTCCAGAAATTGTTGATCCAGTCGGTCTTTCTAACGGCCATTATGTCGTCATAGACCGCCCGCACCTCGGCGCTCGCCTCTTCATACTCGACAAATCCAAGCGTAGCCATTTTTGTCTCCTGATTAGATATAACCGTTGTTCCAAGAATGCTCTCGACAAGGGTGGTTGACTCGGACGGGATTGCACGGGACAGGAGGGCACGGCTTCGGCCGTGCCGATGAAGCCTTTAAACAGGTGGGCTTAGCCCCTTAGGGGCAGCGCCGTCCGATCCTAGCGAAACTTCCCGATGAGATTGCTTTAGCCCTTCGGCACTTGCCCACTCAACAATTTCCCCAACTCACTCGAAGGGCACCGCAAGCCAACAAAAAATGTCCCGAACAATGCATACACCGCGCTCACTTCATCAAAGCGCATCTCGTAGATCAACTTCTTGAACACCAGCGGATCATCGGCGAACAAATCAACTCCCCATTCCCAATCATCGAATCCGATCGAGCCGGTGATTATCTGCTTCACCTCGCCCGCGTACCGGCGGCCCACGAGGCCATGTTCATTCATCTGCCGCGCCCGCTCTTCGATGGGAACCGTGTACCAGTTCTTGTCTTCTCCACGCCGCCGATCCATAGGATAAAAGCAAAGATACCGGTGCTTGGGCAGCTCAGGAAACAACCGCGGCCGCATTGCTTCTCTCTGCCGGCTAAGCGTCTCCTTGATCGCCTGGTTCCATTCCTCCGAGTGTGGCTCCACGTCGCGTTCCGCAAGCTCGTTGTAGACCTTAATCGTAGATTCATAGAGCCCAAGCTCAACGACCGAGAGATACGACGTCGCGAGCTCCAGATAATCGCTTAGCCGAAGACGGGCGATCTGCAGCTCCGCCTGATTCAGTTCCTCAAACGACTGCCGGAAGTGGACAAACATCAGATCGCCTTTGTGCCCGAGCAGGGAATAGAGTCCAGATTGGCCAGACGCATTCTGTTCCATCTTGGCCAGCACACTGCTGGCCTCGTGCACGATCTTGGCCTTCTGCGCCGGACGCAGCGACCGCCAGGCCGACCAGCGAAAACGCATCATTTGATGAAGGACACTGTACCCTTCAATCGTCAACGGAACGGGCGGAATCTCGGTCGAAACGGCTGACGCGCGCGCGCCTTCCGGACGAACCGTGCGGGTAACGGACATGGGTTTTCCTCTTCGAGGCTATTGTAAGCCATCGTCCACGCAGGCGCGGCAGCTCCGCCCGCGCGGGTAGTCCGCAAGGTATGCGAAGTTGGAGTAGGCAGTGGGGAAGTTATCTCGAGCAAGTCAGTCTGCCGGGCCAGAGCCTTCGGGAGTTGCTCCAAAGCGGCAACCGCAAAGACGACCACAGACTTAAATCAGTGCACCCGGTTGGAAAGCACAGCCTCGACGTAGGTCACCGCCTCGCAGACATCCAGTCCCGAAGCCAGCAACCCAGTGACATCGTCCTCCGTCAGGCCCGCCTGTTGTGATGCCTCCTGTAATCTCTCCACCGCCAAAAAGATGGGTACCCGGTGCTTGTTCTCCATAATTTCAGCCCTCCATTTATTTCGTAGTCAAGTTAGAAAGGGGCAGCACAGAAACACCGGACCCTCCCCCAAGGATCCAAGTTAGTTCACCGAACTGCCCCTTCCTTGCTCCGAATTCCAGAGCAAGCCTGAATGCAGTCCTCCGGTGGAACCTCTAGCAGCGGAGCGAGCGATGGAGGAGTGGCAAGTAACTCGAAGTGCTGTGAGCAAAGGCCAGTGACTGCTCACGGTGGCGCGAGGCAGGGTGAGCAGAAAAGTCAAACGTAGCCGCCGCGCGGACCGGCAACAAGCCGGGCGCGGATGTAACCCGAGAATGTACGTCAACCGGAGCCGTCCCACCATGAAAAGCCGTATCCGGCAGGTCGACTTCCGGCAAAATCAGGATCACGACGATAAGGAACAGCAGACCCATGAGAACGAACAAAGACCACGGGCCTATCGTCCAGCGTTCCATGGAACCGAAAATAGCACAAATCTCAGACGCGTCAAACCCCACAAAAGTGCCATGTCTCTACGGTGGTCGGTAGTAGACGGGGAACTCACACCGCCCGCAACACAATCATGCTGGCGTCATCTTGAAAACGGCCGCCGCTGTGCTCTGATGCTGCCTGCGTCAGCAATTTCTCAAGCCTTCCCGCGTTGGCGCCGCGATTCTCCATTGCGATCCTGATCAGCCGTTCCTCGCCAAAGGCTTCGTCGTTCTGGTTACACACTTCAACCAGACCATCGGTGAACATCAGCAACGCATCGCCGGATCTCAGTTGCACTTCGCTTTGCTCATACACCCAATCCGGAAACTGTCCCAGCACCGCTCCCGCCGCGTTCAATTCGCTCGCGGCTCCATCGCTCCGCACCAGCACCGGAGGATTGTGCCCCGCATTGCAGTACGTCAGCCGATTCTCTTTGCTGTCGAGCACTCCGTAGAAGAACGACACGAATTTACCCACCGGAGCGATCTCGCAAAGAATGCGATTCAACCGTCGGCACAACTCCCGCGGCGACCGAGTCTCCCACATCAGCGGCTTCAGCGCTGCCTGCAAGCTCGACATCAGCAACGCCGCCGCCATCCCTTTACCGGCCACATCCGCAATACAGAGCACAGTCTGCGTCTCGCTGACCCGCACTACATCAAAATAATCTCCACCCACAAAGCGGACTGGCTGCGTCATGCCGGCGATTTCGTAGTCTTTTACCTGTGGGATACTCTTGGGCAGCAGATTATTCTGGATCTCACGTGCATCCCGCAGTTCGTCTGCGCGTTGCCGCTCTGCGTGACGAAGGGAGCGGCAGCGCTGCACCTGGGTCTCCAGCTTTTGCAAAAGTTGCTCATTGCCCCAGGGTTTCTGCACGAAATCGAAGGCCCCGCGCCGCATCGCTTCCACCGCCAGGTCGACGCTGCTCCAGGCCGTCATCACCACCAGCGGCAGAGTCTGGTCGATCATGCGTATCTGCGAAACTAACTCCAGGCCTTCGCCGCCTGCGGTCGTGTCGCGGGTATAGTTCAAGTCCATCAGCAGCACATCGAACTCACCCGTCTGCAGCGCCTGCAACACCCGCGCCGGATGGGTCACCGCCTCCGTCCGATAGCCATGGCTCTTGAGCAACAACTGCAGCGCATCCAAAACGTGCGGCTGATCGTCCGCCACCAGCACGCGACCGGCAGGCGAACCCTCGGGTGCGGACCCGGCTCGGTAGGATGGGAAGGTGTGTAGGCTTTCCATGCCGAAGGGAATTGCACCCTAGGGGCCAGCCTTAGTTGGCCGCAAGGTGCTGATTCGAGGGAGAAAAGAGGCCTAGACAAGAAGTAAAGTCAGGGCACGACTGTGCGGGGATGGAATGGCCTGTCCGGAAACGGACGATTGCTAACTCCGGCCTTTCTTCGCCAGCAACGCTTTGACGCTGTCGGGCAGCGCGAATACAGAATCGGCCACGTCGTCAAAGCTCACGGACGTGACCGTCTCCACCTGCGTGCCATCGGCGCTCCTGTGGACTGCTCGGGTGGGCATCAGCCATCCGCCAAAATCTTTGTAGTCGGAGAACATTTCGAACTCGTCCCCAGGGCCGCCGCGCCAGCTCGAATTGAACTTGTATCCCACCAGCAGGCCGCTCGTATATCGTAGAAGTGTTCGTTGACGATGCCCCACTTGTTCATGCCCTTCAATTGATAGCAAGTATGACCTTCGAAATCGGTCACGTCCACGACGTTCATGGAACTGAAATAATCCAGGAGGTGCCCCGGATAGTGCATGTCCGCGTCGCGTTGCTTCGATTTCACCTCGTTGCCCTCCGAGATCGCCGGCGGCTGGCCCGGCTGCAGTTGCCACGCCACCGTCCCATCGAATGCTTCCTGATAACGGCTTCCATTGGGCAAAATGATCTCGTAAAGCATCTTGCCATCTTTGTAATAAGCATCTCGATCCAGGCTCGGGACTTTGTCTGAGACCACAAACGTCCCCCGAACCGTCATCGATTTGTGTCTGAAACTAGCGTCGTGCCCGCCCAGCGCACCGACGTAGTGGTCCATCACCTGTTGCACGGAAGGCAGCGGCAACGGCTTGGTAGCAGACGAATTTTGACCGTAGACGAATGCCGCAGTCAAAGCCAGAAATGCCATGAACTTGACGGAAGAAGCGGGCCGAGCAGAATGGATGTTCATAGTTCCTCCTTCGACGGGAGCAAACCGCTGGGCACTCCCATAGACGTAAGAATGTGAAATCGGTTTCACTCTCTCATCATCGCGAACGTCACCCGCCCGTTTGTCATTGCGAGCGCCACTCGCCTCTTTGTCATTCCGAACATCACCCACGCCTTGTCATTCCGAGCGAAGCGAGGAGTCTGCTTCTCCCGCCCGGACAGAACTGCAGATTCCCCACCGGCTGAGGTCGCTTCGGAATGACAATTGTCAGAGTGTAGGGACGAGACCAAATCCCGCTGGACAGCGCGTCATCGAGGGCAGCCCGGTGTGGATGCCCTAATCCGCCCCCGCGATGTCCGCTAGAAACCCCGCCCCTCTCACGAGAACGCGAGAAGGGCTGGGCATCTGGTTTTGTAGGGGAGGAAAGCTGAAAAAAATCAGCCGCCCTTCCGAAGCCCCAGCCCTAAGGCACCACCAGAAAGTTAACATTACTGGTCAGTGTGCCACCCGGCGTTGTGACCTGAACCTCCCCCGTAATCGCGCCTGTAGGGACGGTGGTCGTGATTTCCGTACTGGAGACTACTTTGAAGATAGCCATCGCGCCGTTGAAGGTAACACTGGTCGTGCCCTTCAACTTACTTCCCAGGATAATGACCTTCGACCCGACTTTGCCGGATATGGGCGCTGTTTCCACAGAGGAGCCGAGATCCAGGTCCAAACTGAAGATCGTGCCATCCCCGCTTGACCCGTCGTTGTCGGTTACCCCGTAAAAGATGCCGTTGGTCGCCTGAAACAAATGCTGAATGGGATAGTAGCCGTCGGTGCCGCCGTCGAAGCTGTACAGCGTGGTTAGCGCACCGGCGGGTGTGATCTGGAAGAGCGTGCCTTTGTTATTCGTCCCGCCACGATAGGTTGGACCGTAAAAGTTCCCGTCGCTGCCCAGTACCAGACCGTCGTGAGGCTCAGAGCCGTCCGTACAACCTATCTGGACGCAAAAACTGTAAATCGTAGTCAGCTTCCCTCTTCGAGTGATTTTGAAGACCGATCCTTCGAGGTAGTTACCGCCGTAGGCGGTGGTCCCGTAAAAGTTTCCGTCCGTGCCCAGCACGAGCGCGATAGGGTTGCTGCCGTCGGCGCAGAAGGGATAATTCACGACGCAAAAACTGTAAACGTTCGTCAGCGCTCCCTTTGGCGTGACCTTGAAGATCGTGCCAGCGTTCCAAAGCCCGCCTGCCCACGTTGTCCCATAATAATTCCCGTCAGGGCCTTGCTTCAGGGCGTCGTAAACCACAGCACCATCGGCGCAGCCTGATTTGCTACAGAAGGCGTAAAGCGTAGTTAGCTTTCCATTGCGAGTCATTTTGAAGACAGTGCCACAACCATTGCCGTTACACTCGCTGAGGTTGCCACCATTCGACGTGGTCCCGTAGAAGTTTCCATCACTTCCCTGGACCAGGTGTTTTATAGCGAGCCCGTCCGTCCCGTCGAAGTCGTGCAGCGTCGTCAGAGTGCGTGCCCTTGTGAACTTGAAGAGTGTGCCATCGTTAGATGGACCGCCGCCCCCCGTTGACCCGTAAAAATTCCCGTCCGAACCCAACACTTCCGGCGCTGCACCGACGCCGTCAGGGCATCCCGACTGTGCACAAAAGCTGTACAGCAGAGTCAGGGTTCCACTCGTGGTCATTTTGAATAGCACGCCCCGACCGTACTCCCCTCCGTTCGCTGTTCCTCCATAAAGATTCCCGTCCGTGCCTTGGATGGGCGAAAGGCCAGGGTTGGCCCCATTCGTCCCATCGAAAGTCACCAGCGTCGTAAATGTGACAGCAGGAGGCGTCGACTGAGTTGTTTCACTCGAAGCGCTAGGACCACTCTGCGCGGCCAGCGCCGGACCACCGAACATCAAAACCGCGACCAGCGCAGTTGCGAACAGTCTGCCGGCCGGAAATCTGCCTTGGTTTTTCATAGATGGGCACTCCTTCGATTTCAGAACGGGACCCGAATGCTTTAGCTAGAAAGCCGACGTTGACAATAAGTCCCAGGCGGCGAACGGAAGGAGGAAGAGGCGCCCGAAACGCGGCCTGAATTATGAGCCGCAACCAACCGCTTGTCAATCTGCAAATAAGAGAAGCTCTAACGAGGAACCGGTGAGCGGTCCCCGTCCGAACTCATTGCGATTTTACGTCTCGTCCGCGAGCCTGAGCGGCGGCAGCGGCCCGACGACCTTCAGCGTCTCCACGCTGACCGTGATGACCTTCCCGATCTATTACGATCACCACCATCCCCACACCCTTGTCATTCCGAGCGAAGCGAGGAATCTGCTTATGCCCGGCCGGACAGCACAGCATTCGTCGCCGGCTGAAGCTGGCTCGGAATGACAATTCAGGGAACTCAGGGAACCCGCCGAGGTCACCGTTGATGCCAAAAAACCACCGCACTGCCGAAAACCTGTCAAGCCCCCTGAGCCACCTGCTTTTGCTCAAACTGGGGAACTCGCCGAAATTGCTTTTCTGCACAAAGCTGCAGACTTGGGATTTGGCGTCGCCAAGCCCTACGGAGACAGTGAACGCTACGACTTCATCCTCGACTCCGGTGAGCGTCTGTGGAAGGTCCAGGTGAAATCGGTCGCCACTACCTATACCTTCGGCGGCGGCCACGGATACCGCACCGCCGCTTGTCACAGTCGCGGCAGCTATAAAGATATGCCCTACACCGCCAATGATGATCGACTTCCTCGTCGCCTACATCGTCCCGCGAGACGTTTGGTACGTAATTCCCGTAAAACTGGTAACCCCGGTCCTCGGTATGTGCTTCTATCCCCTGGGGTGCCGAAGAGGCGGCTACTACGAACCTTACCGTGAAGCTTGGTATCTCATGGCTCCTGGCGCAGACTCAAATGCCCAACCGTCAGTACCAATTCGGATCCCCGCCATAGGTCGCCCACGAAAAGACCGCAGCAATCGGCAGCCCCGTACGAAGAGGGAAGAGTAACAAGCTTATGGCGAAAGAGGACGCGTCCTCGCCCGTCCAAAGCGCAAAGAACAACCTCACCATCAGGTTCCCACCCTTTCGCGCAAGTTGCGAAGGGTGGGCACTTGGAGCCGCTACGAGAGCCAGCTTACAGCGCGGTGCAGACCGCCTTCACTTCGGTGTACTGCTCCAGCACTTCGTGACCCATTTCGCGTCCCCATCCCGACTGTTTGTAGCCACCGAAGGGCAGGGCAGCGTCGAAAATGTTATAGCAGTTAATCCACACCGTGCCGGCGCGGAGTTGCGAAGCCAGACGATGCGCCTTGGAGATATCGCGCGTCCATACTCCTGCCGCCAGTCCATAAACCGAATCGTTGGCCTGGTTGACCAACTCTGCCGGATCGCTGAAAGGAATCGCCGTGACCACCGGTCCGAAGATTTCTTCCTGCACCACCTTCATCTTCTCGTTGGTGTTCACAAGAACCGTGGGCTTGACGAAGTAGCCTTTATCGCCGTGCCGGCCACCACCGACGACGGCCTTGGCGCCTTCGGACAACCCGGACTCGAGATATCCGCAAACTCGGTTCAGCTGTTCGGCGGAAACCAGTGGACCCATATCCGTGTCCGGATCCTGTCCTGATCCCACGTTGATTTTCTTGGCGTGCTCGGCAACGCCTTCAACGACCTTGTCGAAGATCTTGTTCTCAACATAAAGGCGAGAGCCCGCGCAGCAGCACTGTCCATGATTGAAGAAGATAGCGCTGGAGGCGCCCGCAATCGCCGCATCGAGATCAACGTCGGCAAAGACGACATTGGGAGACTTGCCGCCCAATTCCAGCGAAACCTTCTTCAGATTTCCCGCAGCCGCCTGCAAAATAAGTCTGCCGACTTCCGTGGAACCGGTGAACGCGACTTTGTCTACGCCGGGATGAGCCGCCAGGGCTGCACCGGCAGTTTCGCCGTATCCCGGAACGATGTTCACCACTCCGTCCGGAATTCCAGCCTCTTGAATCAATTCGCCTAAACGCAAAGCTGTAAGCGGGGTTTGCTCCGCCGGCTTAAGCACAACCGTGTTCCCCGTAGCCAACGCCGGTCCCAACTTCCAAGCCGCCATCAGCAAAGGAAAATTCCAAGGAATAATCTGCCCGACCACGCCCAGGGGCTCCCGGAGAGTGTAAGCAAGAAACTTCGCTCCCGGCGCATAAGGCACCGAAATCGGAATACTATTCCCCTCAATTTTGGTAGCCCATCCCGCAAAGTAGCGGAACAAGTCGACGGCTAGGGGAACGTCGGCTACGCGAGCTACTTTTACGGGTTTTCCATTGTCCAAAGATTCGAGTTCGGCGAACTCTTCGAGATTTTCTTCGAGCAGGTCAGCGAGCTTCCAGATGGCCCGGCCACGCTCGGAGGGAGTAAATTGTGACCATCGGCCAGCTTCAAATGCGGCGCGCGCGGCTTTGACGGCGCGGTCGATGTCCTCATGATTGCCCTCGGCTACGTGAGCAAGAACCTCGCCGGTTGCCGGGTTATAAGTGGCGAAAGTTTGCCCGGACAGTGCTTCTACCCACTTGCCATTGATGAGCATCTTGTGGGTTCGGGAAATGAAACTGTGGATCTTGTCTTCTAGTGGATCGATCTTCAATGCGGTTGCCATAATTTCCTCCTGCGTGCGGATGTTTGATGGATATCCGATACCGGGCGATCACAACCGTTCTTTCGCCCCGTCGGGGCTTCCCGTTCTGTCTTTCACGGTTCAACCTGCGGCTTGCGCCGTGGGCTGCAATCTTTTCGCCGCTTCGCGGCTGATCAAATCCTGATCTTTCGGCGGCAGTTGCAAATTGTAGCGCATTTCACTGGCTGACGGACGCCCCTTTCTGCCCGATCATGATTGCTTCCTGCATCTGGCGGAACAGGTCGCCGATGGCTGCGGGAGAATGAGACACGAAGATGGTGTTGCTCTTGTCGTTGGCGCCAATTTCCTTCATGGTGTCAAGATATTGAGTCACGAGGACTAACATCATCACGTCGTGCGGTGTAGAGCCCTCTACCGCCTTCGAGAAAGCCTCGACGGAGTCTTTCAAGCCTTCAATGATCGCTTTGCGCTGGTTGGCGATGCCTTGACCTTGCAGGGCTTTGCTTTGGGCTTCAGCTTCGGCTTGTTTCACTTTCAGGATTTTCTCGGCTTCGCCGCGCGCTGTGGCCGCTACCTGCTCGCGCTGGGCGGCGTTGATGTCGTTCATCGCGGCCTTTACCTTTTCGTCGGGCTCGATGTCGGTCACGAGAGCCTGGTCGATGGCGTAGCCATAGGTTTTCATCACATCGTCCAAGCCTTCCTTGATGGCGATTGCGATATCCGACTGCTGCAGGAAGGCGTCGTCGAGAATCATCTTGGGGACGTGGCCGAGAATTACATTGAACACATAAGAAGAAATTTGTTGCTTGGGATTGGCTAGCTTGTAAAAGGCCTCATAAACTTTCTCGGGAATCACGTGATATTGGACGGAGACGGGGATCTTGACGAATACGTTGTCTTTGGTCTTGGTCTCGACGTCGAGAGCGAGTTGTTGGACCCGCAGGTCGATGCGTCCGGCAATCTGATCGAGCCAGGGGAGCTTGAAGTTGATGCCGGCATTGGCGACGCGAAGGAACTTGCCCATGCGCTGGATCACGACCGCCTCGGCGGTTCTCACCTGGAAAAATCCGCTCAGGATGGTGCCGACTGCGAAAATAGCCACGATCCCGTACAGGAAAACCTCGAAGCCTTGCGAGACGTCCATCGGTAGTCCTCCTCTTCAGAGTAGTTGTGTTTCCCGGAAACGGGCACGGAAAAAGTATCGACCAGAATCGGAAGCATGATAGCGGTTGGCAGGACTTCCCACAATTCTTTAATCTCAGGCTGAAGCCAGCTGTTAGTTTTGCCAGTCGTACAGTTCGTCGCCATCGATTAGATTTTCGGAGACCAACGGAAAGTATGGTTAAATTGTGAACTTCAGTGGGTTCCATGGGCGCGAACGCATGGGCTCACATCGGCAACCTAAACCGGAGGATTGATCATGAAAAATCTGTCGAAGGTTTCCCGGCGTGAGTTTGTGACCTTGGCTGCGGCTGGATTGAGCCTGGCCGTTCCTAAGGGGCTACTTGCATTTACGCAAAAAGAATCTGCGGCTAAAGCGCGACCACAGATCAGCGCGGACGAGGCCTTGCGCCAGCTCATCGAGGGCAACGCGCGTTTCGTGAAGGGCCAGCCCTCGAATCCGCGGCGCAGCCCGGAGGATTTTCGGGCTTTGGCGGAGGCTCAATATCCAGAGGCGGTCATCGTCAGCTGTGCGGATTCTCGCGTGGCACCCGAGATCCTGTTTGATGTTGGTGTGGGCGACATCTTCGTGGTGCGTGTGGCCGGCAATGTCGTGAGCGGCGCGGGTGTCACGGTAAAGGGAAGCATTGAGTACGCGGTTGCTGAATTGAATGTCCCGCTCATCATGGTGTTGGGTCACAGCAGTTGTGGCGCTGTCAAGGCTGCCATGAAGCACATTGACGCCAAGGATTCGCTGCCGGGCGCGATCAACGGCCTCGTGGAACTGATCAAGCCGGCCGTTGCGCAGAGTAAAGGAGAGCCTGGCGACGCGCTCGAAAATGCGATTCGGAAGAATGTGGAGATTGGAGTGGCCCGCCTTAAGGAGCTTGATCCGATTTTGGCGCCGCGGGTTAAAGACGGGAAGTTGAAGATTGTGGGTGGCGTTTACGACCTGCGCACGGGCGCGGTGACGATGGTGGAGCACGGGAAGTCCTGAGCCATTGCGGCCAAAATACAGAGATCCTTCGCTTCGCTTAGGATGACAGCTTTATTTTGTGGGGTAACGGCGCTATTGCGGAAGCGGTGGCGGACTTGTTTCAGTGAGGATCTTTCCCGGCGGTTGCACGGGATACACGACATAGCATGGCAAGGGGTTCTTCCAGGGTAGGGTAGTGGGAGGAAAGTTTTGGGCGTAGGTTAGTGAGTACTTCGTTTCCAAAAACTGCCCCTGCTTATCGAAAACGGAACGTCGGGAAATATTTTCCAGCGTATCGTCGCATTTGTCGTCCCTTACCGCAGTAAGTTTATAGAGCTTGGAATAGTCGAGACCCCAGACCGGCAGGTGTGGCTGATAGATAAGGAATGTGTTGGAGAGGGTCACGAACTGCGATCCGGTGGGCGAAAACATTTCAAAGACGTAATATTCGTGATTCAAACCGAAGCCTGTCACCGGAGGCCCGGAGACACGGGCGACAAATTTGCCCGTCAGGACGGTCCCGAGCTGGTTAGAGCTGGCACCGGAATCAATCGCCACGGTTGAATAGATCAACAAGAGAAGTATCGTAAGCCGAACTCGCGCGTGGCTCCGGTGATACAACGACAGCCTCGAGAGTTGCATACTCTGTCCCAATTTTCCGACGGTAAAGCAACACTTCGCTTCGCGAACTGGTGAGCTTGGCGGCAGGCGAAGCCGAAAGTGAACGCCCAAGCAGCGAGCTTCAGTGGCAGGCGCCATTGAAGCTCGCCATTGAGATTCGAATTAATTCCCAGCACTCAGCCCTTTGTTTATCAGAACCTTTACTTCGACGCGGCGATTTTCTGCACGGCCCTGGGCCGTCTCGTTAGGTGCTGCTGGATCAGCGGTGCCCATGGCCCCTGGGGCGATGATGTGCCGAACCGGCACGTTGCAGTCCTGCAGCAGGAATGCAATGACTTCCTGGGCCCGTTCCATGCTTAGCTGCTGGTTCATAGCGGCATTTCCGGACGAGTCGGCGAAACCTTTAACCTGGATGATGTACCCAGTAAGGCCTGTAGCACTTTGCGCCAACTGCTTGAGTTCGGCCTTGTCCGACGTCGAGATCGCAGTGCTCCCGACGGCGAAGTTAACCGTTGCTTGACCCTTGGTATCATATTCAGAAAGCTCGTTGAAACGCTTGGTGGTTGCCTGAATATCCTGCTGGTTGGCGTCGATTTGTTCCTGGTTATTGGCAATCTGCTGCTTGTTGGCTGCAGTCTGCACCTGGTTCGCAGCGATTCCCTCGGCATTGGTTTGAGTGGCCTGTTTGTTGGCCGCAATGTTTTGCTGGTTGGTCGCGACCGCTTGCTTCGTCGGAGTCAGTCCGGCCTGAATGGCTTCCGCCGTTTCCAGGTCGTTTGAGTTGAAGTTAATGGACTTGGCGACTACGCGGCTCTGGGCATCGCCGACTCCGTCTACCGTAATCTTGAGACCCGGGACCAGAACAGTAGCCGACATCTGCTTCTTGCGTAGGCCGAGGCCTTTGGGTTGTTGCACCTTGGTATCATCGTTGAGGACAACGGTGACATTGCCAGCGTCCATGGTCTTGATGGTCAGCGTTTCTCCCGTTCTTCCGGTGATGATTCCAGTGACCTTGGCCTTCTCTCCGTTTGATGCACCGTAGGCCATTCCGACTGCCAGGCAGCACAGCAACGCGGCGTATCCAATGATTCTTCTGCGATTCTGCATCATAGTGTCATCCTTTCGTATTTTGGGTTAGCCCGTGAGGCCAGTTGGGGAGTCCAGCCAGCCCACGGGGTGTTACGTTGCGCGCTTCTACTCAGCAGGCGGGGTTGATGCTTGTTGTTTCGAAGCCTTCGTCCTCTTCGGCGCGCCGGTTTTATCCGCTGGCAAAGAAGATTCATCTACGATGGTGGTGTCTTTTACGGTAAAGGTTCCGCCCTCGGGGACAAAGTAGAATTGGGCTTTGCTGCCCGTGGCCCTGTCCTGGCTCTGGCGAACTTCTATGCGGCTGGAGTCAATCTGCTGTTTGGCTTCGCCTCCGGTGAGGTAGGACTTAGCATTGTATGCGCGAAGACCTTCGACCTCGGTTACTTTGACTTCCTCTTCCTCTTCGGCATAGCCTACGACTACGAGCTTGCCGTTCGGCTCATGCTGCAGGCGGAGAGCGACTTCATCCAAGACAGCTTTGCACTCGTTGTCAATGCGCGCGAGCTTTTTGGAATTCTTAAACTCGCAATCACTGATCAGACTCTCGCTGACCACGGTGACCGGCGCCGGGAGCGCTTCCACATTGGCGGTGGCAACGCAAGTGGCGCTGAGACCGTGGACATCGGTGACGCCGACCGTGACATTCACCGGTCCCGGCGGCACATTGTTGGTGTCAAGACTGGCGGTAGTCGAGAATTGACCTGGCTGGCTACCCGGCGTCGTCTGGGGTTGGCCGACAGCGCCAGCGCTGGCGGTGAAATTCGTATCCTTAATCTGGCTTGCATCCGGACTGCTGCCCTGCGCGCTCACGGTGACCGGATCGCCGGGGTGAATGGTGGTCGGGTTGGCCGAGCAAGCCACGTCGGGTGGACGCGGCTGCTTCACTGTGAATGACGCCGAGCAGGAGGCAGAGTTCATCTTCTTCTCCTTGGGGTCGGTGACATTGGCGGTGACGGTGTAGCTGCCCGGAGCCAGCGTAGCAGTGTCCACCGTGGCTGACGTATTGTCCCCGGTAACACTTCCGCCCGTTCCTTTCCAATCGGTGGTCAGAGTGTGCTTGGGATTAAAGTCTGCGGTCTGCAGAGAAGCCTTAACCGGGCCTTGCCAGGGCAGCACTTCGGACGGCGCAACGGAACAAGAAGCCTTCGGCGGGGGCGGAGTCGCTCCTCCAAATCGGAAATTGAGTCCAGCCGTGTAGCGAAGATTCTGTTGCCACTTGGTGCTGTTGATGGTTCCGAGCCCGGGGATGTTGAACGCAGAGAAGTGCGTGGGCACGTAGTCCAGTTCTATAGGACGGAAACTAATTAATCGGCTCAACCGGATGTCAACGCCTCCGCCTGTGGCCAGAGCCGCAGCGTTCTGCGTGCTCGCGAACTTGGTAACCCCATTGCCTGGAGTCACTGTCACGCCCGGCGGAACAACAGAGCCGGGGGGAATAAGCGAATTAGGGACATTGAAACTTCTGGAATTGTGCATGCCTCCCGCAAAGAACTCCAGAAACGGCGACACGACCCCGGCCTTGTTGAAGAAGACGCGTGGTCCGAACAAATAAGTAAAGGCAGTCTGGTCGGGTGTAAGGGTGCGGCTGCTCCCGATGCTCAACGCGCCGTTGTGAACACCGCCCAGCTCGCCAACAATTCCGATCCATTTGTTGAAGTTGTATTGGAACGAGCCAACCCCTCCGTTCGCCGTGAAGGCGTTTACGGGCGCTGACGCGTTATATCGCAAAAACTCGTAGCCGCCGTAGACTTCGGCCTTGGGGATATCCTGCGCAACCGAACAGATGGCAAACAGGAATACAAACGCGAAGCTCACAATTCTCTTATTCATGTAAGTTTCCTTCTTCTCCACTCAACCGTACTTTTTGTTGAGACTGAAAGAGTGCCTGAATCCTGTTACTCGTTTTCTCAAACAAAAGCATGGCCAGTTGGACAGATTTACTTCTTGCGCTGCACTGGGGAAATGTTAGAAAGCAAGCCCCGTTTCGCACACTAGCAAATGTGCTAGTTTGCTCGGGAGATTCTGCCAGTTTGGCCATCGACGCCTGTCGTAGCGTTTGAAAGAGACAGGACTGGGGAGAATCGACCTTCGCGCATCTTGCCCGATATTGATCGAGGCGAACTTTTCACCGCTGTACAGAGAGTAGCGGTTTCCGGATGCCCCCTCAACCGCAAGGTCACGCGCCTGAAAAGACTGGCAGAAGTAGTAGGTCTGCGGGAAGGGAATTGCGGTTAGATTTCGGTAGTGATGAGTATCGGCGTCTTTATTTCGATGACGGACTCGCGATGACGGCGGGTGCCGCGGGCAGATTTATGGTTGTGGAACGTCACAAGCGAGCTCGGCTGATGATTGCCGATGACCACATCCTTTTGGCCGAGGCCTGCAAGAATTTGCTGGAGCCAGAATTTGAAGTGGTCTCGATTGTGGGCGATGGGCGTGCTCTGTTGCAGGCCGCGGCGGAACTCAAGCCCGATGTGGTGATCGTCGATATCGCCATGCCGCAATTGAACGGTCTGGACGCGGGCGAGCAGGTCAAGCACTTCCTGCCTTCGGTCAAGCTGGTATTTCTGACCATGAGTCTGGATTCGGAAGTGGCGGCGGAGGCGTTCCGGCGCGGGGCCTCGGGATACGTGGTGAAAACTTCCGCGGCCGAGGAGTTGATGCTGGCCATTCGGAGAGTGTTGCGCGGGGAGTCGTACCTGTCTCCAATGATCACCGCGGATACGGTGAATTTCCTGTTGCGCAGCGGGCAGATTTATGACGCCGAGAAACGCATCTCGGCGCGGCAGCGGGAAGTGCTGCAGTTGTTGGCGGAAGGGAAGTCGATGAAAGAAATTGCCAACATTTTGAACTTGAAGCCTGGAACCGTGGCCTTTCACAAGTACAGCATCATGGAAAGACTCGGGCTGAAGACGAATGCGGAACTGCTGCAATACGCTATTAAACGCCACATTATTCCCTCGTAAGCGCTGTAAAACGACACAAACGATTACCCGAGTAACCACGAATCCACGATTGGCATTGGCAAATCCTGAACGCTGGCTGCAATCTAGGAAACGATGCCGCAATCTGCCTCATCTTCCTATAAAGCAAAGTTGGTTGGCCGAACTGTGATTGCGAAAATCTCTCTCTTTAGCAGAGCATTCCGCTTAGCAGAGCATTCCGCGGAACCATCACAGCGACGGATGAAACTGGGTTCTGTTTTATCAGCGAAGACATGATCGCAGCTTTACGAGAGATTACCGGGGGAGCTATGGCCGACATGGATGCGCCCGGTGTTTACCTTCCGTTCTCGACCCTGGAATGGCTCGTGACTTCGGAGCCCAAGGCACCGGCTGCTTCCGCGTAGAAATTAGGTCGCACGTGCGGACGCGCGTATGTCCCACCGAGAAAAATATCTTCAACAGAATTGTTCGGGGAATCCAGCTCACTGCCGCAGTGAATTGGAAAAGTATGGTGGAGGCGGCGGGAGTTGAACTAATAAGGAGTATTGAGAAGACGCAAGTTACTGATTTCACAAGAAGCCTAAACGGACAAAATCGCAAGAAACGCGCAACTGAGGTACATGGCGGGTACACGGGACGCAACCTGCGGAAGCCACGCGGTTCACCCCAAACCCGATTTCGAGAGAGTACAGGCTGATGATATAAAATGCCGATGCTGAGCTATCAGAAATCGTTGCATTGCGATCGGAAGGGCTTCCTGTGATTAAGAACGATATTGTCAACGAACTGGTCCATAAGACAGGAATCACTAAAATCAAAGCTGAACTGGCCGTAGATTCTGTTTTCGGGTGTATGAAGCGTTCGCTCGCGAAAGGCGACCGGATTGAGCTACGCGGATTTGGAGTGTTCAAGGTTAAGCCGCGCAAGACCGGTATTGGCCGCAACCCCCGAACCGGCGCTGAAGTTCCTATTCCGCCAGGCAAATCGGTGCGATTTAGGCCTGGCAAGGAATTACAGTCGATCGAGTAAGCTTCAGTATTCAGAAATAAGGAGTGGCCCACTGGCGCTACTTTTTGAGTCAGACGTAACACTTACCCATGAATGAGCAGCTCCAAGCGCGTCTGAAAGGCATGCAAGAAGTCTTGATGGCGCATCACCGTGCCAGCGCGTTGTTGCCTAATGCTGCAAAGGGTGACGAACGTGAAGTGTTAGTACGAGAGTTTCTCGAAAAGGTTTTCCCCGCTCCATATCGGTTCGGGTGTGGCGTGGTCACCGATACTTCAGGAGAAACTTCCGGACAGATCGATGTCATCGTTGAGTGGCCGTTCTTTGCCAGCTTCCCCGCATTTCTAGGGACAAGCCGTCTGTACCTGGCTGAATCGGTTGCCTTCGCGATTGCGGTCAAATCAGACCTTAGTGCCCAATGGGGCCAAGTAGAAGAGACCGTGAGGCAGTTGCGTCCTCTCCACAGGGAATGGCAACGGCACGCGGCTATGGCCCGAGACACTCCCACCGGTGTACCCAATTTTCGAGAATTTGGACCATCGTTATCCCGCATACCATACGTTGCCGTTGGCTTTACAGGATTCAAAACGGCTGAGAAGTTACTGGATAAACTCAATGCGACGCCCCCTGACCGACGACCAGACGCTGCCCTCGTTATCGAATCCGGTTCTTACGCAGGTTTCTTTTTGGTACAAAAGGCATTCGGCGAAGCAGGCCTGTTTGCCTTGTGCGTAGATGGATCGCATTTTCTGCGCAACGTTCTTATTGCTGAACCGGAGCTGATTAAGTATGTAGGGTAAAACGAATCTCCGGCGAAGTAAGCAACTTCCGCTCCACAAGAACCGCGATTCGTTTCTAGAAATCCAACCCGTACTCGCAACTGAATTTCGCAATCAGGTTTCGCAGTGCGCCCTTGGTCGCCGGGGTCTGTTCTTTTCTAGCAACGAGTACAATTGCGGTCAGCAAGCGATCAGCTTCCGTGATGCCGTCTTTCTCCGCAACGCCCCTTGGAGCGATTTGGCGTGGCTTCAGCGGTCGCGGTTGAATGTCTTCAACATCGAAGAGCGGGCGCGGTTCGATAGCGTTGAGGGGTTCCACGGGAACTTGATAGCACGGAGAAAATCGAAATGCCATAGGAAAAAGCTAGCGAGCTTCACTCGCTGCTCTCGGGGCTGTTCGGCTTACGCTGGAACCAATGGAGGCTGCCATCCTTCCAAAGCTCAAGAGCGTCAACCGGCCCATGTACTCCACCCGTTTGGTCGTAGGCGATCGTAGCATCGGCGAGTCGTATGACATGTACGAGTTCGGGACTCGCCATTTTGAGATGCGCCGGGGGATCAGGGGGACGAAGCTCCTCGTCCATAGCTCTTTCACTCTTCAATTGCACAAATTCCGAGAAAACATCAGTCAAGCCGAATGCGCAGGGCCGACTGCAGTCAATAGAGAGAGGGGCCGCGGAAAAAGGATTGGGTCGTGTAGCTGCGAGAAAGGGATTAGGTCGTGTAGCCGCTGAAAATATTAGTCGCCTAATGGCAAAAGCCAGCTCTCCGTCTACAACCGCCGCAAATATCCCAGTCGTCACGTCGTGACCCACCTTTCCAGCCGCAGCATCCTTGGCAATATCGGGATGGGAGAAACTCAGAAGTTCCCAATCCATTCTTAGACTTTCGGCCCAACTGTCAGCAACGCCCTGAACAAGGCTCGCTGCGTTACCCATTCCGAAGCCACGCATGCTAACGGACGCCTCCATCTCTGCGTATGAATCCCAAGAAGAAGCAGAGTCAAATTCCGCTCTTCGGTAGGCATACGTTCCAGTTGCAGCGAACACGAACTTGTGGGCAAGAACCGCGATCTTGCAATGGTTATCTTCCGGAGGCAGCTGATAATCTTCAGGCACCCCACTCCGACTGTCCGCAGCGACGACAAATTTATCCGCCGTGAGCTGAAGAACAACTATCGTGCCCCCTTGAACCTGCGCGAAGGCGGCGGGCAGGAAAAGAACAAAGCAAACAAAGGAAGTGCGCATCTTCACGCCATTCTATCTAGAAGAACGCATTTGGGCAGGTTAAGTCTCAAGTCCCCTTCCGCCGACAAATCGACAGTCGGGGGAGGGGGTTTTGAGTGTAATGGCCTTCCATGAGAAGGCCGGCCTATGTCAAGCAGATTTTGATTTGCCTTTCCTAAAATCCCCCTTTCCTTCCTGGCGGGAGGGTGTGCAGAGCGGCCCGGAGCGGTCAAGGGCGCGTTCTTTGCGGCGTAGCGCACCCTTGACGGCGAGGACCGATCTGTCACCATTCCGTCAGGAAGGAAAGGGGGCAGTCGTTCTGGTTTCTCGATCTTTCTTCAGTTCTTGCTTTGCGCCCCAAACCAAAGCTGTCGCCACCCTTCCATCCGCACTCTTCCGTGAGCGATCTTATTCGCTCGGTGCAAGTTGGGTGTTCTCGTTGCAGCCGGTGCTGCCACCTGATTGTCGACCTCCATTTCCATCTCGCGATGGAAGTTGGGCCAGGCCATTAACGCAGTCACCGGAACTCGGCGCTGGGGCGCGGTGTTTCCGATCCGTGAATCTTAACTTATGCGGCTGCCGGCAATCGCACCGGCCTGCTGTTGCGCAGCGGTTCGTAGGCCTCCCCACTCACCCACAAGCGATGCAGCAACACCGCCAGCTTTCGCGCCGTCGCAATCACCGCTCGCTTCTTGCCGTTCTTCCCGCCACGCTCCGCCAGTTTCAGACCCCAGCGTCGCAGATCGCTGTCCGCTCCAAACGGCCCCAGAATATGGTGCGCACCCTGCACCAGCAACGTTCTCAAATACGCATCGCCTTCCTTGCTGATGTGCAGCTGCGGCTCGCTCTGCCCCGAGTTCCTCCGTCCCGGCTGCAACCCAACGTAGCAGCCCACGTCGCGGCTCTTGCGAAAACGTTGCGGATCCTCCAGCGTCAGCAGGTAAGTCAGCGCGATCAGCGTTCCCACTCCCTTCACCTGTTCCAGCCGCGCCACTTGCGGATAACTTTCCCTAGCGATCTTCCCGATCTGTTGGTTGTATTCGTAAATCCGCTCGCTCAACGATTCGATGGCTGCGAGCAACGGTTCCAGCGCCGCTTGCAGCTCCGGACTCAGTTGACGAGCTGTCTCGGCATTCAGATTGCGTGGACTGCAGCCGCGCAACCGCTCCCCATAAGACTTCGTCAGTCCGCGTGCTGTGTTGATCAACGACGTCCGCGCCCGTACCAATCCAGCCCGCGCTCGAATCACCATCAGATGCGATTGGGCTTGCGCACTTCGATGCTTCACCGGCGCCAGCAACTGCGGATCGATCCGCGCCAATCGCGCCAGCGTGCGGGCGTCGAAGCGATCATCTTTCCGCCGACTCTCCCCGATCAAGCGCACGTTGCGCGCATGCGCCACGATCACTTCATGTCCCGTCTCGCTCAACACCCGGCTCACCCACGGCGAATGCATCCCCGTCTCCAGCGCGATCCGACTGCGCGGCATCTTCCCAAAAACTTCTTTCATCGCCTTCGGAGTCGTGCTCAGCTTCTGTTCCAGCAGCACTTCCCCCGCTTCATCCAACACGCAATACCAGCTCGACCGATCGCCCAGGTCCAAACCAATCGTCAGCTTCTGCTCTGCAAAATTCTTGTTCTGCCTGGTCGCTACAGTGCTAATCTTCTTCATTGCCGGTCTCCTTTATCTCTTGCGCCTTCGAGCGCGTCGATAACTTGGGAGCGTACAGCATCCCGTCGGAGACCGGTCTTCTCATCCCATCTGTTAACAGAAGTTTAGGTCTATCTGAACAGTTCATCTGCGGTTCGCCACACGGTTGGCTTCTGAGCTTGTACATGCCTTCGAAAATATGGTTGCACGGCAGAGTCTCTCCGCCGCCTGACTGCACACCGCGATTCCCGCATGGCCTGCACAGCCAACTCAGACTCGCTGAAAATAGGCGCTTTTCTCCGTTGGCTATTCGCGTTTACAATTACTATCGCTGGTAGGGCCCAGGCGGGTTCCCTAGCAGTAGGCACATTTACTAAACCGGAAGTCGAAAGTACAGGTGAACCAAGGTTCTAAACGGTAAATGAGTGCCCCACCCAAGCACAAAGGCTTGGGTGGGGACACCCACAACAGGTTCGTGAAAGGACGATACAGCTCTACTTTGCTGGCCCAGTGCCCTCACTCGACTCTCCCGAGTGTTTTTGCTTCTTGGGCATGAGTCTCGGACTGTGACTGTTGATCAGCGTGGCCGTGCTCGTTGAGTCGTACACAAAGGAGTTGCTGGTGCTACCAGGAGAGTTGTAGCACCACAACTGGAAAGCATCGCCGGCGCTGATAGTCCAGACATCCGCGACATTCGCCGCCGCGTACGCGCCGCCGATAGTGGCGCCCGCGTTGGTTCCCACTAGGTTGCCGTAAATACCCTCGCCTCCAAGGCTTGCCAATGTGGTATAGCAATAGACGCCTTCATTGCTGGCATCAAATACCATCGGCGAAGCATTTACATAGTAAGTTCCCGAAACCTCAACCGTGTTGCTGGTCGAGATTGGGATGCCCGGAAAGCCAGGTATGCCGCTCGCACTTCCTGTCCAGGAATAGCCCACGGAGATTCCCGGAGGTCCTTGTGGACCCTGAGGTCCTTGCGGTCCCTGCGGTCCCTGCGGTCCTTGGGCTCCCTTGGGTCCTTTCGGTCCCTGCGGTCCTTGCGGTCCCCTTGGTCCTATCTGGTTCCAGTGAATCTTGTGCTCGGTCGCTTTACAAGTTGTGAACGACTGCACAATCCTGATTGCCCCGGAGGTGTTGTTTACGCAGCCATAAAACGTTGTTGCTGGCGGCAGGATTTCATTAGCCGAGGCCGCCGGTGGCTGAACAACCATCGACAACACACAGCAAGCAAGCAGAAAAAAACCACAAACACTAGCGGTGATACGCAACATAGATCCTCCTTGATTTGATTTGCTAATTTTTGACTCTACCTATGGTGCTCAGGAGCGCACGGGACCATCGACGAGGCGAGGCACAGCAGATAGAGAACTGCTAAGCGACCCACCGCTGTTGACGGTCACGTGGACCTGGTCGGTAATGACGACCGCCAGACCCGAGCGCCTGGGGCCGTGTTAAGTCTGAGGCGTCAAATTTCTCCCCCGAGAATCTGCCTTCTCAGAACGTCAATTGATCGTCTGGAGTCGGGGGCCTTCTCGCAGACTGAGTAAACGCACGAGTCGAAGCAGGCACCCTCTACTCCCTACCGCAGTCGCGCACATTCTACTCCCTTCTACAGTCGCGTACATAGTGTTGCAGGCACGATTTCATTTCAGGCGCTGCCCGCTCCACTCATTTATTTCGCCAGATCGGGGTTGGGCGAAGGCGTTTTAACGCGCCGACATCAATTCCAGAGCTTTCGCCATCGCAAACAACCAGCCGGAGGCTCCCTCTTTTAAAAGCGCAGAATCGAGGCCGGTCGGATCAGTAGGGCAAAGGAAAAATTGGGGGCTACGTCCCCCTGACACCCACTCTCTTTCGGTTACACACATTGTCGTACTCGGATGGCGCAAGCAATGCATTGCGGGTAATTTGTAAGTGAATTGCACGTGAGTCGTTAAGTTGCTGAAAAACAAGTGGATATATTCTGTGTGCCAGGTTTCCAGATCAAGACGCCCATGTCGAGGTGTAAACGGTACGCGGAAAATGCAGCGGCTACGCGGGCCGCCTATCGGGCGGATGGCATGCCGGAAACTGTGCTCGCGTTATAGGAACAATTTTTCGCTTTGAAGGACGCGGAGATTGCTTGTTTAGAAGTCGAGTGCAAGCTGGACGGGAAACTGGTCACGCAGCTGAACGTCTGGGCGCAGTACCTGATCAGTCTGAATGCAGGGGAATGGCTGCGATATCCCGGAGCTTGGCGATCATTTCGATAGAAATGTACGGGTTTGATAGGGAATGCATGCATCCTGAAAATGTAAACTATGAGATATATGTCGGGATGGTGCTCAGGTTTGCAACTCTCTAAGTTTGGTTTTTACCCTATTATTTACTAGCTTTCAGTGATGTTTTCGTGAGTAGCTAGAAGTAATGACAATTTGACATGCGTGCTAGTCTGGACTCAGGATAAGAGCAGCACGGTCGGAAATACGGCTTTTGGTCTGCTGCGTAGCGTGACCAAGGAACCACTACGCAAGGGCGGAGAAGAGCTACGCTCTGACCGGCAAGCCATAAGGGTACCGGGACCGTGATGAAGTGTTAGATCCCGCAACGGGAGAGTGTGGCAGGGATAAAGCTCTTCTCCGTCCTTCGACCTACGCGTACACACGACGCTGGGACCATTTCTGCTTACGCTATTCGACGATCTTCTTTGCCAATGGCCTTCCCAGGGTCATCGGCCTTTGCCGTTCAGCCTAGGGCTTCCTAGAAGGCTATTTATAAAGTTTATGAGATTTGCCAGCAGAGTGGTCTGGGACTGATTCCTGAGTGTATCAACAAAGGGTAGCAAAACCGGCTACGCAGTTTCATGCAGTTGCAGGCAGAAATAAATGTGTTAACAATCGGATACTTCATGCTACAGTGTTCCAGGGGGTCGAATATGAGAATTGGTATCTACGCCAGAGTGAGCACGGACAAACAAGAGACAGGCAATCAAGTTGACCAGCTAACCGATTTTGCCCAGAAGCAGGGCTGGGAGATCGCTTTCACGTTCGTGGACACGGTAACTGGTAGCGGCAAGCTGAAGCGGCCACAGTTTGAAAAGATGATGCTGGCTGCTAGTCGCCGCGAGTTCGATCTACTGCTTTTCTGGAAACTAGATCGTTTCAGCCGTGAAGGCGTCCGCAAGACTTTGCAGTATCTCACGCAGTTGGATTCTTGGGGCGTGTCCTGGCGTTCATTCCAGGAGCCATGGTTTGACAGCTGCGGCCCATTCAAAGATGCCGTGATCTCCATCATGGCAACGCTGGCATCGCAGGAAAGAATCGCAATCAGCGAAAGAACTCGAGCTGGATTGCAGCGAGCGCTGAAGCAGGGCCGGACGTTGGGACGACGACCGACCAAGGTCAATGTTGAACGTGCCCTGGAGCTACAGCGCGAGGGATTAGGACTGAGAGGGATTGCTGCAAAGCTGGGCGTCGCAGTGAACACTCTTCAGAAAAATTTGCAAGCTGCGGTGTCACTTTGAGCGGAAGAGAAAGAAGCGCAAGAAAAAAAGGGGAGCCGGTTAAGCTCCCCTACTCCAAATCCAACCCCAGCTGGAACCCCTTCCGGCTGTGGTCTTGAACGCGCGAATTCATCATCAGTGCTAGCGCCCGCTCGTCGCGCAATCAGGCGGGTAAACTCCACAGAAAGTGAACCGCCAATGGCACATCTTCCTCACAAATTGTGCCTTCCCGCATTGTTCCACGGTCTGATTTCCGGCCTGTCGCCTCGGACCGTTTCAGGGAACAATCTTAAAGTCCATAAGCTGAAGGATCGAGTCCAGCAGCCACGTACAAGCTACGATCCAGCGCCATCAATTCCTGCGGAGTTCGGCAGGACTGCAACTGGCGTTTGCTAACTTTGACCCGCTTGCCTTTGGGCAACTCCATGACAATCACGGCTGCATCGTCAGCGGAGCTACGTTTTGCGAGTGCGGTTTCAGCTTCAGCAAGCTCGTAGTCGGTGTCCGTGAATGCATCGTCCAATGCGACAAAATTGGACGTAGGAGTTTCGGGAACCATTTCAACGTCTTCATCAATCCCAGGGACAAACATGGCCTATCCTTTCCGATCACGAAAACTTGTTGCCGACAGAACCTGCGTTGCCGCCATACCAGTTGTTCACAGCAACTGAGCTGCAGCCGTCGATCTTTTGCTGGTTGCTGGCATCAAGCGTGGGCGTGCCCTGCTGTGCGCTTTGCACTTCCAGAACACTTGTGAGTTCCTGTTCTGTCGAAGTGATCATTTCAGCAAAGTTGAAATCTGCTGATTCGCCAGTCACGCTACCAGACGGCGATTGCGGAACTGCGATACTGCCGGTTGGTGGAACGGTTGCTGTCCCAAGTGGCGGCTGATAGTCAATCGTGTCTCGGGTTGGTAAGTAAGTCATGAATGAAGCTCCTGTTTGAGTTGGGCATGTGTTCGCAGCAACAAATTGAGCTGATATTCGCTGGCTGCAAGCTTTGCTGGAAGTTCCGCGATCATGGCACGCAAAGTGTTTACTTCCGCCTTCACGCGGTCAATCTCTTTCCCAGTTTCAGCGAGTAGAGTGAGCTGCATCTGACGTTGCTGTTTGCTGATTTCCAGACCTTCTGCAAGTTGTGTGGCCAAAAGTTCAGCTTGCTTGTCAGACAAACGCTGGCGAATCGCATTGGCGCGAACGTCCTCTGGACGGACGCGCAAAGCTTCGGCGGATGCGAGGTCGGACTTCAGTTGCTGAATCTCATCATCAATGGATTGGAGGTTGGTCACTAGTCATCGGCTCCAGTTGTGGATTTGGATTCGGTACGCCGGGAAGCAGTTCCGCAAACACTTTTGGATCTGGTTGCGTGGCGAGCGCTTGCACAGCGGGCAAGTTTGCGCGGGCATCTTTGGGATAAACCATTCCCTCGCCGCAGAGCGGACATTCAACCATGCCCCACCCTTTTTGTTTTTGCTGAAAAGTTTCCGTGCCGCGAATGATTGCATCGAAAATCGCCAAGGTACCGGTTGCGGGATCCGTAACGGCTGCGACTGCTTTTTTCTTCTCCAGCAAACGACGGCGCTTTTCGTTCTGCTGCGTCGCCAGCGCCTTCGAAACCGATAGCGCATGTTTACTATCCCCGACGCTAACCGCAGCATTAAACTGCTGACGCAAATCTTCGATCAACTTGTCTAGGTCTTGGTCTGCGGTTTCGAGTTCGTCCTGCGGTTCAGAGACAACCGGCGCAGGCGCATCTGGTTTGCTGTGACGTGCGTGGCGCGAGATCGTATATTTGCTCAATCCGGTTGCAGCGCCAATTTCAGCGTAAGCAACGCCAGCTTCAACTAACGCTGCGATTCGGCCGCTGATCGCGGGATCACAGGCGGCACACTTTCGGCCACGGGCACCCATTATTGAATCCCCTTCAAACGCGCCACTTCTGTGAGCGGGATTTTCCAGTTGCCTCGACCAGCACGGTAGCCCTTAACGACAGAGCGTTTCAGCCAAGCCCGAGCAGTGCCCACGTGAATATCCATGCTTTTGGCAAACTCAGTTACGGTCAGCATGGGCGTTGCGAGTAAGTCCGTGGTTTCCCGCTGGGATGCAATCAAGGCGGCAGAAAGTGAATGCAGGCGAGTATTGCGCTGTTGAATAGCTGACACTTCAATCCTTTCTATGTACCAAGGTACATTCGTACAAAAGCAGACTGGTACACATTTACTTACTCCTAAGGCGGCTAAAAGGCAAGTTGTTATTTTTGAAGCCAAGCAATCGAACAGGTATCGGTGCCCGAGTGAGGCCGAAGGCACAACGGAGGGCGGCTGGTACGAAAAACTTTGAAAGCCGCTGGTATCACGCTGTTCAAGCCGCCAAAGAGACGACGTCTGCGAATCAAGGCCAGCACACCATGCGGTGCATGCGGCCATCCGAAAGGCGGACGTAGGGCACTCGACATGCGCCAGCAATCGCACTGCCTCGGCGGCATTCGCCATCTGCATTGGAGCAATCCGAATTCTTACGTTTGCACCAAAAGGCACTGCATGAGTTTCGATTACGACGCGGAGGGTAAAGCAGTGCCATGTCCGTGTGAAGACTTTGTGTTACCGCAGCTCGAGCGGAAGGAGGAAGTGAAGCCGTGAAGATCATGAACGAGGAAGAGTGGGAGCAACGGATTGCACCTCGAGAGGAGTTCATCCGCAACCAGAACACACAATGGAAGCACAACAGGGCCATGGGCCGTGATCAGACCAGCGTTCATGAAGGGGAGCCTGAGTGGCCCTTTGGTGAGTGGCACTGGGAAGCCAGAACGGACTGGGGATGTGATTACGTCGCCCTAGTTCATGAAGAGGGCAACCCTTCAGATATGCGTAGCATGATGGTGGCATTCATAGCGCTAGAAGATGACGGAACTTACTCCGTCATTGAGCCTGACGTACCAATTACATCTGACCTTGGTCTGCCGGCGCGTGGTTCGCGCTATTGTCTCGGACTAGACGCAACCGGTTTTGCTTCCCCTGAAGGTGCAAGAAAGTATGTGGAAACGCTGCTTACGCTCGACGGGGAACTCAATCATTGTTGGAATGTGCGCCAATGACCATGACTGAGCGGAAGGAGAGGTGAAGCCATGACGATTGACGAGCGGCGAAAGTTCCAAACCGTGGAAGCCGTTTTGGATGGATACAGCTTCGATAACAATCTCACGCAAACGCGCACGTTGCTGGCGGCAGAATATTTCCGAGGTTGCTCACGCGCTGCGGCAGAGTGTGACGTTCAGGGGTACTTCGGCAATAGCGACGGCACCAACGGGTGGTGTGCCGAAGGGAAGCCTTTTTTGAACGACTTCCTAATCTGGCCTGGTTTGCCACGCTTTGCCCGTTGTCCAGAATGTTATGAGCAGTGGCAGCGTGATCGCTTACCCGACATGCGTTAGATAGGAAATGATTTCCAGCCACGGGCACGGAAAGGGGGCCAATTCGATGAGCACGAACACAATTGATCAGCTGGCCCCCGTGCTGGCTGGCACCGTGGGAGAACTTCACTTTTCGCCTGAGCAACTGGGGGAACGCTGGAATCTCAGTACCGACACAGTAAGAAGGCTATTCGAGAAAGAGCCTGGAGTGCTGGTCATTGAACGCAAACGCAGCCGTGCCCGTCGCTATCGCACCTTGCGAATTCCAGAGAGTGTTGCTCAGCGAGTACACCGTCGATTGGCGAATCCGGCTTGATCCGGCTTGACCTTGCCCAACGGTTCAGCATATGGTGACGGCATGAAGGACAAGAAACTTTCTCAATACTTTTCCCGTATGGGCAAGAAATCAGCCAAGGTCAGGATGAAGAAAATCAGCCCTGCGGAGCGCAAGCGAATTGCAACTCTAGCCGCCAAGGCACGCTGGGCAAAGCGCAAGGGGGAACCATGCTGACCATCTACCGCCGTCACCTGAAGTCCTGTGCACACCGCAATGAAGGCCGTGCCTATCGCCGCTGCAAATGTCCGCTCTGGGTAGATGGTTTTATCGGGCAACGTGAAATCCGCGAATCGCTGCAATTACGCGACTGGCAAAAGGCCAGCGAGAAGATTCTGGAATGGGAAGCGAAAGGACAAGTCACCGCGCCACAGGCTGAGCCTACCACCATCCAGCAAGCGACTGAATCCTTCCTGGCCGATGCCAACGCTCGAGAATTGCGGGAGGCCACACTTAGCAAATACCGGCTATTGTTCCGACGTTTGGGAGAATTTGCTAGCGCGAACGGTCTGCGTTACATCAACGAGTTCGATCTCGAAAAGCTGCGTGCTTTCCGTGCAACTTGGCCAGACCACAACCTGAGCGCGTTGAAGAAACTCGAACGCTTAAAGTCGTTCTTTGGTTTCGTCCGTGATTCCGGCTGGCTAGAAGACAATCCCGCTCGCTTGCTGAAAAACCCCAAGATCACAGACTGTCCCACGCTGCCTTTTACCCGTGAGCAGATGGCCAACATCCTAGCCGCATGTGCTGACTATCCCGACCGGCGCTATGCTCCTCGAGTCCGTGCCCTGGTGCTCTTGCTCCGCTATAGCGGCTTAAGGATTCGGGATGCTGTGACCTTGAGTCGGGATCGTATTCGGGATGGCAAGTTGCATCTGACTACCGCCAAGACTGGCACCGTGGTCTGGTGTCCACTACCGCCATTCGTGATTGAAGCGCTGGAAGCGATTCAGGGAAACGGTTCATTCATGTTCTGGACGGGGGAATCAAACCCGAAAAGTTGTGTAGGAGATTGGCAGCGCTCACTGCGAAGACTCTTCCGTCTGGCTGGTGTGCCGGATGGCCACGCACACCGATTCCGTGACACGTTTGCGGTGGAACTGCTCTTGTCCGGTGTACCGCTGGAGCGAGTTTCTATGTTACTCGGACACCGGAGTGTGAAGGTCACGGAGCAGAGTTACAGTCCTTGGGTGGCAGCACGCCAGGAGCAGTTAGAGGCTGACGTGAGGCGCACTTGGGACACGGATTTGGTGGCTCTCAGTTCAACGAAGGGTACACCTGAGGTACACGGGAAAGCTGTTCGCCCTAACTGATTGATTCAAATATAGTTAAAATGGTGGAGGCGGCGGGAGTTGAACCCGCGTCCGAAAATGTTACTGGTCAAGAGACTACATGCTTATTCCGGTTCATGCCCCAGGCGTTGGGCGCCATTGCTGGCGCTTCCCCCGGGACGTTCGCGGCCCACGCTCAGAACGGACAAGAAACGCTAGCCGCTAGCCTGTGATCTTAGCCTCTCTCCCCAGACGTAGAAGAGAAGAGCAGCCCGCTGTGTGACGTCCTACGGAGGCCCACGGGCGAAGCCTCCTCGGACGGCTGCCTAAACTAGTTAGGCTGCGTATGCCATTGGTTGATTGGCAATTATCATTTTGCCCACGATTACGGGTGTGTGCACCCCGGCATGCCTCTTGGCCGCAAGCATCTCCGTCGAAGCCGTGACGCCCCCACTGGTGGGAATGGCCATGCAAAGACCTACTTCCAATTTAGGGGGAAAAGGAATTGAAGTCAAACCGCAGAACAGACCAGAGCTAAACACTCGATTCAAGGGATCCAGACCCGCGCCTGAACTTAGATACCTAAGGATTCGCCTCGATAAAGCGGCAGTACCTTGCAACTCTTCCTGATTCGTCCAATCTGCTCTGGGGTGAGATTAAGGAACTCAAAGCCTGAAACTTTGCCAATATTGCGTCGCACCAATGCCAGAACTTTGCCGCCCGCAATCGGTGCAATCTCGACCGTGGCGTTTACTTTGACTGCATCAGCCGTGATGGCCGACATCCCGCTTTCACTGATTTCAATGCCGATGCCCGGTATGGCCTGATCGCCGGCAGTGCGAATTGTAATGGGCGTGCTGAAACGGTAGCGCCGATGCCGTCGACGATCCGCAATGGTTTCGAGCGCCTTCCCGGGATCCACGTGGGTCTGCATGAACGGTTTCTCCCTATGATTAGAGTATCGGCGACGGTGCGATTTTCTTTACCTATCCGGGCAATGGTTTTTGCATCCTCTCATCATCGCCGACATCTCATTTACAACAACGGCTGTAGAATGAGGCCGGTTGACCGAACATGAATTGCATCGTCCAAGGCTGTCAGGAGAACCGCCAGTGAAGTCGGAGTGTTTGCCTTTCAGCCAGATCCCCCATACCACCCGTCTTTTCGCGGATTTTCTTTCCGATTATTCCAAAGTTCAGCAGTTTTATCCCCGCTCTGCATACTTCAACCAGTGGTTCAGGGACGAGGCGACAGGTGTGGCCTACGACTCCGAACGGCGACAGCGTGTTTCTGTTATTCTCGAACGCCAAAATCTATCATGGAGTGCATCCGGGAAGGCTCTGGAAAATATCGCCCGACTTCGAGCCGGCGCGTCCGCCGTGGTTACTGGACAACAAGTCGGACTCTTTGGCGGTCCATTGTTCTCGGTTTTCAAAGCGCTCACCGCGGTCAAGCTTGCCCATGAAGCTACTCGAGCCGGCATCAATTGCGTTCCGGTATTCTGGCTGGCGACCGAGGATCATGACCTGGCGGAGGTGAATCAAGCTTCGATCCCTGGCCCGGATGGTGTTCTGCAGAAGCTGGCCGCGCCCGCGCAGGGCGTAGCGAATGCGCCCGTGGGGACGGTAAAGCTGGGTGCAGAGATTCAGTTCGTGGTGGAAGCCGCGGAGAGCCTGTTCGGAGCTTCCGAAATTTCCGACCTTCTTCGCGCAGCGTACCGTCCAGGCGAGACCTTCGGGAATGCCTTCGCCCGTCTGTTTGCCCGGCTATTTGCGGACTGGGGCGTGATCCTGCTGGATGCGGCCGACCCTGAATTCCACCACGTTGCGGAACCGATCTACCGCGGGGCGATCGAGCGCGCCGGGCAACTGGATGAGGCGCTTTTGGCTCGGGGTAAGGCGCTTGAAGGTGCTGGATATCATCAGCAGGTCAAGGTGACGCCGTCGTCTACGCTCTTGTTCACGCTGCGACACGGGGCGCGCGTGCCGGTGCATCGCCGGGTGAATGGAAACGGGAGTGCTGAATTTCTAGTGGAAGAGGAACGAATCTCGCAGGTGGATTTACTGAATCGAGTTGCCTCATCGCCACAGGATTTCAGCGCCAATGTGTTATTGCGGCCGGTGATTCAGGACTATCTGTTGCCGACTCTAGCCTACACCGGAGGTTCGGCCGAAGTTGCATATTTCGCGCAAGTAGCCGTAGTTTACGAAGCGCTCTTGGGGAGAGTGACTCCGATTGTTCCGCGTTTTTCGGCGACGATTGTGGAACCAAAGCCGAAAGCATTGCTTGACCGTTACGGGCTGCGCTTGCCTGATCTTTTCAATGGTCCGGAAGCTTTGCGCGAGCAGATGGGATCCCGAACCCTGCCCAAGGAACTCCAGTCGGCGTTTGACCAAGCGGAAACTTCACTGGAAAAGTCACTGGCTGCGATTCGCGAGGGCCTGGCCCGCCTGGATTCGACACTGGTTGACTCCGCGACTAATGCGGCATCCAAGATGCAGCATCAGCTCACTCAATTACGTGCCAAGGCGGCCCGCGCCGAGTTGCGCCAGACAGAGGTTTTAGGCCGCCACGCCGACCTGCTCAGCAATGCATTGTATCCGGAAAAGGGGCTGCAGGAACGTGAGATTGCGGGCGCCTTTTTCGTCGCGCGTCACGGAGTAGAATTTCTGCGGGATGTGTACCAAGCGATCCACCCGGACTGCGTCGATCATCAAGTGCTCACGATGTAAGCGCGAACATGCTCAGTTCGTGCGGCTCGAGGCATTACCTCAGCTTCTGCTCCAACTCCTCCAGCGATTCCACGCGCGGAAGGCCGGACTCGCGATGCGCTCCCGACACGTCGAACAGGATCGCCTGCATTCCCGCATGGGTCGCCCCCAGATAGTCGACGGAATACATATCGCCCACGTACAGGCTTTCTTCGGGGGCCGCCTCCATCGCGCGCAGGGCGGCTTCGAAGATGGCGCGGTGAGGCTTCTCATATCCGACCAAGCCGGAATCTGTGATGGTAAGAAAGCAATCGCCGATTCCACAGCTTCCTAGAACATCTGCAATTTTGCCGTCGGCGTTGGAGATTACGGCAAGTGGGTAGCGTCGTCCGATTCGTTGCAGAACTTCGCGGGTTCCGGGGCGAATATCGCGCCAGTTCGCGGACACTCGAGTGGCATTGACCAGGGCATCGCGCAAAGCATCGTCAGGGACGCCAAGCTCATCAAGCAAGTGGGAATAGAAGAGATACCAGAAGCCATGGTCCGCCTTGCTGTCGTGCTGCATGATCTCATCGAATTCTTTCTTCGTCCTGCGTTCGATGGTATGCCATTGTTCGAGAGTCGGAGTCAGTTTTCGCTGATGAAGAGGAGCGAGGATGTATGCTCGATCAGGGAAGAGAAGCGTATTGCCAACATCGAAGAAGACTGCTTTCAGCGGAGCAGGCATTAGGCGAGACCTGGGCTACTCCGCTTCTTCGTCCCGCTTCTTGCCGTAACGCAGGGCCAAGCCAACTCCAAGGGTCATGAATCCAACGGGAGGGATCAGCAGGACTATGACTCCACGGGTTATCGCTTGTTGACCTTCCTTACTAAGGGCATGCGCGGTGCTATAGCACATCGCGCAGCCCTGAGCAAAGACGGGAGCGGCCCAGAGTCCAACCAACAACCCTAACATTGCAATGCGCAGCTTCATCGGACTCCCAGGTGCACAATTCGAAACGCGTCGGGAAAGAAAATACACATCAGGCACAGGCACGCCGTCACCGCTGTCATCATGACCCACTTCATGGCGGGGATTTCATACTTCAAGTGCATGAAGTGGCCGATGATGAGCGCGGACTTGATGATCGAGAGGATCATCAGCGCTTCCAGCATCTGGACGGGCTGAAAGACCTGTTTGTAGGCGAGAACGACCTCGACCGCAGTGAGGAGTAGCAGCGCTCCCCAGACCCAGAAATATTGTCCCTTGCTGTCATCGTGTATTGTGGCGGCGGTGTGCATCAGGCCTCTCCGTTCGACTTTTAGGTTTCTCGTACTGCTCGCCAGATCCTTCGGGGCTAGACGTCCTCCAGGATGACGTCGCAAATAGTTCTACTTCACACCCGCGTGGACATCAGATACACCAGCGGGAAAATGAACATCCAGACCAAGTCTACGAAGTGCCAGTACAGTCCGGCGATTTCGACATCATGCGCATCGTAATCTTTAGGCTTCAGAATCAGGACCACCGCGGCGACGAGAAAACCCGCCAGCAGGGCGTGCACACCGTAATGGAACACGCTACTCGCCGGAATCAGCCACCAGACCACCGCCCAGATGGCGAGCAGTATGGGCAGAAACGCTTTGCGCAGAGCAACCACACCCAGATAGATGACTCCAATGGTGACGTGGAGCATATGCATGCCGGTGAGGGTGAAGAACGTCCCGCCGAACTGGGGTACGTTCGCCGCCCACGGATTTTTGAACGGGGTCATGCCTTCATCGATGAGATGAGTCCACTCCAACCCGTGGAGCACGATGAACGCGGCGCCAAAAAACATGGTGAAGAGAATCCAGTTGCGCGTCCAGCTGCGATCACCACGCCTGGCCGCCAGAACCGCCAGCACCATGGTCAGCGAACTGGAAAGCAGGCAACCAGTCATGATCGTGGCGTTGGTGATGCTTTCCTTGCCGAAGGGCGTCGGCCAATCGGGATTCGAAATGCGCCCGTAGCTGTAGGCGAAGAGCAGCGCTCCGAACGTCAAGGTGTCGGAGAGCAGGAACAGCCACATTCCGATCTTCTTGGAGTAGGTGCCGAACAGAGAGGGCTCGTAGACATCAGCCATTCCGTGTTGCACCGCGACTTCAGACATGTTTTCCGTCTCCTTAAGTGTTTGTGCAGCAAAAGCCCATGTGGCGCGGACACTCCTGTCCGCCCTTTACCGCATAAACCACAGCAGCCCAAAAATGTAGAGCCACAGCAAAAACATGAAGTGCCAATACCAGGCCGCAACGTCCACCACCACGCGGCGCGCCTCAACCGGTTTGTCCAGCAGGGAAACCGCAGTCGCATAGAGCAGCACTAAAATCCCTCCGGCGAGATGGACGGCGTGCGTCGCCGTCAGCAGATAGACAAACGAACTGCTGGCACTAGTGGCGAGATAGAAACCGCGATCGGCGAGCTCGCGCCAGGCCATCCACTGCCCGGTTAAAAATCCGCCGCCAAGAACTACCGTGACACCCAGCCAGGGAAACCCCTTTTCTTCTCCCAGAGAGACACCGGGAATGGAGCGAACCGGCGCCAGTGCCGCCTGCCGCGTGATCTGCCGCCGGGCCAACTCCGCGGAGATACTGCTCATGAGCAACAGAGTCGTGTTTACCAGCAGAAGAGTGATCGGGAGATCAACCGGAATCCAGTCCCGAACATAAGTGTTGGTGCGTTCATCGAGCGTAGGCAACCCCCGGCGAACGATGTAAGCGCTGGTCAGGGAGACGAAAATCATGGTCACCGAAGCGAGACCAATCGCCAGGCCCAGTCGAAGCCGGCGCAGGCGCGCTCCGTAATCGGGGGAGCCGTCGCTGCGCCCGTCACCGCCGCCACCGTAGACAGGCGGACGCGTGCCTCCACCGCCCTGGCCTGTCTTCGGTACGTCAATCGTGACTGGAGAACTCAAAGTCGCCATGTGTCGCGGTGCGGGCGGCCTGCCCGCGATTTCGCTTAGTGAGATGCCACCGTCGCCGGATCCGTTTGCATCACATAGTCTCGCGGCGCACCCGGCACGCTGTATTCATACGGCCCGTGGTTCACCACGGGAGTGTGACCACCAAAGTTGTCGTGCGGAGGCGGCGTAGCGGTTGTCCATTCGAGAGTGGTCGCTTCCCAAGGATTATCGCTGGCCTTCGGACCCTTGAACATGCTCCAGAACAAATTGATTACGAAGATGAACTGCGCCGAAACCGTCACGATAGCTGCATAAGTAATGAAGGTGTTGAGCGGAATCAGGTGTTGTAGATAAGCAAGCTCGGTGAACTGTGAGTAGCGGCGCGGCTGGCCGGCCATCCCCAGATAATGCATCGGCATAAAAATGCAATAGGTGCCAATCAGCGTAATGACGAAATGCACTCGTCCCCACGTCTCATTCATCATGCGGCCAAACATCTTGGGGAACCAGTAGTACGTGCCCGCGAACATGCCGAAGATCGCCGCCACGCCCATGATCAGGTGAAAGTGGCCGACGACGAAAGCGGTGTCATGGAGCGGAATATCGAGGACTGGTTGCGCTAGGAATGGCCCACTCAATCCGCCAGAGACGAACAGGGAAACAAAGCCAATGGCATAAAGCATCGGCGTCTGGAAGCGCACCCGGCCGCCGTGAATGGTTCCCAGCCAGTTGAACGTCTTGATCGCCGACGGAACGCCGATCGCCATGGTCATCAGCGAGAAGGCAAAGGCCGTATAAGGGCTCATGCCGCTCATAAACATGTGATGACCCCAGACCATGAACCCCAAGAATCCGATGGCCATAATCGCGTACACCATCGCCTTGTATCCAAAAATAGGTTTACGCGAGAAGGTCGAAAGCAACTGCGAAGCCACGCCCATGCCCGGCAGAATAGCGATGTAGACCTCCGGGTGTCCGAAGAACCAGAACAGATGTTGCCACAGCAATGGCGACCCGCCTCTGTGTCCCATGACCTGGCCATTCACCACCACCAGCGGAACGTAAAAGCTCGTCCCCAGATTGCGATCGAGCAACAGCAGAATGCCAGCGGAGAGGAGCACACCGAACGCCAGCAGTCCGAGAATGGCGGTAATAAACCACGCCCAAACCGTCAGCGGCATGCGCATCATCGTCATGCCCTTGGCGCGCAGGTCCAAAGTAGTGGTGATGAAGTTCAGCGCACCCATCAGCGACGCAATGCAGAAAATCGCGATGCTCGTGATCCACAAGTCCGCGCCTAATTGTTCGCCTGGTCCTGAATTAGTAAGAGCGCTCAGTGGAGCGTAACCAGTCCAGCCGTGCAGCGGAGCTCCGCCGGTCACGAAGAACGCCGCCAGGATCGTGACGAACGCCACGAACGTCGTCCAGAACGAAAGCATGTTCAGGACCGGAAACGCCATATCCGGCGCCCCAATCTGAATCGGCAAAAAATAATTCCCGAACCCACCTTGCGGCGCCGTGGTCAACACGAAGAAGACCATAATCGTGCCGTGCATGGTAAGCAGGCTCAGATAAGTCTCAGGCTTGATCTCACCAACCAACGGCAACACCGCCGTCGGCCAGATCATGTGAACGCGCATGAGAATCGACAGGAACATCCCGACAAACACCGCCACCAATGCGAGAAAGTAATACTGGAGCCCAATGACTTTGTGGTCCAGGCTGAAGATATATTTGCGGATGAAGCCTTGAGGAGCCGCGTGCGAATGGATTGTAGCCGAAGTCGCCATTACTGTTTCTCCGCCTCCCGAGTCGCCAACCACTTGTCGAAGTCTTCCTGACTTACTACGTGCAGCATGCCATGCATTTTGTAATGTCCCAGCCCGCAGAGTTCGGCGCAGGCGATCTCGTAGTCACCAATTTCGGTGGGCGTGAAGTGCATATGAATTGCGAGCCCGGGCACCGCATCCTGTTTGAAGCGCATCTGCGGCACAAAGAAGCTGTGGATCACGTCAACCGCTCGTAGAGTAAGGTTTACCTCGCGGTTCACCGGCAGATACATGGTGCCGGTAACGACGTCATCTTTTGCAGCCGGGTCCGTCGTATCGAGCCCCAGCGCAGCTTCGTTTCCTGCCGATGGATCCATCAACTTGGCTTCGGTCCGGCCAAATTTTCCATCGGCGCCCGGATAGCGGAAATACCAGGCAAATTGCATTCCCGTGACCTCCACCGGCACCGAACCAGCCTCCGCAGGCGCGAAGCGCTCCGACGCCCAGATGGGACTGCCCATAAGATTCAGCCCAATAAACAGGATCGCCGTCAAGGCGGTCCAGATCACTTCCATCCTCGTATTGCCATGAGAATAGGTGACCTTGGTCGCTGTTCCCCGATCGCGGTACTGCCAAACGAATAGCCCGAGTGCGCCCTGGGCGGCCACGAAAACGATCCCCATGAGCACATACGTCAAGGCAAATTGATGGTCGATCCAAGGCGTCGACGTCGATGCGCCGTGCGGTAACCACCAGGTTTGTGCCACGAAAAAGTAGGTGCTGACAAAGGTGATCAGCCAGATAATCACGAGAAGAGCGAGGCCCATCTACAAGACCTCCAGGGGTCGGCGTTTGTGCATCGTCATAGCGCGTTCACAAATAAGAAGGAGCAATCGGCCCGAAGTTTATCACAGCCGTGTGTGACACGCGCAAGCACTTGTTGTGGAAGGAATCCATTCGGCAACGTCGGGAAAAACACCAAGCGCGAAGTCGAGGTGTGGAGACGAATTGCTTTGTGTGCCTTTGTGTACTTCGTGGTTTAATGCCTGTGACCCCATGCCGAAGAAATCATCCGGCCACGGCCACGACACTCGATACGTTCGCCTGCAGAAGAACTATTGCTTCGCCTGCGGCAAGAACAACCCCGAAGGCATGCGCCTCAAGTTCGTCTATGACGAAGATCGCGATTGCTTTGTCTGCCGTTTCCGCCTGGGCAAACGCTATACCGGACCGCCCGGCCACGCCCACGGCGGAATTATCGCCACGGTCCTCGACGAGGCCATGGGCAAGGTGAACAAGTTGCGGCACGTGGTCGCACTGACCTCACAAATCACGGTTGACTATCTGAAGCCGGTTCCGCTGAACAAACCGCTGCGCGTGGAGTCGCGCGAGGTGCGAGTCCGCGGACGCCGTCACATCAACATGGCCGAGATCGTCAATCCTAAGGGCGAAGTTCTGGCTCGCAGTCGAGGTCTGTTCATTGCCATCGACCCGCACCGCATGTTCGCCAAGTTCGTCGATCGATAGACATCGCGGGGCTTGAAAAACTCGGGTGACTGAATGTAACCGCGATGTTACAAGAGTTACAAGCAATACATTGTTCTCCGGCCACTGGGTACTCAATCCGGGAGGTGTCGGAGAACTGAGTTACGGTGTGATTTCAAACACCGAGCCGAAGGTCGTGGCGCTGTCCCCCGCGGTCGTCCCATAGAGATTCCCGGCCGAGTCGAGGACCAAGCCAGCTTGGGGATTGGCTCCAGGATGGTTGGCAAAGGCATGAAGCAGGCGCTCACTCCATTGGCCGTCTACCCCGAGCGTCAATTTGAAGACGACACCATATCCATGAGCGCCACCACGTGGAGTTGTGCCATAGAGATTACGGGTGGAGTCGAATGCCGGAGCAGCCGGAGAGTTAAGCTACGGCGTGATCTCAAACACCGAACCGAAGGTTGTAACGCCGTCCCCACCGGTCGTCCCATAGAGATTCCCGGCCGCGTCAAAGATCAGACCACCGCTGGGAGAGGCTCCTGGACGGTTCCTGAAGGCATGGAGCACCTGCTCTTTCCATTTACCGTTTGAGGTCGGCGTAAGCTTAAAGACCACGCCATATCCGTAAGCGCCGCCCGAGGCCGTGCCGTAAAGATTTCCTGCGTGGTCGAAGATCAGGCTGGCCATGGAATGCTCTCCGTGCACACCACTGGTGAACTTATGCAGCACTTTTTCCGTCCAGCTTCCGTCCGCGTTGGGCGTCAGCTTGAAGACCACTCCGCAGCCATCCGAGCACCTCGTATCCCCACCGTACGCAGTCGTGGCGTAGAGACTCCCGGCAGGATCGAAAATGGGGCTGGCATAAGGCAAGTATCCGTCAGCGTTATCGCTCGGAAACGAATGGAGGACGGTATCGCTCCAGGTTCCATCCAGGTTCGGGGTTAACTCGAAGACGGTACCGTATCCACCAACCCCACCACCGGCGGTTGTGCTGTAGAGGTTTCCGTCCGCATCGAAGATCAGGCTTGCCGCAGGGTAGCTGCCGTCTCCCCAACTGAAGGAACGGATCATGCTCTCGCTCCAAGTTCCGTCCGGGTTCAGCGTAAGTTTGAAGATGGTGCCGTCGTTCAGCGACCCGCCGTATTCGGTTGCGCCGTAGAGGTTTCCGGTTGCATCGAATGTCAAGCCGGCGGCGGGCAGACATCCATTGGCGCCGTCGAACGAGTAGAGTAGGTTCTCCGTCCAGCTTCCGTCCGGGTTCGGCGCCAGCTTAAATACGCTCCCGCAGCCGCCGTAATCATCCCCGTAAGCACCCCCGTTTTGTGTTGTTCCATAGACATTCCCGGCCGGGTCGAGGATCACGCCCGCGGTAGGAACTATTCCGTCTTTGCCGTCCCAGGCGAAGGCGTGTAACTCGGTCTTCAGCCACCTTCCATTCTTGGGTACCAGTTTGAAGACGATCCCATTTCCGCGGTAGCTAGGGTCATTGATATTGCCGCCGAATGCTGTCGTGCCGTATAAGTTGCCCGCCTGGTCGAAGGCCAAGCCGGGATTGGCAGAAACTCCGTCCGTGCCGCCCTTGAACTTGTACAGCGTTTTGTACTTACTAGCTGCCCCTGCGCCGGACGCCAATATGAGAACTACAATTAGCACTACCCTCACAGCCGCGAAAACCCCGCTTGCGGCCGTACAGAATTTATGACTGTCCATAATCTTTCCCTCCTTTCAGAGGAGTTGTGCGTGAAAATCAATTGAAGGATGTACCTTGCTCAGCGAGTCGAGAATAACGGGCTTCGCGCCTCATACGTCGCCTCCCACTTCCATCAGTGGCCGCTCAGGATTCGCTACTTGTTCGGGTTTCGCAAGGGCCCCGGAGAGCGCTGATGATCGCAGGACAGGGGTCTGGGGAAATCCGATATTCTCCGAGTTGCCTCGATTGGGATCCTGCGAGGCCGACGTGCGTATCAGGCAAAACTCGAAGGCTCGAAACGAAGGTACCAGCACTTGGCTGATCCTGCGGTGACCGGCATCACCGGTCTAGGTGATGGATTTGTGAAAGACATCGAGGGTTAACTAACGTAACCGGGCCATACCCTTCAAGACCCACTCAATGAATGCGAATTTCAAAGGCGCCGCCTGACCTCCTCCAGCGCCCGCGCCAATTGCTCAACTCCCCGCCGAAGTTCCTGCGCATCCACGGCCGCGAAGCCAAGCATCAGTCCGTTGCGCTTTGTTCGTCCGAAAGCGTAGCGCTCCAACGGAACCACCTCGACATCGTATTTTGCCGCTGCCTGCGCCGCTCGCTCAGCCAGAATTCCACCTTGCAACCAACCCACCGTGCGCAATCCGGCCTCGACTTCGGGAATCTCAAGCAATCCCCCGAGTCGCTCCCGGGCAGACTCCACCAGCACTGACAAGCGTTCGGCATACAACTCCCGCATCTGCCGGACGTGCCGCGCAAAATGCCCCTCACTGATGAAGTCGCACAAAATCGCCTGATCGATCAGCGGCGGGTGATGCGTGCTTACCGACTCCGCTGCCGCGAAAATATCAACCATATCGGAAGGAACCACCAGATAAGCCAGCCGCAACGCGGGGAAGAGAACATCCGTAAAACTGCCGGCAAAGATCACGACCGCCGCGCGATCCAAACCCTGCAACGCGGGGACAGGCCGCCCCGAGTATCGATATTCGCTGTCGTAGTCATCCTCGAAGATAATCGTGCGCGACCGTCGTGCCCATTCGAGCAGAGACAACCGCCGCCGCAAACTCATGGTCACGCCAAGAGGGAACTGATGCGCCGGAGTCACATAAACCAGTCGCGGACGCTGCTTCCACCGCCGCCGCCCGGCTTCAAGATTCAAACCTTCAGCGTCCACGGGCACAGGACAAATCCTCGCTCCTACCGCCCGAAATACCACGGCCGCGCCAGGATACCCCGGTTCCTCCATCCACACCGAATCGCCGGCATCCAGTTGCAAGTGCGCCGTGCGGTCGAGCGCCTGCTGTACTCCCGAGATAATTAACACCTGATCCGCCGTGCACTTTACGCCCCGCGAAGTATTGAGATATTCCGCCACCGCCTCACGAAGAGGCCGATACCCGAGAGCTTCCCCGCCAGCCAGCAAACGCGCCGAGACTCGGCGCAACCGCCGCGCCGCAACTTGCGCCCAAAGGCTGGCCGGAAAAACATCGAGCGCCGGTTGATTCGCACGAAATGCCCGCGCCGGACGCGACTCGGATCGAGGCAGAGCCTGCAACCTCTGCGCATATGTGGAGAGATGAATGCCGCGCCTTCGGGTGCCGGCTTCTGATTTGGCTCGCGGCGCCTGCAACAGCTCGTCGGGAAGAGTTTTGCTGACATACGTTCCCGATCCCACCTTGCCTTCCACATAGCCTTCGGATCGCAACTGCTCAAAAGCCGTAACAATCGTCGGCCGAGAGATCCCGTATTCCGCGGCTAAATCCCGCGTAGCCGGCAGCCGGGCGCCCGGGCGAAGTCGCCCCGCCAGAATCGCCAAACGCAATTCCTCGTAGAGCCACCGATACAAAGTCATCCGTGGCTGAGGCCCCCGAAGATTAAGCGGCAGCGTGCTTGATTCTTTAGCCATATTAAAAGAGCAATGATCCGTCAAAGTCAGCGCAGCAAGCATTGTCATCTTGAGCGTCATAACCGGTTCGCAAAGCGAACCGGTTACGCAGTCGAAAGATTCCTGCTCTGTAATTCGTCGATGAGCCGCGTCGAGGCGTTCCCCCCTGCGAAAAGTGGTATGCATAGAATGTCATAAAATGGACATTTCACACTAGCCAATAATTCTATATTCTGCTGCCATCCTGAGCGAAGCGAAGAATCTATACACTCTGCTCGCAGCGCCAGCAGTTGGAGTTGAACAACAAAGGCCGCGGCGCCGCCTCAACGGAAAAGAGGACTCATGTCACAAAACAACGGAAGATCCACCAGTCTCCGCCTGAAAACTGGCCTGGCCGAAATGCTAAAAGGGGGCGTTATTATGGACGTCACCAACGCCGAGCAGGCGGTCATCGCTGAAAAAGCCGGAGCGGTCTCGGTCATGGCTCTGGAGCGCGTGCCCGCGCAAATCCGCGCCGAAGGCGGCGTGGCGCGCATGGCCTCGCCCAAAAAGATTCGCGAGATTATGGCGGCCGTCTCGATCCCTGTGATGGCCAAGTGCCGCATCGGACATTTTGCCGAAGCCCAAATTCTGCAGGAGTTGGGCGTCGACTACATCGACGAGTCCGAAGTGCTGACTCCCGCCGACGAAGCTCATCACGTCGACAAACACGCCTTCACGGTTCCGTTTGTCTGTGGCGCCCGCAATCTGGGCGAAGCCCTGCGCCGCATCGCCGAGGGGGCGGCCATGATTCGCACCAAGGGCGAAGCCGGCACCGGCGACGTAGTCCACGCCGTGAAACACATGCGCCAGATCGTGCAGGAGATGAAAATCCTAACCGTGCTCAGCGAAGAAGAACTCTACGCCAAAGCCAAAGAGCATCAGGCACCGTACGAACTGGTGAGAATGGTCGCGAAGGAAGGGAAGCTGCCTGTGCCAAATTTCTCCGCCGGAGGAATCGCAACGCCAGCCGACGCGTCGCTCGTCATGCAACTAGGAGCCGAGTCCGTGTTCGTCGGCTCCGGCATCTTCATGCAGGATTCCACCACCTTTGCCAAACCTGAGGAAGCCGAGAAGCGCGCCAAGGCAATCGTGCAGGCGGCGACTCACTACAACGATCCTAAAGTTTTACTTGAGGTCAGTGGAGACCTGGCAGGCGCCATGAAAGGCTTGGCGGTGGCCGCGCTGGACGAAGCCCATATGCTGCAAACGCGGGGATGGTAGGACGATTTCGTGAACCGCAAAGGACACAAAGCTTCACAAAAGAAGTCGGAGCTGCTTCTTTGTGAGCCTTTGTGTCCTTAGTGGTTAAAAGGTTTTATGAATGTCGCAGTGAGCGGAGTGTGGGGACCGGGCTCGTCAGCAAGATAGTAATCCATCCGGTTGACGGCGGGCGGTTGGTGACCGAGAGCGCGAATCATGGCGACGATCTGTCCGCGATGAAACGTGGAATGTTCGAGCACATGCCGCAGAATTTGCCAGCGCGAAAAGCTCGGCTCAACGCCGCCGGGCAGTTCAACGGTGACTTCGATGCTTAAGCTGTTTTCAGACACGTTTTCTATCCAACGTCGATACCCGTCCCAGAGGTGAGGCCATTCCTGGCGCAACTCGTCGAGCGAAAGCTCCGGCGCCTGACCTTGAGGAAGCCGCCAGCTTCCCAGATCCGCAGTCGTGGCCAGACAGTCGAGCCAGACTTTTTCACCGTCGCAGATATGGCGTAGAGTGTCGAGAATGCTGGTGTGAGAAACACGCAGATCGCGGTCGAGTTCTTCAGCGGTCAGGGTAGGGCAGGCATCAAGCAGACGGCGATCGGCCCAGGCCGAATAGCTGACGTCGCTGATAAGCAATTCTTTGCCCAGGGTCATGGGCAAAGTATAAACGGAAGGCAGGCGATGAAAATCGGTGTCCTGGCGCTGCAGGGTGATTTCGACGCCCACCGGAAGCGTCTCGAAGAACTTGGCGCCGAAGTTGTGCTCGTCAGAAAGCCCGAGCAACTCGATGACATCGACGGCCTCGTGATCCCTGGAGGAGAATCGGGCACATTTCTAAAGCTGCTGGGCGAAGCCGGATTTGAAAAGCTGAAACAGTTCGTACGCGTGAAGCCGACCTTCGGCACCTGCGCCGGCGCGATCCTGCTAGCCAACGAAGTAGAAAACCCCAAGCAATCCGGGCTGGGCGCCATCGACATCCGCATCCGCCGCAACGCCTACGGCCGCCAGATCGACAGCTCAATCCGCCAAGGCCGACTGGGCAAAGAGCCGATCGAGATGGTCTTCATCCGCGCTCCCAAGATCAAGCACGTCGGCCCCGGAGTCGAAGTAATCGCCACTGAAGGCAATGATCCCGTAGCAGTCCGGCAGGGAAGCGTCATGGCCGCCACCTTCCACCCCGAACTGAGCGAAGACACCCGGGTGCATGAATCGTTCCTGAACTTGGTCCGCCGTCAGGTCTAGACCTCATTCAAGGCCTGCGATTAGTCCGAATTGTTATGCGCTTCGCGCCTCACGCTCTAACGAGGGCAAGAATCTCTCCAGTCGGTCATAGCTCGCAGCCATGCCAGTCTGCATCGGCGATTTAAGCACGGCATCGCGAGTCTCGCGCGAGTTATAGAGAATTGTCTGCGTCAGCGTGGTCTGGCCGGCCTTCTCGACCAGCACGATTGTATCCATAGCCTCGCCGGGATACCACGCCTCGTCGAAAACCTCCGTGGCGACAATCCGTTCCGGCGGCACGACCTCGCGATAAACGCCGCCTATCCCCATTTCACGCCCGTCGGCATCGTTTCTCCAGACGTAGCGATACTTGCCGCCCTCCCGCAAGTCGATCTCGCAGATCGGCATCGACCAACCGTCCGGTCCAAGCAACCACTTCATGATTAGCTCCGGCTTGGTGTAGGCCTCGAATACCAACCGGCGCGATGCATCAAAGACTCGCGTTACCACAATCTCTCGGTCACCATGCGCCGTAATGTTGAACGTTCCGCTGTTTTTCATTTCTGATCTCCTTTTATCGGGCACTCTTCTTTTTCTTGATCGTTGTCTTTGGGTCGGCGGTTTGAATGTCATGCAGCAGGTCGTCCAGGCGCCGGAACTGCGCGTCCCAGAACTGACGGTAATTCTCGAGCCATTGCGTGGCGTCGCGCAGGGGCCGGGCTTCCAATCGCCGCGGACGTCGTTGCGCGTCGCGTCCGCGCGAAATCAATCCCGCGCGTTCCAGCACTTTGAGGTGTTTGGAAATCGCGGGCTGGCTTATCGCGAACGGCTCCGCCAGGTCCGTGACCGAGGCTTCGCCCTTGGCTAATTGCGCCAGGATGGCCCGGCGCGTGGGATCGGCCAGAGCTGCGAAAGTCGCGTCAAGACTATACATAATTATAAGGTTATATAACCTATAAGTAATATATAAAAGACTGCACTTCCTGTCAAGCGACGTTCGCAAGGTTTACGACGAAGTTGATCGCCCTACTCAGATGCGCCCGGTCCGAATTCTCTGAAAAACTTTTCTCCTGACAAGTTCATCGCGTAACCGTACAGTTACATATTATGCGGAACCGTTCGGTTACATATTCCACCGAAGCCACGTTTCAGGTCCTGGCCGATCCGACCAGACGGGCCGTGCTTGATCTCTTGCGGCAGGGAACCCAGCCGGCCGGGCAAATCGCCCGGGCCTTTCCGGTTTCACGGCCCGCCATTTCGAAACATTTACGCCTGCTGCGGAGGGCGCATCTGGTCCAGGAAAGGCGCGAAGGCCGTCACCGCCTGTACCAGCTCAACCCGGAACCTTTGAAAGCAGTCGACTCATGGCTGGAGCAATATCGCGTTTTCTGGCAGACCAGCCTGACAAACCTGAAAAATTTTGTGGAAGCGGAATACGCCAAGGAGACCGCTCACCACGACACAAAAAACAAATAATGTTTTCCCGGAGGAAGAAAAATGAAAGCACTACACATCGCAGCCTATACAGTTATGATGCTGTTCGCCGCCGCCGCGTTGGGGCAGACGGACGCGCAGAGATCGTTCAACGAATTAAAAACGCTCACCGGCTCATGGGAAGGGAAGAACTCGATGGGCGAACCGGTGCAGGTTTCGTTTCGCATGACGGCCGGCGGATCGGCGCTGATGAGCGAAATCGTGGGCCACGGCGAAGACATGATTTCCATGATTAATTTCGACGGCTCAAATCGCCTGCTGCTGACCCATTATTGCGCCGTCGGCAATCAGCCCCGGATGCAGGCCAGCGCCTCGCCGGACGGCAAAACTATCACTTTCAACTTTGTCGATGCCACCAATCTCGACAGTCCGGAGGCTGGTCACATGGATCATCTGGTGCTTGCGATGCTGGATCCGAATCATCACACCGAGGAGTGGGTTTTTGCCGACCACGGCAAGGTGATCAGGGAATTCTTCGACCTGAAGCGGGTCAACTAGGGACGGGGTTGCAGAGAACGAGACAATTCCATCAGGAGCAACTTATGGCAGAAGCAGTCATTACTCCCAGTCAGGATGCGATCGTCAGCGAAGTTCATATCAAGGCGCCGGCGCAAAAGGTTTTTCAGGCGCTGATCGATCCGCAGCAACTCATGCGCTGGTGGAACAGCGAGGAATGCCAAACCGGGTTGTTTGAAATGGACCCTCGTCCGGGCGGCAAATGGCGTTTCGTAACCAAGAAGACCAAGTTGAATATCAACGGCGTGAGCCGGTTCTTTTGCGATGGAGAAGTGCTCGAATTCGATCCGCCCCGCGTGTTGGCCTATACCTGGATCGCAAACTGGCACGATGACAAGGCTCGCCCCACCATCGTTCGTTGGGAACTGACGCCCGCGAAAGACGGCACCCAGGTGAAAGTCACGCACAGCGGCCTGGCTCACGAAGCAGTTGCCCGCAAGGATTACAGCGGTGGCTGGCCCGGGGTGCTGGCAGCGCTCAAACAGTTTGTGGAGAAGTAACAAAGACTACGGCTGCGGTGTACGGGCCGCAGACATAATCATATTTCAGGAGACCTTATGACGACAGCAAGTGTTCTTCCCGATCAAGACACAGTGGTGGTCGAGATATTCATCGCGGCTCCGCCGGAGCGAGTATTTCAGGCCATCAGCGATCCCAAACAGACGGTGCAGTGGTGGGGGCAGAAAGGAATCTATCGGCTCTCCGGAGGTCATTCCGATGTCCGTGTCGGAGGTAAGTGGTTTACCGAAGGCGTGAAAGTAGACGGTAAGGCCTTCCGAGTCGAAGGCGAATATATTGAGATCGACCCTCCCCGTTTGCTGGTGCACACCTGGAAAGCGGATTACGCCAGCCATCCCAAAAATACGGTTGTGCGTTGGGAACTGCAGCCGCACAGCGTGCATGGGCTGCAGCACAGCGGGCCGCAAAGAGTCGGCACCGGCACTATGGTGAAGATCACGCACAGCGGATTTGCCGGCGACGTGAAAGACGCGACCGATCACGGCGAAGGCTGGAAGCGCGTGCTTGGCTGGATGCAGGCATTTGTAGAGAAGGGCGAGACCATCGACAGTCGGAAGGCATAAACGGAATGGGGGAAACCCAGGTTCTCGACAATCGCGAGACCTGGGGCACCCTCCTTCGCAGTTCAATGCGCTTTGTCGGATTCCTCTACCCGCGTTTGGTCAGTGATCCAGTTCACTTCCCAGGTCTTGCCGCCATCGTCGGTGAAGGCCTGTTCGAAGTGGGGCACGTTTGTGTTGGTGTCCGACCAAATAAATCGGACAAAAATAAGTTTGTCGTTCAAGGTGTCCTGGGCATAAAACTCGCCGACTCCGTTCTTGAATTGGCCGATCTGTGGCGGGACAAGGAGTCCGTCCTTGGCGTTCGCCCAATACAGGCTCCATTGGTGCGTCTTGGGGTTGAACGTGCGGAGGGTCAGGCCTTCGATGTGGCCTGCCACCGGGCTATCGGTTTCGAACTGCTCGATCTGAGCGCGGCCACTCCACACTTTGTGGGTAACAGAAGTGCCGTCGAATTCCACCCACGTCGTCGAGCCAGTTAGGGGATGCAGGCGGCGCTTCAGATGAATCTTCCAGCTGCCCAGTTCGAAATCAAAATCGTGTTGGCCATTGGCTAGCGCGGCTGTGGGTTGAGCCTTTTCGTCCGAGGCGTCTTTCACGCGCGTGTCGGTAGCCATCCAGTTCACTTCCCAGGTCTTGCCTCCGTCGGACGAGAACGCCTGTTCGAAGCGGCATGAATTCGCGGTGATGTCCGATATGACAAAGCGAACGTAGACAGCTCGGCCGTTCACGGTTTCCTGATCATAAAACTCGCCGCGTCCGTTGTTGAACTCGCCAACCGATGGTGCTGCAAGGATGCCGTCGCTGCTGTTCGCGAAATTGAGGCTCCACTGCTGGGATTGGGGACGATAAAGACGCAGGTTGAGGCCTTCGAAGTGTCCCTGCGGGCCATCGGCCTCGAGCTCTACGATGTTGGCGCGGCCGTTCCAGACCTTGCGAACCATAGTCGTGCCATCGTATTCCACCCAGGTCGTCGATCCGGTCAGGGGATGCACAAGGCGCCTTAGATGGGTTTTCCATGTGCCAATTTCGAAATCAAAATCATGCTGGCCGTCACGTTCCGCGGGTTGAGATGCGGCTTTCGGCGTGTCTGAATTCTGCTGAGCGTTTGCCCCAAAAGGCAGCAACACGACAGCCAGGCTGCATGCCACCAGACAAATTCGAATGTGTTTAAAATTCATCACACCCTCCTCGTCTATCCTGCGTAACAAGTTAGTCGCGCTGTAGAAACATAGCTGGCTATGTTTCTCTGGATGAGGCTTAATGCCGTCCCCACGAAAACGCAAACATAGTTCAACAGGCGAGCGGATGTGTTAACCCGGAGTAAAAACAAGTAAACAGTTGTGAACAGGGTGTTGCAATTGGGACTCTTATGGAGGAAACCCAGGTCTCGAAGGCGCGAGACCTGGGGCACCCACTCTGACTATTTCATGGGCGAGAAATCTGTCGGCCGCATGTAGGTTACGTCGACCTTTTCCACCGTCTCCTCAGCCTGTTCGGATTTCACGACCGCTTGAAAGCCCGGATCGGCCGCGAATGCCTCCCAATTTTTTTTCGCTTCCTCCTGGCTGGCATGAGCCAACATGAAGATGAACGTGTTGTCCCAAGCGGGAGCACCCTCAGGAACCCAATATCCCACAACATTCAAATCATGTTTAGCAAGCAGCTTGGAAGTCGTGTCGCGAAACCGCGACCCGAGCGCCGGCACTTTGCCCGGCAGCGCATGATAAATGCGAAGTTCAAATACGCGATCGCTGTCAGCCCTCACCCGGCCCACACGCGCCAGCCGAGCTGTCATGAGCGATCCAGCGGCGAAGGAAACCAATACAACGCTGCAAAAGGTCCATCCGTTAGATTTCCAGAGATTGAGTGTCATGGAATTCTCCCGTATGGAGTACGTAGAGCATTGCGTTTTGGATGTTCTAGGCGGTTGGTCCAAGGTAAAATATCTTGTGTACAAGACACTCTTGCTTCCCGTTGTATTGTTGTCTTCCACCGCATTGGCCACCACTCTTGTAGGCCTTCGGAAAAAGAATGTATTTGTGATCGGTGCAGACAGCAAGGTGACATACAGGGGAAAGGGAATCAAAGGGCCCGAGACTGCGTGCAAAATCTACCAGTCGGGTCCTATCTATTTTGCCATCGCGCGCCTCGCATACGACAAAAATACAGATTTCTTCCCGGAAAAAGTAGTGGCAAGCAGCTTTTCGAGCTCTATTTCATTTGATTCTGGCCTACAGAGCATGGAGCGGGCCCTCTCGAATTCTCTCACAATAGAGATGAGAAGATTGAAGGCGGAATATCGAGAGAGGTTCGACTATCTTCAGAAAGACGAGGGCGACGCATTTACTGTACTAGTTGCTGAGATGGTGCAGGATCGTCCCATTATGGCGGGTCGTGGGTTCAAATACGTAGATGACAAGTCCTCCAAGGTTGTGATTCATCGAAGAAGCTGCCCGGGAGACTGCCCGGCCGGCGAATATGTTTTCTTCGCCGGCAATCAAGAGGCCGCACGTAAGAGGACTGCCGAGTTCTACAAGAGCCACGGAACTGTGACAAGCCCCTCTGAATTCGTGCGAGAGTTGGTAGATGCTGAGGTTCGGGGCACTCCAGAAGAGGTTGGACCGCCAATCACAATTCTCCGCGTTGACACGCAGGGCGCCCACTGGATTTCAAATGATGCTAGTTGTCCTATTGTCGTTCCACCTGCGCGATAAGCGGCACAAGCAACGCAACGGGTCCCCACGTCTTGCGCTTCCTCAGGATCACAGCGACTCCCGACATCAAAATCCCGAACTGCGAGCTGTGGGTATCGATGATCAGACGATTTCGAGGCTGGCGACCATCCCTAGCCTAGCGGACGTTGTGCTGCACGCTCTCGAATCCCTGTTCAAATTGCGTGACCAGCGGGGTTTCGCCGGACTGGAGGCCGTCGCGTCCCATAACGCGCCAGAGAAAATTCCCATGCTCGTGCGCATCGTACACGGCCAGCAGATCTTCCGAAGGACGGCTCGTTACCCGGATGATGATGTCGGCATCCGCGGGCTTGTACACGAGGGTCAGCTTTCCCCAATTCTGAATGGCGTTCTGCACCGTGAAGATCGCCATCCGGTCTTCGGCGAACAAATTCGGATCGAACTGACCTCCGTCATAAGAAGTCACGTAAACAAATCGCGCATTCGCCAGAGTGCCCGGAAACGCTGGCACTTTCGCGGTGCTCGCATTGGGCGCAGCCGTGGCGGAGATCGCCGCCACCATCATCAAGCTGATCGCCAGAAGAGAAACTCGCTTCATAGAAAACACCTCTCCTAACTTGGATGCTTGCGCGGGAACGAAGCTGCTGAGGCTCTCGAATCAACAACTTACAGCTGCTGCCGCGCCTCGATGCCGAAGTGGGGCTCGGACACGTCGGAAACGATTGGTTCAGGGCAGGACTAGGTTAATGAAATCCCAAATGGCAGAACTGGAAAATTTTGTCCTGGTTTGTCCTGGCGTGCCCGATTCACTGCGTTGCAGGATTGAGATGGCAACTGCGAACGGTCGCCTCCCACCCTTGTCGGAAAGTGCGCGACAAGAATAGGGCAC
>CAWIMI010000036.1:0-51562 GCA_963837015.1 uncultured Acidobacteriota bacterium | reverse complement strand
GAATGAATGATGAGAGCGAGCACACGAGTGAAATCTCCTGGACCCTGCCGTAGAATACGGAGGGCGTTCCTCGGGGCCTTCGTCTTCGCGGACCGAAAGGTTTCGGCAGATGAAGTTATTCCAATCATTCCGGCTGGATGCTGTAAATCATTGCCTCTGGCACGCGGACGAACGTGTGTCTCTCACGCCCAAGGCGTTTGATGTCCTGCGTTATCTGGTTGAGCATCCGGGACGGCTCGTCACCCAGAATGAGATGCTCGATGCGTTGTGGCCCGAAACCAACGTGAACCCCGAGCTGATTAAGAAATACATCTTGGGGATCCGCAAAGTCTTAGGTGACAGCCCGAACAAGCCGGTGTTCATTGAAACCTTCCCCAGGCGCGGATACCAGTTTGTAGCCCCGGTCAGCGACGATCGGTCTAGCGAGTCGTCAGACTTGTTCTCACATTCGACGAAGAAGATGGTGGGCCGGGAGACAGCCCTTGCGGAACTTGAGAGCCATCTCAACATGGCGCTGAGAGGCCGACGACAGTTGATATTCGTGACCGGTGAAGCAGGCATCGGCAAGACTATGCTGGTTGATGCGTTTCATCAACAGGCCACATGCCGCCAGAATGTGCGCATGGCTCGAGGGCAATGTGTTGAGGGTTTCGGCGGGAAAGAGGCGTACTATCCGATGCTTGAAGCACTCGGCCAGCTGATTCGCGATACGGAAACCAGTCCCGTTGCTCAGGCGCTGGCGAAGCGAGCTCCCACCTGGTGGATTCAGTTTCCTTCGCTGGTGAAGACGGAGAAAAGAGAAGCTCTGCAGCGAGAAATCCTCGGAGCAACGCGCGAGCGGATGGTCCGGGAGATTTGCGAAACTTTGGAGCCTGTCACAGCGGAAAATCCTCTTGTCCTAATTCTTGAAGATCTCCACTGGGTAGATCCTTCCACGCTCGATCTCATCTCTGCTTTAGCCCGCCGCCGCGAGCCGGCCAAACTCATGCTGCTCGGGACCTATCGGCCAGCCGATGTCGCGCTTTCTCAAACGCCCTTAAAGGGCCTTAAGCAGGATTTGCAGGTGCATCATTTGTGTACGGAGATCGCACTCGAGCGTCTGGAAGAAGCCACCATTGCTGAGTACCTGGCGGCGGAGTTCCCCAAAGCAAGCCTTCCCCCGGGCCTTTCGAGTCTTGTTTACCGGCATTCGGGCGGAAACCCTCTTTTCATGGCAGCAATTGTGCGGGATATGGTGAAGAAAGGTTTCATAGCGCAGACCGGGCGAGGATGGGCCCTAACCAAGCCCTTGGAAGATATCGATCCTGGCGTACCGGAGACCCTGCAACAAATGTTGGAGGTTCAGTTCGCTCAACTTACAGCAGAGGAACAGCGGATTCTGAGCAGTGGAAGTGTTGTGGGAGAGCGATTCTCGGTCTGGTCGGTTCGTCCAACTCTCGATCTTGAGACCGATCGCATCGAGGCTTTGCTTGAGGGGTTAGCCGAAAAGCAACAGTTCGTCCGGTCCGTGGGAATTCAGGAACTTCCGGACGGCTCGGTTTCGGCCAACTATGAATTTAAGCATGCTTTGTTCCGACAGGTTCTCTACCGCCGTCTCTCGAACGTAAGCCGATCTAAGCTGCATCGACGAATTGGAGAGCAGCTCAGACTTCTTCATACCCAAGACAGGCCTGAAATTGCCTCAGAGCTGGCATTGCATTTTGAAGAAGGGCACGAATATGAGCAAGCTATTCGTTACTCGATGCTCAGCGCAGAGAATGCGCAGCGCCGCTTCGCTCACGGAGATGCGATACGTGTCCTGCAACATGCACTCGAGCTTGTGCACAAAATGGCTCCCAATATTCGGGCAGAGGTTGAGATTCAGATTCTAAAGTGCATCGGCGATGCGCACTATGCCCTCGGGCAGGTGATCGAGGCCGCCCAGGCCTACCAGACCGAAGTGGATCGAGCCGCTCAGGCCGGCCTCACGAAAGAACAGGTGAGCGCGCTGACCCGGCTGGCGTACACATCATCACCGACTGATTCGCGTCGCGGAATAGCCACCTGCGAGCGCGCCGTCGAGATGAGTAAAAGCCTCGGCGATCCAATATTACTAGCTCGGACGCAGGTCCTGGCGGCTGCCTTTCGCCTCCTGCACGATCGTTGGCGAAACGAGGATGCCGAAATTTGCACAGCAGCCATGCCAATCATTGAACAATTGAGCGCCCAAGACGTTCAGGTCGCCCACGAGATCCTGTACCTGGCCCAGGCTCGGATTGTCCAGGGCGAGTACAGCTTCGCGCTCAATGCCGAAAATAAGCTCCGAAACGTCGCTGGAAACAGCGCGCTGATCGGGTACTTAGGCGCCTGGGGTAAGTCGCTCGCACTCGCGCACACGGGGCAGCTTGGCGCACTTCTTGTGACCTTGCGCACCCAAATAGATACTGCCGCGAAAAATGGGAACAAGCTTTGGTTTTGTGCTTTCAGCGGGCTCGAGGCATGGATGCGGATAATGGCGTTTGATTATCAGGGTGCACGGAAGTTGTCTGACGCTGTCCTGCCGCTATGCACCGGGAATCCGGGGCGAACGCCGAGAGCGCTGGCTCTGCTCAGCGCGGGCCGCGCGGACATTGGCCTTGGAAACCATCAAGAAGCAATCCGTTGCTTCCGCGAAGTTGAAAGCATGACCAACGAACCGTTTTATATGTACTGGTGGTGGCGGATGCAGGCCCAGCTTGGGCTGGCAAGGACCTGGTTTGCATTAGGGAACATTGCCAACGCCTACATCGAAGCCGAAAAGTTTCAGGAGTGCGCGTTGTCAACCGCCGATCCTAATGTGCAGGCGCTCGCCTGGGAGCTAAAGACGCGAATTGCGCTTGCTGAAAAGGATTGGAAGGTTGCCAGCCAGTCGATCCGAGCGGCATTGGCGATCCTGGAGAAACACCCGGTACCAATCTCGTCATGGCGTGTGCATGACGCTGCGTGGGAATTCTATCGCCTTCAGAAAGAGGATGAATTAGCCGAACGATTTCGCGCGCTGGCAGAAGCGGAAGTCCTCGCACTGGCAGATTCGTTTCCAGATGACGAACCGCTCCGTGACATTTTCCTCGCCGCAGCGGAGCCTGTCCATCGGATTCTCAGCAATTCTCCACTTAGGAAGAACGAAACCAGTTTCGGCCGAGCGAGAATCGGCTAAGCCTGCGACATTCGGCTCGCATTTCTCAAGTTTGGTTTCCCCGTCGGCCGCCAGCAGTGGCCAGTTCCTTCCTAGGTTGTGCCAGACCCCTCACCACTCACCCTGAACGTGCAATACCCTAGCATTCGTGTCGAAGCGTTGCTGCCCTCTGCGACAAAGCTCTCAGGACAATTTCTTGACAATCAAATGACAACCCAGCACGAACCTGTCGGTGTTCCCAGAGTCTAATTGGCATACGTTTTGAAAAAAGCGCAGAGGGCTGCCAAGCAGCAATCTCGGGAATCGAGACCTCCAGCGCCTTCTTGGGCCACAGGCCCAAGAACGTATAAAGGAGAAACCATGAAGAAGCAGTATTTAACCGTCTTGATTGCGCTTATTTGCCTTTTCGGGTTGGGTGCTGGGGCTCAGGCTCAGGAGGAAGGCAGAGTTGTCGCGAAGATCCCGTACGAGTTTGTGGCAGGAGGCAAAACTTTACCCGCAGGCACATACGCCATAACGCGTGTGTCTTTGGATAGAGAGCGTCCTTGGGAGATCCGTAACACTGTAACCCCGGGGGACAGCGCGCTCTTGCAGCCCCTTCCTTCGAATCGCGCAGTTGACCATGTGGGGCTTAGCCTGAAACGTGTCGGGGGCACATACTATCTAAGCCGGGTCGCGACGTCAGCCGGCGAGTTTACCCTGCCCGTGCCCAAGGCAGCGAACACTGTAACGAGAGGAAAACAGCACGATGCCATGTCTGCCGCGGGGGCAAATTAACCTGTGACTGTGAATTGCGGAAGAACTACCCGAGTGATCGATCCCGTCACTCGGGTTCTTGTCTTCCTGAGAATGTAAGACTCCCTATATTGACGCAGAGTCTTTTGCATCTGCGCAAGAGCCGCTGAACAACCTTGCTGCGGCGCTCGCCAACCTCGTTTCAGGCATGAGACCCAGGGTCCAACGCAACGGGAGCGGTAGACATTCCTGTTCTAAGTGGCCGATCCAGTTCGTATCAACCGCCGGGCGCTACGAGTGTCGGGATTGTCCGGACCCACGGTGTTCTGCAGATGTTCCAGGGCCGGGCGAAATGCGGCGTTAGCTTCATCGCGTTTGCCTTGAGCCAGCAGTGCGCGTCCCAAGTTCAAGTATGCACGGCCTATGTGGCTGGAGAACGCCGCGGGCGGGCTGGCAGATTTTAAAAGGGTCAGCGCTCGCTCCGCATCGTCAGCGGCTCGAGATGGTTGTCCGGCCTCAGTCTCTACCGTAGACCGGCGAACCAGCACGATGGGCAAAAAGTCACTGCCTGACCGACCGTTTTTTTTCGCGGCTTCGACGATGGTCACAGCCTGATCCGCGAGCGGCAAGGCGGTTTGAAAATCACCTCTTCCGGACGCAAGCAATGCTTGCGCAGACGCTAGCAACCCGAACCAAAAACTATCGGTTGGGAGGTTGCGGCGCATTACCGGTTCCACTTTGGCGAGCATGGCCGCCGCGTGGTTGAAATCATGCTGTTCAATGTCGATCAACGCACGCACATATAACGATTGATAAATCGCCATCTGATCGCCGGTTTGCAGCGCTTTGCTATATGCCCGTCCAGCATAATCGGCCGATTCTTCGAGACGACCTAGCTGATACAGCGTTTTAGCGTAGTTGTTGAGGAGTATGGGGGAGACGGTTTCTTCCGTTTGTCCAGCCCGACTGATGCCAATCGCACGACGAAAAAATCTTTCCGCTTCCATCGGCTGGCCGAGCTTGTCCAGTGCCAGCGCCCAGTCATTGAAAATCACTACCGCAGTTTGCGTGTCGCTGCGGCCCAGGGGCGTCAACAGCGCGGCTGCTTGTTCGAACGTGGAGCTGGCCAGTTGATTCTGTCCAGCCACACGGTACGCCTCCGCCAATTCGATCGACGCATGCAAATCCAGGATGTCAGAGTCAAAGGGCGAGTGTTTCAATATTTCCGTTACTGCTTCCATTCGAGCGATCCCTTGTTGCGGGTCCCCGCGTTCCTGAGCAACCTCACTCCCGCGCCGAAGGCAGAAAATTCGGTCCAGGTCGTATTGTGACCCGGCCGGAAGTTGGCCCAGTCCTTCCTGGATTAGAGCTTCCGCGCGCGTTAGCTCACCGTCTCGAGCCAGAGCGCCCGCCAGGGCGCACGCCGCTTCGGTTCGAGCAATGGTTTCATGCCCTCGTCGCGACAGGATATAGGCTTGCTCCAAGACGCGGCGAGCTTTTGCATCTTCGTCCTGCGTGGAGTATTGGTCCCCGATAACAACCATGAGTTCCACGCGCGAGGTATCATCAGCAGCCTGTTGGCGTGCGAGGACATCTTCCGCGCGTCCCAGTAGCTCATTAACCGTGAATGGCTTACCCGAGGGCGCTGCGTCAGAAAGCAGGAACTCATTGAACTCAATCGTACTTTGTGCACGAACCAATTGCCGAAGAGCAAAATCGCGTTGCGCGCGCGCCGTTCGCGTCTGCACCAATGTGCTCACGAGACCGGCAGCCGTGGTCGCAATGGCCAGAGTCGCCAGCACAACCGCTGTACGATTGCGGCGAACGAACTTGATCGCGCGGTAGGAAAGCGTGTCGGGCCGAGCGCCGATCGGTTCATTTCTCAGGTAGCGGCGCAGATCATCGGCCATGGCCGTCGCTGAAGAATAGCGTTCTGTGGGCTCTTTCTTCAGCGCTTTCGAGACAATCGTATCCAGGTCCCCGCGCAGTAGCCGACGAAGTTTGTCTGGGGTGCTCGCGCGTTTGGTGGCATTGGTGGCGAGGTTTACGCTCGCCCGGATTGCGACAACGGTATCCGAGGGGCGGGCGGGCTCGGTGTCGACGATAGCCTTGACCAGCTCTGCGTGCGTGTGTGGGCCGGCGCCGGCAGGATGTTGCCCTGTGAGCAACCCGTAGAGCAGTACGCCCAAGGCATAAATATCGGTGGCGGTGGTCACTGCCTCGCCTTTCAGTTGCTCGGGAGCCGCATACTGCGGCGTCATGGCCCGCTCGCCTGCGACGGTAAAGAGCGTTGCCTCTTCAGATAGTCCCTCCCCTTCCAGCAGCTTGGCAATGCCGAAGTCGAGCAGTTTCACCTGGCCTTCATTTCCCACTAGTACGTTCGATGGCTTGAGGTCGCGGTGCACGATCAGGTTGGCGTGCGCGTGGGCCATGGCCTCCAGCACCCCGAGAAAAAGTCGGATGCGCGCTTTGACATCGAGCCGCTTCTGGTCGCAGTAGCGATCGATGTGGTCGCCCTCGATGTATTCGAGAACGAGATAAGGCTGTCCCGTTTGCGAAACGCCCGCATCGATCAGTTCCGCAATATGCGGATGTGCCAGGCGCCCGAGAATGCTGCCCTCGCGCTTGAATCGTTCCTCGCCGCCCTTACCCATCAACGCAATATTGAGGAACTTTACCGCAACCTGCCGCTCGAATCGGCCGTCGTTTCGCTCCGCCAGCCAGACGCTGCCCATGCCGCCCTGACCGATCTGCGATACCAATGTGTAGACGCCTGCAGTGTGACCCGCCAAACCCTGCACTTTTGGCAAAGCGACAGAACGCTCCTCAAGGAAGCCTTCCTCGGATAATGCCCGGTGCTCAGTCAGCATCACCTCCAGTTGCTCCACCAGGTCTGGACTCTGGACCCGCAGCGACGAGAGCCAGATCGAGCATTCTTCGTCTGTCATGCTAAGCGCGTCGTCCAAGTATGGACTCAGGGCCTTCCATTCATCAGGACTCATTGTGGGCATGGATTCTCAGAGTGGTAAATCTGTGCGAAGACTGCGGTGGAGATAAATGCGCGCCTTTTCCCACCTTCTTTGTGCTGTACGCTCCGACAGCTTCTGCAAGGCGGCAATCTCTGCAAATGAGAACCCGCAGAAGAATTTCAAGTCCACCAACTCAGCCAGCTCAGGCTCAACTTTCGCCAGTTCGTCCACAGCGTCACTGATCGACGAGAGTTCCTTCGCGTCGGCAGGATTCTCGAAACCCTCGGTGTCGAGCGAGGTAATCTCGAACTCACCCCCGCGTTTGATGGCGTGGCGGCTCCGGGCGTGGTCGATGATGAGCCCGCGCATCACGCGCGCCGCATACCCCATGAATCGCGCCCGGTCGGGAAACAAAGCGCCGTCGCGTACGGCCATGTCGAGATAGGCCTCGTGCAGCAGGGTGGTGACGCTCAAGGTTGCAGGAGGCCATTGCCGTGCCAGTTCTCGATATGCCATCCGGTGCAGTTCGGAATATAAAGTGCTGAATAGAGCATCGGTGGATACATGGGAGCCGTCTACGGCGCTGCCGCTGAACGAAGAATTTGCCGAGCTCACCCAGTACCTTCCTGATGACGAAACGTCCGGCGCCGAATGAAAAGCGTCGCGGGGACAGGAAAGATGGAAGTGGCACCAGAAAGCAGGCGGTGACCCCTAATTGTTAAATCATCTGCCCCAATGTTCCGCACAAAATGTCCACAAAAGTCAGCATATCGGTTCGCAATAAGCAATTTGTCAACTTCTTGTCACGGGCGCGTCATTTCTCGTTTACGTTAGAGGAGGGGCTGGCCACATGACGACTAAAGCGAACAAGCCGCATAGCGACGCGGCTATTCATATCGAAGAGAGACTGCGGGATCAATTCGGGCTGCGCGCTGAGCAGGGATGTAAGTGGCGATCAAGGCGACGAGAGTCAGCAACCCGGAAATCGCAACGAAGGTCATCGGATCAGTTGCGTCCACACCAAACAGAAGACTTTGCATCAATCGGGTAACGGCGAAGGCGCTGGCCATCTGTCGAACATCGCCACCCACTCGCTCGAGAAGGGCAACAATGCCGAACGTTAAACCACCGTAGGGTGGATAGGTTTCTGGATAATCACGGCGCAAAAGGGGCGGTGATTGTGTCCATCTCGGCTTGGGGGGCTTAGATCATTTCTTTGTCCACTGATCGACCCAGTCGTTTACCGTCTTGTACCAGAGCTGGCTGTTTTGCGGCTTGAGCACCCAGTGCCCTTCGTCGGGGAAATAGAGCATCTTGGAGGGAACCTTCAGGCGCTGCAGGGTGGTGAACAGCTGGAATCCTTCTGAGACGTCGAGGCGGTAATCGAGCTGGCCATGGACGACGAGCGTGGGAGTCTTGAAATTCAGCGCGGACAAATGAGGCGACCACTTGCGATAGAGTTCACGGTTGTTGTAGAGCGGGCCTTTAAACTCCCAGTCTTCGAACCACAGCTCCTCGGTGGTGCCCGCAGCGGATTCGTTGTTGAAGGTGCCATCGTGGGAGACGATGCACTTGAAGCGGTTTGAGTGGCCGAGGATCCAATTGGCCATGTAGCCGCCGAAGCTCGCGCCCAGGGCACACTCGCGATTCTTGTCGATGTAGGGATAGGTTCGTTCGGCTTCATCGAGACCTTTCATCAGGTCATCAAACGGCGCCCCACCCCAATCGCCGTTCACGGCGTCGATGAATTTCTGTCCGTAACCGGTCGATCCGTGGAAATTAATCATGACGACCACATAGCCGTTAGCGGCGAAAAGTTCGGGATTCCAGCGATAGCTCCAGTCGTCTCCCCAGGCCCCCTGCGGACCTCCGTGAAGGAGAAACTTGACTGGATACTTCTTGTTGGGATCGAAGTTCGGCGGCTTGATAAAGAACGCCTGCACCTTATCGCCGGCCGCGCCCGTAAACCAGAAAGATTCGAGCGGCGACATGGCAACCCGGGAGAGCACAGCATGATTGAGATCGGTAAGCTGAAGTTGGCTCTTTTCGACGCTCGCGGTCTTGCAGCCTTCGGGTTTGATCTTTCCGCTGGCATCGGTGCAGACCTCTTGAGATTCGAAGACAGTCGCAGCCGCGGAATCGGCTCCCGGCTGAGGAAGCGTGGCGCGAAAGATTTCGTTGGGAAAGCGGACGGACATGCGAGTGAACAAAAGGCTTTTGCCGTCATGGGTTACGGCGACGTCATCGTTATGGCCGGGAACGATCAGCTTGACGTTGTTCTTGGTGACACGAGCGCTGGTATCGTTGCCGGCATCGCCGCCGATGACGGCGGTATCTAGCGAGATGGAATAGATGGGGGAATCGCCTTTATCTTCGGCGGCGAAGTAAATTTTGGATGAGTCGGGATCCCAGGTGTAGGTTCCCACCCAGCGGTCGAAGCTCTCGGTCAGATTGCGGATGTGCCCGCTGCGCCGGTTGTAGAGCATGAGGCGGAAGCGGTCGCTCTCGTATCCTGCGCGAACCTGGGCGCGGTAGGCGATGTATTTTCCATCCGGTGAATAAAGCGGGGAAGAATCGCTGCCGGGATTATCGGTGATCTTTTTGGCCGGGCCGCCATTTACGGATACGAGAAACAAATCGTTGTTGGTGCTGAGGGCTTCGTCTTCGTCGTGGTTTGAGGCGTAGCAGATTTCCTGTCCGTCGGGCGAGAAAGCGTAATCATCCTGGCCGCCCAAACTGAAAGGCGGCACGTCGTGGTCTCCAGGAGTGAGGTCGCGACTGGCTCCGCCGTCGGCGGAAATGATCAAAAGATGATTGCGCTTGCCATCCTTGTAGGCATTCCAGTGGCGATAGAGAAGATGAGTGAATATCAGTGCTTTGACTTTTGATTTGTCGGCTTCGTCGACTTTCTTGGCGTTGCAGGCTTCGTCGGCGCATTCGGGATAGACGTTGGAAATAAAAAGAATGTTCTTGCCATCGGGCGACCAGAGAGGGCCATCGGCTTCGGTCGCGATGGAGGTCAGCTTGTGGGTCGCGGTCACGGTTCCCTTGGTGTCATCAAAATCGGCAATCCAGATCTGCGAACCGCCTTCTTTCGATGACAAAAATAGAAAGTGCTTGCCATCCGGAGCCCAGCGCGGACGGTCCGATTCCTGGACATGAATGAGTTCTCGCGGCTCTCCGCCGGCAATCGGGACGACCCAGACATGCGGCGTCTTGGTGTTGGCTTCGAGGCTGACATCGATGGCGCTGAACAATACCCATTTTCCATCGGGCGAGACGATGGGCTCGTTGACGCGCTTGAGCGCCATCATGTCTTCGAAGGTGAAGGGATGGTTATTTTGAGCGAGCGCGGGAAGGATGAATGACAACGCAACCATCAAGCCGAGCAAACGGCGCATGAGCGGCCTCCGGGGGAACGGGCCAGTGTAAATCATGCAGCCGTCAGGCAGGCGTGACAGACTTTGTTCCGATTCTGCAGGGTGCGGCGGAGATGTCGAGCAGCCGACTCTCATCGGACTACGCTCATCGGACGACAATGCCGGCGTAGCCTACTACCATTTCGCGGTCTCGGGAGACGTCTCCTGAGGTGGCGTACTTGATCAGTTCGGCGGAGGTTGCGCCCAGGCGCTGGGCGGCGGTCAGCATCGCGATGGTTGGTCCGAAGCCGCACATGCTGATGTCTTCGCGCATCACGACTTCAAACAGGCCGCGGGCGTCGAGCGCCAGGATTTGTTCGATGGCTTTGTGGTCTTTAATGCGGGTGATGGCGTCGTTCTCATAGTGGTTCATGTCGCTTGAGGCGACGATGAGGATTCTTTCGCCTTGTGCCTGCACTGCGTCGGCGATGGCATGGCCCAAGGTTTCGAGCGCTTCGAATTGTCCTGTGCCTAGAGCGATGGGCACAAAGGTGAAGTCGGGACGGCGGGCTTGCAGGAACGGCAATTCCACCTCGATGGCGTGCTCCCGGCGATGGGCGTCGGCGTCTTCGCTGAGGAGGGGGCATCGTTTTTTCAGATCTTCTGCTAGAGACGAATCGATGGGGGCCTGGCCGAGAGGAGTCTCCCAGGCGCCACTGCTCATGATGGCTAGCGCGCGTCCTCTGCCGGTGTGGTTCGGGCCGAGGACAATGATGCGTTGGGGTGGGTCGAGGTTAGCGAAGACTGCTCCTGCGACCGCGCCGGAATACATGTAGCCGGCGTGTGGCGCGACGCAGCCGAGGGCGGGGGTCGGTGTTGCTTGGGTTGAGAGGTAGGAGTGAAGGTCTTTTTTCAGCGTGTTGGGATTGTCGGGGTAGAAGCGTCCGGCTACAGCGGGATGACGTATGGTTGCGGCCATTAGTCCTCCTTGCCTGGGAGGTACCTCAGCGGCTGAAGCCGATCATTCAGCGTCTGGATCGCAGCGCTGAAGCGCTGCGCCACCCAAAACCTGACCCAAAACCTGTTTTCAAAACTGCGGCCAGAGTCTGTTCAATCGCCTTTGCTGTTGTCCAGCAATGCCCTGAATAATGCGGCGCTTCTCTCTAATGATAGCGCTTCGGCGCGCACGGTCGGCTTTATGCCGGATTGTTCGAGGGCTGCGCGCAGGGTTGCGGGCTCGTAGTCGGATTTCAGATTGTTCCATAGCGTCTTGCGCTTCTGGCCGAATGATTTTCTTAGAAAGTCGATGAAGCCGGCCTCGGGGACGTTCAAGGCCTCGATGCGAGAGGCGATGGTCAGGCGGACGACCGCGGAGTAGACCTTGGGCGGCGGTGAAAACGCGCTTGGGGGCAGCGTGAAAAGCTTCTCGACGCTGGCATACAGTTGAGCGGTGGCGGAGAGCAGGCCATACTCGCTGGTGCCGGGATGCGCGGCCACGCGGTCGGCGACTTCGCGCTGCAGCATGAGCACGATGATGTCAAAGTATCGGCGGTAGGCGAACAGGCGTAGCAGAATGTCCGACGTGATGAAGTAGGGGAGGTTGCCGACAACGTGCACCTTGTCCGGCTGGTGGTTGATTCCGGGACGCGTGCTTCCGGGTTTCGGTCCGAAGAGAGTGTCGAAGTCGATGGCGAGGATGTCGCCCTCGATGATCTCGACGTTGGGAGTGAGGGAAAACTTCATGCGCAGTTGAGCGGCGAGGACGCGATCGAGTTCGATGGCGATGAGGCGCCGGGCGCGGCGGGCGAGCAGGGAAGTCAGGGCACCACGTCCGGCCCCGATTTCGAGCACGGTGCTTTGCGAGAGATCTCCGAAGGACTCGGCGATGCGCAAAGCGGCGGAGGGATCGGCGAGAAAATGCTGGCCCAATTTGGGCGTCCTCGGAGCTGGACGCGCGGCAGATACTTTTGGCACGTTGACCCTCTTTCTTTCGCGCGACTACACTGGACTCTCACCCCGCGAATCTCGTGCGCAGGATGGCGTGCAGCAATAACGACCACCTATCATAACTTGCGCCGAAGCGCGGGCCATAATTTGGAGGGTGGTTTTCAATGCATATTGCCTTTGCTGCCTCGGAGTGCGTGCCTTTTTCGAAGACTGGCGGGTTGGCCGATGTGGTTGGCGCGTTGCCGCGGGCTCTGGTTGCGGCCGGGCATCAGGTCAGCGTTTATGTGCCGCGCTACCGGCAGACCAAGCTTCCCGATGCGCAGACGGTGGTTCGCAGCATTACTGTTCCCTTTGATGATCGCTACCGCTTCTGTTCGGTGGTGACGGGCGGAAGTCACTCCGGCGTGCGCTTTTATTTTGTGGACTATCCTCCGTATTTTGACCGCGAGGCGTTGTATGGAACTTCGGCGGGAGACTATCCCGATAACGCCGAGCGCTTTGCGTTGTTCTCGCGGGCGGTGCTCGAAGCTTCGAAGGTTCTAGGCGTTCCCAACGTCTTTCATTGTCATGACTGGCAGTCGGCCCTGGTTCCGGTGCTTTTGCGCACGCAGTACGCTGAAGATCCCGCTTTCCGCGACGTGGGCACTGTCTTCACCATTCACAATATGGGATACCAGGGCTTGTTTCCTCCCGATACTTTGCCGCTGCTGACCCTGCCCTGGGATCTTTTGGCAATCGACAAGATGGAATTTTTCGGGCAGGTGAATTTCTTGAAAGGCGCGCTGGTGTATTCCGATTTCATTACTACGGTGAGCCGCAAGTACAGCCATGAGATCCAGACGGCGGAATTTGGCTTTGGACTGGAAGGAGTTTTGCGGGACCGGGCCTCGACGGTGACTGGGATCCTGAACGGCGTCGATTATGACGAGTGGAGCCCGCAGACGGACAAGTTTATTGCGGCCAAGTATTCGCCCGAGGACTTGTCGGGGAAGGCGAAGTGCAAAGAGGATTTGCTGAAAACCTTCGGTGTGACTAGCCCTGATCTTCGGCTGCCGGTGATCGGAATTGTCTCGCGGTTTGCGTCACAGAAGGGGTTTGACCTGATCGCGCAAATCATGGATCGCCTGGCGCGTGAGGAGATGATTATCGTTGCGCTGGGCAATGGCGACAAGCAATACGAAGAGATGTTTGCGCGCATGCAGAAAGTCTTTCCGCAAAAGATTGCAGTCAAGATTGCCTACGATAACGCGGTGGCCCACAAGATCGAAGCGGGCAGCGACATGTTCCTTATGCCGTCGAAATATGAACCTTGCGGACTGAATCAGATTTACAGCCTCAAGTATGGAACCGTGCCGGTTGTGCGCGCCACCGGCGGGCTTGACGATACCATCGAACCGTGGGATGCGCGCACCGGGAAGGGAACTGGCTTCAAGTTCACCGACTACAGCGGCGAGGCTTTGCTCCTGACGATTAAGGAAGCCTTGAAGGCTTTTCGGGATCGAACTTCCTGGCAGACGCTGATGCGTAATGGCATGAACAAAGATTTTTCCTGGAACGCTTCGGCCAAAGAATATGTTCGGGTTTATGAACGGGTGCGGTCGACACGAGGTGTGCAGAGTGCGGTGCTGACGGCGGTTTAGGCCCGCGCGCGTGTTTCCGCAACCGCTTGGCTTGCCCGGCCGATTCCCCTCAGCTGACATCGATTCAGAATGGAACTGACCTTGTCATCGCAAGTGACAAGTATTGTCACGAACATTGACAAGCCGATGGGTATCCACTAGTCTTGCGAGTTGCCGCGTTTTCTGACCTATCTTGCGGTGTTTTCTAATCTTGTGGGTTTCTTCCAGGCCGAGAGAGTAGACAGACCGTCCGCTCCCACCTCCTGCCACATCTAAATCCCGCGTATTTCAGAGTGTTGAAAGTACGCGGAGCCTGTCATTGTTGCGCAGCGAAGAGGTAACGCATCGCGGCTGCGCGCGGGCAATCGGTGCCAAAGGGGGCTCGCGGCGTGAAAGTTCATCTGATCAATCCGAGTAGTGTGTCATTTGGGACGGCAGTCATCACTCCGCGCTGGCAGTATGTGTTGGCGGCGGCAACGCCGAGAAGTTTTGGCGATCCTGTTTTGGTGGATGAAACGCTAACCCAGTTGCGTCCCGACTCGATTCATGCCGGAGATGCGGTTGGAATTGGGATTCATACCGCGAACGCGTTGCGGGGCTACGAGATTGGCAAGATGGCGCGCAACCGAGGAGCGTATGTCATCTTCGGAGGCATTCACGCCACCTTGTATCCCGAAGAAGCGCTGGAAATGGGAGGAGCGCATGCGGTCGTCAAAGGTGATGGCGACGTCGCGTGGGGGAAGGTTCTCGCTGATTGCTGCGAGGGAAACCCGAGATCTCTCTACGTAGGAGGGCAGATCGAAGCCAGCGAGTTTGTGGCCGCACGGTGGGATCTGGTTCCCCGCAATCGTTACATGTGGGCTTCAGTGCAGACGGTCCGCGGTTGTCCGAAGCACTGTTCTTTCTGCTCAGTGTGGCGCACTGATGGCCAGCGGCCTCGGCAGCGTGCGTCAGACGTCGTGATCGAGGAAATCGTGCAGTTACGCCGGTTGGGCTTTCGCTTTATCGCGCTGGCGGATGACAACTTCTATCCCGTCACCTTGACCGACCTCAGCCTGGCGGCGCAGCAGAAAAATACAGCTCGGCTGAACGAACTGAAATCGATACGCGCGGAGCGGTTCGAGCTGATGTCTCGTCTCGCCCAGCTTCCCGACGACATGGTCTTCTTTACTCAGATCACAATGGAGGCGGCGGAAGACGCAGAATTTCTGGATGCCATGAAAGCCGCACGCATCAAGGGCGCCTTGGTCGGAGTGGAGTCGGTGACCCCGGAGGGATTGAAGGACGTTTACAAGGATTTCAACCTGGCTGGCGAGAAACTCACGGAACAGCTGCGGACCTTCCGGCGTCACGGCGTGCACGTGCTGGGGTCTTTCATTTTTGGCCTGCCCAGCGACCGTCCGGAAACCTTTGCGGCCACCGCCGCTGCCGCCATCAGCGCAGAATGCACCTTCGCACAGTTTGTAATGCTAAGCCCTTATCCGGGCACCGTAGACTTCAATCGTTGGGAAAAGACTCTGGGCGACCATCCGCCAACCGTAGCGGGAATTCCGCTCACCAGGCGGTGGCTTATACCGCAGTCCCTTCGTCCCAAACTGTATTGGGATCATCCGGTGATGTCGGCCGAGGAAATCCGTTCCCGAACCCAAGGCGTTTGGGACAGCTTCTACAGCTGGGGGCCGATTTGGAAGCGATCCAGCTTCATCAAGTCGAGCCGCGGACGACTTGCGTTCGTGCTGATCTCGAGAATTTATCGGATGATGTATGCCGACACCGGCATCGCGACCGACAGCGCACGCGTTAGCTGGTCCGGGCGCTGGACCCGATGGCTGGCTAAGCCTTGCCGCCATCTCTTCGCGGGCGATCCCATGCCTGAGCTAAAAGTGCCTTGCGTGCGGCGGCCGGACCTGGAATCGCCGTCGCTGGTTCCATTGTCCTCGTGAGTAAACACTCAGCAGATAGCAGTTGAAAACCTGATCGAAATTGAACTGGATATTAGGCCGCCTCGGAACGCCCGGGGGAATGTCCGGTTCAAGGTTTGCGGAAAGCCCAAGTGTCGAAGGTGGCGTGTGAAGGATCAGTCCTGTCCCGCGCCAGCGGCGAATGCTCGCTCGATATTCATCACCGAAGGAAGCGTGTTCTCGGCTGGTTCATTTTGCACAACGACGGTTTCGGTCTGGTAGGAATACTCAGGAATGATCTCCTTCACCTTGGCGCGGATTGATACTTCAGTGCCCGAATTCGTCAACGAGATCAGGTCTTCCAGGTGGGCGCACAGAGCCGGCCAAGCGATTATCTCAGACTGGGTTCGTTTTACTTTACGGTTGGTGGTCCCAAATTTTCTTTCCGCCGGATAAAACAGATCCTCGTACATCTTTTCTCCCGGGCGCAGGCCGACGAATTCGATTTTTATCTCGGCAGGGGACTTCCCGCACTGGCGAATCAAAGAATGCGCCAAATCGAGTATGCGGACAGGATTACCCATGTCCAGGACCAAAATGTCGCCATGCTGACCGAGAGTGAATGCCTGCAGAACGAGTGATATGCCTCAGGAATCGTCATGAAAAACCGAGTGATTTCCGGGTGCGTGATGGTAATCCGCCCTTCCTTTTCGATCTGCACTTTGAATACCGGAATCAGGCTGCCCTGAGAACCCAGGACGTTACCAAATCACACGGAAACGCAAGCGCATGTGCTTTTTCGGCCTGGCCGCCAGGATGAGTTCGCCCAGCCTCTTCGGGGCACACCCGAACTGAGCTGACCGGACATTTTATTCCGAACCTGGTCTTGCTGCCCTCACATCAGCTCGCGTTTGTAGTTCGGGCTGGCGGTTCGATTATTACTTTATTGTTGTCGAGCAAAACGGGGAAGGGATATTCGCCAAGTAGATCCTCGATAACAATCGTCGCACGCAGCTTTGCTGCGGCTGCGCCGCTGAGTTTTCCAGGAACCGTTCCCACCAAAAAACCTCTCCACCAAGCTCCCCGTTTGAGACTTTCCCAGCGCAGTAGGTGGTAGTTGAGGACCTGATCGAAATGGAACTGGATATTAGGACCGTAAGAACAATCGTGAAAACAATATTTATCGCAGTGGTTACGACAGCGCACGCTCCATGACGGCTCGGCCTTAAGCCAAGCCGCCTGCAACCGGAGTTTGCAAATGGTGACCGAAGCCGTAGCAATCATGCATAGGCGGAATGCGATTCCGGTCCCGTTAGCTAGCGGGAAAATATCCGTTCCCCAAGGCGACACTTCTGTAAACACCCGCAGCGGATAGGTGCCCTGTGGCAGGTGCTCGAGATCTAGCGGACACCCGGCAGCTTCCAGTCGGCGAAGGGTTTCCCACTGCTCGGGATGCAAGAGGGTTCGTGTCATTTTTGTTCTACAAATTCCTCAGGTTCCTGCGTTCCGTGTACTTCGTGTACTTGATGTACTTGAAATTCATGTTGGCCCGAACTCAGAGCCTCTACGCAGCAATCGCGTACGTGGTTGCACATCGAAAGGACGTTGTAACTCGCTGCGAGGCGATGGATTCGTCGCCGAACCGCGCCAGTTAGGTTTAGCTCGTAGCCAGCGCTGCTTCGTTCGGTGCATAAGCCTAGTTTCCTGCGCAAAATCGCACCTACCAGCTTCGGGGTAAGCTCATGATTCTCATGTCGTCCGAGAAGAATGCCATTAGCCAGTTTCGTGACCTCGAGCACGGGTGCCTTCTGCTTATTCTCGTGACAAAGTACGAGCAGAGCCTCGGAAACGATCGCGTCCAGGCTCTGCGACCGCTCCGTCTTCGATTGTTCGTCGATTTGTGACAAGGCCTCCACGACACGCTCTTGAACCGACGAACCTTCGAGCGAGGCGCCGAGAGAACGAGCGATCAGACGAGTTTCGAGCGCGAATGAGAAATGGTCGAACCGGGACTGCGCGACCTGGCAGTGCTGCGAGAGACGGTAACGTAGAAGCCGAGGTTGAAATTCATCCGCCCACTGTTTCGCTTCCGACTTGCCGATGCGGCGGTACGCGGCGTGATCGGACCCTAACTGTACTCGCAGAGCAGTGGCAGGGGTCGGTTCCTGAGTGTATACGACAGTCGCACTACCGAGGTTGGCGATGCGGCCGCCTCGTAGAACAGCGATCTCGGGTTCGGCTGCAGCTGCCAGCAGCCGGCCTAGTGACCGCTCGGTTGGCTGCTGCAAGATTACGGTGGGTGAAAGTCCGTCAGGAAGATTCAGCAGCTCTCGCACAGAAGGTTCGAGTAGCCGCAGAGGGCGCCGACACAAGCACGCTAACAGATGGACCAGCTCGGTTTGCGTCCCCACGGGTCCCCAGAGGTTCAGACAAGGCGCGCTCGGAAGGCAGTCAATCATCCACGTACTCAAGATGAAGCTGGCAACCAAGAGCGTGGTCGGCTCGTCCAGCGCGACATAACCAGTGACCAACTTCGATATGTCGGCAATCAGGTCCTCAACACTGCCGAAGTCTTCCGTCTTGTTGGGCAACTGAAGCGCTTCTTCCAACCGTGGGTCGAGCTTTGCGGCCGTGTAGACGTGCCCGCCGTATTCGACGGTTGGCCGTATCTGTTCTTTGCCTTCGCTCCACAGCACCAGGAGGTTCTGTCGTAGGCGCTCAATGGCGCTGCCATCGGGGAAAAGCTCGCCCAGTGTAAAGACTTCTTTCGATTGGCCGAGCGTTTCCACGGATGATATACATTCTCCTTGCTAGGGGCACGGTACGCACTCAAGCAGAAAATCGTGCTTATACGTCCTGCTTAACGGATGCATTCCGGTGGTGACCGCCGAACCGATGACTCCGGCAAGTTATCAGCATGCAAGAAAATGGGACGTGGGTCGAGATGACTGGAGTAACTTACGACCTATCGAGGTCAGACCTCTCCGCTGAAGGAGAAATGCACAGATGCACGAAGTCAGCTAAGCAGTCTCGCCGGTGAAACGGGTAGAGAGTGAGACGGATAGAGAGGGGGATTGATTGGCGGCAGGATGCCGTTCTGTTGAACTCTGGATTGAGAATTTGTGCTCTGATTGCTGAGTAGGTTCCAAGGCGTTCCAAGCGTGCAGGTTCGAGAGACGCCACTCGTCGGCCTTGGTTTTTTTCCTGTTCTCGCATTACGCAAGAAAGCCGCATTCAGATTCCCAGTTCTTCTGCGGGTGCGTGCGGAGTTCACCATGAACCAACTGATGGCACTTCCTGCATACGGTAATCAGGTTCTGCTCGGAGTCGTCGCCGGAGTGGCTGCGGAACTCTTTGTGATGGAGTTCGAGAGTGGACATTGTGCCGCAAAACTGACATCTCCAGGAATCCCGCCGAAGTACTTCGTTGCGGAGCTCTTCGTACAGTTCGGGATTAAGCCGCAGGCTCGGCTGCTTCGGTCGGACCCGAGTCACGACACTTTCTCGGTGACGTGATGTAAGAATGTCTGCCTGTCTTCCCCGGGGAGGAACTTGAAAAACCGCAAAGCCGACTGCAAAAGAACCTGAGGATTTTCGTTCTCCAGATTCGCTCCCGCCAGGAAGTCTGCGCAAATCATTTCCAGACAGTAGCCGCGGGATTGGTCCGTCCCCAGCATCAAGCCTGCAGTGTCGATTGCCTGCTCGACCACCGGCAGCTGACTCTTGTACAACTTGAAGTAGACAATCTCCCATGGTTCTGTTTCCCGTCCAGTCAGTTCCTTCTCGACTTCCAGCTTAAACTGCTCCGTGGTCATCTCGCGGGCTTTGTGCAACCAGATTGCACAATCGAAGTCCTGCCGGTCCCGCCTCGCAATCTTCGCCAGCTCCAGCCCCTTCGTCCAGCCCACGTCCTTCAGTTCTTTTCTCGCGTCTAGTGGCAGGTGCTCGTGGATCGACATTAGGTAGTACGCTTTCCTTCGCGATTCCGCAAAGCGTCTTGCCAAGAACTCGTCGAACGACTTCACGTTTTCCACCCGCCAGTACTGTCCTGTCCGCACTTCGCACAAGTAGCGCCCAAGTTCAACGAACCGGGTATGCCGCTCTGCGTCCTTCTGCTTTTCCCAGGCCAGGATTTCATCGATCTTGGTGAGCACGAACATCGCTCGTCGACGATTGAGCTTGGGCAACACGGGCAGATTCCTAGTAACTAAGTTCGTCAAGCCAACCAAGGTTTTCCGCTCCTGGCCGTCGCACTAGGGCGGCATCGACCAACTCTTGCTTCCCCAGGCACAGTCCCAGGTAGGGACAAGTGCTGCATGGGTTCTGCGGAAAGCGAATGCCAGCGTGGGGCAGAAACTGGGCGGATTCGATTCGCCGGATCGTATCTTCCACGATCTGGCCGAATTCGCGGCGTCGTTCGTCCGTAATGGTGGTCTGAAAATACTGAATCTCAACCAGCCGCTTGCGGACGAACACAATCTGTGCGACATCGGCAATGCCCGTCATCCACGAATAACAAACCAGTTGCGGATCGAGAGCCAGCAATCCGGCTGGTTCTTCCGGGTACCGACTGGAAGTAGTTTTCCATTCTAGCAGGCGGCGTGTCCCGTCTAACTTTCCGATGGCATCGATGTAACCGACAAAATCGTTCTCTCGTGAAACTTGTCGCGTGAACTTAATCTGCAAGTTGCGGCGCGGCTGACGAATACGAATGCGGTCGTCCTGGCAGAATCGGTCCAGAAGCTGGATGCCTTGCTGCAGCATGCGATCCCAGGTGTCGCTGTTCGAGTAATGCAAACCCTGGTTCTGACATGCACTCCATTCGCGAAACAACAGAGCGGCGGCATCTTCGCGCAGGAAATAAGCGGCGAGGGCCTGTTCAAAGGCCCGCCCAAAGAGCATAGCTGCCCGTGTATCTTTTTCCTGCCAGCCGTCGAGATAGCGATGGCGATAGCGCCGCGGACAGGTGAGATACTGGCTGATCTGGGTGTAGCTGTAGTTCATCAGGCCACCTGCGAACTATCGAGATTAGCGGGCGAGAGTTCCTCCCAGCGGCCAGCGGGGGCAAAACCGTCCAGCCGCAGCCTGGAAGATCCGTTGACAATGACGTGACTGATTTTCACCACGCCGGTCAGGTTGATCAGTTGCGTTTCATCGACTTCATCGCGGCCCAGTAGTTCGACATCGTAGCCGAAGTCGCGCAGGAACCAGCTGAACCGCCACAAGGCTCTGGGATTGCAATAGAGACGGCTGGCAATGATATGGCCGGAAAATCGGCTGGGCTCCAGAATGGCCAGAGTAAGCGCGTAATAAGGTTTCAGTGCTTGACGGCGAAACTGGACTCTTCGCACTCGAACGAGGAAGAGCGCATCAGGAAGTTGGTCTGCCGCGCCTCGATCGGCCGCGCGGAGGCCTGCGATCTGGCGTCTCATGCTGCACTTTCTTTCTGGGGGAGATAGCTGTTTAGCTGGCAGAGCAGGGCATTGCGGTCTCTTTCGGCCCAGTCGGCCAGGTGAGTGACGAAGTGTTCGACCTGTTCGCGCGTGGCATCGCGCAGAGTCCTCACACCGCAGAAATCAGTTGCGTACAACTTGACCAAACTCGCGTCGAGCTGGTGCCGGCGGATCAGTTGGCTAAGGCGATCGCGGACGGTGCGGCCTCCACAGGCGTTGCCGTTGGCAGATTGAGCAGGTAGTTTTTTCGACTCGCGGGAGGCCGCTGCCCGCTCGGCCAAGAAACCGATCTCTTCAACCGAGCAGATGCCGATGCCATAGGCCTTGCGCAGAGCACGGCTGACCGCACGTGTTTCCGCGACCCTCATCTCGGCACCTTGTACCAGAGGAGAAACATTAGACGGATCAGCGTCGCCATAGCCGACAAAGCCACGGCAAGTTCGGGATTTGTACACCGTTGCTTTGAATGCCCAACGCCGATTCGCTGTGTCACAGAACGTTGGTATTGACCGAACGTGAATTCCGCTGCATTTTTCTCTGCGTGCGATTCGCAGCAGGCCAGCATTAGTTACGTACCAGGAACCGTTCAGTAGCAGTAAATCGCCAGAAGGAACAGAAAGCCCGTGATTCTCAGTGATTTCTTCAAGGCTCTTTAAGGCGGTTACCGAGATGTCGTTCCAGAGACGACGAGCAGTTCTTGCATTGGTGCGAAAGCTTCCCGTTCGACGTTTTTTCAGGGGCATGTTTTCTCGGTGTTTAAGATACAAAGTAATACGAAGTACAACTATATAATACCATTTACTAGCGTGGTGTCAACAGGAGGAAATCTTAGAGCCAGGTTGTTGATGCAAGAGGACTTAGGATGTAGTATCCAGCTCAGAGTGAAAGACACCACGGTATCCTTCAAGATTGACAGAAGCCTAAAGGCTAAGCTTGTCACCTTGGCTAAAGCCGAGAGCCGGAGCTTGTCCAATTTCATTGAAAAGGTTCTCAAAGAAGAGATCGCCAGACGCGAGCACAAACTCGGCCGCTAACGGTTGAAGAGGGTCGGCTTCGAAACTCTGCTTACAAGACTTGCAAGATTACAATTAAGCACCAGTTGCGCGCGGAGGCCAAAGCGCCTGGTCTCGCCGTTCGATGAACATGCCTAGACGTTGCGCGACACGCCGATGCGGACCTGGTTCGGTTCCAGCAACTCTGTATAATCGTGGCTGGCATACTGCTTGCGCGATCGGAGTGTGACCAGCCCTGGTGGAATAACCCGCTGCGACAGGGCCATGCCCGTCCAAGATCACCACCAGGAGCACCTCCCGCCCCAGGTTTGGATAGAGCGACAGTCGGTGGTTGGAGTCCGTGGTGACGATGAACTTGCGCCGTCGTGCACACAGGTTGCGCATCAACCGTAGACCGCTTCGGGTTCACCGTCCATCCCGTCGGCGCAACTCGGTGGTGATCCGCGGCCAGCCGTAGCTGGGCATCTCCAAGGCGAAGCGCTGGACGGCGTCGCGCAAATCCATGTCCCCATCCCCACTCGGCTTGGGATCTGCGGGAATCGATAGAAGCTGGACCGGCTGACCCGGACCAGCACCGTCGAATACTCAGTTCTCGGCTGGGCTCGCGCTTCTTCGGTGACTCGCACGCTTCCGGCCGACTGCCGCAAGTCACTGGGAATGAGTGGGATGATGCTGCAGTAGGGAGGGATGTGAAGTGCTTCTGCCTGAAAAACACTTGGCCCACGATAGGTGATCGTGGGGCGATGGACTAGCAAATATTGATTTTCTAGCTGAGGAGATAATCCAGCCCCGGCTGATCTTCACCTTACGCGTTGCAGGGACTTCGGAAGTGTACTGCAATACCTTGGCGACCCAATCTTCCTTCACCGCCAACTGCTCCGGGCGTCCGGCGCACTCAAGAATTTGACGTTGCTGTATTTGGGATCGAGGTAGTCTGTCACCTTGCCGCTCGCGATCGCGTCCAGTACCTGTTGAACGGCTGCTTCGATCTTCCAGACTGGCTCGAATCCAAGAGCTTCCCTGATCCGACGAAATTCGACCCTATAATTTCGGCGGTCCGGGCACCATGCTCGAATGAGTTCGCCGACTTCGCCTAGAGTCCGGTTCTGTTCATCACATCCTACATTGAAGACGAGGTTGAGACCGCGACTCGGAACGGTAGGAGAGATTCCGGTTCGAAGTTTGTGCAAAGCCCAAGTGTCGAAGGCTGCCTACGAAGGATCTCAGCCCTGTCCCGCGCCAGCGGCGAATGCTCTCTCGATATTTATCACCGGAGAAAAAGCATTCTCGGCCGGTTCGTTCTGCACAGGTACAGGTTCGGTTTGATAGGAATACTCCGGGATAATTTCTTTCATCTTCGCGCGGATTGACACCTCAGTTCCAGAATTCGTCAACGAGATCAGGTCTTCTAGGTGGGCGCACAGAGCTGGCCACGCAATGATCTCAGACTGGGTTCGTTTTACTTTACGGTTCGTCGTTCCGAATTTTCTTTCCCCAGGATAGAACAGGTCCTCGTACATCTTTTCTCCTGGTCGCAGGCCGACGAATTCGATCTTTATCTCGGTCGGGGATTTCCCGCACTGGCGAATCAAAGAATGCGCCAGATCGAGTATGCGGACAGGATTGCCCATGTCCAGGACCAAAATATCGCCGTGCTCGCCGACCGTGAATGCCTGCAAAACCAGCGACACGGCCTCAGGAATCGTCATGAAGAACCTGGTGATTTCCGGGTGTGTGATGGTGATGCGCCCCTCCTTTTCGATCTGCTCTTTGAACACCGGAATCACACTGCCTTGAGAACCCAACACATTTCCAAAGCGTACTGAGACGCAGCGCATGTGCTTTTTGGGTCTGGCAGCGAGGATGAGTTCGCCTAGCCTTTTGGTAGCGCCCATGAAACTTGTCGGTTGCACCGCTTTGTCGGATGAAATCAGGACGAACGCTTCACAGCCGCATTCCTCAGCGACGTCCAACAAAGGAGGGACGGCGAGAACATTATTGTTGAGCGCACCGCGAATATTGAGTTCTACAAGTGGGACGTGCTTGTAGGCCGCGGCGTGGAAAATAATGTCCACCGCTCCCTCACCGATGATTCGCCGCATGCGTGAAGTGTTGGCAACATCCGCAACCGCGTACACCACCCGATCTCCGGCAGGCAGCTTCGTCAGTTGCAATTGCAAGTAGAACATCGGCGTTTCCGCCTGGTCCAACACGATTAACTTGGCGGGAGAGTAAGCCAGAACTTGACGGCAAAGCTCTGAGCCAATGGAGCCCGCTGCCCCCGTGACCATTACCACTTTGCCAGCGATCTGGTTGCGAACCGTGCTCAGGTCGAGTTGGACTGGGTCGCGGCCGAGCAGATCCTCAAGGCTCACCCTTCTCAATTGCGAGATTGCACCCCGGCCCATCAACAGATCGTGAAGGTTCGGGACGGTTCGATAGCGCACAGCGGCTAGCTCACATAGTCTGGTTATGCGCTGCATTTGAGCGCCGTTGGCCGAGGGAATGGCAATGAAGACTTCTTCTGCGTTGAAGCCTTCGACCGTTGCCTTGATAGCGTCAATCGTGCCCACGACCGGCACTCCATGAATTTTTGCTCCCCGCTTGAAAACATCGTCATCGAGACATGCGACCGGGACGAATTCCGTTCGCAGCATTTCGTGTATCAGAAGGCTTGCAGCCTCCCCGGCCCCGGCGACGATCACCCGACGTTTCTTCTGCGTCGCTGAACCGCCGACCGCCCTGCGCTTGAGAGCCATTGCGCATAAGCGCGCGCCGGCTAACCCGGTCGCGGTAATCATCGCTTCCAGTATGTAGATCGAAAGCGGGAACTCATACTTTCCAAGAACGTAGCGGGTGGCTACGGAGAATGCCAGGCTGCCGAGAGCGATCGCTTTCCCAATGTCAATTACATCGGTTACGCCACTGTGGCTCCAGTACCCATGCAAAAGGTTGAAGCGTGCCAACGCGACCATTCGGAACAAAATCAATAGCGGCATACAGCCGAAGAGCAGAGCGGGGCAAGGAATTCGGAAGTCAAAACGAAGCAACCATGCGATGACGATCGAAGTTGCGACCAACAGAAAATGGAACAAAGAGATCGCCCAGAATCGCTGCTTCACGAGCATGGAGTATGTATTAGGGTATTCGTTTGACATGGGGAATCGCCTTACTTCAGTGCGTTGGCGATGACTTTTTCCACTGTCTGACACGTGACGGCCATGTGTTCTTCAGACAACGTCGGGTGAACCAGGAACATGAGGCTGGTGTCGCCGAGCAGTTTCGCGACGGGGAGACTGGGATGTTTGCGGCGTGCGACGAAGGCTTTTTCAAGATAGATCTCGCTGCAACTTCCAACGAAGCAAGGTACGCCTTCCGCATTGATCTCCCGCATGATGGCGTTGCGGTCCCATCCGTTGCGCAACATCTCGGGGCGGAGAAATGCGTAATATTTGTAATATGCGTGATGAATGTTGTCTGGGGCTTTCGGAACGCGCAGGCCGGGCAAGCCCGAAAGAGTTTTGGTCAGCGCATTCGCGTGTCGGCGTCTGGTCTCAACCCACTGTGGCACTTTCGGGAGGGCGACACGTCCGAGTGCTGCCTGCATTTCTGTCATTCGCCAGTTCGTGCCGAACGATTCATGCAGCCAGCGAAAGCCTTCTCCGTGCTGGCGGTTGTAAACGGCATCGTAACTTTTACCATGGTCTTTAAAGCTCCACGCGCGCTCCCAAACCTCAGCGTCATTCGTGGTGAGCATTCCTCCTTCGCCGCCAGTAGTCATGATTTTGTCCTGGCAGAACGAGAAAGCTGCAGCGTCTCCCAGTGAGCCCACCGGGCGGCCTTTGTACATCGCGCCTTGGGCTTGCGCACAATCCTCGATCACGCGCAGATCGTGCTCCGCTGCCAAGTGCAAAATCTCGTCCATATCACAGGGCCATCCTGCCAGGTGCACCACGATGATGGCTTTGGTCCGCTGAGTAATTGCGCGTCGAATGGTTTCCGCCGTAACGTTCTGACTGTCGGGGTCGACATCGACGCAGACAGGACGAGCGCCGCGCATCACGATGCAACTTGCGGATGCAATGAAGGTGCGCGATGTCGTGATGACCTCATCGCCGCGACCAATGCCGAGGGCCTGGAGAGCCAATTCCAGGGCGACTGTCCCATTGGCGACGCAGATGGCATATTTCGTGCCAACGGAGCGGGCGAACTCGGTCTCGAATAATCGGCCTTCCTGGCCGGTCCAGTAATTGACTTTTCCAGAACGTAGGACAGCCGTGGCCGCGTCGATTTCATCGGCTTCGAAGTAAGGCCAGGGAGCGAAAAGAAGTTGTGCTTGCGCGCGCGGAGGCGTAATTCTCTGCTGAACGGCTGCTGTAGTCATAGGAATTGGGTGTTGAGAGAACTAGTTTTGTTTCGCTTGCTCGATGTCCTTAAACGGCGAGTGCTGTCCCTTGTGCGATATTGGTCACGGTTTTCCAGGCGTCCTGATAATGCTGACGCTCGGCGGGGGAGGCTGGACGAGAGCGGCGCGCGATGATTTGTTCCCAAAGCCCTAGTGCGGCGGCAGTGTGATAGATCAATTGCTTTCCACGGGCCTTGGCGATTTCAAGGGTGCAGTCCATTGGGTATTTATCGAACTGTTTCATAAACATCCTGCAACAATAGTGCAAGGCGGGGCTGACTTTGCTGAGGGTAGTTGAACCCTGCTCGCGATAGACGTACAACGGAGCCGGTAGCACCACATATCGCTTGCCCAGCAATGCCCTCAATAGGAAGTCGACATCTTCGGCCGTGGGGAACGAAGTGTCGAAGCCAGTTTTCCTTGCCAGATCGGCAGCCATCATCGAAGGAGGAAACGCGAGGGGAGGCATGCCCACTGGCCAAAAGGTACTAGCCATCGCTGACTCGCCACTTGCCGAATTCCGAATTCCGGCTAGCTCGCCATTCCGGTTCCAGATCGCCATGCCCGTACTCACGATTGCGACGTCTGGCTGCGCCGTGAGGAACTCAACTTGGTTGCGGAGCTTCGTTGGGAAAATCCAATCATCTCCATCAAGGAAGGCAACGTATTTGCCCCGAGCGAGATCTAACGCGCACTGGCGGGCATAGCCGCGCCCGCGATTTCTGTCCAGGCGGTGGAAGTGAATCCTGGCATCACGGGCGCTATTCACGATGACGGCAGGATCATCGGTGGATCCGTCGTCCACGATGATGCATTCCCAGTCCTCGTAGATCTGCGCCTGCAGCGAAGCCAGCGCGAGAGGCAAGGTGTCGGCGGAATTGAACACTGGCATCAGAACGGAAACTAAAGGCATCATGAAGCGACCCCTTGCCAATTGCGGATTCGAAGGCCTTGGTTACCCGATAAGCGCATAACAATGTCCAATCGCCCGGCGCCGGCCAACGCAAATACCGCGAAAAGCACCAGAACGGTAACGTTGCCGTAGAAATATTCACCGCTCATACCGCCGACCACAGCAGTGATTAAAGCCGCACGCGTAGCAATATTGATCCTGGCTTGGCGTGATGTCGCCGAGCCCGCTTGACGCCACATGACTGCGAAGACCATGATTACCAGCACACCGCCGACTACTCCGGTTTCCAAGAACATCTGAATAAAGAAGTTATGCGATCCTGTGTCCCACAAACCGGAAGATCCTCCGCGATGGTAGAAGCCAGCGCCAAACAGAGGGGCGTTGATGAATTTGGGTGCTTCATGTGTCCAGTTGGCGATGCGCGCCCCTTCATCTACTCCGGATATCCGATCCGTATCCTCGTCGTCTGGAGAGGAGATGGTGTTGTCGACGAGGGACCTGAAATGGGGAAGAGTTTTGTACGCAGCAGTTCCTGTCAAGCTGAGAAATAGGACAACAGCGAAGGCTTTAGTCTTCCGAGTTTTGTTCCAAAACATATAGGCACATCCGACGATGGAGGCCAACCAACCTCCACGTCCATGGGCGTTGAGCGAAGCCGACAGGAGCACGGAACACACTGCGAGTCCGACAACCAGCAAAGCCGCTAAACGCCATCCCCGGCTTGCCGCATTGTCAATCCAGATGCCCACGATGTAAGTTCCGAGCATAGCTATTGAAACGATGATGGCGTTGTAGGATTTGTAGCCGGCGACGGAATCCATCAGTTGCGTGCTCTGGCCGTCGACGCCCATGAGTAGGCCCACGCTGAGTATGACCACAGCCGCAAGCAGAGACCAAAGCCATTGTGCTCGCACTCTTGCATTGACCAGTTTGGTTGAAATGAGAATGCCAGCGGTTGCATAGAGCACCAGCTTGGCCAGTTTCACGAAGCACCCGACAAGCACCGGAGCCGCATCAAGATAGTCGTATCGGGCATGAATGGACAAGGTGCTCAACGAAGCCCAGACAACAAAGCCCACCAGGAGCAGGTTCACTTGCGAAATCTTCTGCCGGTGATCCGCGGACGGTGCGATCACCAGTAACAGCACAAAAGGCCCGATTACACAGTCGCTCATTTCCAACACGCCATAAGTGGTCTCGTGCGAGAAACCCAAGTTGGGGAGAAAAAGCAGCGGAAAACAGAAGAGCCACAGCCTGGTCATGCATGCACCGCCGCAGATTCATGCCGGCTGCAAATAGGGGGCTGTTTAGCAGCCTGCAATCCACTTTTGAACCCTGCAACTCCAGAGCGAAAGATACTCAGAGTACGATAGTGCGCGGCATAGGAAAGAAAGAGCAGAAGCAGCCGTAAGCATGCGACCGGAACCTGAAACCATCGCAGGTTGCGTCGGATCAGGATGGCGCGGTTGTGCGCAAGGGATCCGAGGTATTTCGGGAGATCGGGCTCCCGGCAGCCACCATTGCCAGCCGCCAGGTGTTTAAGACGCGCGCTTCCATTGAAGGAGATGTTGAAACCCAGCTTCTGGACCCTCAAACAAAGCTCAGTTTCTTCATACAGGGCCGCGCCGGTCGCGAGTGCTTCATCAAACCCACCTGCTGCTTGCAGCACCGTGCGCCAAGTGGAAAAATTGCAACCGGCGACGTGCTGGACGAAATATTCTCCCTTTGCCCCAAAGCTGCGTACTGGGGTCGCAGTCCAGAAATTGTACTGTCCAGGTGCGGCAGTTTGTTCCTTCGAGGAAATGCACTCGTCAATGCCACCCGCAACCATGCCGACATGTGGTTGAGTCAATACGCGAAGATGTTCGCACACCAACGAAGGGTCGCAGCGGATGTCGTCATCGACAAAAACGATAGCTTCGTACTTTGCCTTCTGCCATCCATAATTGCGCGCGAGGGGCAACCCGCGAAACTGCACTAGGTGATGCGAAATCATATCGCGATGCCTAAGCACCAGTTCGTGAACTGCGCCAGTTTCTTCGGGCGACTGGTCCACAATCAGTATCTCGAGTGGACGATGCTCTTGCGCAAGCAAATCGTGAAGAGTGTCAATCAGGTATCGTCCACGATTCAATGTCGGCACGATGACCGTGACTCCTGATGTAGGTTGTTTCATAAAGACAGTGGGAGCGTACGCAATGCCCTGATACCTACGCACGTGCAATGGTCAGGGAGTAGTCAAAAACTCCCATAATTCGTCTTCGGAGATGGAAAGGAATCCCGGCTAATACGGGCTCCGCGGCTCGCTTAATTTGCGCATAAATAGTTCGCGGTTTGGTTGGCCGACGACCTCTGCCCTCTCCGAAAAGGCGGGACTCCACCTGACAAAAGTTCGCTCGATGCAACAATGCGGAGAGTTCCGCGAGTGTGTACTCCTTCAGATGGAGTCCGATTGCCGAAGTTCCCCATGGAAGCTTAAGAGTGGTCGCATCACCAGGTCCGGTCAGTCGATTCGGTGTAATCAGCCACAGGACGCCTCCGGGGCGCATGAGCTTGCGGCACTTCGAAAGAAAATCACAGGCTTCGTCCGAATGAATATGCTCGAGCACGTCGTTGCTGTGAACGAAATCGAAGGTTTGATCGCCAAAATCGTGGCGAAGAAAATTCCCTACTGAGAACCTCCCGGAAAGATCTTGCCCAAAACTATTATTGGCCAGCTCCCTTGCTTTGCTGACCAGATCCTCGGAAATATCGATGCCGAATGCGTCATAGCCATGCGCGATGAGCGCTCGCACCAGCGTACCGGTACTACACCCGACATCGAGCACAGTCCGAGGCGGCGGACCAGCGATCTCGACAATGCTATGGAAGTGAGCTGAATTGAAGCCCATCGGTGCATCAAGGTCACGGCCATCACGAGCTCGCATCTCGCGCAAAATCGTCGTCAGACCACCATATGCAGCGGCGAACAGTGCTTCGCGTTCACCAGATCCAGCGGACGACTGTTTGATGGCCGAAGCGTATGCAACTTCCCAATCAAAGTGAAACTCGTCCAACTGCGTCCGGGAAAGCAGATGAATCGATTTGAGGCGCTGGTGTACCGCCCCGATAGATTGCCGGCAATTTTCTTCAGTCAAGAGATCCATGACACGTTCTTCCGAGTTAGGGTCGCTGAACCACGTTGGTGCTTGCTGGTGTTTGTGAGGGAGTGACGACGGTGGCTTGTAAGAGCGCCGAGAATTGCCGCATGTAATGGTTCCATGTGCCTTCGCGGAGAACGCGCTGCCGGGCCTGCGTTCCCGCCGCTCGGAACAGTTCCGGCGAATGAACCAATGTGCGAATGATGTCAGCCAGCGCCTCCGCGTCGTCCTGCTCGATCAGCCATCCGCCGACGCCATCCTGAATCGCCGTTGGAATACCGCCCGTTCGAGTGCCTACGACGGGAGTACCGCAAGCCTGTGCCTCCAGAAAAACCAAACCAAATCCCTCGACCGATCGTTCTTCCGGTGCATCGCGCGTACACAGGACAAAGAGATCGGAAGCCGAGTACACTTGCGGAAGTTCCTCTTCTGCAACAAATCCAAGCCAGCGGACGTTCGATTCGACACGCAGATCAGCAGCCAGTTTTCTCAATCCTGGCTCACAAGGGCCCTTGCCCGCGATCAAGTAGATGAGTTGCTCGCGTTCAGCGGGAGCAAGGCTTGCGATCGCTTGTAAAACGACATCGTGTCCTTTATACCGATGCATGCGTGACACCGTAGACAGGACGTGCTTTCTCGACACGCCGTATTTCTTTTTTGCAGCGTCGCGATCGGTTGGTGCAAAGCGCTGAGGATCAACTGCCAACGGGATAGTTTCGACGCATGCGTTGGGCGCTACCCTGCACACAAGTTGACGCGTGTACTCGCTGTTAGCAATCACCAGGTTTGCGCGCTCGAGAACCCGGCGTTGTAGCGCTTTCCACAAAGGACGCCTCCAACGGTCCACGGTCGGCAACAATTCGGCTCCATGGGCAAGCACGATCAGGGGACGCATTCCGGCAAGATAAGCTATCAACCCCTCTGGATACCAAACCCCGCAGATTACAGGAGTGTTGCCTCGCAGCTTCCGTAGCCACCGAAACGCGCGCCACTCTCGGATGGGACGTTGGGAATTCACTCGGATCTCTGGCCATCCGCCGCTGTGGTTGGCAGTTGAGAAATCTTCTGTAAGCACGTGTCCGTTCACGTGATCTCGTGCCAAGCCGTTCCCGATTTCCGCGCACAACCGGGAAATTCCCCCGGAGACTGGAGGATACTCAAACGCGAATAGAAGAAGGTCGTCCTGGGCGGAGTAGTTCGTCATTACAAGCTCACAGACTCGCAGGCTGCGGGGTGGTGTTGTCACGTCCAACCGGAAAAATGAATCGGATTAGGTCTCTTGGCCACTGCTTGTTCATGCATGGTTTCTCGACGGCGAGAAAGAAGATAGAGGAGGACACAACCACTGGAAGGGGGAGTAACAGCAGCCCGATCACGGCATTCAATGCAGGATCGGTAAAGACCATTGCGCGGGTGGCGACGCGACCGAACAAGTAGATCAACGGGACGTGCAACAGATAAATCGTGTAGCACATACCACCGATTGCGGTAGGCCAAGCCAGGGACATCCATTGTGTCAGTGACCTTCCTCGGAATGCTGCGGTGACGGCGATTCCGAACAGAATCGACATTGCTGCGTTTGTCCAAATTGCTGAGGCTGGAATTGAGTATGCCGTGAGCAAAGCACTAATCCCGATCACATCCCATGTCACAGACTCACGGCTTTTCCAGAAATTGTGGGTTACGGCCAAGTCGCACACGAAGATTCCAGATAAAAAGAACGGCAGGTATCCGAGCAATGAAGAGGCTAATACGGGGTGCGAGTGCATAATCGAACTTTTTAAGATGAGCGATAGGCACAATGATGAAAGGAAAAACAGGCGTCGGAGCAAAGGCCTTAGACGGAGCGCGGTCATCATCAAAGGGGCGGCTAGGTAGAACTGGATTTCAATCTCCAGCGACCAGGTGATGAAGGCGATCGGACTCTTGGCACCGTAGATCATGGCATGAGTGTAGGTGCATGTGGCCAGCAGATGAGGCAGGAGAGCTCGCGCCGGAGAATGGTGCACCAATACGAGAGAGGCAAATGTTAGCAGCATGGCAATCAAGAAGGGCGGCTCAAGCCTGGTAACCCGGCGGACGAAGAAGTCTCTTAGCGCTACTGTGGGCCCGCTGTTCCGGGCTTGCAGTGCAAAAGGCATTGTGATAACGAATCCACTGATAACAAAGAAGAGCTGCACTCCGCGGGCGAGGTGCTCGTAGGTGTCAGCAAACCAGAAAGATTGCGCCGCGGCCGCGCTTTTTCCGATCGCATAGGTAATTATGTGTACAGCGAGGACGGTGATTATCGCGAGAAATCTTAGTCCATCAATTTGGGGCAAAAACCGCCCGCTTGATGTTTTCCTTCTCACTATGCCGGGGAATCCAGCTATCACACTAAAGATCTGCATGGATTGGTAACTGCCAAAACATGGATACGACGGAGTGCCTCTGGCATCTAGGCCTGGCGCGCCAAAGATTCGAAGATCTCGACGAAGGACTGCACCTGCCGACGGGCGGTGTAACGGTTACACTCGTCCTCGTCCGGCGCCGGCATTTGATGCTTGCCCAGCAGAAATTCTCTCAGGATCTGGACTCGCCGTTCGGCAGAACCGTCCAGAAAAATACCCAGACGGCTGCGCGTCAAAGCGGTTCGAGCTTCGGATGGATCCGGCACGATCGCCACGACGGGTTTCCGCATTCCAATGCAGTCGGTCATCTTGGCAAAAGTCGTCCACCAGTAGGCGCGCGTGCCGGGAATCAAAATGCCGGCAAGTGCGCGTCTCAGCAGCTTGTACGCATCTCGCTGAGGTTTCTGGTCCATGAACTCTACGTGCTCGCAGAGTTCAAACTTGTCCAGAAGCGGCATCAAACGAGTGCGGTTCAGCTCCAGCGTTCCCACTACAAGCAACTTGATCCCGGTGTGCTTGACCTCCGGAAACTTCACCGCCCCTGCAAAAGCTTCGAGGAAGGCAGTATCATAATCGGGCAGGTATTCTCCGGCAAATATGAGGTAGGGGCTTCGTTCCTCTACGTCGTTTAGTTCGGGGCCGAGGAGGGTGGCATCCATTCCGCTAGGAATAAAGACTGGGTCGCGGCCTAGCGCTCCAAACATATCATGGTAAATGCTGGCAAAGCTTGAGGCGGCGACCGTAACGGCATCGGCGCTGGCAAGCGCGGTCCTTACGATTTGTTTCTGCCGTTGATAGCTTCCAGCTGAATTGCTCGAGAGTCTCTGGGTGTAGGCGAGCGGGTCGCGGAAGTCGGAAAGCCATTTTACTCCTGCGCTCTGCAGCTTCTTGCCGATGACGAGCGAAGAGTATGGAGGAGCGGTGGTATAAACCACGTCAATGCGGCGGTCACGAATGATGTCGATCCCGGCCGCAGTTGCCGCGTTGGCCCAAGTCCAATATGCATCTGGGATTTGAAGCCAATTGGTGACTAAGTATTCGTAAGCGCGCCTAGCCGCCCGGGTTCGGGTAAACGTGGCCACGCCGTTCTGGGGCATGCCCGATGCTTTCATTGCCTTAAAGGTTCTGTCCCGCCCGCCCAGCGCCATCCGGATGCCTCGCAATGTGGGCTCAACATAAAGAGCGCGGACAACCTCGACTTCCTGCGGCAACTCGGGAATCAGACTGGGATCTTCGTTGTAGTGGTACTGCGTGTCCACGGTGAGAACGATCGGCTTCCAGCCGAACTGCGGAAGATACTTTGCCAATTTATATGCGCGAAACATTGCGGAGTGGTTCTGCGGCGCGAAGAACGGCGTAACGATCAGAACTGAGCGGTTCACCCGCAGGCTCCGCATGCCGCAGCGGCCTGTTCCTTGGCGACAACCTTCGTCCTGCCGATTGCCGCGGCCGCCTGGTTGCCAACCCTAATCATCGGGTATTCGACGGCGTGGTAAAACACCACACTGCCGCCAAATGTCGTCAACAGAAAGATGCTGGTTTTTACCGTCGCGGGGAGGTGAGCGCAGCGAACGAATCCCAACCAGATTGCGGGGTCGTGTAGCAGATATATTCCAAATGAATATTTCGCCACCCATCCACAAATGCGATTCACTGCCCTAAGTTCGCATTCTTGAACGTGGGGAAGGGCCAGACCAAGACACAGACTAATAAAAACGAACTTATTGCGGTCGTAGGACAGCGTGCACACCAGGCACAAGAACCCCAATAGCGCCGGCAGAGTCCAAAAGGGCAGGACCCGCCGCGAGGTCTGCATTTCCTTGTAGGCATACAATCCGGCAAGGAACCAAAGAAAATAGAAGAGCATGTCGGGGAGAGCAAAAGTGTGCCCTACATTTCCGTGTTTCAACAGGCGCGGTCCGAGCACATGGTTCACCGCGGCAAAAAAAGCCCAAGTGCAGATTAGTATCGTCGACGACTTGAAACGGCGCAGGCCCAGATAGATCAGAGGGAAGAGGCAATATATCTGAATTTCATAAGGCAGACTCCACAAGGGTTCCAGTATCTGGTCGAATTGTACGAAGTTCTGCAGCAGCAACAGGCTGGGGAGGAATTCGGCTCGGGGATGATTGCCAATCGCGGTGCTCCAAGTATTAATGTGCGATACCGGTATTCCCGTAAAATAGACGATCGAGACGACCACAATCGATAAGGGGTAGATGCGAAAGCATCGTCTTGTCATGTACGAACGAAACAAGGCATAAGAGCCGGCCCTTTGAACGTGCCTATCGATGGAAAGCATGTTCACGATTCCGCTGTGCACGAAGAAAATTACAACCCCGAGTCTTCCGAGTAACGAGAATTCAAAGAAGCTAAAGCGTATGTTTCCGAGGAACCATCCCAGATGAGCGGCGACCACCATCAGCACAGCGAGGGCTCGTACAAAATCGAGGTTGGCTTCGTGGTTCGGTACTGGTTCGAGCCGGTTCATTAGCTGGCTCCAGCACTTGCGGCAGATTCCCGGCCGGTATCAATACCGTAGGCTTGATAAAGAAGGGAAAGGTAATGTTGGGGCGAGAATCTGTTTTCCGCGACCCGGCGGCCGGCTGCGCCTATTGATTTTCGCAGGCTGCAATCCCTCGCGAGCTGGATCATAACTTGGCCGAGGGCTTGATGATCAAGGGCTGGGTAAAGGAGACCACCCGCGCTGCTTTCCAGAATCTCAGAAATCCCTCCCGAGTTCGGCACGACAATCGGTAGCCCGGTAGCCATTGCCTCAATGGCCGCAATTCCAAAAGGCTCAAACGGTGCGGCATGACAGAAAACGTCGCAGGCGCGCAGCACAGCCGCGACATCGGCGCGGGTCCCGAGGAATTTCACATAGGGGGCAATATCCAACCAGAGTGCCAATTCTTCGAGTTCCCGTCGTTGCTCTCCATCGCCACAAATAACCAGCGCTACGTTCGCTCCCGCGGATCGCGCAACCGCCAATGCCCGGAGGCAGATGTCTACACGCTTGTTCACACCCCGGCCCAGCGTTCCGACAGCGCAGAACAAGGTGGCCTGATCGGAGGAAACAAAGTCGTCCGCTACTCGCCCATCGGGAGTGAAGCGGGTCAGATCGACGCAGTTGTGCAGAACAAGCAGCTTCGAACGAAAAACGCCATGCGTGTCATGAGTCCAATCGCCAAGGGCTTCGCTGCAGACTACGATGCGATGTGCCAATCCTTGCGCTGCGAAGTTTGCAATCCGGAACTTCCAGGAATTCATGTATAGGTCGCCCTGCTCGAAACCAATTCGTAGTGGCACGCCGGCGCGCCACGCGGCAAACAAGGCAATCAAACGGCTCCAGGTCAGGTGGGCTTCTACCAAATCCGGCCGCAGCGTTTCTACCAATGTCTGAATCTCGGCGGAAGCGGCCAAGAACTTTCGTTTGCGAAAATACGGACGCAGATCCAAAACATGTACTTGAATACCAAGGTCACGGATCTCCCCGCTGAGTTCTCCATCGCCAAACAGGCACACAACGTGATGCTTGATGCCGCGGAGCGTAACGGCTTCCCGCAGCATGGTGATCAAATGCGTTTGGGCCCCTCCGGTTCGAAGTTCGTCGATTACGTGGACGTGAAGCTGGTCTTTCATAAGGCGATGTGGGCGAGAATCTCGGAGTAGGTGGGGCGGGCGAGTTGTCGGAGGCAAAGCACGTATACGGCGGTACTTGCCAGCAGCTTCAGCGCCAGTCGACCAAAGAGACCGATACCAGCCGCACTGGTTCCGAATCCGATGAGCCAAACCACAGCCCCCATGATTAGCGCACAAACTAACAAGGGAGCACTCTCAGAGACTGTCCTCTTTATATTTAGCCCGCAGGCACGATGTGCCATGAGAAGTACAGGGTAGGCAATGATCGTGTTTGCGACTGCGTAAGCGCGCGCGACGCCGACTGGTCCGGATGGAATGCCTATGGCAAAAGCTAAGGTGGCGGATGCGGCAACGATGATGCCCATCACGAACATGCCGCGGCCGCGCTCGGCGACGATGTAAAGCCACTGGGCGGTATTTTGTATCGGCTGGAGAATGCTCGCAGCCGAGAGCCACAGCAGGATTGGCACGACCGCGCGCCACTTAGGCCCGTAGACAAGATCTACAAGTTCCGGCGCGGCTGCCGCGAGTCCAACCGCGGACGCGCAACCCAGCACCGTGATCAATCGCAGGGCGCGGATATACACTGCTTCCATCCGAGCAGGTTCTTTTCGCAAGGACGCCATCGCCGGGATAAGCACACCGCTGAACACACCCATCACGACCATGCCCGGAAGAGTCATCAAGAAGTAGGCGCGTGAATAATATCCGAGAGCGGTCGCGCCCCAGAATTTTCCGACCAGCACGTTGTCGAGGTTGCGGGCAAAATAGTTGACGATGCCGTAAGCCGCGGAGTAGCTGCCAAAGGTCACGAGGGAACCGACATTCAGGAAATTCCGCGGCATTCGCGGCAGGTATCCACTCATCGGAAATGAAAGCGCCGTGGTGATCGCTTGCTGAAGAATGAGCTGAACCACGAGCGCCCAATAGCCACATCCAAGTCTGGCCATGACGATTGCTACTATGGCGGAGATCACCAGAGCCCACAGGCTGCACAATGAAAGCTCTTTCAGCTTCATTTGTCGGCGCATCAATGCGGTTGGCTGCACCGCAATCGCCGACAGCAACAGCGCGGTGCTGGCGGCAATCATAATTTTCGTGAGTTCCGGCCGGTGATAAAAGGCGGCTACGTAGGACGCCGACAACGCGCAGAGCACCATCAAGAACAATCCGAACGCAGTATTGATGACCAGGAGCGCGTCAATCTGATTGCGGCTGAGTTGTGCACGCTGGACTGTCGCCCAGGACAATCCAAAATCGGAACTTGCCTGGGCAAGAGCAGTAACCGCAGCGACCATTCCCAGCAATCCGTAGTCGGTGGGGGAGAGTAGTCGCGCCAGCAGCGCCGTGCTTCCCATCGAAAGCAAATACCTTCCCAGCAGAAGTACCAACGACCAGTTGAGTCCTCGGCGCGACAGTCTCGGCACGTCTGCCTGGGCGGGCATCTCAAAGACAGTTGCTTGTTCAACAAATACCGGTTTGACGGCTGTGGAGGTCATAGGAGCTATGATTCGGGGATCAAACCTAGTACTGATCTTTTGAAAATGCACTCGGGAGTGCTCTCCAAGTTGCGGTTACGCGGTTGTGGTGGGAGCCAACAGCTCCAGCCGAGGGCTGCGCGGAAGTACAGAACTCACTGCGTTGTCCATAAATGAAGAGGACGTGCACACTTCAGAATTGAGCCTGGTATTGTTCTTGCCGAGATGAGGCTGTTAACTTACCTACAGCACGCGGACGCGCGGGGACGCCCAACACCGTAACGCCGTCGGGAACACTGCGAGTAACGACCGAGCCCGCGCCGACAGTCGCGCCTGCTCCGATGTAAAGATATTGCAGGATCTGGGCGCCGGTCCCGACCAACACGCCCGTGCCGATTACCACGCCTCCGGAAATGTTTGCGCCGGGGTTCACGACAGAACCGGCCCCGATCCGGGCTTCGTGTCCCATGGTGCAGCCAAAATTGCACAGCGCGAATAGTTCCAGAGTAATGTTCACGGTCGCGATGACCCCTGCACCGATGTAACATCCTTCGGCAATTCTGGCTGAATTAAGGTCGATAACAGCGGTCGGATGTATGATCGCGGGCCACTCGATATCTGGGAGCAGATGGCGAAGCTCCGCGGCAAGTCTGAGCCGGGTAGCAGGAGTACCGATTCCGATTGCAAGTGCATCGACGGAGTGCCGGTTGGCTTGCAACCAACCAAAGTCCCCCAGCACTTGGTCGCGGCTATCCCGCGGTTGCAATCGAGCGAGATCGCTAACCACGTAGCCTAAGAACTCATATTGCGGTTCAATTTGATTGATGAAACGCAGAGCGGAAGCGATTTCCCTTGCCGTTCCGCCAGCTCCGATGATTACGATTCGTTTGCGCTGCGTCGGCTTTTTCGTTTCATCCGCAGATTTCGTCCCCAGAAATTCGGGCATGGTCGCGTGACCAGGCTGTGTGACCCCGTTGCGTCTGAAAACTTGCCACGCGGTTAAGACTAGGATGCGCAGGTCCAGCCAGAAGCTCTGATGATCCACATACCAGATGTCGAGTGCGAACTTCTGTTCCCAGTCGAGGCCATTCCGGCCGTTGACCTGCAACCAGCCGGTGATGCCCGGTTTCACTTCATGTCGGCGCATTTGCTCTGGCGTATAGCGCTCCAAGTACTGCGGCAACAGTGGGCGTGGACCCACCAGGCTCATCTCACCCCGAACCACGTTGATGAGCTCCGGAAGTTCATCAAGGCTGGTGTTGCGAAGAAAACGGCCCAGCGGAGTCAGACGTTGCGAGTCAGGTAATAGCTCGCCACTCGCGTCACGAGCATTGGTCATGGTGCGGAATTTTATGCAAGTAAAAAGCTTCCCCTCGAAACCAGGCCGATCCTGGCGGAATAGGATAGGTGTGCCCAGAGATAGTCGAACGAGTAACGCAGCCACAAGCAGAAGCGGTGATAAAACTATGAGGGCCATGAGAGAGAAGCAGACATCGAAGGTGCGCCTGACTGCCTGCTTGCAACGGAATCGAGAGGTCGAGGCTGTCTCGGACAGCAATTTGCGATAGAGCTGCTCTTTAGCTTCCCAAATGATCTCCTTCCGGAAGTCGCCCTCCATCCATTCACGGCCCGCCTTGCCCATTCGTGAGCAGAGCTCCGGGTCGCTGAGAAGTTTTTCGATCGCAGCGGCCAGCGCATCGGAGTCTCCGACCGGCACGAGGGTCCCGGTAACTCCATCGATCACGGAATCGACAGCACCGGTTGCGGTTGTGGTGACGACAGGAACGCCGCTGGCCTGCGCTTCCAGAGAGACTTGCGGGAAACCTTCCCGATAGGTAGGCAATGCAAGAACATTCATCAGTGCGTAGTAAGGGGCGGTATCGGAAACGAATCCAGGGCGAATGATCGTTGCAGTCGATTCAATATAGTGGCGCACATCGGGCTCAACGGGATCGCCATCTTCGAAATCTCCAAGCAAAAGAAGACGAAGCTCTGGGTGGGTTTTGCGCAGCATTTCGTAAGCTTCGATAAGCTGCCGAATACCCTTGTCTTTTACAAAGCGCCCGACGAAGCCGATGACTGGCGCACCCGCCGGAATGCCGGTTTGATGCCGCAAGGCCCCCACTTCGGCGGAGTGCGGGTTCTTACGAGCAAAGCGTTCCAGATCTACTCCGCAACTGCCTTTCTCCAGGACAACGGCCTTGTCTCGCGAAACCAGCTTCAGAGTGACTGCTCGCTCACGAAGGCTCGGGCTCACGCACAACACTCGATTGGCACAGGCGCAGGTCAGCCATTCGGTCAACCATAAAACGGATCGCTTCAGACCGCTGGCTGTCTCCAGACGCAAACCGGTGAGGCTATAGACGCGGCAAGGCACCCGCGCCATCCATCCCGCCGTACCTGACAGCAGGCCCGCTTTCGGAGTGCCAGCGTCAATGACACTCGGCCGAATCTGGCGAATCGTGCGGAACAACTTCCAGAGTGACATCAAATCTTGGAGAGGAGCGATTTCACGCTGCATGGGCACGGCAAGGCCCGGAACTCCTTCTTCCTCCGATGTCGCCGAAAGGCTCGCTCCGGGAGAGGAAAGCAAAATCGGCTGAAATCCCGCGATTCGGAGATGGCCGATCAATCCCTTATGGAATACCCAAGACAGCGGTGACGTGACTGCAAACAAGATTGCAGTGCTGTGGGCACTATTCATTGACGGTTCCGCCATTATTTCGCGGTAGAGTTGCACGCGATGGTCCCAGATCGCCTGCGGACGAAAATCACGCTCCATCCATTCACGGCCCGCGCGACCCATCGCTGCACGCAGAGCTGGAGCGCCCAAGAGCTTAGCGATTGCGTCTCCAAGGGCATTCGAGTCCCCAACGGGGACAATGATGCCTGTAACACCGTCGATAACGGAATCAACCGCGCCCGTTGCGGTTGTGGTCACCACCGGGACACCGCTGGCCTGAGCCTCGGCAGAGACCTGTCCGAAGCCCTCCCGGTATGTGGGGAGCACACACACATCCATCAACTTGAAGTAGGGCGCTGTATCGGCCATGAACCCTGGCCGAATGATGGCTGCGGTGTTTTCGATGTAATCACGAAGCTCGGGTGTTACCGGATCGCCATCTTCGAAGTCCCCGACCATGAGAAGGCGGAGCTCTGGGTACGCTTGTCGCAGTTGGTCGAACGCCTCTAGGAGCTGCTTTACTCCCTTATCCTTCACGAAGCGGCCAACAAAACCCACCACAGGTGCGCCAACGGGAATCCCTAATCGATGACGCAGTTCTTCCACTTCGGATGAGCCCGCAACATATGGAGCAAACTGTTCGAGGTTGACACCGAAACCGCCATTCTTCAAAAGAACGGCTTTTTCTGAGGAAACCAGGTCGAAGGCGATGGCACGATCGCGCAGGCTGGGGCTTAGGCAGAAGACTCGATGAGAGCACGCAACCGCGATTCGTTCAGTCCAGCGGAGTACCGCACGTTTCAGACCTGTGGCTGTTTCTATCCGCAAGCCGTGCAAGCTGTACACGCGGCACGGCACGCGCGCGAGGCATGCTGCTACTGTGACCAACAGCCCCGCTTTCGGCGTGCTTGCATCAACGACGTCCGGGCCAATGCGGCGAATGGTCCGGTACAACTTCCACAACGAGACCAGGTCTTTGAGAGGAGCGATTTCGCGCTCGATCGGAACTGCAACGCCCGTAACCCCCTCCTGTTCCGACGCTGAGTGAAGTCCCGGTCCGGGAGAGGAGAGTAGAACCGGCTCAAACCCCGCTTCGTGCAAATGGCTGATCAGGCCACGATAAAACGTCCAAGACAGGGGTGAAGTAACCGCGAGCAGCAACGTGTTTCGGCGCGCATCCTTCATTCGCATTTGCGAGGTGCCGACCATAAGCTGAGTGAAACGAGGTTTGTCGGGATTCGATGGGTAAGCGCTGCGAGAATAAAGGCCTAAGGGACCTTATAGATCGCTGCGGTTGCAGCCGCCGGAACAGCTACTTCGCCAACCGCCTTGAGAGCACTGCGCGCCATGCTGTTTGGAACAAAAAGAATGTCATTGTCCTGCAATTTCATGTCTTCGGCTTTCGCAGCAAGAATCTTCTTCAGATCGATCGGGATTTCCTGGCGTCCGGCAGCCGTCGTCCGGATGATTCTTACGGAACCCTTTGCTGCCGTGTAATTCGCGCCTTGGGCCAGCGCGATGACTTGAAGAATGGTGAGGTGTTCGTCGTGGTCCATGGGGAATCCGCCGGGGCGGACGACGTCACCCACAACGTAAACCAGCCCGGTCTTTTCTACGAAGATGGTGTCGCCCGGAAGAATCTCAGGATTGTTCTCCGGGATGGGAGCGGAGCCAGCGACCATCTTGAAGTGCTCGGGCTGGTCAGGATGTTCAAGGTGCGTAACCGTGATGGTGGTTCCCGCCAGAGGCGTGAGTCCCTCGGCAAGCGAGATGTAGTCGAGCAGCCGGTGCGAACCGAATGCGGGATAAACCCCCGGTTTGTGCACCTCGCCCACCACCGAAACACCTTGGGTTGCGTATTCCGAGACGAAGACGGTCACTTGCGGGTCCTTGAGGAATCCGCCGTCGATAAACTTTTGGCGGATGATAGTTTGTGCTTCTTGAGCCTTGAGCCCTTGCACGTGGACCGTACCCACAAGCGGGAGGAAGATGTCGCCAGTGTTGCTGACGCGGAGTTTTCCGCTCAATTCGGGTGTATCGAAGACGCTCATCTCGACGAGATCCCCGGCGCCGATCGGGCCTGCGGCCCCACTTCCAAAGCCAGTGCCGCCGGAAGAACCGGAGGTCGCTGCGGGGGCTCTGTCCTGTGCGCAAGCGGCGCAGAGTGCGAGCAGAAAAAACCAAACGCCAAGTGTGCCGATAGTCTTAGATTGCGCCATGCGGTTCCTGCGGGATCGTTCAGTGGATCTGGTTGCCATTGCCGTTGCCATTGCCATTTCCGTTCCCATTGTCGGGGTGGTGATAGTAGGACTGATAGTCGCTCCCGTAGTGACCGTAGTATTGGCGATAGTCCACCGAGTTGAATGAGAGGTCGTTTACGACGACGCCAGCGATGTTGGCGTGCACTTTTTTCAGCAGATCGCGGGCGCGCAAAAGGGACTGCCGGCCGGTCTGCTCGGAGCGGGCGATGAGCACTACTACATCTGCAATACCGGCGCAAACCACGGCATCGGTCACGGCCAGTACCGGCGGGGTGTCAACCACGATGTAGCGGTATTGCTCGCGCCAGCGGCGGATGAGTCGCGGCATCGCTTCGGATGCCAGCATTTCGGACGGATAAGGCGGCATGTGACCGGCAGTGACGATATGCAGCCCGGGTACTTCCTCGATCTTGAGAACAACTGTGTCCGGATCTTCCGTGCCGGCGAGGCATGCGCTCAGTCCACGATTCATGGCGATGCCCAGGTATCTGTTTACCGCAGGCCGCCGCATGTCGGAATCGACCAGAAGCACCGATTGTCCGGTCTGGGCCAGAACTACCGCGAGGTTCAGTGCCGTGAAGGTCTTGCCCTCCTGCATCATGGCGCTGGTCACGAGGATCACCTGGGGCGGAGTACCTGGGGAAGACAACAGCAGGGAGGTCCGCAGCGCTCGGAAAGCTTCTGCGGTTCCGGAATTGCGCTGCTCCATCGTGACTGGCGGAATGAATTGTTTCGCTCCCGCGGCAGCCAAAGCTTTTTGTCCATTCTTGCCGTTGGTAGCGACCATGAGGACGCTGGGAATGACGCCCAGCGACGGCAGCGAACAATAGTTTTCTATGTCCTCGGGGGTGCGAATCGAATTGTCGACGTTTTCGACGACGAAAGCCAGAGCCATGCCGAACAAAAGGCCGCCGAGACAGCCCAGGGCGATGTTAAGCGGAATCTTTGGTTCGACAGGTTCGATGGGGACACTGGCAGGATCGACAATATTTATATTGCTGGATTTGAGGCCGGCCATGATTCCGGCTTCTTTGAGTTTCTTAAGCAAGCCCTCGTACAGGTCCCGGCTGGATTCGACATCCCGGCGCATGATGGCGTACTGGATGGCGTCTTCGTTCAGTTTGTAAGCTTCCTGTTTCTGCTGGTCGAATGAGGCTTTTAGCATTTCCTCGGACTTCAGCGCGGCTTTATATTCTGCGTGCACCGCCTGGCCCACCTTTGTTATTTCATCTCCGATCGCGGAATCAAGTTCGTTTAGTTGGGATTGCAATTGGATCACGCGCGGATAGGCAGTGCCATACTTCGCCGCCATCTGCGCATACTCTGCTCTCACTTCGGAACGTTGTTTATACAGAGCTCCGAGGACGCTTTCCGGAGCGATGCTGGCAATGAGTTCCGGGTTCTCGGTGGTGGCGATCCGGAACTTCGCCTCTTTAAGGATGCGATCGCCTTCGGCCTGGGAGAGCTCTTTATTGAGGTCTCCTAGTTTGTCGATAATGATGTTGTGCGTTTCATCGGTTCCGAGAATGCCGGTCTTCTTTTGATACGCGATCAGCTTCTCTTGTGAAGATTCTGCATTCTTTTTTAAATCGTCCAACTGTTTTGTCAGCCAGTCTGCAGTCTGAAGCGTGGACCTGTATTTCGTTTGGAAGTTGTGCTCGATGTAGGTGGTGGCGACGGAATTGGAGATATCGGCTGCCAAGCCGGGATCTCTGCTGCGGAAGTGAATCTCAATAATTTCTGTTTTGGGGACGAGTTGGACGGTCAACGACCGATGGAGTGCGTTCACCAATCTCACCCGTTGGGTCGGGGTCAGGTTGTCGAATTCTTTTTGCGATTGCTCGACCAATATCCCGGTAAATGCTTTGTTCCGGTGCAGCCCCAATTGTTTAATGACGCTGGTGGCAATCGTGTCGCTCTGCACGATCTTGATTTGAGTCTCCAACTTGGTATTCATGTCGAGGCCCATGGGCACCACATTCTGCTCCAGGCCCAACCCGTCCGGCCCTTCCAGGTCGAGCAGGATTCGGGCCGTCGCATCGTATCGCTTCGGCAGAAACGCGGAAACGAAAGCCACAACCAGCGCTATCGTGATCAGGCTGCCGATCACCAGCCGGCGTCGTTTTTGGAGCACGCGCCAGAATTGGATGAGGGAGATCTGGTCCTCGTGAGACTCGATGGTCACCGTGCGCGGTTCAGAAAAAGCGAACGGTTCCAGTTCCGTCTTTTTGTTTGTTGCTAGAGAGTGGTTGTCTGTCATTCGGTCCCTAGGGCCTGCGTCGGAGAGTAAATAAGGTCGGTGCTTTGTTTTGCAGCGCGCGCGCGTATCCACTGTTCTTGCGGATTGGCTTGAGGCGCGCCAAGACATTTGTCCGCATTGGTCGAGGAGGGCAGGAAAGATTCGAACATTAAGGCTTTAAACCAGAATTCCGCGTAAGCGGCAGTTGCGTCATCTGTGCTGGCGTAACCGGTCGCTTCATCGGTCACTACGCGATGAAGCCCGTGGTGCGCGACGATTGAGGTCATCAGGGCAAGGGCCGCGATCGAGGGATCGAGATCGCGGGCCAGCCCGTTCGACGCGCAGCGGGCGAGGTATTCACGGATCGGCTGGAAAAAGGGAACAAGGTACTTGCGCAATATTCGTTCTGCGCCGTGTTCCAGCTCAAAAAGGCTGAGATAGAGCAGGCGGACCATCTCAGGCTGGTTGTGAAAAGTTTCGACCAACAAGGCAACTACGCCGGGCAGAGCAGTCCTAGGGCTCTCATCGGCATCGAGCCGCGATCGCAGTTCCTTGCTGATCCGCAGCCGCCGGAGACGGGACTCGGTTGCGGCCCAAAAGAGGTCTTTTTTTCGGGGAAAATGGCGGAAAACAGTGACTTCACTGACCCCTGCCAGTCGGGCGATCTCATGTGTACTGCTGGCGGCGAAACCCTGGCGTGAGAATAGCTGCACCGCCGCTTCAACGATGCGGTTCGCGGTGCCATTCTGGTTTTGGACTTTGGAAATGGTCATGAGGCGCAGTCTTGGTTTGGAGAGCGTAGGGAGATGAGATAGGGGAGAAAAATAATCCTTACTAGAGAGGTTCCACTGCGTCGGCATCCAGTTCTACGGCCACACTCTGCTGAATGAGATTTATTGTAATGACGACTCGCAGGCCGTTGGCGTTTCGAACCAGCGTGCCTTCCAGTCCTTGCAGCGCTCCCGCATTGATCCTTACTTTCTGGCCGATAGCGAGGCCGCGATAGGGTCCGACTTTCTGCAGGTGCAAGCCGGACCGCAACGTCTCAATCTCAAAATCCGATAGCTGGGCTGGTTCACTTTTTGGCCCGACGAATGAGATCACTCCGGGTACGTCGAGGACTCGCACGCGTTCTGTTCTTGGGATGTTCACGAACACATAGCCGGGGAAAAGCGGAAGCTCGACCTGGGCTTTGCAGCCATTCTTCCAGCGATGAACAGTCCGGAAAAGCGGGAGAAAGGATGCGACCCGGCGGTGTCCCAGATGTTCATGAACTCGCTTCTCGTGTCGCGGACTCGTATAGACGGCGTACCAGCGGGGAGGGCGGCCAGTGGTGTGAAGGGACGGAGGCAACAGCTCGCTGCCAGTTGTCGCGGTAGTGCTGGCGTTGATCACTTGAGACAAGGCTTCGCCCCCGTCGCTTAGAAAGCGTTTGCTTGAATTAGAAGTTTGTTGGTACTCGCGGCCAGTGCTGAAGACCGCTTGTTTCAACTGCGAGTTCGTACAGCTGTGGTGTAAGTAGGCGACTACATTCGTCGCCGCCCAGTTGGATGCATGGCGGGTGCCAATTCGGTCCATTCCGTAAATCACTTGTTCTCCGGCATTTAGCCGTTCCGATTTGGGAATCGCTGAGCGACGGCGTCTCAAAACGAGAGCCGCGTGAGCAATAAGGATGGGGCACGTCTCATTCAGGATGAAGAGGAGATTGATCTACGGCTGCAAGCTGATGCGAGTTCGATATTGCGTCGCTCAAAGGTAATGAATAGAGCTGCAGGCGGGAACGACTTTGGAACCGAGAGCCGGGGAGTCGTTTCGTTCGTGCGTTGCGAGACTCGATCAATTATCCGTCTCAAAGCGAGAGAAAAATTGAGCTACATTCGTTGTGCCGTCTCATTCACGATAAGCGAATGACATCGAATGCGGTGTTAAGAATCGGTCTTCAGCCAGGAATAAAACTTTCTTCGGCTTGCAACTCACGAAGCGCAAACGTGCGTAAATGCCGACCACAGCACGTTTTATCTCCTGACATTGCCGCATCAACTCCCAATCTAAAGTGCTTGTTCCTCGGCTACTGGTTCTGAGTGCCCCGTTCAAGGTAGTCTCGGCGATTAAAGTGCTCTAATGCAGCGGGGCTCTGCGTGTGAGACTTCGGCCCGCCCGAGAAACCGAAGCTTGAGCACCGGGAGGAAAGGGTGCGTAAACACTACAGAAGGTCTTATATCGGTATCGCGTTTGTGCTGGCGTCGGCGCTTCCGTTACTAGCGCAGTCGGATCGCTTGGACGTTCAAAAGGCAGGCGATCTTCAAGTGGAGGCCAGCGGCGCCAACCGGCCGCTGCTAACCGCGACCCTCGGTGAAGCCCCTGCGATCGGCGGCGGCAATGAATCCGACCTGCCGGACGCGCCCAGCACCGCTAAGTCGGACGCGTCAACCGCAGATCCAGGGGCTTCTCCGGTTGTAAAAAGACAATCTCACGGGGCGCCACCCGCGGCGATGGGAGGGCCACTCTCGCCCGATCGCAGTGTCGCAGACCGGAATTACTGGCTGGTCACTGGCGGGATGTTCGGAGCGAGTGTTGCGAATGCGGAATTGACGGTGCGCTGCTTGGAGGTACAAGCGTCTTGCAACGATATCCCCTCATCGTTAAAGAGTCGTGCTGCCATATACGGGATCGGAATTCCTGCGGATCTTGGGGTTGCGTATCTGACCTACTATATGAAGAAGAAACACAGCCGCGTCTGGTACGTCCCCGCTGCGCTTGTAGCCGGCGCCAATATGTTTTTTGCCGTGCGTGCTTATCGCTGGATGAACGACTAACGGGCGGGGCAGACAAACCGTCCGGCAGCCGATTCAGCCTGATCGGATTAGGTCGGATTACGTCTCACTCGCGTCGAATGCCTGCCGACGCTAGCCTTCGTTCGGAAGAACTCGCCACTATCTCGCTGATACAATTCCTCCAGCAATCTCCCGTGGTCCTCTTATGCTCGCACCCACGCAACGAACCATCTTTCACGTAGACATGGACGCGTTCTTCGTGTCGGTGGAAGAGTTGTTCGATCCCTCGCTCAAGGGCAAAGCGGTAGTCGTGGGAGGGCAGCGGGACGAGCGCGGTGTGGTTTCGGCGGCGTCGTACGAGGCGCGCAAATTCGGGGTGCACTCGGCCATGCCGCTGCGTACCGCGGCGAAGATGTGTCCGCATGCCATCTTCGTGAACGGCCACCCGGAGCGGTATCGCGAGTGTTCGGAGAAAGTTTATCGTGTGCTCAATTCATTTTCGCCGCTGGTCGAGATGGCGTCGATTGACGAAGCCTATCTCGACATGACCGGGACCGCGCGACTGCATGGCCCTCCGTTGGGCGCGGCCCACAGGCTTCATCAGAGAATTAAGTCCGATACGCAGTTGAATTGTTCGATTGGCATTGGTGTCTCGCGTTTGATTGCGAAAGTCTCCTCCGCCAAAGCCAAGCCACATGGAATTCTCTGGGTCATTCCCGGGCAGGAGGCGAAGTTTCTGGCGCCGCTCGACGTGCGCGATATCCCAGGCGTGGGAAAAGTTACGGAGCAGAACCTGCAGGCCCTTGGCATTCGGCAGGTGGGTGATCTCGCTCGCTTTGATGATGCCTTCCTGGCAGAACACTTCGGGAAGTGGGGTCTGGCGCTGGCGGGCAAAGCGCGAGGGGAAGATGCCGGGGGATGGTTCGACACCGAAGTTGGCGCCGACATGGATCCCAAGTCGATCAGCCATGAGCACACCTATAACGAAGACACCGCTGACCCGGAGCAGATCGAGTCCACTTTAATGCGGCTTTCCGAGATGGTTGGGCGGCGACTGCGTGAAGGCAAGCTTCACGCGCGCACCATCCAGCTCAAGTTGCGTTACAAAGATTTCACCACCATCACGCGGGCTCACAGCTTAGCCACTCCCACGCAGCTCGACACCGAGATTTTCGAGCAGGTGCGAGCATTATTTCGCAAGAACTGGCGCAAGGGAACTCAAGTGCGATTGCTCGGTCTGCACGCCTCGTCTTTCCAGGGCGAGTCGCAACAGGAAGACTTGATCGAGGGTGCGCGGCGACAACGCTGGCAGCAAGCGCTCTCAGCCGCGGATCGCCTGCGCGACAAGTTCGGGGAGTCGAGTGTGTCGCTCGCCAGTGGATTGAAGGGCGGCTTCCGCGAACGCACCCACGAAAATCCCGCAGGTCTACCGGGCAAGGGCAAGCCGTAAGAGTAGCCACGCTCGCTATTCGACCAGTCTCCGGAGAATGGTATCCTGCCTTTTGATATATGGGCGACACCATTAGAAAGCTCACGATCGAAGGATTTAAGTCCATTCGGAAGTTGGAGGATTTTGAGCTCCGCCCCTTGAATGTGCTCATCGGCGCCAATGGAGCTGGTAAGAGCAACTTCGTTGGATTCTTTCGCCTATTGCGAGAATTGATTGAACAGAGACTCCAGTTGGCGCTACAGAAAGAAGGCGGAGCCGACGCATGTTTATACCTGGGACCCAAAATTACCCAGCGGCTTGTAGCCAAGTTTTACTTCGGTGCCAACGGTTATGAGTTTGCTTTGGTGCCTACAGTCGACAATCGCCTGGTCTTCGCCGATGAAGCAACGATGTTCAGAGGAAATTACGGCGCAATTCGGAGTTCTCTGGGTTCTGGGCAAGCTGAGGCCAAACTTAAGGATAAAAAAGAGGAACCCGGAAAAATGGGTGCGAACCACGGCGTGCCTTACTACGTTTACGACGCCGTTTCAAGCTGGGTGGTCTATCACTTCCACGATACTAGCGCGACAGCCGGTGTTCGCCGCCAAGGGTTAATCAACGATAATGAGTCGCTTCGCCCTAACGCAGAGAACCTAGCGGCATTCCTATACCGCATTCGCCAAACCAATCCCGCCAGCTATCAAAGAATTCGCGACGTTGTTCGCCTAGCGGCCCCGTTCTTCGACGATTTCAAACTCCGCCCAGTACCAACCAACACCGATCTAATTCAATTGGAATGGTCGCAAACGGACTCAGATTATCCCTTCCTTGCTGGCCAGCTTTCTGACGGCACGCTACGTTTCATGTGTTTAGCTGCGGCGTTGCTTCAGCCGGTGCTGCCCTCAACGATGCTCTTCGACGAACCCGAACTTGGCCTACACCCCTATGCCTTAACGCTTTTGGGCAATCTATTTCAGCAGGCTTCGAAACCGTATGGATATCCAACGAAGCAAGTGATCGTCTCGACGCAGTCGGCGCCGCTGCTGAACGAATTTGCCCCGGAGGATGTGATTGTCGTAGAGCGTAAGGATGGGCAATCGACGTTCCGTCAGTTGGAATCATCACAACTGTCCGAATGGCTTGAAGAATACACTCTGGGCGAATTGTGGCAGAAGAATGTGTTAGGTGGCCGACCGCAGGGCGAAGAGCCACCTCAGCCATCGAACGGGAAGGGCGTTGCGAACACAGCCCCTAAGCAGGAGGAGGCAGGTTCAGGAGACGGAAGCTCGTGACTCGCGTTTATGTGATTGTGGAGGGTTCGACCGAGGAGTCCTTTCTGAAAGATGTCCTCGGGCCCACCCTACAGCTTCGAGAAGTGTACTTGATTCCTATCATTCTCGGCCCTCCCGGGCACAAAGGCGGAAATACAAATTACGCTCGGGTGAGAAAGGACGTTGTCGTGCAACTCAAACAGGACCTTACTGCTTGTTGTTCCACCATGCTCGACTTCTATGGATTGGGAGGGGATTTCCCTGGCATGCCCCTGCCAGCGAATTTGACAAACATCGAGAAAGTGAACCGCATTGAGCAGGCGGTGAAAGCGGACATCGTAGCGCAACTGTCGGATATCCGGGCTGATGTTAGGTTTCTGCCGTACCTCCAGCTCCATGAATACGAAGGATTGCTGTTCAGCGATCCCGCGGCCTTCGCGCGTGGCATCTACGCACCCAACCTGGAAACTGTCTTTAGCCAGGTTCGAAATCAATTTCCTACTCCGGAGGATATTAACGACGGACCTGACACCGCTCCGTCGAAGCGAGTCGTCAGATGTAGTCCAGGATATCGCAAGCCGCTCCATGGAACCCTCGCAGCGTTAGAGGTCGGCATTGCCGCAATGCGAGAGGAGTGCCCTCATTTCCACGAGTGGGTCGAACGAATCGAGGCCTTAGGGACAAGGAATCCCGAAGCCCACCCGTAGCCATTTCGTTTGTTCGCTCGCCCCAGCACAACCGTAAGTTTGGCATGCGAGATTTACCACGACCATCGCCGCTTGCGCGCA
>CAWIMI010000035.1:0-19311 GCA_963837015.1 uncultured Acidobacteriota bacterium | reverse complement strand
CCGCTTGATAATGAACACTGTCTTGTCATCAATACGGTCTTGCTCGCCAATCTTTAGCAGGAGATCGTCTTCTTTTAAGGCGTATTTCAGCAATGCGTTACAGATGTCTTTTGGCGGTTGCATGCAGTGCTCGCGCATCACCGCTTCGAGTTGCTGCCGTTGTTCTTCATCGGTGCCGTCGTACACCCCGTCAGTGTAAAGGAAGAGGATATCTCCCGGATTCATCAATGCGATCTCGGCGACGTCGGAGGAGTTCGCCCGCCTTGGCCGCAATTGCATCGAGAAATATCGGGTTCGATCCGGATTATCCTCAGGAATCTGCAGACCGAGCGCGAGGAATTGCACCATGCGGTTTCTATCAATCTCTATAAAATTTTGATTTTTGGCCGAGAACACCAGCGGGGGTGGATGTCCGAAATTCACGAACCGAAAATGGCCATTGGGATGCACTTCGCCGTACAGCATGGTCGCATTCTCTCTCGCGTTCTCCTTCTCAATTCTCCCCAGAGCATTGCGAGGCGTGACCGATTGCGCTAATCGCAGGTTGATCTTTTCAAATAGCTCCGGTGTGGTTTTGCCGTTGCGATCGAGTTCGGAAAGCATGAAGGCATGAAATGTGTCATGGACGGTGGATGCAATCTTGGCGGAGATAATTCCATGTCCTTGCGCGTCGACCAGCAGGATGCCGGCCATACCAAAGAGCTCCCGCAGATCTTCGGCGACCCGCACCTGTTCCGAACTTCGCGCATCTCGGTACTCGGTTTCCATTTCAGGCCTGTAATCCGGCCTCGATTTCAACCATTCCACGTGATCGTCCACCGAATTACGAGGGGCCGCGCCGGGCGGAAGTGGCTCGAGAAAGTCTTTCGACAGCTTAAGGGCCCGCTGAATGCGGGCATCGATATCGTAACGCTGCTGAAAGTTTATGTACTCAAACAGGTCGCCGCCGACCGTCCCGGCGGGAATAGAATTCCCGTACATCTCGATTCCCGGGAGATGCGGAATCGCACCTTCGACTGGCATCAGCCGTTCACGCAAATATTCGTCGATGCTCGGATCATCGTAGGGTCTGGGCATACGAGGATTCTATAACGAGCCACGGCTTAGATCTTTGCCGCGCTTTTTCAGCTGGCTTCCTTGGGCTGACCTCTGGATTGCCGCCGGAGTTTTGCATCGGGCATGGTTGGCGATCTAGAATTCTTCCAATTATGAGCTTCCAGCCCATCGAGAATTACGGCGTGATCGGCAACATGCGGTCGATCGCGGTGGTCGGCATGGACGGCTCGATCGATTTTCTCTGTTACCCGGATTTCGATTCTCCGACGGTGTTTGCCGCGCTGCTCGATGACGAAAAGGGTGGCCGATTTCAGATTCAACCTCAGCTCACGAACATGCGCGTCCGCCAGCTCTATTTGCCGGATACCAACATTCTGCTGACGCGATTCCTTGCCGAGGAAGGTGTCGCCGAGCTGATGGACTACATGCCGATTGAGAAGGATGGGGAACAGCCGAATGAGATCGTTCGGACGGTCTCCGTGATCAGGGGCAACGTGCATTTCAAAATGTGTTGTCGGCCAAGATTTAACTACGCGACATCGACTCACCGGGCGGAGATCTCGGATCGCTCTGCGACGTTTTTTCCGAGCGACAATCGGTGCCCTCCGATGGCCTTGTACTTCACTGGAGCATTGCGACAAGATTCTCAGGATGTAATCGCAGATTTCAGCCTGCAGGCCGGAGAAACCGCGACCTTTGTGTTCGGCGACGTACGTCCGCACGGCCGAAAACCTGAGATGCAACTGATCGGAAAGCGTTTCCAGCGAACGTCCCGCTTCTGGAAGACATGGATTGCGAAATCGAAGTACAAGGGGCGGTGGCGGGAAATGGTCCAACGCTCGGCTTTGATGTTGAAGTTGCTCATCAACCGCAAGCACGGGTCCTTAATCGCAGCGCCGACGTTTTCTTTGCCGGAGAGTATCGGGGGAGTCCGTAATTGGGGCTATCGTTACACGTGGTTGCGAGATGCAACGTTCACCTTGTATGCCCTGATTCGACTGGGTTTCGTCGAAGAAGTGGAAGCATTTATTGGTTGGCTGAAAGGGCGGCTGGGCGACGACGCGCAACGAGGACCATTGCAAGTAATGTACGGCATCGATGGCAGGCAAAAGCTCGACGAGCTAACGCTGGACCACCTGTCTGGGTATGAGAAATCGCAGCCGGTGCGCATTGGAAACGCCGCTTATGAGCAGCTGCAACTGGACATTTACGGCGAAATGATGGACTCGATTTATTTGGCAAATAAATATGCCGATCCAATTTCGTATGCTGGATGGCAGGATGTGCAGCGCATCCTGGAGTGGCTGGGTAAGAATTGGCAGCGGCCTGACGAGGGAATATGGGAGGTTCGCGGCGGGGCGAGAGAATTCCTACACTCTCGCGTTATGTGCTGGGTGGCCTTCGACCGGGCATTACGCCTTGCCCAGAAACGCTCACTTTCGGGCCCGCTGGATGTATGGCAGCGCACGCGAGACGAAATTCGCAATGACATCTTTACGAATTTCTGGAATGAAGAGCTGCAGTCATTTGTGCAGGCGAAGGGCACGAAAGATGTGGATGCGTCAGCGCTATTGATGCCCTTGATGAGATTCATCAGCCCGGTGGATCCGATGTGGCTCTCGACCCTGAAAGCGATAGAAAGCAGGCTGGTCGAAGACACGCTGGTGCGTCGCTATCAAGTGGAACTCACACACGTGGACGGCCTTCCGGGTGGAGAGGGAAGCTTCACCGCGTGCTCGTTCTGGTATGTCGAATGCCTGGCCCGTGCGGGTGAACTCGAAAAGGCGCAGTTATTATTTGAAAAGCTGCTGGGATATGCTAATCACCTTGGCCTCTATTCGGAAGAACTTGGTTCGAACGGGCAGCATCTCGGGAACTTCCCTCAGGCCTTCACCCATCTCGCGCTGATCAGCGCAGCGACGTATCTGGACAGAGCTCTCTCAGGCACGGGAGAAGTAGTCTGGCGGTAGGCCGCTAATAAGGCCAAGTCCAGTCCGCCACTTCCGGATTATCGATGCCGTATTGGTGCGCATAATTCCGGCACTCGATTTGCTGGTTCAGGAATCTCTCCTTGGCGTGAGCGCCAATCCTTTGCAATCTCGGTACCCGGTCGACCACGTCCATGGCGAGGCTGAAGCGATCAATGTTGTTGTCGATTGCCAACTCCAGTGGCGTATTAATGCTGCCTTTTTCCTTGTACCCGCGAACATGAATGTTGTTGTGGTTGGTGCGGCGGTAGGCCAACCGATGGATCAGTTGCGGGTAACCATGGAAATTAAACATGACCGGCTTGTCCACCGTAAACAGAGAGTCGAATTCACGGTCGGAAAGCCCGTGAGGGTGCTCAGTGTCCGGCTGAAGCTTGAAAAGATCGATCACGTTGATAAAGCGGATCTTCAAATCAGCAAATTCCGCGCGCAGGAGAGCGGTGGCAGCCAAAGCCTCCTGGGTAGGAATGTCGCCGGCTGAAGCCATCACCACGTCGGGCTCACCCGCCTCGTCATTACTCGCCCAGTCCCAGATGCCGATTCCCTTGGTGCAATGAATGATGGCTTTCTCCATATTTAGAAATTGCAAGTGCTTCTGCTTGTCGCAAACAATCACGTTCACATAATTCTGGCTGCGGAGACAGTGATCGGCGACCGAAAGCAGGCAGTTCACGTCCGGTGGCAAATAAATGCGCGTGACATTCGCGCTCTTGTTGACGACCACATCCAGGAAGCCGGGATCCTGGTGGGTGAAGCCGTTGTGATCCTGCCGCCACACGGTGGAGGTAATCAAGAGATTCAGAGACGCAATCGCCTCTCGCCAGGAGAGGTGCCGGCTCATCTCCAGCCACTTGGCATGCTGGTTGAACATGGAGTCGATGATGTGCACGAACGACTCGTAGGAGGAGAAAAATCCGTGCCGACCGGTCAGAAGATACCCTTCGAGCATTCCCTCCAGTGTGTGTTCACTCAGCATTTCCATCACTCGCCCGTCGGTTGCGAGATTGCCGCCATCGTTGTCCTCAGGAAAGAATTCCTCGATCCAGAATTTCTTGCTTACGGCATAGATCTCGTTAAGCTTGTTCGATGTGGTCTCGTCGGGACCGAACACCCGGAAGTTGTTCATGTTTGCCTTCATAACGTCGCGCAGAAACGCACCGAGCGGACGCGTATTCTCGGCCTGGGTTTGGCTTGGCTTTTCGACTTGCTGCGCATAATCGCGGAAGTCGGGGAGCCGTAACCCCTTCTTCAAGCGTCCACCGTTGGCGTGCGGATTTGCGCTCATTCGCCGGGTGCCGGACGGCATCAGCTCACGGAACGCGGGGACCAATTTGCCGTCGTTATCGAAGAATGGTTCAGGCTTCAGCGAGTTCATCCAGTTCTCAAGAATCCGAAGTTGTTCTGGATCTTTCTTTACATTGAGCAGCGGCACTTGATGGGCCCGCCAGAAGCCCTCGAGAAAATGGCCCTCGACTTCGCGCGGCGCCGTCCAACCCTTCGGCGAGCGCAACACGATCATGGGCCAGCGGGGTCGGCTGGCTACACCGCTGCTGCGAGCGGATTGCTGATGCTCCCGGATCTCAGAAACGCAATGCTCGGTGGTCGCTGCCATGGCCTGGTGCATGGAGTCGACTTCGGAACCCTCCACGAAGTAGGGCGTCCAGCCGTAACCGCGGAGAAGGCTCTCCAGTTCCTCATGCGAGATTCGCGCCGGCAAAGTCGGGTTGTCGATCTTGTAGCCGTTCAGATGGAGGATGGGCAGGACAGCGCCGTCGCGCACAGGGTTCAGGAACTTGTTGATGTGCCAGGACGTCGCCAGTGGCCCGGTTTCGGACTCGCCGTCTCCGACGACTGCCGCAACGATCAGTTCAGGATTGTCGAACGCAGCGCCGCACGCATGCGAAAGCACATAGCCGAGTTCTCCGCCTTCATGGATCGATCCCGGAGTCTCAGGAGTGCAGTGACTGCCGATCCCGCCCGGGAAGGAGAATTGTTTGAAGAACTCATGCAAGCCATCCACATCCTGACTTTTCTCCGGATAGATCTCCGAATATGTGCCTTCTAGATAGGACGGACCGAGAACGCCCGGTGCGCCATGCCCGGGACCAGCGAGGAAAATCGTGTCGAGGTCGTACTTCTTTATAAGGCGGTTCAGGTGAACGTACACAAAGGACAATCCAGGACTGGAACCCCAGTGGCCCAGCAGTCTGTTCTTGATGTGTTCAGGTCGGAGCGGCTCCTTGAGCAAGGGATTCGCCTGGAGATAAATCATCCCGAGACTGAGGTAATTGCAAGCTCGCCAGTAAGTCTCTATCTTGAGTAGTTCCTCGAGGTCGAGTGGAGTTCCTTTAATCGTGGATCGGGTGGGGGCGTAAGGACTGAGTTCCGAGATTTGGGCCGGGAGGCTCACATCGATAATGCTCATGGATCAACTCCTTTTGATTAGGCTATGCCCGAAGGTTGGACGCTGGCAAACGGCTCGCTGTGGATTTCGTCTGGGAGTTCGATCCCCCAGTATCCGTTGCTTCTTGAGGTCAATAGGACGCTCGCAGCGGCGTTCGTGCAACCAAGACCTTGGATTTGGTATCGAACCTCAAGGGGTCGAAACCGAGGTAACGTCCGTTTTCTTGTGCCAATACTGTATAATTTCCCGAAGAACGATCCATGGCTGATTGGAACATGCAATCGGTAAACAATCATAGACTTGACGGGCGCAGATGGCGGTCGGTGGTGATCGCCGTTGCCATTTGCTCATTAACGTTGAGCGTTGCCACTCGTTTTTGGACTGTGAGGAATGATCAGGCTCACGTCGTAAAATCGGTTGACCGCCCCTCTGTAGAACCCAAACGTCAGCACCTGAATAAAGATGCAACTCGGTGGGTGACGTCGAGTGCCGATCTCAGCGTCATCGAACCGACCGCAATCGAGGTCAGTTCAACTTCGAACGACCCGTTGCTTCCCAAGCACGTTTTCGGCGACAGCCTATACAACAGACCCCCTCCGTCGTCCAAATTGTTCCTTTAATTCTTAACAGGAACTAGTCTCGTATTTGTTTGGTCCGGTTTCTTGCCGTGATGGGCGGCCGTTCGGCTGCAATCATGGGACTTTCGCTCTGCGATTGAACTTCGCCGTCAACCGAAAGTTGTGGAGAGGAGTGGCATGGCTTCTGAGACTGCTATAGGCGTCGACGTGCTGGATGCTCTGCGGGGTTTAGACTCCTGCACGGTTTCGAACGCAATCGAAACCTTCGAGGTCAGGTTGCGGAACACCGGTTTTGTCGATGCTCGCATTCGGTGCATCTTCGATGACTTCCCCCCTATGGTGGGCTACGCAGCCACCGCTCGCCTACGTAGCGCCGAGCCCCCTATCACGGGCCATTACCACGATCGTACCGACTGGTGGAACAGCATTCTCGAGCTACCCGCACCGCGAATTGTGGTTTTAGAGGATCAGGACGAACCGCCGGGAGTCGGAGCATTTCTTGGTGACATGCACGCCGCAATTTTGCGGGCGCTTGGTTGCATCGGATACGTGACGAATGGTGCCGTACGGGATTTGCTGGGTGTGAGAGATGTGGGATTGCAGCTGTTTGCCGGGAATGTGGCCGTGTCGCATGCCTATGCCCATATCTTCGATTTTGGATCGAAGGTTAAAGTTGGGGGCCTGGAAGTGCGTCCCGGCGATCTCTTGCATGGGGATCGGCACGGGGTTTTGACGGTTCCAAAAGCGATTGCTGCAGAGATCCCTGCAGTCGCAGACAGATTACGTCAGGAAGAGCAAAGGGTGATCGACTTCTGCCGCTCGCAGGGCTTTTCCGTAGACAAGTTGCGTCAGGTACTGAAGGGACTGAGCTAGGAGACTCTGATTGCCTATGAACTTCAGCTGGGCGGCAGCACGGGCGTGGACGCCGGCGCCTAAATTGGCAAATTGTAAGTGGGCAGCTCCAGGGCTTGCCGCGATGCTGGCCTTGGGGCTGTCGTCGTGCAGTGGCGGACGCAATGAGAAGGTTGAGGCGAGTGCCGCCGTCACGGTCGGGGTAACGAGGGTGGTCAAGAAAACGTTGAGCCGTCAGATCACGTTGTCTTCCGAGTTGGTTCCTTTCCAGGAGATCGACGTGTATGCCAAGGAATCCGGCTACGTCAAGAAATTGGATGTTGACTACGGAACCCATGTGAAGGCAGGGCAGGTGATGGCCGTCCTGGAAATTCCAGAACTGCAAGCACAGTTGGAGCAGGATCAAGCCGAGATCAAGAACGCGATGAACCAGGCCAGTCGTGCCGATCATGAACTGACACGCTACAACGCGCAATACAACGCCCTGCACCTTGAATACACGCGATTGAATCAGGTCTTCGAGACTCAACCCGGCATCGTTGCTCAACAGGAAGTGGATGATGCCCAGGGAAAAGATCTCGCGGCCTCTTCTCAGGTCGATGCAGGGAAAGCAGCCCTGGAAGCGGCCCAGAGCCAATTGGCGGCAGCCAAAGCGAAGTTGGCGCACGATCAGACTCTGTTCGACTATTCGAAGATTACGGCGCCGTTCGCGGGAGTCGTGACAGAACGCTATGCGAACCTGGGTACGCTCGTGCAGGCGGGGACAAGTTCGAGTACGCAGGCGATGCCGATCGTCCGCTTATCGCAAGACGACCTGTTCCGCCTCGTCATTCCTATTCCGGAGTCCTACGTTCGCTATATTCACATTGGAGATCCCGTCGATGTTCGCGTCCCCTCTCTCAACCGGAGCTTGCCGGGAAAGGTGACGCGGTTCTCGGTGGACGTTAGGGAAGACACTCGCACCATGCACACCGAAGTGGATGTTCCGAACCCCCAGCGTGTGCTGATGCCGGGTCTTTACGCCGAGGCCGATGTTGCGCTGGAACATCGCGAGGACATCCCCGCAGTCCCCTTGCAGGCCATTAACCATGAAGGCGACAGGAGCACAGCGTTTGTGGTGAATCGTCAAGGAGTGATTGAGGATCGGCCGATAACGCTTGGAATTCAGACTGCCACGGATGCTGAGGTGCTTTCTGGCTTAGACGAGGGTGAACAAGTCATCGTCAGCGACCGCAGCGGGCTAAAGCCAGGCCAGAAGGTTAACCCGCAAGTAGTACAGATTATGCAGTACAAGGAAGCGAAAGCCGAGTAGAGACCGCAGTTGTCGGCAGCGGGACTCCAAGCGAGAGACCATGTCAAGTTTTTCAATACGTAATCCGTATTTCGTTGTGGTGATCTGTCTGGCGCTGTTGGTTATCGGCGTCACCAGCCTGGCTCGCATGCCTGTGGATCTGTTTCCGTCCATCAATCTGCCGGAAGTAGTGGTGGCCACTTTCTATTCCGGGATGCCACCGCAGGACATTGAAACCGACATCACCGATCCGCTCGAGCGTTTTTTTACTCTAGCCAGCGGCATTGATCACATGGAATCACGCTCGTTGCTGGGAGTGAGCATTATTCGAGTCTACTTCCAGCCCGGAACCAGCGCAGACGCGGACGTAACCGAGCTTTCCAATCTCGCGCTAGCCGATCTGAAACGCCTCCCCCCAGGTACGCTGCCGCCGGTCGTTTTGAAATTCGATGCATCAAGTTTGCCGGTCTGCCTGGTGACTTTAAAAGGACAAGATCTGAACCAAACTCAGCTCCATGACATAGGCCAATTCGCCATCCGCAATCAGATCGCGGTGGTAAAGGGCGCCGAGATTCCGCCACCCTTTGGCGGCAAATACAGACAGATCATGGTGTACGTCGACCCTTACAAGCTAGCGTCGCGACAGCTGAGTCCGATGGATGTGGTGAACGCGGTAAACAACTTCAACCTGATCCTACCTGCCGGCGACGTGAAAATGGGCCCCTTCGATTACTACGTGTATTCGAACAGCCTGGTCAACAATATGGATCAACTGGGAAAGATTCCGATCAAGACGGTCGGGAGTTCCTGGGTCTCAGTCAATGACGTAGGTGAAGCGCAAGACGCCAATCAAATCCAGTACAACATTGTACGCGTAGACGGTCAGAGATCGGTATACCTGCCCATCATGAAGCAGGGAGGCGATACCAATACCATCGAGGTAGTGAACGGCATTCGTGACATGATCGGTCACCTTTTCGACATTCCTAAGCAGTTGGTGGCCTCGGTCGTGTTCGATCAGTCGGCTTTCGTGAAGGAAGCCATCCGGACGTTGCTGCACGAAGGATTGATCGGCCTGCTTCTCACCAGCCTGATGATTCTGGTTTTTCTTGGCAGCTTCCGTGCCACCACAGCGGTGTTTCTTTCCATCCCGCTTTCCGCCCTGGCCACGTTCGTAATTCTGAACATGACGGGGAGCACCATTAATACCATGATCCTGGGCGGACTGGCGCTAGCCTTCTCCCGCATTATCGACAATTCGGTAATTTCGCTCGAAAACATTTATCGCCATCTGGAAATGGGCACGGCGCCCGCGGCGGCGGCGGAGGTTGGCGGTAACGAAGTCAGTCTTGCTGTGCTAGCCGCTACTTTGACTACTGTAGTTGTATTTTTTCCGGTGACTTTCCTTTACGGCGTGAGCAAGTTTTTGTTCAGTGCGTTGGCGCTAGCGGTCGTGATTTCGCTGTTCGCCTCCTATTTCGTGGCGATGACGGTGATTCCGCTGTTCTGCTCGCGTTTTCTCAAGGCTGTGCCCCACGAAGCGGGTTATCATCCGCATGCTCAACCGTCGCAGGCGGAATCGCGAGCGCCGTCGTCGTGGTGGGACAAATTCAATGCTGGCTTCAACCGGATATTTAGCCGACTGCTGGATTCCTACGAGTACTGGGTAAGGCGTGCCTTGATACGACCGGGCCGCACCGTGGCAATCTTGAGCGGTATGTTTCTCGTCAGCCTGGCCATCTATCCATTCCTCGGGCTGGCATTCTTCCCGCAAACTGACGCCGGCCAATTCACCATCAACTTCAAGGTACCGACGGGCACGCGAATCGAAGTGACCGAACAGTACGTCGCTAAGGTCGAAGACCTGATTCGCCGCGTGGTCGATCCGAAAGATTTCAAAATGGTGGTCTCGAACATCGGCGTGGTGCCCGACTTTTCGTCTTTGTACACGACCAACGCCGGACCGTACACGGCCACCATCCAGGTAGCGCTGAATCAACCGCATCGTCTGAGTAGTTTCGCGTACATGAATCGAGTACAGAAGGAGATCGCGAGCCAATTTCCGGAGGTGCGAGCTTTCTTCTCCAGCGGCTCGATGGTGGACGCCATCCTGAACATGGGCATGCCTGCACCGATTGATATTCAAGTCAGTAGTCCCGATCTTCACCAAATCCACGGTATCGCAGAGGAACTGGCCGGGCGCATCCGGCAACTGCCCGGGGTGGGCGAAGTCTACATCCCGCAGGATCTCAATTATCCGGCGTTGCGACTGGACGTTGACCGGGTACATGCAGCCGAACTCGGGCTTACGCAGAAGGAAGTCGTCGATAACGTCATCACCGCGCTCAACTCGAATTATATGATCGCTCCCAATTATTGGGTCGATTACAAGACTGGCAACGATTATTACCTCACCGTCCAGTATTACGAAAAGGGCCGCCCCGCGATCTCCAATTTCGCTGATCTGACCAATATCCCAATTCGCGCGTCGAATCTCCGACAGGCTACCACGCTCGATTCCGTGGTGAAACTGCAGAATGTCCAGACGCCGACGGAGGTCGATCATTACCAGATCCAGCGCGTGACCGACGTATACGTGACTCCAGCTGGCGAGGACCTGGGAAAGGTTGCGGACGCGGTTCGAGGCGTGATCGGCCAGATGAAACTTCCAGAGAACGTTCGCGTCAACCTGCGGGGCATGGTGGAAGGCATGCAGGCCTCGTTCAAAAGCTTTGCTATCGGCTTGTCCCTCTCGGTTGTCCTTCTCTATCTCATCCTGGTGGCGCAGTTCAAATCGTTCAAAGATCCGTTTCTCATCATGCTTGCCATTCCTATGGGATTTATTGGGGTATTGCTGATTCTGCCGCTTACCGGGACGAGCCTCAACGTGATGTCTCTAATGGGAGTGCTGATGCTGGTGGGAATCTCAGCCTCAAACAGCATTTTGATTGTCGAATTCGCCCATCGACTCGAGGAGCAGGGAAAATCGGTAGAGGAGGCGGTGATCACCTCGTGTCGCGTTCGCCTGCGTCCGATTCTGATGACGTCCTTGGCCACCATCATTGGCATGGTGCCTATGGCCCTCAAACTGGGTACGGGAAGCGAACAGTACGCTCCCTTGGCACGTGCCATCATCGGTGGCCTCAGCGCTTCCGTGGTTCTTACCGTTTTTATTGTGCCGGCGGCTTATTTGCTGGTGTACCGCACGGGGAAGGCGGTGGCGACGCCGTGACGTTCTGCGTGCGCTTTCATCGCAAGAGATTTGCGAATCAGGTTTTTGTCGAGGATTGATGCCGCGTTTCTCAATTCGCAATCCGTACTTCATCATCGTCGTCTGCCTGGTACTCCTGGTCATTGGGGTCACGAGTCTGGCGCGAATGCCGGTTGATCTTTTTCCACCCATCAACCTGCCGGAGGTGGTGGTGGCCACCTTCTACTCCGGGATGCCGCCACAGGATATTGAGACTGACATCACCGACCCGCTTGAGCGTTTTTTTACTTTAGCCAGCGGCATCGACCACATGGAATCGCGCTCGTTGCTGGGCGTGAGCATCATCCGCGTCTATTTTCAGCCTGGAACCAACGCGGACGCGGACGTAACCGAGCTTTCCAATCTCGCGCTAGCCGACTTAAAGCGGCTGCCGCCGGGCACATTACCGCCAGTAGTGCTAAAGTTCGACGCCTCCAGCCTTCCGGTAGCTTTAGTGACCGTCAAGGGGCCAGGACTCAACGAAACCCAGCTTCACGATTATGCGCAATTTCAAATCCGAAATCAGATCGCCGTGGTTCCGGGAGCTGAAATTCCACCTCCCTTCGGCGGCAATTACCGGCAAATCATGGTGTATGTCGACCCCTACAAGTTGCTGTCCAGGCAGTTGAGTCCGATGGACGTGGTCGGCGCGGTGAACAACGCCAACCTGATTTTGCCCGCCGGAGACGTAAAGGTCGGACTCAACGACTACTACGTTTACTCGAACAGTTTGGTTGACAACATGAAGCAGTTGGGGGAAGTTCCCCTCAAGACGGTCGGTTCTTCGTGGGTATCCGTCGACGACGTGGGCAAAGCCGAGGACTCCCATCAGATTCAATACAACATAGTGAGGGTCGATAGCCAGCGGTCCTGCTACATCCCCATCATGAAGCAGGGCGGGGCCACCAATACCATCGATGTGGTGAACGGTATCCGCAAGCTGGTCGGACACCTCTACGACATTCCGAAACAAATGGTGGCAAATGTTGTGTTCGACCAGTCCGTTTACGTGAAGGAGGCCATACAGACTGTCCTCCACGAAGGTCTGCTGGGATTGATTCTGACCAGCTTGATGATCTTAATCTTCCTCGGGAGCTTTCGAGCTACATCGGCGGTTCTTTTGTCGATCCCGCTATCGGCACTGGCCACTTTCGTCGTGTTGTACATGATGGGCAGCACGGTAAACACCATGATTCTGGGAGGTCTGGCGCTTGCGTTTTCGCGAGTAATCGATAACTCCGTAATCTCGTTGGAGAATATCTATCGCCATCTGGAAATGGGAGCGGCGCCGGTCGTAGCCGCCGAAATTGGCGGGGCGGAGGTGAACCTGGCTGTGTTAGCGGCCACTCTGGTAGATGTCGTGGATTTCTTCCCTGTAGTTTTCCTCTACGGTGTGGCGAAGTTTCTCTTTTCCGCGCTGGCGTTGGCTTTCTGTTTATCTTTGCTGGCCTCCTTTGTGGTGGCTATGACTGTGATTCCGTTGTTCTGTTCGCGGTTTCTCAAGGCGGTCCCCCACGCGGCGGAGCATCAGCATAAAGATTATGAAGTCGAACCCACCGCGGCAGCCGGTCATTCCTGGTGGGACCGGTTCAATGCCGGCTTTAACCGGGGATTTAATAAGGTTCTGGATTTCTATGAATACTGGGTACGACGGGCGCTAAAACGACCTGGGCTCACGGTCGCGATTTTGAGTGGCGTATTCCTGGCCAGCCTGACCATCTATCCATTACTGGGGTTGGCGTTCTTCCCGCAAACCGACGCTGGCCAATTCACCATCAACCTGAAAGTGCCGACCGGAACTCGGATCGAGAATACAGAACAGTACGTGTCGAACGTGGAGCGGTTAATCCGCAATAAGGTGGATCCCAAAGACCTGAAGATGGTGGTTTCCAACATCGGTGTGGTTCCGGACTTCTCCTCTTTGTACACCACCAACGCTGGACCATATACCGCTACGATCCAAGTGGCTTTGAACGAACCTCATCAGCTCAGCAGTTTCGAATACATGGATCAAGTCCAGACGGCGATGGCCAGTCAGTTTCCGGACATTCGAACCTTCTTCTCGAGTGGCTCCATGGTCGATGCGATCCTGAACATGGGCATGCCCGCACCGATTGACATCCAGGTGAGCAGTCCAGATCTACCCCAGATTTACGGTGTGGCACAGGATCTGGCGACGCGGATAAGAAGGGTACCGGGAGTCGGAGAGATCTACATTCCGCAGGACATGAATTACCCGGCTTTGCGACTTGACGTGGATCGCATACACGCGGCGGAATTGGGACTCACGCAGAAGGATGTCGTTGACAATGTCATCACCGCGCTGAATTCCAATTACATGATTGCGCCGAACTACTGGGTGGATCGGAAAAGTGGCAATGACTATTACCTGACGGTCCAATACTTTGAACACGGTCCAGCAGCGATTCACAACATGGTCGATCTGGGGCAAATCCCGCTGCGCGCGCAATCGGACGGCAAAAAGACCAACAAGGGCTGCGGCCCGGTCTTGCCCCGCAGGACATCGCTGCGACCTGCAGCGATGACCGATCCGCCCATGTCCGCGTGGACTTGCGGTGCGAACCTGGCTGATCCCAAACCAATCCGACCGATGAAAGTGCAGGCTCAGGCACGACCGGTCACAGTTCTCGATAACGTCGTCAAAGTGAAGTACATGGAGACGCCGACCGAAGTGGATCATCACCAAATTCAGCGGGTGATCGATCTGTACGTTACTCCCTCCGGAGAAGATCTGGGCCGCGTCACACGCGCCATCAAGAACATCGTCGGCGAGGCGAATATTCCGTCCAATGTGCGAGTGAACCTACGCGGAATGGTCGAGGGCATGCAAGCGTCGTTCAAGAGCTTTGGGCTAGGGTTCCTGCTTTCGTTCGTCCTGTTGTTTCTGATCCTGACCGCACAATTCAAGTCATTTATCGATCCTCTTTTGATCATGCTGGCAATCCCCATGGGATTTGTGGGCGTCTTGATAATTCTTCCCCTCACCCACAGCACGCTGAATGTCATGTCGCTGATGGGAGTGCTCATGCTGGTGGGCATCGCGGACTCGAATAGCATTCTTATTGTTGACTTCGCGCACAATCTGGAGCGGCAAGGGTTGTCACCTGCTGACGCAGTGGTGACCGCGTGCCGGGTGCGCCTGCGGCCAATTTTGATGACTTCGCTGGCGACGATTATCGGCATGATTCCCATGGCGCTGAAACTCGGAACCGGAGCAGAGCAGTACACGCCCATGGCGCGCGCGATTATTGGAGGGCTTACCTCGTCTGTTCTTTTGACCATCTTTATCGTGCCCGCCGCATATCTGCTGGTTTACGGGAGACGCAAGGAAGAAGCCGGGGAAGCTTTACCCGGGGAGCCAGCTGAATGATCGAACACGATTTTACTTGTGCCCAGCGCTCCCCCGTGCCTAAGGGTCAGGTTCGGGATGACGGCGCGCGATGGGTGAGCATTTGGCGTAGAACGCTGATTCTCGCCGCCGTTCTTTCTCTCGCGATTAACGTCGCAACCCGGTACACCACGGTTGTACAACTAGTGCGGCAGCAAAGATCGTAAGCCCGCACTCGGCTGACGCCAAGCGACAGCATCTTTTGAATGACGGCCTGCATTGGTCTGCTCCAGCGCCGACTTTTGTGTTGTTCCAGCCTGCGGGAGCTCCAGGAGCCGCATTGCCCCCGGTTCCTCCGGTTACCCGGCTTGATTCGGAAGATTTTCTCTATAGCCGACCTCCTCCTTTCTGCTAAGCCCGCTTCTCAAGAAAGCCACCAGATTCGACAGCGGAACACTGGTTCGAATCAGCAGCAGTCGTGCTCTGCGCTTTCAGCAGGCGATCTCATGGAGGAGATCATGAACAGGAATATCTATATCGTTATCGCGGTGTTGGTGATTGTGCCCATGCTGAATGGGTCTCCGACGCGAAGTAACAAAAACGAATACGTGCAGGGAACCGTAATCCAGGTACAGAAGCAGAAAGTGTTTTCCCCTGATTACACGATCGGGGGCAGCAATCCGTCCGATGCGCCATTGACTTCGCGGTATTACGCTTACGAGGTTTCTGTGCGTGTCGATTGCCAAACCTATGTTGGCCGGTATGAAACGCCATTCAATTACTTGCCGTCAGAGTTTACGCCCGATCAGCCGATCAAGGTGCGCTTAACTAAATATGTCATGTACTTTGATCTGCCAAACGACCCGGATATGAGGATGGGTGTCGTTCATCGCAGTTCAGATTGCGCCCAGAATCGATAGCTGTGACGGTCGGAGCTCTTTCGTCGAGAACATACGAACCCTCGCCTTCGGTGGGCGCGTGTAACGAAGGCGAGGGATTTTGACGAATGGCTTCAAAAAAGGCAAATCCATGAAGCGAGAACATAAATACGGTGCTGCTGTCGTGCTCGCGTTGACCTGGCCTCTGTTTGGCCTTGCTCAGGCCTCGCTCAACGTACAGACGGCACGGGATCTTCCCCCGGCCCCAGTGCCACAAACCGCCCCCGCCCAAAATACATATCCGCAAGCGACCACACAGGCGTCGTCCCGTCCTCAAGCCGCTGGGACGTCAACGCCTCTGACGCTGAAGCAGGCCGAAGAGCTTGCGATCAAGAACAACCCGCAGATCTCCGTCGCCCGGCTGATCGCTCTTGCTTCCCAACAAGTCACCAGGGAGGTGAAGTCAAACCTGTGGCCCACAGCTACCGGTGATCTCACCGGCGTAGATGCGCAGTCCGGCAGTCGCATCACTGCGGGTGCGCTGAATAATCCGATCATTTACGAGCGCGCTGCCATGGGCGTCATGGTGACGCAACTGATCACCGATTTCGGTCGCACAACAAATCTGATCTCCAGCGCGAACTACGCAGCTAAAGCGGAGAACGAAAATGCTTTGGCAACCAAGGAGCAAATCCTCCTCGCTGTAAACAAGTCTTTTTACAATACCCTGCAAGCACAAGCTGTTCTGACCGTGGCGCAGCAAACGGTAAGCGAACGGCAAACCGTTGCCAACCAGGTGGAAGCGCTATTCAAAAGCAAGCTGAAATCCGAACTGGATTACAGCTTCGCAAGCGTCAACCTGGCGCAAGCCAAGCTCCTGCTCTTGGATGCGCAAAACAACGAGAACGCGGCGCAGGCCACGCTCTCCATGTTGCTCGGGTTTTCGAGCTTGCAGGACTTTCAGCTCGTCGAGGAAACCTGGTCCTTGGCGCCACCCCCTGGCAATGTGGACGACCTGATTGCGCAGGCCTTTTCCGCGCGTCCGGAAATACTTTCGCTGCAGTTCCAGTACCAGTCGGCCAAGAAATTCCAGACTGCGGAGCGAGACCTACTCTTTCCCAGTATTCGCGCCCTCGGGGCGGTAGGAGACACGCCTGTGGGCAACGTTGCGGTTGCTCCGAATCCAGGCGCCTTGAGCAATACGTACGGCGCCGTCGGCGCGAACGTCGAGATCCCGCTCTTTAACGGTTTTCAGTATACGGCGAGAGCCCGTGAGGCAAATCTCAGGGCACAAGGAGTACAAGAACGGCTGCGCGACATGCGCAATCTGATCTCGCGCGACGTTCGTACCAGTTGGCTAAATGCGAACACTGCTTACCAGCGACTGGCGGTTACGCAGCAATTGTTGCAACAGGCACAGCTGGCACTGAGTCTTGCCCAGGCTCGTTACAAACTGGGGCTCGGTTCGATTGTCGAGTTGAGCCAGGCACAGCTTCAGCAGACGCAAGCCGAAATCAGTAACGCACAGGCCGGTTATGACTATCGGCTGAATCTGGCAGTCTTGACATACGAGACCACGGGAATCTAACCATGAGCTCTTCGTGGATTCGCCAAGCGCTACTCCTCTACAGAAGGAGGCAAAACTCATCATCATTCGTTTTCAAGCGACGGAGGAGAGAACTTCCGCTTAGCACTCGCCATTGGTTGATTCTCACTGTCGGCATAGCTACGGTTGTCGGAACGATATTCATACTTGCTCTCTACTACCAACCTGGAAGGTAACAAAGGATTGGCGCGGCAAAGCTGCTTGATGGTCAAGCACGAGCCTTGTCAATCATCGCTTCCCAGATGCCTTTCGCCTTCAGGATGAGTTCAACGGCCTCGCGAACTGCGCCGTGGCCCGCGAGGGCTTTCGTGGTGTAGTGCGCCGCCTTCTTCACTTCGGGGACGGCATCCCCGACAGCCACTGCGAGACCCGTGCGGCGCATCAAGGGGATATCGGGAAGGTCATCGCCAATGAACGCAACCGCGGAATCCGCGACGCCCGCTTTTTGCAGGATTTCTTCATAGGCCGGCATCTTCACCGGCTGTTTCATGTAGACAAATTCCATCTTCATTTCGCGGGCGCGGCGAAGGAGTGCGGCGCTTTCGCGCCCGGTAATGCAACCCGTACGCAGGCCGGCAGTCTGGGCCAGTGTTAGCCCCTGGCCATCGTGGGCATCAAAAGTTTTGATTTCGAGGGCAGTTCCATCGGTTTGCGAAAGCAAGGTAACGCTGCCATCCGTCATGGTGCCGTCCACATCCATGAGGAGCAGTGTGATTCGCGCCGCACGTTTCTTGAGTGCGGGAGAAATTCTAGAAACACCAGCCACGGAAACCTCCAGTCAAACTGTGAATAGAGAGTCTAAGGCATAGCCGGTCCGTGCGGCTATGAGCCTGCGCGGAAAAAGGGGAGCGGTTCCACGGTCGCTGATGCGGAAAGTGCTATCAGAAGCGCGCCTGTACTATTTAGGATTCGTCCTCGTACTTCTGCTAGTTCCCGATGGGCCGTGATTGTTCTGTACTCAAACGGACGAGGTTCATTCATCTTGACGATGAGCTGCGGCGCCTCGCTCAAAATATCAATGGTCGACTCCGGCACCACCAATTGACGGCGGGCCACGAGATGGGGTAGCCGAAATAAAAAGATGGAGTGAAAGTCATGATCAGAAATGGAGGTAAAAGATTAGCTTGTCCGCCGCTGTGTTTTTAACGGCGCTCGTGATGGGCGGCCGGCTTGCCGCGGCGCAAAACATTCAGGGTGTGATCAACGGACGAAGCGGCGCCACGATGACGCTGCAAACTCAGGATTCCGGAAACGTCGTGGTGGTCCTCACTCCTGCCACCGAGGTCGACGAAGTTGAGGGATTGTTCCACGCTCGCAAGAAAGAATGGGCGTCACTGCTCTGGTGCCGGGCCTTCCAGTGCAAGTGCAGGGATCCTACAATGCGCAGAACCAACTGGCGGCGGACACGGTGAAATTCAAAGGGTCCGATCTGAAGGCTGCCGAGGACATGCAGGCGGCCTGACTCCGACCGAACAACAAGTCCAGGCAAACCAGCAGCAGATCCAGCAGAGCGAACAGCAAATCCACGCCCGAAACAGAGGCTTCAGCAACAGCAGCAACAGCTCCAGGCAGAACAGCAGAAGACTGCTGCGACGCTGCGCAATCGCCGCGAACAAGGCAGCGATTGCAGCTGACAATAAGCGCTTCGGAGAACTGGCGGATTACAACATCCTGGGCGAGGCGACGGTCTACTTCGGGAACGGCAGTACCGTGATGACCCCAAGTACAAAACGGAGCTGCTGAAGCTGGCGGAGCAGGCCAAAGGCATTACTGCCTACATCATTCAAGTGCAGGGCTATGCTCGAAGTGGGCAGTGCCGCGCTGAATCAAAGGCTGAGCATGGAGCGTGCGGACCACGTGCTTGAGTTTCTGGAACAGCAGGGTACATTCCGTTGACTAACGTTTTCGCTCCCGGCGCGATGGGCACCAGCAGGCAAGTCGCTCCCGACTAAACGGCTGAGGGGCAGGCTGAGAATCGCCGCGTCGTGGTCAGGATTTTACAGAACAAGGGCATCGCTGGTACATAAACCGCCGTTTGCTTTGAACGGTGGTGGGCTTG